>DASYFT010000044.1:0-20619 GCA_036498265.1 Solirubrobacteraceae bacterium | reverse complement strand
GTCGCGGAGTGGGTGAAGTCGTATGGAACCGCGCCGTAGTGGACGGCGACGGCGTTGCTCGGCCCGCCGAGGAGGTAGCCGCCGTGGCGGATCGAGATCAGGTAGACGAGGACGTTGGTCGCGATCAGCGCCAGCGTGACGATCGGCAGGCGATCCGTCGGTATGTCGTCCCGTAGGGGGATCATCCGGCCACCATCCTGACGCGACGGTCGGGCGGGATCACCGGCCGGGCGATATTGCGCGAGCCTTACCCGGCGGCGGCCAGCGGGCCGACCCCGGCGTGGGGCTGGGGGACGTGGAGGTCGGCGTGGTATGAGGAGCGGACGAGCGGGCCGGCGGCGACGTGGTCGAAGCCGAGCTCGTAGGCGGCGAGCTCCAGCTCGGCGAACTCGTCGGGGTGCCAGTAGCGGACGACGGGCAGGTGGCGCTCGGACGGGCGCAGGTACTGGCCGACCGTCAGCACCTGGACACCGCTGTCGCGCAGCGCGGCGAACGCATCGACCATCTCCTCGTGCGTCTCGCCGAGGCCGACCATCAGCCCGGACTTCGTCACGACCTCTCCCTCGCCAAGCTCGGCGGCGAGGCGGAGCACCCGGCAGGAGCGGCTGAACTGCGATCCACGCCTGGCGAGGGGGTAGAGCCGCGGAACCACCTCGACGTTGTGGTTGAACACGTCGGGGCGCTCCGCTATCACCTTCGCGAGGGGCATCTCGTGCCCCTGGAAATCCGGTGTGAGGACCTCGATCTGGCAACCGGGCGCCTGACTGCGCACCTGGCGGATGACGCCGACGAAGGCCGAGGCGCCCTTGTCGGGAAGGTCGTCACGGTCGACCGACGTGATGACCGCGTGGCGCAGGCCCATCCTCGCGATCGAGCGGGCCACGCGGGCGGGCTCGAGCGGGTCGTTCCAGGTCGGCCTGCCAGTCTTCACGTTGCAGAACCCGCACCGGCGCGTGCAGGTGTCGCCGAGGATCATGAACGTCGCGGTGCCGCGCTCCCAGCACTCGCCGACGTTCGGGCATGCGGCCTCCTGGCAGACGGTGTGGAGGTTCTCCGAGCGGATCAGCTCGGTCAGCTCCCGGTAGCGCTCTCCACCCGGCGGCGGGACCTTGAACCACGGCGGCTTGCGCTCCCGCAGCGGACGCACGTCCGGGCCGAGCACGCGCAGCACGTCCATCCCACCGGGGTTGGCGCGGGATCGCGTGGCGCTCACGCCGGCACCGCTTCGGGGGCGGATGGTCTAGAGACCGAGAAGGGGGCTCGCTCGGCCGCGAGCCCCGCGGCGTGCGGCGTGGCGATGCCGAGGCGCCCCGGTGAGACCAGGCGCTGGCGCCTGCCGTGCGCGCGGGAGAAGGCGTAGGCCATGCGCTTGCGGAAGCAGGGCAGGCGCTCTCCCGCGGCGCCGGTCTCGGCGGCCAGCGAGGTCATCGTGACGCCGGGCAACCCGCAGGCCACGACCCAGGAGAACGGCTCGAGGCTGTTCTCCACGTTGACCGCGAAGCCGTGGGTGCTGACACCGCGGGCGACGTGGACGCCGATCGAGGCGATCTTGCGCTCCTGCACCCATACGCCCGTGTAGTCGATGCCCTCGTCGTGACGTGAGCGTGCAGCGACGCCGGCCCCCGCGAGCGCCTCGACGATCGCGGCTTCGATCGTGCGCAGGTGCGTCTGCACGTCGGCCACCGCCATGATCGGATAGCCGACGAGCTGGCCCGGGCCGTGGTAGGTGACCCGGCCGCCCCTGTCCGTGGTGTGCACCTCGGCGCCTCGAGCCCGGTAGAACGACTCCCCGAACGGCAGCTCCTCGGCGCTGGCCCGTCGCCCACGCGTGTACACCGGCGTGTGCTCGAGCAGCAGCAGCATGTCCGGCAGCTCCCCCTCCTGGCGGCGCGCGCGCAGGCGGTGCTGGATCGCGAGCGCCTCGGCGTATCCGAGAAGCCCGAGGTGGCAGACCCAGAGCTCGTCTGCGGCTCCTGCGGTGCCGATCCTCGCTCGTGCTCCGGCCATCGTGGTCTCAGCCTAGCGGTGCGCGCTACGCTCACGCGATGGAGGCTCTGCAAGGGGGTCCGGCGCGGTGGTCTCGCTCCTGGATGACGCTCGCGGGCGCCCTGCTGGCCGCCTGCTGCGTGTCGGCCGCCGCCCCGCGCCTGTCGGCCGCCGCCCCGCGCTCGTCGCCCGCCTCCCCACGCCTGTCGGCTGCCGCCCCGCGGGCCCGAGCCGGGATGGTGGCCGCCCCGGAAACGTGCCCGGAAGCGCCTCCGGGGGCCGCTGCCGCGCTCGGTCGGGCGGCGCGCGCGCTCGCTCCGGCAGCGGCGCTCGCGCAACCTCCGCTCGCGGCCCCACCGGCGACGCAGATCCTCGTGTGCGTTGGCAGCCTGCCGATCACCGGTGCGGTCTTCGCGCACTGGTCGGACGTCGCCAGGAAGAGCGAAGGCCCGGCGCCGAAGCACCCGGCGAGCGCAGGCCAGATCGCCGACGAGGTGCTGTCGTTCCTGATCTCCTCCGACTGGATCCTCGAAGAAGCTCGCGCGCTGCACATCCACCTCGCAGCCCCGACGGTTCGCCGCGCCTTCGAGCGCATCCGTTTCCAGCAGTTCCCGCGGCACGGGGAATTCGGGAGGTTCCTCAGGGAATCCGGGCAGACTCCGGCGGACCTGCTCTTCCGCGTTCGGCTGAACCTGCTCTCGACGCGGGTGCAGGCGCACGTGCTGAGAGGCCGTCGAAGCGCCCAGGCCCGGCAGCGCGCGCTCGTGCGGTTCATCCACGACTTCAAACGACGCTGGCAGGCCCGCACCTACTGCACCACCGGATACGCCGTCGCCGACTGCGGCCACGTGGTCAGCCCGCCGTTGTAGTACGTCGGCGGACCTTGCCGGAGCCGCCGGTCCGTGCGAGTCAGAGCGTGAGCGCGCTCGGTGTCTGCAGCAGGTCACGCACGCGAGCGAGGAACTGCGCGGCTTCGGCGCCGTAGAGGATGCGGTGGTCGCATGCGAGCGTGAGCGTCATGGTGTGGCGAGCGCTCACCTCGCCCTCCACCACGACCGCGCGCGCCTCCAACGAGCCGACGGAGAGGATGGCGGCCTGCGGCGGGTTGATGATGGCGGTGAAGCTGCGCACTCCGTACATCCCCAGGTTGGAGACGGTGAAGGTGCCTCCTCCGAGCTCCGGCGGCGTGATCGTTCCCTCGCGCACCCGCCCGGCCAGGGCGCGAGTCTCCCGCGCGATCTCCCCGAGTGACTTCTCGTCGGCGTCGAAGACGGTGGGCACGACGAGCGAGTCCTGGGCGGCGACCGCGACGCCCACGTTGATGCGCGAGTGCAGCTGCAGGCGGCCGTCGCGGTAGCTGCCGTTGGCGCGCGGATGCTCGCGCAGCGCCAGGGCGCTGGCCTTGACGATCATGTCGTTGTAGGTCGGCGCCTCGAGCTGACCGGTGGCGTCCGCGGCGCGGCTCCTTCTCTGCTCCGAGACACGCTTCAGCTCCGAGCGGAGCGCCACGCACTGCTCCATGTCGACATCGATCAGGAGCTCGAAGTCCGGGATCGTGGCCTTCGACTCCGCCATCCGGCGGGCGATCGTCTGCTGCGTGCGCGATAGCTCCACCTCGGTGGTCACGCCCTTCGCCGTCGTGACGTCCTCGAGCGACGGCTGAGTCGGGCCCGTGGCGCCCGCCGCCCCGGCCGCTGGTGGCTGCTGCGTCGCGCCCGGCGCCCCGGCCGCTGATGGCTGCTGCGTCGCGCCCCCCGCCGCCACCTCGGGCGCGGCCACGACGCCTCGCTCGAGATCGGCCTTGACGATCCGTCCACCCGGTCCGCTGCCCGGGATCGCCTGCAGGTCGAGTCCGCGCTCGCGCGCGATCCGCCTCGCCAGGGGAGACGCCTTGACCCGCCCCCCGTCCGCTCGAGCAGCGGCACCATCCGCCGACACGCCGGTCGTGCCGGCCGCCGCGCCGGTTGCCCCGACCGTCGGCCCCGTGGCCTCCCGTGCCGGGCCTTCCTGCCGTGGCGCCTGCACCGCGTCCGCGCTCGCCTGCCCTGAGCCCGCTTCCTGTGGCGCTGCGTGCGCCTGACCGGCCACCTCGGCAGGCTCGCCGACGCGCGCGATGACGGCGCCCACCGCGAGGGTGTCCCCCTCGGAGGCGAGCGTCTGAAGCACGCCGGCCTGGTCGGACTCGTAGGTCATGGTGGCCTTGTCGGTCTCGATCTCCACGAGCTCCTCGCCGCGGGTGACCTCGTCGCCGTCCCGCCGCAGCCAGCGCAGGATGGTGCCCTCCTCCATCGTGTCCGACAGGCGCGGCATGACGATGTCGGCCATCACTGCTCCGGCAGCATCGAGCCGGCTCGCGCCGGCGCCAGGACTCCGGCGCTCATCACTCGCCGGCCCCGTGCACGCCGGCTGCCGCCACGTGGCCGGGGACGGTTGGCTCGCGGCCTAGCGCCAGGAGGGCCGCATGGACGATCTGCGGCTCGTGCGGATAGGCGATGTCCTCGAGCGGCTTGGAGTAGGGCATCGGCACGTCGGCCCCCGTGACCCTCTGCACGGGAGCGTCGAGGTCGTCGAAGGCCTGCTCTGCTATCAGCGCTGCCAGGTTCGCGCCGACCCCCCCGTGGGGCCAGCCCTCCTCGACGATGACGCAGCGGTTGGTCTTGCGGACCGAGGCGAGGATCGTGTCGAGGTCGAGCGGCCGCAGGGTGCGCGGGTCGATCACCTCGGCGCTTACGCCGTGCTCGGCGGCGAGCGCATCGGCCGCGCGCTCGGCTGTGAGCGCCATCCGCGAGATGCCCACGATCGTCAGGTCGGACCCCTCGCGAGCGACGCGTGCCTGCCCGAAGTGCACGAGGTACTCCTCGTCATCGGGCACCTCGCCGCGCACGCCGTAGAGGGACTCGTGCTCGATGAAGATGACCGGGTTCTCGTCGCGGATGGCGGTCTTCAGCAGCCCCTTGGCGTCGGCGGGCGTCGCGGGCACCGCGACGAGCAGCCCGGGCACGTGCATGAACATGGCCTCGAGGCAGTGGGAGTGGGTGGGGCCGAGCTGGTGCCCGGCGCCCTGCGGCATGCGTACCACGAGCGGCACCCTCGCCTGGCCGCCGAACATGTAGTGGATGTGGGCGGCGTGGTTGACGATCTGGTCGAACGCCAGCAGCGAGAAGTTGATCGTCATCAGCTCCACCACCGGCCGCAGGCCCGTCATGGCCGCGCCGACGCCCACGCCGACGATCGTGTTCTCGGAGATCGGGGTGTCCCTCACGCGGTGCTCGCCGAACTCCTCGAGCAGTCCGTCGGTGACCTTGAAGGCGCCGCCGAACACGCCGATGTCCTCACCCAGCAGCACCACGCGCTCGTCGCGGCGCAGCTCCTCGCGCAGCGCGGCGTTGAGCGCCTCGCGGTAGCGCATCTCTGCCATCAGGCGGGCCCCTCGGCCTGTTCGCGTCCGTCCTCGCCGGCCGCGAGCGCCTCGGTCAGCTGCTGGGAGATCTCGTCGTTGGCGGCCGGCGCCGCACCGCCGGACCCCTCCTGCCGGCTCCCGTCCGTTGCGCCGGCGCGGTCATCGGCGGTCTCGAGCGAGTACCAGCCACGCACCTCCTGGTCGAGCACGTAGACGTCGTCGTAGAGCTCCTCGGGCGCGGGCAGCGGCGAGGCGTCGGCGAACTCGACAGCCGCGTCCACTCTCGCGAGCGCGTCCTCGTCGATCAGCCGGCGGTCGTCCTCGTCGATGACCCCCTCGCGAACGAGCAGCTCGGCGAAGGCGGGTATCGGATCGCGCTCGCGCCAGCGTTCGACCTCCTCCTTAGTGCGGTACTCCTCGGGGTCCGCCATCGAGTGGCCCCGGAAGCGATACGTGACGGCCTCGACCAGCAGCGGGCGGCGCTCCTCTCGCACCCGGCGCACGGCCTCGGCGACGACGGCGTTCGTCTCGACCACGTCCATGCCGTCGCAGCGCACGCCGGGGACGCCGAGGCTCTCGCCCTTGCGCTGCAGGTCGGTCACGGCGGAGTGGCGCCGCAGCGCGGTCCCCATGCCGAACTGGTTGTTGGTCACCATGAAGACGACGGGGAGCCTCCAGAGCGCCGCCAGGTTGAGCGTCTCGCCGAAGGTGCCCTGGTTCGACGCGCCGTCGCCGAAGGTGCACAGCGTCACGTCGTCCGAGCCGAGCTGGTCGGTGGCAAGCGCGATGCCGGCCGCGATCGGCAGGTTGCCTCCGACGATCCCGTAGCCGCCCATGAAGCGGCGCTGCAGGTCGAACATGTGCATTGAGCCGCCGCGGCCATGCGAGCAGCCGTCGACCCGGCCGAAGAGCTCCGCCATGACGTTCTCGGGAGGCGTGCCGCGGACGAGCGCATGGCCGTGCGAGCGGTAGGTGGAGATCAGGTAGTCGGTGTCGCGCAGTGCCCGCGCGCTCCCCACGATCGTGGCCTCCTCGCCGATCGAGAGGTGCAGGAAGCCGCCGATCTTGGCGCGCGCGTACATCTCGCCCGCCCGCTCCTCGAAGCGGCGGATGAGGCTCATCGTGGCCAGCCACTCGCGAGCGACGGCCGGTTCGGGCAGTTCTGGCATCAATGCTCCACGGTACTCCAGCGGGCCAGGAACTCCGTGGCCTCGAGCTGCGCGAGGTCGGCGCGCAGCGCGCGCGCGAGCTTGGCCGCCGCATGCGCCGGACGGTCCCAGAAGAGGATCACCTCGCCGCTGTCGATGTCCACCACCTCGATGTGGTCGACGCGGGCGGGGTCCGCGAGCACGGCCGGCGCGCGCCCCGCCCGCGTGAGGATCATGCGGTAGGCGCGGTTGGCCCTCATCGCCTCGGGGCTCCGGCGTGAACCGAGCGCATCTGCGCCGCGGCGTCCTCGACCGCCCGCTCACCCATGAACACCCGCGCTCCGGTGGCGGGGGGCGGCTCTCCCTGCGAGCCCGCCTCCGCCACCAGGATCGCCGGGACGTCGAGCACGCCGGCAGCTGCCGCCTCGGCGGTGCTCCTCGCGAGCTGCTCCGCGACCGACCCCAGCTCCGCCGCACGCAGCACCGCCGCCGGGTGCATCTCGCAGGCCGCGGCGGCGATCAACACGGAGTCCGGGTCGGCGAGCGAGCGTCCGCCCGCGAACGCCTGGCGGAAGGCGGCCTGGGCGAAGGGGACCGCACGGCCGATCGACTTGGCGTACGTCGCAACCCGCATCGCCATGTCGCTGTCGAACGGGAACGGGTCGGGCCAGCGCAGCGGCTGCAGCCCGAGGCGGCGCGCACGACGGCCGAGCTCCTCGCGGAAGATGTCCTGCTCCTCGCGGCAGCGGTGGGCCTCGAAGGTCTCCGCGGCCGGAAGGCCGGCGGCAAGCACCGGGCGCCACTCCGCCGGAGCCGGAAGCTCGTGCAGGACCCGCTCGGAGGCGAGGTAGGCCAGCGGGCTGGCGAGGTCGAAGTAGAAGGCGGCGGCCGGCGAGGACACTCTTCCCGAGGCGGGGTCCTCAACCGTGTATCAGCCAGCCGTCGGCGGCCCTCGCGGCCTCCATGACGGCCTCTGAGAGCGTGGGGTGGCCGTGGATCATCCGCGCGACCTCGGGGAAGCCTCCCTCGAGTGCGCGCACGTTGACGAGCTCCTGGATCAGCTCGGTGGCGCGCGAGCCCACGATGTGCCCGCCGAGCAGCTCGCCGTAGCGGCTCTCGCCGACGATCTTGACCAGGCCGGTGCGGTCCCCGTAGACGGTGCCGCCACCGACGGCGCCATACGGCACCTTGCCTACCACGACCTCGTGGCCCATCTCCCGGGCCTGCTCCTCGGTGAGCCCGAAGGAGCCGACGTTGGGGGTGCAGAACGTCGCGCGCGGGATGTCCATGTAGGCGATCGGATGCGTGTGCCGTCCGGCGATGTCCTCGGCCGCGATGATCCCCTCGTCGGAGGCCTTGTGGGCGAGCGCGGGGCCGAGCACCAGATCGCCGATCGCATACACGCCCTGGCGCGAGGTTCGCATCGCGCCGTCGACCCTGATCAGACCGGCCGCGTCGAGCTCGACCCCGGCATCTTCGAGGCCGAGGCCGTCGACGTCAGCGGCACGTCCTGCGCAGATGACCAGGTAGTCCACCTCCATGCGCTCCTCGCCGCGGAAGAAGCTGACTCCGGACTTCGAGACCTCCACGTCGGCGACAGCGGTGCCGGTGTGCACGTCGATGCCCTGGCGCCGCAGGCCGCGGTCGACGAGGCGTGAGATGTCCGCGTCCTCGGTGGGCAGCAGTCGCTCGAGCATCTCGGTCAGCACGACCTGACTGCCGAGGCGCGCGTACGCCGAAGCGATCTCGGCGCCGGAGGCGCCGGCGCCGACGACGGCGAGGCGGGCTGGAACCTCCGGCAGGGCCCAGGCCTCCTCGGTGCCGATCACACGGTCGCTGAACTCGACGCCGGGGATCGCGCGCGGCACCGAGCCGGTGGCGAGGATCACCGCGCGGGCGGCTATCGATCGCCCGTCAACGAGCACTCCTCCGTCGCCGGCAACCGCGGCGTCACCCTCGATCAGGTCGATGCCGTTCTTCTTGAACAGCCCGCCGACCCCGGAGGTGAGCGTCGAGACGACCTTCGCCCGACGAGCCTGGATCGCGTCGTAGTCGACCTCCACGCCGGCCACGCGCAGGCCGAACTCCTCCGCGTCGCGGACCTCGCTGAGCAGATCGGCGGATCTCAGGACCGCCTTGGCCGGGATGCACGCGTAGTTCAGGCAGCGCCCGCCCACCTTGTCACGCTCGATCACGGCGGTGCTCAGGCCGAGCTGGGCAGCCCTGATGGCGGCCACATAACCGCCCGGTCCGGAGCCGATCACGACGCAGTCGTAGGAGGAGTCAGCCATCCGGGACGTGAGCCTATCGGAAGCCGTTTGCCGGTCCGGCGGGTCTATGGCGGCGATCCGGCGTCGCGCTCGGAGGCCTGAATCCGCCCGAGCACGCCGACGAGCTTCCAGAACAACCAGCCGCTCAGCGCGACGCTGAGCACGCAGATGGCGGCCCCGAGGAGCGTGGAGGCCACGACGAGCGCGAGCGAGGTCACGAGGATCTGGAAGGCGAGCACGGCCTCGAAGCCGAGCACTGCCCAGTAGCGCAGGCGGTACATGCCGAGTGCCAGGCCGGCGAACGTGGCGGCGATGAAGATCGCGCCTGGCAGCGAGCCGCCGTGGCGGCTGAGATCGTGGACCGTGACAGCGCCGATGATCACGCCGCCGGCGAGCAGCACGCACACCGCGACGGCGAGGAGCAGCGGGACCGGCCGCTCGCCCGCGGCCAGCGGCGCCGGAGCGGGGCGCCCGCGGGCGTCGGCGGCCAACTCAGGACTCCAGCGGGGCGGAGTCCAGACAGGCCCGCAGCGCACGCGCCGCGCGCTCCGGGTCCTCCGACGATGAGATGGCACGGAGAACGCAGATGCGCGACGCCCCAGCGGCGACGGCCTCGGCGACGTTCCCCTCCTCCAGCCCGCCGATCGCGAAGAAGGGGACCGGCGAGTTCGCGGCTGCGTAGCGGATGAGCTCCACCCCGACCGCGGGGCGACCCGGCTTGGTCGGCGTCTCGTGGACGGGCCCCACGCCGATGTAGTCGACCGCGTCGGGGTCGACCGCGTCTATCTCCTCCGGGGCATGGGTCGAGAGTCCGACGAGAAGGTCCGGCCCGACCAGCTCCCGCACCTCGGCCGCCGGCAGGTCATCCTGGCCGACGTGCACGCCGTCCGCGCCCGCCTCGAGCGCGACCGACGGACGGTCGTTGACGATCATCAGCGCTCCGAGGCGCTCGCACAGCGCCCGAGCGGCGTTGGCGACGGCGGCGAGCTCGTCGTCGGCGAGCTGCTTGTCGCGTACCTGCACCACGTCCACCCCGCCCGCCACCGCCGCGCGCAGCAGGTCGGGCAGCCCAGGCTCGCCCCGCCCGGGCGAGCTGGGCGGGCACACGAGGTAGAGGCGCGCGGCGGCGAGCCGTCCACGCCGCTCCGCGCCTATGTCGTCGAGGGCCATCGGCCCAAGTCTGGCATGCCGGCGATGCGGCCCGTGAGCGGGGCTGTGGCTAGCATCAGAGCATGGCCAAGCGCCAGCGGCAGGAGGTCGTTGTGATAGGCGGCGGGATCGTCGGCCTCGCCGTCGCCTGGCGCGCGCGCCAGGCCGGGATGGAGGTCACGTTGCTCGAGCGCGATGCCACCGGCGGCGCCACGTCGCACGTGGCCGCCGGCATGCTCGCCCCCGTTGCGGAGGTCGAGTTCGGCGAGGCCGGCGGGCGCGTCCTGGAGCTGGGCCTGCGCTCCGCGCAGATGTGGCCGGGGTTCGCAGCCGAGCTCGAGTCGGCCGCAGGGCTGGGAGTCGGCCTGCTCAGGACGGGCACCCTGTTGCTCGCGAGGGACGAGGACGGCGCGCACGAGCTGGAGCGCCAGCTCTCCTTCAGGCGCTCGCTGGGCCTCCGGGTGACGCGTCTGCGCGCGAGCGAGGCGCGTGAGCTCGAGCCGGCGCTCGCGCCGACCGTCCGTCTCGCGCTCGAGGCGCCTGATGATCACTCCGTCGATCCGCGGCTGGCGCTGGCGGCCCT
Organism: Solirubrobacteraceae bacterium; assembly: GCA_036498265.1. Classification (GTDB taxonomy): domain Bacteria; phylum Actinomycetota; class Thermoleophilia; order Solirubrobacterales; family Solirubrobacteraceae; genus Palsa-744. Next base: position 10,083 of record DASYFT010000044.1, on the reverse strand, counting down.
GCGGAGGGCCTGCGTCGCGGCCGGCGTGGATGTGCGGGAGCAGTCGCCGGTGGCGGCGATCGAGCTGGACGACCGCGGGGTGAGGGCCGTCGCGCTCGCCGGCGGAGAGCGCCTGCCCACCCGCTCGGCGGTGGTTGCCGCCGGCCCGTGGAGCGAGACGATCGGCGGCCTGCCGCCGGAGGCCGGCGTGCCCGTGCGGCCGGTCAAGGGCCAGATACTCCGCCTGCGGGACCCGGCCGGGCCGGGACTGCTGAGGACCGTGACCAGGTTCGACGGCGGCTACCTGGTGCCGCGCGCCGACGGGCGCTACGTGCTCGGTGCGACGGTCGAGGAGCAGGGCTTCGCCAGCCTGCCGACCGTGGGGGGCGTGTACGAGCTGCTGCGCTACGCCGGCGAGCTCGTGCCCGGGGTGCGCGAGCTCGAGATCGAGGAGCTGTCCGTCGGCTTTCGCCCCGGTACGCCCGACAACGCGCCGATCATCGGGCCCGGCAGGGTCCCCGGCCTGACCTGGGCGACGGGACACCACAGAAACGGCGTTCTGCTCGCTCCACTGACCGCCGAGATGGTGGTGGAGGTGCTGCGCCGGCAGGACCCCGCCCGCCGGACGGAGCAGCGGCGGTCCGGCACCGAGGACGTGGCCGAGCTGCTCGCGACCTGCGACCCCGCTCGCTTCGCAGACGGCGGCGAGCGGGCGTCCGTGCCGGGGCAACCCGTCGGGGCGCTGTCGTGATCGTGCTGAACGGCCAGAGCTCGGACGTTCGCCCCGGCGAGTCCGTGGCGGCGGTGCTGCTCCACCTCGGGCTCGACGAGGAGGCACGGGGTGTCGCCGTGGCAGTCGACGGCGAGGTCGTCCCGAGGGCCGCCTGGGACTCCTTCAGGCTCGCGGAGGACGCGCGCGTCGAGGTGCTGAGCGCGATGCAGGGAGGATGATCCGCGGATGCCGGATTCGCTGAGCCCACAGCTCGACGCCGCGAGCACGCCGGCCGCCGAGACCCTGTCGATCGCCGGACGGGCGATGCGCTCGCGGCTCCTCCTCGGCACGGGCGGCTTCCCCTCGCTCGAGGTCCTCTCGGAAGCGATCGCCGCCAGCGGCAGCGAGCTCGTCACCGTCGCCCTGCGCCGGGTCGATCCCCGGGCGCGCGGCTCGCTGTTGGACGTGCTCGCCGAGGCCGGCGTCGAGGTCCTGCCGAACACCGCCGGCTGCCACACCGCCCGTGACGCCGTGCTCACGGCGCGGCTGGCACGTGAGGCGTTCGCGACGGACTGGGTCAAGCTCGAGGTGATCGGCGACGAGGACACGCTCCTGCCCGATGCGCCCGAGCTGCTGCGAGCAGCAGAGGAGCTCGTCGACGACGGGTTCGTGGTGCTCCCCTACACCAACGACGACCCCGTCCTGGCTCGCCGGCTAGCCGATGCGGGATGCGCGGCGGTGATGCCGCTCGGCTCGCCGATCGGCAGCGGCATGGGCATCCGCAACCCCTACAACCTCAGCCTCATCCGAGACGCCGTGGACGTCCCCGTGATCCTCGACGCGGGCGTCGGGACGGCCAGCGACGCGACGCTGGCCATGGAGCTGGGTTGCGACGCCGTCATGGCCGCCTCGGCGATCGCGCGCGCCGAGGACCCGGTGAGGATGGCGCGGGCGATGCGCGCCGCGGTCGAGGCCGGCCACCTCGCGCGGGCGGCGGGCCGGATCCCGCGCCGCCGCTACGCAACGGCGTCCACGCCCGACGCAGGCCTCGCCGACTTCACCTGAGGACTTCGCTGCCCGCGGCCATCGACGCCGGGTGGATCGTGCAGCGAGACTTCACCTCACGACTTCGATGGTCCAGTTCATCGACGCCGGGTGGATCGTGCAGCGAGACTTCACCTCACGACTTCGATGGTCCCGTTCATCGACGCCGGGTGGATGGTGCAGAGGTAGTGGATCACGCCGGGCCTCGACGCCCTCACCTCGAAGCTGGCTCCTTCGCCGAAGTTCTTGGAGGCGAACCTCTGCGTGCCGCCTTCGCTGGTGACGTTGTGTTCGACCGTGTCGTAGTTGGTCCAGCGGATCGTGCTGCCCACGCGCACCCGGACCGTGTCGGGGTTGATGGCGATGTTGCGATAGGCGATCTGGACTGTCCCGCTCTGCACCGGCGCCGAGCTCGACGGAGTGCCGTACTTGGGCTTGGTGTTCACTTTGAGCGCGCTCTTGGAGGCCGGCGTGGAGGCGGACGGCGCCGTGGCGGTGCTCGCGGTCGAACCGCCGCCGGATCCGCTCGAGGATCCGCAGCCGCCGAGGATGAGGAGCACGGCAAAGGCGATCGGGGAGGCCAGGCCTCTTTTCATCGGTGGGGGTTCCTTTCTGGGTCGTTCCGGCGACGGACGATCGCACACGCGGACGCGCGCGGTCGCCGTTCGCCCGGGTGCGCGCCGGCGTTCGCCCGGGTGCGCGCCGGCGCGAGAGCCCACGGGAGCGAAGCCCGCAGCGCCTAGACTCACCGCTCCGATGACCGCACGCCATTTCCTCACCGGCGCCGAGCTCACGCCCGGCGAGCTGGACGCTTTGCTCGACCGTGCGCTCGAGCTGAAGGCCGCCCCCCTCGCCTCGAGCGCGCTGGCCGCGCGCAGCGTTGCGCTGATCTTCGACAAGCCGTCGACCCGCACGCGCGTCTCGTTCGAGGTCGGCATCCGCGAGCTCGGCGGCCATGCCGTCGTGCTTCGCTCCGACGAGCTGCAGCTCGCCCGTGGAGAGCCGCTGCGCGACACGGCTCTGGTACTCGGCCGCCACGTCGCCGCGATCGGCGTGCGCACGGGCGCCGACTCGATCGTCCAAGAGCTGGCGGCCGACAGCGCGGTACCGGTCGTGAACATGCTCACCGCCCGCCATCATCCCTGCCAGGCGCTCGCCGACCTGCTGACCCTGCGGGAGGCCTACGGCTCCCTGGAGGGCCTGCGCGTCGCCTACGTCGGAGACGGAAACAACGTCGCGCGATCGCTGGCCCTCCTCGGCTCGCTCGCCGGCATGCAGGTGTCGATCGCATCCCCCGACGGCTACTCCCTGGCGAGCGATCTCGCGCTGCCGGACGGTGCCGCCGGCTTGGTCGAGCACCACGCCGATCCGCGAGAGGCCGTGCAGGGGGCTCGAGCCGTCTACACCGATGTGTGGGTGAGCATGGGCGACGAGCAGGAGGCGCAGCGGCGCAGGACGGCGCTCGCCGGCTACCGGGTCGACGACGAGCTGCTCGACGCGGCGGCGCCCGGTGCGTTCGCGATGCACGACCTGCCGGCGCATGCGGGTGAGGAGATCACCGCGGAGGTCCTCTACGGGCGGCGCCAGCGGATCTGGGACCAGGCCGAGAACCGCCGTCACGCCCAGAAGGCGCTGCTCGAGCTGCTGGTGGCGACGCCATGAGCGCGGAGCCCGCCGCTGGACCGGCCGGGATGCCGCGCCCGCAGCGTGGCGACGAGCTCGAGCTGGAGGTCGACTCGCTCGCCTTCGGCGGCGAGGGCGTGGCGCGACTCGGCGAGGGCGGCTACGTCGTGTTCGTCGCCGGCGCGATCCCCGGCGACCGGGTGCGCGCGGTGGTCCACAAGCGCAAGCGAAGCTACGCGCACGCCCGCGCGCTGGAGGTCCTGGAGCCGAGTCCCGAGCGGATACCGCCGCTCGCCGACCATCCGGGCGTGCCCTGGCAGGTGATCCCCTACGAGCGCCAGCTGCAGATCAAGCGCGATCAGGTCGACGAGGCGCTGCGCCGCATCGGCCGGCTGGACGGCTTCGAGCTCGAGGACATCGTTCCCGCGCTCGAGCAGTGGCGCTACCGCAACAAGCTCGAGTACTCGTTCGGCGGCGGCGCCGGCGAGGAGCTCGTATGCGGCTTCCATGCACCGGCCGGCGGCAACCGGGTGCTGGCCATGGAGGACTGCCTGCTGGCGTCAGAGCGCGGCAACCTCGCGCGCGAGGCCGCGTTGCGCTGGTGCCGGGCGCAGGGCCTCGACGCCTGGGACCGCGGCCGCGCCCCCCGGGGTGCCGGAGAGGACGTGCGCGGCGAGCGCACCGGGCCGGGCGCCGACGGGCGTCCCCGACTTCGCAACCTGGTCGTTCGCGAGGGACGCCGCAGCGGCAGGCTGCAGGTGCGCCTCGTGACCACCCACGGCGAGCTCGACGCGGGCGGCCTCGCGGCGGCGCTTTCGGAGGAGCTCGGCGAGGGCCTCGCGGGGGTGCTGTGGACGCGCTCGCACAGCCTCGCGGAGACGACCGCGGGAGGCGAGACCGAGCTGGTGTGGGGTGAGGCCGAGGTGCCCGAGCGACTCGGCGAGCTCGACCTGCGGATCTCGCCGGAGGCCTTCTTCCAGACGAACACCGAGATGGCCGAGAAGCTCTACGACGTCGTGACCGAGTACGCCGCGCTCGAGGGCTGGGAGCGCGTCTACGACCTCTACTCCGGCATCGGGACGATCGCGCTCACGCTCGCGCCACGCGCCGGCGAGCTGTGGGGCATCGAGCTGGTCGAGGAGGCGGTCGCGGACGCGATCGCGGGGGCCCGGCGCAACGGCATCGAGAAGGCGCACTTCTTCGCCGGCGATACCCGGCTGGCTCTCCCCGAGCTGCTCGAGCGCGCCGGGCGGCCCGATCTCGTCGTCGTGGACCCGCCGCGGGCAGGCCTGTCCAAGAAGGTCGTCCACCGGATCGTCGACGCCTCCCCCAAGCGCATCGTCTACGTCTCCTGCAACCCGACGACGCTCGCCCCCAACGCCGCGGAACTCGTCGAGGCGGGCTGGTCTCTCAGACGTGTGCGGCCGGTTGACATGTTCCCGCAGACCCACCACATCGAGTGCGTGGCGCTGCTCGAGCGCGGATAGGGTTCTGCGGATGCGCGCCGTCACGATCCGCGACGAGCAGATAGTCATAGAGGAGCATCCCGATCCCGTCCCCGGCAAGGGCGAGCTGCTCGTGCGCGTCCATGCCGCCGGCCTGAACGGTGCCGACATGCATCAGCGGCGCGGCCTCTACCCTGCGCCCCCGGGATGGCCCGCTGACATCCCGGGGATGGAGCTGGCCGGCGAGGTGGCGGCGCTCGGCGAGGGGGCCGAACGGTTCGCCGAGGGCGAGCGGGTGATGGCGATCATCGGCGGAGGCGCGCAGGCGGAGCTCGCGGTCGCCCACGAGCGCCTCTTCATGCCGGTGCCCCGGAACCTCGACTGGCCGGACGCAGGCGGGCTGCCGGAGGTGTTCGTGACCGCGCACGACGCGCTCTTCACCCAGGCGGGGCTGGGCCCTGGGGATCACCTGCTGGTACACGGTGGCGCCGGCGGGGTCGGCACGGCGGCGATCCAGCTGGCCAACGCGGCCGGAGCGCGCGTGACGGCGACCGTGCGTCACGAGGCGCTGCGCGAGGCGGTCGCCGAGCTGGGCGCCGAGGTGATACCGCCGGAGGGGTTCGCCGAGCACGGCCCGTTCGACCTGATCCTCGAGCTGGTGGGGGCCGGCAACCTTCCCGAGAACCTCGCCTCGCTTGCGACGGGTGGCAGGATCGCGGTGATCGGCAGCTCGGCGGGCGCCAAGGGCGAGCTGAACCTGCTGCTGCTCATGGTCAAGCGGGCCCGCATCCTCGGCTCGACGATGCGTTCGCGGCCGCTCGAGGACAAAGCCCTCCTCGCCCGGCGACTCGAGCACGACGTGCTGCCGCTGTTCGACAGCGGGGTGCTGCGCGTGCCGATCGCAGCCACGTTCCCGCTCGAGCAGGCCGCGGCCGCCTACGAGCGCTTCGAAGCCGGAGGGAAGCTCGGCAAGATCGTGCTCGTCCTCGCGCCGGCTCAGTAGGGCGGCTGCGCCGCGTACCAGTCGCCGAGCGCCCGGAACGCCGCCCAGAACTCGCGCTTGGCGTCCTGCTCGTCCAGGGAGTCGTCGATGTCCGGCACGTACAGCGCGTCGATCGTCGGCGTCAGCTGCTGTAGCTCTCCGAGCTCGGCGCGCAACGGGCGCGCGAGCGGGATGTCCATCTCGCCGAGCGCATCCAGCGCCTCGGCGCCCATCACCACGATGATCCTCGGCTGCACGATCGCGATCTCCTCGACGACCCTCGAGACGCAGGCGAAGTCGGCCAGCGAGGAGTCGCTCAGCGGGCACTTCACGCAGAGCGTCCCGTAGACGGCGAGCGGATCGATCGACAACCGCTTGAGCGACTTCATCAGCGCACTGCCGGCGCGCCCGTAGAACGCGACTCCCTCCTCGATCTCCGATGGCATGGCCGAGTGCTTGAGCAGCATGATGTCCGCCTGCGGGTGGCCGGAACCGAGCACGGGCATGAGGTTCCCGCGGGGGCAGTGCGGACAGGACTGCAGCTCCCGGGTGAGCGTGTTGAGCTCGCGAATGGCGCGCTCGAGGTACTTCTCCCGGATCTCGTCATCGGTCACTGGCATCGACCCGGAGGGATTTGACGATGGGTCGTCTTGTCCTTGGAGGTGCACCAGTAGTTGCGCTTTCCCGGGCTCGGCTCGCTCTACCTGCGCCCGCCGCTCCTGTGCGCTCGCTTGAGCCGCCTCAGGCGCCGGGCCTTGCTCGCCCGGCGCGCGGAGGGCGGGGTGGCGCGTGTCTGCAGGAACTTGAGCGCCTGCACGTAGAGCAGCGAGGAGGGACGCGTGAGGATGTCGGCGTCGCGCAGCGACTGCATGAACTCCTGCGGCCCGTCGAAGTCGCGCATCCGAAGGCGGACCGAGCCGAGTCCCTGTGCGACGTGCGAGTCGGAGCCGGCGCCTGCCGGGATCCGGTACTTGGCGGCGAAGCGCGATGCCTCCTCGTTGAAGGCGCCGATCGCCACGCGGGGGTTGAAGACCTCGATCGCGTCGACGTCGTCCAGGATCGTCAGCAGATGCTCGTAGTCGGGGACCGAGTGCATCCGGTCGAACGGATGCGGCACGTAGACGAGACCGCCCTGGCGCCTGATCTCGGCCACGGTCTCCTCCATGCTGAGGCCGCGAGGGATCTTCTCCTCGATGAACAGACCGATCACCTCGCCCTGCCCGGCGGTCTTCACCTCCTCGCCGACGATCACCTTGACGCCAGCCGCGCGGGCCCGGTCGCGGGCCTCGAGGGCTCCGGAGATCTCGTTGTGATCTGTGACCGCGATCGCGCCGAGCCGCTGCTCGCGGGCGGTGGCGAGCAGGACCTCGACGGGCGTGGCGCAGTCGCCTGAGTGGTCCGTGTGCATGTGCAGGTCGACGTCGATCAGTGGGCGGCGCTCCAGGGCGCTCTTCAGCGCGGTGTCGTCCTCGGCGACGTGACGGCGCGCCGCGAGCGAGCTGTAGATCTCCTCGAGACGGGCGGCGGTCCCGTCGTCGTCTGGCACGAGCCGGTAGTCGCCGGGGAAGTGCCGGGCCATCAGCTCGGCCGTCGCCGGCATGCTCGCGGTGCGGGCGTCGAGCCTGCCGAAGAAGCTCTCGACGAAGCGCCTGGCGAGCAGCGTGGAGAGCAGGCGTTCGCTGGAGGAGTGGAACGAGCCGACGTTGAGCGCCCGAGAGTGGCGAAGCGCCGCGTTGGAGGTGCTCGGTGCGAACGGCTCGTGCACGTGCACGAAGTCGAGCTCGACTGTGCCGAGCAGTTCCTCGACGGTTCGCGCCACGTCGATCGGCAGAGCCGATGGCCGCCGGCGTGCCGTCCCCACGTCGATCACCTCGCCGACCGCCAGCACCCGAGGCGTGCCACCGTCGGTCCCCTCGAGCAGGGCCTGCGGCCGGCCGCGCGCGGCGCGAAGCGCCCGCCGTGAGTCGCGCACCCGCTCCTGGGAGCGGGAGGGCGCGATGATCAGCACGCGATGCCCCCTCCGCGAGAGCTCCGTCGCGGCGCTGCGCACGTAGGCGTTCACCTCGTTGTCCTCGGCCTCCCACGGATAGGGGCTCACGTGGGCGATCGCGAAGCGCGGCTCGGGCACGTAAGGAGGATAGGGCCGGGGCGCCCCCATGCGAACCGCGGCGCCCCGGTCCCTCAGCGTCTGATCAGCGTGCGCCGCGAGCGCGGGCTCGCCTCGGAGCCCCCGCGCGGGACCCGGCCGCGGCGCGACCCTTCGCGCGCGAGCCCGGAAGGCCGGCGTAGCGGGCGATGAACTTCTCGGTGTCCGCTCGCGCCTGGTCGTCGGGACGCTGGTTGTGCGGCGACTTCATGAGATACGACGACGGCCCATCCAGCTGGCCGCCCACGCCGTGGTTCAGCGCGAGCTTGCAGCAGCGCACGGCGTCGATCACGATGCCGGCCGAGTTGGGGGAGTCCCACACCTCGAGCTTCAGCTCGAGATTCAGCGGCACGTCGCCGAACGCCTGTCCCTCGACGCGGATGTGCGCCCACTTGCGGTCGGTCAGCCAGGGCACGTAGTCCGACGGGCCGATGTAGACATCCTCGGCGGGCAGCTCGTGATCCATGATCGACGTCACCGCGTTGGTCTTGGAGATCTTCTTCGACTCCAGCCGCTCCCGCTCGAGCATGTTGTAGAAGTCCATGTTCCCGCCGACGTTGAGCTGCGAGGTGCGCAGCATCTTGACGCCGCGGTCCGCGAACAGCCGCGCGAGCGTGCGGTGCACGATCGTCGCGCCGACCTGGGACTTGATGTCGTCGCCGACGATCGGAAGCCCCGCCTGCTTGAAGCGCTTGTTCCAGTAGTCCTCCCTGGCGATGAAGACGGGGATGCAGTTCACGAACCCGCAGCCCGCCTCCAGGACCTGCTCGACGTACCACTTGGTCGCCTGCTCGGAGCCGACCGGGAGGTAGGAGACGACCACGTCGGTGTGGGTCTCCTTGAGGATCCTGACGATGTCGGCGGTCTCGCCGGGCGCCTTGGTGATCTTCTCCTTGAGGTACTTGCCGAGGCCGTCGTGGGTCATGCCGCGGTGGACCGGCACCCCCAGGCTCCTGGGCACCTTGGCGAACTTCATCGTGTTGTTCTGTCCCGCCCAGATCGCCTGGCCGAGGTCCTTGCCGACCTTGGTGGCGTCGATGTCGAAGGCCGCGGTGAACTCGATGTCGCGCACGTGATAGCCGCCGAGATCGACGTGCATCAGGCCGGGCACCTGCTCCTTGGGATCGGCGTCGCGGTAGTGGTGGACTCCCTGGACGAACGCCGAGGCGCAGTTGCCCACGCCGATGATCGCAACCCGCACCTTGTCCGACTGGTAGCGCCCTGCGCCGTTGGTTGAGGACGCGCCGTTGCCGTCGGCGCGACCGTTGCTGTGCTCCTTGATCACGAGTGAGATGTCCTTTGCGAGGGCGCGAAGGCCCGGTCGAGGAGGCCGCGGACGACCTTCTGCTTCTCAGGTAGGACGGCAGGATGCCGGATCGAGCCGCCGGGAGAGAGTACTCCGCGGGGGCGCCCAGGTCACACCAGCTGGGGCCCGGGTCACATCAGGAGCAAGCGCCCAGGTCACACCAGCAGCTCGCGGCGGACGTGCCAGATCCGCTGCGCGACGGTGATCACGCTCAGCGCCGCAAGCAGGTAGACCGCCGGCTGGAGCAGCTCGAAATCGCCGAGGGAGGCGCCCTTTGCGAACACCAGCCCGATCGCCAGGATCACCACCCGCACCGGCCGCGTGGCGATTCCCACCTTGCACTCGACGCCCAGCGCCTCGGCCCGTGCCCGCGTGTAGCTGACCATCAGCGACGCGAGCACGGCGACCACCACCGCGGCCGTCGCCGCGCGGTTGCCCTGCAGGGCGAAGTAGCCGGCCACGGCGGTCAGCACGATCCCCTCCTCGATCCGATCCAGCGTCGAATCGAGGAAGGCGCCGAACGGCGTGCCCTTGCCTGACATCCGCGAGTAGCGCCCATCGAGCGTGTCCATGATCGACCCGATGATGAAGGCCAGGCCGCCGAGGAAGAACAGCCCTTCCCAGACCAGGACGGCGGCCACCACGTTGAGGACGAAGCCGGTCAGCGAGATCGCGTTCGGAGTCAGCCGTGACTCGATCAGGCGGTTGCGGACCAGCTCGCGCCGTTCGCCGTATCCGATCGGCGCGCGCGTGACGGGCCGGGCAGAGCGGTAGGAGCTGCGCCCGGCGCGGCGCGGCGCGTGTTGCCTCGGGGGTGTCACGGGCTATCCGCTCGCGGTCAGCCGG
>DASYFT010000043.1:0-39176 GCA_036498265.1 Solirubrobacteraceae bacterium | reverse complement strand
CCTGATCACGCTCATCACCGTCCACCTGGTGATGATCATGCGCCAGCACCACTCGCAGTTCCCGGGCCCGGGCCGGCGCGAGCGCAACGTCGTGGGGACGCCGCTGTGGCCGGCCTACGCTCTGCGCTCCGTCGGGCTCCTGTTCGCCGTCGCGGCCGTGCTGTTCCTGATGGGCGGCCTCATCCAGATCAATCCCATCTGGCAGTGGGGTCCGTACCACCCGTACCTGTCGGAGAACGGTGCCCAGCCCGACTGGTACATCGGCTGGCTGATCGGCGCGCTGCGCCTCATGCCGAACTTCGAGCCCACGATCGCCGGGCACACGATCATCCCCAATCCCTTCTGGGGAGGCGTGCTGTTCCCTCTCGTGGTGTTCGCGATGATGTTCGCCTGGCCGGCGCTCGAGCGTCGCTTCACCGGCGACCACCGCCGCCACGATCTGCTCGATCGCCCGCGCGACCGGCCGGTGCGATCAGCCATCGGCGCCGCCTTCCTCAGCTGGGTCGTGATCATCTTCGCGGTCGGATCGACCGACCGGATCTTCGTCAGGCTGCACGTCCCCTACGAAGAACAGATCCACTTCTGGCGGGTCGGCGTGTGGCTGCTGCCGATCCTCGTCGGGCTCGCGACCTACAACGTGTGCCGCTGGCTCTCGCGAACCGGCTCACATCCGCTGCGTGCCTGGGAAGGAACGCTCGTCAGGCGCCGTGCCGACGGCGGCTTCGAGGTGCTCGAAGACAGCCCGGACGGCCCCGGTTCGGTCGAGCCCGGGCCACCGATAGGCACGGCGCCGGGGCAGGACTCGGAGCTGTGATCAGCTACCTCGTCCCGTTGAGCGCCACGCCGGCGGCGCGAGGCCGCCCTTGCGCCCGGGATCGTCCGGCGTACTGACAGAACCGACGGCATGAGCGAGCAGATGACCCGGAAACGACTCCGCCGCACCTTCGACACGTTCCGCACGCGCTTCGCCCGCAAGCGAACCCCCGCGGTCATCACGGGCAGCGAGCGGAACATGAACCGGCCGGGGACACCCCAGGACGTGACCAGCGTGCGAGCCAAGAACAGCGGCCACGGGAAGGTGACGGCCGACAAGTGGAACCAGTAGACCGCCGAGGGCTCTGGCTCAGGCGGGGCCGGCGCGCTCGCGAAGCAGGGCCTGTCTGGCTCAGGCGGGGCCGGCGCGCTCGCGCCGCAGGGCCTGCGCGAGGCAATGCGGCCCGCCGCCGCCGAGCGTGAACATCGAGAGGTCAGGATCGAAGACCTCGATGCCGTGCGCCCGCAGTCCCGCGTTCAGCTGCGTGGCACCGGCGGCCGACAGCACCCGCCCCGGGCCGAGTGCCATCGCGTTGGCGCCCAGCGCGAAGGCTTCCGGCTCCGAGATGTCGATGAGCTCGAAGCCGCGTCCCTCCAGCCACCGATGCAGACCGCCAGAGACCACGTCGGTGCAGACGGCGGCGAGCTTCTCGGCGAGCGCGACCGCCAGCAGGTCGATGTGGACGTAGCGCGGTGGAAAGGGCTCGATCCGAGCCTCCCAACCCTGAGCCCTGAAGATGTCCGCGAGCTGCGAGGCGCCGGCGAGCTGTGTGCGGGCCTCGCAGTAGCCGATCAGCACACAACCTGGCTCGATCAGCATCACGTCCCCGCCCTCCACGGCGCCGGCGGTGATGATGTCCAGGATCGGGATCGACTCCGCCTCGTGGAAGCGGACCACGGGCGCGTACTCGCCGCGTCGCCACGGCTGGTTCATCTGCAGCACGACGTTGCCGTCGTGTGTCGCGGTGCTCGAGTCGCGTGCGAACACCTGATATGGCAGCGCCGGGTCTGGCTCGAGGAAGTGACAGCTGACGCCGTTCTGCTCGTAGACGCTCACCATCTCCGCGTGCTGGCGGTCAGCCAGGTCGCGGTCGAAGGGGATCCCGCTTGCGAGCGTGGAGCCGGAGATCTCGCTCGTGTGCATCCAGCGGAAGTGCGTGGGCCGGCACACGAGCACGTCCGTGAGCCGGCCGTACTCCGAGTCCGCGCCCCACGGGATCTCGACGGAGGCGTCGGTCGTCGGAGGGTGAGCCGGCTCGCTCACCGGAGCCCCACGCCCCAGCTGGAGGTGAAGGTCTCCCCCGGCTCGAGCGTGACGAGTCCGTCGCCGCTGTTGAAGGCGTTGGGCGCGCACGTCATCGGCTCCACACCGAGCCCACGGCGGCTGCGCTCCGGTGCGAGGCCATCGCCGGTGTAGATCTCGAGGTAGGGGTGGCTCTCGTCGGCCCACAGCTCGACGGAGGTCCCGTCCGGCGCGGTGAGGCTGGCCCGTGCGAGGCCGCGCTCGTCGCGGGCCAGCTCGGTGAACGCGAGGTCCACCTGCTGGTCGCCCAGGCGGCGGGGCCGGCGGAAGTCCTCGGAGCTGCCCTCCACCGGCTCTCGCCCGACGGGGAGTTTGCGCTCGTCGTCCACGACGATCCGCGTCTGCGCGTCGAGCTCCAGCACGCAGTCGTCGATGACGCCGCCGCCCGGCGAGAGGTAGGGATGCTGCCCGGCGCCGTAGGGACACCGCCGCCCGCCGATGTTGGTGGCGCTCGTGCGGACTGTCAGTCCGCTGTCGCCGAGCCGGTAGGCGATGGCGACGTCGAGCGCGAACGGGTAGCCCTCGAGGGGGTGCAGCCTGGTGTGCATGACGACCGCATCCGGCTTCTGCTCGCCGGCGCTCCAGGAGCGCCAGCGCAGGAAGCCGTGGATCGCGTTGCGGCGTTCGGGCTCGGTGAGCGCGACCTGATACTCGACGCCGTCGAACCTGTAGCGACCGTCGGCCAGCCGGTTCGGCCACGGAATCAGGGGGGTGCCGTGAGCGCCGTCGCAGATGGCCTCGAGCGGATATGGATCGAGGACGGGCCTGGTGCCGAGGTCGTAGGCGCGGACGCCACCTCCAACCTCGACGATCGTGGCTCGCTGCTCCCCGTGGCGGATCTCGAACTGCCGGCCGGAGGGCGGAGGCGGGGTCACGCCGGCTCTCATCCGCCCCGGACGAGCGTGTCGCGGACTTTGGAGGCCGCTATCCAGCTGTCGTCGCGCAAGCTGCGAGACCACCGGGGGCTCGAGACGTTGAAGCGACCCCCCGCGAGTTCCCTGCTGGACAGATCTCTGCGCAAGCGGGTCTCCGAGCCGCGAAGCAGCGCGTTGGCGGCTCGCCGGAAGCTCAGGCCCTTCTCGCTGGGGAGGTGCCAGATGGCGAGCGCCGCTGGGTCTGAGGGGTTTGCGGCGCCGTGGCGCCGTCCGGTCCAGATCCGTCCGACAACGGTAGACAGGTTGTGGAAGCGAACCCGTCTGAGGCCTCCAGCGAGCGTCAACAGCTGCTCCTCGGTGGGCAGCGAGACGTCGATGCCCGCGAGCTCCTCGTCCAGGCGCTCGCAGACCTCCATCAGCCCGCGCAGCTCGCCGACCGTGCCGGCGAGAGCCTCCCCTCCAATCCACGGCGGCGCCGGATCGCAGGCGCCGAGGCGGGTGCCGAGGGCACCGATGGCCTCACGGTTGTAGCCCGAGCCCTCCCAATCCGGGGGATAGGGGATCTCGAGCGCGCTCACCCCGGTCCTTGCGGCGACGGTCTCGAATGCGGCCTGCGGATCGAGCCACACGCAGTCCACGTCGACGATCCACAGCTGACCGTCGGGATTGCGCCCGGCGGAGATCGCCTCGATCGCGTCGAAGACATAGCGCGAGGAGTGAAATTCGCTCGTGGCCTCCCGTGGCGCGTGCCGGTACTCGGCGGGGACGAGCGTCACGCCGAGGGAGATGATCCGGTCGAGCAGCGCGCGCCCGCGACGGCTGAGCGAGTCGCGTTTGGCCAGGTTGGTGGCCAGCAGCAGCTCGCAGTCGGGGGCGAGCCAGCGCAGCGAGGCGGCCTGCACGAGCGCGCACTCCAGGTATCGCGCTCCCAGGCGTGCGGCGCTGCCCGTGGAGCGGCTCGAGGGGTAGTAGAACTGCTCTCCCTCCTCGTGGAGGTAGAGGCACTGTGCCACGCATGAGCGATCGCCGAGCGTCGCCCCCGGAGCCTGATGTCGCCCATCGGAGATCACGCGCGCGGATACTCTCAGATCCCCCATCTGCTGTCTCGTGGAGTGGACGTGTGACGATGCCGGTGGTCGCGAGGAGGGCCGCATGGTCATCCACGCGACGGATCCTGAGAGAGGCCACATCCACCGCCGTGATCCCCCGCGTGGTGGATTAACATCGGCACCGTGCCGCAGCTGAGGACGATCCAGCGTCTCATGACGCGCCACCGCCGCGGCACCGCGCTCATCGGGGTGCTCGTCGTCCTTGGAGTCGCCGCCCTCAACGCGCACGCGGCGCTGCCGGAGCACCACGACGCCGACCACCACGACGGGGCGACGATGTGCCTGGCGACGATGTCGATCGCCGTCCTCGCAGCGCTTGGCTGGCGCCCCAAGCGTGCGAACGACCCGATGGCGGCGTGCCTGGTACGGACTCCGCTGTTCCGCATCACCGGCAGGCCGTCGGTGGCGCCACCACGGCACGCCGCTCGAGCCGGTCCCCCGTGGACGGCTGTCCTTCGACGTTGAGTTGACGCAGCGGCGCTTGCGCCGCCGGTTGTCGCTGCCGCATTCCCCCACCGGGGGATGCTCAACTACGTTCGAAGGAGTGCCCACAGATGCCTGAAAGACCATTGGTTGTCCACTACCTCTACGTGCACGGAGGGCAAGAGGGGTTCTATTACCCGTCCGTCCGCTCGCACTCATCGGTCGAGGAGCTCGCGGTCCGCTACCTGGAGTGTGCGCTCGCCCAGGTGGCTTCGCTTCGCCTAAAGGACGCCCCGTGCGACATCGCCCTCGCCACCAACCTGACGAACCTGCAGACCGTCGGGAGGACGATGCGCGAGCTGGTGGACGCAATCGCCCGGATGGAGGTCGAGATCGTGCCGACCGAGTACCGGCACCGTCCCGGCGACGACAGCCGGATGTACGTCTCGTCTCGCTACGTGCTCGACGCGATTCAGTCGGCGACCGAGGGTTCGTCTCCAGGGCGGCACGTCCTGATGACCGACCTGGACTGCATCTGGCCGGATCCAGCCCGCGTTCTTGCGGCCCTGCCGGGCGACGGCGAGATCGGCTGCATCCACATCCCCTACCCGCCCGACTGGGACGCGGTCGGGTTCGGCGACTTCGG
The DNA here is from genome assembly GCA_036498265.1 of Solirubrobacteraceae bacterium. Classification (GTDB taxonomy): domain Bacteria; phylum Actinomycetota; class Thermoleophilia; order Solirubrobacterales; family Solirubrobacteraceae; genus Palsa-744. The sequence goes on along the minus strand of DASYFT010000043.1, from coordinate 34,007 downwards.
CGTGACCCGACTGGGGATCGGCGAGCTGGCGCAGGGGATGGGCGGCTCGGCGGAGCTTCCGCCATGGGTCGGTGGCGAGCTCTTGAGCGGCACTCCGGACTCCCTGGGCAGCCTCGTCGCGGCGTGCGAGGAGATCGACGCGCGACTCGCCGCGGAGGACCGCGTGCTCCCAACGGAGGAGCAGGTCCTCACGCTTGGCGGCGCCACCGGGCGAATCAGGTTCCACGATCTCTCGAGGGTCGCCGCGAGGATCCAGACGGGCCCACGTCACAAAGCGCCGCCCAACCCCATGGCCCTCGAGCTTGGCCTGTGGCATCTGCCGGGTGAGAAGGGGCTCAGCCTGCGGCGCGCGGCGACGGCGGTCCGGCGAGGACACACGGGGCAGCTTCGACGAGACCTCTCGGACGTCCGCCGCGCAGCCCGGCGCTTCAACGTCGCGGGAACGGGGCTCGGTCGGAGGCTGCGGGACGACGGGTGGATCGTCGCGCAGCGCGCCCGGGACGCAGTCCGATGAGGACGGCCGGGTCGGCGCGGGGCTACTGGAGCACGAGGAACGTGATCCGAGCGTGCTTTCGCAACCCGGGAAAGCGGGACATCAGCCACTCGTCGCCCGACCATGCCCGCCTGGCGAGCCCCCGCTGTGCCCGGGCGGGAAGCACCAGGTTGAGGGGCATGAGCGGAATCGTGGACAGCTCGCGCTCGAAGTGCTCGAACCCGGGGAACACGCGGGCGCAGAGCGCCCAGTCGCTCGCCGTGAAGTGGCTCCCCGAGTCCGCGTGGGTTCTGCTGGTGACCACACGGCCCGCTCGGAGGATGGGGTTGTGGGCCAGCGGCTCGACGAACACGCCCCGGCCGCCCGGGCGGAGCACGCGGCGGATCTCCCCGAGCGCCCTCTCGAGGTCGAGGTGGAGCAGGATCGCGACACCGATGACGACGTCGAACGAGTCGTCCGGGAACGACGTCGCGTAGGGATCGGCCAGCCGGAAGTCGGTCCTGCCGTCCAGGCCGAGCGCTCGCATCCGCTCACTCACGCGCTCGAGATCCTGATCCTTCCACCAGAGATCGAATCCGGACACGCTCGCGGCACCGCGGTCGAGCAGCGCGAGCGCGCGGTCGCCGTCACCGGCCCAGCCGTAGTCCAGGATGTCGTGCCCCTGGGGCTCATACATGTCATCCAGGTCGCCGAGGCGTGAGAAGCTGCCGATCCCGCGGCGAATGATCTCCCGAACGCGCGCGTAACCGCGCGGCTCGGGCTCCCGGGCGCTCTCCTGGGCCGGCGCAGAAGTCTCGGTTGTGTCCTCAGGGACGGCGTCCGTCATGGGCACCGGGCACCATACCGACGCCGCGGAGCGACTACATCCCCTTGACGAGGCCCACCACGTGGCCCTCGGGATCGGCGAACAGGGCGATCGTCGGCCCGTTGGGGACATCCATCGGCGGCTGGACGGTGCTGCCGCCGAGCTCGGAGATCTTCGCGAGCGCCGCCGCGGGGTCATCGACTTCGACATAGAAGGTCACGTGGCCGCCGCCCTCGGGCGCCGCTCCGACCCCGCCTTTGATGCCGCTCTCGACGCCCGGGTCGACCATGTAGTAGGAGCCGTCCATGACGTCCTGCATCTGCCATCCGAACGCCTCTCCGTAGAAGCGCTGGAGCGCTGCGGCGTCGTTGCCAAGGACCTCGAAGTGCGTGACCGGGTTTCCCATCTCGACTCCTCTCTGCGCCGGCACGGGCGCCGGCGGTCGGCGACGTGAGCCCACTACTATGCTCCCCGCCGGGCACGCACGCCGCCACATACCCGTGTGAGGAGGACAGATGCCGCTGCAAGGCGAGTACGAGCCGAGCCCGTGGGACTGGGTTCGAGAGCAGGTCGAGGAGTACGAGGCCAGCAACGGCGAGCGTGCGAACACGCTTCGGGACACCGGCCTCCCCGTGGTGATCATCACCATGCGTGGAAGCAAGAGCGGCAAGATCCGCAAGGTGCCACTGATGCGGGTCGAGCACGACGGCGAGTACGCGCTCGTCGCGTCGCTGGGGGGCGCCCCCGACAACCCCACCTGGTACGGCAACCTGGCCGCCGACCCGACCGCGCTCATGATCCAGGACGGCGCCGAGCCGCACGACTACGTCGCCCGTGAGGTCGAGGGGGATGAGCGGGCGCTCTGGTGGGACCGCGCCGTCGCGGCATACCCGCCCTATGCGGAGTACCAGGAGAAGACGAGCCGGACCATCCCGGTGTTCGTGGCGACCCGTGCCGGCTCCTAGCTCCCCGTCGGACCGCCGGGTCGGATAGCCGTCCAGCCTCCCGCATCGCAGTGTTAGTGTCCGCGCCCGGAGAGGGTCGCGTCTGCGCCTGGGCGGCGAGTCCGGCCGACTGCTACGGAGGAGGGGTTGGAATGAGGAACGTCAAGGGTCGGATGTCCGTCGTCGTGATCGCCCTGGCCATGTCGTTGACGGCAGGCGCACCTGGCGATGCAGCAGCAGAACTGCCGACGGAACCCAAATGCGAGTTCATCGCCGCTCGCGGCAGCTCCGAGTGCATGCTGCCGTTCCCGGACGACTACTACACCAAGGCCGATCCCACGAGCCCGACCGGCCGGCGCATCGACTTCCGCGAACTGGCCACGCCGACCAACGCCGCGAGCCAGCACATCGAAGTGGCGCCCTACAACGCCGGCGACGGCTTCAGTCCCGGCTCGGTGATCGCCCTGAAGATCCCCGGCATCGAAACGAAGGCCGACGTGGCGGCGATGCACGCCGCCCCGATCAACCAGATCGGCCATTACAACGATGCCAACGCACCAGTGGTCGTGATCGACACGAGCACCGGCCAGCGCTGGCCGATCTGGGTCGAGATCGACTCCACGGTCAAACCGGAGAAGGCCAACCTCGAGATCCATCCCGCGGTCAACTTCACCTCGGGCGACCGCTACATCGTCGCCCTGCGCAACCTGCGGAACGCGAAGAAGGAACACCTGCAGGCGCCCCAAGGATTCCGCGTCTACCGCGACAACCTGCCGTCCTCCGAAGAAAAGGTCAACGAACGACGCCCGCACTTCCAAGAACTCTTCTCCGATCTGGAAGCGGCCGGGATCGAACGCTCGAGCCTCTATCTCGCCTGGGACTTCACTGTGGCGAGTGACCAGAACAACACCGGCCGCGAGCTCTCCATGCGCAACGCCGCCTTCTCGGCGATCGGCGACAGCAACCTCGCAGACGGCGTCGTCCAGGGCTCCTCGCCGACGTTCACCGTGACGAGCACGGAAAACGAACCGAACCCGGGCCAGATCGCGCGGCGGGTGAAGGGCACGGTCGTGGTGCCGTGCTTCCTGTTCCCGAGCTGTGCGCCGGGCGGCACGATGTTGCTGGGCCCCGAAGGCGCGCCGATCCAGAACGGCTTCTGGCCGGCCAACTTCGACTGCATCATCCCCACCGTGGCGGCGACCGGGGCGGGAGAAACGGCGCGCCCCTCGCTGTACGGACACGGCCTCTTCGGCAGCGCCGGCGAGGTCGCCTCCGGGCCGCAGCGAAGCCTCTCGCAGGGGCACGACATCGTCCAATGCGCGACCGATGAGATCGGTATGTCCGAATCGGACCTACCCTCGGTCGTCCAGGCGCTGCAGAACCTGTCGTCGTTCCCGAAGATCACAGACCGGCTGCAGCAGGGACTGCTCGACGAGCTCTACCTGGGACGGGCGATGATCAGCCCCGGCGGCTTCACGACGAACGAAGCCTTCCACCAGGACGGCACGCTCTCGACGCCGTCCGTGCTCGACATCGCACACCTCTACTACAACGGCAACAGCCAGGGGGGGATCATGGGCGGCGCGCTGACGGCGGTCTCGCCGGACTTCACCCGCGCCTCCCTGGGCGTGCCGGCCATGAACTACTCGGTGCTCCTGCCGCGGTCGGTCGACTTCGACCAGTTCGCCTCGATCCTGTACCCCAGCTACCCCGACGAAGAAGCCCGGCCGCTGGTCTTCGACATGATGCAGCTGCTATGGGACCGCGGTGAGCCCGACGGCTATGCGGCGCGGATGACCTCGAACCCGCTGCCGGATACTCCGGCCCACCAGGTGCTCCTCGACGTCGCTTTCGGGGACCACCAGGTGACGGACTACCAGGCCGACGTCGAGGCACGCACGATCGGTGCGAGGGCGCACAAACCGATCCTCTTCACGGGCCGCTGGCCGCAGACGAACGTGCTCTGGAACGTCCCAGCGATCCGGCCGTACCCCTACACGGGCTCGGCCATCTACTACTGGGATGGCGGTCCCATCCGCGAAAGCCCGGCCGGCTCGGGCAAATTCGTGGGCACCGAACCGCCCCCCTACGAAAACCTGCCCAACCGCACGGGCGAAGACCCGCATGGCCTGCCGCGAGCCACCCCGGCCGAGCAGCAACTCGTCTCGGACTTCTTCGAAGGAGCGATCCAGACGAGCGACCGCTGCAACAAGGGGCCCTGCTTCTCGGGAGGCTTCACCGGGCCGTAGAGGGTGGACGGCATCGGGCGGCCGCCAGCGGCCGCCCGATGGGCCTGGTCTCAGCCCGCGGACACCGTGGGCGGGCTCAGCGTGAACGTCCCCAAGGCGTCGAGCCCGGCGCGTCCGCGTCACAGATCTCGCTGCTCGCTCCAATATGGGTTGGTGGGCTCGAACGATCTATCGAGGTGCGGCGCTCGGTCTAAGGCGACATAGTTTCCCCATGGCCGTGGATGTGACGACCAGGGTCGAGATCGCTCGGGCCCGCAGCGACGTCAGCGACTACGCCGCGAACCCCGACAACGCTCCTGCGTGGTACGAGAACATCACGTCGGTCGAGTGGAAGACCGAGCCGCCCCTTGCCGTTGGCTCACGATTCGCGTTCGTGGCTCGCTTCCTGGGGAGAACACTCGAGTACACCTACGAGGTGCGAGAGCACGCGCCCGGTGAGCGGTTCGCGATGAGCACCGCGGAAGGTCCGTTTCCGATGGAGACGATCTACACGTGGCGGGATGCCCCGTCGGGAGGCACGCTGATGACTCTGTGCAACCGAGGCGATCCCTCCGGGTTCGCGGGGATCGCCGCCCCGGCGATCGCAGCAGCGATGAGACGCGCGAATCGCAAGGATCTCTCGCGCTTGAAGGGCGTCCTGGAGGCCCGACGCTAAGTTTCGGTCGCGAGATGGCGAAGGCGCAAACTCGATGAGGGGCAACCGAGCACCCAAGCTGCGGGCCGGTCACTACTGCACGCTGCGCAGAGCCGCAGCGGGCGCGAGCCGCGCTGCGCGCACCGCCGGATACAGGCCGGCTATCGCCCCGAGCGCGACAGCGACCGCGGCACCGCCCGCGACGGCGAGCAGCGGCACCACGAGGATCCAGCCCTGCAGCCCGGCGTAGCCGGCCGTGGCGGCGGCGCCCAGCGCCACGCCCGCGCCGCCACCGATCGCCCCCAGCAGCATCGACTCGCCGATGAACTGCAGGCCGATGTGAGCCCGGGTCGCGCCGAGCGCGCGCCGCAGGCCGATCTCCGGCCGGCGCTCGAGCACCGAGATGACCATCACGTTGGCGATACCGACGCCGCCGACGAGCAGGGCGACCGCGCCCAGCCCCAGGAACAGCCCGGTCAGCGTGCTCTGGGCAGCCGCCCGCGCCTGAAGCGCGCTCGAGGGCCGGCTCACCTGCACCTGTTCGGGGTTCTGCGGCTCGGCGGCCGGACCGAGCAGGGCGGCCGCTTCGGTGACCCGTTCCGGGTCCGCTCGTACGTACAACGTGCTGGCGCTGCGCGAGGTCCTGAACAGGACGTGCGCGATCGGGTACCCGATCAGCGCGGCGCGGTCGATCTCGGGCGCGAGCGGCAGCGCCGCAAGCACGCCGCCCACCGCGAACCAGTTGCCGGAGATGTAGACCAGCACCGGCCGGCCCCTCACCGTCAGCTCATCCACGCCGAGGCGCCGCGCGGCCACGGCCCCGAGCACGACCACCGGCAGGCGCTCGTTGGCGCCGTCCAGGAAGCGGCCGGCGGTGACGCGGCCGCTGATCGTCGCGAGCAGGCTGGGTTCCGCGGCGTCGACCGTGATGCCGCCGGTTTCCGCCGCTTCCACGTAGGAGTTGCGGCGCACCGAGGCCTGCGTGATGTCGGTGACGGCCGCGGCGCGGCGCACGCTGGCGAGGTTCAGCACGGCGCGGTTGGCGGATTCGGGCAGCTGTGTCGCCTGGTTGAAGAAGTTCTGTCCCGGCGCCACCGTGAGCAGGTTCGTGCCCAGTTCGTTGAGCTGCGCGACGAGCCCGGCTTTGCTCGAGTCCGAGATGCCGAGCACGGCCACCATCGCGGCGATGCCGATGGCCACTCCGAGGCCCGACAGCACGGCTCGCAGGCGCCGTGTGCGCAGCCCGACACTGGCCACGCGCGCCATGTCAGCGGCCAGCAGGCGGCTGCGGGGCAGGGCCAGGGCGTTCACGCCGGCACCCGCTCGGCGCTCTCGTACATGACGCCGTCGCGCATCTCCATGCGGCGCGGGAGCGTCCCGGCGATCTCGCGATCGTGTGTGATCACCACGACCGTCGTGCCGCCCGCGTTGAGCTCGCGCAGCAGCTCGAGGATCTCCGCGCCGGTCGCGGTGTCGAGGTTGCCGGTGGGCTCGTCGGCGAGGATCAGCTGCGGCGCACTCAGCAGTGCGCGCGCGATGGCGACGCGCTGGCGCTCACCGCCGGACAGCAGCGCGGAGGTGTGCTCGACACGGTGCGCAAGTCCGACCTGGGCGAGCGCCTCGCGCGCCGCCCGGCGCCGGGCGCGCGCCGGCATGCCGGTGTACAGCAGGCCATTGGCAACGTTCTCCAGAGCGGTGTAGGCCTCGAGCAGGTGGAACTGCTGGAAGACGAAGCCGATGCGCCGTGCCCGGAGCGCCGCCAGCACTGCGTCGCTGGCGCCCGCCACGTCGACGCCGGCGACGCTGACGCTGCCGCTCGTGGCGCGCTCCAGCGTGCCCATCACGTTGAGCAGCGTCGACTTGCCCGACCCCGATCGCCCTACGATCGCGCACAGTTCGCCCGCACGCACCATCAGGTCGACCCCGCGCAGCGCCGCGACCCCGCCCGGATAGAGCTTGTGCACGCCTCGGAGCTCGAGCACGGCGGCCGGCTCGCTCACTGCGGCTCCAGCACGGTCATCCCTTCGCGGAGCGCGGCACCTTCGACCTCGACGTAGCCACCCGCGAACATGCCGGTGGTCACGGGGACCTGCACGCGGCTAATCCCTTGGAGCGTCTGCACCGCATAGCCGCCGCCGGACAGCGCCACCAGCGCCGTTGCGGGGACCGCGAGCACGTTGTGGCGGACGTTCTTGACGAGTTCGACGCTGACCGGTGCTTTGTCGAGGTGTGCCACCGGACGATCGAGCGCCATCGTGACGGCGACCGTCGCGTTTTCGCCGTTACCGCTGCCGCCGCCGCTGCCGTGTTCGCCTTCGCTCGCTTCGGTCGCCACCGTGCCGACGCCGGTGATGTGGGCAGGAACGGTGCCGCCGTTGGGCAGCGTGACGTTCGTGCGCTCGCCGACGTGGGCGAGCTGCTGCTGGTTGGCCTTGACCTGGAGCTGGACTATCTGCTGACGGCCGGTCGTGCTCAGCGCCAGCTTCGGCTGTGCCGCCGTGGGGGATCCTGAGCCTTCTTTTTCTTTGCCGGTGCCTTCTTTTTCTTTGCCCGTGCCTTCTTTTTCTTTGTCGCCACTGGCGGCTTCTTTTTCTTTCGCGGCGGCCGCACTTTCTTTGTTGTGGCCGGCCGATTCGCTGGCGGGTTTTTTGTGATGGCCGCGGGCTTCCGCTTCGCGTTTCCGTTTGGAGGCGGCTTTCTGTTCTTCTTCCTGTTTGCGTTTCGCGGCGGCCTTTTCCTGTTCTTCTTTCTGTTTGGCTTCTTCTCGCTGCTTGGCTGCCGCTTCTTCGCTCCCCGCGGGCGGCGGGTCCTCGCCGAGCGTCACGTGCACGGTCGTGACACGGCGCGGGCCCGACTCGAATATGACTCGCCCGAGTTCGACCTCGCCGGTCTGCGGCAGCCCCTCGACTGCCTGCCAGCGCTTCACCGCTGCGGTGGTCGCCGCGCCGAAGTCTTCGCGGGTGCCGATCGCGCCGTAGGGGTCGTAGCCCAGCGCGATCAGGTTTTCGTTGAGCTCCGCCACGTCGGGGCCGTCGCTGACGCCTTCCTTCAGCGCGCGGTAGGCGGGCAGCGACCCGTACATCAGGACGACCGCGGCGTTGTTGATGCGAAACAGCTGCTGGCCGCGGTGGATCACCGCGCCGGCAGCGGGCAGCCACGTGAACGTGCCGGCAAGGCGGTCGTAGATGTCGCTCGAGCCCGAGTAGGTGAGGGTGCCGTTCAGCTGGGCGTGTTCGACGAGCGAGCGCCGTTCGACCGTTGAGGACGTGTCTCCCACGGGAACTCCGGTGCCGTTGTTCGTGCGGCCGTGGCTGCCGGCGCCGAGCGTCACGACGGCGGTGACCGCCGCGCCGGCGAGCACGAGCATGGCGAGCGCCAGCCAGCGCCGCCGGTGCCCGCGCGGCGGGGCGCCGAGCCCATCGGGCGTGCTCGGCAGGCCGTCGCCGCTGAACAGCACCTCGGGTGCCGCGCTCGCTGTCTGGGGCGCCCTGCTGAGGCGTGGAAGCGGCATCGACGTCAGCCCGCCGGTACTGCGTCCAGGGCTTGGCCGCCGGGGCCCGGCGGACCCCCGCCGGTGCGCTTGGCGCCCTTGAACGGCATGTATTTTTCACACGCTTTCTGGGCGGCTTCGAAGCCCGGATTGCCCGGCCCTGTGCCCCCCTGGAGCTGGATGCCGACGGAGTTGCCGCCGCCGCTTGTTTCGGTTTTGACGTTGATCCCGTGTTCGCGCATGCAGCGGGCGAATTTGTACGTCTGGTCGACGCGCGCAGCCCTTTCCGCGGGAGTGAGTTTCGGCCCCTGCTCGGTCGGGCGGTAGCGCTTGCAGGCGGTCATCGCAGCTTCCACCGATTGCTTGTTGATGGGAGTGCCACCGCCGCCGCCGCTCAGCTTCAGCGCGGGACCTGCGCCGCCCGGGGCTTTAGCGGTTTCGGCCGCGAGGCCGTGTTCGCGCAGGCATTGCGCGAACTTGACGGCCTTCGCTTCGTTGGTCGCCTGCTGGCTCGCGGAGCTGCTCGGCGAAGAGCTGCCCCCGCATGCCGCCACGACGCAGCTGGCAAGCGCCGCCAGAGCAGCCGCAGCAAGCTTTTGAGACCCGGCTTTTGACATCGTCGCTCCTTGCTGATCGCTGACGGCCGCGCGCGTACCGCGGCTCTGCCACAGATCAAGCCGGTCGCAGCTGAAAGGCTCCTTAGAGCGACCGAGGAAGATCGTGAAGCGAAACGGCTGACCGCGGAGCCCGCGCGAATTCGAGCGTCTCCGACGGCGTCATCGCAAGGATCGGCAGCGAGAGTGTGAGGCGTGCCCCGCCATCCCGGTCGTTGGCCGCCTCCACGCTTCCGCGGTGCGTGTCGGCCAGCTGGCGCACGATCGCAAGACCCAGGCCGGAGCCCGGCAGGCCCCGCGCATCGGCGGCTCTGTAGAAACGGTCGAACACCCGAGGCAGGTCCGCCGGGGCGATGCCGGGCCCGTGGTCGCGCACCTCGACGCGGCCGTCGCACACGCGCACCTCGACCGGCCCGCCGGGCGGGCTCCACTTGACAGCGTTGTCAAGCAGGTTGGCGATCGCGCGGTCGAGGCGGCCAGGGACGGCTCGCACGAGGCACGGCGCGGCGTCCAGCTCGAACGCGCAGGACGGGGCGTGCACGCGCGCGCGCTCGACGGCGTCGGAGACAGCGAGATCCAGGCGCAGGTCCTCGAACTCGACGTCCTCCACGAAGGTCTTCGACAGGTCGACGAGGTCTTCGACCAGCACGCCCAGCTCGCGCAGCTGAGCGCGCGCGGCGCCCACTATCGCTGCGCGCTCATCCGCAGGCAGCGCCGAGCCGGAGGCGAGCGCGTCCAGGTTTGCGGAGACGCTGGTGAGCGGAGTGCGGAGCTCGTGGGAGGCGTCTGAGACGAGCTGGCGCTGTGACTCACGCGAGCGCTCGAGCGCCGCGAGCATCGTGTTGAAGCTCGCCGCGAGCCGCCCGAGCTCGCCGCTGTCGTCGCCGCTGATGCGATGGCCGAGGTCCTGCGTACGAGCGACGTCTTCGGCGGCACCGGTGAGCCGCCGGACGGGCACGAGCGCCGCGCGCGATACGAGCAGGCCGAGCGCCGCTGCGAGCGCGACCCCGCCGAAGCTCACCAGTAGGAGAACCAGCTTCAACCTGGACAGCGTCCTGTTCAGTTCGGTCAGCGGCAAAGCGACCTGCACCACTCCGCCGCTCAAGAAGGGAGTGGTCAGCACGCGCATCTGCGTATGGGCGATCGTCAGGTCGGCGAAGAACGGGCCCCTCTTACCGGCCGCCACCTCACGCGTCGCGGAGGTGACCGGCAGCACGGCCTGCGGAGCGGGACCACTCGCGCCCACCAGCTTCCCGTCGGTGCGGGCGATCTGCGCGACCCCGGCCGTGCCGCCGAGCTTCGTGGGAAGCAGGATCCTGGCCAGCCCCATCCCAGTCGCACTGGGACCGGAGCGGCGAGTGGCGACCATGAAGCCTTCGTCGATCCTGCCGCCGCTCACCTGCGAGTGGTCGAGGCTGGATCCCCTGGCCGTGTTCGGAGCTTCGCCCTGGGCGCGCCGCGCAGGCCGGGTCACGCTCTTGGCGGCGCCAGGCACCGGTAGCGCCAGCACACCGCTGGCTTCGCCGCCGGCGTGCTTCGCTGTGGCCTTCAGGGACTTCGGCACGATCCCTCTGTCGCCCGGCGGCAGCTGCACCTGAAGCGACTCCGGCAGGCCCGGCTTCACGCGGTCGCGCAGGCTGGCGTCGAGCTGGCCGCGCAGCTCGTCACGCGTGACGACGTAGACGACGACCGAGGCGATCACGACGGCGGCGGCGACGGCCACAGCGGCCAGGAGGACCACGCGGCGACGGAAGCTCATCGCGGCGCCTTCAGCACGTAGCCGACACCGCGCACGGTGTGCAAGAGCCGAGGCTCGCCCCCGGCCTCGGTCTTGCGCCGCAGGTAGCCGACGTACACCTCGAGCGAGTTGGAGGTGGGCCCGAAGTCATAGCCCCAGACGCGGTGGAAGATGGTGGAGCGTTCGAGCACCTGCCGGGGATGACGCATGAGCAGTTCGAGCAACAGGAACTCCGTGCGAGTGAGCTCGAGCAGTCGCCCGGCGCGACGGGCCTCGTGGGCGGCGGGATCGAGCTCCAGGTCTTCGAAGCGCAACGCGTCTGAATCCTCCGCCCAACCGGTTCGACGTAGCAGCGCGCGCAGCCGCGCAAGCAGCTCCTCGCGCGCGAACGGCTTGGCGAGGTAGTCGTCGGCGCCCGCCTCGAGGCCGGCTACCCGCTCGGCAACCTCGGCCCGCGCCGTCAGCATCAGCACGGGGGTCCGGTCGCCCGAAGCGCGGATGCGCCGGCAAACCTCGAGACCGTCGAGGCCTGGCATCAGGAGATCGAGCACGACCGCGTCCGGGCGCTCGGAGTGCAGCGTGCGGATCGCCTCACGCCCGTCCTCGGCGGTCGTCACCTCGAAGCCGTCGAGCGCGAGCACCACCGCCAGTGCCTCGCGCACGGCGGCGTCGTCGTCGACGACGAGCAGCTGCATGAGCGGATGGTCCCGCGTGAAGCTGAAGGAAAGCTGAAAGGGGTCGCGTCGGACCACCGGCGCGCCTCGAAGCGGCTAGTGCCGGCGGGGCACTACGCGGAGCCGAGCGCGCCCGCGACATCTGCCGCGGCGAGCTCGGCGAGCATGCCCAGACGTGCCTCGTCGACCGAGCCGGGCGCGGCGCTGAACACGACGAGCCGTTCAGTGACGTTCTCGGGGGTGAGGAGCTGGCAGTCGAGAGTCAGCTCGCCGACCAGGGGATGGACGAAGCGCTTGTCAGTCGTCGTCCGGCTACCAACCTCATGGCGCTCCCAGAGCTCGGCGAACTCTCGGCTCTGGCGCAGCAGCGTGCCCACCAGCTCGTCGGCCTCGGGGTCGGCGCCGGGTCGCCCATGCACCGCACGCAGCACGGCGACGTGCTGCCGGGCGCGCAACGGCTGGTCCTCGAGAGGATGCAGCCCGCGGCACTCCGGTTCGATGAACCAGCGGTAGATCATGCTGCGCCGCAGTCCGGTGAACTCGGTCTGCACGCCGAAGATCGCCTCGGCGAGACGGTTCTGACGGAGCGTCACGCCGAGATCAGAGACGATCATCGCGGGCGCCTCGAGCTGTTCCAGCACCCGCACGACTCCCGGGCTCGGCGTGTCGCTGCGGATCGTGTGGGGCGGCGCGTTGTGACCGGCGAGAGCGAAGAGATGGTCACGCTGGACGTCATCCAGGCGCAGCGCGCTGCCGAGGGAGGCGACCGTTGCGGACGACGGTCGCGAGCCGCGCCGCTGCTCGAGGCGTGTGTAGAAGTCCGTCGAGATATGGGCCAGCGCCGCGACCTCCTCGCGGCGCAACCCGCCCGTGCGCCGGCGCCGTCCCGCGGTGAGGCCGACGTCCTCGGGTTGCAGCGCAGCGCGCCGGCGGCGCAGGAAGTCAGCGAGCCCGTCTCGATCCATGTCTCCAAGTATGAAGCGTCGGTGCGGCTCATCCAGGGACAGCGGGTCCCTGGATGAGCCGGGCTCTTTTGCCCCGCGGGGTACCGTCGCACTATGGGGACAACCGCCCCCTTCATCATCGACCCGACGAGAGGCACTGCGATGACACCAGGAAGCCCGATACCCGACACACTGCCCGGCGGCAGCTACAGGCTCGCCGAAGATCTCACCGTGAACCGCGTCGGCTACGGAGCGATGCAGCTCGCCGGCCCGCACGTCTTCGGGCCACCCGCCGACCGCGCCGAAGCGGTCGCGGTCCTGCGCGAGGCCGTCGGGCTCGGCATCGACCACATCGACACCTCCGACTACTACGGGCCCTACGTCACCAACGAGATCATCAAGGAGGCGCTCCGCCCGTATCCCGACGATCTGACGATCGTCACCAAGATCGGCGCGCGCCGCGACGAGGAGGGCAACTGGATCTCCGCCCTCTTGCCCGACGAGCTGCGCCAGGCCGTCCACGAGAACCTCGAGCACCTCGGGATCGACGTGCTCGACGTGGTCAACCTGCGCCTCGGCGGCCTGCAGGACCCTGAGCCGGGCTCGGTGGCCGAGCAGTTCGGCACCATGGTGCAGCTTCAGAAGGAGGGTCTGATCCGCCACCTGGGCATCAGCACAGTGTCCTCAGAGCAGATCGCCGAGGCGCAGGCGATGGCGCCGCTCGTCTGCGTCCAGAACTTCTACAACGTGGCCAACCGCGGCGACGACGAGCTGATCGACTCCCTCGCTGCCGACGGGATCGCCTACGTTCCCTACTTCCCGCTCGGCGGCTTCAACCCGCTGCAGTCGGACACGCTGGGCGCGGTCGCTGCGCGACACGGCGCCTCGCCGCTGGCCGTCGCGCTGGCCTGGCTGCTGCAGCGCTCGCCGAACATCCTCCTGATCCCCGGCACCTCCTCGGTCGCCCACCTGCGCGAGAACGTCGCGGGCGCGGGACTGGAGCTCTCGCCGCAGGACGTGGCGGAGCTCGACACGATCGCCGGTTGAGCGCGAGGCGGTGGCTGCAACGGTTTCCGGAGCCCTTTTGCGTTCGAGAGGTGGGCGCGGGGAGAAGGAGTCGTCCGGGCCCAGGAAGGCGTATAGTCCACGTCGCATGGGGGGATGCCAATGAGGATCCGCGGGGGGCTTTCGCTAGCGGCTGTGACGCTCGTGCTCGCGACGCTCGGGTTCACCGGCTCGGCCGGCGCCCACACCTCCTGCGCGCAGATCGGGACGGTCTACGGGATTCCGCCGTGGGGCTTTCACACGGGCGCTTTCAGCGGCGAATCCTGGTTCGCGAAGGCGCACGGGAACATCAACTTCCAAGCCAACACGGTCTCCGGGGTCATGTGCGAGCAGGATCCGCACGGCACGATCCTGATGTCGGTCCTGCACCACCTCGTCTACCACTCGCACTTCGCGAACATGTGGGGCTTCCCGGGCAACATCATGAAGATCAAGTTCCAGATCACGAGCAGCAGCGACCCGAAGTGCACCGAAGGGATGGTAGGTCGCGCGACCATCTACGGGAGCTACAACGGCGTGCGCAGTGACAGCGTCCAGTTCTTCTTCCCTGCCGCCTGCAAGGACCAGAATCACCTCTACCACGGCTCGCAGGTCAACGTCCAGGTACCGCCGCCCTGCGTCGCTCCTCGGCCGGCTTGCGTTGCCTCGCGCCGAGCTTGACGCAGACATCCACGCCTAGGGTGGGTCGAACGCGGCGTGAGCGGCGAAGGATGCGCCGCAGCGCGCTCGCGTGTATCGAATCGTCTGGGGTGAGGGCAGCTAGCTAGATCACGTGGGCGCGGACCCGCGCAGGAAGTTCGCGATCGCGTCGGTGGTCAGCTCGTCCAACTGCTCGGGCGTGATCATCCCGGCGGTGAGCAGTGCGGTGATGCCCTGGATGGTCGAGAACAGGACGAGGCCGACGCGTTCCGGGTCGCCGGGCTGCAGCCGCCCGATTTCCTGCCCCTGGAGGATGAGCTCGATCAACACCAAGAAGGCGCGCTCCATGGCATCATCGAGGCTCTGCTCCGTCGCGCGGTGCTTTGAGGCGAACATCAGGTCGAGCAGGGCAGGGTCGGCGGTGGCGAACCGGATGTAGGCCGCGGCGATCGCTTCCAGCCGCGGCTGGAACTCGTCCCCGGCGCGGTCGGCGGCGGCTCGCAGTTCGGCGCCCAGGCGCTCGAATCCGGATTCGGCCAACGCGTCGAGCAACGCCTGGCGATCGGAGAAGTGGCGCCGCGGGGCTCCGTGGCTGACGCCGATCTCCCTTGCGAGCTCCCGAAGCGACAGATCCTGGACGCCGCGCTCGCGGACCGTGCGTTCGGCCGCGGCCAGCAGCGCGCTGCGCAGGTTGCCGTGGTGGTAAGGCCGCCCTGTTGGCTGATGCGCGCTCTCGATCGCCATGCCAGGGCATGTTAGCGAGCGAAGTTGCTCTTGACAACATCGTGGTCAGCGCCTACATTGTTGTCTATGACCACTTTCTCCCCAAAGGACATTCCATGACCACGTTCTCCACACAGGACATCCCCAATATGACCGGCCGCACCGTGATCGTCACCGGCGCCAACAGCGGCATCGGACGTGCCGCCGCCAAAGCGCTCGCCGCCAAGGGCGCCCGTGTCGTGCTCGCCGTGCGCAACACCGACAAAGGTCAAGCCGCCGCGTCGCAGATGAGCGGCACGACCGAGGTGCGCCAGCTCGATCTCGCGAACCTCGCCTCGATCAGGGAGTTCGCCGCCGGCTGGGACGGCGAGATCGATCTGCTCATCAACAACGCCGGGATCATGATCCCGCCCAAGTCGGTGACCGGAGACGGCTTCGAGCTGCAATTCGGGACCAACCACCTCGGCCACTTCGCTCTCACCAACCTGCTGCTCGAGCACGTCACCGGACGGGTGGTGACACTGTCCTCCTCGGGGCACCGCCTCGGCGCGATCGACTTCGACGATCTGCAGTGGGAGCGGCGACCCTACAAGCCGTGGCGTGCCTACGGGCAGTCCAAGCTCGCCAACCTGCTGTTCACCGCCGAACTGCAGCACAAGCTGAACGGGGCCGGCTCGAGCATCAAGGCCACCGCCGCGCACCCAGGCTACGCCGCGACCAACCTCCAGTTCCATTCCGGGAACCGCGTAATGGACGCGCTCAGCTGGGTCGGCAACCACCTCATCGCCCAGGACGCAGATGGCGGGGCGCTGCCAACGCTCTACGCGGCCGTCGCTGACATCCCCGGGAACAGCTTCGCCGGGCCGTCTGGCCCCATGGAGTGGCGCGGCGGAGCCAAGCTGGTCAAGCGGAGCGCCGCCGCCAAGGACATGGACGTCGCGAGCCGCCTGTGGCAGGCCTCCGAGGAGCTGACCGGCGTCCGGTTTCCCCTGAGAGCGCAGCCACCGTCGGCCAACGGGAAGGTCATCGGCGAGGCGGTGCCAACCCTCGAGGCCAACCACTAGCTCGGTTGAGCTGGACGCCCTGGACGCTCGCCCGGCGTCAGGGATCGCGAAGGGATGCGCACCTCTGCGCAGGGGCCTGTGACTAGGTCTGCGGCGGTCTGCGCAGAAGGTGCGAAGCCATGACTGGTTAATCGGGGCGCCGAGATTCGAACTCGGGACCTCACCGACCCGAACGGTGCGCGCTACCAGGCTGCGCCACGCCCCGACGCCCCGGCAGTATTCCACACGGGCATCGCGGCTATGGTCGGCGGATGCCGGCCAGCGTCAACGAGGTCCTGTCGGAGGCCGAGCGGTTGCTCGAACCGGCTCGCTTCGAGGACTACGGCCCAAACGGCCTCCAGGTGCCCGGACCGGGCGAGGTGGCGACAATCGCCACGGGCGTGTCCGCCCACGCCGAGCTGTTCGAGCTCGCCGCCGGCGAGGGGGCCGACCTGCTGGTGGTGCATCACGGCCTCTTCTGGGGACCGGGCACGGAGGTGATCGACGCGGTGCTCAAGCGCCGCCTGCAGATCCTGTTCGACGCGGACATCGCGCTCGCCGCCTACCACCTCCCGCTCGACGCTCACCCCGAAGTCGGAAACAACGCTCTGCTCGCTCGGTCGCTGGGCGCCGAGGACCTGGAACCATTCGCAATGCACCGCGGCCAGGCGATCGGCGTGCTCGCGACGCTCGCCGGCGGCGGCATGCCAAGCGGCGAGCTCTTCGACCGGGTCGCCTCCGTGACCGAGCGCGACCCGCTCGTCTTCGACTCGGGCCCCGAGCGGGTCCGCCGTCTGGCGATCGTCTCCGGCGCCGGTGCGGACTACATCGACGAGGCCGCCGCTGCGGGCGCCGACGCCCTGTTGACCGGCGAGGCCGCCGAGCGCGCGATGGCGAACGCGAGGGAGCGGCGCCTGCACCTGATCGCCGCCGGCCATTACGCCACCGAGACCTTCGGCGTGCGCCGGCTCGGCGAGCACCTCGCGGAGCGCTTCGGGCTGCGCCACGTGTTCATCGACGTTCCCAACCCGGTCTGACCCTCCGGGGCTCCTGGCAGCGTCGGTCCGACGCCCCGCGCTCCCCGCAGCATCCCTCCGAACCTCAGACACGACTTTCAGCGTCCATCTGGCACTCCCAGCCGCCTGGCAGCGTCTAAGATCAAGGTCGTTCCTGGATATCAAGAGGGGAGTCACGATGGAGGCCACTGCCACGGCGTCGACGACGGGGTTGCAGACCATTGCGGATCTGGTCCCGCGCTCGGCACAGGCGCACGCGCAGAAGGTCGCGGCTCGCTTCAAGCGCGACGGCGCCTGGCAGGACGTGACCTACGCCGAGCTGGCCAAGATCGTGCAGGAGATCGGCCTGGGGCTGATCGATCTGGGCATCCAGCCGGGGGAGCGCGTGTCGATCCTGTCGAACACCCGTCCGGAGTGGAGCTACGCCGATCTCGCCGCCACCTCGGCCGGCACGGTGGTGGTGCCGATCTACCAGACCAACTCCGCCGAGGAGTGCCATTGGGTCCTGTCTGACTCCGAGGCCTGCGCGGTCGTGTGCGAGGACGAGGAGCAGCTCGCGAAGATCCTCGCGATCCGGGACCGGCTGCCGAACCTGCGCACGATCATCGTCATCGATCTTCCGGCTGGCGGGGCCGCGAGCAACGGTGGCTCGGGTGGCTCACAGGCGATCACGCTCGAGGAGGTCCGCGAGCGCGGGCGTAGCCGGTCTCCCGAGGAGCTCGAGGCCCGGCGCGCGGCGGTGCGCCCCGAGGACCCGTTCACGTTCATCTACACCTCCGGCACGACGGGCCCCCCCAAGGGATGCGTACTCACGCACGGCAACTACTGCTCGATCGTGGAAATGGTCGCCGAGGTCCGCGAGCTGACAGAGGAAGAGGTGACCTACCTCTACCTCCCGCTCGCCCACTCCTACGCCCTGCTCGTCCAGCTTGCGGCGTTCGCCCTCGGCAGCACGCTGGCCTACTTCGGCGGCGACACCAAGCAGATCGTGGCCGAGCTGACGGAGGTCAAACCCACCTACCTCCCGTCCGTGCCGCGCGTCTTCGAGAAGATCTACACGCTCGCCCACGGGGCCATCGAGGCGCAGCCGCAGGAGGAGCGCGAGCGCGCCCACGCGGCGATCGAGCTCGGCGTGAGGGTCCGCGACATGATGAACCGCGGCGAGACTGTGCCCGAGGAGATGCAGAAGCGGTTCGACGAAGCCGACGAGCAGCTCTTCAAGAACGTGCGCGCGATCTTCGGCGGGCGCATGCGCCACGCCACCAGCGGCGCGGCTCCGATCGCACACGAGATCCTCGAGTTCTTCTACGCCTGCGGCGTGCCCGTGTTCGAGGGCTACGGCATGACGGAGACCGCCACTGCGGCGACCATCTCCACGCTCGAGCACCACCGCTTCGGGACCGTCGGCAGGGCGCTTCCGGGCGTCGAGCTGAAGATCGCCGACGACGGCGAGATCCTGGTCAAGGGACCCAACATCTTCGACGGCTATCACAACCGGGCCTCGACAAGCTTCGGCGCGGTCGAGGACGGCTGGCTGCACACCGGGGACCTCGGCTCGATCGACGAGGACGGCTACCTCTCGATCACCGGTCGCAAGAAGGACATCATCATCACCGCCGGCGGCAAGAACCTCACGCCGGCCAACATCGAGAACGACCTCAAGCAGTGCCGCTGGATCTCGCAGGCCGTGATGCACGGCGACCAGCGTCCCTACCCCGTGATCCTGATCACGCTGGACGAGGAAGAGATCCCGATCTACGCCCGCGAGCACGGGCTGCCGGAGGACGTCGCCTCGCTCTCTCGCGAGCCGCAGATCCAGGCGTTGGTCCAGCAGGAGATCGACCGCGTCAACTCCAAATACGCCCAGGTCGAGCAGGTCAAGAAGTTCGCCATCCTCGACCACGACCTCTCCCAGCCGACGGGCGAGCTGACGCCGACGCTGAAGGTCAAGCGCAACGTCGTCAACGAGAAATACGCCGACGTCTTCGACGCCCTCTACGCGGGCTGACGCTGGGCCGTCGGCGTAGCTGCGAACATAGGCACAGATGCGGAGCGATCCATCAGATACCGGCGGCCTCTTCGTCGGGCGCCGGCCGGGTACGGCGCCGGTCCGCTTCCGCAACCTCCCCGAGCGCGGGAGCGAGATGCGCCAGCGGGTCGACGGGTCGCTGGCCAACCTGCTGCTCGCCGCGATGACGGCCCTCAGCCTGCTCTGCTGGGGACCGATTCCGCTTGCCTGCCTGTGGCTCGGGTCCGAGGCGAACTACCTCTCGGGCAGCGTCAGCCTCGGCATCCTCGTCGCCTTCATCGGTCTGTTCGGGCTGCTGTTCGGCGCGCTGTCGCTCCTGCGCCGGATCGACCAGGCCTGGATCCTCGTGCGGCGCGCGGCGGGCCACGACCAGCGCACCGGCATCATGGGCCGGATATTCGGCGTCACGGCGGTGGTCTGCGCGATCGTCTTCACAGTCTGGTTCGTAGTCATCCACGGACCCGGCTCGAGCTTCATCTCCGGCGGCTCCGGCGTGTGAGCACTGCCCCCTCCGGCCCGTGCCGGTGCCGGCCTGCGACGCGGCGCGCTGCTAGAACGGGACCGTAACGTGGGGCTGCTCGACTACTACCGGCAATTCGAGGGGATGTCCGAGGAGGAGGTCAACGCGCTCCTGCGCGAGGAGGCGGCCGAGCGCAAACGCAAAGCGCTCACGCGCCAGGAGACGCTCGACCTCTCCCAGACGACCTGGCCGGAGCTGCCGCACCCACACATCGTCAGCGCGATCACGTTCGTCGCCCGCCGCGGCCTGCACCGCTATCCGCACGTGCAGGGCTCGCAGCTTCGCGACCGGCTCGCCGAGCGCCACGGCGTCGACGCCGACCGCCTGATCCTCGGCAACGGCGCCGCCGAGCTGCTCAGCTCCGCGACGCGGGCGCTGATCGAGCCGGGCCAGCGCCTGCTGACGGCCTGGCCGTCCTACCCGCTGTTCCCGATCATGGCCAGGCGCGCGCACGGCCAGGCGTCGCCCGTCTCCGGCGGTGTGGAGGAGCTGCTCGAGGCGGCCCGCGAGCCGGACGTGCGCGTGGTCGCCCTGGCCAGCCCCAACGACCCCACCGGCGAGCTGCTCGCCAGAACCGACCTCGAGCGGCTGCTCGCGGGGCTGCCGGAGGGCGTCGTCGTGCTGCTCGACGAGTCGCTCGTCGAGTTCTCCGACGCGCAGCCCACGAACGCCTCGCTGGAGCTGCTGCTCGAGTACCCCCGCCTGCTCGTCTTCCGCAGCTTCTCGAAGGCATGGGGCCTCGCCGGCCTGCGTGTCGGCTATGCGATCGGCGCCCCCGGGTCCGGCGATCTGCTCTCCGAGCTCGAGCCGGATCTGGGCGTCTCGGAGCTCTCGCAGGCGGGCGCCCTCGAGGCGCTCCACACCTGCGAGGAGGCGCTCGACCGCCGGGTCCTGGCGATCTCCGAGGAGCGCCCGCGACTGACCGACGAGCTGCGCCGGCGCGGGTTCGAGGTCACGGACAGCCAGGCGAACTTCCTGTGGGTCGCCCACCCCACGCTGGACGGCGCCGAGCTGGCCACCCGGCTCGAGCGCGCCGGCGTGCTCGTGGCCGTCGGCGACGCGCTCGGCGAGCCCCGCCACGTGCGGCTGAGCATCCGCGGCCCGGCAGCCTCCACCCGGCTGCTGGACGCGATCGAGAAATCCGTCTAGCGCCAGCGGGCGCCCGGGTCAGCCGCCGGAGCCGGCCTGTCGGAGCAGTGCGCCGGTCGTCCCCTCGAGGATCTTGCGCCAGGCGCTGACCTCCTCCTGCTCCTCGTCGAAGTGTTCGACGACGCGCCGCACCCGCTTGCCGGAGATCGTGATGCCGTGGCGCTTGGCGACGTCGTGGTAGCGCTCGTATTCGCCGGCCAGCTGCTTGGTCACGGACTCGAAGCCGTGGCGGGCGATCTCCACGCGCGAGGCGAAGCTCATCATCGAAGTCGAGAACATCAGTTCGTCGGTGGGCTCGGGCTCGATCAGAACGATGTCGACGCCGGGGTAGCGCTCCTCCCAGTGCTTGGCGAGTTCGTGCAGCCTCTGGTGGGCCACCAGCTTGAAGACCTGGTAGCCGATCTGCGCGAACCCCATGTCGGAGACGCGCCGCGGGCGGACGCCGTGGAGCGTCCGGATCGTCTCCGAGAAGTCGTTGACGTACGGCACGATCGGGTTGATCACGATGACGAGCTTGGCGCCGGCCTGGACGGCGAGGTCCAGGTTGGTGGTTGACACGATGCCGCCGTCGATCAGCTCGCGGTCGTTGACCTGCACCGGCGCGTAGACCATCGGCAGCGCCCCCGAGGCCCGCACCGCCGTCGAGATCGGCACGTCGTCGAAGCCCTCCACCCCGAAGACCACTCGCTCGCAGGTGTCGAGGTCGGTCGCGGCCAGGTAGAGCTCGCAGGCCAGGTCCGCGAAGCTGTCGGTGCGCCCCGGCTCGGTGAGCACCTTCTGGAGGTAGCTCTCGATCCCCGCGCCGTTGTAGAGGCCGGAGGGGAGGCCGTCGGCCAGCCCCATCACGACGTCCATCAGCGAGATACCTCCCGGCTGGGCGAGCAGCTGGCGGGCGACGGAGATCGCCCGCAGCGGCATCAGGGCGCCCTTGCGTGCGAACTCCAGCAGGTTGGGGCGCAGCAGGTCCCCGAGGTCGATGTCCTTGAAGGAGGGTTCCCCCTGGCGGGTGACGACCCGCATCATCTCCTCGGGCGTGACCCCGTTGGCGCACAGCGCGGCGATGAAGGAGCCGGCGGAGGTGCCCACGTAGACGTCGAACTGGTTGACGGAGCTGTTCACGGCGAGCAGGTCGAGCGCCCGCAGGGCCCCGATCTCGTACACGCCGCCGGTGAAGCCCCCGCCGCCCAGCACGAGGGCGGTCTTGTCCGGCCGCGGCCGCCTGCGGCGGTCGATCGACGCGGGTCGACCCACGCCGCGCGCGGCGAGACGGCGGGTCCGTTCCTTGGACGCCTCGGCCTTCTTCATGGCCGGTTCGAGCTTGACAACCTTGCCCATGCTGGTGACATTCTATGGCCGCGTGCCCCGGAATGGCCCTTCCACGTTCCTTATCGCCTTCCTGGGCCTTCTGCTCCTGGGATCGCTGGCCCCCTCGGGAACCCTCGCGGCGGCGGATCTCCCCGAACTGCAGGCCGATTTCAGCCACCAGCTGGCGCTCGCGGGAACCCACGACGGCGCGTACGTCTACGACGTCACGGCGGGGCAGGCCATCTTCTCCGAACGAGCCACCACGCAGCGGCCGCCGGCCTCCGTCGAGAAGCTCTACACGGCCACCACAGCGCTCGCCCGGCTGGGGGCGTCCGCGCGCCTGTCGACGAAAGTACTGGGAGTCGGCCGGCTCGCCCCCGGCGGCGTGTGGCAGGGCAACCTCTACCTACGGGGCGGGGGCGATCCGACGTTCGGCAGCTCCGGCTTCATCCGCGCCCACTACGGAGGTGTGGGCGCGAGCGTCTCGGCGCTCGTGCGCCAGCTGGTGCGGGGCGCGGGGATCCATCGCGTCACGGGCTCGATCGAGGGCGATGAGTCCTACCTCGACCCGCAGCGGGGCGAGCCCTCCAGCGGCTACGCCCGCGACCCCTTCCTGGAAGGCACGCTCAGCGGGCTTGCCTTCGACCGCGGCGCCACCGGACCGGCGAGGGGCTCACACGCGCCCGCCGCCTATGCGGCCCGCCGGCTGTGGGCGGCGCTGAAGGCCGGCGGCGTCGCCATCGGGGGCTCGTTCGGCGCGTCCGCCACGCCGCCCGGCGCCGTTCAGCTCGCGCAGGTCCAGTCTCCGACTGTCTCCCAGCTGCTCGCCCTGATGCTGCCGCCCTCGGACAACTTCTTCGCCGAGACCCTCCTGAAGGACCTCGGCGCGGCCTTCGGAGGCGCCGGCACGACGCCCGCCGGGGCCGCCGTGGTCACGAGCACGATCGCCGGAATGCTCGGGTTCCATCCCCGGGTGGTGGACGGCTCGGGGCTGTCGGGCTCGGACCGCACATCCCCCTACGAGGTCGCCGACCTGCTGGTCTCGCTCGCCCAGACCCCCACGGGGGCGATCATGCGCGAACACCTCGCGGTCGCCGGGCGCACCGGAACGCTCATGAAACGCATGCGCGGAACCGCCGCCGCTGGCCGCTGTGAGGGCAAGACCGGCACGCTGACCGGCGTCTCGAACCTCGTCGGCTACTGCCAGTCCGCGGACGGGCACCTGCTGGCGTTCGCGATCTTCACCGACGGGATATCCGTCGAAGCGGCTCACGTCTTCCAGGACCACATGGCGATCACGCTCGCCGGGGCGAACACCGGACTGCCGGCGAGGACCGCCGCCTCCGTACGCCCCCCCAGGCCCTGAGCCACCCGGCTAGCTCGGTTCGGTCTGGGGTTGTTCCTGCCCCTGGGGTTCTGCCTGTTCCTGCGGTTCGGCCTGCACCCGTTCCTGGGATCCGGGCTGTTCCTGTTCCTGGGATTCAGTTTCTTCGAGCTGGAGCGCTTCGACGTGTTCGCGGCCCAGTTCGCGTTCTTCCTGGCTGGGCTGGATTTCAGCGATTTCGTGGACTTCCTGTTCGTCGTCTTCGCGTTTGAGCTGGCCCACGAGGCTGCCGACGACGCCCTTGCCGGCATGCGGTGAGAAGGGGCCGTCTTCGCTGGCCAGCCAGCCCGAGAGCGGCACGGCTGCGACGAGCACCAGGAGCATTGCGCAGAAGGAGTTGCGCGCGCTTGACATGGGACCGCCTTCGGCGCAAACGGCCTCCCGCTTGAGCGTCGCCGCCCCGCACGCAACACCCGGCCACTAGCGCCGGCCGAGCAGGTCCCGCAGCCCGGCTTCGTCGAGCACGGGGACTCCGAGCCGCTCGGCCTTCTCCAGCTTTGACCCGGGGCTCTCTCCCGCCACCAGGTAGTCGGTCTTCTTGGAGACCGATCCGGTGACCCGCCCGCCGGCGGCCATGATCTGCTCGGTGGCGCTCTCCCGCGACCACTCGGGCAGGCTCCCGGTGAGCACGAGCGTCCTGCCGGCGAGCGGGCCCTCAGACGGCGCGGCCCCCTCTTCCCGGAAGCGCAGCCCCTGCGCTCGCAGGTCGTCGATCAGCGCCCGCATGCCCGGCTCGTCGAGCTGGCTGCGGATCGAGCGGGCCATCTTCTCGCCGACGCCGGGCGTCTGCTCGATCTCCTCGGGCGAGGCCGTCAGCAGGTTGTCGACGTCGCGGAAGCGCTGCGCCAGGTTGCGGCCCGTCACCTCCCCGACCTCCTCGATGCCGAGCGCGAACAGGACCCGCGCGAAGGGTCGCTCCTTCGAAGCCTCGATCGCCGCCAGCAGGTTCCTGGCCGACAGCTCGGCGAAGCCCTCGAGCGCGAGGAGCTGCTCCTCGCGCAGGCGGTAGAAGTCGCCCGCAGTGCGGACGAGGTCGCGCTCCTGCAGCAGCGCCACCTGCTTCTCGCCGAGGCCGTCGATGTCCATCGCCCCGCGCGAGACGAAGTGCTTGAGCAGCTGCCATGCGCGACCGGGACAGGCGATGTTGGGGCACTTGGTGAAGACGTTGCCGGGGGTCTTGATCGTCGGCGTGTCGCAGAAGGGGCAGCGCTCGGGCGGCCTCGGAAGCGGCGGCCGGTTCTCGCGCTCGACGACGTGCGGCGCGGGCGAGACGACCTGCGGGATCACGTCGCCTGCGCGGACCACGATGACGTCCTCGCCGGCGCGGATGTCCTTGCGGACGATGTCCTCCTCGTTGTGCAGCGTGGCGAGCTTGATCGTCACGCCGGCAACGGACACGGGGGCGAGGACGGCGTAGGGGCGCAGGTCGCCGAACTTGCCGACGTTCCACATGACTTTCTCCAGGCGCGTGACCGCGGTGGTCGGCGGGAACTTCCAGGCTACGGCCCAGCGCGGATCGCGCCCGACGGAGCCAAGCCGGCGCTGCAGCTCGAGGTCGTCGACCTTGACCACGGCGCCGTCGATCTCGAAGTCGAGCTCACCCCTGCGCGTCTCCCACTCCTCGCACTGGGCGATCACCGCATCCTCGCTGTCGAGCAGCTGGATGCCGCTGTTGACCCGGAAGCCGTGGTCGCGCAGCCACTGGAGTGCCTCGGAGTGGGTGCTGAACGACAGGCCCTCGGTGACGCCGACCTGGTAGCACCAGATCGAGAGTGGCCGCTTGGCGGCGTCCGCGGGGTCCAGCTGGCGGATGGTCCCCGCCGCGGAGTTGCGCGGGTTCATGAACGTCGACTCGCCCGCTTCGGCCCTGCGCTCGTTCAGCGCGGTGAAGTCCCGCAGCGACATGTAGACCTCACCTCGGACCTCCACCAGCGGCGGCGCATCCGGCACGTGCAGCGGGATGGCGCCGATCGTGCGCAGATTGTGGGTCACGTCCTCGCCGATCTCGCCGTCGCCGCGGGTGGCGCCGCGCTCCAGGACGCCGTCGCGGTAGACGAGGCTGATCGCGAGGCCGTCGATCTTCGGCTCGACGACGAACCTGAAGTCGGGCTCGGAGACGCCTTCGCGGGCGAGGTGGTTTCGCATGCGCTCCACCCACGCCCGCAGCTCGGCCTCGGAGCGCACGTTGCCGAGCGAGAGCATTGGCTCGAGGTGGCTGACCTTCTCCAGCCGCCCCACCGGCTCGCCGCCGACGCGCTGGGTCGGCGAGTCCGGTGTTGCGAGCTCGGGATGGTCGCGCTCGAGCGCCCGCAGCTCGTCCAGCAGCACGTCGTACTCCTCGTCGCCGATCTCGGGGTCGTCGAGCACGTAGTAGCGGTGCGAGTGGTAGGCGAGCACCTCGCGGAGTTCGCGGGCCCGGTCGGCGGGCCCGGGCGTGGCCCCATCGCTGGCCTGCCGTTTGCGGCGTTGCGTCGCTCCGGCGCTCGTGCGGCGGGTCTTCGAGGTGTCGCCGGGAGTCACGGCCTCGCGTCGCGCGCGACCGGCTCGAGCAGCTCCTCGAGGTCGAAGCGCCTGAGGGCCTCGAGGCTCGGACGGTCGGTGAGATCGAAGTGGATCGGCGTCACCGCGATGCGACCTGCCGCGACGGCGGCAAGGTCCGTACCGGCCTCGTCGTGGAAGCCGGGATCGGAGCCGTAGATCCAGTAGCGGCGCCGGTGCGGCTCCTCCTGCTCGAGCTTCAGCTGGTCGCGGTAGATGCGCTTGCCGAGGCTCGTCACCTCAACGCCGGCAGGCTCGCCCGCGGGCACGTTGACGTTGAGCAGCGTCCTCGCCGGCAGCGGCACGTCGTCGATGCGCTCCACGAGGCGCGCCACGAACGCGGCAGCCACCTCGAAGCCGAACCCACCGTCGAAGCGGTAGTCGAGCGAACGCGCGCCGGACTGCTGCGAGACGGCGATCGCCGGGAGGCCGAGCACCACCCCCTCGAGCGCCGCCGCCACGGTTCCGGAGTAGGTGATGTCGTCACCCAGATTGGCCCCGTGGTTGATGCCCGAGACCACCAGGTCCGCCTCGAACCCCTCGACCAGTCCCAGGCTGGCCAGCCGCACGCAGTCGACCGGCGTGCCATCGGTGGCGTAGCCGACCGTGCCATCGGAGAACGGCACCTCGGCGACCCACAGCGGCCGGCGCGTGGTTATCGAGCGCGCCATCGCCGAGCGGTTGCCGTCGGGGGCGATGACGGCCAGGCGCACGTCATCGAGCTCCGTGAGCGCGCGGCGCATCGTCTGAAGGCCCTCGGCCTCGATACCGTCGTCGTTTGTGAGCAGGACGCTGAGCATGTCTCAACGCTCAGCATAGGGTTCGCCCCGGGCCCGAGCCGTGATGGGCGTGTTATCCCCCGGCGTTCGACGGCCCTGACGTCGGCGAGGCGCCCCCGGCGCCGCGGGGCTACGTCTGGAGCGGCAGGTTGGTGACGGCGCGCAGGTATGGATCGGTCTGCCACTGCGGCTGGCCCGCGAGCGCCAGGTCGGGGAACGCCTCGATGAGCCGCCGCAGCGCGACGGGCGCCACGAGCTTCACCAGCGGCTCGCCTATGCAGTAGTGGATCCCCTTGCCAAAGCCCAGGTGGTCGTTGGGTTCGCGCGTGATCAGGAAGTCGTCCGGATCGGTGAACCCGCCCGCGTCGCGGTCGGCCGATCCGACGACGGCGCCGACGCGGTCCCCCGCTTTGAACTCGTGGCCTCCCAACTCGGTTTCAGTCGCGGCTACACGGTCGATCAGCTGGACGGGGCCGTCGTAGCGCATCATCTCCGCCAGCGCCGGCTCATACAGCGCCGGGTTCCGCCGCAGCGCTTCGAGCTGCTGCGGGTGCTCGAGCAGGTTGCGCACGCCGGTGCCGATCACGAAGGTCGTCGACAGGTAGCCCGCGACCACGAAGTCGCATGCGAGCACCTGGGAAGCCTGGTCGCTCAGCCCGGCGCCCTTGAACGTCCGGCAGATCTCCGCGAACAGCCCTGCGCTGGGTGGGTTCTCGAGCAGCATGCCCTCGAAGAAGGAGTTGAGCGCCATCGAGCACACGGCTCCGGTGCCCCGCACGATCAGCGACTGCGTTCTGTCGTGTGCGGCCGCGATCCGCGCCTGCCAGTCGATCAGACCCTCCCACACGCCGAGGTGGTCGGGCGGACCGTCGGGGATCCCCATGAGGGTGAACAGAACGCGCGCGGGCAGGCGCAGGGCGTATTCGGAGATCAGCTCGAAGCGCCCGCGCTGACGGGCCGCCTGCAGCAGCGGCGTGGCGAGTTCGTCGGTCAGAGCGGGGGCGGCCTGGATCGCCTGGGCGAACACAGGCTCGACCAGTTGGCGCAGCTGCGTGTGCAACGGCGGGTCGGAGGCGAACATCCCCTCGGGAAAGCTCGACATCATGCAGTAGGGGCCGAGCTGCGAGGTCGGTCCGAGGGGGGAGTTCTTGACCCACACCGCCGTGTCGGTGAGCAGCCGGCGGCAGTCGTCGTAGCGGAACACCCAGCTCGCCCCTTCGTAACCCTTGACGGGGTAGATCGGCGCCTGTTCCCGGAACAGCGCATACGTCGGGTAGGGGTTGGCGAGGAACGCCGGGTCGTGAGGATCGAACGCGCTCGGGTCGAATCCGCTCGGGCGCGGCGGCGTGCCTGGCGCCGGGGCGGTGCTGCGTGCGGGCGGGGTGGCGGCGGCCGCCGGAGCCCCAGGCGCCGGGCCGGCGCTCGGAGTCGGATTCCCAGGCGCCGGGCTGGCGCTGGGAGTGGGGTTGCCCGGCGCAGGGCTGGCGCTCGGCACCGGGGTCCCAGGCGCCGGATTGGCGCTGGGAGTCGGGTTTCCAGCCGCCGCGGTGGGGCTGGGCACCGCCGGCCTGCCGTCGCCCGGGGCGGGGCCCGGCGACGCCGGGCCGGTGAGCGCCGACAGCAGCCATCCACTCAGCTTGGGCGTGATCGTGAGGTGCGGCTGGTTGGCCTCGGCGCAGACGTAGTCGTGGAACGGGCTTCCGCCGGATCCGGGAGCGGGGACCGGCTTGAACGGGTCGCTGTGCAGGTCGAGCGCGCTGACGGTCGGCACCTGGCAGCTCTCGCCGAGCGCCTGTTCCACCGTGCCGCAGCCGGAGCTCTGCGCGATCATGGCGACCTGGGCGTTGTAGAAGTCCTGGCCGCCGGGCGCGACGTCCCAGGCGGGCCCGTCCTCGAAGGTCAGAGCCGGCAGGCTCTGCGGGTCGGCGAGGAACCAGTGGCCCGTCGCGAGGGTCGAGCGGCCGGCGCCGGAGATGGCATGCAGCTCCACGCCCAGCCACGGCTCCGCCGACCAGGCCAGGGTGCGCACCCCCGGCTTGGCGCTCTGGCTGCCGTCGCCGCTCCCGCACGACACCGCGAGGCGCCGCGGGATCTGCGGGTAGTCGCCGAGGTCGGCCAGCTCCTTGACGAACGCCTCGCGCAGCGGGCTCCTCTGCGCCTTGCCGTTGTGCACCCACCACAGCACGAACTGCTGGTTGGCCGGCGAGTCCAGGAGCCACGCCTCGGCGGCGAGGCCCGGCAGATGGTCCACGAACGTGTGCACGAACCACTGGGCGCCGAGGCTCGTGTAGCTGCCGGCGTGGGGCGTGTCGATGGTCAGGAAGACGCTCGTCTGGTGCGCCTCCCCCCTGCTCTCCATCGCGGCGAGTGCAAAGCGGCTGATCAGCCCACCCATGCTGATGCCGCCGACGACCAGCGGCTCCTCCGTGCGCTCGATGGCTGTGCGTATGCAGTCGACGAGCACCTCGGCGTTTCGCTGGATCGGGTCCGTGCCGCGGTCGAGGCCGACGATCACCAGGTCATATCCGGCGGCGCGCAGCTGCTCGGCGGTCCGCTGCTGGTTGAGCGTTTCATACAGGTAGTCGGGCGCTTGGCCACCGGGAAAGCCCTCGACGATGATCAGCGGGCGGCGGACGGCGGCGTTGCCGGGCGAGCGGTACACGTAGGCGGTGCCCGTGTTGCCTGCGTCGCCCTTCAGCGCCCAGCGCTCGTCGGTCTCTGGAGCCGCGGGCTCGGCGCTCAGCGTCAGCTTGAAGCCCGCGCTCAGCGTGCTGGCTCCGTAGCGGCAGCGCACCGACAGCGTGGCGCCGGTCGCGGGTCCGTACTCGGTCTCGAGTGGCGTCCCGGGGGTGAGCGTCCGGAAGCCTCCTCCGTCACCGGGATCCACCTCGATCCGGTCCGGGGCGCGCTTGTCCCGGTTCGACAGCACCAGCTCGGGCATCAGCAGGAGCGGCACCGTTTGGCCGCGGTAGGAGGGCACCATCGTGCCCCACTGGTCGTGCAGCAGCCCGCAGCAGAAGAACGCCTCGCGCTCGTCCAGCTGCCCTTCCAGGGTGAGCGGCGGATGGCGCATGGGCCTGCCCTCGTCGACCGCGCTTCGCACCCTGGCGATGAGCTCCGCGCTCGGCACCGCATAGCGGAAGCACGCCACCGCGAGCGGCAGCGGCCCATCCGGCCGGTTGCGCCCGATCAGCGCGAGCACCTCCGGCAGCGGGCGCACGATCCCGGGCGCGAGCGCGCCGGCTTCAAGGCGCATGTAGGCGGCCGCCCAGCCCATCTGGTCGAGCGCCGGGCTCGGCGCCTTCCCGTCTGGAAGCGGGCCGGCACCCCACCAGACGAGCACGCCGGATGGCACTGTGGCCGGCGTGGCGCTCGCCAGCAGCCGCCGCAGCTGCGCCGAGAGCTCCGGGGTGACGCTCGCCTCCGTCATGGCGCCGGCCGCTCGCCGGGCGGGGTCGAGGCGATGTAGCGCAGGCCGCCGATGCCGGGGAGCATGCAGTAGACGCTGCCGCGAGTCTGGATCAGTCGCGGCAGGCCGGTCATGACGATCGGATCGCGCGCGTCGTCGGTGCGCATCACGAACATGCCTCCCGCCGTCGGCTGGGCGCCCAGGAGCGGGTCGCGCGTGCCGCGCAGCCCGTGGGTCGAGATGTCCTCGTTGGCCCAGACGCGCAGGATGAACTCGTACTGCATCTCCAGGTCGCCGCAGACGAACATCCCGATGAGCCCGCGCTCGATCTCGTCCTCGGGATCGCCGGGCCTGTACTGCGGGCCGTACGGCATGCTGCGCCTGACCAGCCGGCGACTGTGCGGCTGGCCCATCACCAGCGATCCCCGCGGGTTCAGCCTCCGGATGTGCGCGCCGATCGGGCAGCGGACGCCGTCGGGGTCGTCGAAGAAGGTCGTGTGGTCCTCTACGGCGGCGTAGTCGAACTCGTTGAGCCGTTCGTCCGCGACCGGTGAGTCCGAGTCGGGCGAGAGCGTCAGCGGCGTGCCGTCGCGCCAGCGGCCGAGGAGCTTCGCCGCTACGAGCTCCGGCGAGAGGCCGTAGCGCCGGCCCCAGTCCTCCAGCAGGTGCTCGAACGCGACGACGTCCTGGCGCAGGATCCGGAACGCCGCGTAGGTGGCGTTGTCGCCCAGGGCCGGCGGCAGGCTGCCGAGGTGGTTGCCGCCGTAGGCGTTCACGTAGTCGCGTCCCAGC
Source organism: Solirubrobacteraceae bacterium (assembly GCA_036498265.1). Classification (GTDB taxonomy): domain Bacteria; phylum Actinomycetota; class Thermoleophilia; order Solirubrobacterales; family Solirubrobacteraceae; genus Palsa-744. The sequence goes on along the minus strand of DASYFT010000043.1, from coordinate 3,031 downwards.
AGGAAGTCTCCCGGCAAGGCTTCCGGCTGCATGTCCGGCCGTTCCCGTCCGGGCGCTCCACGGATGCGTGGCTGGGCGATCCCGTCGCGATAGCCGAAGTGCACCCTGCCTTCGGGCAGCGCGTCGGCGTCGTGGGACGGGACGATCTCGCCGATCCCGCCTGTCCCGAAGCGGGTGCGCAGCTGCTGCGAGAGCTGCTCGAGGCGCGCGCGATCGACGTCGTCGGTGTACAGCGAGAGCATCATGTGCACCTCGCTGCCATGGCCGCCGAGAACCCAGTGGTCCGGACCGCTTTCGCCGTCGTCGCCCAGGTTGATGCCCGTCCTTGGGTAGTCGGGGTCGCCCGCCGCGGCACGCGCCGCCGGGCCTTCGCGGAACGCGACGGGGAAGGCTTCGAGCGTGGCGGCGGGGATGCCCAGCGCCTTCAGCCCGGGCCAGGTGAAGCCGAGGTTGAGCCGGTAGTCCGGACGTCCCGGATCCCACTCCTCTTCTGTGGAGACGCGCAGCGGCGTCGCCTCCGTTGGCGGAGGCGACCGCTCCGCGGCTACCGGCGGCGCCTCCGCGGCCGCCGGCCCCGCGGCGGCAGGCGGCTGCGCGACACCAGCGAGCTCGCCGATGAAGCTCCGCGCAAGCCGCGGGTCGCGCACCTCGACCGCGAAGTGGCGTGCGTGCGCGAAGTTGTAGCCCCGCATCAGGTTGCCCTGGATGTCCGGCAGGTCGAGCGCTTCGGCCGCCACCGCGCCCCCTACCGCGCCCGCGCGCCGCGCAGGATGTCGATCACGGTGGTTTCCGGATAGGCGGACCAGACGTCCACCTTGGCCAGGTTGTGCGCCTCGATGAACTGCGTGAACTCGCGCGGGTAGCGCTGTACGGGCAGCGGCGGGGCCCCGGCGATGAACTGCAGGATGGCGGTGAACGCGTTGCCGAGCACGCCCACGAAATCCATGATGTAGCTGTCGAGGCCCCCGTCGTAGGAGGTGATCACCCAGAGGACGGAGCCGTCGGGGCTCGGCAGGAAGCGCGCGAAGTGGACGTCGTGAAGCGACGCGAGGGCGGCGTGCACCTCCGTCGCGGTGGACGCGAGCAGGGCGAGCAGCGCAGGCATCTGAGCCGGGGTCTTGAGCGGCAGGAAGACGTTGAGGCCTTTCTGGACCTGGCCCTCGAGGCTCGCGAACGGCAGCGACGGCGGCGTCCCGGGGGGCCCGAGCCCCTGGCCCGCAATCGGGGCCGCCATCGCGGCGAGAGCCTCGTCGGGCCGTGTGTCGATCGGGCGCAGGTGCATCAGAGGCTCTGCGCCCTGCGCAGCTCCCGCGTGGCGCCGAGCTGCTCGAAGGTGGCGATCGCGTCGGCGAGCAGACGCTCGCGCTCGGCGCCGGCGAGGCCCTGACGGATGAGCTCGAGCTTGGCACGGGCGAGGTCGTAGTCGCCGCCCAGCTGCCTGGCCGCCGCGTCCGCGCGGCGCCATGCGCGCAGCGCCCGCGTGGATCGGCCGCGCTCCCACTCCAGGCGCGCTATGAGCAGCCAGCGGCGGGAGCGGATGCCCGCGAACCGGGACGCGATCGGCCGCAGCACCCGGCAGGCCCGGCGCGCGCGCCGCTCGAGCTGGGCACGCTCGGAGTCCGTGGTGGCTGAGCCGAGCAGATCGATGTAGACCTCCGTGGCGCCGGCCGCGAAGTCCGCCCAGTGGAAGCCCGTCGGAGTTTCGCGGGCGACCATCTCGATGACGTGGTCGGCGGAGACCATCGCCTCGTCGCGGCGCCCTTCGCCGAGGCGCGTGCCTGCGGTGCTGTAGTGCTTCTCGATCTGCGCGTGGCCGTCGGTCTCCGAGGTCTCGATCGCGAGGGCCGCCTCCAGCGCCCGCCCGGCTGCTGCGATGTGGTCGCGAGCGAGCTCGGTCTGGACCTCGTCGAGCAGCGACCACGACTCGACCTGCGGGTTGGTGTTTCGCGCGGCGAGCTCGCGGGTCCTCGTCCAGCAGACCTCGGCGCCGCTGAAGTCGCCGCGGCAGATGAACAGCGCGGAGCGCGTCTGCCACAGCTCCGCCTCGAGGTTGTAGTCGCCGACCTCGCCGAACAGCTCGAGCCCGCGGTCGTTGTCGGTGATCGCCGCCTGCCAGTCGGCGCGCTGGGCCTCGAGCAGCGAGTGCAGGTTCCAGACGTAGGCGAGCGCTTCGGAGTGGCCTTCGCGTTCGGCGAGCCGTACGGCGCGGGCGGCGTAGCTGTCCGCGAGCGAGCGGAGCTTGATCAGGCCGACGACGCCCGCGAGGTTGGCCAGCTCGCGGGCGAGCTCGGGAGAGGCGCCGGCTTCCTCGCCCACGTTGAGGCCGGCGAGCACCAGGTAGATGAGTTCGCCGCCGGTCTGCCCTGTGAGGTAGTTGATCTGGGTCAGGATCTTGTAGGAGTCCACCGCCTGATCCAGCGAGCCCTTCTCGGTGCTGCGGCGGTTGTGGTAGCGGCGCGGATAGAGCAGGTGCGCGAGCTGTTTGGCGACCGCGCGCAGGAGACCCGCGGCGACGGCGAGGCGGCCTTTGGGCACCGGCCGGTCGAGCCGTCCGACCGCGCGTTCCAGCAGCACCCGTGCCATTTCCAGTTCCCCCAGGAAGTAGCGCGCGGCGGCCTCTCCCCTCTCCCACTGGGCCAGCTTCATCCCGTCGTCGGGCTGCTGGCTCGTCTCCGCGCTCAGCATCGCGTAGAGCTGGGCCGCCTCTAGGAAGGCGCCGCCTCGCAACGCACGCTCGGCGGCCTGCTCGAGATAGGGCCTCGCTCGCTGCGGCTCGTGGGCCATCCGCCAGTGGTGGGCGAGGAGCGCCGAGTTCCGCTCGAGCTCCGGCATCCCGCTCGAGCGCTCGTACCACTCCGCGACGGCCCTGTGAAGCGGCCGGCGCTGCGAGTGGGTGAGCAGACCGTAGGCGACATCCCGCGTGATCTCGTGCCTGAAGATGTAGGCCGGTTCCGCTTCCCCCGTATCGATCTCGATCAGCTCGAGCTCGCACAGCGTCTGCAGGTCGCGGGCGACCGACCCGTCTTCGTCG
>DASYFT010000042.1:0-16994 GCA_036498265.1 Solirubrobacteraceae bacterium | reverse complement strand
GAACATCTGCAGGATGCTGAGGATCGTGGTCATCGCTCGGTGATGGTATCGAGCCGGTGGAGGATCTCGATCGCCTCGGTGCGCAGCGCGCCGTCGAGCGTCTCGTAGTCGGCGTCCGACAGCTTCCCGGTCCGGTGGTCGAGCTCGGCGTCACGGATCTCGCGGTACTTGGCCTCGCGCGCGGCCTCGAGCTCGGCATGCTCGAGCTCGACTCCCCCCGCCGGCTCCCTCTCCTCGTGGGCGCTAGAGCCGGGCCCCGGCTGCCCGCCGCGGCGGGCACGCCGCAGCGGAGCGCTGACGACGAGGACAACCAGGACGACGAGGGCAAGCGTCAGGATCGCCACGAGCAGGCTCATGTCCTCAGACTGCCAGGCCCGTCGAGCTTCAGGCGCGCACGAGACCGCGCACCGCTCGCGCGCGCGAGCGCGCGGCAACGCGCCGGCGCATCGCGCTGGGAGCCGGCCAGATCGCGATCAGACCGCCGCCGAACACGATCAGCCCACCGACCCAGATCCACATGACCAGCGGCGAGACGATCAGGTGGAACTGCGCCTGCGGCGGGTGCTGCAGGTAGGAGCGGGCCACAGCCGCTATCCCCAGGAGCGCGTCTTCGGCAGGCAGGGTCCGGTTGCCCGCCTTGAGGATCCGCTGCAGCTGCGGCGCTTCGATGTTCGGCTGCACCGCGCTCCACACGTCGCGTGTGATCCCCGCATCCATGCTGACATGGCTGACCGGTTGCCCCCCGATCAGGCTCGACACCGAGCCCCCGCCTTCCGAGGACGCGTAGAAGCCCTGGCTCGGGTTGAGCGTTGCCACGTGGCGCCGGCCCTTGCTCACGTCGAGCACCGCCCCGAGGCTGAGCGTCGAGCCGGTATGGGCGGCGTCGTACTTGGGTGTGATCGTCGCCGTCGGCCGGAGGTAGTGGACCGTGTAAGCGCCCACCCGCGTCGACTGGCCCGGGGACAGTCCCAGCTCGGACGCGTGCTGGAAGGACGAGGAGGCGGCGACGCCGATGAACAGCACGGCCATGCCGAGGTGGACGACGTAGCCGCCGTAGCGCCGCCGGTTGCGCCGGACGAGCGCGAGCAGGGCGACGGGCACGCGCTCGCCCGCCATCGCCCGGCGCGCGCGCACGCCGCGGAAGAACTCCTGGCCGATGGCGGCGAAGACGAACGTGCCGAGGCAGAACATCGCGATCGCACCCGGCCGGTCGCCGATGCCGCCCGCCAGCAGCACGGTGAGCGTGAGCAGCGCCACGGCGACCGGAAGCCGGAAGTTGCGCCTGGCGTTGGCCAGCGTCGCGCGGCGCCAGGCGATCACCGGCCCGATGCCGCTCAGCAGGACGAGCACGAGCGCCAGCGGCACCGTGTAGCGGTCGAACCAGGGCGGCCCGACGGAGGCTTCGTGCCCGGTGAGGGCCTCTGATATCAGCGGGAAGTAGGTGCCCCAGAAGATCACGAAGCAGAGCCCGACCAGGACGAGGTTGTTCGCCAGGAAGATCGACTCGCGGGACAGCAGCGAGTCCAGCCGGTGGCGGGAGCGCAACATGTCGCGCCGCGAGACGACGAGGTAGATCGAGCCGCCGATGAGGGTCCCGATGAGCACCACGAACGGCACGCCCAGCGTCGCGCCGCCGAAGGCGTGGATCGAGTTCAGGATCCCGCTGCGGACCAGGAACGTGCCCATGATCGCCAGCGTGCCGGTGGCGAGCACGAGCGACACGTTCCAGACCTTGAGCATGCCGCGCTTCTCCTGGATCATCAGCGAGTGAAGGAACGCGGTGCCGGTCAACCATGGCATCAGCGAAGCGTTCTCGACCGCATCCCAGCCCCAGTAGCCGCCCCAGCCGAGCTCCGCGTAGGACCACCGGGCGCCGAGCAGGATGCCGACACCCAGGAACAGCCAGGCGGCGAAGGCGAAGCGCCGGATCGCTTTGATCCAGTCGGCGTCCACCCGGCGCGCGAGCAGGGCGCCCATGCCGAAGGCCAGCGGGATCGTGCACAGCGTGTACCCCGAGTAGAGCATCGGCGGGTGGATCATCATCGTCGGGAACCGCAGCAGCGGATCGAGCCCCACCCCTTCCGCGGGCACGGGACGGGTGGTCGCGAAGGGGTTGGCGTAGAAGAGCATCAGCGCGACGAAGAAGCCTCCGAGGCCCAGCAGGATCGCGGTCGCGTAGGAGGCCACGTCGCGCATCCGCTTGCGCGTCAGGAACAGCGCCAGGCTCGACCACAGCGACAGGAGCCATGCCCAGAGCAGCAGCGAGCCTTCCTGCGAGGCCCATACCGCTGCGGCCCTGTACGCCACCGGCGTCGTTCGGCTGGACGTGCCGAACACCGTGTTGAACCCGAAGTCGTTGCGCAGAAACGCCGCCTCCAACACGGCGAACGCGACCGTCAGCACGAGGGCCAGCGCGTATACCGAGCGCCGGCCGGAGACGGAGAACTCGACGCGCCCGGTACGGACGCCGTAGAGCGACGCGAACACCCCGTAGGCGCAGACGGCGAGCGCGAGCAGCAGACAGGCGCGTCCGAGTCCGGCCATCAGCGCTCAGCGTGCCTGCGAGCGGGGTGCGGCGCCCAGCGGGACACTCAGTAGCTCTGTTTCTCGCCCGGCGGGGCGGTCTTGTACTTGGAGGGGCACTTCGTGATCAGCGAGTTGCGTTCGCCGACGTACCGGCCGCCCTGCTTCTGGACGGTGACGATCACCTCGCGTCCTTCGCGAAACGGGTCGGGGACCGTCCCGCTGTAGGCCAGCGGGATCCGGGTACCGCCGGCACGGTCCTCGACGCTGAAATCCAGCACAGACCCTTCACGATGGACCGATCCGCCGACGACGGTCCCGGTCAGCTGGTAGCTGCGGCCACCCTGGGCCTGGCGGACCAGCTGGCTCGGTGTCAGGGCCGGACTGGCCGCGCTGAAGCTCGTGTAGATGAGCGCGCTGGCCAGCACTACGGCCGCACTCAACGCCACAACCAGGCGCACCGTTCGCTTGCGCGCGGGGTTCATCGCCAGCAGTATCTCAGACCGCTTTTGCGGTCGGGGCCGCCCCGGCGCGCGTTCGCGTGAGGCGACGCAGCCGGTCCGCGCGAGGAGATCTCCCGTCCATATCGAAATCTTTGGCATCGAGACGAAACCTTTGGGTGCCGATGCTGTCCTTATCTGTAGACCGTCATGAGACCGAGCATCCTGCAACCCCTCTCCGACCGCCGATCCTCGCGCCGGCGCGCGCGCCCCGCCCGGATCGGCCGAAACCGCCGCCCAGAGGGCCGCGCAGCCGCTCCTCGCCCGCCGGAGAGCAGCACCGTCGACGCGGCGGTGGTGCGAGTGCGTGAGGCGGGAGGGCCCGTGGACCTGGCGTCCTACAGCTGCGAATGCGGCTATCTCTTCGTGGCGGCCGTTTCGACGACCGTGGCGTGCCCGCATTGCGGCACGCGACAGGCCTGGTAGCTACAGGCGGAACTTCCGCCCTCGGCCTGCGCGGCGGCGCTCGCTGAGCGACCTCTCGATCGCCTTGATCAGATCGGCGGTCGTCATCCCGTCGCCCGCAGACCTGCCCTGCGCGGGCGGCGCGCTCTCGTGCCAGAGCACCTCTCCGTTCTCCTGCTCGCTGCGCCAGTACTCGAGCGTGGCACCGTCTTCCACGTCGATCAGAACGCGCCTCGCCCTGCCCGGCCTCTTCCAGCTCGCCGCCATGCCGTGCAGGTTATCCGGCCCGTATCGCGGGTCCGCGATACGGATGGGCCATTTGACGAGCCGAGGTTTGGGATCGCGAATGCCGGGTCATATTGATGGACGTGGTCGGGGGACACGCACCGCAGCCGGATGATGCCTCGAGGCAGGCGGCCGCCTCGGAGGACACGCAGCCGCGGCCGTTCGGCGCTCTGCTCAGCCAAGTGCCCGCGGACATCCGCGACGTCTCGTTCGGCATGGCCGTCCGGGGCTATGACCGCCACGAGGTGGACGCGTATGTCGAGCGCGTAAACCGGATCATCGCCGAGCTGGAGGTCAGCCGATCTCCCCAGTCGGCCGTCAAGAACGCCCTCGACCGGGTCGGGGAGCAGACCACCGGCGTGCTGCAGCGGGCGCGTGAGGTCGCGGAGGAGCTCACGGCGACGGCCATGGCCGAAGCCGATCACCTCACGCGCCGAGCCCAGGTCGAAGCCGAGGAGATGGTCGAGAACGCCCAGATGCAGGCGCACCAGCTTGGCGGGCAGTCCAAGGAGGAGGCAGACGCGATAGTCGCCGGGGCGAGCGCGAAGGCGGCGGAGCGTCTGGAGCGAGGCCAGGAGGAGCTGCGCAGGCTTCAGGAGCAGGCCGAGAAGCGGCTGAGCGCCCTGCGCGAGGACATCGAGGCGGCCACGCGCGCCCGCAGCCAGCTGCTCGAGGAGCTGCGCCGGACCGCCGCGGGGCTGGACGAGTTCGCGACCGGGATGGCAGCTGCTCCGAGGCCGGAGGGGCCGGCTGAGCAACCGTCTGACCCACCCACCGAGAGAATGCCCAAGCGGCAGGCGGCCCGTTCGCGGCCGGACGGCGCGCCCGGCGGTAGCGAGCGCACCAGGGAGCAGCGAGCCTCCTCTACTCCTGCAGCGTGAGCGCGTCGAGCAGCCGGAGAAGGTCGCCTTCCCCGGGGTTCGATTCGCTTTCTTCGAGCCGTTTTTCGAGACCGAGCGTGCGCGCGAAGGTGCTCGCGTCGGCGCCGCGCTCGAAGCCCGCGAGCATGCGCTGGGGCAGCGGCTTCAGTTCGATCGCTTCCACCCGGCGCACCAGACCCGTCGTCTGGGCGGGCACGGTCTGGTAGCCGTTGGCTCTCCACGCGCGCACGTCCTGGCAGAGCGGTGGGACGGGCAGCGTGGCCATGGCCTGCAGGCTGCCGGCGTAGCTCTGGGCGGCGCGGGTGATCGCGGGATTGGTCCAGCGCAGTCCCCTCACGGTGGCGGCAAAGCGCCGGATCTGGGCGGCGTTGGTGCCGTAGGCGACCGACCACAGGGCGACTCCCGCCTCGTAGTTGAAGAAATGCGTCTGTTCGTCCTGCGGCGAGCCCGCACCGGCCCCGGGGCATTCGAGTGCGAAGGCGTGGATCAGACGTTCGATCCTTGCCTGGCCGACCCCGATCCGCGCCACGCTCGTCCGCGCCAGCTGGTTGTTGGCGACGATGTACGCGTGCGTGGCCGCGACGTCTGCCGGCGAGGCGAGGGACTGTGACGGAGCGAGCGCGAGAGCCGCAGCGGCCGCTGCACCCAGCAGCGTCAGCCGCGCGCGGATGCCCCGCCCGCGCCGCTCCACCAGAGCCCCCCGGACCCCAAGCCCGCAACGGCGGGCCCCTCTCTCCGCAGGTCCCCTCAGCACCGCCGTGACACTACACGGCGCGGATATGGCCGGGCGCCGCTTGCCGGCGAACCCGCGCGCAGGTGATCTCACCTCCGGGCCGCCGCCACGCCGACCTCAGCTCAGCGCGGCCTTTTCTTTGGCCGTGATCAGGGGAAGAGGCCCGAGCGGATGCGTCTGGACTTCAAGCTTCTTGGGCCAGTGGTGCACGTTCAGCCGCAGCGTCAGCTTGCGTTCTCCGGCGGCGAGCGTGCGCCAGCCGGTGGTGGCGACGACCCGCCGGCCGCGCTTTGCAAGGAGGCGGACGCGCGCCCGGACGGAGAGGTGGAAGTGCAGTTCGAGCAGGTTGCGGTGTGCAACGTGCGTGGTGATCCGGGCGAGGAGCGGAGCTTTGACGAGCGCTTCGACGAGCGGTATCGGTTTAACCGGCGCCGGACTGGTCGGTTGAGGCGACGTCGACCCGCCCCCGCCTGCTGGTCCGCTGGGAGGGGTCGCCGGAGGCAAAGCCGTCGTGAATTCGGCGTCGGCGCCCCTGGTTTCCCCACTGGCGTTCACCGCAACGATCCTGTAGTGGTACGCCGTGCTCGGGGCCAACCCGCTCAGCGCGGCGGTCACCGCAACCGCCCCCATACCAGAGCCCGGCGATGGGCTGCACGACGCTTCCGACCCGTACGACGTGCTGGTCCCATATTCGAACCTGCAGCTCGTCACTTCCCCATTCGGGTTCACGGTCCCTTCCACCGTCGCGGAAGTCGACGTCACCCCGGTAAACCCTCCCGTTGTAGCGGCGGGGGGTTCTGCGGCAAACGCGGGCGTAGCCAGCGGTACCGTCGCGGCGCCGATGGCCGCGCACGCGGCCATCACGGCTATCAGTTTTGCGGTGTATCGATCCTTGATCACGGCCGGCTCCCCCCCTACGCCGGCCGCCTGCGGTTCGCGCTGGCGTTTCCGGCAACGATCAGGGTAACGCGGATCGGGCGCAGTGCAAAGCACCAACCCGCCCGTGTGTGAACCCGGCTCGGCGACCGCCGCCGCCGGCGAGGCTCTACCTGATCTGCATCCCGGAGATCGCGCGGGCGATCACGAGCTGCTGGATCTCGGCGGTGCCCTCGAAGATGTCGTAGATCTTGGCGTCGCGGTGCCAGCGCTCGACCGGGAACTCGCGCGTGTAGCCGTTGCCGCCGAGGATCTGGATCGCCCGCTCGGTGGCCCAGACGGCCACCTCGCCGGCCTTCAGCTTGCTCATCGACCCCTCGGCGTTTTCGAAGGTATGACCCGCGCGGCCCATCCACGAGGCACGCCAGACGAGCAGGCGCGCCGCGTCGATCTCGAGCTTCATCCGCGCGAGCGTGAACGCGATCGACTGGTTCTCGATGATCTTGCGGCCGAACTGCTCGCGCTCCTTGGCGTAGTCGAGCGCGTACTCGTAGGCGGCCCGGGCGATACCGAGCGCCTGAGCGCCGACCGTGGGACGCGAGGCCTCGAACGTCTGCATCGCGGCCTGGGCGTTGCCGCGCTTGCCCTCGCGAACCCGCGCGATGCGCTCGTCGAGCTTCTCCTTGCCGCCGAGCACGTAACCGGCGGGCACGCGGCAGTCGTCGAGGAACACGTCGGCGGTGTGCGACGCGCGCAGCCCGTGCTTGGAGACCTTGGTCCCCTGGGAGATCCCCTTGGCCTCGCTCATGGGGACGACGAACGCTGCGTGGCCGCGCGAGCCGAGCTCGGGGTCGATGGTGGCGATGACGACGTGGACGTCGGCGATGCCGCCGTTGGTCGCCCACGCCTTCTGGCCGTTGATCACCCACTCGCCGGCGGCCTCGTCGAACTTCGCGCGCGTGCGGACGCCGGAGACGTCCGAGCCGGCGTTGGGCTCGGACGCGCAGAACGCGGCCACCTTGACGTCGTCGGCGGTTCCGAAGCAGCGCGGGATCCACTCGCCGATCTGCTCGCCGGAGCCCTGGCCGAAGATGGCGGCCACCGCCAGCGCGGTCCCCATGATCGACATGCCGATACCGGCGTCGCCCCAGAAAAGCTCCTCGTTGACGATCGGCAGCGTCAGCCCGGTGGGATCCGCGAAGAACTGCGCCAGCCCTTCGAACCCGTAGAGGCCGATCTGGGCGGCCTCCTGAATGATCGGCCACGGCGTCTGCTCCTTCTCATCCCACTCGTGCGCGGCCGGGCGGACCACGTCGGCGGCGAAGCCGTGCACCCAGTCCCGGATGTCCTTCTGGTCCTGCGTCAGCTCCAGCGAGAAGGTGACGTCCTGGTTCGCCGCGCCCGTGATCGCCTCGACCGCCGCCTCGGCGGCGTCTGAGACTGTCGGGCTCGTCGCGGCGGAGGGCGAGGCTGGCATCTGGTGGGATCTCCTTTGGGATGAGGGCGCGGAGCTTCGGACGGCCGTGGCGCGCCCTTAGAACACCCTGTCGGCTCGTGCCGAGAAAGCGTACCCGACGGGCATCTGCCCCGATGCGCCGGGACGGAACCCGTATTCCCCGGATCGGCCCGGTCTATTCCCGCTTCCCGAAACTCATGAATTCGGATAGGATCTGCCGGTCGTTTTCTCACATTGCCGCTCATACCCGTCCTATCCATCCAGAAAGTGACCATGCGAACACGCCGAACCGTCCTCGTCCTCTGCCTGCCGATCGTGCTGGGCCTCGCCGCGTGCGGCTCCTCGGGCAGCAGCGGCAAGCAGCTCGCGCTGGTCGCCTACTCCACGCCCAAGAGCGCGTACGAAGCGCTGATCCCGGCCTTCCAGTCGACCGCCGGCGGCAAGGGCGTCAGCTTCAGCCAGTCCTACGGGGGATCCGGCGAACAGAGCCGTGCCGTGGCCAACGGCCAGCACGCCGACGTGGTCAACTTCTCGCTGGAACCCGACGTCGAACGACTGGTCAAGGCGGGGCTCGTCTCCCAGAGCTGGAACCAGAACGCGACACACGGCTTCGTCACGAACTCGGTCGTGGTCTTCATGGTCCGCAAGGGCAATCCCAAGCACGTCACCGGCTGGGCCGATCTCGTCAAGCCGAACGTCCAGGTGGTGACACCGAACCCGTTCACCTCGGGCGGGGCGCGGTGGAACATCATGGCCGCCTACGGCGCCCAGCTGAAGGAAGGCAAGTCGCCGGCGCAGGCGGAGGAATACCTCAAGCAGATGTTCCACAAAGTCGTGAGCCAGGACAGCTCGGCGAGGAACTCGCTGCAGACGTTCCTCGCCGGCCGCGGCGACGTGCTGCTCGGCTACGAGAACGAAGCGATCGCCGCCCAGAAGAAGGGATCCGCGATCGACTACCTGGTACCGAAGGACACGATCCTGATCCAGAGCCCGGCTGCGGCGGTCGGCTCAAGCAACTCCGCCACCCAGTTCGTGAGCTACCTCGTCAGCCCCGCGGCACAAGCGATCTGGGTGTCCAAGGGCTACCGGCCCGTGATTTCGGGCGTGCCGGGCTCCTCGAAGTTCCCGACCCCGGCGGGGCTGTTCACGATCGACTCGGTGGGCGGCTGGAAGACGGTGAGCAAGCAGTTCTTCGAACCCGAAACGGGAATCGTCACGAAGATCGAGCAGTCGCTTGGCGTTTCAACCTCGAAATAGCCCCGGCGCGCTCGCCGGATCCCGGCGCCGCTTGCCCGGTGTCGGCCCGCGCTCGGCGGGGCTGATCGGCAAGGGCCTGCTCGGCATCTACCTGTCGGCGCTCGTCCTGCTGCCGATCGCCGCGCTGATGTCGAAGGCGAGCACGGGCGGAGCCGGCAGCTTCTGGCGTGAGATCACGAGCCCCGAGGCGCTAGCGGCGATCAAGCTCACCCTCGCGGCCTCGGCGATCGTGGTCGCGATCAACGCCGTGTTCGGGACCCTGATCGCGTGGGTGCTGGTCCGCGACGAATTCCCGGGCAAGCGCGCCGTCAACTCGGTCATCGACCTGCCGTTCGCGCTGCCCACGATCGTTGCCGGCCTGGTGCTGCTGGCGCTCTACGGAAAGGGCAGCCCGGTCGGGATCAACGTCACCTTCACGCGCGTGGCGGTCGGCCTCGCGCTGCTCTTCGTGACCCTCCCGTTCGTGGTCCGCTCCGTGCAGCCGGTGCTGCTCGAGCTGGACGTCTCGATGGAGGAGGCCGCGGCGTCGCTGGGAGCACGGCCGCTCACCGTGATCCGCCGCGTCGTGCTGCCGAGCCTCGTGCCGGCGATCGTCTCCGGCATCGCGCTGAGCTTCGCGCGGGCGCTCGGCGAGTTCGGCTCGCTCGTGCTGATCACGGGCAACCTCCCGTTCAAGACGGAGGTGGGCTCGGTGTACATCTTCGGACAGATCCAGAACGAAAGCCTCCCCAGCGCAGCCGCCGTGTCGGTTGCCCTGCTGTTCGTGGCGCTCGTCGTGCTCGCTCTGCTGGGCGTCGTCTCGAAACGGTGGTCGCGCCATGTCCTCTAGCGGCCCGGGTGTCGTGAGCATCTCCCCGCCGGCCATCCGCTCGGCGCCTCGGCTGCCCGCGAGCGACGCGCAGCGCACAGCGCGCCGTGCCGCCCGAGCCCGCAAGCTCGGGCTGCGCACACTGGCGCTCGGATACCTCGCGCTGCTGCTCGGCGCTCCGCTGGTGATGATCTTCTACCGCACGTTCGAACACGGCCTGGCTCCCGTGTGGAACGCCGTCACCGCTCCGAACGCGGTACACGCGTTCTGGCTGTCGATCGAGGTGGTGGCGATCTCGGTCCCCCTCAACACGATCTTCGGAATCGGGATGGCCCTACTGCTCGAGCGGGGGCGCTTCTGGGGCAAGGGACTGCTTGGGCTGCTCATCGACCTGCCGTTCGCCATCTCGCCCGTGGTGGTCGGCCTGTCGCTCGTGCTGGTGTACGGCAAGACCGGTTGGCTCGGCGACTGGCTGGCCGAAAACGGGATCCAGGTCATCTTCTCGGTGCCCGGGATGGTCCTCGCCACGGCGGTGGTCTCGCTCCCGTTCGTGGCACGCGAGACCATCCCGGTTCTGCGCGAGATCGGCACCGACGCCGAGCAGGCGGCCGAGACGCTGGGCGCGAGCGCGTGGCAGACGTTCTGGCGCGTGACGCTGCCGGCGATCCGGTGGGGCGTCGTCTACGGCGTCGTGCTCACCACGGCGCGCGCCCTCGGGGAGTTCGGAGCGGTGAGCATCGTCTCCGGTCGGATCGAGGGGCAGACGCAGACGCTGCCGCTCTACGTGCAGGACCGTTTCGAGAACTTCGACTCGACCGGCGCCTACACCGCCGCGCTCGTGCTGGCGCTGCTGGCGCTCGGCACCCTGCTGGCGATGAACCTGCTGACCCGGCGCACCCGAGGAAGGATGGAGGCCTGATGGCGATCGAGGTACGGAACGTACGCAAGAGCTTCGGCGAGTTCGTGGCGCTCGATGACGTCAGCATCAGGGTCGCCGACGGCGCGCTGACCGCGCTTCTGGGACCCAGCGGCAGCGGCAAGTCGACGCTGCTCCGGATAATCGCCGGGCTGGAGACGCCGGACAGCGGCGAGGTGGTGATCGGCGACGAGGACGTGACCGGGGCGCCGGCGAGGACGCGCGGCGTGGGGTTCGTGTTCCAGCACTACGCCCCGTTCAAGCACATGACGGTGCAGGACAACGTCGCCTTCGGGCTGAGCGTTCGCAGGCGCCCCAAGGACCAGATCCGCGAGCGGGTGCGCGAGCTGCTCGGACTGGTCCGTCTCGACGGCCTGGCCGAGCGCTACCCGTCCCAGCTCTCGGGCGGCCAGCTGCAGCGGATGGCGCTCGCGCGGGCGCTGGCCGTCCAGCCGCAGGTGCTCCTGCTCGACGAGCCGTTCGGGGCCCTGGATGCTCAGGTCCGCGGCGAGCTACGGGAATGGCTGCGCCGGCTGCACGAGGAAATCCACGTGACCACGGTGTTCGTGACCCACGACCAGGAGGAGGCGATGGAGGTCGCCGAGCAGATCGTGGTGATGAACCACGGCCGCATCGAGCAGGCCGGCTCGCCGCGCCACCTCTACGAGAGCCCGACGAACGAGTTCGTGATGTCGTTCATCGGTCCTGTCAACCGCCTCGGCGACGCCTTCGTGCGTCCCCACGACATCCAGATCCTGCCGGAGCCCGACGGCACCGGAACCGAGGCCCTGATCGAACGCGTCGTCCACCTCGGCTTCGAGGTGCGCGTCGAGCTAAAGCTCGAGGACGGGCGCGACATCTGGGCTCAGGTGACTCGTGAGGAGGCCCAGCAGCTGGAGCTGACGGCCGGGCAGATCCTGACGGTTCGGCTGCCTGCCCCCCGGGTCTTCGCCTCGCAGGCCACCTAGCGGGTCTGCCAGGCCTCCTCCTGGCGCGTCAGGGCCAGAACGTCCTTTGGCAGCCGCCCGGAGGCAACCTCTTCGACCGTCACCTCCTCCAGCACTTTGCGGAGGTTCGAGCGCAGCGCGATCCAGACCTGCTGCAGCGACTCGGCGGAGCCGGAGTACTCGATCTCCTCGGGTCGCTGGCCGCGAACGCCCACGAGCGGGCCCTCGACGGCCCGGATGACCTGCGCGAGGTTGACCTCGCCCGCTGGTTTCGCCAGCCAGTAGCCGCCTTCGGGGCCGCGCTGGGAGCGGACGATACCGGCCGAGCGCAGCTGCGTGAGGATGTTCTCCAGGAACGAGACCGGGATGGCCTGCGCCTGCGCCACCTCGTCGACCTTGCGGGGCGAGCCCTGGCTGGCGTCGGCCAGCTCGACAACGGCTCGCACCGCGTAGTCGGCCTTTGCGGTCACGTGCATAGGGAGCGCATTCTCACCTATTCGACGGCAGACCATCGCCGCCCCGGCAATTCCGACCTGTGTGGTAGAAGTTAGGGATACCTAACCGGCGTTCGCGAGCAATGAGATAGCCATGGGCTTCACCGAGACAGTTCTGCTTGGCGCGATCGCCGGGCTGACGATCTACATCGGGCTCCCGCTCGGAAGGATGCGCGGGGTCGATGATCGCATGCGGGTGTGCCTGGCGATGTTCTCGGTCGGCATCCTCGCGTTCATCTTCATGGACGTGACGAAGCACGGCGAGCAGATCCTCGAAACCGGCCTCACGAGCTTCAAGGACCACCGCGCCGGCTTCGGCCACGTGCTGGGGCTGTTCGCCCTGCTCGCCGTGGGCTTCACCGCCGGCACCGCCGGGATCTCCGCGATCGAGCGGCGACTGCGCTTTCGCCGCCCGGCCCCTGCTCCGGTTGCCGGCGGCGATGCCACGGCCATCCTCAGCGCCGAGGAGGTCGCCCGCGCCGAGGGCGAGGAGGTGCGCCGGCGGGCGTTGCAGACGGGGATGGTCATCGCCGTCGCGATCGGGCTGCACAACTTCGCCGAGGGGCTCGCGATCGGGGTCTCGGCGAAAGCCGGCGCGATCGGGCTGGCGACAGTGCTGATCATCGGCTTCGGCCTGCACAACGCGACCGAGGGCTTCGGCATCGTGGGGCCGCTGGGCGGCGCGCGACCGTCGTGGGCCTGGCTGGCGCGTGCGGGCCTGATCGGCGGCGGCCCAACCTTCCTCGGCACGATCGTGGGCTATCAGGTCAACTCGAGTCCGCTGGAGCTGCTGTTCTACGCCCTCGCCGGCGGCGCCATCCTCTACGTCATCGGCGAGATCTGGACGGGCATGCGCCGCTACGGTCACCACACGCTGGGCCTCTACCTGATCGCCGCCGGCTTTCTCGCCGGGGTCGCGACCGACCTGATCGTCTCCTACGGCGGTGGTTGAGCCGCGGCGGCTCGCCGCCATGCCGGCGTTTAGCATCTGCGCATGACGCCGCGCTGGCACTGGGACTTCGAGGAGATCCGCCCGCCACGCCGACCGAAGCCGGCCGCTTCGCCGGCACCGGCGCCGGCGCCTGAGCCCGCGGCCCCGGCCGCGGCCGCGGCCGGGGGGCAGGCGCGAATCGCGAGGTTCCGCCGACGCAGGGCCCTCGCCTTCGCGGCTCTGGCGGCGCTGATCGCGCTGCTCATAGCCCTGCTCTCGGGACCCGGCCACAAGACCGGGACGCAGCGCGCATCCGCGGCACAGGCCGAGCTGGCAAGGGCGCGTGCCCAGGCTCATCCCGCAAGCGAGCACGAAAACGACCAGAAGGGTGCTGTCTCCTCGGTGCTCGCCTACACCCCCTTCGTGCGGTCCGGCGGCGGAAGGCGCCGTGAGGTGGCGCTCACCTTCGACGACGGGCCCGGCCCCTATACCCCGCAGGTGCTCGGCGTCCTCGAGCACTTCCACGTCCATGCCACCTTCTTCGCCATCGGGCGGATGGAGCGCTACTTCAGCGCGTCGACCACGAGGGCGATCGAAGACGGAGACGCGATCGGCGACCACACGGAGGACCATCCCGCGCTCGCGCGGCTGTCGCGGCACGACCAGCGCGAACAGCTGATCGAACAGATCGCCCGGATCGAACTGCTCGGCGGCAAGCGCCCGACCCTGTTCCGGCCGCCGTACGGCTCCTTCAATGCCACGACGCTCAGCGAGCTGAGGTCACTGCACCTGCTGATGGTCCTGTGGTCGCTGGACACGGGTGACTACCTGCAGCCGGGCGTCCCGGCGATCGTCGAACGCGCGCTCGCGGGAGCACGTCCGGGTGCGATCATCCTCATGCACGACGCCGGCGGCGTGCGCACCCAGACCGTGGCCGCGCTGCCGCTCATCATCCGCGGCCTGCGCGCCCGCGGCTACAAGATCGTGACCGTTCCGCAGATGATGATGGACGACCCGCCCCCGCGCGGGGAACCGGTGCCCAGCAGCCTCGCGGGGGACTGACGCGCCGCCCGACCGGGACGACGCCGGTCACGCGTATCCTTGGCTCGAGCATGGCCCAGTCCCGCGAGCGGCTCCCCGCGAAGGGTGCAGATGGACAACGAGGCGTCGCTGGCGCGTCGTGAGCAGCGGCGCCGGGCGATTCGCCGCCGGCGGACCGCGGCGCTGATCGCGCTTGCCGGCGCCCTGCTCGCGGTGGTCGCGGTCCTGGCCGCCGGAGCACTCGGCGGCTCCACGGCTCCGCGCCGCGCGGGAGCGTCCACGACCGCTGCGTCGAGCAGGCATCACGCACGTACGCACACGAGCGCCGGCGGCTCCTCCGCCGTCCGCTCCACGGGCCGTCCCGGGACCCAGGCGGTGCCGATCCTGATGTACCACGTGATCGCCCCGCCGCCGGCGGGCGCGCCCTTCCCCGGGCTGTACGTATCGCCGAGCGAGTTCGCGGCGCAGATGCAGGCTCTCAAGGCGGCCGGCTGGCATGCCGTGACGCTCGACCAACTCCAGTCCTACTGGCGAGAAGGGACGCCGCTCGGCGCCGGTCGGCCGATCGTGCTGACGTTCGACAACGGCTACGAGTCCCAGTACACGCAAGCGCTACCGGTGCTTCAGCGGCTGGGGTGGGTCGCCGACGAGAACATCCAGCTGAGCGGGCTGCCGCCCTCACAGGGTGGGCTCGGACAGGCAGAGATCAGGCGCCTGGTGGCGGCCGGCTGGGAGCTCGACACGCAGGGCTTCAGCCACGCGGACCTGATCCGGCTGGGCGCCGAACAGCTGCACTACGAGGTGGCCGTCGCGCGGAGCGCCCTTCAGCAGCGCTACCACGTGCCCGTGAACTGGTTCTGCTACCCGTCCGGGCACTACGACGCGACGGTCATCGACACGGTGCGCGCCGCCGGCTACCGCGGCTCGACCACGGTGGTCCCCGGCTGGGCTCACCCCACGGACGATCCCTATCGGCTCCACCGCCTGCGCGTGCTCGGAGGCACGAGCCCGCAGGCGCTGCTCTCCCTGGTGACCGACACTCGCTCCGCGCCGGCCGCTCCGTCGTCGTACAGCGGCGCCTGAGCCGGCTGGAGGGGCGCCCCTCGATCGTGGTGCCGCGCCTGTAGGGTGGGCGCCGTGAACTTCAGGATCACCCCCCACTCGGGCGGCGCCCCGCCACAGGATGCGATCGAGAGGCTGTGGGAGCGTCTGGGACCTCGGCAGGAGGACACATCCTTCTCCCTGACGGGCGCGGAGATCAGGGCCACGTGGGGCGAAGGCGAGGCGTCGAGCGCCCGCGATGAACGCGCGGAAGTCGGACGTGCCCAGGTGCTCGAGATCATCGAGAGCGTGTGCGAACGCACCCCCGACCTCCGGTCCGACTGGTACGCCGTCAGCTTCGTCCCCTAGCCCGGGGCGAGCCCTCACTAGCCGCTGGAGCCGCCGTCCCGCCCGCGCTCATCGTTCGCTCGCGGAGCCGAGGCGAGCATCGGGTCGTCACCCATGCCGGCGATCCGCCGCACCAGCGTGAGGGCGACCGCGAGCCCGAGCACGACGGCCGCGTTCACGCCAAGCTCGCGCAGGGCCGTGTCGATCACGCTCCGGGCCGGTTCGTGCTGCGTGCCCTGAAGCGAGAGGCGGGCGCCCACCGCCAGGATCGAGCGCACGGCGCTGATCGTGCCGATTATGAGAAACGGCTGCAGCTGCAGGCCGGCGTCCTCCAGGTGGGCGAGGACGGTGCGCATGACCTCGAGGATGATGATCGTGAACAGCACCGCGTTGACCGCCGTGGTCGTGGCGGTGACCAGCGGCTGGTCGCTCGTCGCCAGGTCGTGGACGGCGCGCCACAGCACGATCGCGGCGACGACCAGCAGCACCACCGCGACCACGTAGTGCAGGGCCGCATTCGCACGTATTAGGACCCTGAGGTACGCACGCGAGCGGACTGGCGCTCGCCGTGCGGCCCCGCGCTCGTGTCCGGTGCTAGCCGCGCTGACCGTCGCTGCACCCTCGTTCGAACCGGTGACGCGACGTCAACCGCTTGCGGCGCGCTCGCGGCTCACTAGTTTGAAGAACGTCGAGTCCTCGCCGTCCGCCTTCCGCTCCTGGTACACGAATGCCAGGCCGTTGCGATCGAAGATGTCGAACCACGTCTCCCATGAGACGTGCTCGAGTTGCTCCTCGCCCGCTCCGCCCGGGAAGTCGATGCGGAGCACGCCGCTTCCGCTGTCGTCCCTCGTGCCGCGGACGATCGCGGGGGTGCCGCCGTGCTCCTCTACCCAGCGACGGATCTCGTCGTGATCGGTGGTTGTCCTGGTGTCGCTGCTCATGCAGCTACCCATAGGCCGCACCGCCGGCCGTTCCACCGCCGGCGCCGCCGGAGCGCTCCTTCATCAGATCGTCCAGCGCCTTCCCTTCCCGCGCGGCGATCCATTCGAGCGCGGCTCTGGCCTCCTCCTCGCTCTCGGGCCGTGCGTGCACGAGCTTCTCGGCCACGCGCCTGAAGTGATTGTGATCGCCCATTCCCAGTCGGTCCTCACGAACTCGGCCTGCCAGCGTCACCCGGGCCTCGCCTCGACGCTCCGTCTCGCGCTCGCTCGCGAAGCACCGTCTGAGCGCCGAGGCTGCCCCCTCAGAGGTCCCCGGGGAGTCGGGAGAGTGATCGACTCGAACGCCATGGAACCACGCCGGCGCCTGGACGTGTGTGAAGAATCTGGGGTGCCACGCCGACGAGACGAGCCGTCACCACGACCTGGTCGCCGGCGTCGACTTACTCCGGCATGCTCGACGCGCTCTCGACGCGTCTCCTTGGGGCTCCTACGTCAAATGTCTGCGTCTTTGATGAGGTCGGTCACAGCCTCGGGATGGGACACGAAAACGGAGTGGCTGGCCGCCGTCTCGACCGTGGTCGCTCCTGTCCGTTGTGCCATCGACCGTTGCT
>DASYFT010000041.1:0-42599 GCA_036498265.1 Solirubrobacteraceae bacterium | reverse complement strand
TCGGGCGTACAGGAGCATGAGCGCGTCAATGCCCACGATGGCCTCTGCTTCCTCCGGCCGGCCCTCGCCGAGCACGATGACGGCGTCGGGGTCGTAGCACTCGCGCAGCGCGCCCATCGCTCTGGCATTCCATGCCTCGTAAGACTGGCGAACTATCTCCACGTTCTCCTGCGACATCCCCTACTCCCTCGACCTGGCGAGCCGTTCGGCGGCAGCACGGGCCTGGTCGACCTCATGCGCCGAAAGGCGCGCGATCAGGCCTCGCTCCCAGAGGAAGACCCACCCCTCGCGTTGCCGAAGGTGACCGTGACCGGCGCTACCAGCAGGAGCGCCCTCCTGGACGACCACAGCGAACACGACCCCGTCGCCGAGGTTGCGGACATCCTCAAGCTTGAACTCCAATTCCTCGTACGCGCCGAACCAGTCCTCAAGGAAGTCGCGGAACGCCGCTCGCCCTCGAAGGTTGTTCCCGGCAGCTCGCCCTTCAAAGACCGTGTCGGAAGCGAAGAAGCTGATCGCCGCGTCCAGGTCACGCCTGTTTGCCGCCTCGAAGGCGCGGCGCACAAGCTCAACCAGGTCGGGGGCCGTGGACTTCTCCGGCATCGCCCGCCCAGTATCCCGCAGGTGAGGACACGCACGCGAGCGGCTTGCGTAATGCAGAGAAGTGTGTTCCGGGGCCGGGGTCGCGATGGGCGTCGAACCAAGCGCGACACGGCCGGCGCTCGTGAACTCACGCTTGGCACCGGTTCCCTAGAAGTCGGCGGTGTAGTGGTAACGACGGCCGTAAACGGCCAGTTCTATGTGCCCCCCGGCCAGAAGTGCAAAGTCAAAGCAGCAACCGAAACGCAAACCTTGCTGCTCTAGTGGAGGAGGTAGGACGTTGGACGTGGAGGAGAACGTGAAGCGGTCAGCGAAGCGGGCGGAGTGGGGCGCGACGGCGTTGAGCGCGAGCGCCGAGGACCTGAGGGCCACACACGTGCAGGATCTCGCGGCGCTGTTCGATGAGCATGTCGAGGAGCTGGCGCTGCTGGCTGCGCGGCTCGGGGACGACGGGCGCCGGTGAGCGCCCGTGGGCCGGCTACTGCTCCAGCCCCGCGGCTTTGAGGGCCTCATCGCGGGCGAGGAAGAGGCGGATGCGACGGATCTTGCCGTCGATGAAGTCGTAGACGTTCGTCGCCTCGAATCCGAGGGAAATGCCGCTCGCCCGTCCGGAAGAGCTAGTACGCAGGAAAGCGAGGACCCGGTTGCCGCCGATCGCTTTCAGACCGTCAAGCTCGATCTGGAAGTCGGGAGCCGCATCCTCAATGTCAGCGAGCCACCGCTTGATGCCCTCGCGGCCTTCGTACGCATCGCCGAAAGCCTCAAGAGGCGTGCGCCACTCGACATTCTCGGTACAGCAGGCGAGGTAGGCGTCGATATCCCGCGCATTGATCGCCGTGATCGCCCGCCTGACCGTCTCCACGTTCGCCTGCGACATCGCCTACCCCCGTTCCTCGGCAAGCCGTTCGGCGGCAGCGCGGGCCTCGGCGATGTCGAGGTAGTTCCTCTGCTTCTCGATCAGCCCGTCCGCCCAGGTCGCAATCGCCGCATAGCGCTGCTCAAGCACGCCAACACCGCCGAGGCGCCCGTGCAGGTGAATCACCACCATGACCACTCCGTTGCCTACATCGCGGATTTCCTCGGCCTCCTGATAGTGGTCTTTGTACGAGCCCCACCACTCTTCGTAGAAGCTGCGTATCGCCAGGCGACCCTCATAGATTCCTGCGTCCTCGGCGTCCAAAACGGCACCAGAGGCGTAGAACCCCACCGCAACGTCGAAGTCCCGAGCGTTCATAGCAGCCACTATCTGCTCCACACGTTCGACCAGATACAGGTTTCCCCCCATCGCCCGCCCAGTATCCCCCAGGGACGACGCCGGGGACAAAACACCTACACGCTCCGGACTATTGCCGCGAACACCGAGGGCTCTGCCGGCAGATCGGCGAGACGCGCGGCAATCTCGGCGGCCCGGTCGATGGTCGCGGGTGTCCCAGCTAGCCAGCGTGCCAGCCACCGGCAGGCCGGGGCGGCTACTCCTCCAGCCCCACGGCTTCGAGTGCTTCCGCGCGGTCGCGGAAGATCTTCAGACGCAGCAAGCGGCCGTCTCGAAAGTCGGCCAGCATCCCAATTCGCCAATCCAGTTCCACTCCGCTTTCACGTCCTCGCGCGTGGATCGAGTTGAACACGAGCAACCGATCGTCTCCTACGGGCCGAAACTCATAGTCTCGCCCCTCCCAGACATCGAACTGGTCGTCGATGTCCGACAGCCATTTACGCGCGCCGTCGATGCCACGATACGGCTTACCGCTGAGCGCCGACAGCGGGCTGTCGATCTCCAACTCGGCGTCGACCCGTTCGAGATTCTCCGACGACCAGTCTGGTTCGCCGGGGTTCCATGCATCGGCGAAGGCGCGCAATGTCGCGATGTTTGTCCGCTGCGACACCGCCTACTCCTCCAGCCCTGCGGTTTTGAGGGCCGGCTCCCAGTTGGCGTACACCAGCACGCGCGTGGCCAAGCCGTCGTGAAGCTCGGCGTCGTAGGCGATGCGCTGCTCGATCTCGCTGCCGTCGATCGAACCGCGCTGGTAGAGGAGTACGACGACGTGATCGCCGGGACAGTCGATGATCCTCTCGAGGTCCAGTCGGTAGCTGTCGAACACGTCGTCCATGAGATCGAAGGCGCGCCTGACTCCGTCGTGGCCCTGAAACACCTGGCCTTCGGGCCATTCCGGGACAAGCCATTCAACGTCGCGGTGGAAATAACTCAGGGCCGCCTCAAGGCCGTCGCGTGCCAGCGCTTCGCTGGCCTGCCGTGCCCGTTTCACGTTCTCCTGCGACATCGCCCGCCCAGTATCCCGCAGGGAACCCGGACGGGCCGGTTCTCTCCAAGGGCGGCCTGACCCTCTTCGTTTCGCGTCGACTCGATGGATGGAGCCCTGTCTTCTTTTGGCCGCCATCCATTCACCGCACCGCAACAACCGTGCCGGAGCAGCACCTAACCTCCTCCTACCCAGGGATGGGGACGGCCTATGCCTGTGCCCGCGCTGGCCTCCGATCGACGCCAGCGCGGGCGCCGGCGAGGACGCCGACGAAGCGTGGCCTTGCGCGGCGCTTCGCGCAGGCGACCTTGCGCTGGCCCTGGCCCGGCCGCCCCTATCATCGGCGCATGCCCGCAGCCGGAACGACGACCAGCTCGCCGCGCCTGCACCGGGCGAGGGTGACCCATGGCGTCACGTAGGCGCCTGCTGATCCTGGGCTCGACCGGCTCGATCGGCACCCAGGCGCTCGACGTGTGCAGTCGCAGCGACGAGCTCGAGTTGGTGGGGCTCTCCGCCGAGCGCTCCTGGGAGCCGCTGATCGAGCAGGCGCGTGCCCACGGTGTCACGCGGATCGCGCTGGCCGACCAGGACGCCGCTGCGCGCGCCTCGGAGGCGTGGACCGACGGCGAGGTGCTGGCTGGCGCGGAGGGGCTCGTTCGACTTGTGGTCGAGTCGGGAGCGGACCTGGTGCTGAACGCGCTGGTCGGCTCGGCGGGGCTCGGGCCGACGGTGGCGACGCTCGGCGAGGGCATCGACCTCGCCCTGGCCAACAAGGAGTCGCTGGTCGTGGGCGGCGAGCTCGTGACCGCCCTCGCCGAGGCGACCGGCGCCCAGATCATCCCCGTGGACTCCGAGCACACAGCCCTCCACCAGCTGCTCGCGGGACAGCCTCCGGGGGCCGTCGAGCGCCTCACCATCACGGCCAGCGGCGGCCCGTTCCGCGGGCGCCGGCGCGAGGAGCTGGAGGACGTGACCGTGAAGCAGGCCCTCGCACACCCCACCTGGGCGATGGGCGGCAAGATCACGATCGACTCGGCGACGCTCATGAACAAGGGGCTCGAGCTGATGGAGGCCCATCACCTGTTCGGGACCCCGTACGAGCGGATCGACGTGGTCGTGCACCCGCAGTCGGTCATCCACGGGCTCATCCAGCTGGGCGACGGGGCGATGCTGGCCCATCTCGGGCCGGCCGACATGCGGATCGCGATCTCCTACGCACTGCACGGGGGAGACAGCGTCGAGCTGCCGATCGCGCCGCTCGACCTTCCGACGCTGGGCGCGCTGACGTTCGAGCCCGTCGACCTCACCGCGTTCCCCTGCCTTCGCCTCGCCCGCGAGGCGGCGCGCGAGGGCGGCACGGCGCCGTGCGTGCTGAACGCGGCCAACGAGGTCGCCGTGCATGCCTTCCTCGAGGGCCGGCTGCGCTTCCTGGAGATCCCGGCGGTCATCGAAGAGACGCTCTCCGAGCTCCCCGGCGAGCCGGTCCGCGCCTTCGAGTCGCTGTACGAGGCGGACCGCCGCGCGCGGGAGATCGCCTCGAGCGCGGTGGTCGAGCTGTCCTAGGCGCTCCCCCGAGGCGCCGCATGGCCGTGGCGCGGGCGAGCCGAGCCGTCGGCACGTGGCGGGCTTCGCGCCGCGGGCACGCGGCGGAGCTTGGAGGCCGGCCTGCGAGACTGGGGCGATGAGCTGGCTCCTAACGATCCTCGGGATCGTCGCGCTGGTCATCCTGCACGAGCTCGGCCACTTCACGGTGGCCAAGGCGGTCGGCATGCGCGTCGAGCGCTTCTCGCTGTTCTTCCCGCCGACCATCTTCAAGGTCCGCCGCGGCGAGACGGAGTACGCGATCGGCGCGATCCCGGCGGGCGGCTACGTGAAGATCACCGGCATGAACCCGGAGGAGCTCGAGGACATGGATCCGGAGGCCACGAAGCGCGCCTACTACGCCCAGCCGCCGTGGAAGCGGATCGTCGTGATCCTCGCCGGGCCGGGCGTGAACATCCTGATCGCGTTCGTGCTGTTCTGGGCCGTGCTGTTCGCGGGCAACCTCAACGCGGCGGGAGCCCTGGAAAACATCAACCCGGCGGTGCACACCGTCAGCCCCTCCACGACCGTGCAGGCAGTGGGGCGCGGCATGCCGGCGTTCGGCGTGCTCCGGCCCGGAGACCGGATCGTGTCGGTCGAAGGCCGCCCGGCAACCGTGACCTCGGCGATGCGGGAGATCAACGCCCATCGCTGCCCCGGACCACTCGTCGAAGGCTGCCGGGCTGCGACGCCGGTGCATCTCACGGTTCGTCGCGCCGGCCGTCTGATCACCGTCGCCGTCTACCCCAGGTACAACAAGCAGGTCGGGCGCATGCTCATCGGCTTCGACTTCGGCGCCGCGCCGAGGCACTTCGGCGCCGGCAGCGCCGCGACCACGGCGCTCGACGAGATGTGGCACAGCACCACCCAGACGCTCACCGGGTTCGTGCGCGCGCTCACCAGCTCCAAGGAACGCCACAAGATCTCGAGCATCGTCGGCATCGCCCGCGTCGGTGACGAAACGGTGGCCGCCGGGACCGGCTACGCGCTCGTGTTCCTCGGCTACCTGTCGCTGGTGCTGGCCGTGATCAACCTGTTCCCGTTCCTGCCGCTGGACGGCGGCCACGTGGCGTGGGCGCTCGCCGAGAAGATCCGCGGCAGGCGCGTGTCGCTGCTGGCGATGTACCGCTACAGCTCCGTGGGGATCGTCCTGCTGCTGTTCCTGGTCATCAACGGCGTCAGCAACGACATCAGCCGCCTGACCGGCTGAGGCGTGCCGCCGCTCCGTCGCCCGGTCGAGCCTCCGCCGGCGGCCGGATGCACACCCAGCTCTTGACCAGCGGGCCGAAGCGCTCGGCCAGCGCCGGGCCGAACAGCTCCTCCATCTCGGCGCGCCCGGGCAGCGAGATCGCCTCCCAGCCCGCGGCCGCCCCAAACCGCCAGTAGCGCCGGCGCAGGCGCACGGGCAGCCAGTGTGCGCCCGGCAGCAGCGAGTGGGGCTCGATCGGGAACGACCGCGCCGGCGCCTGCACGAACCACCCGCGCCCCACGCGCCGGATCTCCGCCGCGAACGCCTCGCGGCGCGCCGGCGGTACGTGCTCGATGACGCTCGAGCAGTAGACGAGGTCGAAGGCGCCGTCGCCGAACGGGAGGCCCGCGGCCGCGTCGGCGCGGACGAAGGGCCCCGGGTAGCCGGGACGCTCGACCAGGTCCACGCCGGTGATGTCCAGGTCGGGCTCGAGCGAGCGGAGGCCGATGCGGCCGCAGCCGACGTCCAGGACGCGAGCCCCTGCCGGCAGCCGCGTCAGCGCGAAGAAACGCCCGTGGCGGCGGGAGCGTGCGCGGGCGGAGAGGGGAGAGGCGAGGCGTGCCAGCGGGCCGCGTGCGGTTGCGTAGACGTCCGGCATCGTAGAATCAGCCTATGGCCTCAAAGCGCCAGATCCACGTGGGCCCTGTGCCCGTCGGCGGCGGGGCGCCCGTGGCGGTCCAGACGATGACCAAGACCGAGACGGCCAACCTGGCCGCCACGATGGCCCAGATCCGCACGGTGGCGGAGGCGGGAGCCGACATCGTCCGCGTGGCGGTGCCGCGTGAGCAGGACGCCGAGGCCCTGAAGACGATCGTCGCGCAGTCGCCGATCCCGATCATCGCCGACATCCACTTCAACCACACGCTCGCGCTGAAGGCGATCGAGGCGGGCGCCCACTGCGTGCGACTGAACCCTGGCAACATCGGCGGCCCCGAGAAGGTCGCGGAGGTGATCGACCTCGCCAGGCAGCACGGGACGCCGCTCAGGGTCGGCGTGAACTCGGGATCGCTTCCCAAGCATCTGCGCCAGCTCGAGTACGACAACCCCGTCGAGGCGCTCGTGACGGCCGCCATCGAGACCGTCGAGCTGATGGAGCGCCTGGACTTCACGAACTTCAAGGTCTCGATGAAGTCGACCTCCGTGCCCAACACGATCGCCGCGAACCGCCTCCTGTCCGAGCGGATCCCCTACCCGTTGCACCTCGGCGTCACCGAGGCCGGGACGAAGTGGTCGGGCTCGCTGAAGTCGGCAGTCGGCCTCGGCACGCTGCTCGCCGACGGCATCGGCGACACGATCCGCATCTCGCTCTCGACCTTCCACGCCGAGGAAGAGGTGAAGGTCGCCTGGGAGATCCTCAAGGCGCTGAAGCTGCGCGAGCGTGGCCCCGACCTGATCGCCTGCCCGACCTGCGGGCGCCTGCAGTTCGACATGGACTCCGTCGTGGCCGAGGTCGAGCGCCGCCTCGAAGCCTACGAGGACCCGATCGAGGTCTCGGTGCTGGGCTGCGCGGTCAACGGCATCGGCGAGGCCCGCCACGCCGACTTCGGCATCACCGGCGCCAAAGACATGGGGATGATCTACTCCAAGGGCGAGCCCCTGAAGAAGGTGCGGACCGAGGAGCTCGTCGACGAGCTCTTCAAGGAGATCGACCGCTACTACGCGGCCGGCAAGACCGTCCAGCGCGACGAGGCGGCCGCCGCCGCGGCGCGCGAGTGGCTCGCCGAGAACGAGGACGACACGCAGATGACGCCGGAGCGGATCGCCGCGCTCGAGGCGGCCGCGGCCGAGGACGCCGAGACGGTGCTCGAGTCGATGCTGGACCCTGCCGGCGCGAGCGACCAGGCCCTCGCCGCGACCCAGGCCGCGCAGCTGGACGAGGATGTCTCTCCGGTCGCCGGCCGTCGCTTCAGCCGTAGTTCTTAGCTGCTTCTCATGAGCCGTCCAGCTGGCTTTCAGCTGGAGCCTCGACGCTGTGGCCGCGGGCCGGGAGAAGGACCTCAACCACGGCAAGGAGCGACTGATGCAGAGATCGACGATGCTGAGAACGGGCTCCGTGGGAGCCGTCTGCGCCCTCATCGGCGCTACCGCGGGGATCGCCGGAAGCTCGGCGTCCTCGACCCCCAAGCCCAAGCCGCGCGTGCTGATGCGGGCATTCGGCGCGGGAGCCGGGTTCCTCCTGAAGGGCGGCCTGGTCGGCGAAACCGCCGGTCCTCCCGTGCACTCCGACGCGGTCGTCCCGAACGGAAAGGGCGGCTTCGACACGGTCACCATGGACCAGGGGAGCTTCTCTTCGCTCACCGGTGATCAGCTGACGATCACCGAGGGCACCAAGTCCGCCACCTACAAGATGGTCACGTTGACGATCCCCGGCGGCGCGACTGTTCGCCGGAACGACGCGCAAGCGAGCGTGTCAGACCTGAAGAGCGGCGACACCGTCGTGGTGATGCAGGGCCCGAAGGGCACCGTCGTCGACGCCAACGATGCCCAGCATCAGCAACCCCTGGCCCTCAAGGTCGAGAAGCGAGGAGGTCCCGGGACCGTCCAAGCTCCGAGCCCAGGCGCCGTGCGGGTTCCCGGGCCGCCCGGTCCTCCGCCCGGAGCCGGCGAAGCATCCAGCGAATCGGGCGAATCGGGCGCGCCCACGACGAGCGGCGGCTAGCTCATTCGAGCGGCTCCGGTGCGGACCTGGCGCGCACCGGAGCCGGGGGCCGGCCAGCCGCCCGCCCCGCTCGCGTGGAATCCGTAGTCGGCCTCAGCCGGCGGCCGAGAGCCGCTCGGCCACCTTCGGCCAGTTCACCACGTTCCACCACGCGTCGATGTAGTCGGGGCGCCGGTTCTGGTACTTGAGGTAGTAGGCGTGCTCCCAAACGTCCACGCCCAGCAGCGGCGTCTGGCCGCCCGAGATCGGGTTGTCCTGGTTGGCGGAGCCGACGACCGCCAGCGAGGAGCCGTCGAGCACGAGCCAGGACCAGCCGGAGCCGAACTGGTTGACGCCCGTTTCCTTGACCTTCGCCTGGAAGTCCGAGAACGAGCCGAAGGCCGAGGCGATCGCGTCGGCCAGCGCCCCGTCGGGCTCGCCGCCGCCGTCGGGGCTCATGTTCTCCCAGAACATCGTGTGGTTGTAGTGCCCGCCGCCGTTGTTTTTGACAGCCGTGCGCTTGTCCTCGGGCACCTGGCCGAGGTCTCGCAGCACGTCCTCGATCGGAGCGTCCGCCAGCGGGGTTCCCTCGAGCGCCTGGTTGACTTTGTCCACGTAGGCCTGATGGTGCTTGTCGTGGTGGACTTCCATGGTCATCTTGTCGATGTGGGGCTCGAGCGCGTCGTACGGATACGGGAGCGGGGGGACTTTGTACGCCATGGGGGCTCCTTCTCGAGGTGGTCGCGGTCAGTGGATGATCGCTGTTCTATCAGAGGCCGCATGCCCGGCTGAGACAGGCCTGACGGGCGTCGCTGCCCATGGACTAGGCTCTGCCGTCCCGATGGCGCGCCTTTCCGAGTACCTGCTGCCCACCGAGAAGGAGGCGCCCGCCGACGCGGAGGCGATCTCGCACAAGCTGATGGTGCGAGCGGGCCTGGTGAGGCAGATGGGAGCCGGCATGTGGACCTGGCTGCCCGCCGGCTGGCGGGTGCACGAGCGGGTCGTGGAGATCATCCGCCAGGAGATGGATGCGATCGGCGGCCAGGAGATGCTGATGCCGGTGCTGCAGCCCGCCGAGCCCTGGCGCAAGACGGGGCGGATCGACATCGAGGAGCTGTTCAAGCTCCACGACCGCAAGGGCTCGGAGCTGGTCCTGGCGATGACGCATGAGGAGGCTGTGACCTTCCACATCGCCCAGACGGTCCGCTCCTACCGCGACCTGCCGCTGATCGTCTACCACTTCCAGGTCAAGGAGCGCGACGAGCCGCGGCCCCGGGCGGGCGTCCTGCGGACCCGGGAGTTCGTGATGAAGGACTCCTACAGCTTCGATCGCGACCTGGCCGGGCTGCAGGAGAACTACGAGCGCCACGTCGGTGCCTACGACCGGATCATGGAGCGCACGGGGCTCCGCCACTACCGCGTGGAGGGGGACGTCGGCATGATGGGCGGTCTCGGCGCCCACGAGTACATGGCGCCTGCCGCGGCGGGAGAGGACGAGATCCTGCTCGGCGACGGCTATGCCGCGAACCTGGAGGTCGCCGGCGGCGACCCCGAGGTCGAGCGGATCGGCGACGACTACTTCAGGCACGGCGAGACCCTCGAGCGGGTGCCGGCGATCGAGGTCGGGAACATCTTCAAGCTGGGCACGCGCTACTCAGAGCCGCTCGGTGCGACCTACCTGGACGAGACCGGGAAGGAGCTGCCGATCTGGATGGCCTCCTACGGCCTCGGGCCGGCCAGGATCGTCGCGGCCGCGGTCGAGCAGTTCAGCGACGAGCGCGGCATCTCCTGGCCGAGGGCGCTCGCCCCCTTCGCGGTTCACCTCGTGGGCATCGGTCGTGAGGGGACACCGGAGCGCGAGGCCGCCGAGCAGCTCTACGCGACCCTCACCGAGGGCGGCGTGGACGTCCTCTACGACGACCGCGACGTCGGTCCCGGCGAGAAGTTCGCCGACGCCGAGCTGCTGGGGGCGCCGCTGCGCCTCACGGTCGGACCGCGCTCTCTGGAGTCCGGCGAGATCGAGGTGCAGATCCGCCGCGGCCTCGCCGACGGCCCGCCGCTGCCGCTGGGAGGCGAGCCCGAGTCGCTGCTGAGGGCCGTGGACGAGCTGTGGCAGAGCCTCCCCTGAAAGCCCGCCGGCTGCTCGGGCTCGACCGCTCGGGGCCGCCGCCAGCGCAGACCGAGGCGGGTCAGCCGCTGAGGCCGTGGACGCTCCCGAACGCCATCGGCTTCGCGCGGCTCGCGCTGATCCCGGTGTTCCTCATCGTCTCGCTCTCCAGCAGCGACGGCACCGGCGCGCTCCCCGCGACCCTGTTCGCAGTGATCGGGTGGGGCGACTACGCCGACGGGATCGCGGCGAGGCTGACGCGGCAGTACAGCCGCCTGGGCGCGCTCATGGACCCCGTGACCGACCGCCTGCTCGTGCTCTCGGGGGCCGTCGTGACCTGGCGCTTCGACCTGTTGCCGAGGTGGGCGCTCGCCGTGCTCGCCGGGCGCGAGCTCGCGATGCTGCTGCTCGGCCGCTACGCCCTCAGCCGCGGGGTGGAGCTGCGGATCAACTGGCCAGGACGGCTCGCAGTGGCGCCGGTGATGGGCGCGTTCTTCTTCGCCATGGCGGGGCTCGAAGGGCTGGGCGAAGTCCTTCTGTACGTCGGCCTCGCGCTGGCGCTGCTGGCTACCGCGCTGTACGTGCGAACGGGCCTTCGCGAGCTGGAGGCGAGGGGTGCCGGGCCGGCCACGCCATAGCCTCAAGCTCAGCCTGACCTTTTGGGCTATACTCGGCGGGTGCCGGCCCGGCCGGCGATTCCGGCCGGCGCACATCCGGCGCAAGCCCGTGAGAGGAGAACAGGCCAGATGGACGAGACCTTTCCGGACCTCGGCTCGCTGTCAGACGTCGAACTGAAGGACGTCATCCGGCAGCTCACCGAGGAGGAGACGGAGATCTCCTACAAGCGGCGCATCCTGCACGGCAAGATCGACATCCTCCGGGCGGAGCTCGTGAACCGCCTGCGCCACAAGCACGAGGGCGGCGAGGACATGATCACCGGCGATGACGTCCAGCGCCTCACGGACATCCTCACGAGAAGCCCCTCGGACGGACCCGCGTGAGCCGCTCCTCGCTCGAGCCCGCGGTGCGGCTGCGCACCGGACGTGCACCGTCGCTCCCGACCGCGCGGCATCGGGCGCCGCGCTAGCACGGGGTCGGCGCCTCATGGCCCTGCACTGCACCGAGTGCGGCTTCGTAAACGGCGAGGGAGCCAACTACTGCCAGCGCTGCGGCGCCCTGCTGCCGCGTGCGGAGGGGTCGAGCGAGCCGGTGACGGCCACCTACCGGATCGACGAGACCGGCGAGCTCGTCCCGGTCGAGATCGACGCCGTGACGGCCCACGGGCCGGCGCTGGTGATCCGTGCCGGAGGCGGCCGGGTGGGCGAGAGCTTCCCGGTCGACGGAGAGCGGATGAGCATCGGACGGCGCCCCGAAGCCGAGGTGTTCCTCGACGACGTCACCGTCTCCCGTGACCATGCCCTGCTGATCCACCGCGCCGACGACTGGTACCTGGACGACTGCGGCTCGCTCAACGGGACCTACGTGAATCGCTCGCGGATCGAGTCACACCGGCTCGAGGAGGGCGACGAGGTGCAGATCGGTAAGTACAAGCTCACGTTCCACGCGCGCTGATGAGCGTCCAGGCGACATCTGCGGGGCTGGGAGAGCTCGACGTGGAGCTCGGCGACGGCTCCGCAGCCGCCGGCGAGCCGGCCAAGCCGCGCAAGTCGCTGACGATCGGCGCGGTCTGCAAGGCGCTCGCCCAGGAGTTCCCGGACATATCGATCTCCAAGATCCGCTACCTCGAGGACCAGAAGCTGCTGACGCCGCGGCGCACCCCCGGCGGCTACCGCCTCTACACGCAGGGCGACCTGGCTCGCCTGCGCACGATCCTGCGGATGCAGCGCGACGAGTTCCTGCCCCTGCGGGTGATCCGCCAGGAGCTGGCCGCCGGGCGCTCGGGGGACGCCACGCCGATTCCCGGTCGTGCCCGCGACGGCGCCCGCGCTTGGCGCCCGAGCGTGAGCGTCGGCGAGGCGACCGGGGCGCTGTACTCGATCGACGACGTGCTCGAGGAGACCAAGGCCGAGGCCAAGCTCGTGCGCGAGCTCGAAGAGTACGGCGTCGTCAAGGGCGAGATGCGAGGCGGGATGCGCTACTTCGACGAGACGGAGCGCGAGATCATCGCCGCCGTCGCGGAGCTCGCCCGCTACGGCGTCGGCGGCCGGAACCTGCGCGTGTTCCGCTCGTCGGCCGACCGCGAGGCGAACCTCCTGCAGCAGATCCTCGCCCCGGCGCTGCGCTCGCGCAACCCCCAGCGTCGCAAGGAGGCCGTCGAGGCGCTCGAGAACCTCGCGGCGGTGGCGACGCACCTCAAGCACCTGCTGCTGATACGCGATCTGCGCAAGATCGTCCGGTGAGCGGGTCCTCCCGCACCCCGCACGTCCAGCCGGCAGACCTCCGCTCGCTCATCCGCGACATACCCGACTTCCCGAGGCCGGGGATCGGCTTCAAGGACATCACGCCGCTGATGGCGGACGCGGGGGCGCTCGCCGCCGGGGTCAGCGCGCTCGCCGCCTACGCGCGGCCGCTGGAGGTCGACTGCGTGATCGCCGCGGAGGCGCGCGGCTTCCTGCTCGGCCCCGCCCTGGCGCTCGAGCTCGGCGCCGGCTTCGTGCTGGCACGAAAGCCGGGCAAGCTGCCGTATGAGACCGTGAGCGCGGAGTACCTGCTCGAGTACGGCGCCGGGCAGCTCGAGCTGCACACCGATGCGGTGGCGAGCGGCAAGCGGGTCCTCGTGCACGACGACCTCCTGGCGACAGGCGGCACGGCGGCAGCGCTGTGCGAGCTCGTCGAGCAGCTCGGCGGCGAGGTCGCCGGCTGCGGCTTCCTGATCGAGCTCGCGTATCTGGGCGGGCGCGAGCGGCTCGCGCCGCACGACGTCCACGCCCTGCTCACCT
Organism: Solirubrobacteraceae bacterium; assembly: GCA_036498265.1. Lineage (GTDB taxonomy): Bacteria > Actinomycetota > Thermoleophilia > Solirubrobacterales > Solirubrobacteraceae > Palsa-744. The sequence goes on along the minus strand of DASYFT010000041.1, from coordinate 29,266 downwards.
ACGAGTCCTAGGCTCCGCGGCCATGCCCAGAGCACGCCGCAGCCGCACGATCGCCGCCCCTGTGGAGCTGCTGTGGGAGGTGGTCAGCGATCCGCATCACCTGCCGCGCTGGTGGCCGCGGGTGACACGGGTCGAGGACGTCGGAGGGGGAGCGTTCACCGAGGTGATGACCACCTCGCGGGGAAAAGTGGTGCGTGCCGACTTCGACCTGGTCCAGGCTGACCAGGCCCAGGGCTCCCTGATCTGGTCCCAGCGGCTGGAGGGCACGCCGTTCGCTCGCCTGCTGCGCTCCTCCGAGACGGAGGTGCGGCTCGCGGATGCGTCCGGCGACGGAGGGCCTCGCGGCGGGGAGGGCGGCGGCCACGAGACCCTCGTGACGATCGAGTTGCGCCAGGCCCTCGCCGGCTTCTTCCCCCGCTTCGGCGGCTTCATGGTCCGCCGGGCGGCGGCTGCGACCCTCGACGAGGCGCTCGAGGCGCTCGAGCGGATCAGTGCCTGAGCCGGCCGAGCCGCCTCCGATGCGCTGGTGGGGATGGGGCGAGGTCGGCCATCCGCCGGCGCTGCCGCCGGGCGCGCTCGGCTTCCTGCAGGAGGCGGGGATCGCGACGGCGCCGCGGCCGCCGGTGGCGCTCGGCGAGGTGCGGCTGGAGGCGCCGGCCCTGCCAGAGGGGGTGCTGTCGCAGCTGCGCGCGATCGCCGGCGCGGATGCCGTGCGCGACGATCACGGCGAACGCGTCCTTCACGCGGCCGGAAAGGGATATCCCGATCTGGTGCGCCTACGCTCCGGCGAGCCCGAGGGCGCGCCTGACGCGGTCGTGCACCCTGCCGATCACGAGCAGGTCCGCAGGGTGCTCGAGGTGTGTGCGCGCGCGTCGGTCGCCGTCGTCCCGTTCGGCGGAGGGACCAGCGTCGTCGGCGGCGTGGCTCCGCTGCGCGGAGAGCACGCCGGCGTGCTAGCGCTCGACACGGGGAGGATGGGGGAGGTGCTCGAGCTCGACGCCCGCTCTGCGACGGTGCGCGTACAGGCGGGGATGCGCGCGCCGGCCCTGGAGCGCCGGCTCGGCGAGCGCGGCCTGACGCTGGGCCACTTCCCCCAGTCGTTCGAGTACGTCTCGCTGGGCGGCTGCGCAGCCACCCGCTCGGCAGGGCAGGCCTCCACCGGCTACGGGGCGATCGAGAAGATGGTGCTCGGAATCCGGCTGGCGGCGCCGGCCGGAGACATCGACCTCCCGCCCATGCCCGCGACCGCGGCCGGGCCGTCTCTGCGCCAGCTGCTGGTCGGCTCGGAGGGGACGCTCGGGGTCATCAGCGAGCTCGCGTTGAGGGTTCGCCCGGCGCCGCGCGAGCGCGTCTACGAGGGGATGTTCTTCACCGGCTTCGAGGCCGGCGTGGAGGCGCTTCGCACGCTCGCGCGCGAGCACGCCACGCCGGATGTTGCGCGCCTGTCCGACGAGCAGGAGACCCGCATGTCGCTTGCGCTGGCGGGCAGCGGCGGCGCGAAGGGAAGGCTCGGACGCCTGTACCTGCGGGTGCGCGGGTACCGTGAGGGCTGCCTCGCGATCCTCGGCTTCGAGGGGTCGCCGGCGGAGGTCTCATCCAGGCGCTCGCGGGCGCTGGAGCTCGCCCGCGGCTGCGGCGGCCTGGCGGTCGGGCGCTCACCCGGCGAGGCGTGGCTGCACTCGCGGTTCACGGGGCCCTACCTCCGCGACGACCTGCTGAGCCTCGGCGTGATGGTCGAGACGCTCGAGACGGCCACGCAGTGGTCGAACGTCTCACGCCTGCGCCGCGCCGTGGAGGGGGCGATCGGCGAGCAGCTCAGGGCCTGCGGCACGCCCGGGCTGGTGATGTGCCACGTCTCGCATCTCTACGAGACGGGGGCGTCGCTCTACTTCACGTTCATCGCAGAGCAGCGCCAGGGGGATGAGATCGGGCAGTGGCGCGCCGTCAAGGAGGCCGCGAGCCGGGCGATCGTCTCGGGAGGCGGCACGATCACCCACCATCATGCCGTGGGCCGCGATCACGCTCCTTGGATGGCGCAGGAGGTCGGCGGGACGGGTCTCGGCGCGCTTCAGGCGATCAAGGCCGACCTGGACCCGACCGGCATCATGAACCCGGGCAAGCTTCAGATGGTCAGCCGCCCAGGCTGAAGGGGCCGCTCAGCACGACCGTCCCCGGGCTGCCCGGTTTGGCGGCGGTCTCACGCGTGACGAGCATCTGGTGGTAGTTGCCGGCGTTCGTGGGCAGCAGCGCGCCTCCGGCCAGCCGTTCGTTGGAGCCGACGTTCGGGCTACGGGTGAGCGGCTCGAAGCTGCTCGGCGAGTTGTAGAGCCAGATCGCGTAGTAGAAGCCTTTCGACGCAGGCAGGTGTTCGGCGGCCAGGTAGAAGGCGCGTTTGCCCCCTTCGGCGAGGATCTCGACAAGGGCCAGCGCCGAGCTGGAGGCGCTGGTCGGTTTGAGCGTGAGGCGCTGGTTGATTTTCGGTCCGCTGCCGCCTGCCGCCGTGTTGCCGCTGGTGCTCGTCGACGTCGACGAGGCGCTCGTGCTCTTCGCGTGCGAGCCGCCGCCACCGCCTCCGGACAGGAGGATGACGGCGACCACGATCGCCGCGACGATCGCACCGAGCAGCAGGGCGCCACCGAGCCTCGAGCTCGGCAGCGCACCCGCCGGCTGCCTCGCGGGGGCGCCCGTGGTGCGGTCTGTACGCCCCGCCCGGGCGGGAGCGGGGGCGGGCGGCCCGCCCGCCCCGTTGTTCTCGGGGTGTCCGGCGGGCCCGGCCGGGATGTCGGGCAGCGCACGGCTCGCAAGCGGAGCCAGCTCGCCGGCGAGCCTCTCAGCCCAGCTCCTGGCGGGCCCGTCGCTTCCGAGGTAGGTGCGTGTGGCCAGGCGCTCCGCAACGCCACCCTGCTGGCCGAGCAGGTAGTCGCCGATCTCGGCCCGGCGCTCCGCCGGAACCTGGCGCGCCTGACTCGGCGCGAGCACGGCGAGGGCGGCGTGTGCGCGGTCGTGCACCGCCCGCTCGGGGATCCCGAGGACCCGTGCCAGCTCGGCGTAGGTCTTGCCCTGGGACAGCACGAGCGACAGCGCTGCGCGCTGGTCGGGGGGAAGCTCTTCCAATCTGCTCATGGTGCTCACGCCCGCCGGCCGGCCCGATGCGAGGATCGCGGGGGCTCGGCGAACGACCCTAGGCTATCGTGGCGCCGCGATGGCCATACCCACTACCGAGCAGGTCAACGGTGCGCTGCGCGGATTCGACCGTTTCTACGGGCTCGAGCTGCTGTCCTTCTCCGACAGCGAGGTCACGGCCCAGGTGACGGTCCGCGAGGAGCTCAAGCAGCCCGCGGGTCTCGTGCACGGAGGCGTCTATGCCTCGATCGCCGAGTCAATCGCGTCGCTCGCCACGGCGCTTGCGGTGATGGGCGACGGCGACATGGCGATGGGCATGTCCAACAGCACGAGCTTCCTGCGTCCGATCACCGAGGGCGTCGTCCACGCACGCGCCACGCGGCTGCATCGGGGGCGCACGACGTGGGTCTGGGACGTGAGCTTCAGCGACGACGAGGATCGCACGTGCGCAGTCACGCGGATGACGATCGCCGTGCGCCCGCGCCGGCCCGTGCAGCCAGCGACGTAGCGGCTCTAGCCGATCGGGTGGATCGGCGAGGGGACCTGTGAGGGCAGCGGCGTGCGGGCGAAGCCGGTGTCCGGCAGCGGGGGCGGCAGGGGAGATTCGGGGGCGCCGACGCGGTTGATCGGCACGACGGTCCGCGCTGCCGCGCCGGCCACGCGCGGATCCCTCGCGTAGATGCCCACGACCACGCCACCGGTGGCGATCGCGATCGTCCGGCCTCCGCGACTCACCACAGCCTGTACCTGGCGAAGCGGCGCGTCTCGCTGCGTCGCAGAGCCTCCCGGGACGAAGCTGTTGTCGGGAGAGGTGACCACCCGCAGCGGCGGGACGCAGGTCGCCTGACCGCCTTCGACGCAGTCGCCGTACTGGACGGTGAACGCGCCGCTCGGGTCGTGCACTGCGTCTGTCACCTGGAGACCCTGGAAGGAGGCGCCGAGCCAGTACACGGGAACGGGGGCGACGATCAGGGTCTCGAGCAGGTTGTGCGGGATCGGCCTGTCCTGCAGCGTGTCCCCGCAGCCGGCGATGGAGAGCGCGCACAGCCCGGCGAGCGATGTGGCGGCGAGACGCACGGCAGCAGACTAGACGTCACAGCATCGGTCGCACGTCACCGGGCCGGCGCGGTCAGCCGTGGTAGCGGTTCGTGATCGGCATGCGCCGGTCGCGCCCGAAGGCGCGCGTGGTGATCTTGATCCCCGGGGGCGCCTGCCGGCGCTTGTACTCGGCGCGATCGACCAGGCGGATGGTCAGATCCACGTAGTGCTCGGGCAGGCCCTGAGCGATGAGCTGCTCGCGGCTCTGGTCGAGCTCGATGTAGCCCTGGAGGATCCGGTCGAGGACGTCGTAGGGCGGCAGCGAGTCCTCGTCGCGCTGGCCATGGCGCAGCTCCGCCGAGGGAGCGCGCTCGAGGATCGAGTCCGGGATCGGGCTCCGCGCGGCGTCCGCGCCGGCGCCCGAGGCCATCCCGGCGCTCGCGCCGGCCTGCGAGTTGCGCCACCTGCAGAGCCTGTAGACCAGCGTCTTGGGGACGTCCTTGATCACCGCGAACCCGCCGGCGAGATCGCCATAGAGGGTCGTGTAGCCGACGGACATCTCCGACTTGTTGCCGGTCGCCAGCACGAGCCAGCCGAACTTGTTCGAGAGCGCCATCAGCAGGTTGCCCCTGATCCGCGCCTGGATGTTCTCGTCCGTCAGGTTCTCGCCGCGGGCGGCCGCGGGGCCACCGGTGCCGACGAGCTCTTCATCGGCTGGCGGAGCGTCGGCTAGCTCCTCCCGGAGCGTGTCCCGGTAGGCCTCGAGCACCGGCTCGATCGGCAGCTCGTGGACGCGGATGCCGAGCGAACCGGCCAGAAGGCGGGCGTCGGCCTGTGTCTCCGCCGAGGAGTACGGCGAGGGCATGATCGCCGCGTTCACGCGCGCCGGGCCGAGAGCGTCCGTCGCGAGGCAGGCCACGAGGGCCGAGTCGATGCCGCCAGAGAGGCCGAGGATGACCTGCTGGAAGCCGTTCTTCTCGACGTAGTCGCGCAGGCCCAGCGCGAGGGCGCGGTAGACCTCCGCCTCGATCGGATCGAGCAGCTCGGCCACCTGGCGCGAAGAGGCCGGCGCGCCGGCCGGCGCCTCGCCCGCCGGGGCGGGCACGGGCGGCAGGATCGTCGCCTCGTGGCCTGCGAGGCGGGCCACCGGGCGGTGGCCGGTGTCGCGCAGCCGGGCCGAGGCGGCCGCGCTCAGGTCGACGTCGCAGACGAGCAGCTCCTCTTCGAACTGACTGGCGCGTGCCACCGTCGTGCCGGTGTGGTCGACCACGACGGAGTGCCCGTCGAAGACCAGTTCATCCTGCCCGCCGACCAGCCCGCAGAACGCGACGTATGCCAGGTTGTCGCGGGCCCGCTGAGCGAACATGCGCTCGCGCTCGACGCCCTTGCCGGCGTGGTAGGGCGAGGCGGAGATGTTGACGATCAGGGTGGCGCCCGCGAGGGCCTCGTCGCTGGCGGGTGGCCCGGGCTCCCAGATGTCCTCGCAGACGCTCAGGCCGATGCGCGCGGCACCGACGTCGACCACAGCCCCGCCCCTGCCGGCCTGGAAGTAGCGCTGCTCGTCGAACACGCCGTAGTTGGGCAGGTAGACCTTGCGGTAGATGGCGCGAACGGCGCCGCCTGCGAGCAGCGCGGCGGAGTTGTAGACGTCCTCCGCTCGCTCGGGGAAGCCGACGACCGCCACGATGTCGCTGACCTCGCGCGCGAGGTCGCCGAGGGCGGCGGCCGCGTCGGCAAGGAAGTGCTCCTTGAGCAGCAGGTCCTCCGGCGGGTAGCCGGTGATGGCGAGCTCGGGGAAGAGCACGAGCTGCGCGCCGGCGTCGCGCGCCTCCCGCGCGCCGTCGCGGATCCGCCGCGCGTTGCCGGCGATGTCGCCCACGATCGCGTTCATCTGGCAGAGGGCCAAGCGCACGAGCGGATCGTATCCGCGTCGAACGGCTCGATCGGGGTCGCGTGACCGGGCGACATGGGCAGGCCGCGAGTGCTTTCCTTCCTAGGGAGGACGACCTCGGATCGGGCCGTCGTCCACACGACACGAAGGGGGGCCTTCAAATGAGCACCGCTGGGATCGACGAGGCCAAGCTCGAGGCCTTCATGGGCCAGGCCGTCACCGACATGGGCGCGATCATCAGCGCGCCGCTGATGGTGATCGGCGAGAAGCTGGGTCTCTACAAAGCCATGGCCGGAGCGGGGCCGTTGACCTCTCAGGAGGTGGCGGAGCGCTCGGGCGCCGCGGAGCGCTACGTCCGCGAGTGGCTCCGCAACCAGGCGGCGGGCGGCTACGTGACCTACGACCCGGAGAGCGACCGCTACACGCTGCCGGATGAGCAGGCGCTCGCGCTGGCGGACGAGGACAGCCCGTTCTACATCCTCGGCATCTATGACTCAGTCGCCTCGCTGTACGCCGACGAAGACCAGATCCTCGAGTCGTTCCGCAGCGGCCGGGGGATGGGCTGGCACGAGCACGACCACCGGCTGTTCCGCGGCACCGAGCGCTTCTTCCGGCCCGGCTACCGCGGCAACCTGGTGCCCGAGTGGATCCCGGCCCTGGACGGAGTCCAGGAGAAGCTCGAGCGGGGCGCGAAGGTGGCCGACGTCGGCTGCGGCCACGGCGCCTCGACGATCATCATGGCCGAGGCGTTCCCGAACTCCGAGTTCTTCGGGTTCGACTACCACGACGCCTCGGTGGAGCGTGCGCGCGAGGCAGCCGCGGAGGCCGGCGTGGGGGACCGCATCAGCTTCGAGGCGGCATCCGCCAAGGACTATCCAGGCAGCGGCTACGACCTCGTGACCGTGTTCGACTGCCTGCACGACATGGGCGACCCCGTCGGAGCATCGGCCCACGTCCTCGAGACGCTGGCCGAGGATGGGACGTGGATGATCGTCGAGCCCTTCGCCAACGACCGCGTGGAGGAGAACCTCAACCCGGTCGGGAGGGTCTTCTACGGCGCATCGACCGTCATCTGCACGCCCGCGTCCCTGTCACAGGAGGTCGGTCTGGCACTCGGAGCGCAGGCCGGCGAGGCAAGGCTCACGGAGGTCCTGGAAGACGGCGGCTTCACGCGCGTGCGGCGCGCGACGGAGACGCCTTTCAACCTGATCCTCGAGGCGCGGCCCTAGAGGCAGCGAGCAGCGGGTGAGAGCCCGCTGGAGGTCCGCCGCCGGGGCGTCAGCTCGCGGTGGCGGGCCTGCCGGTGGAGCGCTTGCCGTTCGCGTTCCTGTTGGACCGGCCGGCGCCCGCCTTGGGGGCCGCCCGGCCGTTCGAGCCCGACGAGCGCGCGACGGGGCGGCGCGCCCGTTTGCGCACGCCGGCGGCGCGGGCGAGCGCAGCCACCGACAGCTCCAGGTCCTTCTCGATCTCCTCGAGGCCGGGTAGCGCGTCGTAGTCCGCGAGCAGCCCGAAGCCGAGGTGGCCGTCGTAGCTCATGACCGCGATCCCGAGTGCCTGGCGCTGGGCCAGCGGCACCACCGGATAGAGGATCTCGAGGCGCCGTCCCAGCAGGAACAGCGAGAACTGCGGTCCGGGCACGTTCGTTACGACGAGGTTGAAGAACGGCTGGCGCGGCTGCAGCCGGGCTGCCTGGCTGAGGATCGTCGGAGGGGCGAACCCAGCGAGGTTGGTGAGCACCTGGGCGCCGACCGCCTGCCCGGAGCTCTTCAGGTCCTCCATCGACTTCGCGATCCGCTGCAGGCACTCGGCGGGGTTCTGGATGCCGACGGGCAGCGGCGCCCACATCGCGGCCACCTGGTTGCCGAGGGCGCCTCGCTGCGAGCGCGTTCGCACGGAGACTGGAACCATCGCCTTCAGCACGAGGCCGTCGGTGTCGTGGCCGTTGTCGCGCAGAAAGCGCCCCAGCGACAGCGTCACCGCGGCGAGCACGACGTCGTTGAGCGTCCCGCCGAGTGAGTCCTTGATGGCTTTGAACTGCGCCAGGTCGGCGTCGAAGAACGTGTAGCGCCGGTGCGGTCCGATGTCGACGTTGAACGGGCTGGGGGGCGCCGGGGCGTTGAGCCCCTCGAGGGTCGTCGCGCTGATGCTCTCCACGGCATCCTTGAGCTGACCGAGCGCCTTGCGCGGAGCGCGCACCAGCGCGCGGGCGCCACGGACCATCTCGCCCGGGACCGTCGCGCGTTCCACGAGCGCCTCGCCGAGGAGCTTTGCGCGCCCGGGGAGCGGCTTGGCGGCCCACGGCGACGGTGGTGCGGTGGGCGCGGCGGGCTCGCGGGCGGTGTCGAACAGCACGGTCGTGATGTCCACGCCCGATATGCCGTCGACGAGCGCGTGGTGCGTCTTTGCGACGAGCGCGAAGCGCCCGCCCGACATGTTCTGCACGAGCCAGATCTCCCACAGCGGCTTCGAGCGGTCCAGGCGCTGTGAGAACAGCCGGCCGGCGAGCTGCTTCAGCGCCGCGTCGTCGGCGGGCTTGGGAAGCGCGGTGTGGCGGATGTGGTAGTAGGGGTTGAAATGAGGGTCGTCCGTCCAGATCGGTCGGCCCTGCCCGAGCGGCACGAAGGCCAGGCGCTGCCGGTATCGCGGCACCAGGTGCAGGCGGTTGATGACGTGTTCGACCAGCTGCTGCAGCGAAGGCGCCTTCCCGTCGAACACCATCACCGACGCCACGTGCATGTGCGCGTCCGAGTGATCCTCCAGGTGCAGGAACGTCGAGTCGAGGGCCGTCAGGCGGTCGGGGTTCGCCATCGCGCTCGATTCTCCCTGCTCGGGCCTCCTGCGTCAACGACCTTTCCGCGCGGCCCATGAAACCTGCGCGCGACGCCGGCTGTCGGCGCCGTCTGACGCGCGCGCCTAGTCCTCGCCGTCCGCGTCCTCGGTTCGCATCCCGCCGGTGAACACGTTCTCCGACAAGCGCAGCAGCCCAACCATGATGTGCGGTCGCATGTCGCTGCCGCGTACGCGCAGGTGCGAGCCGTGGGGGCCCAGGACCTCGACGATCGCGCACACGTCGCCGATCTCGCAGTCGTCGCCGTAATCGGCTTCGATCGCCTCCATCTGCTCCGCCACGACCCGTCCCATCTTGCTCTGGTCGAGAGTCATCGGTACCTCCTTCCGTGAGCTGTCGCGTTCGGTCGCAAGCCGGCGGAACACTACGGCGGCCACCGAAGCGCCGCGCCGGCGGGGTGCGCGGCTGTCAGCGAGCCGTCTGACGGGGAGGCTGGCCGTGGTCGTTCGGGATCAGATCCGGCGGACGGCCGGTGAGGCGCTCGTACCACGCCGCCGCCGCGTCCCTGTCGGCGACGGATATACCGGCGAAGAGGTGTGTGATCATCGGTCGCTCCGTCGAGCGCTCCGCCCTAATCGTCGGGCGAGCCGGCTCCGCTGCTCGCGAGGATGTTGTAGATCGCCTGCTCCATCAGCCCGACGGTCCTGTAGGGATCCGGCACGTTGTGGCGCATCCTCACGTGCGAGCCGTACTGCGGGTTCCCAACCTCGTCGGTGCCCTGGTTTTTGAGCACCTCCACGATCGTTATGACCGCGCCGATCTGGACGTCGTCGTCGTCGCCGTAGACCCGCTCCAACGCCTCCATCTGTTCAGCGGCGAGATTCCCAAGCACGGACCTGTCCAGCGGCATGTCGAACTCCTCTCGGCGTGGTTTGGCGCGCGTCCGCTGTCGATGTCTCGCAGACGGAGCCTTCGGCTCGGTGAGGAGTCATCCAATCAGACGGGGATCAGCGCGACGAGCCTGTTCTCGAACCGGCGCCGGATACCGTCATCTCCAACCACGGAGCGGAGCTCCCGGATCGGCTCATTCGATCTGATGCTCTCGATCATCAGGAGCCTCGCCGGGCTCGGGCATGCGGCCACCCAGCGACGTGTATTTGAGGAGTTCCTCGTTGCCGGGGCTCCGCGTCGACCTCGCCGCCGGTCCGGCGCCGCGCGTCAGCCAGAAGCCGGCGATGAAGACCAGGACCACGGCGGCGACGATGAGGGCTTCGACCATGCTTCTCTATTTGCCCGCAAGCGTCGCCGCAAAGCCCCCTTGGGGTTGCCGCAATCAATGGGAGTCATTGCGTCGCCTGTGTTCGACGTCTCTGCCCTTTCGCTGCAGCCACCGGCCGAACGGCCGCAGCACGAACCCGAAGAGGACCACGATCGCCGTGCCGATGAGCAGGCTGCCCATGCTTCGAGTGTCCCACAGAATGCAGGCCTTGAAGTCGTGTATCAGGGTACGTAGCGAAAGATGTCCCATAGGCGCCCACAGGGCTACCTCAACGAGTTCCCGTGGCGCTACAGACACCGTGCGGATCGCAGATGCCCGAAACCCCGCAGGCTGAGGGAGGCTGCGTAGCGTGGAGCTATTCGAGTTGCTGCTCGGGACGCTGTTTGAATGGCTGATGCCGCCGTGGTCCAGGAAACGGCGCTGAGATGATCGGATGGTGGCGTCGGAAGCGCCGGCAGTTCCACGCCTTTCTGATGCGCCCCCAATCGAAAGGCCCCGAAAAGCGGCCGCGCGACCAGGGACTGCTCCGAGCGTTCTTGGACGTGCTGCCGCCCTGGTGGGGCTAGTCCTGGTCCCTGGGGTTCCAGATGATCTCCCAGAGATGCCCGTCGAGGTCACGGAAGTATCCGGAGTAGATCCCCCAGGCACGCTCGTGCGCCTCATCCGTGACCGAGGCGCCGGCAGCCCTGGCTTGCGCGAGCAGCGCATCCACCTCCTCCTTGCCGGCGACCAGCTGGCCGATGCTGAACTCGCCCGTCTTGGGCGGCCCCAACGGGACCCGAGCGTCCTTCGCGAGCTCGGTGCGCGGATAGAGCGCGAGCATGAGGCCGCCCTCGAGATGGAACATCGCTATTGCGCCAGCGGGGTTTGAGTCATCGCCGGTGAACTCCGTTCCCACCACCCCGGGCGTCTCCAACCCGAGTCCGTCGCGGTAGAACGCGAGCGCGCGATCGAGGTCGTCCACTGCAAGGGTGATGACGTTGACGTGCGCTTCCATTGCGGTGGGCCCGCAGGCTACCGGGTCGCCTATCACCTTTGTTAGGGCGCGCCTTCCTGCTCGGCCAAGAAGCGCAAGGCGGCCAAGAACGGCACGGCCATCGAGCTCCCTGTGCCGAGTGCACGGAGGCGATGAACTCCTAGGACAGGACGGCCAGGCTCCCCGGGGCCGAGATCGCTCAGACGCGGCTACTTGATCGGAGAATTGAACTCGCGCTGAAGCTTCCGGTCGTTCTTGATGGCGCGCTGCCATTCCGCCCGCGTGACACCCTTGGGCGGCGGCGCGTAGACATCCACGATTGTGCCGAGCACATCGGCGCCGCGCGGCTTGCTCGCCGCAGACTCCTTCGCGTGCACGTATTCGACTTCGAGCTTGCGGAGAGCAGTCGCGATGGTTGCCCTGCGGTCGACGGCACCCCCGCAAGCAGCGAGGGCGGCCACGCACGCGACCAGCAGGGATGCGCCGGTCCGCGCCAGCACCGTGCTGCTGAGCCTAGTTTGCCGCAACGCCGGGGCCGCTCCCTGCCCGTGTGTGCGGCTCGTCGCGCCCAGGAACGAAAGAGCCGCACCAGCTCGGGCATGGCGGTGTCTCTCTGCACGCAATATCGAGCCGAGGTTGCCGATGGTGGGTGCGTCAGATCAGGTCGCGTCGGGCGAAGACAAGTTTTACGGGCGCTCGGCGCGTAACCAGCTCATACCCCTGATCCTTGACCCCTTGGATCAGGGCCAGCGCGTCGGTGACCGAACCGGTGTGGTGCAGTTGGATGGCGAATATCTTGACGCCCATTGCCCGCAGATCGAGCGTGGGCACGACCGTGTACTCACCGCCCTCGACATCGAGCTTCAGCAGGTCGACCCGCGAGTCGCCCGTCTCGCTCATCAGCGATGGCAGCGCGCGCCCGGGAAGCTCGACGTAGATGGAGGATTCGTACAGGCCGGCAGAGGAGACCGATTCGCTCCCGGGGTCGTGGGTCAGTTGCATCCGTAACGGCCCGTCCTTGGCGGCTATCGCGGCCTGGTGGATCGAGAACTTGGGGTTTCCGTCGGCCTCCTCGATGGCTTTCGCGACGTATCCGGCTACCGGCTCGACCGCCCGGACCGGGATACCGAACCGCTCGATTAGTTGCAGGTCAAACGTGGTGTCGCCGCCGGCGCCAACCGAGTAGCAGACCCACGTTGGCTCGATTAGTCCTCCGGGCAGCGTCCACGCGCCGTAACCGCGGCCGACGGTGATCCGGCTGACGGGGTGCAGGGGGAGGCGTTCTAGTCGGAACTCAAACCAGCGCCGTTTTGCGGCTTGGCGAACCTTGGCGGGGTGCAGTTTCGGGCGTGGGGCGCGCTCGGCCAGGGGCACTCCGTGTGGGGTCGCGGTGGCCATGGACCCTTCTTACTCGGCGCGGCGGACGGTCCCTGCCTGCGACAGCGAGCGCTTCCCCGCTATTTGCGGACAAGCCGGGGCTTATACAGTCGCCGCCCATGTGTGACGCCGGGCCGCCGCTTTTAGCCATTCTCGTCGGCGTACTCGGCCCAGTCCAGAAAGGCCTTTAGAACGCCCCAAAGGTGGCTGTGCTCCCAGTCGCCGTTGCATTGGGCTAGATACCAGCGTTCAAGCCCGTGGAGTGGATCGTCGGCAGCGGCCATCCTGGGAGCCGAACCGGAGGCAGATCTTGCGACTAACGGCACTTCTGCAGACGCTTTCCATGTGTGACGACCGTCGCATATGGGCGGCGACTGTATAAAGGCGGATCGGGCATCCTTGGGACGGATGCCGCCGCTGTGGGTTCGGATCGGCTCGACCGTCGCACGGGTTTTAGTCCGGGCGTTCCTGCGCCCTTACGTCATAGCGGATGCTTCCGACACGCCAATGATTGCGGCGGAGCACCGGGCGTGGTACCCACGGTGGCTGGAGGAAAGCACTCCCGAGGAACAGCGAGCCGGAATCCGCCGAGGCCAGCTCATCCTTGGGCTGTGGCTCTACTCCGTGTGGGTGGTTGCGAGCGAGATCGCGTGGATCGTTTTCGGTCGCCACCCGTGGTGGTCTGCGCATCGCCTCAGCCCGCGAGGCTGACGCTTGGTCGAGCAGGCGACGAGGCGAAACAGACGACCCCCGCAGGGCCTCGCATTCCGATCCCCAAGCGGGAGGACTTCGAGCGGATGCTCAGGAAGATTGCGAGCAAGTCGGGGCTAGCCGAAATCGTCGCGTCGTAGCCGTTTGTCCCGGTACCGTCGGGGTATCTAGTCGGCATGGGATTACTACTCGTAGCAGCCATAATCGTCGCCCTCGCGTTTGGCGTCGGGGCGCTCGTTCATTTCCTGTGGCTCGGCCTGATCGTGCTCGCAATCGTGTTTCTCGCGAGCTTCGTCGTCAACCGCGCCTGAGGCGGCCCCAGTAGCAGGGGTAGCCGGCTTCGGCCCGTCCGTTGGGGCGGGTCGTTGCTCGCGGCCCGCTACTGCTCTTGGACGCGCAGCCAGTCGAGTGCTCCCCCTTCGCGCATCCTGAGGAAGCAGTCGCTGTGGAAGCACTCGGTGCGGCAGGCATCGGGCTCAGCCCGCAAGGTCGTCCAGCGGCCCTCCTCGCCGTCGATGACGAGGATTCGCTCGTCCCTATTGATCGGGCCGTCGCAATGGTCGCATTGTTCGGGCACGGTCCGGCCCGTACCCGGGGGCCACGGCTCGCAATCGCAGGTCTACTGCTCGCTCAGCGCGTCACCCTGCTCCTTCACGCGCCTTGCCACACGTCCTAGAGCTTCGCAGCGCTATGCGTCAGGCGAACCGCGCTGAACCGTCTCAAGACAGCGGCCGCCGCGCTACTTCGAGCCGAAGAGGCCATTCGCCTGGATGCCTGAAAATGGGGCCGTCTCCCGACCGGCCAAACTTTGTGGAGACGGCCCCACGCAACTTGCTCTCAGCACCCCACCGCTTCGCTCGCGGTGCGAGCAGCGATAACGCATTTGTTGCGCGCCGCCCTCGGACTTCGTTCGTCGTCGCCCCTCAGTTTGAGGGCGGCGAGTCTCCCCGCGCCGCCCGCCAAGCTCGGGGCAGGTAGATCACGCCCTCGACAATCAGGTCGGCCGCGCCCAGCGCGCCTGCGACGAGCAGAACGGTCTGGCCCGCAACGGCCCCAACCACGGCCATGCCAATCGCAATCGGCGTCAACCCTCCGAACCATGCGACCACGCGCTTTGGGTCGCTCGCTGCCCAGCGCCGATACCGCCCCATCGCCAACTTGCTGGGCACATAGCTCGGGTAATCAGACATGAGGAGATCGTACGCCTAAGTCGGCGTCTCTAGACAACGGGGTTTGTCAGCGCACAGCGCCGCTTATACAGTCGCTGCCCATGTGTGACGACCGTCACACAGACTGGCTGCGCGGACAACTAGTATTCCCGAACAACTGTTCGACTTGCCGAGTCGCCAGCCGTGGAGGGATGGCGATCGGGGGACCCACTGCCGGGGCGCACGGTGCGCGCCGGATGGGGCGAATCGGCCACTGGATGTGGCCGTAACGCCCGGGTGACACGCGTCCCATTCGCGTGATCGACCGGGCGTGAGCCCGACAGCTAACCCCGTAGGCGCACACAAGGAGGTTCGTTCAAGACATGTACGTCCCCGCGACGCCCGGGCAGCCCGTGTCCGCGCTTGCCCCCGTCGAGATCAGCTCGGCGGCCCCGTTGATGGATCTGCGGCCCGCACCCACCATCCTGAGGGTGCAGGGCTCCCAACTGAACGTGCTCGACGACCACGCTGTCAGCGTGACCGGGTCGCTGCTGGCGCGCCGGTCGGCCCTGCCGGGCCGGATCGTCGCGCTACAGGCGCTCGGGAGACACGGCTGGAGCACGCTCGCCCGGGCGCGCACCAGCATCACGGGCCGGTTTCGTGTGAGCTACGTCCCCAGACGGCTCGGCAGCGCGGTGGTGCGACTCCGCTTCGCCGGTGACGGCGGCCACACGAGCGCGCGCCGGCGCCTCGGACGGCTCAACGTCTTCCGCCTCGCGGACGCCTCCTGGTATGGCGGCGGGGGCGGCCTTGCCTGCGGCGGCTCGCTGACCAGCAGCACGCTGGGGGTGGCCAACAAGACGCTGCCGTGCGGCACGCTCGTCACGCTGCGCTACGGCGGGCGCTCCGTGCGGGTTCCCGTGGTGGATCGCGGTCCCTACGTCGCCGGTCGTGAATTCGACCTCACCGAAGCCACCAAGCAGGCGCTCGGGTTCGGCGACACGGGACAGGTCTGGAGCACGGGCTGACCCACTGACTCACGCCTGGGCGCCTTCGTGCAGGGGTTGGCTTCCGGGCCTGTCGTTCCGTTCAATTCCGCAGGATGTCGCTCGGAGCACAGGCGTCGCGCACCCACACCTGGCTGGACAGCCTCGGTGAGTGGAGCTGGCCGGGTACGGCCAGGGAGCAGCACGACTTCCAACCACCGGCGTGGGTGCCGGCGCTTCCGCCTCGTCTCGAGGCGGGCGTTCAGGCCGCCGCGGCAGCCTTGCAGCCGGCCCGCGTTCGCCGGCGCCGACTCGGCCTCGGCGCGGTCATCAGCGCGCTCGCGGCGTTGGGAGCGGCCGCCGCGCTGAGCGGTCCGGCCTCGCTCGAGCACCTGGTCGGGCTCTCCAACGGCGCGGCCGCCGGAGCCGTCGACGCCGGCGCCACCATCAGCGCGACGCCCACGCCGCCGCTGCCGCCTGCGCTCACGCCGATGAGCCAGGACGCAGCCGGGAGCGAGATCGACGCCGCCAGCTATCCCGCTGCCGCGTTCGGCGGCGCGACGGGCTCGTTCCTCGTGTACCTGCCGCCGGGCTACGGAAGCACGGCGCGCCACTACCCGGTGCTCTACCTGCTGCACGGCCAGAACGGCCACGCGACCGCGTTTCTCGAAGTCGGCATCCAGCAGACCCTCGATCGGCTGATCGCCCGCAACGAGATCCCGCCGATGATCGCCGTGATGATCCAGGACCGTCCGGGGCTCGAGAACTGGCGCGACCTGGGGCCGAGGCGGAGCGCCAGCTACGTCGTCGAAGTGCAGGAGCTCGTCGACCGCATGCTGCCGACGATCCCCACCCGCTCCGCCCGCGGGATCGCGGGCAACTCGATGGGCGGCTTCGGGGCCATGCACGCCGCTCTGGCCAACCCGTATCGGTTCTCGCTCGCCGAGAGCTGGCTCGGCTACTTCAATCACCTCGACGGAGAACTGCGCGCCGACCGGCCCGTGATCTCGCAGCTCGGGCTGAGGGCGTTCCTCTACGGCGCCAAAGGGGACCCCGTCGCAGATCCGGCCGAGGACCCGGCGTTCGCGGCCCGGCTGCGCTCCGCCGGTGCCCACGCAAGGAGCGCCATCTACCCCGGCAACCACAGCCTCCAGACCGTCAGGGAACACCTGAGCACGATGCTGGTGTTCGCCGGGCGGGCCTTCGCCGCGTCCGAAGCGCAGGTCCCGAGCTGAGCGCGGCGGCTCCGCGGGCTCGTCGTGGAGCTCGGGTGCCGGACATGGTCCCTGGCCGGCCAGCCAGTAATATCGCCCGGGCGTCCTTGAGACAACGATCACGGAGGTCCCCATGGCGGCGGTTGGCAGTGATCTGGAGAACGTCCTCGTCACGGAGGAGGAGCACTGGGCCGACGGTCCGCCGCACGCACTGTTCAAGCGCCTGCGCGGCGAGTGTCCCATCCACTTCACGAAGGAGATCACCGAATTCCCGGGCGAGCCCGGCTTCTGGTCGGTTACGACGGCCGATGACATCCACACGGTCAGCCGCGACTTCCGGACCTACTCCTCCGAACTCGGAGGCGTGACCGCCGCGAACGTCGTCTTCCCGCTCGAGCTCACGCGAGCGATGTTCATCGGCATGGACCCACCCAAGCACGACCGGCTCAAGGCGCTCTTCCAGGCCGGGTTCACGCCCAAGCGGATCGCCGACCACGAAGAGGAGATCCGCGCGATCGTCCGGAGGACGCTCGACCGCCTGGACGGCCGCACGAGCTGCGACCTCGTGAACGACGTCGCCCAGCCAGTCGTCTCGAGGGTGATCGGCAGCTTCATGGGGATCGCGGAGGACGAAGACGCGATCTGGGCACGGATCATGAACTCGACCCTCGCCGCCGGCGACGTCGACCTGAACCCAAGTGGAATCGACACCGTGGCCGAGAAAGAGATCCCGGAGATGTTCGAGCGCTGCCGCAGGCTCATCGCCGAGCGCCGCGAGAACCCCACCGACGACCTGACGAGCGTCCTGGTCCACGCGGAGCTCGACGGTCAGAAGCTCGAGGAGCACGAGATCGTGATGGGGTTCTTCCTGCTCGTCGCCGCCGGCAACGACTCGACGAAGGCCACCTACTGCAGCGGCATGCGCGCGCTAATGGAGAACCCGGACCAGCGTCGGCTCGTGCTCGAGGACCGCTCTCTGGTCCCCGGAGTGGTGGAGGAGTCGCTGCGGATGTTCCCCGCCTTCGCGCACTTCCGCCGCACCGCCACCTGCGACACCGAGCTGGGCGGGCAGAAGATCCGCAAGGGCGAGAAGGTGGTGATGTGGTACGTCTCCTCCAACCGGGACGAGACCCGCTACGAGGACCCCGACCGCTTCGACGTGCGCCGCAACGCGGAGCACCAGGCGTTCGGCGCCGGCGGACGTCATTTCTGCCTTGGCACCGCGCTCGCTCGCCTGGAGCTCACCATCCTCTTCGACGAGACTCTCGAGCGCTATCCGCGGATGGCGCTCGCGGGAAGGCCGGCCTACGTGGAATCGCCGTTCGTCAACCAGCTGAAGACGCTCCCGGTGACGCTCTCCGGCTAGCAGGCGGACGGCACGGCGCGCGTGGGCACGGGACCGGAGCTCCGCAGCGCCCGGCTGCTGCTGCGCCGCTGGCGCGAGGAGGACCTGGAGCCGCTCGCGGCCATGAACGCGGACCCGCGGGTGATGGAGTTCTTCCCCGCGCCGATGGAGCGGTACGAGAGCGCCCGCATGCTGGCGCTCGTGGAGAGCGCCTTCGAGGAGCGCGGCTACGGGCTCTGGGCGCTCGAGATCCCCGGCCAGACCCCCTTCGCCGGGTTCGTCGGCCTCGCGCCGGTTGATGTTCGGATGCCGTTCGCACCGGCCGTCGAGGTCGGTTGGCGCCTGGCGGTGCCCTTCTGGGGCCGCGGCTACGCCACGGAGGGTGGGGCGGAGGCGATCCGCTTCGCCTTCGAGGAGCTGGGGCTGGACTCGTTGGTGGCGTTCACGGCGGCGGCCAACACGCGATCGCGCCGCGTGATGGAGCGGCTGCGGATGACGCGCGACCCGGCCGAGGACTTCCGCCACCCGGGGCTTGCGGGCGAGCACCCGCTCGCGCCGCACGTGCTGCACCGCGCGCGCTCGTCCGACTGGCTCCTATCCTCGGTTGCATGTGCGGGCGCTACACGAACACGGCAGGGGTCCAGGAACTGAACGATCGCTTCCGCGTGCCCTTCGGCACCGACGTGGGGACCAGGCGCTTCAACATCGCGCCCACCGAGGAGGTGCTGGCGATCGTGGCGCCCAAGGGCGAGCCTGAACCCCGGGTGCTGCGCTGGGGGCTCGTGCCGCCGTGGGCGGAGGACCTGAAGGGCGGCGGGCGCATGATCAACGCGCGAATGGAGACTGTCACCTCCACGCCGGCCTACCGGTCGCTGATCCCGAAGGGGTCGCGGCGCGCGCTCCAGGTCGCCGACGGCTACTTCGAGTGGCTCAAAGCCGAGCGGCGTGGCGAGCCTCGCCAGCCGTTCTTCTTCCAGGTGGACGGCGGCGTCCCGTTCGCGTTCGCCTCACTGTGGACGCCGGCGAAGGTCCAGGGCGAGTGGGTGCAGAGCGTCTCCCTGCTGACCTGCGACGCCTCGCCCAACCCGGTCGCAGCGTCGATCCACGACCGGATGCCGGTCATCCTCGCCGACCCCGAGGCTCAGCGTGCCTGGCTCGACCCCTCCCTCGGCGCAGAGGAAGCGCTCGAGCTGTGCGGCGCGCTGCCCGTCGAGCGACTGTCGGCGCGCCCGGCGAACCCGGCTGTGAACAAGTCCGGCGAGCCCGAGCTCGAGGGGCCCGAGCTGCTCGTCGCCCAGGCCTGAGGCGGCGCCGCTCCCCCGCTCAGGCGGTCAGCCAGCGCTTGGGGTTCTCGAAGAAGATCGTCCGGAAGGTCGCGTCGTCCATCACGCCCTGCTCGCGCATCGCCGGCACGACCTCGTCGAAGACGAGCGTCATCGACCAGTTGCGGATGGCCCCGCTCGTCATGAACGCATCGGCGGCCTCCGGCGGGAACCAGTCGATCGTCGCGCAGAAGTCCTGGGAGATCATGATCCGCTCGGCGTGGCCTCGCCGCAGCAGCTCGGCCGTCGTGGCGTTGCGCCTGTCGATCGGCAGGTACATCTCGAGGCCGTAGCGGTCGAGCCCCACGTAGACGCCGGATCCGATCAGCCCCTCGATGTAGGTCAGGTCGTCGGTGTCGCCGCAGTGGGCGATCTGGATCCGGGCAGGGTCGACGCCCTCCTCGAGGAAGATCTCGACCTGGCGCGGTCCCGTTCCGACCGCCGGCATCGAGTGGGCCATGATCGGCGTGCCGGTCTGCACGCTGGCGCGGGCGACCGCGCGGTGGATCTTCTCGACGTGCTCGGTGACGCCGGCGGCGTCGGCGGCGCACTTCAGGAACGCCGCCTTGATGTCCGTGCCCTGGATGCCCCGCTCGATGTCGGACACGAAGTGCTCGGCCATCACGTCGGCGTCGCGGTTCTCGAAGTAGTGGGGGAGGTAGTCGTAGCTGTAGATGCCCGTGCAGGCCACGATCCGCACGCCAGTCTGATCCGCCACCCGCTTCATGAACCGCACGTCGCGCCCGCCGAACATCGCGGTCGGGTCGACGATCGTCTCGACGCCTTTGGCCTTCGCCGCCACCACTGCCTCGAGGGCCGCGTCGAGTTCCGCCTCCTCGTCGTAGCGATCCGGCCACTGCGCGGCCACCGCCTCGTCGCGGAAGCGGACGTGCTCGTGCGCGAGCACGAGGCCGAGCTCGCCTGCGTCGACGGCTCCCTGCACGGTCTCTACGTTGGGCATTCGGGGGTCTCCTCGTGGTAGGTCAGCGAAGCGGGCGTCCCCACTGCGTCTCCTCGCGCAGCTGGGTCTTCAGCACCTTGCCGCTGGGGTTGCGCGGCAGCGGCTCCCCGCGGACGGCGAGGTACTGGGGAACCTTGAAGTCGGCCAGGCGCTTGCGGCAATAGGCGATCACCGCGTCCGTGTCGAGCGACCCGTCCGCTGCCGGGACCACCACCGCGCCGACCTTCTCGCCCATCATCTCGTCCGGCACGGCGACGACCGCGGCCTCGCCGACGCCGGGTGCCCCGGCGAGCGCGTTCTCGACCTCGATCGAGTAGATGTTCTCGCCGCCGCGGTTGATCATGTCCTTCTTGCGGTCGACGATGTAGAGCAGGCCGTCCTCGTCGATCCGGGCGACGTCGCCGGTGTGCAGCCAGCCGTCGACGAACGTCTCGGCGGTCGCCTCCGGCTTGTTCCAGTAGCCCGCGACCACGTTGGGGCCGCGCACGAGCAGCTCGCCGACGGCTCGATCGGAGCCCGTCTCATCCGACCCGTCGATCGCGAGGTCGACCACCGGCATCGCGAAGCCGACCGAGTCGGCGTGCTCGGCCGCCTCCTCGTGGGGAAGGAACGACGTCAGCGAGGAGGTCTCGGTCAGCCCGAAGCCGTTGCCCACCCGGGCGTTGGGGAACGCCTCCTCGATCCGGCGGACGAGGCTCTCGGCGATCGGCGCGCCGCCGTAGGAGACCCAGCGTACGCCGCTCACGTCGAGCTCCGCGAAGCGCGGATGGCCGATCACCGCGTGGTAGATCGCGGGCACGGACACGAGCTGGTTCACCCCGTGCGATCCGACAGCCGTGAAGAAGCCGTCGAGATCGAGAGCGCTCCCCAGGATCTCGACGCGGCCGCCGACCTGGAGCATGGGGATCAGCTGGCTGTTGCAGCCGGTCACGTGGAAGAGCGGGACGGAGACGAGGGTGGAGATGCCCGGACCCTCAGAGCGGTCCACGAACAGGCACCTGATCGCGTTCTCGCTGTTGGTGGTGAAGTTGCCGTGGGAGGTCATCGCCCCCTTCGGGAAGCCGGTCGTGCCGCTCGTGTAGAAGATCGCCGCGAGCTCGTCGGGCTGCAGGTCCTCGACGGCGGCCGGCTCGCCGTCGGGAAGCTCCGCCTCGGGCGCGAAGGTGAACGCCGCGCCCGAGTCCCCGATCACATAGGCCGCCTCGTCGTCGGTGAAGCGAGTGTTGACCGGCACGACCACCGCCCCGGCCAGTTGCGCACCGAAGAACGCGAGCACCCAGTCGATCCCGTTGGGCAGGCGGATCGCGACCCGGTCGCCGCGTCCGACGCCCGCCCGGCGCAGCCCGCCTGCCACCCGCGCCGAGCGATCCCACAGCTCGCCGTAGGTGATCGACGCTCCGCCCACCACCACGAGCGCGGTCGCACCGGCGTCGCGCTCCACGCTCGTCCGCAGGAGCTCCACCAGGGAGGCCGGTAGGTCGCGGTAGCTCGCACGGCCGGCGGCGTCGCGCTCCACGCCCGTCTCATCGAATGGATTGCGTCCCCGCGGATGCGGCTCTACCACCCCCTGCTCCTCGCCTCGCATCGGCGGCAGCCTAACCGAGCGCGAGGTGCTTCGCGGCGATCTGCTCGATCGTGTTCTTGGTCCGGAGCGTCATCGGCCCGAGCAGCCGCTCGACCGCCGCCAGGTCCAGGCCGGACTCGATCATCCGCCCGCTCGGCAGCCAGAACAGCGCTCGCTCGCCGAAGGCGAGCCTGTCCCGCTCGGTGTGCAGCGAGAGCACGTCCCGCTGCGCCGCGGCGGCGGGCGCGGCCGACAGCAGCGCAACGTGCAGTTTGCCCGTGGACGCCGCCACCTGCTCGGCCGCGAACGGGCTTGCGGCCGCGATCGCGGTGACCTGCTCGGCCGTGCGCACGAACGTGGGCACGGCGTACCCGAGGGCCTCCTGCAGCCCCTGCTCGATCCGCGCGGTCACGGCCGCCGGCGACTGGCGCTCGCCGGCGAACACGACGTTGCCGCTCGCCCGGAAGCAGGCGACGTCGGTGAAGCCGAGCGCGGCGAAGCAGGCGCTGAGATCGGCGTTCGTGATGCGGTGGCCGCCCACGTTCATGCCGCGCAGGAAGGCCGCGTAGCGCGACATCGCGACGCTCTGGGGCCGCCCGCCTCAGGCGGGGGCGGAGGCGGCGACGTGCTCGGCGAGGATGGCGCCCAGCTGCGCGCGGTGGCGTCTGCCACCGCCGAGCAGCGCCGCGTCGAGCTGGGCCCGCTTGTACAGCCAGTGCACGTCGGCCTCCCAGGTGAAGCCGATCCCGCCGTGCGCCTGGATGGCCGCGCCCGTCACCTCGCGCCCGGCGTCGGAGGCGGCGGCCTTGGCCATGGCGGCCGCCTCGGGCAGCCGCTCGGGGTCGGCGTCCGCCGTCCACGCCGCGAAGGCGGCCGTCGAGCGGGCCTTCTCGGTGTCGAGCAGCATCTGCGCGCAGCGGTGGGAGACCGCCTGGAAGGCGCCCACGGGCACGCCGAACTGCTTGCGCTCCTTGACGTAGGCGACGGTCATCTCGAGCGCGCGGTCGCATACGCCGACCAGCTCGGAGCTGATCGCAACGAGCGCCCTGTCGATCCCCGCGGAGACGTCGCCGGTGAGCGGCTCGCCGTCCTGCGCCGAGGCGCTGACCCGGGCGGTCGAGCGGGTCGGGTCGATCGACGCGACGGGCGTCACCTCCGCCTCGCCGGCCGCGAGCACGCGAGCGCTCCGGTCCTCCTCCACGAGCACCACCACGCCGGCCTCCAGCGCACCGATCACGAGCTCGGCGGTGCCGTCGAGCGCCGTGCCGAGCGCCCCCGTCATCTTCCCGGCGGCGAGCGGCCCGAGCCAGCGCTCGCGCTGCTCCGGCGAGCCGGCCTGCTGGATCAGCGTGGCCGCCATGACGCTCGGCAGGAAGGGCACGGGGGCGAGCGAGCGCCCCAGCTCCTCGCACAGGATCGACAGCTCGATCGGGCCGAGGCCCTGGCCGCCGTTCTCCTCCGCGACCGCGATCCCGGGCCACCCGAGCTCGCAGAGCTCGCTCCAGAGCTCGCCGTCGCTCGTGTGCGACTCGGCGTGCTCGCGCACGCGCTCGGGCCGCGCCCGGTCAGCCAGCAGATCCCGGGCGGTGCGCCGGATCTCGCGCTGATCGTCGCTGAAGCCGAAGTCCATCCTCGCTCCTACGCAGTGGCCTTCAGCCGTGGCAGGCCGAGCACGCGCTCGGCGACGATGTTCTTGAGCACCTCGGTGGTGCCGCCCTCGATCGTGTTCCCGCGCGCGCGCAGGAACTCGTAGCTCCAGCTCGTCCCGGCGGTCAGCGCCTCGGGCCCGATGATCTCTGCGGCCAGCTCGGTGAGACGCTGGTTGGTGTCCGACCACAGCCACTTCACCAGGGATCCCTCCGGCCCCGGCTGGCCGTAGCGTTCGGAATCCGTGAGCCCCTTCCAGGCCATCAGCCGGATCGACTCGCAGCGCACGTGCAGCTCGGCGAGCGCGTCGGCATAGCGGGGGTCGTCGAGCAGACCGCGCTCCGCGGCCGCGGCGATCAGGTCGTCGAGCATCTGGCGCAGGCGGATCTGAAGCGCGAAGCCGAGGCCCGCCCGCTCGTTCATGAGCGTCGTCAGCGCGACCTTCCAGCCGTTGCCCTCGCCGCCCACCACGTTGGCGTCGGGGATGCGCGCCTCCTCGATGAACAGCTCGTTGAACTCCGCTTCCCCGGTGATCTGGCGCAGCGGCCTGACCTGGACGGCGTCCTGCTCCATGTCCATCAGGAAGTACGTGAGCCCCTTGTGCTTGGCCGCCCCCTGGTCGCTGCGGGCGACCAGCATGCACCACTTCGAGTACTGGGCGCCGCTCGTCCAGACCTTCTGGCCGGTGACGATCCACTCGTCGCCGTGCTTGACCGCTCGCGTCTTGAGCGATGCGAGATCGGAGCCGGCATCCGGCTCGGAGAACCCCTGGCACCAGATCTCTTCTGCGCTGAGGATCGGCGGCAGGTAGCGCTCCTTCTGCTCGGGCGTGCCCCAGACCATCAGCGTGGGACCTCCGAGCAGCACGCCGAGGGTGTTGGCGGCCAGCGGCACGCGGGCTCGGCCGATCTCCTCGAAGTAGATCGCCGATTCGCTCGGCGTCGCGCCGCGCCCTCCGTACTCCGTCGGCCAGGCCGGGGCGGCCCAGCCGGCGTCGTAGAGGCGCCGCTGCCAGTCACGGCGCCAGGCGTAGTGCGCGTCCTCGCCGCCGTCGACCGGCTCGGGGTCGGGCGGGTTCTCCGCCAGCCACGACCTCAGCTCGTCGCGGAATGCGGTCTCCTTGGGGCTGAAGGTCAGATCCATGGCTGTCTCTTGGAGCCTACCCTAGGAATCCGTGACGCAGAGCGTGCTCACGCGGCGCAGGGCGCGCTCAGGACTGGCTCGCGCGAGGTGCGTAGCGGTGGTGGAGCATCGCCGCGTTCCCGTCGGGATCGCTGAAGAACGCCATGTGGCAGACGCCCGTGTCGAGGATGTCACCGGAGAACGTGACGCCACGGCCCTCGAGCTCGGTACGGGCCTCGGCCACGTCGTCCACGTGCAGGGCGATCGGGTTGGGGTTGGTGTGGTGCTCGAGCCCCATGAGCTCCGCGTTGTAGACGCTCAGGGTCAGGTTGCCGGTCTCGAACTCGGCGTAGTTGCGCTCCTTCAGGTAGACCGATCGGGGCAGGCCGAGGGTCTCGCCGTAGAACTCGACGGCCGTGTCGAGATCCCTGGTCGGCACACCGACGAAGTCGACGCCCGTCACGATCTGAGTGCTCATCCCGATGCCTCCTCTGTCGGTTCGATCGAATCCGCGAGGGCCGATCTTAGCCACCCTCCGCCGGCGGCCGATGACCCGCCGCGGGCGGCGCTAGATTCGGATGGATGCCGCGCGAGGACGACACCGAGCTGAGGGTCGCCCACCTGGACGCCGACGCGTTCTACGTCTCGGTCGAGCTGCTGCGACACCCCGAGCTGCGGGGCCGGCCGGTCGTCGTCGCGGGCAGCGGGCCGCGCGCGGTCGTGACGACGGCCAGCTACGAGGCGCGCCGCTACGGGGTCGGCTCCGCCATGCCGGCCGCCCGGGCGCGGCGCCTGTGCCCCGATGCGGTCTTCCTGGCGCCTGACTTCACAACCTATCGCGAGGTCTCGGCGCGCATGATGAAGCTCGTGCGCTCACACATCGAGCGCGTCGAGGTGGTCGGGCTGGACGAGGCCTATCTCGACCTCGCCGGGCTGTACTCGCCGAAGGCAGCCATGCGCCGCCTGCTGGCCGACATCCGCCGCACCACCAGCCTGACCTGCTCGGTCGGCATCGGCCCGAACAAGCTGGTCGCCAAGGTGGCCTCCGACGCGGAGAAGCCGGCAGGGTTCGTCGTGCTGAGCCGCAGCCAGGCGAGAGAGCGGTTCGCCTCGGCCGCCCCGGGGCTGGTCCCCGGCATCGGGCCCAAGACCGCCGCCCGCCTCGCCGCGCTCGGCCTGAGGACACTCGCCGCAGTCGCGTCCGCCCCCGAGCAGCTCCTCGTCGAGCAGTTCGGCCCCAACCACGGACGCGACCTGCGCCGCCGCGCGCGCTTCGAGCACGACGGCGTCGTGGGTGAGGCACGCAAGGTCGTCTCGGAGTCGCGCGAGCGGACGTTCGACAGCGACATAAGCGACCCGGGGAAGCTGCGCGAGGAGCTCTCGCGGATGGCGCGGGAGCTCTGTGCGGGCCTCGCGCGCAACGGGCGCCGCGGCCGGACGATCGGCATCAAGGTGCGCCTCGCCGACTTCACGACGGTGACCCGCGCGCGCACGCTGGCAGAGCCGACGTGCGCGGCCGACGTCGTCACGCAGGTCGCCCTGGCTCTCCTGGCCGAGTACGCGCCGCAGCGGCCCGTGCGGCTGCTCGGGGTGCGCGTCGCCGGGCTGACCGGCGCCGGCGGCGCGGATGCCGGTGCCGGCGGCGCGGATGCAGGCAGCGGCGGCGCGGATGCAGGTGCCGGCAGAGATGGTGCAGGCCCCGGCGGCGTCGATGCAGACACCGGCCGAGCGGATGCGGGAGGCGGTGACGCGCGGGGCGGCACAGGCAGCTCCTCGCAGATGGCGCTCCCGGTCTAGCGGTAGGATCGCCCCATGGCGCTCGTTCGTGCCGGTGAGGTGGAGCTCGACTGCGAACGCAGCGGGTCCGGACCGCCGCTGCTGTTGATCATGGGCATGAGCGGCACGGCACTCCACTGGGGCGAGCCCTTCCTCGAGCTGCTTCGGCGCGACTTCGACGTGATCGCCTACGACCATCGCGGCGTCGGCGCGAGCAGCCGCCTGGAGGGACAGGTGACGATCGCCCAGCTCGCGGGGGACGCCTCCGCTCTGCTCACGGCGCTCGAGCTCGAGTCGGCCCACGTGCTTGGAATCTCCATGGGTGGGATGATCGCCCAGGAGCTGGCGCTCGCGCACCCCGAGCAGGTGCGGACCCTGGCGCTCGGCTGCACCTACTGCGGCGGACCCGGGAGCACGCAGGCGCCCGCCGTGCTCCAGCGTCTGGGCGAGGCGATGATGTCGGGGGACCGCGCGCAGGCGCTGCGCGCGGGGTGGGAGGTCAACGTCTCGCAGGCGATGGCCGGCGATGCCGACGCCTACGCCGAGTTCGTCGCGATCGCGGAGCGGCGCGCCGTGGCCGTCCCGGTCGTCCTCGCCCAGCTGCAGGCCTGCACCGCGCACGACGCGAGCTCGCGGCTGCACGAGATCAAGATGCCGACGCTGGTCATCCATGGCACCGACGACCAGCTGCTGCCCGTCCAGAACGGCCACCAGATCGCCGGGCTGATACCAGGAGCGGAGCTCGAGATACTCGACCGCACGGGCCACATGTTCTTCTGGGAGCACCCCGAGCGCTCGGCCGAGCTGCTGCGTCGCCACGCCGCCGTCCCGGCCTGAGCGTCCGCGGATGGCACCGGGCCGCTGAACAAGTGTCGGAGGAGATCGTGCCGCTGAGCGTGACCCGCGGAGGCGTCACGCTGTCGGGCGAGGAGAGCGGGGGAGGGCCGAACGCCACGGCGGTCGTGTTGCTGCACGGGCTGACGGCGACGCGCCGCTACGTCGTGATGGGCTCGCGCTCGCTGCAGCGCACCGGTCACCGCGTCATCGCCTACGACGCCCGCGGCCACGGCCGCTCCTCGCCGGCGCCGGCGCCCTCGGAGTACGGATACGAGCGGCTGGCCGCCGACCTCGAGGCGGTGCTCGACGCGGCAGGGGCCGAGCGAGCCCTCCTCGCGGGAGCGTCGATGGGCGCCCACACGGCCGTGCGCTTCGCGCTGGAGAGTCCAGCGCGGGTCGCCGCGCTCGTCCTGATCACGCCGGCCTTCGACCCCGCAGCAGCGGGGAGCGGCCGGGAGCTCGCGCGCTGGGACGCCCTCGCGCAGGGTCTGCGGGAGGGCGGGGTGGAGGGCTTCGTGCGCGCCTACGACCTCGACTCCGTGCCGGAGCGCTGGCGAGAGACGGTCGCGACGGTCCTGCGCCAGCGCCTGTCCGCGCACGAGCACCCGCAGGCGCTGGCGGACGCCCTCCATGCCGTGCCGAGGTCGCGGCCGTTCGAGGCCTTCGAGCAGCTCGGGGAGATCGACGTGCCGGCGCTCGTCGTCGGCAGCCGCGACGAGGCCGATCCGGGGCATCCGCTGGCGACCGCCGAGCGCTATGCCGAGGCGATCCCCGGAGCGCGGCTGCTCGTCGAGGACGCGGGACCGCCGGTGCCCTCCCCGATCGCCTGGCAGGGCGGCGCGCTGTCGCGGCTGATCGCCGGGCTCTCGGACGAGGTCGGTATGCGATAGCGTACAGTCGTATGCCGGTACGCGAGTGGGACGGCGCGAGCTACGACCGGGTCTCCGGCCCTCAGCTGTCGCTGGGCCTGGAGGTGCTCGACCGCCTGCAGCTGAGCGGCGACGAGCGCGTGCTGGACGCCGGCTGCGGGTCGGGGCGGATCACCGAGGCGCTGCTCGACCGGCTGCAGAGCGGGAGCGTGATCGGCGTCGACGAGTCCGCCTCGATGGTGAACGCCGCCCGACGGCGCCTGGGGGAGCGCGCCGAGCTGCGCGTGGCCGACCTGGTCGAGCTCGAGCTGCCCGAGCCGCTCGACGCCGTGCTCTCGACGGCCACCTTCCACTGGATCGCCGATCACGAGCGGCTGTTCGCGCGCCTGCACGCCCTTCTGCGGCCGGGCGGGCGGCTGGTCGCCCAGTGCGGCGGGCACGGCAACGTCGACGGCCTGCGCGGGAGGGCGGCACAGGTGCTCGCGCGGCCCCCTTACGCAGAGCACTTCGCGGGCTTCACGGCACCGTGGAACTACGCCGGCGCCGAGGTCACACGGGAGCGACTGCTCGCCGCCGGCTTCTCCTCGGCGGAGTGCTGGCTCGCTCCGGCCCCGCAATGCCCCGAGCACCCGCGGGAGTTCCTGGCCACGGTCATCTTCGAGCCGCACCTGCGCCGGCTGCGCGAGACCCTGCGCGAGCGCTTCATGGACGAGCTGCTCGAGCACCTCGGCGAGCCCGTGATCGTCGACTACGTGCGCCTGAACATCGACGCCACGGCCTAGACGGGCGCCGCGGCGGGCTCCTCGCCCGCGAGCGCCGCGCCGCTGAGGAGCTCGGCGTAGCGGCCGCCGAGCGCCACGAGCTCCTCGTGGGTGCCGCGCTCGACGATGCGGCCTGCGTCGAGCACGAGGATCTGGTCGGAGTCGCGGATCGTCGAGAGGCGATGCGCGATCGCGATCGTCGTGCGTCCCCGCGAGAGCTCGTCGAGGGCATGCTGCACGGCGCGCTCGGTCTCGTTGTCGAGCGACGAGGTGGCCTCGTCGAGGATCAGCACCGGCGGGTTGCGCAGAACGGTGCGCGCGATCGCCATGCGCTGCTTCTCTCCGCCCGAGAAGCGATAGCCGCGCTCGCCTACAGGCGTGTCATAGCCCTCCGGCAGTGAGGCGATCAGCTCGTGGATCTGTGCCGCTCGCGCGGCGTCTTCGATCTCCTCGTCGGTCGCCTCAGGACAGGCGAAGCGCAGGTTCTCGCGGATCGATGCGTGAAACAGGTACGTCTCCTGCGAGACGACC
>DASYFT010000040.1:0-60014 GCA_036498265.1 Solirubrobacteraceae bacterium | reverse complement strand
GGGCCGCACATGTGCGGCCCGGCCGACCGGTGCATGCACCGGTCGGGACCAGGAAGCCCCTCATGAGGGCTGCTGGCGACCCGGCGGCGGCGTGGCCGAGATCCCGCCGCCGTTGTCGCCGTTGCGCACGCGAGTGGCGGCGCGCGCACGGGAGAGAAGCTCCTCCGGTGTGCTGTCGCTGCGCCACGCCGCGAGGCCAAGCGACACGCGAAGCGGCCGGCGGGTGCCGTCCGCTTCGACCTTGATCGCGCGCATCCGGTCCAGCACGCGCCTCGCGACCATCTCGCCGCGGGGCCCGTCGGCGCCGGGCAGAACAATCAGCAGCTCGTCGCCGCCCGGCCTTCCGATCCGGTCGAAGCGCCGCAGTTCCCGCCGCAGCGCGGCGCTCACGTAGGCGAGCGTCTGCTCGGGCAGGTCGCTGCCGTGCTCGCGGGAGAACTCCTCGAGGTTGTCGATCACCAGCAGCAGGCAGCTCAGCTGGGTACCGTGCCGTTCGGCGCGGCGGATCTCCTCGTCGAGCCGGTCCACCAGCGCCGCGGCCGACAGGAACGCCGCACCCTCCGCGGAGAGCGTCTGAGAGCGCGAGTTTGGGTCGCTGGCAGCCATGCCGTTCGAGCGGACGAGTGTAAGCGGCGGCGAGGTGTCCGTCCCTGGACCGCCTCTCCGGATTATGCAGGTGCGCGGGCGCTCTGGCGAGCTTTCGGCGATCCTGGCCGCAGAGTTGCGGGCGGGCGCCGGCCGCTTGCCGTGCCGCCCGGGGCCGCCCCGCGGCGCCGCGAGGGCCGGCGATCCGTCGGCGTGCGCTGGTACACCTGCGGGCATGCTCAAGGAGCTGCGTGTCGAGAACCTGCTGCTGATCGAGCGGGCCGAGCTGAGGCTCGCCCCCGGACTCAACGTGCTCACCGGCGAGACCGGCGCCGGCAAGACCGTGCTCGCGCATGCGCTCGACCTGCTGCTGGGAGGACGCGCGCGTCCGGGCATCGTGCGGCCCGGAGCGCCCGAGGCCTACGTCGAGGGCGTCTTCGACCTGCCGCCGGCGCTGCGCCGGGCGCTCGGCGAGCGCCTCAGCCCGGACGCCGAGGAGATCGTGCTCGCCCGGCGCGTCGGCTCCGACGGGCGCACGCGCGCGTACGTCGGCGGTCGCTCGGCGGGCGTCGGGGACCTGCGCGACCTCGGCGGCGAGCTGCTCGCCTTCTACGGCCAGCACGAGCACCGCAAGCTGACCCTCTCCGCCGCCCAGCGACAGGTCCTCGACGACCTCTGCGGGCCCGGCCAGGCCGAGCGCCTGCGGGCGTGCGCCGCGGCGGTCGAGCAGGTGCGGGTGCTGGAGCGCGGGCGCGCCGAGCTGCAGGAGCTCGCCGGCGCTCGCGAGCGCGAGCTCGACCTGCTCGAGTTCGAGCTCGGAGAGATCGAGGCGCTGGCGCCCGTGGAGGGCGAGCACGAGCGGCTGCTCTCCGCGCGCGAGCGCCTGCGGCGGCTCGACGCGCTGCAGTCGGCCGCCGGCGCCGCCGCCGAGGCCCTCTCGCCGGAGTCCGCCGATGCCGGGCCGGCCGCTCGGCAGCTGGCGGCGAGCCTCTCCGGCCTTGACGCGCTCGCCGGCGTCGACGCGCGGCTCGATGCGCTCGCCGAGCGCATGCGCGCACTCGAGATCGAGTCCGGCGACCTCGCCGCCGAGCTGCGCGACTACTGCGAGGGCTCCGCCGCCGGCGAGCAGGAGCCGCCGGGCGAGGGCGGCGGCGATGCGCTGACGCTGGACGCCCTCGAAGAGCGCCTGTCGATGATCGAGCGACTCGCCCGCAAGCACGGCGGCAGCGTACGCGCGGTGCTCGACCACGCCGCCGTCGCCGCGTCGCGCCGCGACGAGCTGCTGGGGGCCGACGTGGCGCTCGAGCGGGCGGACGAGCAGCTGCGGGACGCGCGCGCGGCTCTCTCGGAGCGGGTGCTCGCGCTGCGACGGGCACGGCGATCGGCCGCCAGGCGGCTCGCGGCGGCGGTGCGCGAGGAGCTCGCCGAGCTGGCCATGCCGGACGCGAGCTTCGAGGTGAGCGTCGGCGAGTGCGAGCCCGGCCCGGCCGGCGCGGACACCGTCGAGTTCCTGATCGCGCCCAACCCCGGCGTGCCCGCCGGAGCGCTGCGCGAGATCGCCTCCGGCGGCGAGCTCTCGCGAGTGATGCTTGCGATCATGAGCGTCGCCACCGAGTCCTCCGCGCAGGCCACCCTGGTCTTCGACGAGGTCGACGCGGGCATCGGCGGGCACACCGCCCGCGCCGTCGGCGAGCGCCTGCGCCGGCTGGCGTCGCGCAGGCAGGTGCTCTGCATCACCCACCTGCCGCAGATCGCCTCGCTCGGCGACCGTCACTTCTCGATCGCCAAGGACACCTCCGCCGAGCCAGCGCGCACGATCGTGCTCGAGCTGGCCGAGCCGGACGTCGTCGCCGAGCTCGTGCGGATGCTCGGCGCCGACAGCGACGACAGCGGCGCCCGCCGGCACGCGCGCGAGCTCCGCCGCGCCGCCTGAGCGGCCCGCACACGGCTGCGCTCGGCGCCTGCCGGCGGTACCCTCGCTGCAATGGCTGCGACGAGATCGAGCCGGGTGCCGGCCGCGACGGCCGGGACCGGCTCCGACGGGACCGGGCTCGGGCGGCCGCAGAGCGCCCCCTCCGAGCACGAGCGGCTGCCCTCGCCGCGAAGCGTCGGCGGCCCCGTCCGCCCGGGCCGCAAGACGAAGCTGCTCGTCAAGCACCTGGTGCCCGGCGACATCGCGCTCGTCGACCACCTCGACATCGACCGCGTCTCGGCCGAGGAGCTCATCGCGGCCGGAGCGGCCGCGGTGCTCAACTGCAGCGCCTCCTCGAGCGGCTCCTACCCCAACCTGGGCCCCCAGCTGCTGGTGGAGGCCGGCATCCTGCTGCTCGACCTGCCCGACGACTCGCTCTTCTCCGAGGTCTCCGACGGAGACCCGATAACGGTCCGGGCCGGCGCGGTGGCGGGGGGGACGGCGATCGGCGAAGTCCTGCGCAGGGGCAGCCTGCTGGCCACCGGCGAGGTGCTCGACCTGGCCCGCATCTCGGCCGAAACGGAGCTCCGCCGGCGCGAGATCGGAGAGGCCCTGGAGCGCTTCGCGCACAACACCATCGCGCACATGCGGGAGGAGCGCGAGCTGCTCTCCGGCCGGATCCAGCTGCCGCGCTTCGCCACCGACTTCCGCGACCGCTCGACGCTCGTGGTGGTTCGCGGCGTCGGCCACCAGCGCGACCTGCGCGCGCTGCGGCCGTTCATCCGTGACATGCGGCCGTTGCTGATCGCCGTCGACGGCGGCGCCGAGGCGCTGCTCGAGGCGGGGCTCACGCCGAACATGATCGTCGGCGACATGGACTCGGCGGGCGAGGCCGCCCTGCGCTGCGGCGCCGAGCTCGTCGTGCACTCCTACCCCGACGGCCGGGCGCCCGGCCGCCACCGGCTCGAGGAGCTCGGCCTGCCCTTCAAACTGGTCCCCGCTCCGGGCACCAGCCAGGATGTGGCCATGCTGATCGCGGCCGAGAAGGGCGCCCGCCTGATCGTCTCCGTCGGCTCGCAGTTCAACCTCGTGGAGTTCCTCGACCGCAACCGCAAAGGCATGTCCTCCACCTTCCTCACGCGCCTGCGGATCGGCGAGATCCTCGTCGACGCCAAGGGGGTGAGCCGGCTCTACAGGCCGCGTCCCGGCCTCACGCCGCTGCTGGTCGTGATCGCCGCCGGGGTGATCGCGATGGCCGCCGTCATCGGCATGACACCGGCGCTACGCGACGTCGCCGAACTGATCTGGCTGAAGATCCAGACGGTCGCCCAGATCCGACCGGTCGCCTCCGGCCGCTGAAGGCGCTCCCGCCGCTCGCCAGTGTTCGACTACCGCTACCACGCGCTGTCCCTCGCCGCGGTCCTGTTCGCGCTCGCGCTCGGCGTCCTCATCGGCGTCGCGATCGGCGACACGAACCTCGTGTCCTCCGCCAAGAACGGGATCGTGCACAACCTCAACTCGGAAGTCGGCGAAGCGCGCCAGCAGGCCGGCCGGCTGCAGGAAAAGCTCACCCACGAAGAAGCGTTCGTCAGCGGCCTCTACCCGCTCGCCGTCCACGAACTCCTCAACGCGCGCTCGATCGGGCTAGTGTTCTTGGGAGGCTCATCCGACCGCGTCAACTCGCTCGTGCGCACCGCGCTCAGCGGCGCCGGGGCGAGCCTCGCGACCGTCGTCGCGGTGCGCGAGCCGCTCGACCTCGAAGGCATCGGGCGCGCGGCCGCCGGAACCCACTACGCCGGCCTCGCCGGCTCCACGGCGCTGGTCGAACGCTTCGGCCAGCTCGCCGGGCGGCAGCTGGTGAGCGGCGGCCAGCTCGTCGGCCGTGAGCTGCTCAGCAGGGTCAGGGGAAGCCTTCTGAGCGCCTTCGACGGCCAGCTCGGGCGCCTGGAAGGGGTCGTGCTGCTCCGCGCCGAGCCCACCACCATGACCCCCGCCCAGAGCGAAGCGAGCGCCGCCTTCGACTCGGGCCTGCTCGCCGGCGTGGCCGCCGTCGGGGTCCCCGTCGTCGGGGTCGAGCTGCAGGGCTCCGAACCGTCGCAGGTGCCCTGGTACAAGAGCAAGGGCATCTCGAGCGTCGACGATCTGGACATCACCGCCGGGCAGGCGGCGCTCGTCTACGCGCTCTCGGGCGACCACGGCACGTTCGGGGTCAAGCCCACCGCCGACTCGCTGCTGCCGAGCGTCACCGTGCCGGCCGGCCAGCCCTGAGCGCGTCCGTTCCCGCCGCTAGCGTCCAGGCCATGCACGCGCTGCCGTCACTGATCGCACTGGTGGCGGCGGCGGCGCTGGCGCCGGCCACGCTGCGGGCTCTCCGCGCCGCCGGGCACACCAAGCTCAACTACCGCTCGAGGCCGCTTCCATGCCCGTTCGGCGTGCTGGCGCTCGCCGCCGCGCTGGTGGCGCTGATCCCGCTCACGCTGATAGCGCGCCTGGGCTCCACGAGCGTGTTCGAGCCCCCGCAGCTGACGGTCGCCGTCTACGCGCTCGGTGTCCTCGCGCTGGGGCTTGTCGACGACACGCTCGCGCCCGGCGAGCCGCCGGAGGGCGCCGCGCCTGCGCCGCGCGGCCTGAGGGGACACGCCGGCGCCGCCGTGCGGGGCGAGCTCTCCACCGGGCTGCTCAAGGCGGCCGGCTCGCTCGGCCTCGCGCTCTTCGCCATGAGCCAGCTCGCCCTGTCCAACGGACGCTGGCTGCTCGCGGCGGCGGTGCTCGTACTGGCCACCAACGCGTTCAACCTGCTCGACCTGCGCCCGGGACGGTCGCTGAAGGCGTTCGTGCTGCTGGGCGCGGGGCTCACCATCGGCTCGGCCGACCTGCACCCGCTGTGGGCGCTCGGGCTGTTCGCCGCGCCCGCCGTGCTCGCCGGCGTCTACGACCTGCGCGAGCGCGCAATGCTCGGCGACACGGGCGCCAACCTGCTCGGCGCACTGGCCGGCCTGTGGCTGGTGCTGACGCTGTCGGACACGGGCCAGATCGTGGCGCTCGCTCTGCTCGCGCTGCTCACCCTCTACGGCGAGCTGCGCTCGATCTCGCGACTGGTCGAGCGGGTTCCGGTGCTGCGCCGACTAGACTCCTGGGGCAGGCCCTCATGACCTTGCACCATCCCGACCGCCACGCCCAGGCTCCGAGCAAGACACGGTTCATCTTCGTGACCGGCGGCGTGGTCTCCTCGCTGGGGAAGGGCATCGCAGCCGCGTCGCTGGGGCGGCTGCTGGTCGCACGCGGGCTTACCGTGGGCCTGCAGAAGTTCGACCCCTACATCAACGTAGACCCCGGGACGATGTCGCCCTACCAGCACGGCGAGGTGTTCGTCACCGAGGACGGCGCCGAGACCGACCTCGACCTGGGCCACTACGAGCGCTTCACCGACTCCAACACCAGCCGGGCCTCCAACGTGACCGCCGGCGGGATCTACGACACGGTTATCCGCCGCGAGCGCCGCGGCGACTACCTCGGCGGCACCGTGCAGGTGGTCCCGCACATCACCGACGAGATCAAGCAGCGGATATCGCTCATCGCCGAGTCCAGCGACGTCGACTTCGTGATCACCGAGATCGGCGGCACCGTCGGCGACATCGAGTCGCTGCCGTTCCTCGAGGCCATCCGCCAGTTCCCCGTGGACGTCGGGCGCGGCGCCGGGCGCTGGGCGCGCGGGCGCTGCATGTTCATCCACCTCACGCTCGTCCCCTACATCGGCCACGCCGGCGAGCTCAAGACCAAGCCCACGCAGCACTCCGTCAACGAGCTGCGGCGGATCGGGATTGCGCCGGACATGCTCATGTGCCGCTCCGAGAGCCCGCTCTCGCAGGAGATCCGCAGGAAGATCGCGCTGTTCGCGAGCCTGCCCGAAGAGGCGATCGTCTCCGCCTGCGACGTCGGCAACATCTACGAGGTCCCGCTCACCTTCCACGAGCAGGGCGTCGACGACTTCATCCTCGACCACTTCGGGCTCGAGGCGCCCGCGCCACGGCTCGAGCGCTGGAAGGAGCCGATCGAGCGCTCCGCCCGCGCCGAGGGCACGGTGCGGATCGCCCTGGTCGGGAAGTACGTGCAGCTCGAGGACGCCTACCTGTCGGTCTCCGAAGCGCTCCGCCACGCGGCATCGCTCCAGGACAGCCGCGTCGAGATCGAATGGATCGACTCCGAGCAGCTCGAGGCCGAGAGCGCCGCCGACGTGCTCGCCCGCGCCGACGGGATCCTCATCCCGGGCGGGTTCGGCGGCCGCGGCATCGAGGGCAAGATCGCCGGGGCCAGGATCGCCCGCGAGCTTCAGATCCCGTTCCTCGGCATCTGCCTCGGAATGCAGGTCGCGGTGGCAGAGTTCGCGCGCGACGTCGCCGGCATGGAGGGGGCCAACTCCACCGAGTTCGACATCGAGACGCCCTTCCCCGTGATCGATCTGCTGCCCGAGCAGAAGGAGGTGGCGGATCTCGGGGGCACCATGCGCCTGGGCGCGGACCCGATCAAGCTCCACCCCGGCACGCGTGTGCGCGAGATGTACGGCGAGGCCGTCATCTACGAGCGCCACCGCCACCGCTACGAGGTAAACAACCTGCTGCGCAAGCGGCTGCTGAACGCGGGCGCCGACGGCGCCGGCGGCGGGCTCCGGATCTCCGGCACCTCCCCGGACGAGCGCCTCGTGGAGGCCATCGAGCTGGAGGACCACCCGTTCTTCGTCGCCTCGCAGTTCCACCCCGAGTTCAAGTCGCGCCCGGAGCGCCCCTCGCCGCTCTTCCGCGGGTTCATCGAGGCCGCCCTGCAGCGCGCCGCCGGGCGCGAGGACTTCCAGGTCAAGGACGCCCGCGCCGAGGCCGGCTCCCCGCCGGAGCGCGCCGGCCGCCCGTGAGCGCCGGGGCGGCGGTCCCCAGAGCCGGCACGATCGAGCGCCGCCACCTCAACGACATCTTCGCCGAGCTGTGCCGGATCGAGAGCCCCTCGGGCCGGGAGCGCGCCTGCGCCGAGCGGGTCACGGCCGAGCTGCGCGGGCTCGGCCTCGCCGTCGAGGAGGACGGGGCGGGCGCGGTCACCGGATCGGACTGCGGCAACCTGCTTGCGCGGATCCCCGCCGCCGCGGACACCGGCGGCAGGCGCTCTCTGCTCCTGTGCGCGCACCTCGACACCGTTCCGCTGCAGGCGGAGATCGAGCCCGTGCTCGTCGACGGCGTCTGGGAGAACGCCAACCCCGGCATCCTCGGCGCCGACAACAAGGCGGCGATCGCGGTCCTGCTCGCGCTGGCGCGCCACGTCAGCGGCGAGGGTGCGCCGGTCGACGTCGAGCTGCTCTTCACGGTCGGCGAGGAGATCGCACTCGCCGGTGCGGGGGCGTTCGACGTCTCGCGCCTGCGCAGCGACTTCGGCTATGTCTTCGACCACGCCTCGCCGATCGGCGAGGTGGTCGTCGCGTCGCCGAGCCACTTCCGGATCGAGGCGTCCTTCCACGGTGCAGCGGCGCACGCGGGCATCCGTCCCGAGACCGGCCGGAGCGCCGTGCTCGCGGCCGCCCGGGCCATCGCCTCGATGCCGCTCGGCCGCGTGGACCCGGAGAGCACCGTCAACGTCGGCACGATCTCGGGCGGCACCGCGCTGAACGTCGTGCCCGAGCACTGCTCGCTGCTGGCGGAGGTGCGCGGCCTCGACGGCGCGCGGGCCGAGGCGCTCGCCGCCGAGGTGGTCGACCGCGTCCACCAGGCCGCCAACGCGCCGGACTGCGACTGCGACGTGGACGTGAGCGTGCAGCGCACGTTCGCCGGCTACCGCCTGCCGGGCGGCTCCCCGGCGCTCGCGGCGGCCGAGGCCGCGCTGCGGGCCTGCGGCCACGAGCCGCGACGGATCTCGACCGGCGGCGGCTCCGACGCCAACGCGCTCGTGGCCGCCGGCCTCGAGACCGTGAACCTCGCCAACGGCACCGAGCGCAACCACGAGCCCGGCGAGCGGGTGAGCGTCGCGGCGCTCGAGCAGATGCTCGACGTGGCGCTCGCGCTGCTCGACGAGGCGGCGGCGCTGCCTGGCGACCCGGCGGCGCTGCCCGGCGACCCGGCCCGGTAGCTTCCCGCGCGAGATGCTCGAGCTGCGCGCCGCCACCGTCGTAGAGGCCCGGGATCCGGACACCCTCGACCCCGCATCCGCACCCGGCGCCCCCCCGCCGCAGGGTGGCGAGCAGCGGCTCGTCGTCGAGCTCGCGGGCGAGCCGGCTGATTCGGGTGGTTCGGGCGGGCCGGCCGGTTCGGGCGGTTCGGGCGAGCGGCGAGCGGCGATCGCGGACGTATCGCTCGTCGGCCGCGCGCAGGTCGGCGACGAGGTCATCGTCAATGTCCAGGCGCTCGACCTGCGGCTCGGCTCCGGCGGCTTCGACGTGGTCCACGTGAACCTCACGCGCGGCCTCGGCGCCCGGGCGGCCGCCGGGCAGCACGTGATGAAGCTCAACTACACGAGCCTGCAGCACGCCGTCGCGGTGGTGGAGGACGAGGACATGGAGCTGCCGCTCCAGAGGCCCGTGGCCGTGCTGGCGCTCCACGGGCAGCTCGCGGCCGTCGCCTGGGCGTTCTCGCGCGTCTCGCCGTCGATGACCCTCGGCTACGTGCAGACCGAGGGCGGGGCCCTGCCGGGCGGGCACTCGCGAACGGTTCGCGAGCTGCGCCGGCGCGGCCTGCTCGCCGGTCACCTGACGGCCGGGTCCGCTTTCGGAGGCGAGGGCGAGGCGGTGACGACGGCTGGGGCGATCCACCACGCCCTGCACACCCTCGGCTGGGATGCCGCGGTCTGCGGTCCGGGGCCG
Organism: Solirubrobacteraceae bacterium; assembly: GCA_036498265.1. GTDB lineage: Bacteria > Actinomycetota > Thermoleophilia > Solirubrobacterales > Solirubrobacteraceae > Palsa-744. The sequence continues at coordinate 50,682 of DASYFT010000040.1, read as the reverse complement.
GGCATCGTGGGCTCGCGCTCGCCGCTCGGGCACGGCGGGATGGCCGCGCTCGACTCGGCGCACGTGTCGCTCGCGCTGGGGTGCCCCACGCTGCTCGTGGCCCGTATGTCCTCGGGCGATGAGCGCTCGCGCCACCGGGGGATCTCGCACCACACGATCACGGTCCTCGACCTGCTGCTGGAGCCCGTCACGGTCGCGCTGCCCGCGGGCGTGCGCTCGCCTGTCGGCGCCGATCTGCGTGCCGGCCTGCGCTCGGTGTTCGGCGGTGCCAAGCCCGGGCGCCCAGTGCTCTCGCCCGACGTCGCCCGCCCGGCGCGGATCACGCGCCACGACTGGCGCCGGGCCGCGATCGAGCTGCCCGCCTACGCCTCCAGCGGGCTGGCGACCGAGACGATGGGCCGCTCGCTCGCCGAGGACCCTCTGTTCTTCGCCGCGGCGCTCGCCGGCGGCGCGGCCCTCGCCGAGATGGCCGGCGAGGCGAGCTCCCTGCACGACGCCGGCGGGGGCGAGCAGCGTGCCGGCTGAGGATCCCGGGACCGGAGCCCCACGCGAGCGGGCGGCGTCACCGCGCGCGTTCGAGCCGCTCGGCGGCGAGACCGTCTACCACGGGCGCTTCTTCGACGTTCGCGTCGAGCGCTTCCGCCACGCCGACGGCGAGGAGGTCACGCGCGAGGTGGTCCGCCACAGCGGCGCCGTTGGGATCGTGGCCCACGACGGCGAGCGCGTGTGGCTCGTGCGCCAGCCCCGCGAGACGGTCGGCGAGCCCGACCTGCTGGAGATTCCGGCCGGCCGCCTGGACGTCGACGGCGAGGAGCCGCTGGCGGCGGCGCAGCGCGAGCTCGCGGAGGAGATCGGGCGCGGCGCGCGCAGCTGGGAGCCGATCCTCACCTACTACACCAGCGCCGGCTTCACCGACGAGCGCGTGCACCTGTTCCTCGCCGGCGACCTGTTCGACTCCAGCGCCGACAGCGGCGAGAACGAGCGGATCGAGATCGTCGGCTGGCCGCTCGCGCGGCTCGGGGACGCGATCGAGGAGTGCCGCGACGCCAAGACGCTCATAGGGCTGATGTGGCTCGAGCGGCGCCTGAACGCCTGATTGCACGCCCAGGGAGCGGGTGCCCGAGCCGCGAAGCTTCCAGGCATGAGCCCGACCGGGACCGGCGCACCGCCCGAGGCAGCCTCGATTGGCCCTCTGGTACTCGACTTCCTCGCCTACCTGGAGCTGGAGCGCGGGCTCTCGCGCAACACGCTCGCGGCCTACCGCTCGGACCTGCTCCAGTACGGCGAGTTCCTGGACCGGCACGGCCTCGAGGCGACGGACGCGGGTCACGGGCAGATCGCGCAGTTCCTCTCCGAGCTCGCCGCGGGCTCGCAGGAGCGCCCGGCCGTCGGCCCATCGACGCTCGCGCGCAAGGTGGCCTGCCTGCGCTCCTTCTACCGGCACCTGCGGCTGGAGGGCGCGATCGAGCACGACCCCACCGCCGATCTGCGCGGCCCCCGCAAGACGCAGCGGCTGCCGCGGGTCCTCTCCCGCGACCAGGTGCTGCGGCTGCTGGGCCAGCCGCGCGGGACCGACCCGCTCGCGCTGCGCGACCGCGCGCTGCTCGAGCTGATGTACGCGTGCGGGCTGCGCTGCTCGGAGACGATAGGGCTCGAGCTCGCCGACGTCGACCTCGACGAGGCCGTCCTCTGCGCGCGCGGCAAGGGGGCCAAGGAGCGCCTCGTGCCGGTGGGCCGCGATGCGGTCGGCGCGCTGCGCGCCTACTGCGCCCGCGGACGGCCGCCGCTCGCCGGCACGCGTGGTGAGACCCGGGTGTTCCTGGGCCGCCACGGCACGCCGCTCACCCGCCAGGGGCTCTACAAGATCATCCAGGGCCACGCGCGCACCGCAGGCCTCGATCGGCAGATGAGCCCGCACACGCTGCGCCACACGTTCGCGACGCATCTGCTCTCCGGCGGCTGCGACCTGCGCTCGCTGCAGGAGATGCTTGGCCACGCCGACCTCGCGACCACGCAGGTCTACACGCACCTGTCCGCCGAGCGGCTGAAGGACGCCTACTTCAGCGCGCACCCGCGCGCCACGCGTTGAGCCGGTCCGGGGCAGGCACCGGCGGGCGGCGGGCGCTCGTGCTGGTTATCGACGCCTGCGGCGTGGGAGCCCTGCCGGACGCGGCCGACTACGGCGACGAGGGCACCAACACGCTCGCGCACGTGGCCGAGGCGCTCGGCGGCCTGCGCCTGCCGGTCATGGAGTCGCTGGGGCTCGGCTCCATCACAGCGCTCGCCGGCGTCCCGACCGTGGCGGATCCGCCGGCGATCCACGGCCGCCTGCGGGCGATGGGCCCCGGCAAGGACTCCGTGAGCGGACACTGGGAGCTGATGGGGGTGGTGCTGGAGCGCCCCCTGCCCACGTATCCGAAGGGGTTCCCCGCGGAGACGATCGAGCGGCTGGTCGCCGAGATGGACCACGAGGTGATCGGCAACCGCCCCTACAACGGGATCGCCGCGATCGAGGAGCTCGGCGAGCTGCACCTGCGCACCGGCGCCCTGATCCTCTACACCTCGCAGGACTCCGTGCTGCAGCTGGCGGCCCACGTGGAGCGGGTCCCGCCCGAGGACCTCTACCGCGCCTGCGCGGCGGCGCGCGCGGCGATGAGCGGCGAGCACGCAATCGGACGCGTGATCGCCAGGCCGTTCAGCGGGGCGGCAGGTGCGTTCCGGCGCACCGACGGCCGCCGCGACTTCGCGCTGCGCCCGCCGCGGCGAAGCTACCTCGACGAGCTCCAGCAGGCGGGCATCGAGGTCCACGGCGTCGGCAAGATCCACGACCTCTTCGCCGGTGCGGGCGTCACGAGCTCGCATTCGGGCGCGAGCAACGCGCAGGCGCTCGACAGCGTCGAGGAGCTGCTCGGCCGGCTCGACGGCGGCCTCGTGCTCGTGAACCTGATCGAGACCGATCAGCTCTACGGCCACCGCAAGGACGTCGCGGGCTTCGGCCGCGCGCTCGAGGAGGTGGACCGGCGGCTCGAGGGCATCCTCGAGCGGATCGGCGAGGAGGACCTGCTGGTCGTGACCGCCGACCACGGCGTCGACCCCGCGCACCCGGGCACCGACCACACCCGCGAGCACGCGCCGCTGCTCGCCGCAACCGGGGCGATGCTCCGGCGCGCCCGGTCCGGCGCCGCACGCGCGGCGCCGCGGCACGACGGGCCGCTCTCGGACGTGGGGGCGAGCGCGCTTCGTTGGTTGACCGGCCGTGACGCCGCGCGGCTTCCGGGCGCGCCGTTCATAAGCTGAGGCACCATGCCCGAGCTCCCCGAGGTCGAGACGATCAGGCGCCAGCTCGCCCCGCTGGTGGAGGGCCGAAGGCTCGAGCAGATCGAGATCCTCGACCCGCGCTGGTCGAGCCCGGCGGCGCCGGACGAGCTCGAGGCGGCGCTCACGGGCCGGGTCGTCGAGCGGCTCGGGCGCCGCGGCAAGTACCTGGTGTGGACGCTCAGCGACGATGTCCATCTGGCGCAGCACCTGCGGATGACCGGCGGAGTGCTCTGGCGCCCCGCGGACGTCGCCGGCGAGGACCCGCCCTACACGCGCGTTCGCCTCCTGCTCGGGCCCGCGCCAAGGCGCCGCCCGGGCGGCGGGGACGTCGCGAGCGCCGGCCCCAGGGGCCCGCTGCGGCTCGCGTTCGTCGACGCGCGCCGGTTCGGGACCGGCCAGCTGCTCCCGGGCTCCGAGGCCATGGAGGCGTTCTTCGACGCGCGGCTGGGCCTCGAGCCGCTCGACGAGCGCTTCACCGCCGAGCACCTTCAGAGGATCGCCCGTGGCCGGAGCACCCCGGTGAAGTCCTTCCTGCTCGACCAGCGGCGGGTGGCCGGCGTGGGCAACATCTACGCCGACGAGGCGCTGTTCCGGGCGAGGATCCACCCGTTGCGCCCGGCGGGCAGCCTCACGCGGCGCCAGTGGGAGGCGATCCGCACGGGCGTGATCGACGCGCTCCTGGCCGGCATCGACGCGCGCGGCGCGACGATCGACGACTTCCGCGACATCGACGGCGCCAGCGGGTCCTTCCAGAACCAGTTCCTCGTGCACCGCCGAGAGGGGGAGCCGTGCCCGGGCGGGGAGGGCGTGGTCACGAAGCTGGTCGTGGGCGGCCGCGGCACCTACGTCTGCGAGAGCTGCCAGCGACCGCCGCGCAGGCGGCGAGCCCGCTCAGGCGGCCAGTAGCTCCTCGAGGCGGCCGCTCTCGGCGGCGGCGTGGAGCTCGGCGAAGCCACCGAGCAGCTCGCCGTTCACGAGCACCTGGGGGAAGCTCATCATGCCGGTCAGCCGCACCAGCTCGGCCCGGCCGTCGGGATCCTTCGACAGGTTGACCTCGGCGAACTGGACGCCGCGCGCGCTCAGGAGTCCCTTCACGCGCGTGCAGAACGAGCAGGGGTCGGTGGTGTAGACGGTGATCTGGTGCATTACTTCAGAAAGTATAGTCGCTGGGCGCAATGATTCGCGTCAGCGGCGGGTCGCTCGTGCGCTCGAGTGACCGCGCGACTCGGGTTACCCGCACGCGTAGGAGCCAACCGCCCGGCCGGGCCGCCGTCACGCGTCCTAGACTCGATCGTCGGAGATGCCTGGACCGTTGAAGAGCGAGGCCGTGGTGCTGCGATCGATGCGCTACGGCGAGGCGGATCGCATCCTGCACCTCTACACGCCTGGCCGCGGCCGCATCAGCGCGATCGCCAAGGGCGTGCGCCGCGCTCGCAGCCGCTTCGGCGGCCGGCTCGAGCCGTTCTTCCGCCTGAAGATCGAGCTGCACGAGGGCCGAAGCGAGCTGCTTACGGTAACCGGCGCGCAGACGGTGGACGGGCACGCCAGGCTGCGCGGCGACAGCCGGGCGCTGGACGCCGCCGCGCGCGCCTGCGATGCGGTGGGGCGGCTGTTCGAGACATCGGAGCCCCATCCCGGCGTGTTCAACCTGCTCTGCCGCCAGCTCGCGCTGCTCGACGAGCAGGCCGGGGAGGGCCGCGCGCCGGGCGACGGCGCGGGCGGCTCGAGCGCGTCGTCGAGCGCATGGGCGGCGGCGCTCGCCTTCCGGCTGAAGCTGCTGCTCGCGGCGGGCCTCGCGCCGCAGCTGGGGGCATGCGCGGCGTGCGGGGAGCGCGAGCACCTGGTCGGCTTCTCCGGGCCCGCCGGAGGGGTGGTGTGCGGCGCCTGCGAGGCTGGGTCCTTCGCGCTGGGGGCGGATGCCTACGGCTTCATGACCGAGGCGCTGGCCCGCGGCCTGAACGAGGTACCGGAGGCGCCGGATCACGCCCTGGGCCAGGCAGAGCGCGCGATCGCGGCGACGCTCGAGCACCACGCGAACCTGCGGCTGATGCCCGCGGCGGCCCGCTCTCGCTGAGGCGCCCGGCGCTCGTCCGCCCCCGGCGCCATCGGCCCGCCTGATGGGCGGCGGTATTGTTGGATCGATGGACGAGGGACTTCCCATCGCGTATGAGGTGCTCGAGAAAGGCGTGCCTGTGCTCGCCTCCGACGGGCAGCAGATCGGCACGGTGCACCACGTGGTCGCGGCGCCCGAACAGGACATCTTCCACGGGCTGGTGATCTCCACCACCGGGCACGGCCGCCGGTTCGTGGAGGCGGCGGACGTGGCCGCGCTGCACGAACGGGGCGTCGACCTGAGGATCGACTCGGACGCCGCGCAGAGCCTGCCTCAGCCCGGTGGCGGCGCGCCGGTGTTCGACGAGGACCCGGGCGAGATGCGCGGCTGGCATCACTGGGTCCACGTGGCCACGCTGCGCGGCGACTGGAAACGGGAGGACTGAGCGGACATCGCAGGCGAGAGGATCGAGCGGTGAGCGTCGCGACGGAGCGGGACGTGGTCGCGGCGCGCTTCGCCGAACGCGTGCGCGAAGAGGAGGACCAGCGGCTCTCGGAGCTGGCGGCACGCTCCTATCCGGCGCTGCGCGCGCATGCCGAGGAGGACTGCGCGCTGCGCACGCCCTTCCAGCGCGACCGCGACCGGATCGTCCACAGCAAGGCGTTCCGCCGGCTGACCCACAAGACGCAGGTGTTCGTCGCCCCGCAGGGCGACCACTACCGCACGCGGCTTACGCACACGCTGGAGGTGACGACGATCTCGCGCACGGTGGCGCGCGGGCTGCGCCTCAACGAGGACCTGGTCGAGGCGATCGGGCTGGGGCACGATCTCGGCCACCCGCCGTTCGGCCACATCGGCGAGGAGGTCCTCGACAGCTGCCTGAAAGAGCGCTTCGGGCGCGACTTCCGCCACTTCGAGCACTCGCTGCGGATCGTCGAGCGCCTCGAGCGCGACGGCGCCGGGCTGAACCTCACCGAGCAGGTACGCGACGGGATCGCCAGGCACTCGAGCAGGACGGCGCCGGCGGCGACGCTGGAGGGGCGGATCGTGCGTGTGATCGACCGCGTGGCCTACATCAACCACGACATCGACGACGCGGTACGTGCGGGCCTGCTGCGCGATGAGGAGCTGCCGCGCGAGCCGATAGCGGTGCTCGGCGCGAGCGGCTCGGCGCGGATCGACACGCTCGTCCACGACATGGTCGAGCACTCGCAGGCGGCCGGGGACATCGTCCAGGGGCCGAAGGCAGGGCCGGCGATGGATCAGCTACGCGATTTCATGTTCCAGCGCGTGTACCTGGGGCCGGCGGTCCGCGCCGAGCACGCGAAGATCGCGGCGGTGCTGAGGCGGCTGTTCGACCACTACGTGGAGCATCCCGAGCTGCTTCCGCCCGGGCCGGAGGAGGGAGCGGGCCCCACGGAGGACGAGCTCGCCGAGCGGGTCACCGACTACCTGGCCGGCATGACCGACCGCTACTGCATCAGGCGGTACACCGAGCTCCAGGTGCCGCAGGCGTTCGCCCGCTAGCGTTGCCGTCGTGGCCCTCTACACGAGCGATTCGAGGGACCGCGTGCGCGACGCGGTGGACTTCGTGGAGCTCGTCTCGGCGCGCACCGAGCTGCGGCGCGCGGGGCCGGCGCGCTACGAGGGGCTCTGCCCGTTTCACGACGAGCGCACGCCGTCGTTCGGCATCGACCCCGGGCAGAAGGTCTACCACTGCTTCGGCTGCCAGGCCTCGGGCGACGTGTTCACGTTCGTGCAGGAGACCGAGGGCGTGGACTTCAGGGGCGCGCTGGAGCTGCTGGCCGACCGCTATGGGGTGGAGCTCCAGCGCGAGGAGGAGGACCCTCGAGAGGCGGAGCGCAGGCAGCGCCGGGCGCGGCTGCTCGAGCTGCTCGACCGCACCGCGAGCTACTACGAGCGCTACCTGTGGGAGTCGAAGGAGGCTGCGCGCGCGCGGGACTACCTGGAGCGGCGGGGGCTCGGCGAGGACGTACTGAGGGCGTTTCGCGTCGGCTACGCGCCGAGCGCGTGGGACCGCGTCCTGCTGGCCTCGCGCCAGGGGAGGTTCTCCAACCGCGAGCTCTACGACGCCGGGCTCGCCCAGCGCTCGCGCCAGAACGGCCAGCTGTACGACCGATTCCGCGCGCGGATCATGTTCCCGCTGACCGACACGCGGGGGCGCGTGCTCGGCTTCGGGGCGCGGGCTACGAGCGAGGATCAGAAGCCCAAGTACCTGAACACCTCTGACAACGACGTCTACCACAAGGGCCTGCACCTGTATGGCGCCAACCTCGCCCGAGCGCAGGCGGCCCGCGCCGGCCAGGTGATCCTCTGCGAGGGCTACACGGACACGATCGCGCTGCACCAGGCCGGGATGACGAACGCGGTCGGGCTAATGGGCACGGCACTCACGGGGGAGCAGCTGGGGGAGCTCTCGCGGATGGCGCAGACGGTCCTCCTGGCGCTCGATGCCGACAGCTCGGGGCAGGAGGCGATGCTGCGGGCGTCGAGCCTCGCGGCGCGGCGCAAGCTGGAGCTTCGCGTGGTTCCGCTGCCCGCCGGCTCGGACCCGGCGGAGCTCATCCACCGGGACGGTCCCGAGGCGATGCAGGCGGCGGTGACCGAATCGGTGGCGTTCGTGCGCTTCCGCGTCGAGCGGGTGCTGGCGGGCGGCGAGCACTCCTCGCCGGAGGGGCGGGACCGGATGATCGAAGAGCTGCGCCCGGTGTTCGCGACGCTCGCGCCGAGCGCGATGCGGATGGAGCTGACGCGGATGGTCTCGGGGCGACTGGAGCTGCCCGAGAGCGTGGCGGAGAGGCTGCTCGCCCCCGGGCGAGGGCCGGTCGAGGACCGGGGCGCCCGGCAGGCGAACGGCTCGCGCACGGGCGCCGCTGTGGGGGTGTCGGGCCGTGAGGAGACCGAGCGGGCGTTCCTGGCGCTGTGCATCGCCTCGCCCGAGGAGGGTGCGAGGGCGCTCCAGGGCATCGACGTGGATGAGCACTTCTCGAGCGAGCTGCTGAGGCGAGCCGCCAGGCGGCTGCGCGACGGGAGCCTGCACGAGCCGCTGGCCGGGGACGTGGAGCGGCTGGGCGACCTCGACGGGGATCCGGAGCTGAAGGCGCTGCTGGCGGAGCTGGTCGTGCAGGGGGGAAGGGAGCACGCCCAGCCGGACATGCTGGAGGTCCAGCGCCTGCAGCTTGAGCTTGCGCGGCTCGACCGCCGGGTCCAGCGCGCCCGCGGTGCCGGCAGCGGCGACGTGAGCGTGCTCGCCCGCCAGCGCGCGGAGGTCAAACGCGAGTTCGACCTGGCCTACGCGCGGGTGCTGGATGGGACGGGGGAGAGGGAGGGATGAGCGGCTGAGCGGGTGCGCGCCGCCGGTGGGCGTGCGGTTCGCCGGAGCCGAAACCTGGCGCGAGAACGTCCGATTTCCAGGCGTTTCTCGAGCGTTTCGTCCCAAGCGGCGCGGACAATGCGGTGCATGGATCGCGCAGCTCTCGAGCAGTTCCTCGCCGATGGCCTGTCGCTCGCCGAGATCGGGCGCCGAGCCTGCGTGCACGAAAGCACGGTCGCCTACTGGGCGCAGAAGCATGGGCTACGTGCCGCACATCACGCGACACACGCCGCGAAAGGAGCGCTCGTCCGAGCTGAGCTCGTCCCGCTGATAGAAGCCGGGATGTCGACCGCCCAGATAGCGGAGACCGTCGGCCGCAGCAAGACGACGGTTCGCCACTGGCTCCGCGAGTTCGGACTGACGACCCAATGGGCCGAGCGGCGCCAGGCATCTCGGAAGGGCACTCCGCGTCTGCTCCTGCAGTGCTCACAGCACGGCCTGACGCCTTTCAGCCGCCGCAGTTCGGGCGGGTACCGCTGCAACAGGTGCCGAGCCGAGGCTGTGAGCCGACGCAGGCGCAAGGTCAAGCGGGTGCTTGTGGAAGAGGCGGGCGGTGCGTGCAAGCTCTGCGGGTACGACCGCTGTATCGCGGCGCTCGAGTTCCATCACCTGGTTCCTGCCGAGAAGCGCTTCGCCGTCAGTCACCGGGGCGTGACCCGGTCTCTGGCGGCTGCCAGGCAGGAGGCGGCGAGGTGCCTGCTCGTGTGCGCCAACTGCCACGCTGAGATCGAGGTGGGTTTCAGGACGGTCGCGGCACCCGATTGTGCTCGCGTAGAATGAGGCGCGCTCCCCGCTTCCTTCCGGGGTAGCTCAGTCCGGGGTAGCTCAATTTGGCAGATGCGCTCGACTGTTAATCGAGAGGTTGTGGGTTCGAGTCCCACCCCCGGAGCTTTGTGATCGGTCAGCGCCACCGAGTGCGCAGCGCCCGCCGCACAGCGTCCGGGCGTCGTGCGACCTTCGGGCCGACGAGCAATGCGAAGACGCTCAATGCGAGCCACGGACGCAGATGCGGGCGAATGCGCCAGATGCGGCCCTGGTCGTCCAACTCGAACACCATGGCATCGGTGACCCTAATGCCGCCGATCTTGGCGCGGCTGAGCGCCAGCCGCAGCTGACCGTCGCCGACGTCCCGCTCCCACTCGACGTCGGTGAGCAGGTTGTAGACGGCTCCGAGCAGGAAGCGGACATCCTCTACGCCGCGGAAGACCAGGTGTCCGGAGATGGGCGAGACGAGCTCGGCGTCGGGCGCGAGCGTGGCGATCATGCCGTCGATGTCCTTCGACCTCGAGGCGGCGCAGAAGCGGGCAACGGCTTCGTCCACAGCGAAGGATTATGCCGTCGCCGGCGCGCCGACGGCTGTCGGTGCGCACCGGTCTCGCGCAAGCCCGCGCGCCGATCAGGACGCGAGCCGCTCGACGTGCACCGAGGCGGCGGCCCCGGCATCGTGCGAGGCGGCCCAGGCCGCCATCTCGCGCGCGCGGGCGCGGATGGAGGGATCGCCGAGCGCACGCTCCACGGCCAGGCGCACACCCCGCGGCGAGACGAACCGGCGAGGCAGGCGCACGCCGGCTCCAGCCCAGTCGAGGCGGGCGGCGTTCTCGTTCATGTCGCCGATGGCGGGAGCGGCGACAACGGCGCAGCCGCTGGCGAGCGCGCGGACGAGCGTGCCGTGCCCGGCGTGGCAGACGACGACGTCGCAGCGGGGCATTGTGCGGGAGTAGGAGACCCAGTCGACGAGGCGCGCGTTGCCGGGCACGGGGAGCGGATGGGGAGGCAGCCGCCGGTTCCAGGTGGCGAGCACGCGCACGGGCGCATCGGCGAGCCCGCGCAGCGCGGCGGTGAGCAACCGGTGCCTCGAGTCCTGCGCGGTGGAGGGCGCGATGAGCACGAGCGGCTCCTCGCCGGGCGGCGGCTCGACGTCGGCGGCAGGCGGCTCCCACATGAGCGGCCCGACGACGTGGACGTTGGGGCCCCAGCCGGCGCTACGCGGATACTCGAGCTGCGGGAAGGTGGCGACGAGGGCGAGCTCGCGACTGATGCCGCCGTGCACATGAGCATGCGGTGGCAGGCCGAGCCTTGCGCGGGTGACGTTGAGCTCGCGCCGTCCCCGCTCGAGGCCGCGGTCGACCGCCCCCTGCGCCCGGCGCCAGAGGCGCCGCCCTGCGGCGGTGCGGGGCATGCGGGCGCCGAGCGAGTAGATGGGGAAGTGGCGTTCGCCGTGCGGGTGCACGTGGGGGATGAGGGTCGCGACGGGAACGTGGGCGAGCTCGCCGGCGAGCGCGGGCGCGAGCGTGAGGATGTCGGCCACGACGACGTCGGGGCGAAGCTCTCGCACCAGCGGCAGGGTGTCGTTGCTGGCGTGGACGACGGCCTCGTAGAAGTCGAGGGGCTCGGGCCCCGAGGGGAAGACCTCGTACTCGGGCGCGGGCGCGAAGCTGAGGCCCTCCGCCTGGACGTGGTCCCGCCAGCGGGTCCAGGTCTGGAGCGTGACGTCGTGCCCGCGGGCGGCGAGCGCGCGGCCGAGGGCGATCATGGGGAAGGCGTGCCCCGGGTCGCCGAAGGCGCCGAGCAGCACCCGTCGCGGCGGCGGAGCGGCGTCGCTCACGGGGCTTCGGTCAGGCCGCGAGCTCGGCGACGAGGCGCAGCTGCTCGAGCCGCTCGGGCGCGGTGAAGGCGGTGGGCGTGACGCCGAGCGTGCCGACACCGGCGTCGCGGTAGACGGCGAGGCGCTCGCGGACGACGTCGCTCGGCCCGCAGAGCGAGACGGTGTCGATGAGCTCGTCGGGGATGGCGGCCATGGCCTCCTCGCGCTTGCCTTCGAGGTAGAGGTCCTGGACCCGCGAGGCGGCGTCCTCGAAGCCGTAGCGCTGGACGAGCTGGTTGTAGAAGTTCTGCTCGCGCGAGCCCATGCCGCCGACGTAGAGCGCGATGAAGGGCCGCATGGCGTTGCGCGCGGCCTCGAGGTCGTCGGTGATGAAGACGTTGACGGTGGGGGCGATGTCGAAGCCCTCGAGCGATTTGCCGGAGCGGGCGGCGCCTTCCTCGAGCAGCGGCCGGAGCTCGGAGACGTGCTCGGGGGAGAACAGCGTGGGGATCCAGCCGTCGGCGATCTCCCCGGCGAGCGCGGTGTTCTTGGGGCCGATGGCGGCGAGGTAGACGGGGATCCTCTCCTGGACGGGGGAGATGGTCAGCTTGAGCGCCTTACCGGGGCCGTCGGGCAGCGGCAGCTCGAGCGTCTCGCCGTGGAACTCCACGCGTTGGCGCTCGAGCGCCATGCGAACGACGGCGACGTACTCGCGCGTGCGCTGCAGCTGCCTGGCGAAGCGCTGCCCGTGCCAGCCCTCGGCCACCTGCGGGCCGGAGGAGCCGATCCCGAGCAGCATGCGCCCGCCCGAGAGCTGGTCGATGGTGGCGGCGGTCATGGCGGTCATGGCGGGAGAGCGGCCGGGCATCTGGAAGATCCCGGAGCCGAGGCGGATCCTGGAGGTCTGCCCGGCGAGCCAACCGAGCACGGTGGCGGTGTCCGAGCCGTAGGCCTCGGCGGCCCACACGGAGTCGTAGCCCAGCCGCTCGGCCTCCTGGACGATGGTGAGCTGGTCCTCCGAGCTGAGACCGAGGCCCCAATAGCCGATGTGCACGCCGAGCTTCATGCAGTTTTCCTTTCAGAGAAGGGAATTCGTTGCCGGCCGGGAAGGCATGTCCTACGCTTTGCCGCGCTCCGATGCCGGCGAAGGAGGCCGGCGGCGGGCCACAGCCTATGCGAAACCGCCGCCGCCACCGCACCCACTCCGTCGAGCAGCTGCGCCTGGCGATCGACTGCATGCCGGTGGCGACCCGCGAGGCGATGCTGGAAGGGCTGCGCACCAACCAGCGGATCATTGCGGGCGCCTACGTGGACGGAGAGGGCGGCGTGTGCCCGATGCTGGCGGCCCACCGCTGCGGCGGGCGCACGGACTTCCTGTCGTTCGCCAAGTCCTGGGACCGGTTCACGCGAGCTTCGCGGATGCGCGCGGTGACAGCCCGCGAGCTCGCGATCCTGACGCGCCAGCTGGAGGACAGCCTGTCGAGCGCGACAGGCCTCGAGCTCGACCGAGCGATCAGCGACCATCGCGCGCTGCGGGGCCGGCGGCTGCGGCTGCGCCGGCTCTTCCTCCAGGGATCGGATCCTCGCGGGGAGGTCGTGGCCCGACGGCTGGGACGGCCGAAGGCGCGGGTCTCGGGAGACAATGACGCGACGGTGACCGAGCGACGGCCGCAGGCACCGGTCTCAGCGCGGGGCTGACCGAGCCCGGACCCTCCCGCTGCGGGCTAGAGCGCCTCGCCGGGACGCACGAACATCATCTCGGGGACCACGCAGGCGGGGGAGACCCGCAGCAGGAAGCGGACGGCCTCGGCGATGTCCTCTGGGCGGATCATCTCCTCGGCGGCCACCTGCCCCTTGACGAAGTCCGTCATGGGCGTGTCGACGAAGGCCGGGCAGAGGGCGGTGGACTTGATGCCCTCGCCGCCGAGCTCCTTGTTCATCGCTTCGGTCCAGCCGACGACGCCGTGCTTGGTGGCCGAGTACACGGAAAGCCAGGCCTCGCCGCGCTTTCCCGAGATGGACGATGTGTTCACGACGAGGGCGTTCTTGTGCTCGGCGGCGGCGGCGCGCAGCATGTCGAGGGCTTCGCGGTAGAAGAGGACGATCTGGCGGAGGTTGATGTCGAGCTGCATGTCGAGCCGCTTGGTCTGTATCTCGGCGGCGGCTGCGCCCACGCCGACGCCGGCGTTGTTGACGAGCACGTCCAGACGTCCGGTGCGCTCGCGGTGGTCGTCGACGACCCGCTTGATGTCGTCCTCGTCCGCGACGTTGGCGGCGACCGCGTGCACGTCCAGGCCGTCGGCGGCGAGGCCGGCCACGGCGGCCTCGAGCTTGTCGGGCCGCCGCGCCGCCATGGTGACCGAGAAGCCCTCCTCTCCGAGCACTCTGGAGATCGCCAGCCCGATTCCGCTGGAGGCCCCGGTGACGATCGCTGCGCGGTCTGCTGGCATCTGCTTCCTCCCCTGTTGACGAGCGGAACCGACTGCCGCCTGCTGGCGGCCCGGCGGCGGGGAGCATTCCACATCTCGCTGGTAGCGTCTTCCGGGTCGCGCCCGCGGGCGCGAGCGGGCCCGTAGCTCAGTTGGTCAGAGCTGCCGACTCATAATCGGTAGGTCGCTGGTTCGAGTCCAGCCGGGCCCATGGGGGAATGGCGCATTCCAGAGCCGTTTTCGAGCGCGCGGGCTCAGCCAAGCCTCGGGGGGTGTGAACGAAGGTGCGAACATGCGACTGCCACGCTCGCTGCGCCGTCCTGTGGTTGACCGCAGTTACGCGCGATGTGATCTAGTTCGAGGGATGACGCTCGAACTACCGCCCGGGAGCGATCGCCTTCCACCGGGGAGGCACAAGGCGACGACCGGCGAAATCAAGACGGTGCTAGTCGATGGCTTTCCGGGCTCGATTACCCGACGCCAGCTGTTTGATCGTTGGGTGCTGGTGCGTCAGGCGATTGGCCGCGTCGTGCCAATCACAGCGGAGTGGTTGAACGGTAGCTTCGTGACTTCCAAGGAGGACCCGGGGGACATTGACGTCGTCACGCATCTCGACGCCGCCGCCTACGAAAGACTGGACGCGGTGGACCGTGTGACGCTCGCTGGACTGCTTGGCGGCCGGCGCTCGAGACCTCTGCATGGATGCGACTCGTTCCCTCTGGTTGCGTACCCAGCGGGACATCCGGGGGCGGCGATGTACACCCTGACCGCGCAATACTGGGAGAACCTGTGGGGTACACACAGGGATGGCGATCCCAAAGGCTTCATCGAGGTGGTAGACGTTGTTTGACCCCAGGGAGCAGCTTGAGGCGATAGCGGCGGCGATCGGGTCGGCGGACGATGAGGCGCTGGCGAACGACCCTGGCGTCGCCCTGATGCGCGAGGGCTTGGAACGACGCCGGGAAATGTTGATCGGCGCCGTGCGTGGCTCCCTGGATCTAGTGCTCAGTCGGAATCCGGCTCGTGGCGTCGGCAGCGAGGTCCCGTTGGTGGCCTCGGCGCTGGGCGAGCTTCAGGAGAGCTTGGCATCGATCGCGCAGTCGGTTGCTGGGCGAACCACATCAAGAGGCGTGATTCAGGGTGACATCGCCGAGGGGGTTGAGTTGCGCATTGCCGCCGCCGCCCCTGGTTCACTTGAGCTCACGCTGGTCCCATCCGACCAGTCGACGACCAGCCAAGAGGCACTGTTCGAGGAGGGGGGCGAATCGCTACTCGAGGTGAGCGTAGCCCGGTTCTTTGACGTTGTAGAGAGCGCGAGTAGGAACCGCGACGCACTGTTAGAGAGCGTCGCGGAACTTGGACCACGCGCGACCGGCCACATCGTGGCGTTTACGAAGGCGCTAGCCGACGCCGAGGCGGCAGCAGCGCTGAGCTGGCAGACGGAGCGCGCCACCCTACAGGCTGAGATGAGCAACGAGGTTGCATCGCAGGTCTTCCAGCTCCTAAATGAGGCCGAGGAGATTGAGGATCACATCTCCGTCGCGGGGCGAATCGTTGGGGGCAGCCTGCTCCATAAGACTTTCGAGCTTGAACGCGATGATCACAGCGTCCTCACCGGAAAAGTAGATGAGAGCTTGCTTCCCGAGCTCGAGCGTTTGTTCGGCCACCGGGTGGAAGCCATGCTCGATATGCAGCAGCTCAGGCTGAAGACGGGCGAGACAAAGAACGTGTATCGCATGACGGGCCTAAGACCGGAGCCAGAGCCGATTCGCGCGTAGGGGGCCCGGAGGCTCTGCCCTTCAGTTCGTAAGCCTGGCGTAGCGCCAGTCGTGCAACGCCTCGGTCGCAGCCGAGTTCTCCCACCAGGCCGCCGGTAGTGCGCTGCCAGGCGACTGCGAGAACCAATGGTGCGCGCCCCACCAGGGCCACGCGCCGAGGCGTGCCCATAGGAGCCGTCCTCGTTTCGCAGCGCGTTTGGCCGATTTGGGATCGTCTCGAAACAGCTCCGCCGTGATCTCCTCCGGCCCCCAGGCACATATGTCGCGCAACGCCGCAGCTGCGAGAAATCGCAGTGGGGCGCGGACGCGTTCATTCTCGAGCGCCATTCCATAGGCGAGGTCGAACGCGTCGGGGTCCTCCGTGCGTACCGCCACCCACGCAGCTTGGGGGAGGGCCAGTGGTCGTTCGTGGTCCTCGCTCGTCCATTTGAGACGCGGAACCGGCAGACCCTCCCAGGAGAAAAGAACCGGTCGCCCTTCGCGCTGACCATCCAACAGAAACGCCACGAGCTCCGGGCCAGGAGGGGGGGCCGCAAAGTCACTTGCGCGGCCCTTCCCGGAGGGCACTCTCCCCGCCAGGCTGGACACAGATGGACTCGCAAGTGACACAGACCGAATCCTATGGCCACGCTCGGCGGGTACCGGGGCATCTCGCCCGCATCAGGCTCCTGAAGGGTCACAGCCAGGCATCCTTGGCTAGGGCCAGTCACTGTGGACGCAGCACCATCGCCCGTGTTGAGCGGGGCAACGCTCCGCGCATCGAGACGGCCATCCGTATCGCTCGAGCACTAGATGAGCCGGTGGCAGCGTGCTTTCCGGAGCTGGCGTTGTGAAAGCACTCCGCGCCGATCCCTTCGAGCGCCCGCTCGATGCGCTGCTCGAACGTCTCCGGGTTCACTCGATCGCCTATCGCCCCGACTTCGAGGCCGTGGATCGGTGGCGGACCAGCTGCCCGTGCTGCTCAGGCGAGTTGATCCTCCATGAGCCGTATGTGGGCTCGGCCGTGGTGGTGCGATGCGTCGAAGGCGAGTGCCACGAGTCGCGCATCGTGGACGCTCTCGCCGCCAGGCCACTGGAGCCCGCATGGCGGTGACCCGCGATGACGTTGCGCGCCTGCGCGAGAACGACCCTCGCACGCCGCTCGTGGACGCCGACAAGGTGCTTCCGTTCATCGGCGCCGACGAGCTCCGCAGTAACACGCCAGCGGAGCCCGATTGGATCTGGGCCGGATACCTCGCACCCGGCAGCCTCACGCTTCTAGCGGCGAAGCCGAAGGCCGGCAAATCGACCCTCGGCTTTGCGGTGAGCGAGGCTGTAGCGGCAGGCGCAGGCGCGTTTCTCGGTCGAACCGTCCGCCAGGGCCCGGTCGTGTACGTCAGCGAGGAGTCATCTGCGACTCTCGCCCACAAGCTTCCGAGGCTCGAGACCCTGCGCGTGCTGACGCGCGAAGCCGCATGGCCTAAGCCGAGCTGGCAAGAGCTTGTCGCCGGTGCCGTGCAGGAGGTAAAGCGGGTCGGCGCCGTGCTGTTGGTCGTCGACACGTTCGCTTATTGGGCGGCGCTACCGCGTGACGCCGAAAAGGACGCAGGGGCCGCACAGGAGGCGATGCAGCCGCTCGTGGACGCCGCGCGCGATGTGGCCACGCTGGTCCCGCTACACCAGCGCAAGGGCGGCGGCGAGGACGGTGAGGGCGTCCGCGGCTCCGGTGCGATCGCCGGCACCGCGGACATCGTGCTCGAGTTGGAGCGCACACAGCAGCCGCGCGAGCGCGTGCTCCTGGCGCTCAGCCGCTACCCGACCACGCCGGGCAGTCTCGTAATCCATCACGACGCAGCGACCGGAGCATGGGCCGCAATCGCGGAGGGCGAGCGCGCAGACGCTCGCACCGTCAGCGACCGCCTTGCGATCCTGGCCGCGCTCAGGGACGGGGATGCGCTGACCCGCGGCGAGCTAGAGCAAGCCGTCGGTTCACCCGAGCGCCAGTGGCATTCAACGCTTGACGACCTCATCAGCGGTGGCGATGTGCACCGAGACGGCCGGGGTGTGAAGGGCGATCCACACCGCTTCTCGATTCTGCGCAGCGTTTCTGCGCAACCCGGCGCGCAGCAAGCGCGCAGCAAAGATTCCTTTTCTGCGCACCCCGGTAGGGGTGCAGAAAGGAATCTTTCTGCTCAGACGCTTGACGAGCGTGTGGCGAACCTCACGACCATGAGCGATGAGGACGCCGAACGGGAGTGGCAACGCCTCGCTGCCCTACACGGTGAAGCCGCATGACGGTCGCGCTCGAGCTACCCGACGCCGTACTCGATGACATCGCCCGTCGTGCCGCCGCCCTCATCGACACGCCGGCCGCTGCCGAGCCGTGGCTGACCGTCGAGCAGGCAGCCGCACACCTTGGGCTCAGCAAGTCGCAGATGTACACGCTCTCCGCGCAGCACAAGCGCAACGGACTGCCGCGGATCAAGGAAGGCAGCCGCAGCTACTTCAAGGCATCGGAGCTCGACAGCTGGAGGGCAAGCCGATGACCAACCCATCTTCGCCGGGCGCAGGCACGCGTGCCGCGGAGGCCGACCCCGCGCCGCCCTGGGATGCCTCCTGGTGGGGCAGCGCGGCGGTCGGCAGCCTTCAACTTCCCACCGGTCAGTAAGCCCGACCGACCAACCAACCCGAAAGGACACACATGCCACGCGACGTAACCACACCCACACCACTCGTCCTCGCCGCCGCAACGAACACCCCGGCCGGCACGGCGATCACGCCAAGTAACGGTGGCACGATCGCCGGCGCAAACGACGGATCACACCTCGTCCTCAGGATCACGAACACCAGCGGCAGCGAACGGCCCGTCACAATCAAAGCCGGCGTCAACCCACCAGCCGTCCGCGCCGGCCTCGGCAGCCTGGTCGTCAACGTGCCCGCCACCACGGGCGACGTGACGTTCATGGTCGAGTCGACCCGCCACTGCCAGGCAGACGGCAGTGTCCTCGTCGACTACGAAACCGGGCATGTCGGCAAGCTCATCTGCGTGCTGATCACCAAGGCCGCATGACGGGCAGGGCGATAGGGGTGCCTCCTGCTGGCGGCCGTCGCAGTCTTCGACTTCCCACCCCGGTCGGTGAGGCGCCGGACGGAAGGCCGCGCGGCGAGTGCCGCCCCGGCGGTGGCAGAGCACCCCGCGCGGCAGCTACTTACACGCAGGGGGGCGTCAACATCACCAGCTCTAAGCCGTCCTTCATCGTTCTAACCATGCGCGAGAGAAACGTGCCGCCAAAACCAAAAAAGATGCTTCGGTGATGGCCGGTAAGCGCGAAAACGGCGCTGATGGCGCGTCTTCCGCGGATCTCGTGACGTGGATGAACAAGCGTGATGAGCTGGTAGCGCAGATGGGCCGGGAAGGCACTTGGCAGCCGGCGTTTGCTCCGATGCTGCATGAGTTCGCGGAGGCCCTCCGGATGGCGGCGAAGCTGCGGGAGGAGGCGGAGGCGGAGCTGTTCGTCAAGAGCGCCAGGTCGGGGCGTAGCTACATCCATCCGGGGATTGCGGCGGCTGATCTCGAGGTTCGCCGCGCCTCGCTGATCTTGGGGCGCTTGGACGGGATGGTCAAATCGGAGGCGGCGCGCGAGCCAATGGATGAGCCGGATGCGCTGGACGAACTTGACGCGATAACGGAGTTCTCGTCCGACCCTGAGGAGGACATGTTAATCCGCCTCAAGATGGCGCAGAACCGGCGCCAGATGATGATGAAGAACGGGCGTCGGAGATGACCCCGACCCAATCCAAGAGAAAGGTGTGCAGCGATGTCAGATGACCGAAGGTCAATCGCGTTGAACGCGCTTCGAGCGGCGGGGCACGACCAGGCCGCGGAGCTGGTCGCGGCGATCATTCCGGAGGCGGTGGCGCCGACGGTTGAGACGGTAGGACAGTCGGCAGCCGAGATCCCCGGTGCTCCCGCTGAGCCGTCGCCGGAGCAGGCGCATTTGGCGGCGCTGGCGGCTGCTGGTGTGCCGGTACCGGGCCAGCGGCTGACGAGCGAGGGGATGGAGGCTTTGGCGAAAGACATACCGGCGTGGGCGGCGTATGAGGATGCGCCCGGTGGCGTAGACGAACTGCGGCGTGTAATGAGCGAGGAGTCGAAGGGCCGGAGGGTCGTATGAGCCCCCGGCGGAAGAACCCCGAGCAGGAGATCGATGAGCTCCGCAAGGAGAGACTGAGAATCGCGGGCGAACGCGACGAGCTGGAGCGTGAGATGACGGCCGCGCAGGCGGTCGTGGAGGCGTTCCCTGACCGTCAGCGTGCGGCGCTTGTCGACGCCGCGCGGGGACGTGGCGAGGGCGTTCAGACGGTCGAAGTGGAGGCCGCGAAGGCGCAGGCGACCGTCCGAGCAGCGACGATGCGCATAGCGGCGCTGCGTGCCGCTGAGGCCGAGATTCAGGACGAGCAGCAGGCGATTTTCGACAGTGACGCGGGCCTCAGGCACTTCCGCGCGAAGGCAGAGCAGGCATCGAGGGACGCTGAGGCGGCGCGAGTGGCCGCGGAGGCCGCCTGCTCGGCGCTGCAGCAGGCATGGATGAGCGCCTATTCACAGTGGGGCGGGATTCGCCAGGCGATGAAACGCCGTGACGAAGAAGAAGCAGCACCGCGTGAAATGCCCATGCCGGAATTCCCCGGTGCGATCGGCACGATGTCCAGGCATTGGGGCCCGTGGCCGGGAGGGAGCCGCGCGGAGTACGAATCGGCGCGGGATCGGAAGCCGGGTGCGCGCATGTCTGCCGCCGAGGCGATCGCAGCGTTCGACCAGGTGGCGTGACCGATGCTGACCGTTCTCACAGTCAACAATTCGGCCGGCGAACCCATCGCTGTACACGAAAACGTGGCGAATCCAAAGCGGCTGCTGATCTCGGTCAAGGGATTGGTCGGGGTCGGCGCGCTTAGGGCCGCGAAGCGCGTTCGCCCCACCGCGCACGGTGCCATTAACCAGACGAAATACGAGGACGGCCGGGTCATCACGTTGGAAGGCGAGGTAATGGGTGCGACCCCGGCCGAAGCGTATTCGGAACTGTCCGCGATGATCACGCCGTGGGTGCAAACCGTCGACGTAGGGGCGGCACTCATGAAGTGGGAAGAGCCGGGCGGGCGGAAACTCCAGCGGCTTGTGAAGCTGGACGGCGAAGTCGAGCCGATCATCAACGGGATCGCGCCGAGGCTGGTCTACCAGGCGCCGTTCTTTGCGGAGGACCCCCGCGCGTACTCGCAGACGCAGACGACAGCTAAAGGCTCCGGGTTGACGGGTGCGGCGCAGGAAGGGGAATGGCTGAAAGTCCCCAGCGGGAACGCGCGGAATGTGTGCGTGGACGCTTCGCACATCTACTGGTGCAACCGGGCGACGAGCGCGATTGGCAGGGCGGCGATCGGCGGGACGGCGATCGAACCGGAATGGGTGAAAACGGCCCGCGTCCCGCAGTCGATTGCCGTGGACAGCGGGCATGTGTACTGGGGCACCGACAGCGACGGGAACCCGCTTGGGACGCGGCTCGGGGTAGTGGGCCGTGCGACCATTGCCGGTGCCACCGTCGAAAACGAATGGCTGCCGGTGAAAGCGACCAATGGGCTGGTCGCGCTTGCCGTCAACGCGAGCAACATCTTCTGGGCGGCCGGCCGGTCGATCGGTAGAGCTACCATCGCGGGTGGCTCGAGCGAAAACCCATGGCTGACCCTCGAAGTCGAACCCTACGCGCTCGCTCTCAACGGGAGCAACATCTTCTTCGGATGGGGCAACGGCATAGGCCGCGCCACGCTGGCGGGTGCGGAACTGAACGCGAACTGGATGACGGGCACCGGCTTCGTCACCGGCCTCGCGGTCGACGCGACCTATGTGTACTGGCTCCTGTCGAACATCGGCTGGGTCGGCCGGGCGAAACTCGCCGGGACAGAACCCGAACCGGCGTTTATCGTGGCCGGGGCCAAATCCGCGTCGGGGCTCGCGGCGAACACTGAACACCTCTACTGGGGGGAATCCACCGGATATATCGCCCGGAGCAAAGAACTCGCTGCGGGCGGGCCGGTCGGCAGCAACGTCACGGTTGCCCAGGCGGGTAACCGGCCGAGCCCGGTCATCTTCAAGGTCGCCGGGACGATCCATAACGCCGCGATCATCCGCAAAAGCGACGGGTCGCGCCTGTCGTTCTCGGGCACGATCGAATCCGGGAACTACATGGAAGTGGACACGCAGAAACGCACCGTCCTGTTGAACGGGGCGAGTAACCTCCTGTCGTTCCTCGAGCCGCAGGCAAGCAACTGGGAGGCGTTCCAGGCTCCCTCGTCGCCGGGGACGGAGATCTACCAGCTGACGGGGAACTATGCGACCGGCGCGACGTTGGAAGTGATTTACCGGAGCGCGTACGCATGAGCGGTCCAAGCTGGGCCTACGACTCGACGAAGCTTCCGCTGCCCCAGGACGGCGAGCGCGTTCTCAAGAGCGACGAGGTGACGTTCCTCATGCGGGGCTACATCGACCGTGCGATCAGCGAACTACCCGAACGGATCACCGTTGAGGATCGCGGCCGGGTATTGCGGGCGACGTTCGAGGAAGCGCTCGGCGAGCTCGTCTATGAACACGTCATCACGCTCCGCAAAGGCCCCAAAGGCGGCTTCGTCCTGGTTGTCGCGCCACCAGCGCCGAGGGGTGACTAGACATTGACTGGTCATTTCGTGACCAGCAAATGGCCCTTGAAAGTCCGTCCCGGGGGGGAGTAGAGTGCGCCCACATACACAAGTGGGGCCGCGACGCGCAAACGTCCGGCCCCGTGGCACCGGAAGGGCAAACTCCCGGCGCGCTAGGCAGGCTACAGCCTCCCTCCCTCGTCAAGCAGACCCTCCCGGTGCCCCGACCAAAGGGGACGCCATGAGCACCAGCGACACCGTCGAGATCAAGCTCAGCAACGCCGAGCGGTACGTCCTGACGCACCTACTGACCCGGTTCATCGCGGAGTCCGTTTACGAGGCCGTCAAGTTCGCCCACAACTCAATCGAACTTGAGAGGGCCGCGGAGCGAGTCAAGCGGTTCGCGCAACAGCGCGATCTGGCGTGGGAAGGCACGTTGCCGCGGGCCGAGCTGGACGCGCACCGCGCGGACCTCGTGGGCTGGCTCCTGGAAGCGGAGCAGGCAGCCGAGGAAAGCCAAACGGGGATCTCGAAGGAAGACGAAGCCCAGGAGCGCCCGCAGGACGAGCGCGAGGGCGTCATCCACAGCCTCGAAGACTCGATCGTCGTGGACTACGCGCACAAAACGGTCTGCGAGCGGATCATCGCCCAGATCGACGAGGCGCGCGAGCCGGTGGAGGCATGATGAGCGACGATCAAAGCGCTTACAGGATCATCTACGACGCGATCAATGAGGCCCTAGCACTCGACGTGTCCCCCGGCACGCATCGTCGTCTTGTGCGGCTCCGGGGACTCGCGGGGGCGTTGGGGGGCATTCCGCACGTTGGCGTCGCGGGTGCCCCGCGGGAGCCGGTCGGTGCGCAGATTGTTCAACTCCACGGGAGGGAGGCGTGATGGCCGCCCCAATGGAGAGGATCAAGGGCAAGCCGGGCATGTACCGTCGCGGCAGCCGGGTCGTGTTCTCCTACCGGGAGAACGGCCGGCAGCATTGGGGCTCGGCGCGCACCATCGAAGAAGCGGAGGACCTGAAAGCCGAGATCCGCACCCGGATCAGGTCCGGGGAACGCGCGAGCAGGCAGCGCACGCGGTTCGAGGACTACGCGAAGGGATGGGTCGACGCCTACCAGGGCCGCACGACGCGCGGCTTCCGCGACTCGACCAGGGAGGGCTACAGGTTCTCGATCGAGCAGCGGGCGATCCCGTTCCTGCGCAAGCGCGTCGAGCTGCTGGCGCAGATCGAGCCCCAGGACGTGCGTGCGTTCGTCGTGTGGCTGTTCGACGGCCAAGACGGCCGGAAACCAGCCGTGAGCACCGTCAGGGGGCACGTAGCGGCGTTGAAGGCGATGCTCGCGACTGCGGTTGAGGATGGGCTGATCCGCCACAACCCCGCGGCCGGCGTCCGCATATCGCGTCCCGGCACGCCGGCCGTCGAGCTGGACGCTCGAGAGCAGCGCCGCGCGCTCGACTCGAAGCAGCTGAAGCGGTTCCTGATTGCCTGCCCGAAGGACTGGCGGCTGTTCTTCGAGCTGCTGGCAATGACCGGCCTGCGGGTAGGGGAGGCCGTCGAGCTCCGGTGGAAGGACGTTGACTTTGGCGCGAAGCGGCTCCGGGTCCGCAGACGGTTCTACCGCGGGAACGTCGCGCCGCCGAAGTCAGAGCCCGGCAGCCGCGACATACCGCTCTCGACGGGCATGTGCCAGCGGCTCTGGAGGCTCAAAGGCCAGGACGATGAGCTGCTGTTCACAAGCGTCCGCGGGCAGCGGCTCGACCGCGACTGGCTCTGGAAGAACGTCCTCAAGCCGACCGCGAAGAAGGCCGGCGTGCCGTGGGTCGGCTACCACACGTTCCGCCACACCTGCGCGTCGGTGCTGTTCGCGAGCGGGAAGAACCCGAAGCAGGTGCAGATGTGGCTCGGACACTCCGATCCCGGCTTCACGCTCCGCACCTACGTCCACCTGATCGATGACGGGCTCGGGGATGCCGACTTCCTGGACGCTACGGCGTGGGGGGGTGTGAACAGGGTGCGAACATCAGCTAGGCGAAACAGGGCAAAGGCCAAGACGCCCGTTCCGCTGAAAGTGGCCGTTTAGCGGGGAGTTCTGGCAATGCAAGCAAACCGAGGCAACGCCAGAATCGCACTCATAATCGGTAGGTCGCTGGTTCGAGTCCAGCCGGGCCCATCAGGATTGTTGGCTTACCAAGCCAGAATCGCGCGCTGAGCTGGCGGGGGTGGCGTCCGAACGGAGCGGGGTGGTAACCGAAGTGGTAACCCCGGATCCCTCGTCGTCTCCCGATCCTGCCCTCTGTCCCCAGGACCAATCGGGGCAGTCCGATGTCCAGGAGGCGACGGGGCGAGAGCCACGCGGCGCGCTCGGCGCGGCTTGCCCAGGAACATCACGTCGTTGTACGGAGTGTTCCGGAGTAACCCCCGAGCGGCGGATTGGGAGTCCTAGTCCTCGATCTGCGCTTTTCCGCTCCGCTGCGATGTATCGCGTGCGCCCCACATGGACTCGAGCTTCTCGGGCGAATGGCCGGCCCAGTCGAGAAGCTCGCCAACGACACGCAAGGGCTCACGACTACGAAAGGACTGGGTTGGATTCCCTGGGAACTTCTTGTCGGTCACGTTGGGGTCGTCCTCGAAGTCCCCGGTGGGCTCGACGATGTAGATGCGCCCGCGGTCCTCGCCGCAAGCTAGCTCGGCGCCCCAGACCGCGGCGTCGAGCGTTGCCGTGAAGTAGACGTAGTTCATCACCCGGCCCACCTCGAAGTTCGATTCGCGCCCTGGGACTAGCAGATCGCCTACTGCGAGGTTTGCCTTCGTGCCGTGCAGGTACAAGCCCGCCGCGTACGCCTCGAACGGCACGGGCTCACCCGGGGCGCTCATGCGACGATCCTAGCGTCGCGTGAAGCGCCGTTCCGAGCGAGGCCGGGGACGGTGCTCGTCTCGGACATCCGCGTAGTAGCCGCTCGCCTGGACGAAGGTCAGCGATCCCGGGACGCTGCGGCGCATGGGTCGTCATGGTCTCGCCACTACCCCCCGATCGTGGCGAGGTCGAAGGGATCCGCCCGGTTGCACTGCCCGTGGCCGGGCGGTACCCGTTTCGCCTCAGAACCGGGTTCCCAGAGTCGCGAGCGAGCTACAGTTGGGGCTAACGAGGGAGGGGAGGCAGTCGTGTCTGAGTGGGGAGATATGCGCGCAAGCAGGGTCGGGTGGAACGAGGCTGCGATGCGTGATGTCAACGAGAGGATTCGTCGCGGCACATGGGCGGATGAGCAGCCTGGTTCGTTTCGCTGCGAGTGCGGCACGCTGTCGTGCGATGAGATAGTCGAGCTGCCGGTCGGGGAATACAAGCGGATCCGATCCGACCCGAAGCGCTTCGTGATTGTGCCGGGCCACGAGGAGCCCGAGGTGGAGGACATCGTGGAGGCGCACGACGACCATGTGCTCGTGCGCAAGCGCGGAAAGGCGGGCGCGATCGCGGAGGCTACGGCTCCGCCGGCTTGAACAAGCTCACGCTGAGAAGGTGAGCGGCGCCGGTCCCGCGCGTCGTAGAAGCTGCCGATGAGTCTCCGGACTCCGTCGTGCCCGTGGTAGAGGCCCGCCGCCACGCCCGGGCGAGCGCGTCCAATGCAAAACGACCCCGGGGTCGTAGAACTGAACGACTGTATCGAGGTCGCGCTGGCCGAACGCCTCGATCGCACTTCGCACAACCTCGATGTTCTCCTGCGCCATCGCCTACTCCTCTAGCCCGACAGCTTTGAGCCCGTCCGCGCGGTTGTTGAAGTAGTCCATACGAGCGATCTTGCCGTCGCGCATCTCGAAGACGAACGCGTCCTGTCGTTCGATCTCGATGCCGCTTCCACGTCCCTTCGCCGTCATGCGGAGTATCACGACGACGTGCTCTCCGGCATCGATGAATTCCTCCGGCTCCACGCTGTACTCCGACCAAGCAGACCCCCAATCCTCAAACCAGCGGTGGACGCCCGCGAGCCCCCGATACTCGCCCGCGTCCATGATGTCGTGGTCGTGGGCCTCGACATCGTCGTGCAGCAGGTCCCAGGCAGGCTCGCCGGTCTCGCCCCACGTGACGAAGGACCGCTGGATGATCTCCACGTTCCCGGGCGACATCGGCTACTCCTCGAGGCCGAGGTCGGCGAGGGCTCGGTCGGGGTCGTAGTAGACCGCGATCTTCGTGACCTTGCCGTCCCAGACGTGGACTACTTGCGCCCCGTGGTGGCGAAGTGCGCCCAGCTCCACCCCACTAGTCTTGCCGCGCCCGCCGCTGTGAAGCAGCACGAGGACCCGTTCGCTGTCCAGCTCGCGGTACTCGTCGACGTGGGTCTCGAACCGGTCCCAGGCGGGCAGAGTCTGCCGCATTGCTTCCACCAGCCCGGCACGTCCCCTGAATGCGCTCGGCTCGGGCCCGTCGACGAACACGTAGTCGATCTCGGGGTCCGCCCAGGCGGCATCACTGAAGTCGCCACGTTCAGTCGCCTCGTAGATCGCGCGCACAAGCTCCAGGTTGCCCCCCATGGCCAAGCCCAGTATCCCACCGCCCAGGCCGGCCTCGCCACCAGGAACCCACGCCCCGGCCGCGTGCGGTCACGAGAGCGGATTCATCCGATGGCGGCGCGCAGATCGCGGCATCGCACCCAGCTCCACCGGGCAACGCTTCCCGCCCATTGCCTGATGCCCGGGGTGGATCCGGCCTGAACATCTGGGGAACGCGACCAGTCCAGGGTGTCATGGTCATGAATCTCGATCTCGGGATCAGCCGTGTCCCAAAGCACCTCGCCTGTTGTAACGAGGTGCCCCAAGACTCGCTGAACAAGCTTCACGTTCTCCTGCGACACCGGCCTTACTCCTCTAGGCCCACGGCTTTTAGGGCCTCGCTCCGATCGAAATACTCTTCGCCGCGAACGACCCGGCCGTCTCGGATCGTGTAGACGATGCCCAGGTTCCAGGCCGCATCCACGCCGCTCGTTCGTCCGCGTCCGCTCCAGTGCGTCCAGGCGAAGACGTGTTCGTCGTCAACATCGATCCAGTCTTCGGGCTCCGCTCGAAGATCATCGAAGCTGTCCATCCACTGTTCGATGTAGCGCCTGAACGCGTCGCGCCCTCGATGTGTCCCCGCGTCTGGATCCTCGGCCGCGGTGCGCCACTCAATTTCTGGAGCAATGAAATCAGCGAGATACCGGTCGATGTCGCCGGCGTCGAACACCTCGGCGGCACGGAGGAGGATGTCCACGTTCTCCTGCGACATCGCCTACTCCTCCAGCCCAAGGTCGGCGAAGGCGCGGTCGCGATCGAAGTACGGGACGAGCCTCGTCACCTTGCCGTCGCGGATGTGAAAGAGGGTCGCCCCCTTCCTGCTCATCTGCTCGAGGTCCAATCCGGTTGTCTTGCTGCGGCCGCCGACGGGGGTGAGGACGAGCACGCGCTCGTCGTCAAGCTGTCGAAACTCCTCCGCCACGATGCGAAAACCCTCCGCGGTGCTGATCCGCCTGCCCCAAGCCTCGCCCATCGCGGCGACACCAGTCCAGCTGCCTGGATCGGGTCCGTCGGGCAACACAAACTCGATCTTGCCGTCAGCCCACTCCGCGGCGGTGAAGTCGCCGCGCTCCCACGCCTCGACGATCGAGCGCACAAGCTCCAGGTTGCCCCCCATGGCCAGTCCAGTATCCCACCGACCAAACCGGCGTCGCCGCCAAGAACCCACGCCGCCTCGCAATCTGGGGCGTGATCCTCTCGGCTGGCGAAGCTACGTACGAACCGCAGCCTTGACGGCCACCCGAGCCGCGAGCGGGGTCCACACCCCTACCTCTCCAGCCCCACGGCTTTGAGGGCCTCGTCATGGTCGAGATAGTGCCGCTGTCGAACGATCTCGCCCTGCTTGATCGTGTTGACGTTCGTGATGCCGATCTGCGTGTCGATCCCGCTGTGGCGGCCTCTGACGCGCCAATCCATGCGGGCGACGACCATGTCCCCGGCAGAGAACATCTCTTGGAGGATCGCGACGTCCTCCGCCTCCCATGCCTGTCTGAGGCCTTCGAAGAAGCGACGGATCGCCGGTCGACCGCTGATCGTGCCCGACTCGATCCAGGATGACGGTGGCGTCAGCTCGGCATCGATGGCATACAGGGCGATGAACGCATCGAGGTCGCCACGGTTCCAGGTCTCGAACCAATCGCGCGTCACTCCCACGGCCTCCTCGCTGTCCTGCGACATCGCCTACTCCAATCCCACGGGGTTTGAGGCTTGGCTGTGGTCCAGTATCCCGAAGGGCCGCGCGCCCGGAAAGGGGCGGAAGCTATCGCACATCTACCCACCCTCGCACGGCCATACGGGCATTGAGCGCACGTCCCGGGGAGAGGGAACCGTCAGTGTTCCACCGGTGGGGTGGGAGCCTGCAGCCGTTCGCGGATCGCTCGGCGTGCCCGTGGGAACGCGGCTTGATCTTCGAGGAGGATGAACGAGGTGTTGGCCGCGACCAGCAGTGCCTTGAGTTCGAAGGCCAGTTGCCGGGGGTCGGCACCGGTCTCGAGCTGGCCGAGCTCGATGGCCTCCCGAGCGAGCCGCTCGAGCAAGGCGAGCCACTCGCGTTGCTGGGCGGCGATCGCGTCGCGGACCGGGCCGGGACGGGTCCCGACGTCGGCGGCTGCGGCAGAGAAGAAGCAACCTCCGGGAAAGACGCGACGCTCGACGTGCGAGAGGAATGCGTCGCACGCAGCGAACAAGCGGCCGGTCCCCCTCGGCGCGCTGAGCGCTGGGCGCAGGACCTCGCTCACGAAGGTCTCTCGTGCCGCCTCGATCGTCGCGAGCTGCAGGTCCAGCTTGGACCCGAAGTGGGCGTAGAGCCCGCTCTTGCTCATGCTCGTCGCCTGCGCGAGGCGCCCGATCGTCAGGCCGTCGAGGCCGACGACGGTGGCGACGGCCGCGGCCTCGTCGAGGATCGCCGACCGGGTCCGTTCGCCCTTGGACCGTGTCTCGATGGTTGCCATGCCTCCCAGCATAAACGAACGATCGTGCTATTCTCCGCGCTCGTCGGGTCAACCTCTTCAGCCAGGGAAGCGAGAACGTGCTCGGTAACACCGACTATCTGGTCGTAGGGGGAGGCGCGAGTGGCCTCGCGTTCGTCGACGCGCTCGTTGCCGAGGCGGACGTCGAAGTGACGGTGGTCGACCGGAGAGGGACGGCCGGGGGCCATTGGGCGGACGCCTATCCGTTTGTCCGGCTGCACACTCCGTCCTCTTACTACGGCGTGAACTCGCTGGCGCTCGGCGAGGACCGCGTCGACCGGCAGGGAGAGAACGCCGGCTTCTACGAGCGCGCGTCGGGGAGCGATGTCTCGGACTACTTCGCCGAGGTCGCGCAGCGGCTCGCGGCGAGCGGCCGAGTCAAGCTGCTGATGCGGCACGAGCACCTGGGGAGTGGAAGCGACGGCGAGCAGATCAGGGACCTCAGCACGGGCGACGTCGACGAGATCGTGGTGCGTCGCAGGGTGGTCGACGCCCGCTACCTCGAGTCGTCCATCCCGGCTACACATGTTCGCCCGTTCGACGTGGCGGCCTCCGCCCGGGTCGTTCCCATCAACGACCTGCCGGCGGCCGCGGGGTCTGCCGACGCCTATGCCGTGCTCGGGTCCGGCAAGACCGCGACCGACGCGTGCGTCTGGCTCTTGGACGAGGGTGTCGAGCCTGATCGGATTCGCTGGATCCGGCCTCGCGAGGCTTGGTTCTACGACCGCCGGCACTTCCAGCCGCTGGAGCAGGTGGGGGCGCTGATCGAGGGGATCGCGCTCGATGCCGAGGCTGGTGCGAACGCAACGAGCATCGACGACCTCTTCCGACGGCTCGAGTGCTCGGGGAGGCTTGTGCGGATAGACCCGTCGGAGCAGGCCCGGATGTACCGCGGCACGATGTTGAGCGCTCGCGAGCTGGACGCGCTGCGCCAGATCGGAGACGTCGTGAGACTCGGCCAGGTGCGGCGTATCGAGGCCGACCGGATCCTGCTCCAGCGGGGCGAGACCGAGACCAGCCGCGGAGTGCTTCACGTGGACTGCACGGCGCTCGGCCTCAGCAACGCCCCCGCGACGCCGATCTTCGGACCCGCTCGGATCGTGATCCAGCAGGTCAGGCACCTCTCGCCGTGTTTCAACGCCGCCCTTATCGCCTTCGTCGAGGCCCACCGAGACCACGACGACGAGAAGAACGAGCTCTGCCCGCCCAATACCTACGCGAGCAGCATCGATGACTGGCCCCGCATGATGAGCCGGACGTGGAGGACGGAGGGACGGTGGTCGACCGAGCCCGACGTCTCAACGTGGGTCGCCGGCAGCCGCCTGAACCTGCTGCGCGCCCTTGCCGACCACGCTGCCGAGCCATCCGTGCAAACCGCGGTCAGGAGGTACCTCGCGCACGTCGGGGGTGCGACCGAGCGGCTCGCGCAATTGGACGGCCAGGACGCAACAGTGGCTCGGTTACCGATTCGCGCACGGGGCCTACGCTCAAGTTGCGGGCGTGCGATTGTGCTTTAGGCTCAGCGGGTGGGTTCCCCGGCGACCCTTGTCATGTGGTTCCAACTGCGCTCCCGGATCTCGCGGGGGACTTCGAGCGTCTGATGGCGGGCGATCGGGACATCGTCCGGGGCTCGCTCGACACGATGTCGGATTGGCGTCTCACGCGGCCGGCGGACGTGCCCGGACAGACGCTCGGTCAAGCCGATTACGTGCTGATCGCCGAGATCAACCAGGTGGAGCGCTGGGAGCAACAGGCGAGCGAGCATGTCCAGCGCTTGACGGATGACTTGGGGCATCTCGTCTCGAGCCGGGAAATGCTCGTCGTGCGCCCGGTCCTTTGAAATCCGCGGTCGGTTGGAGGGCGATCAGACGAAAGCTGCAGACGAGCTTGCGAGGGGGGGTTGCGGGCGCTGTCGCGACCGTGGTGATGACGCTCGAGCAGGCGCTCGACGAGCGCCTCTTCGATTCCAGGTACGACGACGTCGAGATCCTGGGCAAGCTCGTGACGCGCGGCGATGATTGGCGGCCCATCGGCTTCGCGCTCCACGTGCAGAACGGCGCCATCTTGGGCGCCGCATACGCACAGCTCAAGCCGTCCCTGCCGGGGCCGGCGTTCCTCCGCGGCCTGCTCACGGGTCTCGTCGAGCACGTCGCGACGTGGCCGATGACCGTGCTGGTCGACCGCTATCACCCTGCCCGTAAGGAGCTGCCGAAGCTGGCCGCCAACCGCCGGGCCTTCGCCCAGGCGACGATCCGTCATGCAGTGTTCGGGATCGTCCTCGGCCTCCTCGAGGACGTTCTCGACGATCGCAGCAGAGCTCAGGTTGAGCTCGCCGAGGTCCCCGCTTTTCATGCGCCTGGTTCTGCCGTGACTTCGGCTACTCCTCCAGGCCGACCGCTTTGAGTGCTTCCTCCTTCGTCGCGTACTCCCGCACGCGTATGACCTTGCCGTCGCGGATGGTGGAGACGGATGCGTAGCGGAGCTCGGTCGGAACGCCGCTGATCCTGGCACGGCCGCTGACATGTATCACGGCGATCACCCGATCGTCACCCACGTCCAGCAGCTCCTCCGGCACCGATCGGAAGTCCTCGAACGTGTCAAACCAGTCTTCGACATACCGGCGTGCCGCCTCGATGCCGTGCATCTCGCCGACGTCGTCGGGAGCGCCCTCGACGGCGCGCCAGCTGATCTCTGGATGCCACAGCTCCGCGGCGGCGTCCACGCCGCTGCGCGCCAACGCTTCAAAGCCACGACGCGCTATCTCTACGTTCTCCTGCGACACCGCTTACTCCTCGATGCCGAGGTCGGCGAGGGCCCGGTCGCGGTCCCAGTACATGTGCAATCGCGTGACCGTCAGATCACGCAGGTGCCACACCTCCGCGCCCTCGGCTCCGGTTTGTGCGAGGTCGATCCCGCTGGCCTTTCCGCGACCGCTCAGGCGGACGAGCGCCAGCACCCGCTCTCCATCGAGTTCGCGAAGCTCCTCCGCGCTGATCCCGTAGTTCTTCCATGCCCCCATGTAGTCCCGGACGCTCTCGCTCATCGCGGCGACGCCGTCCCATTTGCCCGGTTCGGGTCCGCCGGTTACCAAGTACTCGATCTCGGGGTGTGCCCAGCTAAGGCTGCGGAAGTCAGCCCGTTCCCATTCCCCCAAGATCGACCGCACAAGGTCCAGGTTGCCCCCCATGGCAACTCCAGTATCCCACTCGCCCGGCGTCCGATTTTTGGTCAGACCACCCGCGATGCGCCTGCGATACGCGCTCGGCCGCGACCGCTCGGCGCGTACAGTGTGCTCGCCGGGCACGAGATGAGGCAGAGGGGGAATACGATGGACGTTCGCGGGCTGTTCGAGACGCACCTGACCGTAGCGGACCTATCGCAGTCGGTCGCCTTCTATCGCGATGTGGTCGGCCTCGCAGTGGCCCTCGAACTGCCCGAACGCGGCGCAGCGTTCCACTGGGTAGGGAAGCCAGGCCAGGCGATGCTCGGCCTGTGGTCCATCGGCTCAGCACCGATGGGCATGCAACTTCACATCGCGTTCGACGTGGCGCTCGAGGACGTGCTCGCCGCGCCGGAGACCCTTCGCTCGCAGGGCGTCCGGCCCCTCTCGTTCTTCGGAGAGCCGGCGGATGAACCCAGCGTCATCGGATGGATGCCTGCCGCGGCCGTCTACTTCCGTGATCCCGACGGCCACATGCTCGAGTACCTCGCGATGCTGGAGTCGCCACCCCGACCCGAGTTCGGCATAGCCCCTTGGTCGCAGTGGACCGTCGACGCCGGACAGTGAGCCAGCCGGCCGACCGACCTTGTTCGGCGGCTCGATGAGCGCCAGAGGAGCCCGCCGAAGCCTAGATCGGGTGCGAGCTCGCCCGCGCGTACAGCGCGCTCAGCAGACGGCGCTCGAGTGCGCTCGACGGCGGATGGAAGGCTGCGACGACGTTCAGGCCGACTGCTGCCGGTCCCGCGAGGACCTCAATCGCGTCGGTGAAGAGCGTGACCTTGCGAGCACCGTTGGTGAACGTCAGAGCGATCCGGGCGCCGAAGCTCTTCTGACCGGCGGGCAACAGGCCGGAGAGGAAGGACACGCTGATCCGCCCCAGTCGCACGCCATGTTTCGATCTCACTTTGACCGACGCCGGGAGCATCCGTCTCAGGCACGCGTGGCCGCGGGCGGAGCTGAGGGCGTCGAAGCTGCGCGTCGCGAGCGCGGCCATGGGCAGCACTTCGACGTCGGACCGCAGTTCGACCAGCGAGCGGCCTTTCCCCAGGGCGAACGCCGGCGAGGGGACATCCGCCACTCGAAGGTTCGGGTTCACGCCGCCCGAGCAGCGAGCGAGTCTCACGGCTGATCGGGTGGGCTTGGCTTCCGGTTCGGTGGGGCCCATCACGGCGCCGGGAACGTCGGCCGCCGTGAGGTTGACCTGCCTCGCGAATTCGATTGCCTGCGGCTTGGTGATCGACGGGCTCGCTGCGGCAGCACCGGCGGCTCCGCCTCCCACGAGGGCCATGGTGAGAGCAGACACGACGTGGAGAGTGCGTGGGTGTGGGCGCATCTCCGACCGCTGCCCTCGTTCCAAGATCTCAAACCCCGGCGGAGCGGGACGGGACACGGGGACGACCCGACGAGCCGGGCGGGACAGCGGGACGTCGAAAGGCACGACGCCCCGCGACTCAAGGGTGCGCGAGCCGCAGGGCGCCGTTGCGTGGCATGGGGGGTTGACCAAGCGATGCGGTTGGCGTCGTGAACGCCTGGCCGAGCCGCGCACAGCGAGCATGCCCCGCATGTCGGCCTCCAGACAGGCACTGGACGGATGTCCTAGTCGTAGGCCCTACCGTGTCGCGCCCTCGGCGCCAGCCGGGCTACTCGGTCTCCGGCCGGGCTTGGGGGCGCCCCCGCTGAGTCATCGACTAGCGTGCGGCGGCGTGACCCTCCATCCCCTTGCCACACGGTTCGCCGAGATGGCGGCCCTCTACGAGCGCGGGCGGCCCGACTACGCGCCGGCGGTCATCGGCGCCATGGCCGCCGAGCTGCACGTCGAGCCGGGTGCCGCGGTGCTCGACCTGGCGGCCGGCACGGGCAAGCTCACCCGCGCCCTGGTCGAGATGGGCTTCGACGTGACGGCCGTCGAGCCGCAGGCGCCGCTGCGTGAGCTCCTCGCCGCGAGGATCGGCGGCGGGCGGGTGCTCGAGGGAGTCGCCGAGGCGATCCCGGTGCCCGACGACGCCGTCGCGGCCGTCACGGTCGCAGATGCCATCCACTGGTTCGACCAGGCGGCCGCCCTGCCCGAGATCCGGCGCGTGCTCCGCCCCGGCGGCGGGCTTGCGGTGCTCTCGACGCTGCCCGACTGGACGGGGGCATCCTGGGCACACGAGGTCGGCACGCTGATGGCCGACCTGCGCACCGAGCACCCCGCCTTCGACGGACCGCCATGGCAGGAGGCGGTCCGTGCCGCCGGCGGGTGGAGCGAGCCGCGCGAGATCCGGGTGACGAGCTTCCAGCCGGCGGATCCCGAGCGACTGGTCGACTACCTCGCCTCGATGAGCTGGATCGCGGCGCTTCCGGACGACACGCGTGCGGACGCACTCGCCCGGATCGCCGCCCTGATCAGGGCCGGCGAGATGCCGGCGGAGCTCCCGGTCCACATCGTGATCGGCCTCACCTCCGCCATCTGAGCCACTACGAGGACGAGCGCAGGCGCCCGAGGACGAGCGCAGGCGCCCGAGGAGGTGCTCAGACGCCGGCGCCGGAGCCCGGCTCGAACTGCAGGGTGCCGGTCACGCCCGTCAGCTCGAACAGGCGCCGCACCGGCCCGCTCGCGCCAGACAGCGCGAACGACTGGCCGTTCGCGGCGCACAGCTTGTCGCCGGCGAGCAAGGCGCGCAGTCCCGTCGAGTCCATGAACGTGACGCCGCTCAGGTCGACCACGATCCTCCCAGTGCCGTTCGCTGCCAGCGAGGCGATCGTGTCCTCGAGGAGCGGAGCCGACGCTATGTCGAGCTCGCCGGCGAGCTCGAGCCTGTGCTCGCGCCCGGCCTCGACATCACGGACCGTCAGCCCCACGGAGGCACTCACGACGCTTCCTCCGCCGCGGCGGTGGCCTGCAAGCTTGCTCGTCTCCGGTCGGGCACCGGCTTCCCCTCCGCCATCGGTCCTGTGTGGGCAGTTGGCCGCTCGAGCTCAGAGCAACCCCTGTTGGTGTGCCGTAGTCCGGCCCGGCGCTCGGCGCCGGCGCGTCCTACTGCCGATGAGCCATCCCCGGCGCTCAGGACCCCAGGGACAGCGCGATGCTAGCGCCCGTCGTGTCGCCGCGCAAGAAATCGTTTTTACGCAAACCGCGAGTCGGTTCGCGGTCGTCGCGGCGCGCTCCTGCGCGTGCCCGGAGTCGCCCAGCGCGTCGCCGCGGGCGTCGGCTCGTCCTGCGCTCGCGTCTCCAGGAAGGCCTCCACGGCGCCCGGGTCGAACTGCGTTCCGGAGGCGCGGTGGATCTCGGCGATCGCCTGCTCGACCGGCCACAGCGACTTGTAGGGGCGGTCGTGCGTGAGCGCGTCGTACACGTCCGCCACCGCCACGATGCGTCCCACCTGCGGGATCCCCTCGCCGGCCAGGCCGGCCGGATATCCCGTCCCGTCCCAGCGCTCGTGGTGGCTGCCTGCGATCACGGCGGCCATCTGCAGGACCGGCGAGACGCTGCCCGAGAGCAGCCGTTCGCCGAGCTCGGCGTGCGCCTTCACCACCTCGTACTCCTCCTCGGTCAGCCTGCCGGGCTTGAGCAGGATGGCGTCCGGGATTCCCAGCTTGCCGACGTCGTGAAGCGCCGCAGCGGCGCGGATCAGCTCGACCTGATCGGGCTCCCAGCCCAGTCGCCCGGCGATCAGCGCGGCGGTGGCGCCAACTCGCTGGGTGTGCTCGGCGGTCTCGTCGTCTCGGAACTCGGCCGCCAGCGCCAGCCGCTGGAGTGCCTCCGCGTGTGCCGCTTCGAGCTCGCGCAGCCGGAGCTGCGAGCCGGCGTCCTCCTCCGTCGCCATGAGTACTCATCGATCCGCCCGGCGCGCTGTCTGAGCCTCGCGGCCGGACTGGACCAATGGCGGACGCCCCTGTTGCCGGAGGCTGTCATCCGGCGAGACTGAAAAGGCCGCAAATTGCAGACGTTTCGCGCGCGCCGGCGCCGCCGCGCGCCGAGCGCCCTCACCTGCGGGGTAGAGGTCATGGGTCGCGCGATTCCGAGGAGGGGTCGCAGACGGCAGGGCGCCGCGAGATGCCCGTCGGGGTCGGTCAGACCGCCGCCGCAAACAGAACGCCGGGAGGGAGAATGTCCTATCTGAACTGCCCCGAGTGCGGGCTGACGGTCGCGCTGCGGGGACTCGAGGCCCCGCTCGAGCACTGTCCCCGCTGCATCGCCCGAAGGCGCAAGGCGGTTCGGATGTCCTCGGTCAGGCCCGGCCATCTCGAGATCCGCGAGGCCTCGATGGACGCGCGCCACACCCTCTGCCTGGGCGGCGAGATGGACTTCGTCACGGCGCCGGCGCTGGAAGCGCGGGTCGTGCAGCTGTGCGCGGCCGGCGCCTGCGAGATCATCCTCGACCTCACCGCGCTGTCGTTCATCGACTCGCGGGGGCTGATGGCGATCCTGCTCAGCCGCAAGCGCTGCGAGAGCCGCGGCTGCGAGTTCTCGATGACCCGAGGGCAGGACCCGGTGCAGCGGCTGTTCGAGGTCACCGGCTTCATCGACAAGCTCCCGTTCCGCCAGGGCGGCTCGCCGGCGCGATACCGGAGGCGCCGAAAGCGCCACCCCGGGCAGGGCATGCCCGCGTTCATCGACACCCCCGCGCGCGCCAAGAGCAACGACGGGCGCCGCTGACGCCGCCGGACGGCCCCCGCCGCCGGTCGCGATCGGCGGTTTGGGTCGCGGTCAGGCGGGCAAGCCTCGCCCATGAGCACAGCAGCCACGAACCAGCCCACGATCCCGCTTCGCGACGGCGCGCAGATCCCGCAGCTCGGGTTCGGCGTCTTCCAGGTGCCGCCACGGGAGACCGTCCAGACTGTTTCGGAGGCGCTCCGCGCCGGCTACCGCCACATAGACACGGCGGCGGCGTACGGCAACGAGGCCCAGGTCGGCGAGGCCGTGCGGTCGTCGGGCATCGACCGCGGCGACGTCTTCCTCACCACCAAGTGCCCCAACGACAGCCACGGCTACGAGGAGGCCAAACGCGCGCTGCACGGGAGCCTCGGGCGGCTCGGGCTCGACCAGGTGGATCTCTACCTGATCCACTGGCCG
This sequence comes from Solirubrobacteraceae bacterium, assembly GCA_036498265.1. Classification (GTDB taxonomy): domain Bacteria; phylum Actinomycetota; class Thermoleophilia; order Solirubrobacterales; family Solirubrobacteraceae; genus Palsa-744. Next base: position 13,170 of record DASYFT010000040.1, on the reverse strand, counting down.
GTCCCATCCCGCGACCGCTACGTGGAGACCTGGAGGGCGTTCATCGACATGCGCGACGAAGGGCTCGCGCGCTCGATCGGCGTGTCCAACTTCCTGCCCGCGCACCTGGAGCGGGTGATCGCCGAGACCGGCGAGACGCCGGCGATCAACCAGGTGGAGCTGCATCCCTACTTCCAGCAGCGCGAGCTTCGGCGAGAGCACGAGCGCCTCGGCATCGTGACGGAGGCCTACAGCCCGCTGGGGCAGGGAAGCGTGCTGCGCGACCCCGTGATCGTCGAGATCGCCGAAGGGCACTCCCGGACCTCGGCCCAGATCGTCATCCGCTGGCACCTGCAGAGCGGCAACGTCGCCATCCCCAAGTCGGCCACGCCGGAGCGCATCCGGCAGAACTTCGCCGTCTTCGACTTCCGGCTCAGCGACGAGGAGATGGAGGCCATCGACGGCCTCGATGCCGGGGTGCGTACGGGCGGGGACCCCGAGACTTTCACCGATCAGTGACAGCGGCCCGCCGCGGACGGAGAGGGTGAGAGCGGCCGCCGAGGGGGAGAGGGGGACAGCGGCCCGCCGCGGGCCGAGGGGGTGGGCGCGGGCGCCGCGGGCGGAGAGCTGTCAAGGAATCGGGCGCACCGGCCGATGGGGTACGTGGTGCCGGCTTCCACGCAGGACAGCACGCAACGTTGGGATCCGCTGCTCGCGCGCGCCGAGCAGGCCGCCGCGGCCGCGCTGCACGAGCTCCCGGAGGCCCTGATCATCGTCTTCGACGAGGAGCTGCGGTTCGTGCTCAGCGCCGGCCAGGTGCTCGCCCGCGCGACGGGATCCAGCTTCGGAACGGAGGGGCGGCCCGTCGCGGCGTCCTTCCCCGGCGATCTGTGGCGGTCGATGCAGCCGCTCTTCGCATCCGCGATCGACGGCGAGACGCGCTCACGCGAGATCTGGACGGCCGACCAGCGGCACTGCCTGATGGTCGACGCGGGCCCGCTTCGCGACGGCGAGAACGACGCGGAGCCGGGGCGCGCCGCCGGAGTGGCCGTCGTGCTCGACATCACCGCGCGCAGGCGAGCCGACGCGCTCGCCGCCGGCACCGCGCCCCTCGAGGGCGAGTCCGAGCGCGCGCCGATCGGCACGGGACTGCTCGACACGGACGGGCGCTGGCTGCTCGTCAACCGCCCGCTCTGCGACATCACCGGCTACACCGCCGAGGAGCTGCTCGGTACGCGGTTCGAGGGGATCGTGCACCCCGAGGACGCCAACAACGACGCCGAGCAGCGCGCCCGGCTGCTCGCCGGAGAGATCCCCGCCTTCCGGACCGAGAAGCGCTACTTCGACGCCGCCGGGGAAACCGTCTCGGCGATCCTGTCGATGTCGCTCGTGCGCGACCGCGGCGGAGCTCCGCTGCACTACGTCGCACAGCTCCAGGACGTCTCCGAGCGCAAGCGGCTCGAGCAGAGCGTGCGCGAGCTCGCCGACCACGACCCGCTCACGGGGCTGCGCAATCGCAGGCTCTTCGAGCACGACCTGATGCTCCAGGTCGCCCGATCGCAGCGATACGGCGAGAACGCCGGCCTGCTGGTGATCGAGCTCGACGGCCTGGCCGAGCTGACCGAGCTCCACGGAGAGGACGCCGGCGAAGAGATGCTGGGCGCGCTCGCCCGCGCCCTCAGCCGCCGCCTGCGGCAGACCGACCTGCTCGCGCGCATCGCCGCCGATCGCTTCGCGGTGCTGCTGCCCCACATCGACCTCGAGGGCATCACGGTGGTCGCCGACGGGCTCCTGCGAGTGATACCCGCCTACAGCGTCGACACCGGCGCCGCCGTGCTGCACCCCTCCGTCAGTGTGGGCAGCGCGCTGATCGACCGGCAGACCGCCACGGGCGAGCAGGCGCTCGCCGAGGCGTCACGGGCGATGCAGATCGCACGGGCCGCCAGGCCCTCCCTCCCGAGCTGACGCGGCCGGCGGCGCCTGCGCCCCGGCCGCGTGGCGCGCGCCACGCGGCCGGGTCCCCGCCTGCGGGCGGCCGAAGCGCGTCGCGCGGCAGCCGGAGCCCGCCGCCGCTGCCAATACGCTCACACCATGAAGCCCGACGAGCGGTTGGCCGTGATCGACCTCGGCTCCAACTCCTTCCGGCTGGTCGTCTTCACCGCAGGGGAGGGTTGGTGGAAGCGCACCGATGAGATCTACGAGCCCGTCCGGATCGGGCAGGGGCTGATGGCGACCGGCAAGCTCGGAGCCGAGCCGATGGAGCGGGCGCTGGCCACGATGGACGTCTTCGCGCACTTCTGCCGGGCCAGCGGGCTCGAGGCGGCGTCCGTCGACGCGGTCGCTACGAGCGCCATCCGCGACGCCGAGAACGCCGCCCCGTTCCTCGAGCGGGCGCGCAGCTGCCTCGGCTTCCCGATCCGGGTTCTCAGCCGCGAGCAGGAGGCGCGCTACGGCTATCTCGCAGCCGTCAACTCGACCACGCTGGCGCGCGGGGCCGTGCTCGACCTCGGCGGCGGATCGCTGCAGCTCGTGGACGTGGCCGAGCGGCTGCTTCGCAGCTCGGGATCCTGGCCGCTGGGCACCGTCCGCATGAGCGAGCGCTTCCTGCCCCCGAACGGCCCGGCAAAGCGCCGGCAGCTCGAGGAGCTGCGGGCCCACGTCTCCGCCCAGCTCGAGCAGGCCCCGTGGCTCCCGGACGCCGCCACGGCGGCCGGCGGCGGCCGGCTCGTGGGGATCGGGGGCACCGTCCGCAACCTCGCGGCCGCCGCGCAGCGCGCGGCCGGGCTGCCGTCCAACGGCGTTCAGGGCATGGTCATCGAGGGCGCGGCGCTCGATGACCTCGTCCAGCGGCTCGCCGCGCTGCCGGCCGCCGAGCGGGCGAGCATCCCGGGCATAAAGCCGGCTCGCGCGGACCTCATCCTCGCCGGGGCGCTCGTCGTGCAGGCCGTGCTCCAGGACGGGGGGTTCGCCGGCCTCGAGACCACCGAGGCGGGGCTGCGCGAGGGCGTCTTCTTCGAGCGCCTGCTCGCAGGGCGCGGCGAGCCCCTGTTCGAGGACGTGAGGCGCGCGAGCGTCATGAACATGGCCGCGCAGTACCAGGTCGATGTCGAGCACACGCGCCACGTGGCCGACCTCGCGCTGGGCATGTTCGACGAGCTGGCGGTCGTCGGCCTGCACGGCGGGGACCCGCGCGAGCGCGAGCTCCTGTGGGCCGCATGCATGCTGCACGACATCGGAATGTCGATCGACTACGACGACCACCACAAGCACTCGCGCTACCTGATCCTCAACGGCGGCCTGCCTGGGTTCTCGCCCGTCGAAACCGCGATCGTCGCGCAGGCCGCCAGGTACCACCGCAAGGGGATGCCGGTACCCGGCCCGATGGCTCCCCTGTTCGGCGAGGGCGACGCCGAGCGCCTGAACCGCTGCGCCGCGCTCCTGCGCCTCGCAGAGGACCTCGAGCGCTCACGCGACCAGCTGGTGCGAGGCACCAGCATCGCCCTGCGCGACGATGAAGTGCAGCTGCGGCTGATCGCCGACGGCAACGCCGCCGTCCCGCGCTGGGCGGCCGGCCGTGAGCGCGAGCTGTTCGCGCGGGCCTTCCACCGCCCGCTCGCCGTAGCCGCCTGAGCGCGCGGGCGTCAGCGCCTGGCGAGCGCGCTTTCGCGACCGGCGCAGTCGAACAGCGCCAGCCCGAACGGAGAGACCTCCGGGCCGCCCCAGCGGGAGGGAGGGACGAGTGGGCAGGCGCGCAGCACCGCGGCGGTCGCGGCGTTGCCGCCGCGGGAGGCGAACTCGCCGCCCAGCAGGACGTACCGCGCCTCGTGCCGGGCGATCAGGCGCGCCAGCCCGGGCCCGTCGATGGCCGGGTCGGTGCCGCTGTAGCCGGCCAGCGCGCCCGTGTCCAGGCCGAGCAGCATGAACGGCGCGGCGGTCGGCGCCGAGACCGTGAACAGCGCCCAGCGGGAACCGGTGCCGGTGGAGCGCACGTAGTCGATCAGGCTCCGGTAGGTGTGCAGGTGGCTGCCGCTCACGCCCACGCCGCCCGCCCCGGCCGCCGATCTCGGTCCGGCAGCCGGGAACGTGCCCTCCACCGGGGCGAGCCAGGTCGTCGCCGAGTAGGCCGCCGGCGCCACCGCCAGCAGGCAGAGCAGGAACGCCATCGCCGGTGCGGCCAGCCGGCGGCGTACGAGCATCGCCGTGAAGCCGCCGGCGGCGCCGATCATCAGCACGGGTACGAACCAGCTCATGTAGTGCTGGCGGTGCAGGAGCACGATCTGGGCGGCCAGCGTGGCGACGAGCGCGCCCGCCAGCAGCGCCAGGCCCCACCAGCGCAGGCGCCCGCGCGCGAGCACGGCGAAGGCCACCGCTCCGGCGCCGGCCATGGCGCCCGTGCCGGGGGCGAGCGCCGACGCGTAGTAGGGGTGGACGATGCCCTTCGACAGGCTGAGCACGAGCGCCTCCACCGCGAACCAGCCGCCGAGCACGATGAGCGTCGCAAGGCGCGGATCGCGCCGGCCGCGAGCCTGGGCGACGGGCTCCTCCGGGTCATCGTCCCCGGAAGCCGGCGATCCTCGCCAGCGCGCCACCGCCACGATCGTCAGCGCCAGCAGGCCGAAGGCGGCGAGCGGCAGCAGCCAGCCCGCCTGGTCGCCGAGCCCCGTGCCGAACAGGCGCAGCAGGCGCGGCGGGCCCCCGAACGGGATCGGTGTCTTGCTCCTGCCGCTCGCCAGCAGCGACGCGGAGCCTCCGGTGAATTCGGCGCCCGAGCCCTTGCGGGCCGCCCGGTGGGCGCGGATCTCCTGGAGCGCGTTCTTCGAGAAGGGCACGAGCGCGCCCGGACGAACCGGGACCCGCCCCGGGCCGCCGACCTGCCCTTCGACGCGGCCGAACCCGTTGTATTCGAAGGTCAGTCCCAGCTCCGAGTTGTTCGTCGAGCTGCCCACGTACGGGCGCTTGCCAGCGGGCGTCAGTTCGATGAGCGCGATCCAGGACGCCGACACCACCAGCAGCACAGCGCCGGCGGCCACCAGCTGAAGCAGACGCCGCGGGATCGAGCCCGGCGCGCAGAGCAGGTGGGCCAGCGCGATCCCGGGCACCACGAGGAGAGCCGCGAGGGTCTTCGTGTTGAAGGCCAGGCCCACGAACAGGGCGCTCAGCAGCAGCGGACCCCAGCGTCCGGTTTCGACGGCCCGCAACGCGGCGCCGCAGGCGAGCAGCATCAACAGGATCAGCAGGGGATCAACGCCGTTGTCTCGCGCGACCGCCACGAAGGAGGGGAAGACCGCCATCGCCAGCGCCCCCGCCACGCCCGCTGCCGGGCCCAGCCGGCGGGCGAGGATCCGGTAGAGCAGCGCCACCGCCAGCACTCCCATGACCGCCTCCGGGATCAGGAGGCTGAGCGGCGCGAAGCCGAACACCTTCGCGCTCGCCGCCTGCACCCAGAGCCCGAGCGGCGGCTTGTCGACCGTCACGAGGCCGCCCGGGTCGAACGACACGAACACGAAGTTGTGGAACGAGCGCAGCATCGACTTGACGCCCGCCGAGTAGAAGACGTTGGCGTAGCCGTTCTGGGAGAGCGCGTAGGTGTTGAGCACGGCCGACAGCGCGAGAACGCCGGCCAGCGCCAGGTGCCACGGCTGCGCGCCGGCTCGCAGCACGCGCGCCCGCAGTCGCGCCGCCGGCGCCAGCGGCGCGAGCTCGGCGGTCGCCTGTGCGCCGCCCGGCGGGGTGGCGGTCTGCTCTGCTGAGCTCATGTTGCCGGCTGTCCTCTCGACGCTGCCCCGGTGAGGGCGGTGGGCCCGGCCCCGGACGCGGTCATCTGGAGAGCGCCCCCATCAGGCGATCGAGGTCGTCCTCGTCGTTCCACGCGCCGACGGACGCTCGCAGCCAGGGACGAGCGGGGATATTACGCACGATTACCCCGTGCTCGGCCAACCGTTCGCGCTCGGCCACCGGGTCCTCGCTGGGAAAGGACACGAGCGTCGTCTCATCGCGCGGCGCGGGCTCCCGGCCGGCGTCCGCGAGCAGGCCCGCCAACCCTGCCGCCAGCGACCTGGCGCGCGCGTGCACCTGCGTCCAGCCGGCCGACTCGAGCACGTCGATCGCCGCCAGCGCGCAGCCGAGCGCCTCGGCGCTCAGCGACAGCGCGTCCAGGCTGCGCGCGTCGTCGTGCAGCCGCGCGTCCAGCCCCTCCTCCGGATCGGCCAGGTTGGGGTAGCCGCGCCTGGCCACCGTCAGGCGCTCGCGCAGCCGGGGGCTCACGTAGAGAAGGCCCGTGCCGTCCGGCCCGCACAGCCACTTCTGTCCCGCTCCCGCGTAGGCGTCGCAGCCGAGCGCCTGCACGTCCACGTCGATCGCGCCAACGCCCTGCGCGCCGTCGAGCAGGACGGGGACGTCGAGCCCGCGAAGGCCGGCCGGGGCCAGGCATCCGCTCATCCAGCCCACGTGCGAGCAGGCGACCAGGCGGGTGCGCGGGCCGACCGCCTCGACGATCTCGGCCATGGGCACTTCGCGGACCTCGGCGCCCAGCAGCTCCCGCGCCGCCGACAGCGCGCCCAGCAGGCCGGGGTGCTCCTCGTCGCTGGTCACGATCTCATCGCCTCGCGACAGCCTCATGCCGCCGATCGTCTGCGCGATCCCTTCCGTGGTGCTCGTTGTGAGAGCCACGTCGAGCGGATCGCATCCGAGCGCCCGCGCGTAGGCGGCGCGCAGCTCGCCGGCCAGCTCTCCGCGGCGCGCGAAGTGGGCTTGCGTGCGTCCCTGCTCGAGCTCGCGGGCCATCTCCTCGCCGGCTGCCTGCGCCGCGCGGGCTGGCAGCGGCCCGTCCGTCCCGGCGTTCAGATAGGTGACTCGCCCCAGTACCGGGAACTCGGCGCGCAGGGCGGACAGGCTCACAAACCGCGAGAATACCCGCATGTCCAGCGGCGAAGGCCACGTGCCACTCTGGGAACCCGGCGCGGAGGTCCGCGAGCGCGCGGAGATGACGCGCTTCATGCGCTGGGCCGAGCAGCGCCACGGGCTGACGCTGGGCTCCTACGACGAGCTGTGGCGCTGGTCGGTGGAGGAGCTCGAGCAGTTCTGGGCGAGCATCTGGGAGTTCTGCGCAGTGCGCTCGTTCCGCCCCTACGAGCGTGTGCTCAGCTCGCGCGTGATGCCCGGCGCGCGCTGGTTCGAGGGGGCCCAGCTCAACTACGCCGAGAACATGCTCGTCGAACGCGACCCCGCCTCGGTCGCGGTGCTGCACGCCTCGGAGCTGCGCGACCTCGGCGAGATCACCTGGGGGGAGCTCTCCGAGCAGGTCGCCGCCGCCGCCGAGGGGCTGCGCCTGCTGGGCGTCTCGCGTGGCGACCGCGTGGTCGCCTACATGCCCAACATCCCCGAGACGCTGATCGCGTTCCTCGCGACCGCCAGCATCGGCGCCATCTGGTCCAGCGCCGCGCCGGAGTTCGGGGCGCGCAGCGTCATCGACCGCTTCGCCCAGATCGAGCCCAAGGTGCTGCTCGCCGTCGACGGCTACCGCCACGGCGGAAGGGACTTCGACCGTACCGACGTGCTCGAGGGCATCCTCGCGGAGCTACCCACTGTCGAGCACACGGTCGTGCTGCCCTACCTGTCCGAGGGAGACCTGCCCGACCGCGCCGCGGAGGGCCGGATCAGCTGGAGCCGGCTGCTCGCAAGCGGCCGCGGGGCCGAGCTGCACTTCGCGCACGTCCCCTTCGACCATCCGCTCTGGGTCCTCTACTCGTCGGGGACCACCGGGCTGCCCAAGGCGATCGTCCACGGCCACGGCGGGATCCTGGTGGAGCAGCTCAAGAAGCGCATGCACCTCGACCTGCGCCCCGGCGACCGCATGTTCTGGTTCACCACCACCGGCTGGATGATGTGGAACTTCCTCACCGGCTGCCTGCTCAGCGACGCCGCCATCGTGCTCTACGACGGCAGCCCCGCCCAGCCCGACCTGGGCTGCCTGTGGAGCCTCGCCGAGCGCGCCGGAATCACCTGCATGGGCGTGAGCGCCGGCCTCCTGGCGGCGATGGAGAAGGCCGGCGTGGAGCCCGCGCGCGAACACGACCTGAGCGCGCTGCGCGCGATCGGCTCGACCGGCTCGCCGCTCTCGCCCGAGAGCTTCCGCTGGGTCTACCGCCACGTCGACCCCGACGTCTGGCTGTTCTCGACCAGCGGCGGCACCGACGTCTGCACCGCGTTCGTCGCCGGCTGCCCGCTGCTGCCGGTCTACGAGGGCGAACTGCAGTGCCGGGCGCTCGGCTGCGCCGTCGAGGCGTGGGACGAGCAGGGCAGGAGCCTCGTCGACGAGGTGGGGGAGCTGGTCATCACGGAGCCCATGCCATCGATGCCGCTGTTCCTGTGGGGCGACGACGAGGATCCCACCCATCCGCGGCTGCGCGAGAGCTACTTCGCGATGTACCCAGGGATCTGGCGCCACGGCGATTGGATCCGGATCACGCCGCGCGGGGGGGCCGTCATCTACGGCCGCTCGGATTCGACCATCAACCGCCAGGGCGTGCGCATGGGCACCAGCGAGATCTACCGCGCCGCCGCCGCCGTCCCGGAGGTCCTCGACGCGCTCGTCGTCGACATCCCCAAGGCCGGCGCGGGCGGCGAGCTGTCGATGATCCTGTTCGCCGTCCTCGCTCCCGGCACCTCGCTCGACGACGAGCTGGCCGCGGCGATCAAGTCGCGCATCCGCGAGGACTGCTCGCCGCGGCACGTGCCCAACGAGGTCATCCAGATCGAGGAGGTCCCGCGCACGCTCTCAGGCAAGGTGCTCGAGGTCCCCGTCAAGCGCATCCTGATGGGCACTCCGCCCGAGCAGGCCGCGAGCGTCGAGTCGCTGGCCAACCCCGCCGCCCTGGACTACTTCGTGCGGCTGGCCGCGCAGCTGCGCGACGCCGAGCCCGCTGACGCGATCAGCCCGCGCTGAGGCCGGTCGAACTCCGCGCAGCACGGGCGGGTGCCGGATTGCCTCCCCTAGAGGCCCAGCGAGCGTCCCACGATCTCCTTCATGATCTCGTTCGTGCCGCCGTAGATCCGCGTCACCCGCGCGTCGGCGTAGGCGCGGGCGATCGGGTACTCGAGCATGTAGCCGTAGCCGCCGTGGAGCTGGACGCAGCGGTCGACTACACGGCCCTGCAGGTCGGTGCACCACCACTTCGCCGCCGCCGCCTCCTCCGCGGTGAGCTCTCCCGCGTTCAGCGCCTCGACGCAACGGTCGACGAAGACGCGCGCGATCTGCAGCTCGCCGTGCAGCTCGGCCAGGGCGAAGCGCGAGCTCTGGAAGCTGCCGATCGGCTGGCCGAAGGCCTTGCGCTCGCGGACGTAGGAGAGCGTCCATTCGAGCGCGGCCTCGCCGGCGGCCACGGCGGAGGCGGCGATCGAGAGGCGCTCCTGCGGGAGGTTCGAGACGAGATAGCGGAAGCCCTCGCCCTCCTCGCCGAGGAGGTTCGCGGCCGGCACGCGTGCGTCCTCGAAGAAGAGCTCGGCGGTGTCCTGTGCGTGCTGGCCGATCTTCTCGCCCAGCTGGCTGCGGGAGAAGCCCTCGGTGCCGCGCTCGATCACGATCAGGCTGATGCCGCGGTGGTCCCGCCGGTCCTCGCCCACCCTGGTCTTGACCGCGGTGATCACCAGGTCGGCGTTGATCCCGTTCGTGATGAACGTCTTGCTGCCCGAGACGACGTACTCCTCGCCCTCGCGCCGCGCGCGCGTCGCCATCGATGCCAGGTCCGAGCCGATCCCCGGCTCCGTCATCGCGATCGCGGTGATCAGCTCGCCGGAGACGATCCCCGGGAGCCAGCGCCGGCGCTGCTCCTCGTCGCAGTAGGTGAGGAAGTAGGGGAGGGCGATGTCGTTGTGCAGGGTGATCCCCAGGCCGAAGCTGCCGGCGCCCGCGCGCTGGGTCTCCTCGCCGATGACGAGGTTGAAGCGGAAGTCCTCGACGCCCGCGCCGCCGTGGCTCTCCGGCACGGCCATGCCCAGGAAGCCGCCGCGCCCGGCCAGCGCGAACACCTCGCGTGGCACGATCCCCGCGCGCTCCCAGTCGCCGTAGCGGCCCTCCTCGCCGAGCACCTCGCGCTCAAGGAACGTGCGGAAGCTGGAGCGGAAGTCCTCGTGCACATCCTCGAACAGCGTGCGCCTCATGCAGCGCGCAGCATATTGCCCTGCCTGGGCGGCGACGGACGGGGCCGCGTAGGCGCCGGGGAGGAGTGCGAGGCGGCGTTGTCGAACTGAAGCGCCGAATGAAGCGAGCCTCCGCACAGACCCCCGAGCGGCCGCCGGCCAACGGCACCAGCGAGCACCAGAGCCTGTCGAAGTACATCCAGGCGCGCTTCGACGAGTGCTCGCGCTCGCAGAAGGACGTCGCCCAGTACATCGTCGACCACCTCGACGAGGCGGCCTTCCAGACCGCCGAGGAGCTCGCGCGCCGCGCAAACACATCGAGCTCCACCGTCGTGCGCTTCTCCCAGGCGCTCGGGTTCGAGGGCTTCCCGGAGCTGCAGGCGGCCGCCCGCGAGGAATACCGGCGCGTCAACGCCAAGTCGCTCACCAACGGCCAGAGCACCGCCTCCACGCCGCTGTTCTCGCTCGACCAGAACGAATTCGAGTCGGCGCTCACCGCCGATCACCTCAACGTCGAGGACACCGCCCGCAAGGTCTCGAGGAGCTCCGTCGACGCGCTCATCAAGGCGATCGCCGCGGCCGAGAAGGTGCTCGTCGCGGGCACCGACCAGATGGCGTTCTTTGCCAGCTACATGCGCCACCTGCTGATGCTGCTGGACCTGCGCGTCGACGTCGTCGCGAGCCCGTCGCAGGAGGCCCTCAGCCGGCTCGGGCGGATCGACGCGAGCACGCTCGTGGTCGGCCTCTCCGCCGGACGTCCGCACCCGCTCGTGGTCCGGGCCATGAAGCTCGCCCGCCACCGCGACGCGCGCACCGCCGCTATCACAGACGCCACGCTCTCAGAGGTCGCCAAGCTGGCGCAGATCAAGCTCTACTACTCCTCCAACAGCCCCGCTTACGTGCGCTCCCACACGGCGCTGCTCAGCATCATCCAGGCCCTCGCCTACGGAGTCTACGCGCAGGACACCGCCCAGTACGATGACCGCATCCGGGCCTTCAGGCTGAAGTAGCGGCCGGGATAAACTCCTGGCATGCACGACGAGGCAACGTTCGCGGTCAAGGCCGGGCTCGCCGAGATGCTCAAGGGCGGCGTCATCATGGACGTCGTCACGCCAGACCAGGCCGTCATCGCCGAGGAGGCAGGCGCGGCGGCCGTCATGGCGCTCGAACGCGTCCCGGCCGACATCCGCCGCGACGGCGGCGTCGCCCGGATGTCGGACCCGGAGATGATCGCCGGGATACAGCAGGCGGTCAGCATCCCGGTGATGGCAAAGGTGCGCATCGGGCACTTCGTCGAGGCGCAGGTGCTCGAGGTGCTCGAAGTCGACTACATCGACGAGTCCGAGGTTCTGACCCCGGCGGACGAGACGCACCACATCGACAAGTGGGCGTTCAAGGTCCCGTTCGTCTGCGGAGCCACCAATCTCGGCGAGGCGCTGCGCCGGATCGGCGAGGGCGCCGCCATGATCCGCTCCAAGGGCGAGGCCGGGACTGGCGACATCGTCGAGGCCGTGCGCCACATGCGCCAGATCAACGGTGAAATCCGCAGGCTGACCACCCTCGGCCCGGAGGAGGCGGGATCTGCCGCCAAGGGCCTCGGCGCCCCGCTCGACATCGTGCGCGACGTCGCCGACCAGGGCCGCCTGCCGGTCGTCCTGTTCTGCGCCGGTGGCATCGCCACGCCGGCCGACGCGGCGCTGATGATGTCGCTGGGTGCCGAGGGCGTCTTCGTCGGATCCGGGATCTTCAAGTCCTCCGATCCGCCCGCGCGCGCGCGCGCGATCGTCGAGGCGACCACGCACTGGCAGGACCCCGAGCGCGTCGCCCGGGCCTCGCGCGGGCTGGGCGAGCCGATGGCGAGCCTGGAGAGCTCCAAGCTCGAGGGTGGGCAGCTCCTGGCGCAGCGGGGTTGGTAGACGCGCCCCTGATCGGCGTGCTCGCGCTCCAGGGCGGGTTCGCGGCACACGAGCGGATGCTGCAGGGGCTCGGCGCCCGCACGCGCCAGGTCCGCGTCCCCGCCGACCTCGAGGGGCTCGACGGCCTCATCCTGCCGGGAGGCGAGTCGACCACGATGACCCTCGGCATCGCCCGCGAGGGCCTCGCCGAGCCGCTCCGCGCCCTCGCCGCCAGCGGCGCTCCCGTCCTCGGGTCCTGCGCGGGGCTGATCATGCTCGACCGCGAGCACCTCGGGCTCATGGACATGCGGGCCGAGCGCAACGCCTTCGGCCGCCAGGTCAGGAGCTTCGAGTCGGAGGTCGAGCTGCCGGGGCTCGAGGGCGGCCCGATCCACGGGGTGTTCATCCGCGCGCCCTGGATCGCCGAGCACGGTCCGGACGTGGAGATCCTCGCCGCCGTCGATGGCCATCCCGTGGCCGCGCGCCGAGACAACGTGCTCGTGGTGGCCTTCCACACCGAGCTCGGCCGCGATCCCAGGCTGCACGAGATGTTCCTCGACCGCGTCGCCGCGGCGCGCTGATGCGCATCTCCGTCTCCGCCGACGAGCGCACCGGGATCGCCGTGGTGCTCGTCGGCGAGCTCGAGTGCCGCGGGCACCAGGCGCTCGCGCACGGCGCGCTCGGCCGCGACGAGCGCGAGGACTGGGCGTGGGCGTCCGAGTCCGTCGCGAGGGACGTCGCAGCCGGGCGCGCCTCGCAGGGCATCGTCTGCTGCTGGACCGGAACCGGCGCATCGATCGCAGCCAACAAGGTGGCCGGCATACGGGCGGCGCTCTGCCTCGACGCCGCCAGCGCGGCCGGCGCGCGCCGCTGGAACGACGCCAACGTGCTCGCCCTCAGCCTGCGGGCCACGTCGGAGGCCGAGCTCGGGGAGATCCTCGACGCGTGGCTCGCCGGCGAGCCGAGCGACGACCCGCAGGACGTGGCCAACGTGCGCCACCTCGGCGAGATCGAGCGCGGTTTCTAGCCGCTGATTTCGTGGAGGGTGGTGTAGGAGGTCTTGTGGCTGCGGTCCTTGTGCTCGATGCCGTAGTAGTCGTTTGAGCCGTAGTCGACGTAGTTGAAGATCACGACCATCGCCACGTATTTCGTTTCGCGG
>DASYFT010000039.1:0-60714 GCA_036498265.1 Solirubrobacteraceae bacterium | reverse complement strand
CGCTGGTCCTACTCGGAGCTCGGGTGGGGCGGCTACTGGGGCTGGGATGCGGTCGAGAACGCTTCGCTGATGCCGTGGCTGACGGCCACCGCCTTCCTGCACTCGCTGATGATCCAGGAGAAACGCGGGATGTTGAAGGTGTGGAACGTCTCGCTCGTGCTGGCCACGGGCACGCTCGCGATCATGGGCACGTTCCTGGTGCGCAGCGGCATCCTCCACTCGATCCACGCCTTTGGCGGCGCCACCCTCGGGGTTCCGTTCGTGATCCTGATCGGCACGCTGATCGCGGGCTCGATCTACCTGGTCGTCTCCCGGCGCGAGATGCTGCGCTCCGAGCACCGGCTGGACTCGCTGCTCTCGCGCGAATCGGCCTTCCTGGCCAACAACGTGGTGCTCGTGGCGCTCTGCTTCGTGATTTTCTGGGGCACCTACTTCCCGCTCATCTCAGAGGCGCTGACCGGCAACGAAGCGTCGGTCGGGCCGCCGTGGTTCGACCGCTACACGGTGCCATTGGCGCTGATCCTCGTGCTACTGAGCGGCATCGGCCCGGTGATCGCATGGCGCCGCGCGACCTTGGCCAACGCCAGGCGCAACTTCGTCGTGCCGTTGCTCTGTGCGCTGGCAGCGCTCGTCGCGCTGCTCGCCGCCGGCGTCGCGCACAAGCCCTTCGCGCTTGCCATGTTCGCCTGCGCGGCATACGTGCTCGGCGCCGTCGGGCAGGAGTTCTTCCGCGGTGTGCGCGCGCGTCGGGCGATCGCCGGCGAGGCTGTGCCGGTCGCGCTGCTGGCGCTGGTCCAGCGAAACCGACGGCGTTACGGCGGCTACATCGTGCACATTGGCATCGCCGTGCTGTTCGTCGGCGTCGCCGCCTCGTCCTCCTTCCAGCACGCGGTCGAGCAGCGGCTGACTCCCGGCTCCTCGGCGAAGGTCGGCGCCTACACGCTGCGCTATCAACGACCGACGGCCACCGTCACGCCGAGAAACGACGCGGCGCACACCGGCTCGACGCTCAGTCTGGGGGCGGTCGTCGATGTCAGCAAGCACGGCCACCACGTGGCCACGCTGCGCCCGAGCGAGGGCTTCTACGACTCTGGCGAACCGGCGCAGGGCACCGTCGGTCATCTGATCGGCGGGCAGGCGGTCAGCCACATCAGCCTCAGCGGCGGCCCCACGCGTGATGTGTGGAGCGCGATCGCGCCCGACATCTCCGCGCCTGCGCTCGCTCGCATCGTCAGCGTCGGCAACCGCACGCTGCCGGCCGCCGAGGCCGACGTCGCGCTCGGCGTGCTCGCGCGGACCTATCTGAAGAACCCGCCGCCCGCGCAGTTCCACTTCATCGTCTCGCCGCTGGTCATGTGGATCTGGATCGGCGGGCTGATCGTCTTCGGCGGCGGCCTGATCGCCATCTGGCCCGCGCCGAGCACGATCCGCCGCCGGGTGGCGCTGCGTTCGCGCGCGCGAAGCGCCCACGGCCTGGCGCGCGCCTGACGCTCTCGATGGCGCCGCTCGTCGGCCCCGGCTTGCCCCGGAGGCTCTGAGTGCAGATCGTGGCGGTGATCCTGGCCTTCGCGCTGCTGGCGATCGTGCTGTTCGTCGTCAGCGCGCCGTTGCGAGCGCCGGCGCCGGATGCCGACGCCGAGTCAGACGCTGCGGCGCTCGATCGCGGCGAGCTTGAGGCCGCGCGCGAGGCCAAGTACCGCGAGATCCGCGACGCCGAGCTGGACTACCGCACCGGCAAGCTCTCGCGCGAGGACTACGAGGCGATCGACAGCGCCCTGCGGGCCGAGGCGATCGAGATACTGAACAGGCTGGAGCGCTCGGGAGCCTGAGCTAGCCGAAGGGGCGCTTCAGCAGGACGATCGCGTTGATGAAGAAGAGGATCGCGAAGAAGATCGTCCAGCGGTTCAGGTTGCGCTCCACCATCGACCCGCCGCCGAGCGGCCCGGTCCCGCTGCCGACGCCGAACGCGCCGGACAGCCCGGAGTCCTTGCCTGAGTGCATCAGCACCAGGAAGATGACGATCACGGCGATGATCACCTCGAGGACCGAGAGGACGGTTTCCACGAGTGCCAGGTTACCGGGTCGAGGGTCTCACGGATGCTGCACGCCCGCGGCGCACGGGAGGCCGAAGCCGCTCAGTGCCTCGGGCACGGGACGGTGCGCTTGGCCATCACCGTCGAGCCGTCTTCGAAGGTGAACTGCGACGCGACCGGCCAGCCGCCCTGCGGACAGCTCGGGGGGAGGATGATCCCCTTGACGTGGAAGAGCCTTCGCCTGCCGTGGACCGTTCTGTAGTAGGTGACGCCTTTGGCGCCGAGCGTCAAGAAGGCGCTCTTGGCCGAGGCGTTCGACGCTTCCGGCAGCACTTTGATTTCGGGCACTTCCACGCTGAAGCCGAGACCGTAGGGCTTGGGGCCGCGGATGACGGGCGCCGGCGGGAAGACCATTTCGACGGCCACCGGCTTCGATCCCATCAGGAAGACGAGCAGCGACACGTGGCCCGGACGGTTGTCGGCGAGGAAGAAGTCGAGCGTGTATTCCTCTTCGACCAGCTCCTTGCCGATCATGTAGATGCCCTGTCCGCCGCCGACGCCCGCCTTGGAGTTGGGAGGACACGCCGACGGGCCGATCCGTTCGAGGCGTTCCCTGTCGCATATGGCGCTGCCCTGCAGGTCGAGCGTCACGCCGGCCGGCCCGTACACGTTCACATGGCGGATCGGGGAGGGCACCGGCCCCGTGGTCGAGGCGATCGTGGCGCTGCCGAAGACGTTCGTCGGAACGCCAAGGCGGTCAGGCGAGAAGGTCGCCGAGGTGATGCTCACCGTCTCCTGCGCCCGTGCAGCGGGCGCGAGCAGGAGGAGCGCCCCGCTCAGCGCCGCCGCGACCCAACGAGCCCCTGCAACCATCCCGCCTCCTCGCCCGTACCGACGCAATCTCGCCGGCTATGTCATATAAAACCCCGGTCGTGAACAATAGAGCGGTTCGACACATGCGATGCCAAGCGATGCCCGACCGTCGGCGCCACCCCCGCGCAGGGCTGGCGCGCGTTCGCTCGAACCTAGCCTGCGTCACCCCCGGAGGGTTCCGCCTCGAACCTCGCTACCTTCGGCACCCGGACGATGACGGGCTCGATCGCCATGAGACGATTTGCGCATTCGATTACGAATCCTTTACGGATTGATGGTTGCCTGCCGATATGAATCCCGGTGGGCGTACCCGCGTTTGTGGGCCAGCCACGCCAGCCACAACCATGGGACGACCCCCGAGATGAGCGAACGCACGGCATGCAGCCCCTGAACAACGCCCGCCGTCGGGCGTGGTACGCGATGCTCTCGGCGCTCGCCGGCAGCGGCATGACGGCCGCCTGGCTGGCCGGCCAGCCAGGAACGGCGCTCGGCACGACCGGCAGAGCCGGGACTGCGGCCGGAGGCGAAGGCTCGGCGGCCGCGGGGACGACCACCACCGCCGTGCCGGCACCGCCGGCGCCCGAACCGGCCCAGCCCTCGAACACGACCGCGACCACGATCGTGGCCCCGCCGCCGCCCTCGCGCAAGCCCTCGAAGCCCTCGGCGCCCGCTGCACCGAACAGCCAGGCCTCTCCCGTGGCCCCGACGGTCGTGCTCCAGCGCCGCCAGCGCAGCAGCTCCGGCAAGCAGCAGAACCCCAACCAGAGCGCGACCGCGAACGGCACGACCGGCGCCGCCAAGCCCGGCGTCAAACCGGGAGCCGCGAACAACGTGGCCGTCTCGCCGCAGCTCATCGCCGGCCAGGCCAGCGCGCTCGCTGCCGAGCTCGCGTCCTCTGCGGCCTCCGTCCAGGCGCTCGGCTTCTACCGCATCCCGCTGTTCCTGCTGCCGATCTACAAGGCGGCCGCCGTCCAGTACGGCGTGCCGTGGCAGATCCTCGCGGCGGTGAACGAAATCGAGACCAACTACGGCACCGACCAGTCCGTCTCGAGCGCCGGCGCGGTCGGCTGGATGCAGTTCATGCCGGAAACGTGGCTGCAGTACGGAGTGGACGCGCTCGATGCAGGCTACGCGGACCCGTACAACCCCGTGGACGCGGTCTTCGCCGCGGCCCGGTACCTGCGCGCCGCGGGCGCAGCGACGGATCTGCACGCCGCGATCCTCGCCTACAACCACTCCGAGGAATACGTCTCCTCGGTGCTCCTGCGTGCCAAGCTGATCTCGAGCTACCCGAAGAGCGTCATCGCGACCCTCACGGGGCTCACCGACGGGCGGCTGCCGATCACCGGCAAGCAGGTCGCGTGGGCCGCCTCGCTCTCGTCGGTCTCGACGGCCACCGGGCATGCCACGCCGGTGACCCCGACGCCGAGCACGGCCGCCGGCGCGGCGTCCGGTCACACCGACACCGCTCCGGCCGCCCCCGCGGGCAGCACTGCCCCGGCGCCCGGCACGCCCGCGACGCCCGCTCCCGCCGCCGCCGCGGCGGCCGCCACGGCGGCATCCGCGGCACAGACGCTGCAGCTGGCCGAACTCACCACGGGCCCGGACGCCGCCGTGGTAGCCGTCCAGGACGGACGCGTGGTCGGGCTCGGTCACTCGCGCCGGCTCGGCAGCTACCTGGTCCTCCGCGATGTCTACGGCGACGTGTTCACCTACGCCGGCCTCGGCAGCATCGCCCCGACCTACACGATCGCGCCCCCCAAGCGTTCGTCGCTGAAGTCACCGGTCATCGAAGCGGCGAGCCGGCGTGACCCGACGCCTTCCCGCGCCGCCAGCGCCGGCAGCCAGCCTCCGGTGACGCTGTCCGTCAAGGCTCCCGCGCGCAAGGCGCACGCGGGGACGGTCGTCACCCGTGCCGCGGCGGCCGAAGCGCCGCCCCCCGGCGCCAAGGTCCGGCTCTTCGCGCATCCCGGCAACCCCGACGCGCGCGCCGCGTCGAGGATCGCGCGAACCGTCAGCCGCTCGAGCAAGAGCAACCGCGTGGCGCTGGCCAAGGGGTCGGTAGTGGCGAGTGGCACCGTGCTCGGGCACGTGCGAGTGCCGCACGGTGCCAAGGCGGGGCACCTGCGCTTTGCGATACGTCCCGCGGGCGACTCGAACACGATCGACCCGCGCCCCATCCTCGCCAACTGGGCGCAGCTCGAGTCGGCCCTGCACCCGCAGGGCGCCAAGGCCGAAAACGTGCTCCTGGGCGCGACAGCCAGCGACGTGCTGCTGATGTCCAAACCGCAGCTCGAGCGCACCGTTCTCTCGGACCCGGGGATCGGGATGGACACCTGCTCGCGTCACGAAGTCGCATCCGGCAGGGTCGACAGGCGCGTGCTGGCGATGCTCGCGTTCCTCTCTCGCAGCGGCCTGAAGCCGAACGTCGGGGCGCTGCAGTGCGCTCACGGACGCCCGAACGCGTTCGGCGCCGCGGCGGCCAACGCGGTGGACATATCGGCGATCAACGGCGTCTCGATAGCGGGGCACCAGGGAACGGGGACGATCACGGACCTGACGGTCCGCACGCTGCTCACGCTGCCGCCCGAATTCGTGCCGCACGCGATCACCAGCCTGATGCGCTACCCCGGCGCGCCCGCCACCCACGCCGCGCCCGCCTACTGGGACCGCGTCCGCCTGGCCTTCCAGCCCGCCGGGCCTCCGGCCACGCAGACCCCCGCGGCCGCCGCCCGCGCCGTCCGAGCCGGCCACGCCGCGCCGGCGGCGGGCCTGACCCCCACGTACGTCAGCCCGACCCAGTGGGAACAGCTGATCACGAGGATCGGGACGCTGCCGGCACCGAGCGTCAAGACCAAGCCGAGCTCCTCGGCTGTTCCGGACCCCAAGCAGCAGCACTAGCTCCACTATCCGCAGCGGTCCTCACCGCGGTGTTGCGTGAGCGAACGGCAGCCTCCTGCGCCCGTCCTGGAGGGCCCGGGGTCTCTGCGATGATCCGCGGCGGTGGCGAGCTACGGCGGCATCGACCTGGGGGGGACGAAGATCCAGTCGGTCGTCGTCGATGAGGACTTCAGCGTGCTCGGCTCCGCCCGCCGCGGCACGCCGATCAGCGGCGGCCCCGCCGACGTGGCGGCGGAGATGGCCAGCGCGATGCGCGACGCCGCCATGGCCGCCGAGCTCGACCCGGCGGAGCTGGCCGGCATCGGCGTCGGATCCCCCGGCACGATCGAGGATGGCAGCGTCAGCAACGCGCGCAACCTGCCGGGCTGGGAGGTGAGCTTCCCGCTGGCGGAGACCCTCCGCTCGGCGCTGGGCGCCGAGGTTCGAGTCGGCAACGACGTGCAGCTCGCCACGCTGGCCGAGTTCAAGCTCGGCGCCGGCCGGCTCTACACCTCGCTGCTCGGCGTCTTCTGGGGCACCGGCGTCGGCGGCGGGCTGATCCTCGACGGCAAGCCCTGGCGTGGCCGCGGCGGGGCCGGTGAGATCGGCCACATGGTCGTGGAGATCAACGGCGCTCGCTGCACCTGCGGGCGGCGCGGCTGCATGGAGGCCTACGCCGGGCGCGCGGCGATGGAAGAGCACGCGCGCAGGCTCGTCGAGAAAGGCCGCAAGACGGACCTGTTCAAGCTGATGAAGGAGCGTCAGCGCACCCGCGTCACGAGCGGGGTCTGGGCGCGCGCGCTCGACCACGGTGACAAGCTGGCCATCCAGATCATCGACCGCGCCGTGGAGGCGCTGGGTGCGGGGGTGGCCTCGGCGGTGAACCTGCTCGACGTGCAGGGGGTGATAGTCGGCGGCGGGCTCGGCGTGCGCCTCGGGCATCCGTACGTCAAGCGGATCACCGAAGCGATGCAGCCGCACCTGTTCATCGACTGGCGCCCGCCGCACGTGCACGTCGCCGCGCTCGGGGATCTCGGGGGCGCGATCGGGGCGACGCTGCTCGTCCATCCCTAGTTCGACGGCGCGGCCGACGCCGCCGCGCGCGAGCGCCTAGAGGCCCGCCACCGTCACCAGAACGAGGATCAGCGAGAGGCTCGACAGCAGCACCACGGTCACCGCCATCGTCACGTCGAGCGCCCCGCGCACGCGCCGCTCGCCCATCAGGTGCTCGCGGCGCGACAGCCGCCAGATGAAGAACAGGTTTATGGGGAGAAGCACCCCGTTGATCACCTGGACGCCCACCAGCAACGAGATCACCGGCACCCCGGGGATGACGGCGACCACCGTGCTGATGGCGATCATCGCGGTGATCACGCCGACGAACACCGGCGCCTCCTCCCGGCGGCGGCCGATGCCCTTCTCGTAGCCGAGCGACTCGGAGATCACGTAGGAGGTGGCGATCGGCAGAATCGCCGCCGCGAGCAGGCTCGCGCCGACCAGCCCGATCGCGAACAGCGCCTCCGCGTAACGACCGGCGAACGGGTTGAGCGCGCGCGCCGCTTCGGCCGCGGATGAGATTTCGTGCACGCCGTGGACGAACAGCGTCGCCCCCGTGGCGATGACGATGAAAATCGCGATCAGGTTCGCGAACACCGCCCCCGACACGGCTTCGCGTTCCTCGCGGCGCAGCTCCTCCTGCCGGACGCCGCGCTCCACGACGGCCGACTGCAGGTAGAGCTGCATGTACGGCGTGATCGTGGTCCCCGCTGTGGCGATCAGGATCAGCAGGTAGGTCGAGTTCAGGTGGATGTGGGGGACCACCAGCGACCTGCCCACTTCGCCCCAGTCCGGGTGCGCGAGGATGGCAGCCACGGGGTAGGCGAAGAAGGGGAGCGTGAACCAGATGAAGATCCGCTCGGCCGAGCGGTAGGAGCCCCGCACGATGATCAGCCAGATGCCCACCGCGGCCACAGGGACAGAGATCTGGGCCGGTATCCCGGCGAGCGCCAGCCCGGCGCCCACGCCCACGAAATCCGAGACGCAGATGCCGAGGTTGGCGATCAGGACGGCGAGCGTCGCCAGCACAGACCACCGGATCCCGTACTCCTCGCGGATCAGCTCGGCCAGGCCCTTGCCTGTCACGACGCCCATCCGTGCCGCCAGCATCTGCACGATCGCCAGCGAGATGGTGATGATGACCAGCGTCCAGAGCAGCTCGTAGCCGAACTTCGCCCCGGCGGCGGAGTAGGTGGCGATGCCGCCCGCGTCGTTGCCGGCGTTCGCCGCTATGAGCCCCGGGCCGAGCAGCCCTACGAAGGCGAAGATCCGAGCGCGTCGCGGGCTAAGCCGGGCAGGGAGACGCGGCCGGCCAAGGGTGGCCGACCGGACGCGGCGCATGACGGACGGTACTCGGACCGCCATCGAACTTCCCGCTGGAGACGCTCACGCGCGGCAGTCTATTCAGTCCTCGCCGAGCAGGCCGAAACGCCGCCGCCACCCGCGGGGCAGCATCGCCTCGAGCACGTCGTCCACCGTGACCACCCCGACCATGCGCCCGCGCTCGTCGACGACCGCGATCGCGGTCAGGTTGTAGTCGGCCATCAGCCGCGCGACCTCCTCGAACGGGGTGTCCGGCGACAGCGAAGGGACCTCGTGCCGGACCAGCTCACCGACCCGCGCGCCGGGTGCGGCCCGCAGCAGCGCCGTCACCGGCACGCTTCCCTCGGGGGACCCATCGGAGGCGGCAACGAACACGGTGTTCAGGAGCTCGGGCTCGATGCTGCTGTGCCTGACCGCCTCGACTGCGTCTCCGGCGGACATCGAGGCCTTGACCAGCAGGAAGTCGGGGCTCATCAACCCGCCGGCCTCCGCCGCGTCATAGCCCAGCAGCGCCCTCACCTTCACGCGGTGGCTCACGGGAAGCAGGCGCAGCACCCGCTCGCGCCGCTCCTCGTCGATCTCCCCGAGCACGTCCGCGGCATCGTCGGGCGCCATCCGCGAGAGGATCTCCGCGACCTGCTCGTCGGGGCGGTCCTCGAGGAACTCGCGCTGGTGCTGATCGTCGAGCTCCTCGAACACGTCCGCCTCGAGCTCCCGGTCGTCGTCGCCGACCGCCTGGATGATCTCCTCGCCCTCCTGACGGGAAGCCGCCTCGACGAGGTCTGCGATCTGCGCCGGGTGCAGCTTGGCCAGCTTGGGGTGGGGGATGCGCAGGCGGACGCTCGGCACGTGGCCGACGAACGGCTCCACGCAGGCCCAGTCCAGGAACTCTCCCGGCGCGATGTGGGCGCCCAGTGGCTTGGGCAGCAGGCGGCGAAGCCCTCCGCGGGGGCCGGTGTCGACGCCCACGACCCGCCAGCTTCCGCCGACGAGCGCGAGCTCGATCTCGTTGGCGCGCACGAGCCGCGCGCCCTCGACGTTGATCAGCTGGCGGTCGAGCAGGTCCCGCTTGAGCAGCACCTCGTCGGGCCGTCGCTCGAAGCGCCGAAGGTCGAGCTTGGCCTTTCGCAGCACGACGCCGTCCGGGCCGATCTCCGAGACCCGGTCCACGCCGAGGTAGGACGTGCGCCCTGCCACCTTCACGAGGAAGCCGGTGATCGGCGGATAGCCGGTCCCGCCCAGCCGCACGATCACGTCCTCGACCTTCCCCAGCTGCTCGCCGTCGGAGTCGCGCAGCGGACTGCCGACGAGCGATGAGAGGTGCAGGATCGGGGGTGCCTGCGTGGCTGCCGCGCTCACGCGATCATCGTCGCACAGCGACCCGCCGGCGTCCGCCTCCGCGAGGCGCCATGCGGGTATCTATGTTGACCGGGGTGCTTCCGTTCTGGATCTCGATCGCCGTGCTGTCCCTCGCGCAGGGCGCGGTGGTCGCGCTTCCGCGCCCACCGCGGGCGGGGGCCCTCGCCCGCCTGCGCAGCCGCCGCTGGGCGTTGGTGCCGCCGCTGTCCATCGTCGGGGCCGTGATCGTCATCCGGGCGGCGGAAACCGCGAGCGCACAGGGGCTCACCTATCTGGCGCTCGTCGGCGTGCCCGTGCTCGCCGCGCTGGCTCTGGGCTGGCTCACGTATGGAGCCCACCCGGTGCGCTCGCTGCTGGTCGCGCCCCTGTTCGCGCTCGCCTGGGCGGATCGCGGCGGGCTGGCGGGCGAGGCGGCCGCCGTGATCCTGACCGGCCTCAGCTGCGCCGCACTCGGCGCTCTGCTGGCCGCCGTCACGCCGCCGACCTGGCTCGCGGGCGGCGTCATCGCGATGGCCGCGGCCGACACGGCGCTGGTCGTCTCCGACCTTCTGCAGAAGCCCAACAACGCGCTCAACGCGGCGCACCCGGCCGCCGGGCTGCCGCGGCTCCAGACCGAGATCTTCGGCTCCGCCGTCATGGGATACGGAGACCTGTTCGTGGCGGGCGTGCTCGGCGGGTTGCTGGCCGTGATCGCCGGCCGCCGGCTGCAGCTGGGCGGCGCGCTGCTCACCGGCGCGCTTGCCCTCGCGTTCGACCTGCTCTTCCTCTTCGTCAGCGAGCTGCCCGCGACCGTGCCGGTCGCCGTGGCGCTGATCGTGCTGCTCCTCAGGCGCCGGCTGACAAGCGCTGCACGCCGGCGTCGTCCGGCTCCGCGGCGGCGTCGGCTGCGGGCGCCGGCGGCGAGGAGGCCCGCCGCGCGGTGATCGTCCGCGCGGTGATCTCGACGGCCGCGGGGGCCAGCACCTCCCTGTCCGAGGCCGCACCCGCCTGCTCTATGCGGCGCACCTGCGGGATCACCCGGTGGTCGAAGGAGCCGACCGCCTCGTTGTAGGCGCCCACCGCCGAATCGAGCTGGCGCCCCACCTTCGCGAGCGGCTCCGCGAAGCGGCCAAGCCGGCGGTGCAGCTCCCGTGCCGACTCGGCGATCTCCCGCGCCGACTGGGCGATCAGCTCCTGGCGCCAGCCGTAGTGGACCGCCCACAGAAGCCCGATCAGGGTCGTCGGCGTGGCCATCAGCACCTGCTGCTGGACGCCGTACTCGATCAGCGCCGGGTCCTGCGCCAGGGCTGCCTGGTAGATCCCGTCCGAGGGCACGAACATCACGACGAACTCGGGTGTCGAGTCGAACTGCCGCTGGTAGCCCTTGGACGCCAGTTTCGCGATGTGCTCCCGCGTCTGGCGGGCGTGGCGGGCGATGTGCAGCTCGCGATCCTCCTCCTCGCCCGCCTCGAGCGCCGAGAGGTAGGCGTCGAGGGGTACCTTCGAGTCGACGACCACCAGCTTGCCGCCGGGCAGCCGAACGAGCATGTCAGGCCGGAGCGTCCCGTCGCCGGTCTGGATCGTGCGCTGCTCGACGAAGTCGCAGTGAGACACCATTCCCGCCATCTCGACGACGTTGCGCAGCTGGATCTCGCCCCACGATCCACGGGTGGAGGGCCGCTTGAGCGCCGACACGAGGTTGCCGGTCTCCTGCCGCAGGGTGCCCACTCCCTCGCCGAGCTGGCGCAGCATCTGCGCGAGCTGGCCCTGGGCCTCCCGGCGCTCGCGCTCGAGGCGGCCGATCTCGCTCTCCATCCTGCCGAGCTTCTCCTGGACGGGCCCGACCAGGCCCTTGATCTCCTCCGAGCGCCTGGCCATCTCGCCGGCTGCGCGCTCCTCCTCGGCGCGCCGCGCATCCGCCACGCGCTGGGCGAGCGAGTCGCCTGTCTGGCGCAGGACGTCGAGCGAGATCGACTTCAGCTCGTCGCGCATGCGCTGGCGGCCCGGGCGCAGCGCGACGGCGACGGCCGCTCCGAGGAGGACGCCCACCACCAGCAACAACAGGCCAATCAGGTTCATTCGGCACGACCCCTTCTCGGATGACTCGGATCTGCAAGCGTGACATCAGCTCCGGACGGCGAAGGGACCGGTCCACGGTGCACTTCCCCCGCAACCGCGCACATTCCACGGCCCATGTCTCCCGCAGCAGCACATCAGGGCGCCGAGCGTGGCTCGGAAACCCCGCTTGACACGAGTAACCACCGCGGTTATGCTCCTCAACCTCCCCATGCTGATGCGTGGGGAACTCCATAGAGGGATTCCATAGAGGGGGCTGTGCCTGCGGGCATGTCCCGCAAGTACGAGGAGGATGTACATGTCAGCCATGAATGGCGACGCATCGCCGATCCGCGGTCGCGGACGGCTAATCGGAAGTTGTGTCGCGGTTGCGCTCGCGCTCACCGGCCTGGTGCTCGCACCGGCGGCGGCGAACGCGACCGAAAACCCGACCGCGACGACCTACCTGAGCCTTGGGGATTCGATCTCCTTCGGCTACCAGCAGGAAAAGTTCAACGTCAACTACCCCAACGAGTCACCTTCCTACTTCGAAGGTGGCGTCGCCAACTCGTTCGCCAAATACCTTGGCGGCAAAGAAGAGGTTGGCAAAGGGCTCGTCATCGTCAACTCGGCGTGCCCCGGTGAGACCTCGAACGGCCTGATCGGTGAAAACCCGGCGATCGGTGGAAAAGAATCGACCGAACCGCGGCCCTCGAAAAACGAAGGCAGCTATCACGCGTGTGACTACCACCAGCTCAGCGGCCTGCCGCTCCACAACTCGCTGGCCGGCACGTCACAGCTCGAAGACACTCTGAGCATCCTCAAAGAAGGCGCACCGGCTCACCCGGTCAAGGCGATCACGCTGAACATCGGTTCGAACGACGAGCTCGCAGCCATCGCCAAATGCGAAAAAGAAGTCACCGAAGAATTCACCAACGAAGGCAAAAGCAAATACGGGGCGACGCCGGAAGGCGCTGTCCAGCAGTGCATCGGGTTCACCGCGATCAACGTGACGTTCCCGCACATCCTCAAAAACATCGGTGACATCCTCGGTGTGATCGACAGCAAAGAACCAGGTGGGGGCCACTACACCGGCCCGATCATCCTGATGGGCTTCTACAACCCGGACGCGATCCTGCTCCCGGGCAGCGACGCCCTTCAGAATGGCTTCAACAACGCGATAGAAGAAAAAATCCTGCCGAACTTCCCGAACGTGACGTTCGCGAACCCGTTCCCGACGTTCAACAAAGGCTCGAAACTGTCGCAGGAGCAGGTCTCGATCTGCAAGTACACGGAAATGTGCAACCCGAACGTGCAGACCGGACCCGGTAAAAACCCCGAAAGCCCCGCGTTCGGCAAGGATGGCGACATCCACCCGAGCAACGTAGGCTACGCGACACTCGGGAAACTGGTGAACGAAGCGTATCTCGCCAACCCGGCCAAATGAGTCGCTGAAGTACCAGCAGGACTAGCAACTCGGGGCTCCCGGCTGAACAGCCGGGGGCCCCGGGCCCTTTAAGCGCTCGGCGGCGCTCCGCAGCACGCCGAGCATCGTCGTCGCAGCCGGCACCAGCCGGGCTCCGGCCGGGGCCGCGGCGATCACCTGACGGACCGGCGGCGCAGGGGAGAGGGCACGGACGACGATGTCCTCGCGCACGACCGAGAGCGCGAGCTCGGGGATCAGCGCGACGCCCACGCCCGCGGCGACCAGCCCCTGAACGGTCTGGTAGTCGTCGCTCTCGAACGACACGTTGGGCTCGAAGCCGGCCGCATGGCAGCTCCGCACGACGTGACGCGCGCAGGGGCTCGAGCGGGAGGTCTGCACCCAGGGCTCGGCGGCCAGGTCGGCGAGCCGCACGTTCTCGCGCCGGGCCAGCCGGTGCTCGCGCGGGATCGCGAGGTACATCGGGTCCTCGAGCAGCTCCAGGCGCGTCATATCGGGCTCGAGGAACGTCTCCCCGGCGAACTCGAACAGGAGCGCGAGATCGAGCTCGCCGGCGCGCAGCCGGGGCGCGATGTCCTCGGGCTCGCCCTCGGCGAGCATCAGCTCGACGTCCGGGTAGGAGGAGCGGAAGGTGGCGATCGCGAGCGGCATCAGCGTCGCCCCCGCCGTCGGGAAGGACGCCATCCGCAGCCGGCCGCCGCGCAGCCCCGCGATAGCCGCGAGCGCCGAGTCGGCCGCGTCGAGCCGCGCGAGAATGCCCTCGGCGTGGCCGACGAGCGTCTGGCCGGCCGCGGTCAGGCTGACCCCGCGAGGGTGACGCTCCAGGAGCGGCATCCCGGCTTCCGACTCGAGCGTCGCGATCTGCTGGGAGACGGCCGACTGCGTGTAGGACAGCGCCTCGGCCGCGGCCGAGAAGGAGCCCCGGTGGGCGACCTCTCTCAGAACCCGCAGGCGGGGCACGTTCAGCATAAGTTGAACTTATAGCAGGGATCATTAGATTCATTGGCACTGATGGCAGGAGGCGGGCAACATGATGGGGAAAGCCATCCAAGGAGAAACCTCGAGCGCGCCACAGGGCCGCACAGACAGGAGCAACGCAATGCCAGCCAAGATCATCGTGTCCTACGACGGGACCGCCAACGAGGACGACGCGATCGCACTCGGTCGGCTGCTCGCAGCTGCCGGCGGCGAGGTGTCGCTCGCGTACGTCCGCCACATCCACGAGCTGGACCGGGATCGTGAGACGCTCGCCGAAGCCGAGGCACAGGAGCTGCTCGAGCGCGGCATCCAGATCCTGGGCGACCCGCAGGCCGGTCGCTACGTGGTGACCGACCGCTCGACGCCGGAGGGGCTCGCGGCGCTTGCCGAGCGCCTGGGCGCCGACGTGATCGTCTTCTGCTCGGACTCCCACACAGCCCGGGGCCACGTCTCGATCGGCAACTCGGCGGCGCGCCTGCTCGAAGGGGGCAGGACCGCGATCGCGATCGCGCCCGTCGACCTGGCCGAGCGGGAGCCGGTCGTCCGTCGCGTCGTCGCGGTCGGCGACGGTGAGGGCGGCGCCCGCCAGACGGCCGAAGCGCTCGCCTCGGCTCTTCATGCGACGATCGTTCCCGTGGTGGACGACGAGACCGACCTGCTCGTGATCGACTCCCGGCCCGAGGCCCAGCCCGGCCGCGTCTCGCTCAGCGCATCGGCCGAACACCTGATCGAGATCGCCACCGCACCCGTGCTGGTCGTGCCGCGTGGCGTCGTGGTGCCCTTCGGCCGCGCCGCGGCGACCGCCGGGGTCGCCTAGTCACCGAACACGGCTGCGCGGGCGGCGCTCAGCGAGCGATCCGCCCGCGCGCGCGTGCGACCGCGTAGCGGGCGAGCGCCCCCCCGAGGTCCAGAGCCCCGCCGAGAAGATGCCCCACGGGGCCGGTCCGCAACCATGCCTCGGCGCGGCGGACGCGATCCCGATCCCATCTGGCCGACATCGAGCGGCACGGTATCGTGGCGAAGGTGCCAGCCGCCGTAAGGACCACCGTGACCGAGCTCGGGGACTCGCGCGTGCGCCTGCAGGTCGAGGTGCCGCCGGGCGAGCTCGAGGGCCGGCTCGCACAGAAGGCGCGCCAGCTCGGCCGCGAGCTGAAGCTGCCCGGCTTCCGCCGCGGCAAGGTGCCCGCGCCGCTCGTCATCCAGCGCATCGGGCGCGAGGTGGTCCTCGAGGAAGCTGTACGGGACACGCTCTCGAGCTGGTACTCGGCGGCCATAGAGACGTCGGGCATCGTGCCCGTCGGCGATCCGCAGCTCGACCTCGGCGAGCTTCCTCCGCAGGGCGAGGCGCTCGAGTTCTCCATCGAGATCGGCGTCCTCCCGAAGGCGCAGCTCGGGGAGTACCGTGGCCTGGAGGTCCCGCGCCGCGAGCCCGAGGTCGGCGAGGATCAGGTCCAGCAGGAGATCGAGGCGATGCGCGAGCGGCTGGCGCGTCTGGAGACCGCGGAGCGCCCGGCCGCCGAGGGAGACTTCGTCGTCGTCGACTACGTCGGCTCGCTCGCAGCCGGCGACCCTTCCGGACGTGGCCAGCAGTGGGTCCCCTTCGCAGGCGGCGAGGGTCGCGACCAGCTGGTCGAGCTGGGGGGCGGCAACCTGATACCCGGGTTCGAGGAGGCGCTCATCGGCGCGAGCGCCGGCGAGACGCGCACCGCACTGCTCACGTTCCCGGCCGACTACGGCAACGAGGAGCTCGCCGGGCGCGATGCGTCGTTCGAGCTCACCGTCAAGGAGGTCAAGCGAAAGGAGCTTCCCGACGTCGACGACGACTTCGCGATCGACGCCGGCTTCGACGACGTGGAGGAGCTGCGCGAGGACATCCACGGCCGGCTGCTCGAGGTCGAGGAGAGCCGGATCGAGAGCGAGTTCCGCCAGGCGGCTCTCGATGCCGCCGTGGCGCAGGCGAGCATCAACGTGACGCCCGAGCTCGTGAGCGCCAGGGCGCGCGAGATGTGGGAGCGGATGCTGCACTCGCTCGCCCATCGCGGTATCTCCCGCGAGGCGTACCTGCAGATCATCGGCCGCGACGAGCCGGAGATCCTCTCCGAGATGGAGCCCGACGCCGAGCTGGCCCTGCGCCGCGAGGCGGTCATCACCGCAGTGGTCCAGGCAGAGGGGATCACCGCCGGCGACGACGAGCTCCTGCAGGCGCTCGAGCCGAGCGCAGAGCGCGAGGAGATCGAGCCGGGGAAGCTGCTCGCGGACCTGCGCGAGGCAGGGCGTCTCGACGAGGTCCGCGAGGACCTCACGGCGCGCAAGGCCATCGACCTGATCGCCGCGGCCGCCCGCCCGATCCCGGTCGCACAGGCGCAGGCACGGGAGCGGCTGTGGACCCCCGAGAAGGTGCCGGCCCAGGCCGAGGAGGCATCCGCGGCGGGGCGGCTGTGGACCCCGACCGACCCCGGCGCGGCAAGCTAGCCTCTAGAGGAATCCGAACGGCGAAGCGAAACAAAGCGAGGACCATGAGCCCACTTGTCCCAATGGTCGTCGAGCAGACCTCGCGTGGTGAGCGAGCGTTCGACATCTACAGCCGCCTTCTCAACGAGCGGATCATCTTCCTCGGCACGCCCATCGACGACCAGATCGCGAACCTGATCGTCGCGCAGCTTCTGCACCTCGAGTCCGAGGACCCCGAGAAGGACATCTCGATCTACATCAACTCGCCGGGTGGCTCGGTCTACGCGGGCCTCGCCATCTACGACACGATGCAGTTCATCAAGCCCGACGTGCAGACCATCTGCGTGGGCATAGCGATGTCGATGGGCGCGCTGCTCCTGGCCGGCGGCGCCGAGGGCAAGCGCATGGCACTGCCCAACGCGAAGATCCTGATCCACCAGGTCTCCTCCAGCTTCCAGGGGCAGGCTACGGACATCGAGATCCACGCCAAAGAGATCATCGACGTACGCCGGCGGCTGGACGAGATCATCGCCAAGCACACCCACCGGGACCTCGAGAAGGTGCGCCAGGACACGGAGCGCGACTACTTCATGAGCTCCGAGGAGGCCAAGGAGTACGGCATCATCGATCGTGTGATCTCGGAGCACTAGCTCCGCGAGCACCTGCAAGCCCTGACTCGGGGAGAGCGAGGGAAATGGCAAGACCGACGGATTCCAACGAGCAACTGCTCTGCAGCTTCTGCGGCAAGTCCCAGCGGCAGGTCAAGAAGCTGATCGCCGGACCCGGCGTCTACATCTGCGACGAGTGCATCGACCTCTGCAACGAGATCATCGACGAGGAGCTCTCGGCTCCGCCGGCGTTCGACATCGAGAACCTGCCCAAGCCGCGCGAAATCTACGAGGTGCTCGACGAGTACGTCGTCGGCCAGGACCCCTCCAAGCGCACGCTCTCGGTCGCCGTCTACAACCACTACAAGAGGGTCCAGATGATGATGTCCGGCGACTCGGACATCGAGCTGCAGAAGTCCAACATCCTGTTGCTCGGCCCCACCGGCTGCGGCAAGACGCTGCTCGCGCAGACGCTCGCGCGGATCCTCAACGTGCCGTTCGCGATCGCCGACGCGACCGCCCTGACGGAGGCGGGCTACGTCGGGGAGGACGTCGAGAACATCCTGCTCAAGCTCATCCAGGCCGCCGACTACGACGTCAAGAAGGCCGAGACCGGGATCATCTACATCGACGAGGTCGACAAGATCGCCCGCAAGGCGGATAACCCGTCGATCACCCGCGACGTCTCGGGCGAGGGGGTCCAGCAGGCGCTGCTGAAGATCCTCGAGGGAACCCAGGCCTCGGTGCCGCCACAGGGCGGCCGCAAGCATCCGCACCAGGAGTTCCTGACGATCGACACCACCAACGTCCTGTTCATCTGCGGCGGCGCGTTCGCCAACCTCGACAAGGTGATCGAGCGGCGGATCGGCCACAAAGGTGTCGGCTTCGCCGCCGCGATCGAAGCGAAGGCCGAAAGGGATCCCGGCGAGGTCTTCGAGCACTGCCTGCCCGAGGACCTGATAGAGTACGGCCTGATCCCCGAGTTCATAGGCCGCCTCCCCGTGATGTCGGCCGTGCACCAGCTGACCCGCGAGGATCTCGTCTCGATCCTGGTCGAGCCTCGCAACGCGCTCGTCAAGCAGTTCCAGCGCTTCTTCGCCTTCGACGGCATCGAGCTGGTGTTCTCAGAGGACTCACTGACGGCCGTCGCCGAGAAGGGCCTCGCCCGCGAAACCGGCGCCAGGGGCCTGCGCTCGATCATCGAGGAGATCCTGCTCGAGGTCCAGTTCGAGCTGCCCTCCCGCCGAGACGTCAAGAAGTGCGTCGTCACCAAGGAGACCGTCGAGAAGGGGTTGACGCCGACGCTCGTCACCGAAGCGGCACCTGAAGACTCCGACGACGGCTCGCTGCGGGAGGAGTCCGCCTGAGCCCGATCGGCGCCGCCGGCGGCCCCCGGCGCTCGAAAGGGGTCGCGCGGCGGCGCGCTGATGGACCGCTTCGCCCGCTACCATCGCCGATGTGGCCAGGTCACTGCTCAAGCGCAGGCCCTCGGAGTTGAAGCCCCGCTCCCGACTGAAGGCTGTGCCGTGGGCCGCGCTGCTCCAGGCCGTGATCGCCGCGGGGGAGCGCTGGCGAAGGCTCCCCGAGAAGGATCGCGTGCGCCTCACCCGGCTGCTGCGCGAGTCGCGCGGTCGGCTCGGGCACCTGAGCTCCAAGGAGCGCGAGGAACTCGGCAAGCTGGTCCGCAAGCTCGATCTCAAAGGCTTCGGCCGCGACGTGCTCGCGCCACTGCGTGCCGGGCGGCGCAAGCGCCGTTGATGGCTCCGCCGACCGGTGACGCCGAGCTCCACGGCGACCAGCCGGGCGCCGCGGCCGACGATCTGGAGCGCCTCCCGACGAAGGAGCTGCACGACCGCGCGATGCGCTATGCCGAGCGCCATCTCGACGTGAGGTTCCTGTGGTCGCTGCTGAAGGCGATCCCCGTCGCCGAGTCGGTCAGCGGTGACGAGGGCGAGGCCGACTACGACATCCAGTTCTCCAAAGGACTGATCTACGACGCGGTGCACAGCGGCGACGGCCGGCTCGGCGAGGCGCTTCGCCCGCTGTTCATCGACTACCTGCGCAAGCATCCCGACGCCTAGCCGCGACGGGACGGCGCGGCCGAGAAGAGACCAAGGTGGACAGCTCGACGACGAACAGCGCCGCAGGCTCCTGGACCGAGAGCCGGGCGGAGCGCCAGCTGCGCTCGCTCGAGCTCTTCGGAATGCGCTTCGGGCTCGACCGTATGCGCAGGATGATGACCGTGCTGGGCTCGCCGGAGCGTCGGTTCGACACGATCCAGGTGCTCGGCACCAACGGCAAGTCCTCCACGACCCGGATGATCGCTGCGATCCTCGAGCGCCACGGATTGCGCACGGGGGCCTACACGTCGCCCCATCTGGTCTCCTACCGCGAGCGGGTGCAGGTCAGCGAGCGGGAGCTCGGCCCGGAGGAGTTCGCGGCGGCGATCGCTCGCGCCTGGTGGGCCGCCGAGCGTGTCAACCGCACGCTCGGCGAGGACGACCACGTCACTCAGTTCGAACTGCTCACGGCGGCCGCCCTGTGGCACATGGCCGAGCGCGACGTCGATGTGGCGGTCGTCGAGGCGGGTCTCGGCGGACGTTACGACGCGACGAGCGTGATCGACGCGCCGGTGACGGTGCTCACGAACGTCGGCCTCGAGCACACGCGCTGGCTGGGCCCCACCGTCACCGACATCGCCGGTGAGAAGCTCGCGGCGCTTGCCGAGCACGGGACGCTCGTGATCGGCTCCGGTCTCGTCGCGGAGGCGCTGGCCGTCGCCGAGCGGGTGGCCGCCGAGCGAGGCGCCGAGATCGTCCGCGCGAGCGCCGGCGAGAGCACCGTGGAGCTGCGCGCCCGCGGGCCGTTCCAGCGCCGGAACTTCGCCCTGGCGCAGGCCGCCGCGGAGGTCCACCTGAGGCGGGCGGGCATCCCTCTGAGCCGGCGTGCGGTCGCGCAGGCGGCGATGGCGACCGCCGTGCCGGGGCGCCTGCAGCTGCTCGGAGGCGAGCCGCCGACGCTCTTCGACGGGGCCCACAACCCCGACGCGGTCGCGGCGCTCGTCGAGGCGCTGCCGGAGGTCCTTCCGGGGCGGCCGCTTGCGCTCGTGTTGGGGGTGCTCGAGGACAAGGACGCCGCGGGCATGCTGCGAGCGCTGCTGCCGCTCTGCGATCACGCCTGGTTCACCGCCCCGCCCAGCGGCAGAGCGCTCTCGCCCGCGGCGCTCGAGTCCCTGGCGCGACAGCTCGGCTTCGCCGCCAGCAGCTGCGAGCCACGACCGTCGCGCGCGTTGGAGCAGGCGCGCGCGTGGGCGCGCGAGCGCCACGGTTCCGTGCTGGCCGCGGGCTCGGTCTACCTGATCGGGGATCTGCTCGCGGGGCTGCAGCCCGCCGAGCAGCGGCGCTCACCGCGTGTGGGGCTTCGAGGCTCAGGGGCCGGTCGATGAACGGCGAAGGGCCCTCGGTGCTCGCGATGGTGGGCGCGGTGGCCCTGATCGTGGCGCTGGTGATCCTCGTGTTCTTCGCCGCTGGCTACGGGTTCGGCCGGTTGTTTCTCTAAACTCACCCGGCCGATGCCTCCGCTCGCATACTTCGGAATCGAAAGCAGCGGCTTGAACCTCGTGGTCGACCTTTTGATCCTGTTCGTGGTCGTCCTCTACCTGTCGTTGATCTACTGGACGTACACGGACGCGAGGCGAAGGATCCTCGATCCGATGCTGATCGGCTGTGCCACCGCGGCGTCGCTGTTCCCGTTCGTGGGCACGATGGTCTACATGATCCTGCGGCCCCCGGAGTACCTCGAGGACGTGCGCGAGCGCGAACTCGAGATGCAGGCGACCGAGGCGCGCCTGCATCAGCTCGACCAGTCGCTGTGCCCCCACTGCGACTACCGGATCGAGCGAGACTTCATCCGCTGCCCGAGCTGCCTGCGAAAGCTCAAGGAGCGCTGCGCGAACTGCTCGCGCCCGCTGGATCAGGCCTGGACGATCTGCCCGTACTGCGAGTCCGACGTCCCAGGCCTCGCCCCGCCACGCTCGCGCCGGCGTCGCGCGACGGTGCCGGAGAGCGAGCTGCCGGAGATCACCCAGGCCGCCGATGCGCTTCCGGCCGAGGAGGCACCCGGTGAAGAGGTCGAGCCGCTGGCGGCATCCGAGTCAGCGAGCCGCCCGGCCAGAGCCGGGCGCTCACGCCGTCCCAGCGGCAGGCCTCGCCCCAGCGCCTGACGCGTACATACCGACCAAAGGAACTCATGGACCGAACGCTGATCCTCGTAAAGCCCGACGCCTTCGCGCGCGGCCTGACCGGCGAGATCATCGCGCGCTTCGAGCGCAAGGGGCTGAAGATCGTCGCGTTGCGGCACATGACCGTCGGGCGGGACCTGGCCGAGCACCACTACGCCGAGCACGCGGAGCGGCCGTTCTTCGGGGAGCTCGTCGACTTCATCACCTCCGGGCCGATCGTGGCGATGGTGCTCACGGGCGCCGATGCCGTGAGGGCGGCCCGCCAGGTGATCGGCGCAACCGACCCGCTCGAGGCGGCGCCCGGCTCGATCAGGGGCGACTTCGCGATCGAAGTCGGAGCCAACATGGTCCACGGGTCGGACTCCCCGGAGGCCGCCGAGCGCGAGGCGGCGCTGTTCTTCGAGGAGCTCTAGCAGCTGACCGAGCGCCTGCAGCTCGTCCTCGCCTCCGCATCGCCGCAGCGACGGGCGATCCTCGAGCGGCTGGGCGTGTCCTTCGCTGTGCGCCCGTCCGGGGTCACCGAGACGGACGCCGGCGACCCCGGGCTGGCGGCGCTCGAGAACGCCCGGCGCAAGGCGCGCGCCGTCCGCCGCGAGGGGGCCGGCGAGGCCGTGCTGGGGTGCGACACCATGGTCGTGCTGGACGGCACGATCTACGGCAAGCCCGCTGACGAGGCCTCCGCGCGCCGGACCCTCGAGCGGCTCGGCGGGACCACCCACGAGGTGCTCAGCGGTCTCGCGCTGCTGCTGCCGGATGGCGAGCGCACCGCTCTGGCGAGCACGCGCGTCAGCTTCCGCGAGCTCGACGAGCGTCTGCTCGACTGGTACGTCGGCACCGGAGAGTGGCGCGGCCGCGCCGGGGGATACGCCATCCAGGGGGCCGGCGCGGCGCTCGTCAGATCGGTCGAGGGCGACTACGAGAACGTCGTGGGCCTGCCGCTGGGGAGCCTGCTCGACATCTATCCGCAGCTGCTCGCCGGCTGACGAGCCGGTCGTTTTCGCCTGCAAAACGAGTGGCAGGGCGCCGGCGGCCGTTCGCTACACTGCCCGACGGGTACGCCCCGATGAGCGCAGGCGGCCGGGGCCGCCGCAACACCGCGGCGCCGGGCCGAATCAAGGCGTCCCCTCTCTCTTCATATGGGTATCTTCAGCTATCTGACGGGGTTCGGCGGTCGCGACATGGCGGTCGACCTGGGAACCGCCAACACGCTGGTCTACGTTCGCGGCCGCGGGATCGTCCTCTCGGAGCCGAGCGTCGTGGCGATCGACTCGCGCACCGGCGAAGTGCACGCCGTGGGAATCGAGGCAAAGCGCATGCTGGGGCGCACGCCCGGCACGATCCAGGCGATCCGCCCGCTGAAGGACGGTGTGATCGCCGACTTCGACGTGACCGAGCAGATGCTCAGGCACTTCATCCAAAAGGTCCACCAGAACCGCTGGGCGCATCCGCGCGTGGTGGTCTGCGTGCCGTCAGGCGTGACCGGCGTCGAGAAGCGCGCCGTGGAGGAGGCCTGCCTCTCGGCCGGCGCGCGCACCGCCTACCTGATCGAGGAGCCGATGGCCGCGGCGATCGGCGCCGGGCTGCCGGTGGGCGAGCCGACCGGCTCCATGGTGGTTGACATCGGAGGTGGAACCTCCGAGGTGGCGGTGATCTCGCTCGGCGGGATCGTCGTCTCGCAGTCCATCCGCGTCGGCGGCGACGAGATGGACGAGTCGATCATCAACTACGCCAAGAAGGAGTACAAGCTGCTCATCGGCCAGCAGACCGCCGAGGAGCTCAAGCTCGAGATCGGCTCGGCCTGTCCGATGTCGGAGGAGCTCCAGGCAGAGATCCGGGGGCGCGACATGGTCGCCGGGCTGCCCAAGACGGTCGTGCTGACCAGCGAGGAGATCCGCCAGGCGCTGGAGGAACCGCTCAACCAGATCATCGACGCGGTCAAGGAGACCCTCGACCGCACCCCGCCGGAGCTGGCCTCGGACATCATGGATCGTGGCATCATGCTGGCCGGCGGCGGGTCGCTCCTGCAGGGGCTGGACGTGCGACTGCGGGAGGAGACGCAGATGCCGGCGCACCTGGCCGAGTCGCCGCTGACCTGCGTCGCCGTGGGCTCAGGGCGCTCGCTGGAGGAGTTCGAGGCGATCCACCGCTCGAACCGCACCTCGCGCAACCGGCGCCGCCGGTGACCGCGATGACCGTGTAACAGGCCGCCCGCCCCATGGGTACTCTGTCCGTGAACGCTTCGGAAGGTAGTGATCGGTGTACGACAAGACGGTCCGGCGGCGACGCGCGGTGCTCGTACTGCTCGTCGTCCTATCTCTGCTGCTCCTGACCGCATACTTCGGCGAGGCCCCCGGGGGACGGCTGCATGCCGTCCAGCGCGGGTTCCTGACGGTCGTCTCGCCGATCCAGGACGGTGCCAACAAGGCGCTCAAGCCGGTCCGCGACCTGTTCGGCGGCATCGGCGACACGTTCCATGCGAAAAGCCAGCGAAACCAGCTGCTCAAGCAGGTCGGCAAACTGCGCCGCGAACTGGTCGCCGACCAGAGTGAAAAACGGACCTACCGCCAGCTGCTGGGCATCTACCACCTCGATCAGCTCGGCATCAACAGCTACCACCCGGTGACCGCCACCGTGGTGGCCAAGTCGCCCAACATCTGGTACTCGACCGTAACGATCGACAAAGGCGAAGGCGCGGGGCTCCACGTGAACGACCCGGTGATCAACGGCGAAGGGCTCGTCGGCAAGGTCACGCAGGTCGCCTCGGACGGAGCCCAGGTCGATCTCATCACCGACAGCCGGATGGGGGTCTCGGC
The DNA here is from genome assembly GCA_036498265.1 of Solirubrobacteraceae bacterium. GTDB lineage: Bacteria > Actinomycetota > Thermoleophilia > Solirubrobacterales > Solirubrobacteraceae > Palsa-744. The sequence continues at coordinate 36,622 of DASYFT010000039.1, read as the reverse complement.
CCGGATCGGCACCGGCAACGCAACCGGCATCATCCAGCCCAAGGTCGGAGACCCGAACGACCTCCTGCTGCAGTACCTGCCGGCCAACACCCCGGCGGTGGCGGGCGAATACGTGGTGACCTCGGGGACGGTCTCCAGCCCCGACGACTCGCTCTACCCGCCAGGGATCCCCATCGGCCAGGTGACCTCGGTCAACGAAGAAAGCGCCTACCGCTCGGTCAACGTGCGTCCGATGGCCAACCTCCACAACCTCGACGTCGTGCAGGTGCTCACGACGTCGAGCGGCACGCGTGCGACGAAGCTCGCGGGCCTCGCGGCCACCCTTCCGCCGGGCCACGGCGCCGCCTCGAGCGGGGCCTCGGGCGAACAGCTGGCCTCGACGGGAGCCGGAGGATGAGCGGCTCGGGGATCTCTGCCTCGCTGCTGCTGCGCGTCGCGGCGATGTCGGTGATCTGCGTGTTCCTCCAGATCGGAGTCGTCTCGGAGGTTCCGGTGTTCGGCATAACCGTGGACCTCTCGCCGTTGCTCGTCGCGTTCGTCGGCCTGCTCTGCGGCTCGATGATCGGCGCCGTGGCCGGCTTCGCCGTGGGGCTGCTCGTCGACCTCGCGCTCGTACAGACGCTCGGCGTGACATCCCTGATCTTCACGCTCATCGGCTACTGGTCCGGGCGCCTGCGCGAGCTGCGTGACCCGCAGGCCGCGCTCACCCCCCTGCTGGTCGGCGCGAGCGCCGCCGCCGTGGCGCTCGTCGGCTACTCGCTGATCGAGTTCATGCTCGGCGTCGACGCGCCCGTCAGCCTGGAGCTGCTTCGCCAGATCGTGCTCGGCGTGGTCGTCAGCTCGATCGTGGCGCTGCCGCTGTGGGCGATCGTGCGTCGCATCCTCGAGGGCGCGCTCCCCGAGGACCCGCGCCGCCGGCGCCGGCGCCGGGCGTACACGACCGGTGGGCTCAGCCCGCTCTCGCGCGCATGAGCGCACTCGAGCGGGTCCGTCCGAGCGACCCGCGCATGCCCGTCTCGCCCCAGCTCGCGCTGCGCGTGGCGATCATCGGCGGCATCGCGATGGTGATCTTCGGGGTGATCTTCTTCCGCCTGTGGTACCTCCAGGTCCTCTCCGGCGAACAGTACGTGCAGCAGGCCAACGCCAACCGCGTGCGGGACCTTCCGATCCCCGCCCCGCGCGGGCAGATCCTCGATCGGCAGGGGCAGCCGATCGTCGCGAGCCGCACGACCAACGCCGTGCAGGTCGTGCCCTCGGCGCTGCCGCCGGCAGGCTCGCCGCGGGCGGCGCTCTACCGGCGTCTCGGCAGGCTGCTCGGTCTGAGCGCCGGACGGATCCAGGCGCTGGTCATCCGCGGACGCTCGGCGGTGCCCTACGCACCCGTGACGATCAAGACCGACGCAGGGCCCGGGGTGCTCACCGTGCTGGGCGAGCGCCAGAGCGAATTCCCGGGTGTCGTGCAGCAACCGGTCGCGCTCCGCTCCTACCCCTACGGCGACATGGCCGCCCAGGTCCTCGGCTACGTGGGCCAGGTCAGCAAACCGGAGCTTGCGCTGCGTCCGTTCCACGGCGTCCAGCAGGGAACTGTCGTCGGCCAGGAAGGGCTCGAGTACTACTACGACCGCTACCTGCGCGGGGAAGCCGGAGTGCAGCGCGTGGGGGTCAACGCGGCGGGCTATCCGGTGCCGAGCAGCCTCGCCCCCAAGCAGCCCGTGGGCGGGCACAGCCTCCGGGTGACGCTCGACCTCGGTCTGCAGAAGGAGAGCGAAAAGGCGCTCGTGGAAGGGATCGAACATGCCCGTGCGTCGGGCAAACCGGCGAACGCGGGCGCGTTCGTCGCGCTCGACCCGCGCAACGGCCAGGTCCTCTCGATCGGCTCCTACCCGACCTTCGACCCGAACAAATTCGCGAAACCGCTGACCGAAGCGCAGTTCCGCCAACTCCAGGGCAACAGCAGCGAAGGCGGGCCGCTGACCGACCGAGCGGTGAACGGCACCTATCCGACGGGCTCCACCTTCAAGCCGATCACCGCGATGGGCGCGCTCGAATCCGGCGTGCTCGACCCCAACGCCGGTCTCGGCGCCGGCCAGTGCATCTCGGTCTCCACCCAGCAGTTCTGCAACGCCGGCCATGCCGACTACGGGGCGGTGAGCCTCGTCGACGCGCTGCGCGTGTCCTCCGACACCTACTTCTTCGAAGTGGGAGAGCTCGCGAACAGCCACGGCAGCGTCATCCAGCGCAAAGCCAGGGAACTCGGCATCGGCCGCAAGACCGGCATCGACCTGCCGAGCGAGATCACGGGCATCGTGCCCGACAGCGCATGGCGCGCCCACCAGAACCAGCTGGAGGCGCGATGCGAGAGGCGGACACACCGCTCCAGCTGCGGGCTGGTCGGTGAAATCCGGCCCTGGAGCGTCGGCGACAACATGCACCTGGCGGTCGGGCAGGGCGACCTGGTGACCTCGCCGCTGCAGATGGCGGTGGCCTACTCGACGCTCGCCAACGGGTACATGAACGGCGGCGAAGGGACCGTAGTGACCCCTCATCTGGGGCTCGAGATCGACGACTCCCACGGCGGCCTGGTACAGGCGCTGAGCCCTGCGCCGGCGCGGAAGGTGCACATGAGCTACTCGGACCTCAGCCTCGTGATGGAAGGGATCCACGACGCCGCCAGCCAGCAGGGGGGGACCTCGTTCGACGTGTGGCAGGGCTGGGACCAGGGCCAGCACCCGGTCTACGGCAAGACGGGAACAGCCCAGCGCGAACCCAAGGAAGACCAGTCCTGGTACATGTGCTACGTCGGCGATCCGCACCGGCCGATCGTGATCGCGGTCACCGTCGAGCAGGGGGGGTTCGGCGCCGAAACGGCGGCTCCGATCGCTCGCCTGATGGCCTCGGAGTGGTTCGGCAAGCCGGCGAAGTTCGTCGCCGGGAGCTCCAAGACGCTATGAGCACCTTTCACCGGACCGCGGCGCGCGATCGCGCCGAAGCGGCTCGCCGGGCCGCCAGGACGGGTTGCCCGCGCTGATGCCGCTGAGCCCTATCAAGCCGACCGAGGAGCAGCCGGTGGGCCCTCCCCGCGCTTTGCGGCTGCCGCTCGACCCGGTGCTCACGCTTGGTGTGATCGGCCTGGGCATCTGCTCGGCCGTCACGCTGGGAGCCGCCACGCGCAACCTGGTGCCGGGTCGCCCGAACTACTACGTCGACCGTCAGGCCATCTACCTGGTCGTCGGCTTCCTGCTCATGATCGGCCTCTCGCGCGTCGACTACTCGCGCCTCAGGAGGGCCAAAAACGGGATCTACGCGGCGCTCATCGTGAGCATCCTGGCGGTCCTCGGCCTCGGCCACGCCGCCCGCGGCTCCACCCGGGCGATCAACCTCCCGTTCTTCTCCTTCCAGGCCTCCGAGCTCGGCAAGGTGCTGCTGATCGTCGCCCTCGCGGCCTTCGTCGCCGAGCGGGCACGGGCGCTGCGTGACCGCCAGACGACGGTCCGCGTGATGATCGCGGCGCTGATCCCGGCGATGTTCGTCATCGTCCAGCCCGACCTCGGCTCGGGCATGGTCTACATGGTCGTCGCCTACGTCCTGCTGTTCATCGCGGGCGCGAGCTGGCGGCACCTGGCCGGCCTCGCCGCACTCGTGGCGGTGTCCGTGGCGTTCGTGCTGGTGGCGGCGCCGGCGGCGGGCGTGCACGTGCTGAAGCCCTACCAGACGGCTCGCCTGACGGCCTTCCTGCACCCCTCCTCCAACCCCCAGAAGGAAGGCTACCAACAGCAGGAGTCCAAGATCGCGATCGGCGCCGGGCAGAAGACGGGCCGTGGCGCGAACGCGAGTCAGATCCCCAACGGATTCGTCCCCGAGAGCCACACCGACTTCGTCTTCGCCGCCGTCGGCGAGCAGTACGGCTTCGTCGGGGCCGGGCTCGTGCTGCTGCTCTACGGACTGTTGATCTCGCGCTCGCTGCGGGTGCTCGTGATGTCGAAGGATCTGTTCGGCTCGCTGATCGCGGCCGGCGTAGCGGCTATGCTGATGTTCCAGGTCTTCGTCAACGTGGGAATGACCATTGGGATCATGCCCATTACCGGCGTCACGCTTCCGCTCATGAGCTACGGCGGCTCGTCGGTGATCACGACCCTGTTGGCGGTCGGCCTGTTGCAATCCATCTATGTCCAGGCGCGAGCCTCAGCGGCGCTGAAGGATCGCGTACTGCGTTACTAGAACCAATGTCCGCCGAGCACGCCACATCACATCCACAGCCCGACCGGGCTGCGCGTGGCGCTCGCCACGGCGCGCCCTCATGGGGACATCTCCCCGCGAGCCGGTGCGCGCCCGCGCGGCGCAAGCACCCCTGGCGCTCGGCGCTCCTTCCCATCGAAAGACTGGATCAAATTGAAAAAGCAAGTGCTTGTCAGCGTCGACCGCGCGGAGACGCGCGTGGCGCTACTGGAGGCGAGCGGAACCCCCTCCGCCTCGCGCTCATCCTCGGCCGGCCGCAAGGCGGCCGGTGCCCGCAAGGGGGGTGGCGCGCCTGAGGCCGGCTACCGGATCGCCGAGCTCTACATAGAGCGCCGCGGCGGTCGCTCGATCGTCGGCAACATCTACAAGGGCAAGGTCGACAACGTCCTGCCCGGTCTCGAGGCCGCGTTCGTCGACATCGGCCTCGAGAAGAACGGCTTCCTGCACGTCGACGAGATCGTCCTGCCGGGCGTCGAGACGCCCAGGCGCGGACGCGGCAGCGGCGCGGGACGCAAGATCTCCGACCTGCTCTCGCCGGGGCAGGAGATCGTGGTGCAGGTCGTCAAGGATCCGCTCAAGACGAAGGGCGCGCGCCTGTCGATGGAGATCACGATCGCCGGCCGCTACATGGTCTACGCGCCCACCGGCGAGGGCATCGGCGTCTCGAGGCGCCTCGAGGACCGCGAGCGCGAGCGGCTGCGGCGCCAGACGGCCAATCTGGCGCTTGACGGGGGCGGTGTGATCGTCAGGACGGCGGCGCACGGCGCCAAGCGCGAGGACTTCGAGCGCGAGCTCAAATACCTGCACAAGCTCCACGAGGTGCTCGACAAGCGGGTGCGCGAGACGACGGCGCCCGACCTGGTCTTCCAGGAGGCCGACCTGTCCGTGCGGGTCGTGCGCGACATCTTCTCCGCCCACTTCGAGCGGGCGATCGTCGACGACGAGCAGCAGTACCGCCGGCTGGTCTCGTTCTTCACGCGCACGGCTCCCGAGCTGGTCGAGCGAGTCGAGCTGTGGGAGCAGGACCAGCCGCTGTTCGAGGCCTACGGCGTCGATGCGGCGATCGACGGCCTGCTCTCGCGCCGGGTGGACCTGCCGAGCGGCGGCTATCTCATCATCGACTACGCCGAGGCGCTGACCGTGATCGACGTCAACTCGGGCAGCTTCATCGGCCGCGGCAAGGGCGCTGCCCTCGAGGACACGATCACCAAGACCAACCTCGAGGCGGCCGAGGAGGTCGTCAACCAGCTGCGGCTGCGGGACATCGGCGGGATCATCGTCATCGACTTCATCGACATGGCACGTGCGCGCAACCGGGACGCCGTCATGAAGACGCTCCGCAAGACCCTGGACGAGGACCGCACCAAGACGTTCACCGCGGAGATCTCCAAGCTCGGCCTCGTCGAGATGACGCGCCAGAACGTGACCGAGGGCGTACGCGAGATCATGAGCCGCCCCTGTCCGACGTGCGAGGGCGAGGGCGTGATCCGCTCGGAGGAGACGATCGCCATCGAGTTCGAGCGACGCCTGCGCGATGTGGCGGTCGAGCACCCGGAGGCGGAGGCCTTCCTCGTGCAGGCCAACCCGCGCGTCAGCACCCAGTTCACCGGGCACGGCTCCCGAGTGCTGCATGCGCTCGAGGCTCAGACGGGCAAGTCGTTCCTGTTCGAGGGCTCCGAAGGGCTCGCCCTGGATCACTTCGCGATCACCTTCATGGGCGCTCGCGAGGAAGTCGAGGAGCGCGCGCTGCCATTCCGGCAGGGCGACGAGGTGCTCGTCGAGATCGTCGAGCCGCACATGTACGACGTGGATGACGCCGTGGCGAAAATCGACGGGTACATCATCTCGATCGCCGGCGCGGCGCCGCACGTGGGCGAGAAGCGCATGGTCCGGGTCGACCAGGTCGGTCGCACGGCTGCCAGCGCGTTGCTGCTGGATGACGCCGGCGAGGTGGTCCGGCCGGCCACGCGTCCCGCGGGCTCGCGCGGCGGTTCGTCTCGCCGCGCGGCCGAGGAGGGCGATCCCGGCCGGGCGGTCGAACGGGCGCGCAAGCGCTCGCGCGGCAGGCGCGCGCCGGCAGACAGCGAGGACGCCGAGGCCCGCCTGGAAGCGGGGCTCAGCGAGACACCCACCGTCGTCGACTCCGAGCCGGAGGAAGATCTGGCGAGCGCAGGAGAGGACCAGCCGGACGTCACGACGGACGGGGCCGGTGAGGATGGCCTACAATCCAAGCCTCGGCGCCGGGGCCGCAGAGGCGGACGGCGCCGTTCGGCTGCCAAGGCCAAGGCGACCCCCGAGTAGCCGGCGGCCCGCCGTGAGGGCGGGCAGGCGCTCGTAGAGCAACAGAGAGACTGATACCCACATGTATGCGATCGTGAAGACGGGCGGCAAGCAGTACCGCGTCGAGCGTGGCCAGCGGCTGCTGATCGAGCGCCTCGCCGCCGAGCAGGGCGCCGAGGTCGCGCTCGAGCCGATCCTCTACCGCTCGGAGCAGGCCGTCTTCGACAAGGAAGGCCTGGCCCAGGTGAGGGTGACAGCCAAGGTCCTCGCGCACGTCCGCGGGGAGAAGCTGCGCGTGTTCAAGTTCAAGCCAAAGCGCGGTTACAAGCGCCGCACCGGCCACCGGCAGGACCTGACCGAGATCGAGGTCACCGAGATAGCGGCCGGGAGCGCCAAGCCGGCCAAAGCGAGCGCCGCCAAGGCCGCTTCCGAGAAACCGGCCTCCGCCAAAGCCGCTTCCGAGAAACCGGCCTCCGCCAAGGCCGCTTCCGAGAAACCGGCCTCCGCCAAAGCCGCCCCTGCCAAACGCGCATCGGCCAAACCTGCGCCCGCCAAACCCGGCTCCGCCAAAGCGGCGCCGGCCAAAGCGAGCCGTGCCAAGGAGAACGAGGAAGATGGCTCATAAGAAGGGGCTGGGCTCCAGCCGCAACGGACGGGACTCCAACGCGCAGCGCCTCGGTGTCAAGACGTTCGCCGGCCAGTCGGTGACGGGCGGAGAGATCATCGTGCGCCAGCGTGGCACCCGCTTCAAGCCGGGCGACGGCGTCGGAATGGGCAAGGACGACACGCTCTACGCGCGAGCCGCCGGGATCGTGCAGTTCACGACCGGGCGGCGAGGGCGGGTGGTCAGCGTGCTGCCCGATGGCGAGCGCGCCTGATCTGCGGCTGACCGGACGATTGGGCGCCTGACGATGAGCGGCTCTGACAACGAGGGAATCAAGACCGTTCTGCATCCCGTCTCCGACCTCGAGCGGGCCAAGGAGGTCTACGCGGCGCTGCTCGGGGTGGCGCCGCAGGCCGACTCTCCGTACTACGTGGGATTCGACGTGGCGGGCCAGCACATCGGGCTGCTGCCCGACGGCGGACCGCAGGGCCTGACTTGCCCGACGCCCTATTGGCACGTGTCGGACATCGAGGCCAAGCTCGCCGAGCTGACCGCCGCCGGGGCCACCGTCAGGGAAACCCCGCGCGACGTCGGCGGGGGCCGTCTCGTCGCCGCCGTCACCGATCCGGACGGAAACGTCCTGGGCCTGATCCAGGACCCGCAGACCTGATGACGATGCGCGCGGACGGCCACGCTCCCGTCCGCGCGGGAGCTGCGGTCAGCCCTGCTGCGCCGTCGGCCGCACCAGAACCTCGTTGACGTTCACGTGCGCCGGCTGGGCGATCGCGAACATCACGGCCCGCGCCACATCGTCGGCCTCGAGCGCGTCCTTGGGAGGCTGGTCGAAGAAGGGGGTGTCCACCATCCCCGGCTCGATCACCGTCACCCGCACTCCCGTGCCGTGCAGGTCCTGGCGGGCGGCCTCGCCCATGGCGGTGACGGCGTGCTTCGTGCAGGAGTAGAGCGACCCGGGGAGCACGCGACGGCCGGCCACGCTCGAGGTCAGCAGCAGGTGCCCGCGCGAGCTCTTGAGGGCCGGGATCGTGGCTCGCAGGGTCAGGGCGGCGCCGTAGACGTTGGTCAGCACCATCTCGCGCCAGTGCTCCGGCGTGTCGTTGAGAAACCCCCGCGGTCCTCCGAAGCCGGCGTTGGCGAAGGCGGCGTCGATGCGACCGAATGTCTGCAGCGCGGACTCGACCATGCGCTGCTGCTCATCCCAGTCGGTGACATCGCAGCGCGTGGCCAGCGCCCGCTCAGGGCCGCCCAGCTCATCGGCCAGCGCGCCCAGCCGGTCGGCCGAGCGAGCGGCCAGCACCACGCGCCAGCCGGCGGCCGAGGCCTGGTGCGCGGTCGCGGCGCCGATGCCGGACGAGGCACCGGTGATGAGGAGGACCTGACCGGCGGATGCGGAGGGGTCGGCGTTCATGTGTATCTCTCCCGTTGGCGTGGACGTAGCTCATGTCATATACCGACTCGCGGCCCCGCCGGCCGGTTGCCCGCCTGCTGTCACGATTGAGCGATGCTCCACGACCGCGTGAGGATCCACGTGCAGGCCGGCGCAGGTGGCGACGGCTGCATGAGCTTTCGCCGTGAAGCCCACGTGCCGCGCGGCGGGCCCGACGGGGGCGACGGCGGCCGCGGCGGAGCGGTTGTGGTCGTGTGCGACGAGTCGCTTCGCGATCTGCAGAGCTTCCGGACCAGGACCCACTACTCGGCGGGGCGGGGAGGCCATGGCGAGGGGGCGCTCCGGCACGGCGCAGACGGCGAGACCCTCGTCCTCCGCGTGCCGCCGGGCACGCAGGTCACGGGCTTGGAGGAGGGCGGCGAGCTCGCGGGACGGACGTGGGAGCTGCTCGCCCCCGGACAGCAGGCGGTCGTGGCCCGCGGCGGGAGCGGGGGGAGGGGGAACAAGCGGTTCGCGACGGCGACGCGACAGGCTCCGCGGTTCGCCGAGCGGGGGCTCCCGGGCGAGGAGGGCTGGCTCGAGCTGAGGCTCCGGCTGCTGGCCGACGTCGGTCTCGTCGGGCTGCCCAACGCCGGCAAGTCCTCGCTGCTCTCGCGCCTCACCCGCGCCGCCCCCAAGGTCGCGAGCTACCCGTTCACCACGCTCTCGCCGGTGCTGGGCGTGCTGGAAGGCGAGGAGCGCCAGCTCATCGTCGCGGACATCCCGGGCCTGATCGAGGGGGCCAGCGAGGGTGCCGGGCTGGGACACGACTTCCTCGCGCACGTCGAGCGCACGAGCCTGCTCGTGCACGTGCTCGACCTGGCTCCGGAGCTCTCCGCGGGGGAGGGAGCCGACGTGGCCGAGAACCACGCGACGATCGAGCACGAGCTGGCAGCCCACGACGAGCGGCTCGCCCGGCTGCCACGCCTGCTGGTGCTCTCCAAGGCCGATCTCGTTCCTCCCGAGCGCAGGCATGAGCTGCTGGAGCAGTGGCGGCGGCGGCTCGGGCCGGAGGTGCCGGTGATCGCCACCTCGAGCGCCACGGGCGAGGGTCTACAGGAGCTCGCGGGAGAGCTGCTGCGCATGGTCGACACCGCCGCGCCGGCCGTGGGGGCCGGCCGCGAAGCGGTGCAGCAGGCGCCGGAGGCGCTTGCGGAGCACATGGTCTTCCGGCCGGCCGCACGGTCGGGGTTCGAGGTCGAGCGCCTCGGGCCGAGGTCGTTCGCAGTCCGCGGCCGGGGAGTCGAGCGGTTGCTCCAGCGCTATGACCTGGAGAACGCCGATGCGATGTCCCACGTGGAGGGAAGGCTGCGCCGGCTGGGCGTCCTGCGAGCGCTCGAGGACGAGGGCTTCCAGCCCGGCGACGAGATCGAGATCGCCGGGGTGGCGTTCGAGCTCGATCCGAGCTGAGCGCCCGCCGGGGGCGGCGTGCGCGCGCCGTCCTCCGGCGGCGCGGGGATACCCCGGCCCGGCTGGAGCGCAAATAAGCTCCATGGATGAGACGCGTGGTGGTAAAGCTTGGCTCGAGCGTCGTCGCCGACGCCGAGGGCGCACCGCGCCTGGACGTGCTTGCGAGTGTGTGCGACGTCCTGGCCGGCATCCACGGCGAGGGAGACGAGCCGATCGTGGTGACAAGCGGCGCGATCGCACGCGGCATGCGCGTGATGGACCTGCCGCAGCGGCCGACCTCGATCGAGGCGCTGCAGGCGGCAAGCGCCGTGGGGCAGGGAAAGCTCTACCGAATCTACGACGAGCTCCTGCGTGAGCGCGAGGTCACGAGCGCGCAGGTGCTGCTGACGTTCTTCGACATGAGCGCACGCACGCACTACCTCAACGCGAGACAGACGCTCACCACCCTTCTCGAGTGGCGGGTGCTGCCGGTCATCAACGAGAACGACACCACAGCCACCGACGAGATCTCCTTCGGCGACAACGACTTCCTGGCCGCCCAGGTGGCCGTGCTGGTCGCCGCCGACGAGCTGATTCTGATGACCGATACGGACGGCCTGTTCACCGCCGATCCTCGCCGTCACGCGGATGCGAGGATCATCGGCGAGGTGAGCGACTTCGCGTCGCTCCGGGAGATCGAGATAGGCCACACGACCTCGCCGCTCGGCTCCGGCGGGATGCGCTCCAAGGTCGTGGCGGCGGAGATGGCGACGGCGGCGGGCATTCCCACGGTGATCTGCAACGGTCTGCGGGCGGAGGCTCTCGGCAGGGTGCTCGCCGGTGAGCGCGAGGGCACACGCTTCGCGCCGCGGGAGGCCCGCTACAGCTCCTTCAAGCTGTGGCTGAAGTACGCAAAGCCCTCGCGCGGGAGGATCCTCATCGACGCGGGCGCCGTGCGCGCGGTGCGCGACGGCAGCGCCAGCCTGCTGCCGGTGGGGATCGTGGACGTGGTCGGGGAGTTCGACGCGGGCGACGCCGTCGACATCGTCGGCGCGGGCGACGACGACGGGGTAGCGGTGCGCACGCTCGCCAAGGGGATCTGCAACTACTCCGCCTCTGAGCTGCGGAGGGTGAAGGGGCTGAAGTCGGCGGCGGTGCGGGAGATACTGCCGCGCGCCACCGATGAGGCCGTGCACCGCGACTACCTCGTGATGGACTGAGGGTCGTACCCTTATGGCAATGGCGACCGTGAGCACATCCGTGGCCGACACCTGCCGCGCCGCCAAGCGGGCGGCCCGCGGCCTCGCGCGCATCGACACGGCCGTCAAGGATGCCGCGCTCGAGGACATCGCGCAGGCGCTCAGCGCACGCCGGGACGAGATCCTCGCCGCCAACGACCTCGACATGCAGCTCGCGCGCGAGGGAGGGACGGGGGATGCGCTCCTGGACCGCCTGCGCCTCACCGAGTCGCGGGTCGAGGCGATCGCCCAGGCTGTGCGGAAGATCGCCGCCCTACCCGATCCAGTCGGCGAGGTCCTCGACGGGCACCGGCTCCCCAACGGCCTGGACGTGCGGCGCGTGCGCGTCCCGCTCGGCGTGGTGGCCGTCGTCTACGAGGCCCGGCCGAACGTGACCATCGACGCGGCGGCGCTGTGCCTGAAGTCGGGCAACGCGATCGTGCTGCGCGGCTCCTCCTCCGCGGTCCACTCAAACGCCATGATGGCCGAGATAGCGGCGGAGGCAGCCGTCGCCGGCGGCCTGCCCGAGGCAAGCGTCAGCCTCGTCGCCGGGGGAGGACACGAGGAGCTGGCGGAGCTCGCCACCCAGAGGGACAGCGTCGACCTGATCATCCCGCGCGGCGGCGAGAGCCTGAAGGCGGCGCTGCAGGCGGTGGCCACCGTGCCCGTGATCTACGCCGCGTCGGGCAACTGCCACGTCTACGTGGACGCGAGCGCCGACCTCGACCAGGCGGAGGCGATCGTGATCAACGCCAAGACCACCCGGCCCGGGGTGTGCAACGCCGCTGAGACGCTGCTGATCGATCAGCACTCGGCTGCCGCGTTCGTCCCACGGATCGTTCGCTCGCTCGGGGCGGCCGGCGTCCTGATCCGCGCCGACGAGCGGGTCCGGGCCCTCACGGGCGGCGACGAGGACCGCTCGCCGGTGGCCGTGATCGAGCCGGCGGCCCAGGAGGACTGGGCCGCCGAGTACCTCGGCCCCACCCTGGCGGTCGGCATCGTCGACGGCGTCGATGAGGCGATCGAGCACATCGCGCGCTACGGCAGCGGCCACTCCGAGGCAATCGTCACGCGTGACACGGCATCCGCGCGCGCGTTCCAGCTCGGGGTCGACGCGGCGTGCGTCTACGTGAACGCCTCCACGCGCTTCACCGACGGGGGCGAGTTCGGCATGGGTGCGGAGATCGGCAACTCGACCCAGAAGCTCCACGCACGGGGACCGATCGGGCTCCGCGAGCTGTGCACCTTCAGGTACCTCGTCGAGGGCGACGGGCACGTCCGCGCCTGAGCAGCCGGGCGCGGCGGCACGGCGGCGGTCCCTGGGCATCCTCGGCGGGACCTTCAACCCTCCTCACCTGGGACATCTGGAGCTCGCCCGGCACGCCAGGGAGGAGCTCGGGCTCGACCGCGTCCTGCTCGTACCCGCCCACACCCCCACCCACAAGGAGGCCGAGGGCGACCCGGGCCCGCAGCACCGCATGCGCATGGCTGGCCTGCTCGTCGCCGGGGATCCCGGCCTCGATGCCTGCTCGATGGAGATCGAGCGGGGGGGCCCGTCGTACACGGTCGATACCCTTGATGCCATACATGCCGGCCAACCGGATGCTGAGCTGACATTCATCGTGGGAGCCGACGCGGCGAGCACGCTGGGCGCGTGGCGCGAGCCGGGGAGGCTGCTCGAGCTGGCGGACCTCGCGGTGGCGCGGCGGGCCGGCGCTACGGAGGATGGCCTGCGCGAGACGATCGCCCGGCTCGCAAGCGGATCAGGCTCCGGCCGGCAGCCGCGCCTGCGCTTCCTCGACATGCCGCTAGTCGAGATCTCCTCTTCGGAGGCCCGCGGGCGTGCGTCGCGGGGAGATCCGATCGAGGACCTCGTGGGGCCGGCGGTGGCCGGGTACATCGCCGAGCACGGGCTCTACCGCGAGCCCACGGAGGCCTCGGCCTGATGCAGCCGGTGGAGCTTCTCGCCGAGATATCCCGTCTGGCGGCGGACAAGAAGGCCGTCGACGTCGTCGAGCTCGACCTGCGTGGCGTGCTCGGCTACACCGACTACTTCCTCGTCTGCTCGGGCAACACCGGACGGCAGGCGAAAGCGATCCACGATGGCATCATCGAGGGTCTCAAGCGCGAGCATGGCACGCTCCCGGCGCGCGTCGAGGGATCGGCGCAGGCGGGCTGGATCCTGATGGACTACCTGGACGTAGTCGTCCACATCTTCACGCCGGAGACGCGGGATTTCTACCGTCTCGAGCAGCTGTGGGGAGAGGCCCCGGCGCGCGTCGCCGGGGACGGCGGCTAGTCGTACGCGGCGCATTTCGGCTGGGAGAGCGTCTCGGACCCGGTCCCGTGCCCAGCGGCTTCAGAGCGTGGCCACTTGCCAAGATGAGGCGATGAGCAACCCCACTCCGGGCCATGCGCCGCGCCTGACGGCCGTGCTGCGCGAGGGCGAGCGGGTGACCTCGCTCGAGCTCTTCTTCGACCTCGTGTTCGTGCTGGCGCTCACGCAGTGCACCGCGCTCATCTCGCACACGCCGACATGGCTGGGGGTGCTCAGGGCAATGCTGATCCTCGGCGTGCTCTGGTGGTGCTGGGGAGGCTACGCGTGGCTGACGAGCGTGGTCGATCCCGAGGAGGGGACCGTGCGTCTGGTCATGCTCGCAGCGATGGCCGCGCTGCTCGTCGCGGCGCTGTGCGTACCGGGGACGTTCGGCGGCGACGCGCTGCTGTTCGCGTGCGCGTACGGGGTCGTCCGGGGAGCGCACATAGCGCTGTTCCTGCTGGCGAGCCGTGATGACGAGGCGCTCCGCCGCTCCGTCGTGGGGCTCGCCGGCAGCACCGCGATCGGGGTCGGGCTGCTCGTCGCCGCGGCGTTCAGCCGCACCGGGGTGCAGTTGGGGCTGTGGCTGCTCGCACTGCTGCTCGACATGGGCGGCCCGTTCCTGTTCGGCGCCGAGGGATGGAAGCTGGTGCCCGCCCATTTCGCCGACCGCCATGGCGCGATCATCATCATCGCGCTGGGCGAGTCGGTCGTCGCGCTCGGCGCGGGCGCGAGCGGGGTCCTGGACGCCGGCGTGGTGAGCGCGGCCGTCCTCGGCATGGTGGTGGCCGGGGCCCTGTGGTGGCTTTACTTCGACGTCGTGGCGATCGCCGCCGAGCGGCGGCTTTCGCGAGCGTCCCCCGGCAGGGAGCGCAATGAGATCGCGCGAGACTCCTACACCTACCTCCACCTCCCGATGGTCGCCGGGATCGCGCTGATCGCGGTGGGGCTGAAAAAGACGCTCGGCCACGTCGGCCAGCCGCTCGGCGACGTGCCCGCGGCAGCCATGCTCGGCGGAGCTGCGCTCTACCTGGTCGCGCATGTTGCGTTCCGCTGGCGCAACATGCACACGTTCAACCGGCACCGGACGGTGTGCGCGGTGCTGCTCGGCGCCGTGCTCGTCGTCGATGTGGTCACCAGGCCGCCGTCACTCGCCACGCTCGGCGCGCTCGCGGCGATCCTCAGCGGACTGATCGCCTACGAGGCGCTGCGCTTCGCCGAGGCCCGCGAGCGCATTCGCCATCAGCTTGCCCGCGAAGGCGCAGCCACCTGACGCCCCGCGCCGCCGAGGGCGTAGGCCGCAGCCTGCGTCACCAGCGCGACCAGGGTGGCGAGCGCGAATGCCCAGGCCGTGTCCATCTGGCGCAGGGACAGGGACAGGACGAAGCAGAAGAGCGCGAACGCGCCGAAGCCGCTGATCAGCCCGCGGAGCAGCCTCAACATCTCACCGGTGCCACGCTGGACATGGGTGAACGTCGCGAGCACCGTCGCGATGATCGGGAACGGCGCCAGCAGCCCGCTCAGCTGCGGGCCGAGCCATCCGGCGACGGCGGTCAGCGTGAGGACGAGCGCGAGCGCGCACGTGGCCCGCAGCGGCAGGTCCCAGGCCGGCGGCGGCGCGGCCGTCCCCGCCTCGGGGCCGGGCCGCGGGAGCATCGCCAGTCCAACCACGAGCGCCGCCGCGGCCAACGCGAGCGCGCCTCCCGCGGGTATCGACACGGCGCTGAAGATGGCGGTGCCCACGATGAAGGCGAGCCAGCCGGCCAGCAGGCTCACGCCCCACCAGGCGCGGCCGGCGAGCCGGGCGTAGACGACCACGAACGCGATCAGCGAGACGAGGCCCAGCAGCGTGCCCGCGGCCGCCCCCGCGGCGAACACGCGTCCGTGGGCAAGCGCGTAGACGAGCAGGATCGGGCCGGCGACGACCGGCAGGCCGGCAACCAGTCCGCCGACGCGGGGGCCGAAGCGACGCGCTGAGAGCGAAGCTCCGACCACGAACGCCGGCGCCAGCAGGAGCTTGGTTGCGAGCAGTGCCACGCGCAGATGATCTCGCAGCCGCGGCGCCCCAAGCCCGCGCGCCGGTCTCGAGCGGAGCGCCGCTTCCGCGCCCGCCCCCGGGGCGCGGGTGAGGCTCCACCTCGAGCGAAGCGGCGCGTTCTAGCGCCCTGCTTTCGCTGACCGGCTTTTGCCCGCCGACGAACGCGACGTTCTCGTGCCGGTGCTGCGAGCTTTTTTGGCCGCGCCGCCCGCCCGCGTTTTCCGTGCGGCGGCACCGGTGGCGCGTGAGCTGCGAGTGCTCGACGCCGCGCGCGATTTGCGCGCGCCTGCGGCCGTCCGAGACGCTTTTTTGGTGCCTTTTTTGGTGCCGCGGCCGGCGGTGCTTTTTTTGGCGGCCGCCGCCATGTCCTTGCGCACTCGTTCGAGGTCTTTGCGGGTGGCGTTGCCCAGTTTGGTCGCATCGCGGCGGGCGTCGCGGACCCGTTTGGAGAGCTCGCCCCCGAGGTTCCCACCCAGCTTGCCGAGGTCGGCCAGTGCCGTGTCCAGCGACTTGCTCACGCGGCGGATCACCTGCTCGTCCTTCTCGATGCGTTTGCGGGCGCTGTCGGTGCGCGCTGCCGGGCGCGCTTTGCGCGACGTCGGACGCGCTTTCCTCGTCGAGGCTTTTTTGGCGGTTGCCATCGATACTCCCTTTCGGTTTCGTTACGAGAGGCCGGAGAGCTCACGGCGTCGTATGAGCCTATACCCGCGCCGGTCTTCCGGTACGGCTCGCGTGAATGGTGTGACCGTCGATCGAGCTGCGTCTGCAACTCGCCGCACCGCGGAGAAGACCCTGGAGAAGCGAGACGCCGCGTTCCCGAGCAGAGGCTCGAGCGCTTCGCAAAAGGCTCGATCGCGTCGAGGAGATGGAGCTAGTCGGGATCGAACCGACGACCTCCGCCATGCCATGGCGGCGCTCTCCCAGCTGAGCTATAGCCCCGAAGTCGAGCTCAAAGTGTAGCCGCCGGCGGCGTCTGCACGAGCGAGCGGATCGCTCGTGATCGGAGCGCCGCGGCTCACCCCGGCGGGATGAACTCAGGCACGTCGAGGTCGTCGGGCCCGTCGTCGTCGCCGCGCCGCGTCGCCGTGTCCGGCGGCCCGGCATCCGCCGAGCCTGCCCCGGGGACGGCCTGATCGAGTCGCGCTGTCATGCCGCCATGTGCGAGGCGAACGTCGCGCAACAGGCGCTCGGCGTTGTTGCGCAGGGAGACCGACAGCTCACGCAGGTTGCGTGAGAGCTCGGTGCCCTCGGCGAGCACCTCACGTGCGGCCGCATGGGCGTCGCTCGTGATCTCACGTGCTTCGGCGCGCGCCTGCGAGCGCACGTGCTTCGCCTGCTCGTCCGCCTCCTTGCGCAGCCGCACGAGCTCTTCGCGCCGCGCGAGCAGGATCCGCTCCGTCTGCTCGCGCGCCTCCTCGGCCATCGCGTTGGCCTGCTCTCGCGCCTCCGCCAGAAGGCTCTGCGACTCGGCGGCGGCGGCGGAGGACACGCGCTCGGACTCCGCACCGGCCTCGAGGCGCAGACCCTCGGCCTCCGACGCCGCGGCGGACAGCACCCGCTCGGCCTCCTCGGAGGCACCTACACGAGTCAGCTCCGACTGCTCGTGGGCGTCGGCGAGCAGCCGGCTCGCCTGCTCCTGCGCACCGGCGAGCGCTCGCGCCGCCTCCTCACGCACGCGCTCCGCCTCTGCGTGCAGCGAGCCGACCGCGGCAAGCGCCTCGTTGCGGGCCGCCTCGGCTTGCGTGCGCGCCGCCCGCAGGATCTCCTCAGACTCCTCCTCCGCGGCGCGGACCCTGTTCTCCGCGGCCCGATCGGCCTCGGCGATCCGCTCACGCCCGCGTGCCTCGGCCTGCTCCCGCAGCTGGGCCGCCGCCCGTTCGGCCGCCGCCACGATGTTCGCCACGCGGCCGGGCGCGTCGCCGAGCGCCGCCGCCGGATCGCGTCCGAAGGATCGCCGCGAGTCGGGCTCGTGCTCCACCCCGCAATCGTAGAGCGCGACGGCGACCCCCGCACGGCACCCCGGCGAACCTGGTCCGCCCGCTGGCACGCTCGGTCCCCCGCCGGTTGCCATGGCAGGAAATGTTGGAAATGTGTCCTTGCAGACAACGGCCGCGCCGGGGATGATCCATGCCATGGACAGTCGAAGCGATCGGCGGAGGATCGTGATCGTCGCCTTCCCGGGCGTTCAGAGCCTCGACGTGACAGGTCCGCTCGAGGTGTTCGCCGGAGCGCAGCATCTCATCGAGGCCACGGGGCGGACCGAGCGCGGCTACGAGGTGCGCATCGTGAGCCGCGACGGGGCGGCCCTGCGGACCTCGAGCGGCCTCGCGATGAGCCCCGACTCAGGCCTCGAGCAGGTGGCCGGTCGGATCGACACGCTGATCGTCGCGGGCGGTGGTGGATGGAGGCAGGCCGCGGAGGAAGCAGATCTGATCCGCTGGATCGCCGCCTGCGCCCGCCGGGCCCGGCGCACCGTGTCTGTGTGCACGGGCGCCTTCCTGCTCGCACGCGCCGGACTGCTCGACGGGCGGACCGCGACCACCCACTGGGCGTTCGCGGAGGAGCTCGCGCAGCGTCATCCCGCAGTGACGGTCGACGCGGAGCCGATCTTCATCCGAGACGGTGCGATCTGGACGTCGGCCGGCGTCACGGCCGGGATGGACCTCGCGCTCGCCCTGGTGGAGCAGGACCTCGATCGGGAGGCGGCGCTCGAGATCGCCCGCCACCTCGTGCTGTTCCTACGCCGGCCGGGCAACCAATCCCAGTTCAGCGCCACGCTCACCGCCGGGCAGCCCGCGCGCGACCCGCTCCGCGAGGCGCTTCGATTCGTCGTCGAGAACATCGCCGCGGAGCACTCGGTCGATGCGATGGCGGCTCGCGCGAACATGAGCGCCCGCCATTTCGCCCGCGCGTTCCGCGCCGAGACGGGCTTCACGCCCGCCCGCTACGTCGAACGGGTGCGCCTCGAGGCCGCCCGACGGCGCCTGGAGGACAGCGCCGAGCCGATCGCGGCGGTCGCGGCGGGCTGTGGGTTCGGGACCGCGGAGAC
Organism: Solirubrobacteraceae bacterium; assembly: GCA_036498265.1. Classification (GTDB taxonomy): domain Bacteria; phylum Actinomycetota; class Thermoleophilia; order Solirubrobacterales; family Solirubrobacteraceae; genus Palsa-744. The sequence continues at coordinate 18,027 of DASYFT010000039.1, read as the reverse complement.
CATGCGTCGATCCTTCCTGCGCAATCTCGAGGTGGGGCCGGCCGAGTACCGGCGGCGGTTCCGGACCCACTCCCCTCGAGTCGTCGCCGCAGCATGACGCGCGCACCCACCGGAGGCCGGCCGGCCGAGCAACCATCCCGAGCAAGGAGACACGCATGGACATCGCCATCCTCCTGTACGACAGGTTCACCGCGCTCGATGCGATCGGGCCCTATGAGGTCCTGAGTCGTCTCCCGGGTGCAAGCCTGCGGTTCCTCGCCGCTGACGCCGGGCTCGTGCGCACCGACAACGGCACGCTGACGGTCGCGGTCGAGCACTCGCTCGCCGACGTGCCGCACCCCGACATCGTGCTCGTGCCGGGTGGCCCGGGCGAGGTGGCCGCGCGCGCCGGGAGGCCCGTGCTGGAGTGGCTGAGGAGCGCCGATCAGACGAGCACCTGGACCGCCTCCGTATGCACCGGCTCGCTCATCCTCGCCGCGGCCGGCCTGCTGGAGGGCAGGCGCGCCACGAGTCACTGGCTCGCGCTCGAAGAGCTCGGGCGGCTCGGAGCGACCCCCGTCTCGGAGCGCGTGGTCTTCGACGGCAAGCTCGTCACCGCGGCGGGCGTGTCGGCCGGGATCGACATGGCCCTCGCGCTCGCCGCGCGCGTCGCGGGAGAGCGCGTGGCCGAGGCGATCCAGCTCGGGATCGAGTACGACCCGAAGCCGCCGTTCGACGCCGGATCGCCCGGCAAGGCGCCACCGGAGCTGGTCGAGCTGCTGCGTGGCCGGAGTCGCTTCGCGGACGCGCAGGAGCCTCTGCCGGCCGGCGACTGAGCGGACCCGGGAACGCACGGCAGCGGCGGGCACAGGCTGCCCGCTAACCTGCGATTCCCGATGGCCGAACACCGCTACAACCCCCAGGAGATCGAGGCGCGCTGGCAGGAGGTGTGGGCAAGGGAGCGCACGTGGGAGGTGGCCAACGAGAGCGCGGGCGACGGCCGCGGCGAGGCGCGGGAGGGCGAGGAAGGGCCGCCCGCGCCGAAGTCCTACGTGCTCGAGATGCTGCCCTACCCGAGCGGCGAGCCGCACATCGGCCACCTCAAGACCTACTCCGTCGGGGACGCGATCGCCCACTTCCACCGCCGGCTGGGCCGGCGGGTGCTGCACCCGATGGGCTACGACTCGTTCGGCCTGCCGGCCGAGAACCACGCGATCAGGACGGGGGTCCACCCGCGCGTGTCGATCGCGGAGTCGATCGAGTCCTTCCGGCGCCAGTTCCATTCGTGGGGAATCTCCATCGACTGGTCGCGGGAGTTCGCCACGAGCGAACCGAGCTACTACCGCTGGACGCAGTGGATCTTCCTCGAGCTCTTCCGCGCCGGCCTCGCGTACCGCAAGGAGGCGGCGGTCAAGTGGTGCCCGAAAGACCAGACCGTCCTCGCGAACGAGCAGGTGGACGCCGAGGGTCGCTGCGAGCGCTGCGGCGCGCTGGTCGAGGTCAGGCAGCTGGAGCAGTGGTTCCTGCGGATAACCGACTACGCAGAGCGCCTGCTCAGCGATCTCGACCTGATCGAGTGGCCCGAGCACGTGAAGACGATGCAGCGAAACTGGATCGGCCGGAGCGAGGGAGCCGAGGTCTACTTCCGCTGCGAGGAACTGGGGATCGACTACCCGGTGTTCACCACGCGACCCGACACCCTGTTCGGCGCCACCTTCTTCGTGATGGCACCCGAGCACCCCGACGTGCTCCGTCTGGCGCAGGGCACCGAGCACGAGCAGGAGGTGCGCGAGTATGTCAACCGGGCGCTCAACGAGACCAACGAGGAACGCGGCAACGCGGAGAAGCCGAAGACGGGTGTGCCGCTGGGCCGAACGGTGACCAACCCGGTCAACGGCGAGCAGCTGCCCATGTACGTCGCCGACTACGTCCTCATGGAGTACGGCACCGGCGCGATCATGGCCGTGCCGGCCCACGACGAGCGCGACTACGCCTTCGCGCGTGCCTTCGGGCTTCCGATCCGCCGGGTGATCGCCCCGCCCGATGATCCCGAGGTCGAGCTCCCCTACACCGGCGACGGCGTCATCGTGGGATCGCACCCCGACTTCGACGGCATGCCGAACCGCGAGGCCATCGGGGCGATCGTCGAGTGGCTCGACCGCGAGGGCAAGGGCCATGCGTCGGTCAACTACCGGCTGCGCGACTGGCTCATCTCCAGGCAGCGCTACTGGGGCACGCCGATCCCGATCCTCTACTGCGAGAGCTGCGGGATGGTGCCCGTGCCCGTCGAGCAGCTTCCGGTCGAGCTGCCCGACATCGACGACTACCAGCCGAAGGGCCGCTCGCCGCTGGCGGCGGCCGAGGACTGGGTGATGACCACCTGCCCCCAGTGTGGAGGGCAGGCTCGGAGGGAGACCGACACGATGGACACGTTCGTCGACTCCTCCTGGTACTACCTGCGCTACTGCGACGCACGCAACGAACACGCGGCGTGGGACCCTGCGGCGCTGCGGGAGTGGATGCCCGTCGATCAGTACATCGGCGGCGTGGAGCACGCGATCCTGCACCTGATGTACGCGCGGTTCTTCACCAAGGCGCTGGCCGACCTCGGCCATGTCTCGTTCCAGGAGCCCTTCCAGGCGCTGTTCACCCAGGGCATGGTCACCAAGGACGGGGCCAAGATGAGCAAGTCCCGCGGAAACGTCATCTCCCCGGCCTCGATCGTCGAGCGCCTCGGCGCCGACACGGCGCGCAGCTACATACTGTTCGTCGGACCACCCGACCAGGACGCGGACTGGTCCGACGAGGGAGTCGAGGGTGTCCACCGCTTCCTCTCACGCCTGTGGCGGCTGGCGGCCGACACAGCCGAGCGAGCCGGGTCGCCGACCGCCGAGCCCGCGGCTGCCGGCGCCGGCGAAGGCGCGGACCTCGAGCTGCTGCGCAAGGCGCACTGGGCGATCGACAAGGTCAGCGCGGATCTGCGCCGGTTCGCGTTCAACACGGCGATCGCCGCGGTGATGGAGCTGCTCAACGAAGGCTCGCGGCTGCGCGACTCCGTCGACGTCCGGACGCTGCGCTTCGCCCTCGCAACCGCCGCCTCGCTGCTCTTCCCGTTCGCGCCGCACGTCAGCGCGGACGCCTACGATCTGCTCACCGGCGAGCGCGTCTGGGAGCAGCCCTGGCCCGAGGCCGACGAGACGCTGCTGGAGCGTGACTCCTACGAGCTGGTCTGCCAGGTGAACGGCAAGGTCAGGGACCGCGTGCAGGCCAGCGCCGACGCCAGCCCCCAGGCGCTCAAGGACCTCTGCCGAGCGGCTCCCAACGTGAGAGCGCACGTGGACGGCCGGGAGATCGTCAGGGAAGTGGTGGTGCCGGGCAAGCTCGTGAACCTCGTGGTGCGCTAGCGCGATGCCCCGGCTGAAGCCCGCATACCTCGTCCACGGCGACGATCACGGCGCGCTCGCCGAGCGCCGCGCCGGCCTGCGCGCGCTCGCCGAAGGTGGACAGGGCGGATCGTCCAGCATCGAGCTGCTCGAGGGGGACGCGGCGACGCCCGCCGCGGTCGCGGGCGCGCTCGCCACCATGACGCTGGCGATCGGCGCCACCGAGGCCGACGACGTCGGTCGCGTGATCATCGTCGAAGGCGTCGAGCGCTGGCGTGAGGCGGACGTCCGGCAGCACCTGGTGCCGGCGATGAGCGACATGCCTGACCAGACCACCGTCGCCCTGTTCGCCCGCGAGGAGCAGCGCGCCAAGGCGCCGGCCGCGGTGCACGAGGCGGTCACGCGCGCGGGCGGCCAGGTCGTGGCGCAGATGACCGTCAAGCCCTGGGAGCTGGCCAAGTGGGCTCGTGGGCAGGCGGCGAGCATGGGGCTGTCGCTCGACGCAGCCGCCGCCAAGGCCCTGGTCGCCCAGGTCGGCGAGCGCCAGCAGCGGCTGCTGCGAGAGCTCGAGAAGCTGTCACTCGAGGGCGAGGCTGCCGCGGCTCCGCGGCCGGTGACGGTCGAGGAGATCGAACGGCGCGCGGCGCACTCCGCCGAGCTGCGCGCCTACGGCCTCGCGGACGCGCTCGTGGCGGCCGACCCGGGGGCCGCGGTCACGTTCTACCTGCGGCTGCGCCAGCAGGGAGAGCGGTTGCCGGGGCTGACGTATCTGATGGCTCAGCGACTGCGCGACGCGCTGGCGGTCTCGCTGCGCCTGCGTGACGGCCAGTCCGCCGCAGAGGCCAGGCGGGGGCTGGCGATGCCCGCCCGCGCTGCCGAGCGCTTCGTGGCGGACGTGGCCGCCACGGATCCCGACCGGCTGCGCGCGGCTCTCGAGGCGCTGGCGCAACTCGAACTGGACCTGCGCGGCGGCTCGCCGCTCCCGGCCAGCCGCATCGTCGCCCGGCGGCGCGCACCGGCGGGCCTCCAGGAGGACACGCTCGCCGTGCGAGCGCTCGAAGCGATCACTCGCTAGAGGGCTCAGCGCCCGGCGCGGGGCCGGAGATCATGCGGGCGGCACGTGACTTCTTGCGCGCGCCCGTGTTGCGGTGCATGGCACCGCGCTTGACAGCCTTGTCGATCGTGCTCGTCAGCTCTCGATGGGCGCCCGCGATCGCCTCCCCGTCGCCGCTGTCGGCCAGCGACTCCAGGCGCTTGAAGTACGTCTTGACCGTGGAGGTGTAGCGGCGGTTCTCGAGGCGCTCGCGCTCGGAGCGGAGGATCCGCTTCTTCTGGGAGTGGATGTTGGCCATGGGTAGTCGCCGCGGGCGCCAGGCAACGGTCTGGCCGCGCCGCGGAGCGCCGTACTATAGCGGCCTTGTCCGCCAGCGCTGAAGCCTTCGCCGAGGAGCCGCCGGAGCCGCCGCCCCCTGGTGGGGGAGGGGTTGCGCGCAACACGGCGATCTTCTCGATCGCTACGGGCGTCTCGCGGATCGCGGGGCTTGCGCGCGAAATCGTGGCGGCCGGCTTCTTCGGCACGAAAGGTCCCGCGTCGGCCTACACGATCGCCTCGCAGATACCCAACCTCGTGGCCAACCTGTTTGCCAACGCGGCGCTGTCGGCGGCGTTCGTCCCCGTGTTCACCGAACTGCTCCAGCGAGGCCGGCGCAAAGAGGCCTTCAGGCTCGCCTCGACGCTGTTCTGGGTCATGCTGATAGGGCTCGGCGCGCTCACGGCCGTGTTCGTCCTGGCCGCCGGCGTGATCATGCCCCTGTTCACGGGCTCGGCGTTCAACTCGGAGCTCGACGCCCTGACAGTGGGACTCTCGCGGGTGCTCTTCCCGGTGATCCTGCTGCTGGGCCTCAACGGCCTGCTCGTCGGGATCCTGCAGTCCTACGACCACTTCACCATCCCGGCGATCTCTCCGGCGGTGTGGAACATCGTGATCATCGTGCTGCTCGTCCTGCTGCATCCGCACTTCCACGGTGGCTACGAAAACGGGGATGCGCTGTACGCGCTGGCGATAGCCGTGCTGATCGCCACGTTCATCCAGATGGGGATGGCCTTCGCCGCGCTGGGGCGGATCGACTTCCGCCTGCAGTTCTCGATCGACTGGCGTGACCCCAGGATCGCCCGCGTCTTCGCCCTGATGCTGCCGGTCACGATCGGGCTCGGGATCGTGAACCTCGATCAGCTCATCAACTCCGTGTTCGGCACGCTGGTCAACGCGCAGGCGCCGCGCGCGATCGACAACGCCTTTCGCATCTACATGCTGCCGCAGGGCCTGTTCAGCGTGGCCGTCGCCACCGTGCTGTTCCCGACCCTGAGCCGCATGGCGTCCAACCGCGACGTGGCGCCGATGCGCCGCGCGATCGGGATCGGGATGCGACAGATCAACCTGCTGCTGATCCCCTCGGCGGCGTTCCTGGTGGTCCTGACCAAACCCGTCGTACGGCTCGTCTTCGAACGCGGCCAGTTCAACGCGCAGTCGACCCATTTCGTCTCGATCGCGCTGTTCTGGTTCGCCCTCAGCCTGCCCTTCGGCGGGCTCAACCTGCTGCTGACGCGGGTGTTCTTCGCCGTCCAGCGCCCGTGGATCCCAACGCGCCTGGCGGCCCTGAACATCGTCGTGGACATCGTGGTCAGCGTCGCCCTCTACAAGCCGCTGGGCATAGCGGGCCTGATCATCGGGACGCTCGCGGCCAACGCGGTCATGACGTGGTTGCAGCTCCAGCGCCTGCGGGTCGGCTTCAACGGCAGGCTCGAAGGCGCGCAGACGACGATGATCACCGTCCGGATCCTCGCCGCCTCGGCGATCATGGCCGGGGTCTCCTACGGCGTCTGGCGAGCGCTCGACGCGCTGCTCGGCGGCTCCCTGGCGGCACAGATCGTGAGCGTCGGCGGAGCCGCCGCCGCCGGCGTGTTCGTCTACGCGCGCGCGGTTCTCGCGATGAGCGTCCCCGAGGCCCATCAGGTCAGCCGCCTCATCCGCGCGCAGCTTGGGCGCGCCTGACGAGGGCGACCGCCGGCCCGCCGCGGGGACTGGATCGGCGTCGAGCCGGGCCTATTGCCCGTTGCGATGGCACGGGACCCCGGAGCACTGGCCGAGCTGGTCTACCAGTACAGCGACGAGTGGCGCTACGAGCGGTTCATCGCGACCCTCGAGCAGCTGACCGGCCTGCCATGGACGCGGGCGGAGCGCGCGGCGCGCGCGACCCTCGAGACGCTCGGCGAGCGCATCACCGGAGACCAGGCGCGGATGCTGGCCGAGGATCTGCCCGCCGAGCTCCGGACTTGGCTCTTGGCCGACGGCGAGGATGCCCAGCGGTTCGAGCTGGGGGAGTTCGTCAGGCGCGTGGCCGAGCGCGAGGAGGTCGATCCGGAGACGTCCGAACGGCACGCGATCGGGGTGTTCACAGCGCTCGCTCGGCTCGTCCGCAGCGACGAGATGAAGAGGCTCGCCGCACAGCTGCCCCAGGAATACCGGGCGCTCCTCTGGGAGGCGGGCAAGCAGACGCGCGACCCGGCGGCTCCGGCGATCGTGCTCGGCGACGTGTTCGTGGAGCGCGTCGCGCGACGGGCCGGGCTCGACCCCGCAGAGGCGCGGCGGGTGAGCGAGGCCGTAATGGAGACGCTCGCCGAGCGCATCGCCGGAGGCGAGGTGGAAGACCTCGCCGAGCAACTGCCCGAAGACCTCCACCCGGCGCTCGAGCGAGGCAGGGCGCGCACCGGCGGCAAGGCGCAGAAGATGTCGCTCGACGAGTTCATCGAGCGGATCGCCGACCGCGAGGGCGTCAGCTACGAACAGGCGCTCGAACACGCACGCGCGGTGTTCGCCGCGCTGCGCGACACCATCACCGAGAAGGAGCTCTCGGACGTCCTGTCGGAGCTGCCTCGCGGCTACCAGGACGCGCTGCTCTGAGGGCCGGGGAGCCCCGGCTCTGAGAGCGGGCGCGGCGCCGGAGGCCCGTCTCTGAGAGCGGGCGCGGCGCCGGACGAGCCGAGGCCCGTCCGACGCGCCCGATCAGAGATCGCCGCTTACTACATACGTCCCAGGACTGCGTGTCTTGCCTGGGCGGCGTGACACTCCCGACACCTGGACAGGCCGCCGGCCCGGAGGCCGGCGCGTAGCCGCGGTTGGACCCCGTCCCCGAAGGGATGGCCCTCTGTCGAGTTGGCGATCCGCCGGTCCACCAAGGTTACCGGCTCGGGCGCGGGCCACCATCTATCGTGACGCGCAGCCCATGGACCAGGCCCACATCCGCAACTTCTCGATCATCGCCCACATCGACCACGGCAAGTCGACGCTGGCTGACCGTATCCTCGAGCTCACGCACACCGTCGCAGCCCGCGAGATGCGCGCCCAGGTGCTCGACTCGATGGACCTGGAGCGAGAGCGCGGGATCACCATCAAGGCACAGGCCGTGCGCGTGTTCTTCAACGCCCGCGACGGTCAGACCTACCAGCTGCACCTCATCGACACGCCCGGGCACGTCGACTTCACCTACGAGGTCTCGCGCTCGCTGGCCGCGTGCGAGGGGGCCCTGCTCGTCGTCGACGCCTCTCAGGGCGTGGAGGCGCAGACCGTCGCCAACACCTACCTCGCCGTCGAGTCGGGGCTGGAGCTGATCCCCTGCCTGAACAAGATCGACCTTCCGGGCGCCGAGCCGGAGCGCGTCGCAGCCGAAGTCAGCGACCTGATCGGCGAGCCACCGGAGTCGATCCTGAGGATCAGCGGCAAGACCGGCGAGGGCGTCGCAGACGTGCTGGAGGAGCTGATCGCGCGCGTGCCACCACCGGCAGGCGACCCCGCCGGGCCGCCCCGCGCCCTCATCTTCGACTCGGAGTTCGACCAGTACCGCGGCGTGGTGGCCTACATAAGGGTGGTCGACGGCGTCTTCCGCAAGGGCGAGGCGATCCGGGCGATGGCGACCGGCACGGAGGCCGACATAGACGACATCGGATTCTTCAGCCCGCAGATGATGCCCACCGACCAGCTCGCGGCGGGCGAGGTCGGCTACCTGATCACGGGCCTGAAGGACGTCACCCAGCTGCGCGTCGGCGACACCCTGACGACCCGCGCCAGGGCCGGCTCGGGCGCGAGCGGCGGCTCGCGCCGCGAGGCCACCGAGGCGCTTCCCGGCTACCGCGAGGTCAAGCCGATGGTGTTCTGCGGCCTGTTCCCGATCGACTCCGACGACTACCCCGACCTGCGTGACGCGCTCGAGAAGCTCACCCTCAACGACGCCGCTCTCTCGTGGGAGCCCGAGACCTCGGACGCGCTCGGGTTCGGCTTCCGCTGTGGGTTCCTCGGTTTGCTGCACATGGACATCGTGCGCGAGCGCCTGGAGCGCGAGTACGACCTCGAGCTGCTCGCCACGATGCCCTCGGTGGAGTTCGACGTCACGCTGACGAACGGGCAGGAGCTCGAGGTGCACAACCCCTCGGACATGCCCGACCCGGGCACCATCGCCGAGATCCGCGAGCCGTTCATCAGGGCCTCGGTGATCGCGCCCAAAGAGTACGTCGGGGCAGTCATGGAGCTCTGCCAGGAGCGCCGCGGTGAGCACGCCGGCATGCATTACCTCTCGCCCGAGCGGGTGCAGATGACATACGACCTCCCGCTCGCCGAAATCGTGCTCGACTTCTTCGATCAGCTGAAGTCGCGCACCCGTGGCTACGCATCGCTGGACTACGAGCTCAGCGGCATGAAGGCCTCCGACCTCGTCAAGCTGGACGTACTGCTCGCGGGCGATCCGGTGGATGCGCTGTCCATGGTCGTCCACCGGGAGAAGGCCTACGAGGTCGGCCGCGCCCTCACCGAGAAGCTGCGCAGGCGGATCCCGCGCCAGCAGTACGACGTGCCGATCCAGGCGGCCATCGGCTCGCACGTGATCGCCCGCGAGACCGTCAAGGCCTTCCGCAAGGACGTCGTCGCGAAGTGCTACGGCGGGGACATCACCCGCAAGAAAAAGCTGCTCGAGAAGCAGAAGGAGGGGAAGAAACGGATGAAGCAGGTGGGGCGCGTCGAGGTGCCGCAGGAGGCGTTCCTGGCGGTGCTCGAGCTGGGGGAGGAGTAGGTGGGGCAGCCGGCGTCTGAGGGGCCGCGGCAGCGGGTGAGAGTGCTGTTCGTGTGCCTGGGGAACATCTGCCGCTCCCCCACGGCCGAGGGGGTCATGCGCGCTCTCGTGGCCCGGGGGGGAGACGACGACTCGATCGAGCTCGAATCCGCCGGGACGGGCAGCTGGCACGTGGGCAGCCGCCCGGACGCCCGCGCCGCCGAAGTGGCGGCCGCCCGCGGCATGCCGCTGGACGGGCGCGCTCGCCAGGTCGGCCGCGAGGACTTCGAGCGCTTCGACCTGCTCGTGGCGATGGATCGCGAGAACCGCAGGGAGCTGCTGCGTCTGGCCGACGGGCCGCAGGAGCGCGCCAAGGTGAGGCTGCTGCGCGAGTTCGATCCGGCGAGCGACGGTGATCTCGACGTGCCGGACCCCTACTACGGGGCCGCCGGCGGGTTCGATGAGGTGTTCGACCTCGTGCAGGCCGCCTGCGAAGGGCTGCTGGCGCAGATCCGCGCGGGCAAGGTTCGGTGACGCTTCCGCCGGGTGCGAGCGGCGCCCGGCGCGTCGGTGGCGGAGACATCAACGAAGCATTCCGCGTCGTACTCGCCGACGGCAGCGACGCGTTCGTCAAGACCCGCCCCGGCGCCGCGGCCGGCGAGTACGCCGCCGAGGCGGCCGGGCTGCGGTGGCTGGCCGAGCCGGGCGCGCTGCGGACACCCCGCGTGCTGGCCGTCGACGACGGCTACCTTGCGCTCGAGTGGGTGGAGCAGGGGCGCCTCGACGCAGCGGGTGCCGAGGAGCTCGGCAGGGGCCTCGCCCTGACGCACGCAGCCGGCGCGGAGGCCTTCGGCGGGTCTCCCGGCGGCGGCCATGCCCGCTTCGGCTCGCTGCAGCTGCCCAACGACCCGGCACCCGACTGGCCTCGCTTCTACGCGGAGCGCAGGCTGGCGCCGCTGGCCGCGATCGCGCGGGAGCGGCCGGCGCTCTCGCCCGAGGGGGCCGCGGCGCTCGAGCGGGTGTGCGAGCGGATGCCCGAGCTCGCCGGGCCGCCCGAGCCTCCTGCGCGACTGCACGGCGACCTCTGGTCGGGCAACGTGATGGCCGACCCAGACGGGCGCCCGGTCCTCGTCGACCCCTCCGCGTACGGCGGCCACCGCGAGGTGGACCTGGCGATGCTGGCGCTCTTCGGCTCGCCGTCCGATCGGGTGCTGGCCGCCTACCGGGAGACGGCGCCGCTGGCCGAGGGCTGGCAGGAGCGCGTCGAGCTCTACCAGCTGCTGCCGCTGCTCGTCCACGCGGTCCTGTTCGGCGGCTCCTACGGTGCGGCCGCCGAGCGGGTCGCGCTGCGCTACGCCCGCTGAGCGCCCCGCCGATGCCGTCCCACCCGGCGCCCGCCGGGCGGCAATGGAGGCATGCACGCAGAGACGCTGCAGGCGCGCCGGCGGCTGTACCTGCTCGCGCGGGTGATCGTGGCGCGCCACTACCGCCGCGACCTCACGCTTGCGTTCGTCGCCCGCACCATCTCCTGCTCGCCCCGCCAGCTGCAGCGGGCGTACGCGCAGTTCGGCGAGCTGAGCTTCAGCGAGGACCTGCACTCGCGGCGCATGTCAGCCGCCGCCCAGCTGCTGATCGAGCAGCGCTCGATCCCGGTGCGCGACGTGGCGCGACTCGTCGGATACCGACAGGCCCCCCATTTCGCCCGCGCCTTCCGCCGCCGCTACGGGCTCTCTCCGGCCCGCTTCCGCGAGCATGCCCGGGCTCTCGGGCGCCGGTAACACGCCTCACCTCCGGAGCCGCCGGCCGATCTGGCTAGCGTGGCCATGGCGCGCGCCGTACCGCCCTCACCGGAGCCACGAGAATGTCAGGCATCGACAGCCAACACGAGACACCACCGGGCAGCCGGGGGGACGGCGGCGCCTCGATGGCGGACCAGTCGCGAACGCTGCGCAACAGCATCGTCAGCCTCGCGATCTTCTTCGTGCTCCTGGCCGGCCTGCTGACGGCTGTCCCCGGGCTGCGCTCGGCCGCGGAGCGCATCACCGACGCGAGGCCCGGGTGGATCGCGGCCGGAGTCGTGTTCGAGCTCGGCTCCTGCCTCGGCTACGTGGTCCTGTTCGAGCTCGTCTTCGGCATGCTCAGCCGGCGCACCGCCACCCGCCTGTCGCTGTCGGAGCTCGCGATGAATTCGGTGGTGTCCGTCAGCGGGTTGGCCGGCATCGCGCTCGGCGCCTGGGTTCTGCGCAGCGAGGGCGTGTCGGTCGAGCGCATCGCCAAGCGCTCGGTGCTGATCTTCGTGCTGACCAGCGCGGTCAACGTCACGGCGGTGATCCTGATCGGGATCCCGATGTGGCTCGGCCTTCTGCCCGGCTCGCGCGACCCGCTGCTCACGCTGGTGCCGGCACTCGCGGCGCTCGCGACGATCGCCGGCGTGATCGTCCTGGCGCATTGGGCGCGCGGCGCCGCCGCCCGCCGGCGGCTCGAGCATGGGCGCCTCACCGTCGCGCTGACGGCGCTCAGCGGCGGCGTCTTCGAAGCGCTCGCGCTGATCCGACGTCACGACTGGAAGCTGCTCGGTGCCGTCGCCTACTGGCTGCTGGACAACCTGGTGCTCTACGCGTGCCTCGCGGCGTTCGGGCACGCGCCGTCCTTCTGGGCCGTCGCGATGGCCTATCTCGTGGGCATGCTCGCCAACGCCGTGCCGGTGCCGGGCGGGTTCGTGGCAGTCGAAGGAGGACTCGTCGGGATGCTGCTGCTGTTCGGCGTGCGCCCCGCCTCGGAGGTCCTGGCCGCTGTCGTCATCTACCGGGCGATATCGCTGTGGATCCCCGCCCTGATCGGCTCGCTGGCCTTCCTCAGCCTGCGGCGCGAGATCGGCAAGCCGCTCCCGGCGCCCGGGTAGAGGCAGGGAGGCGGCGTGCAGCCGACGCCGCGGGCCGCGGTCGTTCTGTCTGCCGCCTATTCCGAGAGCGCCGTAGCGAAGGCGACCTGAGCGGCGGCACGCTGGCACGCGCGTCCCGGCAGGCTCTGCATGACTCGGTTGAGCTGGGGATCGACGGGGCCCGACAGGCCGGGACAGTAGATCGGCGCCGGCAGGCGCCCGCCGGAGGGGCCCCGCGCGTTCAGGGGGCGCAGCTGCAGTGCGGCAGCCAGCGCGTGGGCGTAGGTGTCGGAGAACACGTCGATCGCGACCCTGCCGGTGTAGAGCTCGATCGAGCGGCCTTCGTCATAGACGGTGGCGGGCACCCCACGGATGGCCATGTTGCGCTGGGGCCCCAGGGTGGAGTTAGAGTGAAGCCGGTAGATCACCGTGGTGACCTGCAGCGGCAGCAGGCAGCTGCCGCCTCCGAAGACCCCCTTGGTCTGCACGCAGTCGCCGTAGTACACGCTGTCGCCGACCGTGTTGATGTAGCCCTTCAGGCCGTCGACGGCCGCCAGCGGGTGCCCTTCGAAGCTGCGCCCGGCCCAGTAGAGGCGGTAGTAGGGGAACGTCTGCGCTTCGACCAGCTCGCCGGAGGCGATCGGGCGCGGGCGCGCCGTGCCGCAACCGCTCAGGGCCACGGCCAGCGAGATGGCGGCGACGGCGATCGCCGCGAGGGCACGCCGCCCCCGGCGGGCGGTGCCGCCGAGCCCTGCTCTCGCCGTCGGGGTGCTCATGGCCGTCATTATCCCTGCGTGCCCCCGCGGGACACAGCTACTTCCGACCCCCTCGACGGTTCAGACGGGTACGCATCTGCCACTGCTCTGGTGGATGACACGGGGTCCGGTGAGGTAGCACACCGGACCCCGGTCGCTTTTTCCCCCGGGCGCGCGCGCCTGGCGCCTGCGGCCGCGGTCGCGCTCGCCGGCGCGCTCCTGGGTCTCTGGCTGATCGTCGATCCGCACACTCCCGACCTCGCTGCGCAGGTCTACCGCGCGAGCCTCTTTCGGCGGCACGGCTTCGCTCTCTGGGACGAGCACTGGTACGCCGGTCATCACCTCCCGGGCTACAGCCTGCTGTTCCCGCCGCTCGGGGCGGTTCTCGGCGTGCGGGTCGTCGGTGCCATCGCCGTGCTGCTCTCCGTGACGCTGTTCGAGCGGCTCGCCCGAGAGCTCTACGGGGCACCGGCGAGGCTCGCGGCCTGCTGGTTCGCCGTCGCGGCGGTCGGCGACGTCTGGGTCGGGCGCCTGTCGTTCGCGCTCGGAGCCTCGCTGGCGCTGGCGGCCGCATTCGCGCTGCTGCGCCGGCATCCCATCGCCGCGGGCGCCCTGGCAGCCCTGTGCGCCGCCGCCAGCCCCGTGGCCGGCGCGCTGCTCGGGTTGGCCGCCCTCACGGCAGCCCTCTCGCGGCGCTCGCCGCGGGCGCTGCTCGTGCTGGCGCTCCCGGCCGCGGCCGTCGTCCTTGCGCTCGCGCTCCTCTTCCCCGAAGGCGGCTTCGAGCCCTATCCGCTGCTGTCCTTCCTCGCGACGGTGGCCGTCGTCGCGGCGTTCCTCTGGGCGCTGCCCCCCGGCCGGCCGGCGCTCCGGGCCGGCGCGTGGATCTACCTGGTGGCGTGCGGGCTGTGCGTGCTGGTTCACACTCCGATCGGAAGCAACATCGAGCGCTACGGGGTGCTCCTCGCCGGTCCGCTGCTCCTGTGCGCCCGTCCCCGGGCGAGCGCCGCGGCGGTGCTGGCGCTGTCGCTGGCGGCGGTCTGGGTGTTGTGGGGGCCGGTGCGCGAGACACGCGCGGTCGCCGGCGACGCGTCGACGAGCGCCGCCTACTACGTGCCCGTCGAGCGCTTCGCCGCCGCGCTCGGGCGTCCCGTCCGCATCGAGGTGCCGCTCACGCGCTCGCACTGGGAGGCCGCGCTGCTTGCCCCCGCGGTGTCGCTCGCGCGTGGCTGGGAGAAGCAGCTCGACGAGCGCTACGACGGCGTCCTGTTGCGGTCCCGGCTGGACGCCGGGGCATACCGGCGCTGGCTCGATCAGCAGGCAGTCGCCTACGTCGCTCTGCCGGATGCTCCCCTTGATTCCTCGAGCGCCGTCGAGGGCCGCCTGATCCGCCACGGGCTGCCGTATCTTCGCCTGATGCTCACCACCCGCCACTGGCGCATCTTCGAGGTGCTGGGCGCCACGCCGCTCGTCTCCGGCCGCGCGCGGCTCACGTCGCTCGGTCACGATGCGTTCGGCCTGCGCGCCGAAGCGCCCGGCAGCGTGGTCGTGCGCGTGCGCTTCACCCGCTACTGGACGGTCGTGCGCGGTCGCGGTTGCGTCGGCCGCGCGCCCGGCGGCTGGACCCGGGTGACCGTCCGAGGTCCGGGGCCGTTGGAGGTGGCCGCCCGGTTCTCGCTCGCGCGGGCGCTCGGCACGGCAAGCGGCTGCGTCGGAGGCGCGGGCGGGTGAGCGGGTGAGAAGCGGCGCCTCGCGCCGCGCCGCATCGGGCCTTTACCGCCCGCACCGGCGCTAGCGCGGCGTCAGGGCGTAGATGCCGGTGGTGCCGGTCAGGTAGATGCGTTCACCGTCGCTGATCACCGGGTCGAACGCGCCGGTGTACTTCTTGAACATCACCCGTCCGGTGGAGATACCGAGGCCGTAGGTGATGTGGTCGCCGAGGTCGGCGAAGTAGACGGTCCGGCCGATGATCGTCGCCGAGCCGGATATGCGCCCGCCCGCGTTGAAGCGCCAGCTGATCTGCCCGGAGCGCGCGTTGAGCGCGTAGAAGGTGCCGTCGTAGGAGCCCAGGTAGATGGTGGGCCCCAGGCCGGGCGCGTTGGTGACCGCGGGGGAGGCGTAGACGTAGGCGCCGGTCTGCACGGCCCAGTCGAGCTTGCCGGAGGAGGCGTCGTAGGCGTAGATCCGCCCGTCGGTGTTGCCGAGGAAGACACGCCCGTACATCACCGCGGGGGTCGAGTAGAAGGTGCCGCTCCCGAGCAGCGCTCCTTCGGAGCCGCTGCTCCACAACTGGCGCCCGGTCTGCTCCGAGACCGCCTGCACGTGACCGGAGTAGTCGCCGAAGTACAGGACGCCTCCCGAGAGGGTCGGGCTGGCCTTGACGGCCCCCCCGGCGTGGTAGGTCCACAGCAGGTGGCCGTCGCGCGCGTTCAGCGCGTACACCGTGCCGCTCTGGGAGCCGAAGAAGATCCGGTCGCCGTCGAGCAGGGGAGAGGACTCGCTCGGCGCCGGCAGGCCGCGCGACCAGCGCGTTTTGCCGTTCGTCGAGTTCAGCGCCCAGATGCGGCCGGGGGATTCGCCGTGCATGCTCGAGAGGACCGTCACGTAGACGGTTTTCGCGTTCACCGCCGGCGAGGAGGCCGACAGCTGGCCGAGCTGGCGCGACCAGACGGGGTGTCCGCTGTGCTTGTCCCTCGCGGTCAGCGCGGCGTTGTCGGCGAGCTGGAAGATCCGTTCGCCGTAGATCACGGGCGGGAACTCGAGCAGGGAGCCCACGTTGTGCGCCCACAGCTGCCTGAACGGCGGCCGCAGGCGAGCGGAGGCGGGGAAGAACCGCGTGTGGTTCTTGGTGTAGCCGTACAGCGGCCAGGCGAAGCGGCTGGGTCCGCGAGCGGGCAGTTTCGGCGTCGGCTGGGCCACGAACGGGGCGTGCGGGTGGTAGATGTTGCCGGTGCGGTGGCGCTCGTACAGGTAGCCGCCCACCCCTGCCGCCACGAGCAGCACGAGGAGGGCGCCCAGCGCGATCCGGATCCCTTTGGATCGTGGGAGCAGGCGTCCGATGCCGAACCTCACGGCGTCACAGCGGCGGAGGGCTCCGCGTCAGGCGGCGAGCCTGCCGGAGGACCTGGCTGCCGAGCCGGTCGAGCTCGAGCCGTCCTCCAGTGGCGCGGCGGTCGGGGTCTGGGGTTCGCCGCCCCGAGCCGAGCGGGCAGTCATGCCCAGCGGCGTCTCCCTGCTCGAGCGGCGGCCGTAGCGTGCGAGCAGCCGGGCGCCGCTCATCGCGATCAGCCACAGGCACGCCACCGCCAGCGGAGGCAGCGTCAGACCGGATACGAGCACGAGCACGTCATGGTTGCCGTTCAACGACCAGTTCCACAGCAGGTAGTCGCCGACGGTGAGTCCGGAAACGAGGACCAGCGGCCTGTGGGACACGCGGAGAAGCCTAGACGGGTTCCAGGACGGACGATGCAGCACGCCGCCGCCGGCGCCGCGGAGCCTATGATCGCTCGCCATGAACGCCAAGGTGCCTCCAACCGAGCGCTCGCGCATCTTCGCGCCGGGTCTGCTCGAAGGGCGCGTCGCGCTGGTCACCGGGGGCGGCACCGGGCTCGGACGGGCCACGGCGCTGGAGCTGAGGCGCTGCGGCGCCCACGTCACGATCGTGGGGCGCCGCCCCGACGTGCTGGAGGAGGCCGCCGCTGGCATTGGCGCCGCCGCCGGGCCCGTCGACTGGGAGTCCTGTGACGTGCGCGCGCCTGAGGATGCGCAGCGGGTGATATCAAGCGTCTTGGAGCGCCACGGGCGGTTGGATCTCCTCGTCAACAACGCCGGAGGGCAGTACTTCAGTCCCGCCGAGATGATCGCGCCCAAGGGCTGGCGGGCGGTCTGGCGCCTGAACGTGGACGGCATGCTCACCATGTCCGAGTCTGCGGTCGAGCTCGCCTTCGCCCAGGCCGGCGCCGGCACGATCGTCAACGTGACGCTCTCGCCCCACCACGGGATGCCGGGCATGGCCCACTCGGGGGCCGCGCGCGCGAGTGTCGAGGCGCTCACGCGCGAGCTGGCGAGCCGCTGGGCGGGCGCAGGTGTGATCGTCTGCGCGGTCGCCGCAGGGCACTTCGAGACGGACGTCCTCGCCAAGTACCCGGACTCCGTCCGCGCCGGGACCGCCCGCTCGGTGCCGCTGGGAAGGATGGGGGATGCCGTGGAGCATGCCTGGCTCGTGACCCTCCTCGCATCCCCGCTCGGGCGCGCGCTGAACGGCTCGACGGTGACCCTCGACGGCGCGCGTGACAACTGGGCCGGCCCGTGGCCGCCGCCCGGGCTCGCCGACGAGTCCGGCGAGGTTCCCGTGGAGGAGCGTCGCTGAGCGTGCCAGTGGCGGAATGGCGCCGAGCGCGGGCTGGATCCGCCCGGCGCCGGTAAGATTGACGCGGGCGTGCGGGCGAAGTGTTGTGGCTGCACAGAAGCCTTCCAAGCTTCTAGGGCGGGTTCGATTCCCGTCGCCCGCTTTGTTGCCACGGGGAGTGGCGCAGTCTGGTAGCGCACCCGGCTGGGGGCCGGGCGGTCGCAGGTTCAAATCCTGTCTCCCCGATTTCAGGAAAGCCCCGCTCACCCGGGGTTTTTGCTTTGGCCGTTGATTGACGCCGAGCTTCGATTTGTACTGTTCACGTACCGTCTTGTCGTGGGTGCCCGGAGGCGATTGAAAGGGCTTAGATTCGCGAGAGCCCGCTCCTGCTCGTCGCTGCGAGCACTCGCTGCCTGGGGTCGCGCACCCTCCCCCGACCCGAACGGCGTGGGCTCCCGGCGACCCTCACACGCTGAATTCGTCCAGACGCACTAACAACAAATTCAACAATCGTGCTACGCTAAAAGCGTGATTGTGGATGATCAGCCAGAGTTTCTCACGGCCGCCGAGACCGCCAAGCGACTTG
>DASYFT010000038.1:0-90442 GCA_036498265.1 Solirubrobacteraceae bacterium | reverse complement strand
CCGTAGGTGACGCGCAGCGCGGGCGTCTCGGAGCCGAGCGCCCCGCCCCCGCGCACGAGCACGCCGCGCTCCTGCAACCCCCGCATCACCTCGGCCTCGTCGCGGTCCTCCCCGAGCTGGAGCCAGCAGAAGTTCGCCTGGGACTCGGCGAGCGAGATGCCCATGGCGCGGAGCCGCTCTGCGACGGAATCGCGCTCGGCGACCGTGCGGGCGACGCGGTCGATGACCTCGTCCTCGTGGCCCAGCGCCTCCAGGGCGGCGGCCTGGGCGAGCGCGTTGCAGAAGAACGGCTGGCGGACCTGGTCGAGCGCCCGCGGCAGCTCCTCGGAGCCGCACAGCGCGAAGCCGACGCGCAGCCCGCAGAGGCCGTGGACCTTGGAGAACGTCCGCAGCAGCACCAGGTTGGGGTGCGCGCGGAGCAGCTCGATCGAGGCGTCGGGGTCCTCCAGCAGGTTGAACTCGCAGTAGGCCTCGTCGACGATCACGCACACGCGCTCGGGGACCTCGGCGATGAACGCGGCGATCTGCGCCAGCGGCAGCGCGGTGCTCGTGGGGTTGTTGGGGTTGCAGACGATGACCAGGCGCGTGGCGGCGGTGATCTCGCGGAGCATGGCATCGAGGTCGTGGCGCTCGGACTGATCGAGCGCGACCGTCACCGCCCGGGCGCCCGACGCTGCGCTGAGGTGGGGGTAGACGGAGAAGGACGGCCAGGCGTAGACGATCTCCGCTCCCGGCTCGAGCAGCGCCTCGCCGGCGGCGAGCAGGATGTCGCAGGAGCCGTTGCCGATGGCGATCCGCGAGACGGGCACGCCGTAGCGCTCGGACAGGCGCCTGCGCAGCAGCGAGCTGGCGGGGTCCGGGTAGCGGTTGAGGCCCGCGAGCTCACGTTGGATCGCCTCGCGCACCGCGGCAAGCGGCGGGTGGGGCGACTCGTTGCTGGCCAGCCGCACGAGCGGGGCATCGTCGGCGTAGCCGCCGGCGACCGGGTAGACCGGCATGCGCCTGATCCGCTCTGAGAACTCGATGCCCACCGGCCTATTGTGCCGCGTCGAGGTCTGCTCGCAGGCCACGCGCGTCGCCGAGGTAGACATGCGCGGGCTCGTGGTCCTCGGCGGCGTAGTAGTGGAGCATGACCCTGATGACGTGCGGCATCGACCGCGGCACGGGGATCTCCTGCGCGCAGAGCAGGGGCACGCGGTCGAAGCCGAGCGCCCTGGCGGCGACCGCGGGGAACTCGGCGTTGAGGTCGTTGGTTGCCGTGAAGATGCAGCTGATGACGTCGCTCGGCGCCAGACGGTTGCGCTCCATGATCGCCTTCATCAGCTCGCTCGTCGCCGTGACGATGTCCTCCGCGTCGTTGCGGGCGACGCTGATGGCGCCGCGCAGGGCGAAGAGTCGCATGGGCGGCGATTGTGTCAGAGCGCGAGCGCGCGCAGGCGCTCGACCTCGGCGGCGGCGAGCCGCCTGTGCTGGCCCTCGGAGAGGCCGTCCAGGCGCAGCGGACCGAAGCCTGTGCGCCGCAGCTCGAGCACGGGATGTCCGACGGCGCCGGCCATCCGCCGGACCTGCCGGTTTCGCCCCTCGTGGATCGTCAGCTCGATCTCCCCGGCTCCGAGGCGGCGCACATGCGCCGGCGCTGTGAGCCCGTCCTCGAGCTGGACGCCGCGCCGCAACGCCCGTAGGGCGCCGTCGGAGACGGGGCCGCCGCCGACCTTGGCGCGGTAGGTCTTGGGTACCTCGAAGCGCGGGTGCGTGAGCCTGTTGGCGAGCTCGCCGTCGTTGGTCAGGAGGATGAGGCCGCTCGAGTCGGCGTCGAGGCGCCCCACGGGGTAGAGGCGCAGCCCCTGCCCGTCGACGAGCTCGATGACCGTGGTCCGCCCGTGGGTGTCGCGAGCGGTCGAGACGACGCCGACGGGCTTGTTGAGAGCGAGGACAACCCGGCGCTCCGGGCCGCTCAGCTCGCGACCGTC
Organism: Solirubrobacteraceae bacterium; assembly: GCA_036498265.1. Lineage (GTDB taxonomy): Bacteria > Actinomycetota > Thermoleophilia > Solirubrobacterales > Solirubrobacteraceae > Palsa-744. Next base: position 88,472 of record DASYFT010000038.1, on the reverse strand, counting down.
GAGAGCAACGGGCGTGCCCGCCGGCACGTCGCGGGCCGGGTCGGTGACGATCTCCCCGGCGACGCTCACCCGTCCGGCCGCGACGAGATCCTCGGCGGCGCGCCTGGAGGCCACGCCGGCGTGGGCGAGGTACTTGCCTAGGCGCATGGCGGCGGGTCCGGTGAAAGCGTCATCTGCTGCAACCATAGGACCCCTGCGGGGCTCGGAGGCCCCGCCGCACGCCATGGACCTCGACCTTCTCGACCGGACGCTCGCCGCTCGCGGCGAGCCGCGGTTCCGCTCCTCCCAGGTGTGGGGCTGGGCCGCGCGCGGAGCCGGCGGCTACGAGCAGATGACCGACCTGCCGGCCGCTCTGCGCGAGCAGCTTGCGCGCGAGCTGCCGTTCTCGAGCCTGAGGGTGGAGCGTGAGTCCCGCGCCCGGGACGGCACCGTCAAGGCGCTGTTCGAGACGGTGGACGGACGGCCGCTCGAGGCCGTGCTGATGCGCTTTCGGGACTCTCAGGGGCGGCGGGGGCGCCGCTCGGTCTGCGTCTCCTCGCAGTCCGGCTGCCCGCTGACGTGCACGTTCTGTGCGACCGGATCGATGCGCTTCGGGCGGAACCTGAGCGTCTCTGAGATCGTCGACCAGGCGCTCCACTTCCGCCGAGTCGAAGCGATCGACCACTGCGTGTTCATGGGCATGGGCGAGCCGCTGCTGAACGTGGAGAACGTGCTCGCGGCGTGCGAGCGGCTGCCGGACCTGGGCGTGGGGCACCGCCGGATCACGATCTCCACCGTGGGCTGGATCCCCGGGATCGAACGGCTGGCCGCGCAGGACATGCCGGTGCGCCTGGCGCTGTCGCTGCACGCGGCCGACGAAGCCCTGCGCTCGGAGTTGATGCCGGTCAACGACCGCTTTCCCCTGCGCGACGTGATCGAGGCCTGCCGCGCCTTTCACGAGCGCAGGCGCAGGCGCGTGTTCGTCGAGTACGTGATGCTCTCAGGGATCAACGACCGCTACGAGCAGGCGCTCGCGCTCGCGCGCCTGCTGGGCGGCGGCTCGAGCGAGCGGTCGATCTTCAAGGTGAACCTGATCCCCTACAACCCGACCGCCTCGCCCTACGAAGGCTCGACGCGAGCGTCGATCGCGGCGTTCCGCGACGCCCTGCAGGCACACGGAGTGCCCGCGACCGTCCGCCTGACCCGCGGTCGCGACATCGACGCAGCGTGCGGCCAGCTGGCCGCGGGCTCCGCCGCGCCGTAGCCCCTGTCTTGACCCCGATACCCGGAAGGGATACGGTCCGCGCAGGGGCGCAGGTGCGTGCCGTCTGGTAACCGTTCAGCGAGGCAGCCGTCGCGCTGGACCGTCAAGTGGGGGGAATCATGAAGGCATTGGGCTCGTGGCGCGCCCTGGTGGCAGCCATCCTCGGGATCGTCCTGCTCGCCGCGGCCGGGTCGGCTCTGGCTGCGGCCGGCAAGGCGCCGCGCAAGGCGAAGGTCTTGATCAAGGGCAGCGAAACGGTCGTGCCGAACGCCTATCTGAAGATCGGCTTCCACTTCGACGCCGGCACGGTGCCGATCCGCTCGGGAGGGACGGTCACGCTGACGAACCTGACCAAAGACGGGCACACGCTCTCGATCGTCAAGGGTTCGCAGGTGCCTCGCACGATCGGCCAGATCCAGAACTGCATCGTCTGCGGCGCGATCGCGAAGTCGCACGGCATCAACTTCGAAGGACCGCCGACGGAAGGTCCCCCGCCGATCCTCGCCGTGAACACGGGGGCACCGGGATTCGACGCACCGGGTGACTCGGTCGTCATCGCACCCAAGGGGCGTGGTGCTCCGGTCAGCTTCAAGGTCACCGCCAAGCCGGGTACGACGCTGAGCTTCATCTGCGCCTTCCACCCGTGGATGCAGGGACGCTTCCTCGTCAAGTAGCCGGCCCGGCCGGATACCCCGGCACCGGGCGCGGAGCGGACCACACCCGCCGGTCGGCCCCACGGGCCGGCCGGCACATGGTCTAGCCGGGCTCGGTGACGCCGGCGCGGGCCTCGCCGGCTCGCATCAGGCGCTCGCGCAGCTCGGCCTGCTCCTCGGGGCTGGGGTCCCAGCGCGCGAGGTCGGGCAGCTCCTCGAGGGCACCCAGCCCGAACAGCTTCAGGAACTGGATCGTGGTGCGGTAGAGGGTTGCCCCGAATTGCGAGTGGCCCGCCTCCTCGATCAGCCCTCGCTCGAGCAGCGTGGCGGTCGCCGAGTCGGCGCTGACGCCGCGGATGCGCGCGATCTCCGGCCGGGAGATCGGCTGCAGGTAGGCGACGATCGCGAGCGTCTCGGCCTGCGCCGGCGTGAGCGCCGCCAGGCGGGGGCGACTCAGCAGCCGGCGGGCGGCGTCCTCGGCGTCGGGGTCGCTCGCGAGCGTCCAGCCGCCGGCCAGCTCGCGCAGCCGGATCCCGCGCCTGCCGGGCGCGTACTGCTCGGCGAGCAGCGCGAGCGACTCCTGCACGGCGTTCTCCGTGGCCAGCGTGGCCTCGGCGAGCTCACCCGTGCCTAGCGGGTCCGCCGAGAGGAACAGGAGCGCCTCGAGCGTGCGCGCCAGCGCGGCGACGTCTGCTGCCTGCGCGACGTCGCTCACTGCGCCGCTCCGACCCGGTCGCCCCCGCGGCGATCGCCGGCGACCCCCTCGCCCCCACTCCGCTCGTCCCCGCTCCGCTCGCCGGGACTCCGCTCGCCCCCGCCCCGCTGCCCCCCGACGCGGGCGGCGGAGACCGGCGCGTCGAACGCCGGCGGGGACGCGGCGTCGTGCCGCGAGGCGGCGTGGATGGAGACCTCGCCGAAACTCTCCTGTTGCTCCCAGTCGGCCTCGCCGAGTTTGTAGAGCTCGAGCAGCGCGAACAGGGTCACGGCCACGGTCATGCGGTCGGCGTTGCCAACGGCCTCCTCGAGCGTGAAGCTGCCGCGCCGCAGCAGCGCGCGAAGGTGCGCGAGGCGCTCGCTGACGGTGATGCGCGGCACGGCGATGTGCAGGACGTTGATCTCCGGCGGCATCAGCAGCAGCCGCCCGATCGCCTCGCCGAGCCGTTGCGGGTCCTCGGAGCCCTCGGGCGGCTGGAGGATCGACCGGCGCAGGCTCGCGGGCACGGGGGCGAGACGGAAGCGCACCCCGTGCTCGGCGGCGAGCAGCTCGCGCAGATGCTCGGCGGCAGCGCGGAAGCGGCGCGCGTCGAGCATCCGGGCGAGCAGCTCCTCGGCGGCCTGCTGGGGCTCGATGTCCAGGAGCTCCTCCTCCTCTCCGGTGAGCATCAGGCGGGACTTCAGCTCCAGCAACGCGGCGACGAGCACGATGAACTCGGTGGCGGTCTCGAGGTCGAGCTCGCCGCGCTGCTCGAGATGGTCCAGGTAGCCCAGCACGACATCGGCGAGCGAGAGCTCGAGCAGATCGACCTCGTGGCGGAGGACGAGGGTGAGGAGCAGGTCGAAGGGGCCGCTGAAGACGTCGAGGTCCAGCTCGAGGCTCGCGAGCGTCGTCGGCTCGCCGCCCGCGGAAATCGGAGCGGAGCTCATCCCGGCACGGTATCGACCGCGCCCGACGGGCCGCCGGCAGCCGCACGGCGGGGAGCGCCGACGCCCATGTGCTCGCGGACGTCCACGAGGGTCTCGGACGCCATCGCGCGGGCGCGTCCGGCGCCGTCCTCGAGGATCGCCTCGAGCGCGGGGACGTCCGCGCGAAGCTCCTCGTAGCGCTCGCGCACGGGCGCCAGGTAGGCGACCAGGTCGGCGGCGACGGCGGCCTTGAACTCGCCGTAGCGCGCCCCGGCGAACTCGGCTTCGATCGTCCCCGGATCGGTGCCGCGCACGGCGGCGAGGATCTCGATCAGGTTGGAGATCCCGGCCTTGTCGGGCCCACGGCGAACCTCGCTGCCGGAGTCAGTGACGGCGCTGCCCACCTTCTTCTCGATCGCGCGGGGTTCGTCGAGGACGTGGATGGTGCCGGACTCGCCGCTCCCGGTGGTGGACATCTTCCTGGTGGGGTCCTGCAGGTCCATGATCCGGGCGCCGACCTCGGGAATTCGTTCCTCGGGCACGACAAGCACCTCCTCGCCGCCGCCGTAGCGGGCGTTGAAGCGCCGCGCCACGTCCCGCATCAGCTCGACATGCTCGCGCTGGTCCTCGCCGACGGGCACCTCGTTCGCGCGGTACGCCAGCACGTCGGCGGCCATCAGCACCGGGTACATGAGCAGCCCCGCAGACACCAGCTCCCGCTGCGCGAGCTCCTTGTCGCGGAACTGGTGCATCCGTTGCAGGCGCCCGAGCTCGGTGACGCTCGAGAGCAGCCAGGTCAGCTCGGTGTGCTCGCCCACGTCGCTCTGGCGGAAGAGCGTGCAGCGCGCCGGGTCGAGCCCGGCGGCGAGCAGGATGGCCATCGTGTCGTAGAGGCGCTCGCGCAGCTCCGCGGGCTCGTAGGGGACTGTGATCGCGTGCAGGTCGACGATGCAGAACAGGGCCTCGCCGCGGTCCTGGCCGGAGACGTACTGGGCGATGGCTCCGATGTAGTTGCCGAGGTGCTTGCGTCCGGTCGGCTGGATGCCGGAGAAGATGCGCACGCTCAGAGCACCGCTACATGACCTGCCGGATGACCGGTCGCTTGGCCGCCGTCACCTCGTCGAGCCGCCGCACGGGGGTGGTGTACGGGGCATCGGCGGCGATCTCCGGGTCCTCGTCGGCCTCCCGCAGGATCGCGGCGATCGCCTCGGCGAACGCGTCGAGCGTCTCCTTGGTCTCGGTCTCGGTGGGCTCGACCATCAGCGCCTCGTCGACGAGCAGGGGGAAGTAGACGGTCGGCGGGTGGAAGCCGTAGTCGAGCAGCCGCTTGGCGAGGTCGAGCGTCTTGACCTTCAGGTTGCGCTTCATCGGTCCGCCGGAGAGCACGAACTCGTGCATGCACAGCTCGCCGTAGGCGAGCGGCAGCTGCTCCGCCACGCGACCCCCGTCGATGCCCTGCAGCCGTGCGAGCAGGTAGTTGGCGTTGAGCACGGCCGTCTCGGAGGCGTCCCTCAGGCCGTCGCCTCCGAGCGAGCGGATGTAGGCGTAGGCGCGCACGAAGCAGCCGTAGTTGCCGTGGAACCCGCGCAGCCGCCCGATCGACTTGGGCCGCTCGTGGTCGAGCACGAACGTCGGGCGGAGCTCGGCCGCCGGGGCGGAGCCGTCGCTCTCGGGCTCGCGACGGCTGACGACGGGCACGGGCAGGAAAGGGGCGACGCGGTCCGAGACGGCGATCGGACCCGATCCCGGGCCGCCTCCGCCGTGCGGCTGGGTGAAGGACTTGTGCAGGTTGAAGTGCACGATGTCGAAGCCCATGTCGCCGGGGCGCGAGAGCCCCATGACGGCGTTGAGGTTGGCGCCGTCGTAGTAGAGCGTGGCCCCCACCCCATGGACGATCTCGGCGATCTCCTCGATGTTGGGGTCGAACAGGCCGAGCGTGTTGGGGTTGGTGAGCATCAGGCAGGCGACGTCCTCGTCGGCCTTGGCCCGCAGGTCGTCGATGTCGACACCTCCCGCCTCGTTGGTCTCGAGCTTGACGACCTCGAGCCCGGCCATGGTGACGGTCGCGGGGTTGGTCCCGTGGGCGGTGTCCGGGGTGAGGACCTTGTGGCGCGTCTCGCCGCGATCCTCGTGGTAGGCGCGCGTGAGCAGCACGCCGGCGAGCTCGCCGTGCGATCCGGCCGACGGTTGCAGCGACACGTGCGGGAGTCCGGAGATCTCGGCGAGCGCCTCCTGCAGGTTCCACATCAGCTCGAGCGCGCCCTGGGCGCGCTCGTCGTCCTGCAGCGGATGCAGGCGCGAGTGGCCGGGCAGCGCGGCAGCGCGCTCGTGCAGGCGGGGGTTGTGCTTCATCGTGCACGACCCGAGCGGATAGAAGCCGGAGTCCAGGTCGAAGTTGCGCTTGGACAGGCCGACGTAGTGGCGGACGATCTCGGGCTCGGAGACCTCGGGCAGCCGCGGCGGCTCGGAGCGGCGGAAGCGCTCGGGCAGCAGCTCGCCGGGGTCGACCTCCGGAACGTCGAGCGCGGGCGCGCTGAACGCGCTCCGGCCCGGGGCGCCCTTCTCGAAGATCGTCCTCGCGGGCTCGCGCTGCAGCGGAGCCGCGCCGCCGCTCGTCGGCGGGCGCCCGTCCGCCGCGGAGCCGGCCCCGCCGTGCGGAGCGGCGTCGGGGCCATCGCGGCGCGCCTCCGGAGCGGCCCCGTCGGGGGCCTTGCGGCGCGCCTCGATGCCGGGGTCCGAGTGCAGCCGGCTCTCCTCGATCGCGCTCATACGGCCACCGCTGCCCCGCGCTCGGCCTGCACGGCCGCGCCGAGCACCTCGGCGAGCCGGTCGATGTCGGCGCGCGAGCGCCTCTCGGTGATCGCGACGAGCAGGCCGCCGCGGTCCTCCGGCCGCCCGCTCAGCGCCTCGAGGTCGACGCCGGGGTTGACGCCCTGCTCTGCGCAGCGACGCCGCACGGCGGCGACGTCGGCGTCCAGGCGCAGCGCGAACTCCCGGATGACGGGCTGGTCGTGCAGCTTCTCGACGCCCTCCAGGGCCGCCAGCGTCTCGCGCGCGTAGTGCGTGCGGGCGAGCAGCAGCTCACCGAGCTCGACGATCCCCCGGCGGCCGAGCCAGGCGAGGTACACGACGCCGGCGAGCGCGTTGAGCGCCTGCGCGGTGCAGATGTTGGACGTGGCTTTCTCGCGGCGGATGTGCTGCTCGCGCGTCTGGAGAGTGAGCACGAAGCCGCGACGCCCGTCGACGTCCACCGTCTCTCCGGCGATCCGTCCGGGCAACCGCCGCAGGAACTCCTCGCGGGCGGCGAACAGGCCGAACGACGGACCGCCGAAGTCAAGGCGGTTGCCGAGCGGCTGGCCCTCGCCGACGGCGACGTCGACGCCGCACTCGCCGGGCGGCTTGAGCACCCCCAGGACGATCGGGTCGACCTGTGCGACGACCACCGGGGCGCCTGCGGCCGTGGAGGGCTCGGCCCCGTTCGCACCGGCGGATGAGGTCGCCCTGGCGGCCGCGCTGAGGGCCTCAGCGTCCTCGACGGCTCCGTAGAAGTTGGGCTGGGCGAAGATCGCGGCGCTGGTGTCGGAGTCGATCGCCGCCGCCCACGCGTCGGCATCGGTGACCCCGCGGCCACCACCGGCGGAGCCGGTGGTCAGGGGAACCTCGACGACCTCCATCCCGTAGCCGTGCGCGTTCGTGCGCAGCGTCTGGATCGAGTGCGGGTGCAGGCCGGCGCTCACGACCAGACGGCGGCGTCCGTTGTGGAGCTTGGCGAGGTAGCCGGCGGCGACGACCGCTGAGGGGCCCTCGTAGGCGGACGCGTTTGACGCAGGCAGGCCCGTCAGCTCGGAGATGGCGGTCTGGTACTCGAACATCACCTGCAGGCCGCCCTGCGAGATCTCGGGCTGGTAGGGCGTGTAGGGCGTCAGGAACTCCGAGCGCTCGGTGAGCATGTCGATGAGGGCGGGGACGTAGTGGTCGTACATCCCGGCGCCGAGGAAGCTGATCTCGTCCTCGGCGCTCGTGTTCCGCTGCGCGAGCGCGCGCAGGTGCTCGTAGACGTCCTGCTCGGGCAGGCCGTCCGGAAGCGCGAGAGGCCTGTCCAGCCTTACGGCCTCGGGGATCTGGCGGTCGAAGATCTCCTGCAGGGAGCCGACGCCGATCTCGCCGAGCATGGCATCCAGGTCCGCGGGTGTGATTGCGGTGTAGCGACTCAACTGAGAAGCAGCCTAGCCGCCGAGGGTCGCCGTGTAGGACGCGGCGTCCATCAGCCCGTCCCGCTCGGCGGGATCGCTCAGGCGCACCCTGACGAGCCAGCCCTCGCCGTAGGGGTCTTCGTTGATCGCCGCGGGGTTCTCGGCGAGCGCCTGGTTGACCTCGACGATCTCGCCGGAAAGCGGAGCGACGACGTCCGAGACCGCCTTGACGGACTCCACCTCCGCGTAGGGGGCATCCTTGGCGAGCTTGGTGCCGACCGCGGGCGGATCGAAGAAGACGACCTCGCCGAGCGAGTCCTGGGCGTACCAGGTGATGCCGAGCGTCGCGAGGGCGGGATCGTCGGCGTCGATGCGCGCCCAGTCGTGCTCGGCGTGGTAGAGCAGGTCGGCCGGGTAGCTGCCCTGGATCATTCAGTGCCCTTTCCGGTAGAGCGGCTTGTCCTTGACTACGGCGGGGCGGATCTTGCCACGAACGTCCAGTTCGAGGCGGGTGCCGGACGCGGCGGAGGCGGAAGGCACGTAGGCCATGCCGATGCCGCTTCCGAGGCAGGGCGACAGCGTGCCGCTGGTGACCTCGCCGCCTCCGACGACGGGGTTGCCCTGGCGCGCGATGCCGGGCCCGTCGATCACGAAGGCGGCGAGCCGCTCGGCCGGCCCGGCGGCGCGCTGCGCCCTCACGGCATCGGCGCCGATGAAGCCCGTGTCCTCGCGGCAGCACCACCCGAGGCCCGCCTCGATCGGTCCCCGCTCGACGGACAGCTCGTTGCCGTAGAGGTGGAAGCAGACCTCCATCCGCAGCGTGTCGCGGGCGCCGAGGCCCGCCGGCGTCGCTCCCCGGCGCACCAGCTGGTCCCACAGCCGCGGCGCCTGATCGGGCTCGCACAGCAGCTCGACGCCTTCCTCTCCGGTGTAGCCGGTGCCGCACACCAGCGTCTCGGCGCCCGCCACGCGGCGCGTGGCCACGGTCATCCGCGCGGGCAGCGGTGCGTCGGAGATCGCCTGCACGATCTCGCGCGCAAGCGGTCCCTGGACGGCCAGCATCGCGTAGTCCTCGATGCGGTCGACCACCTCGACTTCGGGGAAGGCGCGGGCGTTGGTCGTGAACCACTCGAGGTCGCGCGCGTGGTTGGCGGCGTTGGTGACCGTGAGGTAGCGGTCGACGTCGAGGCGATAGGTGAACAGGTCGTCCAGCACGCCCCCGTCCTCACGGCAGAGCACGCTGTACTGCGCCCCGCCCGACCCGCCGCCGATGGCGATCCTCGAGACGTCGTTGGAGAGCAGCAGCTGCAGCAGCTCGAGCGCCTGCGGCCCGCTCGTCTCGATCTCGCCCATGTGCGACACGTCGAAGATGCCGCAGCCCTCGCGCACGGCGATGTGCTCCTGGCGGAGGGCTGCGGGGCCTCCGTAGAAGACGGGCATCTCCCAGCCGGCGAAGTCGACGAGCTTCGCGCCCGCGGCCCTATGGCGCTCGAACAGGGGCGTGCGAAGCAGTGCGGGGGGGGCCGACATCGCGGCTCAGGCTAGCGAAGCGCCCGGGCCACCAGTTGGGGGCGAGCTAGCCGCCGGCCTGCTCGTCGAGCAGCTGGCGCGCGATCGTGGCCTGGTCGAAGTAGACGCGCTCGCTGACGATGCGCTCGCCGCCGGGTTCGAACAGGAACAGGGCGCACATCCGACAGCTGAAGCTGCGCCCGCTGGGCTCGATGCCTTTGAGCTCGCCGAGGTGCGTGCCGAGCAGGTCGAACTCGGCGATGACCGCGTCCTCGGCGTAGTGCAGCACGACGTTGGCGTTGCGCTGGTCCGGAAAGGCGCTGCGGGTCGCCGCGTAGTAGCCCGCGACCTCCTCGGCTCCGTCGTAGACCTCGCCCGTCGCGACCAGCTCGTAGCGCGGGTGATCGAAGGTGGAGAGCGTGGCGTCGAACTCGTGGCGGTTCTCCGAGTCCATGTGCTCGGTCACGAGCGCGAGGCGCCGCTCGCGCAGCGTGGCCGCCTCGGCCTCGCTGTAGCCCTCCTCCGCCACCACGGCTCCTAGCGCAGGAAGGGCGGTACGTCGATGTCGTCGTCGGAGATCTCGAGCGTCGAGCGCTGACGCTCGGAGATGACGGGGTTGCGGTCCGGGCGGGTGGCGCGCCTGTCGCGTCGCGCAGCACGACCGGGCCGGTGGTCGAAGCCCGTGCCGATGACGGTGACGCGGACGTCGTCCCCCATGCTCTCGTCGATCACGGCGCCGAAGATGATGTTGGCGTTTGCGTCGGCGGCGCTCTGGATGATCTCTGCCGCCTCGTTGACCTCGAACAGGCCGAGGTCCCTGCCGCCGGTGATGTTCAGCAGGATGCCGGTGGCGCCGTCGACGGACTCCTCGAGCAGCGGCGAGGAGATCGCAGCCCGGGCGGCTTCGCTGGTGCGGTTCTCGCCGCCGGCGGTGCCGATTCCCATGAGTGCCGAGCCGGCGTCCTGCATGATCGTGCGGACGTCGGCGAAGTCGAGGTTGATCAGCCCTGGGATCGTGATCAGGTCGGTGATGCCCTGGACTCCCTGCCGCAGCACGTTGTCGGCCTCGCGGAAGGCATCGAGCATCGACGTGCGCCGCTCGACGACGGCGAGCAGCTTCTCGTTGGGGATGACGATCAGCGTGTCGACGACCTCGCGCAGCCGCTCGATCCCCTCGGTGGCCTGGCCGGCTCGCTGCGAGCCCTCGAAGTCGAAGGGCCGCGTGACGACGCCGACGGTGAGCGCGCCGATCTCGTTCTTGGCGATCTCGGCGATGACGGGCGCGGCGCCGGTGCCGGTGCCACCGCCCTCCCCGGCGGTCACGAAGACCATGTCGGCGCCCTTGAGCGCCTCCTTGATGTCGTCGCGGGACTCCGAGGCTGCGGCGAGCCCGACGTCCGGGTTGGCGCCCGCTCCGAGCCCCTTGGTGGACTCGTGGCCGATGTTCAGCTTTATGTCGGCGTCGCACATGGCGAGCGCCTGGGCGTCCGTGTTGGCGGCGATGAACTCGACCCCGCGCAGGCCCGCGTCGACCATGCGGCTGACCGCGTTGGTCCCGCCGCCGCCGACGCCGACGACCTTGATGACCGCCAGATAGCTTCCGCTGCTCTCCATGATGGGTTCTGTCCGAAGCCTTCAGTAGCTGTTTAGGGTTCGGAGCATACCGGTCGCCGAACCGCAGAGTTGTGCACGTTATGCAGGCAACTTCGCCCTGTCAACGAGGGGGTGCAGTCTCGCAAGGATCGTTGCAGATCGGCCGACTCTCGACCTGTGGGTGAGAATCGCCGGCCTGCTGCCCTCAACCTCAGGTCGAGCCTGAGTGTGTCAGCCACCCCTTTCTCGAGCGTGTCAGCCGCCTCTTTCGGGAGATGGCCGCTGGCTTTCTTCGCGGCCGGTTTCGCTGCCTTCCCCTCCGCCGGTGGAGCTCGGTTCGGAGCTGGAGGAGGATGAGCCGGCGCCCGAGGGCGAGGTGCTCGTGGCTCCCCCCGGGCTCGATCCGGTGGACGGGTTGTTGCGGGCCAGCCCGGCGGCCAGGGCCTGGACGGTCGATTCCCCGCCTGCCGCGGGTTCGGCTGTGGATGACGCTTCGGATGCGGCGCCGGAGGACGGCGGCGCGGTGCCGGCCGGGAACCCGGCGGCGGGCCGCTCGGGCAGGCGCACGTCGACGTAGGAGGCACCCGAGGAGCTGGAGTCCGCGAGCACTCGAGCGAGCGACAGCCACTTGGCATGCGGCCGGCTGCCATCGCCGAAGTACGCCTGGAGGCCGCTGCTCATCGCGACGGTGAGCCCCTTGGGCCCGCTGAAGACGCGCGAGACGAGCCGTGCCAGCGACGGCGGCGCGGCCCCGAGGACCGCGAGCGGCGCGAGCATGGCCTGGCTGCGCAGGCGCCCTCCGGGCGCCGGCAGGAAGCTCCCGTCGAGAGTCGGCAGCGAGCTCCTGAGCAGTGCCGGCCCGAGCACGACGCCGTCGGCCGCGACGGCCGAGCGCACGCTGCCCACGGTGAGGGCTGCGACCGGCAGCTGCTCGACGACACTTATCCGCAGGCCGTGCGGAAAGCTCGCGCTCGCGTGCAGCTCGCGTACGACGCGAAACGGCGCGACGGCCGCACGCAGCGCACCGATCCGAACGTCGAGGGTGCTCATCCGCCGGCCGGCGGTGGTGAGGGCGGCGTCGATCGCGCGGGCCTCCGGACCGTGGACGCCGCTCACCCGGACGTGCTGGACGGCAACCAGCGGCGAGTGCCTCAGGAGCATCCAGCCGGCGGACAGCAGCGCAAGTGCGAACACGACGGCGGCGAGCGCGATCCGAAGCCGCCGCCTGCGGGCGAGGAGCGCCAGCCCCGGACGGGCGGCTTCGACGGCCCGGCGCCCCGTTGACAGCAGGCGCGGCAGGGCGAGACGGCCGAACGGGGGCATCCGGCCCGCGGTCTGCGGCCGGCCGGCAACGGAGCGATCCATTGGGAGGAGTCTTCGACCTCTCGAGGCGAACCCCTACCGGCCGGTCCCGACGGCACGCGCCACCGGCAGCGGTCCGCCCCTGCCCTCCCTGCTCAGCGCCAGGGCAGCGAGACCTCGCCGAGGGTCTGCACCTCCGGCTCGAGCTCGACGCCGAAGCGCTCGAGCACCCGCCGCCTGCCCTCCGCCATCAGAGCGACGACGTCGTCGGTGCTGGCGGTTCCGGTGTTCTCTATGAAGTTGGCGTGCTTCGCCGCGAAGCGCGCGCCGCCGATGGTGAGCCCGGCACAACCCGCGTCCGCGAGCAGCAGGCCGGCGCTGCGCCCATCGGCGCGGGGGTCCTCCGGGTTCTTGAAGGTGGAGCCGAATGTCCTGATCCCCTGCGGCTGCGCCTCGTGCCTGCGGCGTCGCATCCCCTCGAGCGTCGCCTTCACGGACTCGGGATCGGCCGGCGCCAGCAGCATCCCGGCCCCCACCACGATCTCGCCCTCGGTCAGGGCGGAGCGACGGTAGCCGAGACCCAGGTCCCGTGGAGCCCGACGCTCCACTCCGGCGGCGGTCGCGATGTCGACCCACTCGAGCACGCGGCCGAGCTCGCCGCCGTAGGCGTTCGCGTTCATCCGCACGGCGCCGCCGACGGTTCCGGGGATGTTGACTCCGAACTCGATGCCGGCGAGTCCCTCCCGGGCGGCCCTCGCGGCCACCGCGGGCAGCCTCGCACCCCCTCCGCAGAGGATCCGGGGCGACTCGACGACGATCTCGGCGAGCTCGTCGGCGAGCTTGATCACAAGACCGCAGACGCCGCGATCGGAGATCAGCAGGTTGGAGCCCGAGCCGACCACGGCCACCCCGACGCCCGCCGATGCCGCCCAGGCCAACAGCTCACGCAGCGCGGACTCGCTGCCGGCGCGGGCGAAGAACTCGCCGACCCCTCCGGTGCGAACGGTGGTGAGCCGCTCGAGCGGGAAGTCGCGCCGCACGGCGGCCGGAGGGTCGCTCATCGCGAGCGCGCCTCCTCGCCCGGTGCCCGGCGGGCCGGCTGGCGCGGCGCGGTCATCGCCACCAGCTCGCGACCGAGAGCGTCGACGTCGCCGGCCCCCATGAGCACGCAGAGATCCCCCTCGCCGAGCAGGTCGCGCAGGACGGGCCCGGCGTCGGCGAACGTCGGCAGCCAGTAGACGGGCCTTCCGGCGGCGGCGTCGGCGGTGGCCTCGGCGATCATCAGGCCGCTCACTCCCGGGTGGTCCTGCGCCCGCTCGCGCGCCGGGTATACGTCGAGGACCACCGCCACGTCGGCCAGCGCGAGGGCCACACCGAACTCCCTCGCGAGCAGCGCCGTTCGCGAGTACAGGTGCGGCTGGAAGACCGCCACCAGCCGTCCCGGGGCAAGCGTCCGCGCGCCGCTCAGCGTGGCTTGCACCTCGGTCGGATGGTGCGCGTAGTCGTCGTACAGTGCGGCCCCGCGCGCGGTGAGCCCGAGTGGCTGAAAGCGCCTGCCGGCGCCGGAGAAGCTCTCGAGCGCGGCGATCGCGGGTTGCGGCTCGGCGCCCGCCGCGGCGGCCGCCTCGAGCGCGGCCGCGGCGTTGACCGCGTTGTGGGCGCCGGGCACCGATAGCCGCACCTGGCGCCCGCGCCAGAGGAACTGCGACCCCCCCGGCGTCAGCCCGAGCTCCTGCGGCGAGTAGGCCGCGACGGGGCCCTCGCGCAGCTCGAGCAGCTCCGGCCGGTCCCAGATGACGGCGCACCGGGGAGCGGCGAGGAACCGGCCGAAATCCGAGCGCAGCTGCGCCAGCGAGGAGAAGCTCGCATGATGGTCGAGCTCGACGTTGGTCAGCACCGCGACCTCGACGCTCAGCTCGAGCATCGAGCGGTCGGACTCGTCCGCCTCGACGACGAGCCACTCGCCGTCCGACCAGTGCGCGTTGGCGAGCCCGCCGCCGACGGCCCCTCCGACCAGCCATCCCGGATCCAGCCCGGCGCCGCGCAGCGCGTGGACGAGCATCGAGGCCGTCGTCGTCTTGCCGTGCGTGCCGGCGACGGCGATCGTGCGCCTCAGCGCGGTGAGCTCGCCGAGCAGCTGGGCTCGCGTGCGCTCGGGGATGCCCCGTTCGCGGGCGGCGACCCGCTCAGGGTTCTCGGCGGGGACGGCGGTCGAGTAGACGAGCTCCACGCCCGGGCCGGCCGGCAGGTTCTCGGGGCTGTGACCGACCTGCGCCTGCAGCACCCCGTCGGCGGCGAGACGCTCCAGGTACGGCGTCTCGGCGGCGTCGGAGCCGCTGATCTCGGCTCCCAGGGCATGGGCCGCACGCGCGTAGGCGCTCATGCCGGCGCCACCGACGCCGACCAGGTGGATCCGGCGCCCGCTCCACGGCCGCTCGACGGCACTCACCGCCGTGCGGCCTCCAGCAGCTCGCCGGCGACCTCGCGCGCGGCGTGCGGGCGCGCGAGGCTCGCGGCGGCCGCCGACATCGCCGCGAGGCGGTCGGGGTCGGCCAGCAGCGCGGCCACCTCGGCGCCGAGGCGCCCGGCGGTCAGCTCGGAGTCCGGGATGGTGATCGCGGCGCCCGCGTCGGTCATCCAGCGTGCGTTGGCGCTCTGGTGGTCGCCGGAGGCCTGGGGATAGGGCACCAGGATCGCCGGGCGGCCGCTGGCGGCGATCTCGAACACCGAGCCTCCCGCTCTCGCGACCACGAGGTCGGCGGCGGCGAGCGCCTGGCCGAAGTCCTCGAGCTCGAGGTACTCGTGCAGCTCATAGCCGTCGGGCAGCTCGCGTGCGGACAGCTCGGCGTGGTCACGGCGCCCGCAGACGTGGAGCACCCGAAACGGCGCCCCCGCGAGCGACTCGACGCTCGCCAGGTTGATCGTGCGCGCTCCCAGCGACCCGCCGAACACCAGCACGCAGGTCTCCTCCGGCGCGATGCCGAACCGCCGCCGCGCGGCGATCCGGTCGCCCGTCGTACGCGGCACGGGCCTGCCGGTGACGCGATAGCGGGGGCCGTCACGACCCGGAACCGGGAACGCGAGGCACACGCGCCTGGCGAAGCGCGCCAGCGCCCGGTTGGTGAGGCCCAGGTGGCCGTCGGCCTCCGTGAGCACGAGCGGGATGCGACGGCTGAGCGCCGCCAGTCCCACGGGCGCCGAGACGTAGCCACCGCCTCCCATGACCGCGTCGGGCTCGAGCGTCCGCAGCAGCGATCGCGCCCGCGGCACGGCGGCGAGCGCCAGCGCCAGCGCCCTCAGGGCCCGCAGCGGGTTGGTCCGGCTGAGGCCTTCCACCGAGATCGTGTAGAGCGGGTAGTTCGCGCCCGGGACCAGCTGCGCCTCGGCTCGGCCGCCGCCGATGAACGTGACCTCGGCGCCCTCAGCCCGCAGCGCTTCGGCCACCGCGAGCGCCGGCACCACGTGCCCGGCGGTCCCACCGGCGGCTATCACGATCTTCCTCGGGGCTCCGATCACCGACCCATCGTGCCGGTTCACGGGCGCCGGCGTCGGCAGAGCGCCTGCGTCCGGGCGCGACCGCGCGCACGTGCCCGGTGGCGCCGGCGGCGACGTTGAGCAGCAGCCCCATGCCGGCCAGCATCACGATCAGGCTGCTGGAGCCGTAGGAGACGAACGGCAGCGGAACACCCGTGAGCGGCGCCAGTCCGAGGACGGCGAACACGTTGAGTATCGCCTGCGAGAGGATCAGGGCGGTGACACCGACCGCGATGAGCGCGCTGTAGAGGCTCCGCGCGGCCTTCGCGGCCCGTAGACCCGCGTAGCCGATGAGCCCGTAGAGGAACAGCAGCGCGCAGACCCCGACGACGCCGAGCTCCTCGGCGATGACGGCGAGGATGAAGTCGGTGGGCGCCTCCGGCAGGTAGAAGATCTTCTGCACCGACTGGCCGGGGCCGACGCCGAACATGCCGCCCGAGCCGATCGCGATCTGGCCCTGCACCGCCTGGAAGCCACTCGAGGAGGCGTGGGCCCAGGGGTCGAGGAACGAGGTGAGCCGGGCGCGGGCATAGGGACGGATGAGCGCGTAGAGCAGGACGAAGCCGAGGACACCGCCGGCGATCATGCCGAGCTTGCGCATCGGGATGCCGGCCGCCACCAGCAGCGCGCTGACGGTGAAGGCGATCACCATCGCGGTGCCCAGGTCGGGCTGGGAGAAGACCAGCAGGCAGGCGGCCGCGACAACGAACAGCAGCGGTTTGGCGAGTTCGCGCAGGTCGTGGACGCGCTGCGGCCGCTTGGCGAGGAGCGTCGCGGCGTAGAGCACGAGCGCCAGCTTCATCAGCTCGGAGGGCTGGAACTGCAGCGGCCCGGGGCCGATCCAGCGGCGCGCCCCGTTGACGCTGACGCCCACGTGCGGGATGTGCACGGCCAGCACGAGCACGAACGAGATGACCAACAGCGGCGCGGTGATGCTCTGCACTTTCGCTACGCCGTCGCGGGCGAGCATCTGCATGAGCACCAGGCCGAGGGCGCCGTAGACGAGGAACTTGACGAGGTAGCCGCCGCCGTAGCCGTGCCCCCGCAGCAGCGTGGTCGCGGAGGAGGCGCTGTAGACCATGACCGCTCCGAACGCCAGCAGGCAGAGCGTCGCGGTGATCAGGATCCTGTGCTCGAGCGACCGCTCGGCCGCTGCCGGCTTTCGACCGCGCCGCCGGCGCCCCTCAGCGCGCGCTGGAGAGGCTCTCGCCGATCGGCTTCCCCGGGCTGCGGCTGCTGGCATCCCAGGTCATTTCGACGCCGGCGCGACGAAGCCTCTCGCGCCAGCGGTCAGGCTTGGGCGGGCGCTTCGGAGGACTCCCTCGAGACGGCGCCGTTGTTCTCGGCCTCCGCGCTGCTCGGCTGGGCGGCGGGCTGCGGTTCGGCCGGCTGGCGTTCCGCGAAGGCGAGTACCGCAGTGGAGCCGATCGCGCCGGCCGTGAGCTGGGCGATGGCCCAGCCCGGTCCGGCTCGCCTGGTGCCGAGCCTCGCGTCGAGCGATAGCTCGCCCGGGCCGAGATCGGTGATCGCGAAGACGACGGCGAGCAGAACGAGGTTGTACTCGTAGCCGCCTTTGGTGACCCAGGGGCCGTTCGGCGCGTGCACCTTGCGAATCGCGGTGATCATCGTCCCGCTAAGCAGCGAGGCGCCTAGCGGCGTCAGAAGGCCGGCTGCGATGAGCGCGCCGCCGACCGTCTCGCTGAGCCCGGCGCCGGTTGCGTGGACCTTGCCGGGGCGCAGCCCCATCGACTCGAAGCTCTGGCCCGTCGCGTGCAGTCCGTGCCCTTCGAACCAGCCTGCGAGCTTCTGCAGTCCGTGGCCCATGAACAGGCCTCCTACAACTGTGCGGAGCACTGCGAGACCGAGCATCGGGACCTCCGGATGATGGTTGGAGTTGCGGGGGACCTCACCAGGTTTGCATAGGTTGGAGGCGAGCCAACGCAACCCGCACTCGCGCCGCGCCCCCCCCCGGTGTGTGGGGTTTCTCAGACTCCGCGGCTCTGGCGGAAGATCGTGAACCCGATCGCCGCGCAGATCGAGGCCACGATCCAGAAGCGCAGGATGATCTTCGTCTCCGACCAGGCCTTGAGCTCGAAGTGGTGGTGGATCGGCGCCATCAGGAAGACGCGCCGGCGCGTCACCTGGAAGGAGATGACCTGGATCACCACCGACAGCGCCTCGATCACGAAGATCCCGCCGAGCAGTATCAGCAGCACCTCCGTCTTTGTCATCACGGCCAGCCCGGCAATCGCGCCGCCGAGCCCGAGCGAACCGGTGTCGCCCATGAAGATCGTCGCCGGGAAGGCGTTGAACCACAGGAAGCCGATGCACCCGCCCACCAGGCACCCGGCAAGCATCGCTAGGTCGAAGTCGCCCGCCAGGAACGTGATGCCGATGTAGGCGAGCAGGGCGATGGCGGCGCAGCCGGCGGCCAGCCCGTCGAGCCCGTCGGTGAGGTTCACCGCACTGGTGGTCCCTGCCACGACGAAGTAGATCAGGAGCGGGTAGAGCGGGCCGAGGTCGACGTGGTAGTCGACGAAGCGCAGCCACAGGGTCGAGGGCAGGTGGGCCTCCTGCGTTGCGATGAACCAGAGCCCGACGGAGATGGCGATCGTGACGCCGAGCTTGGTGCGCGCGCGCAACCCGAGCGAGCGGCGCTTGATCAGCTTGGTGTAGTCGTCGGCGAACCCCAGAAGCGCGCACGCGATCGCCGCGCCGAACACGCCCACCGAGCGCCATTCGTAGTCGGTCAGGATCAGGAAGGCGACCGACACGGCGAGGAACAGGATGATCCCGCCCATGGTCGGCGTTCCGGCCTTCTGGTGGTGTCCCTCCGGCCCGTCCTCGCGAATGTGCTGCCCGAACTCGCGCTGGCGCAGGAACTCGATGAACTTGGGGCTCAGGAATATGCAGATCAGCAGCGCCGCTGTGCCACCGAAGAGGATGCGCCCCATTCAGCGACGCCCCGAGCCTGCGGCGGGCGTGAGCGGGTCGCCGTCGAGCGCCTCTCCGGTGGCCGGCCGGCCGGCGGCTGCGCGCAGCGTTGCGACGGCCCGCTCGAGGCCGACGCCCCGCGAGCCCTTGACGAGAACGGTGTCGCGCGGGCGAAGCAGCCCCGCAAGCAGCTCGGCGGCGCCCGCGGCATCCTGCGCCACGTGGGCCTCACCGCCGAAGCCCGCGGAGATCTCTGCCGCAAGCGGACCGGCGGTGACCAGCAGCTCCACGCCGCGGGCGTGCGCGTGCCGCCCGACCTCGCGGTGCAGCCGCGGGGCGTCGGGGCCCAGCTCGAGCATGTCCCCGAGCAGCGCCACGCGGCGGGCCGGGGCGGTCTCGGCGAGGTCGTCGATCGCCGCGCGCATGGACATCGGGTTGGCGTTGTAGCAGTCGTCGACGAGGATCACGCCGTTTGCAAGCGCGATGCGGTCTCCTCGCATGTCGGAGAAGCGCACCTGCAGGCGGCCGGCGGGGGTGATCCCGATCGCCCCCGCGACGGCGACCGCGGCCAGGAGGTTCTGCAGGTTGTGTCGCGCGCCGAAGGAGGGCCACAGCTCGATCTCTCGCTCGCCATGCCGGATCCGCGTCCGTCCGTCGGGGCGCCGCTCCAGAAGCCGGACATCGCCGCCGTCGCCGAACGTGATCGTCCGCAGATCGGTGCGCAGGTGCGGCTCCAGCAGCGGCTCCCGGTAGGGCAGCACGATGGTCGCTCCGGGGGCGAGGCCGGCGATCAGCTCCGCCTTGGCGGCGGCGACGGCCTCCAGCGACCCGAGCAGCTCGAGGTGCGCCGGCCCGACGTTGACGATCACGCCGACGTCCGGGGTCGCGATGGCGGTCAGCTCGGCGATCTGGCCGCTGCCGCGCATCGCCATCTCGAGCACGAGCGCCTCGCTGTCGCGCGGGGCAGCCAGGATCGCGAGCGGCAACCCGATCTCCGTGTTGAGGTTCGCGGCGCTGGCGGCCGTGCGGAGGTGCGACGCCAGAAGCGACGCGAGGATGTCCTTCGTCGAGGTCTTGCCCGTCGAGCCCGTGATGGCGATCACCTTGGCGCCGCCCGCCCCGAGCTCACGGCGCCACGCCGCGGCGAGCTGCTGCAGAGCCGCGAGCGGATCGGGATGCTCGAGGACCGCCCCGGGCGCCTGCGCGCGCTCGGCGGCGCGGGCGTGCTCGGGGGCGACGAGCACCCCCCAGGCGCCCCCCGCGAGGGCCTCGGCGGCGTGCGCCCCACCGTCCGCCCGCTCGCCGCGCAGGCCGACGAAGAGGTCGTCCGCGCCGAGCATCCGCGAGTCGATGCCGGCGCGCATCGGTCCGGGCGCCCGGGAGGTGCCGGACGGCTCGCGCAGGAGCCGCGAACCCGACGCTTCGGCGATCCGCGTGGCGTCCCAGCCCCTCACGCCTCGGCCTCTGCCATGGCGGCCGTTCGCCTGCCGAGCGCCCTCCTGGCCACCTCCACGTCGTCGAAGGGGACCTTGCGACCGCCGGCGAGCTCCTGGCCCTGCTCGTGCCCCTTGCCGGCGATCACCAGCACGTCGCCGCTGCGGGCGGCCGCGACGGCCGTAGCGATCGCCTCCTCGCGGTTGCCGATCGAGCGCACCTCAGGCGGGCCCGAGCCGGAGTGTGGTTCGCGGGCACGCGCTGCATCGGTGATGCCGGCGGTGATCTGGGCGATGATCTCCTCGGGATCCTCGGAGCGCGGGTTGTCCGAGGTGACGAGCACGAAGTCGGCCAGGCGCGCCGCGATCTCGCCCATCAGCGGCCGCTTGCCGCGGTCGCGATCGCCGCCGGCGCCGAAGACGCACATCACGCGGCCGCCGCCGCCGTCGGCGCCCGCCGCCAGCTCCCTCGCGGCGAGCAGCACGTTCTCGAGCGAATCCGGCGTGTGGGCGTAGTCGACGAGCACGGCGAAGTCCTGCCCCTCATCGACCGGCTCGAAGCGGCCGGGGACGCGTACCCCCCGCTCCAGCGCACGGACAAGCGTGTCGAGATCGAGGCCCAGGGAGTGCGTCGCGGCCAGCGCGGCGAGCGCGTTCGCGACGTTGAAGCGACCCGGCATCGCGAGCGCGACCTCGCGCTCTCCCTCGGGCGTGCGCAGCGTGAAGCGGCACCCGTCGAAGCCGCAGCGGAGCCCGGCGGCGCAGTAGTCCGCCGGCTCCTCGACGGCGTAGGTCACCGCGCCGGCGACCTCGCCGGCCAGCCGGCGGCCGTAGCTGTCGCCGACGTTGACGACGCTGACGCCCGGGGCCTCGCCGGCGGCCGGCACGAACAGCCGCCGCTTGGCCATGAAGTAGTCGTCCATCGTGCCGTGGAAGTCGAGGTGGTCGCGGGTGATGTTGGTGAAGACGGCAACCGCGAACGGGATCGCGTCGGCTCGCGACAGCTCTAGGGCGTGCGATGAGACCTCCATGGCGCAGGCCTCGTCGCCTCCGTCGATCATCGCTCGCAGGTCGGCCTGGAGGTCGATCGCCTCGGGCGTCGTGCGCTCCACTGCTCGCTCGCGGCCGCCGATGACCGACTTGACGGTGCCGAGCAGACCGCATTTGATGCCGCTGGCCTCGAGCAGCGCCCGCACGAGGTAGGCCGTGGTCGTCTTGCCGTTCGTCCCGGTCACGCCGATCATCTGGAGCTGGCGCCCAGGATCACCGTTGAAGCGGCCGGCGATCGGCGCCATCGCGGCTCGTGCGGAATCGACCAGCACCTCGGGCACCCCGAGCCCGAGCGGGCGCTCGACGACCAGCGCCGCCGCGCCTGCCTCGACGGCCTGAGGCGCGAAGTCGTGGCCGTCGGCGCGCAGCCCGCCCACGCAGAAGAACAGGTCTCCGGGCGCCACCGAGCGGCTGTCGTATGCCAGCCCGGTCACCTCGACCGCACCGTCCGTGCGGCTCTCCGGGGCCCCTCCGGCGCCGCGGAGCGCGGCGGTCAGCTCGTCGAGCCTCATCGGTCGATCTCCCGCTCGGGCATCCCGGGGAGTCTAGTTTCCGCCCCCGCCGGAGCAGTCGGCAGCCAGGCAGCGCGCCGCCGGCCCGGCTGACGCTGGGTTCCGCTCCCCCGCTCGGTCCGCTAGCCCGGGGGGATGCCCATGTAGGGCAGCGCGAAGCTCATGATCTGCCCGAACGCGGGCGCCGCCACGGTTCCGCCGTAGATCGACCCGGTCTGTGGTTCGTCGACGACCACCGCACACAGCAGCCTCGGGTTGGAGGCGGGCGCGAAGCCGATGAAGGAGGCGATGTAGGCCGTCTTCGAGTATTCCCCGGTGGCCGGGTCGATCTTGCTGGCGGTGCCCGTCTTGCCGGCCAGCGCATAGCCGGGGATGGACACCTCGCTGGCGGTTCCGCCGGGGGCGAGCACGCCTTCCAGCATGTGGCGCACCTCGGCGGCCGTGGCGCTCGAGACGACGCGACGTCCGGCGGGCTCGGGCCGGGGATGGCCGTCGATCGAGTTGATCAGGTGCGGCGGGCGCAGGATGCCGCCGTTGGCGATCGCCGCGTACGCGCTCGCCATCTGGATCGGGGTGACGAGCTCCCCCTGCCCGATCGGCAGGTTGCCCATCGATGAGCCCGAGTATCTGCTCAGCGGCAGCGCGACGCCCATTTCCTCGCCGGGCAGCTCGAGGCCGGTCCGCGTGCCGAAGCCGAACCGGTGCACCCACTTGTTGAAGCGTGTGGCACCCTCGAGCAGGCCGATCTTGATCGCGCCGACGTTGCTGGAGCGGGCGAGGATCTGCGAGACGGTCAGCGTTTCTTCGGCGTGTTCGGTGTCGTCGTGGATGGTGCGGTCGGCGACGTGGATCTGGTCGGGGATGTTGAAGCCGGTGCTCGGCGTGATCAGCCCTTCCTGGAGCCCCCCGGAGACGGTCACGGCCTTGAACGTGGAGCCCGGTTCGTAGGCGAAGCCCACGGCCCTGTCCTGGAGCGCCGAGGGAGGCGAGGCACCGGGGTCGTTGGCGTTGACCTGCGGCCAGTTGGCAACCGCCAGCAGGGACCCGCTGGACGGGTCCATCACTATCGCCGTGGCGTCCTTGGGGTTGAAGACCCGGCCGACGGCCGAGAGCACGTCTTCCGTCCGCTGCTGGATGTTCGAATCGAGCGTCAGGGACAGCGACGCGCCGGGTGTGACAGGTGTCGTTTCGGTGATCGAGACCGGCTGGCCGATCGCGTCGCTCACCACGCGCCGCCTGCCGGAGCGCCCGCCCAGCAGCTTGTTGCGCGAGTACTCGAGACCGGCAAGCCCCTTGCCTTCGGTTCCGACCATGCCGAGCACCTGCGCCGCCAGGGCGCCCCTGGGGTAGACGCGCCGCGTCACTGCAGTGCCGTTCACCCCCGGGAGCTTCAGCGCCATGACCGCTTCGGCCTTGTGTGCCGGGAGCGCGCGTGCGAGGTACACGAAGCCGCTGTGGCGGGTGAGCTTGGCGAGGACGCTCGCCTGCGTGCGCCCGAGCAGCGGCGCGAGCCGCTGTGCCGCACCGGCGGGATCCGTGATCAGGTAGGGATCGGCCGAGATGTCGCGAGCCGGTTCTGAGATCGCGAGGTCCACCCCGTTGCGGTCCGAGATCGTGCCGCGCTGCGCGATGACCGGTTCATATGTGAGCTGCTGAGCGCTGGCGGCCTTCTGGAGCGTGCCGCTGCGCAGGACTCCGAGGTAGAGGGTGCGTCCGCCGGCGACGAGCAGGAGCAGGAAGAAGAGCCCGAAGATCGCTCCGATGCGCTGTTGGACGATGGCCACCGCTTATCCCGTGGGTCCGGCCTGCGTGCCGCCCGCGGGTGTAGCTTCGCCGCCACGCCCCCCCGCTTCGCCGCCCGCGGCTTCGCCGCCGCCCGCACGCGCTTCGCCGCCGCCCGATGGGGTTGGGGGCGAGGACGGCTGACCGCTCGTCGGTTCGGCTGCGGAGCTGGGCTGGGCCGGAGTCGTCGCGGCCTGGCCCGACGCGGCGCTCGAGGCTTCGCCCGACGACGGTTCGGATGCCGGCGCGCTGCTGCGTTCGCCGCCGGCTGTCGCTTCGCCGCCGGTCCCCGAGCTCGCGGCGGTGGTGGCGCCCGCTTCGGCGGGTCCGGCGCCGGGAGAACGCGCCGCCGCCCGCAGCGCGGCAGCGGCCCGAGCGGCCTCGCCCTTCGAGCCTGCGGTCAGGAAGTGGAACGCCGACACAGGCACGAACGCCAGCCCCAGCTGGGTGGCGCTCGCCTGGATCCGTTCGCCGGCGGCCAGTTCCGAGTTCTGACCGCTGAGGGAGGCATTTTCCCGTTGCAGCACCGACTCGCGCTCCAGCGTCCGCCCGATGCTCGAGTTCAGCTTGAGCAGGCCGAGCTGGAGCGTGACGATGCCGATCAGCGCGAAGGCGACGAGGGCGATCGACGCGCGTCCGCGTAGGAGCCGGTCTAGGAGCCGGTGGCTGGAGAGGCGGTCGAGCAGCCCGAGCGCCCCGAGCAGCAGGCCTCCGTCGAGCCTCGCCGGCCGTGCTGCGGGCCGTGCGGGCCGAGCTCGCGACGGGCCCGAGACGCGGCGCGGGCGCGCCGGGGCCGTCCGCCGGCGAGCCGGGACGGGCGCACGGCGCGGATGGACCGCTGGAGCGGCGGCGGCGGCCGGCGGGGTCATGCGGCGAGCTCCCTCCCGGCCGTCAGCTTCCGGGCGGCGCGCAGGCGGGCCGAGGCGGCGCGGGGGTTCTGCGCGATCTCCTCGGCGGACGGCACGATCGAGCGGCGGGTCAGCAGCGCCGCCTCCGGCTCGCGTCCGCAGGCGCAGACCGGAAGATCCGGTGGGCAGATGCAGCCGCGAGCGCGATCCGCAAGAAATCGCTTGACGCGCCGGTCCTCGAGCGAGTGGAACGAGATGCCGGCGAGCACCCCGCCCTCCCGCAGCAGAGCCCAGGCGAGCGGCAGCGCGCGGTCGAGCTGGGCGAGCTCGTCGTTGACGGCTATGCGCAGCGCCTGGAAGGAGCGCTTGGCGGGGTGCCCGCCGGCGAAGCGCGCGGGGGCGGGGATGGCCGAGTTGATCGTGTCGACGAGCTCGAGCGTCGTCCTTATCGGCGCCTGCTCCCGCCGGCGGACGATCGACCGGGCGATCGCCCTCGCGTGGCGCTCCTCGCCGAAGTCGCGCAGCAGCTGCGCGAGCCGCCGCTCGTCCCACTCCGCCACGATGTCGCGCGCGCTCAGCGCCTGCGAGGGGTCCATGCGCATGTCCAGCGGCGCGTCGTAGGAGTAGGAGAACCCGCGCGTCCGCGTGTCGACCTGCATCGAGGACATGCCGAGGTCGAAGTAGGCCATGTCGGCCCGGACGCCCTCGCGGGAGAGCTGCTCCAGCGCCTCGGCATAGCCCGAGCGGATGAAGCGCAGGGAGCAGGAGGCCTCGGCCGCTAGAGCTGCGAAGCGCTCCTCGGCCAGCGGATCGCGGTCGATCGCCACCAGCGTGCCGTGCGGCCCGAGGCGCTCGGCCAGCAAGCGGGCGTGGCCGCCGTCGCCGAAGGTGCAGTCGATCGCCGTCTGGCCGGGCCCCGGTCCGAGCAGCTCGAGCAGCTCGCCGGCCAGGACGGGCGTGTGGGCAGGCCGGAGATCGCCGGCGGCGCCGGTGGGGCGCGCCCGGCCGGCGCGGCCGCCGGGACCGTCCGCCTGTCCGGCGCGCCTGCGTCGTCCCAGATCTGGTGCGAGCCGCTCGGCGCCGTGCCCGGCGGCGAAGTCAAGCAGCGTCGTCGACACGTGCCGTGACCTCCGCGACGCCGGTCAGCAGCGTCGATCGATGTTCGTCCCATGCCGCCTTGTCCCAGAGCTCCAGCCGGTCGCCCACGCCCACCACGATGACGTCCTTGGCGAGTCGCGCGTGCTCGCCGAGGAAGCCGGGGACCATGATCCGCCCGGCGGCGTCGAGCTCCGCGTCGTGCGAGCTGCCGTAGAAGAACCGTTCGAGCTCCGTGAGTTTCGAGGATAGGGGCGGGAGCTCGGCGAGCGCGCGCCGCGTGTAGCTCTCGTACTCCTCCGGGCGCCACACGCCCACGCATGGCTTCAGGTCCACGGGCATCGCAAGGACAACTCCCTCGGCCAGCGCCGCCCGGTAGCGCGCGGGCACGGTGAGGCGGTTCTTCGCGTCGAGAGTGTGGTCGAAGGTGCCCCGGAAGGGTGCCACTGGTGAAGCTCCAAGGTTGATTACCGAGCCGAGGTGGAGGAGTGGGAGGAGCCCCTCCACCCCGGCTCGCTGGGCGCGAACATACCCCACTTCCTCCCACAATGCAACCCTGATTGCACATCTTTTCCCACCATGGCACCCTCGCGTACCGCGAGGCCACAAAAGCGCTGCACAGAGCCGGTTTATCGGAGCCGCCGACGGCGGCGTCAGAATTGCGCGCGCGTGCAACTCCGCCTGCACCCAGCCGACCTGAAGCGCCGCATGCAATGACGGCACCCACTTGCGCTGACGCGCGAGCGCCGCGTACCATCGCCTCCCCCTCCGGCCCGCGAGGCCGCTAGAAAGGAACCCCCCCTTGCTGAAAGCCCCCGGCTGCCTGAAAGCCCCTGGCCGCCTGAAAGTCCCCGGCTGCCTGGCCGCCCCTGGCCGCCTGAACGTCACCGGTCATCTGAGAGTCAACGGCCGCCGGCGCGTCGGCCCGGTCACGATCCTCTCGGCGGCGATCGCCGCGGCGGCGCTCGCGGGGTGCGGCTCCTCGGGGGGCGGTGGCGGCGGGGAAGACCCCGCGCGGGCCGTTCCGGCGTCCGCATCGCTCTACGCCGGGGCGACGGTGCGCCCGACCGGCTCGCTGAAGACGGCGGCGCTCGACGCCGGCCACGCGCTGACGCACCAGACGAACCCCTACCTCCGCCTGACGCAGCTGCTGCAGACACCGGGGTCCCCCCCGCTCAGCTTCTCGCGCGATGTGGCTCCGTGGCTCGGGCCCCAGGCGGGCGTGTTCCTCACCTCGGCCGGTGTGTCGAGCAAGGCGCAGAGCGCGCTCCTGCTCGCCCTGATCCAGGGCCTCGGCGGCTCGGGGGCCGGCGCGTTCCCGTTCTCCGCGGGCGCCGGCGCCGGCGCGGCCCAGGGTGCCGTCGTGCTCGACACCACCGACTCGGGCAAGGCGCGATCCTTCCTCAACGCGCAGGCAGCTCACGCCGGCGCTCACGCGGCGACCTATCGCGGGGTGTCCTATCAGGTGAGCCCAGCGGGCGTGGCGTTCGCGCTAGTCGGCCGGTTCGCCGTGCTGGGCAGCGACTCCGGCGTGCGAGCAGTGATCGAAACCGATCAGGGGGGCTCGTCGCTGGCACGCTCGAGCGGCTACGCGAAGCTTCTCGCAGACGCTCCGGCGGGGACCCTCGCCCACGTGTACGCCAATGCGGCCCCTGCCCCGGCGAGCGGAGCGCCGACCCTCACGCAGCTGCTCGTGGGCAGCCGCGAAGCCAACATCTCGCTCGTGCCGGCCTCCGGCTCGCTGACCGTGGACGCGGACAGCATCGCCTCCGGCCCCGGCGCGCCTGCGGGTGGGCTGCTGGCGGCGGGCGCCGATGGCGCGCAGGCGCTGAGCGAACTGCCGTCCGACTCGTGGCTTGCGTTCGGCCTGGGCCACGTAGGGGCGACGCTCGGTGAAGACGTTCGCGCCCTGCGCGCCCTCGCCTCGCTCGGCAGCTCGATCGAACCCGGGGGCGGCGAATCCGGCGGTCCGCTGACCATCAACCTCAAGGGCCTGCTGGAAGGCCTGCTCACGCCGCTCGGCGTGCTGGGCGCGGAAACCGGGCCGGCGCAACACGCCTTCAGGAGCTGGATGGGCTCGGGTGGGATCTTCGCAAGCGGCTCCAACCTGCTCGAACTGAGGGGGGCGGTCGTGATCTCCTCGAGCAACCGTGCGCAGTCGCAGGCGGCCGTGGCGGCGCTGGGGGCACAGCTGCGCAGAGCGGGCCAGTCAGTCCAGCCGACCACGATCGCCGGAACCGACGCGGCGGTCGGCGTACGTGCGAGCGGCCTACCGGTCACGCTGGTGATCGCCAGCGGCGTCGATTCGGGCGGTCATCCGAAGTTCGTGCTCGCTCTCGGGGAAGCCTCCGTGGCGGCGGCCCTCCATCCATCCGCCACGCTCGCGGGAGCGGCATCGACGCGCGCTGCCCAGACGGCGCTCGGCGAAGGGATCCAGCCCAACCTGATCCTCGACGTTCCCACGCTGCTCAGCCTGCTCGAAGGCGTGGGGCTCACCGAAGGCCCGGCGCTCGCCAAGGTGCTGCCCTACCTGCGAGCCATCACGACGGTCTCCGGGGGGACCCACAGCCTCGGTGGCGGGGTCCAGCGCGCCCGCGTGGTGCTCGGTCTGCGGTAGTACCGACGCCCGCTACGGCACGCTGACCGCGCGGTAGAAGACCGGGCGACCGCCGCTCACGCGCTCGACCCCGTAGGTCGAGAACGAGCTTTCCCCGTCAGGGCTCATCGAGTAGCGCCCGATCACGGAGTTGCGGTTTCGCGTCGCGAAGAAGCGGTTGATGACGACCTGCCTGTCGTTGCCATGGACCCCGGCTCCCCGGATCGCGTCCAGCACCACGCTCATCGCCTCGTACCCGTAGAGAGCGTAGGGTCCGCCTTCGGCGCCGAAGTCGCGGCGGTAGTCGCTCAACACGCGTCGCGCGGCCGGCGGATAGCGGGAGGTCGGGAACACGGGCGTCGTCAGGTAGGTGCTCTGCGCCGCCGAGCCGATCTGCGAGGTGAACGCCTCGCCGCCCAGCGAGCTCGGCCCGAGGAGCCTCAGGCTGGGATCGGCGGCGTGCAGCTGGCGCCACAGCCCGACGGCCGCGGCTCCACTGGAGCCGGCGAGGAACACGGCCTGGGCGCCGCTGTGCACGACCTTTTCGACCTCACCGGCGTAGAGCGCACCCGGCGCGAGCGCGATGCTGTCGTGGCCGGCCACCGAGATGCCGGCCCGAGCGGCGTCCGTCGCGACGATCGCGCCCAGCGGCACCTGGAACGGGTCCTGGTCGTCGAGCACATAGACACGGCGGACGCCGAGCAGGCTCATGAGCCGCGCCTGCGCGGCCCCCTCGACCGGATCGCCGGGCGGCAGGCGGCCGAAGCTGCGCTTGCCGGTCGGGTAGAAGCGTTCGGGCTCGTCCTGTCCGGCGTCCAGCGACGATGTCAGCCCGACGTAGGGGCTGCCGGGGCTGACCTGGAGGATCCCGGCGGCGTTGATCAGCGGCAGGGAGACGGCGGTCGCCGCCGAGTTGTAGTCGCCGATGTAGGCGATCGTGCTCGTGTCCTGAGCCGCCGTCTTGGCATCGCTGGCCGTTATTCCCGGGTCCCAGCGCCCGCTCTTCGGGTTCGAGTCATCGAGCGAGACGTAACCGACCTTGTACACGCCAGCCCGGCCGCCGGCATCCGAGAGAGCGAGCTTCTCCCCCGCGACGATCTGCTGGGAGACGGCACCGTCGGGGCCCTGGAGGGGAAGGCTCGAGTAGATCACGAGCTGGTTGCCGGCGGCTTCGGAGGCGCCTGAGACGCCCGACCCTCCGCACCCTGAGGCGCCCAGGACGACGGCGGCGAGAGCTACCAGGCCCAGCCAGCGCGCACGCACGCGGTGCCTAGCCGCGACGGCCCGGCAGGTAGCCGGAGACGATCTTCACCGCTGCTCCCGCAAGGATGATCAGCGCGGAGAGCAGGAACGAGTCGAAGCCTTTGCCGTCCAGCGCCCACAAGACGATCCAGACGACGAGGCCGGCCATGACTGTGAGGACCAGTCCCATGCCGGCGGAATCCTAGCTGGCCCGTGCCGGGTCGGTCGGGGCAAGGCCGGCCGCGAGCTCCTCCACCACCGTGCCCACCGAGGCGGCCGGATCGTCACCTTCGCCGGCGGCGCGCACGAGGCGGGTCCCCACGATCACGCCGTCTGCGCCTGCGGCCGCCGCCCGGGCAGCCTGTTCGGCCGTGGCGATGCCGAAGCCGAGCGCGACCGGCACCTCGGTGCTGGCCTTCGCGCGGGCCACGACGTCCGCGAAGCGCTCTCCGAGCGTCTTGCGCTCCCCTGTGGTGCCGACCACCGAGACGGTGTAGAGGAAGCCGCGTGCGCGCGCCCCGATCGCGGCGAGCCGCTCGCTCGTCGTGGTCGGCGCCACGAGCGGAACGAGCGCCAACCCCCGCCTGTCGCAGGCAGCGAGCACCTCCGCCGCCTCTCCCTCCGGAAGGTCGGGCACGATCAGCCCGCACGCGCCGGATTGCTCCAGGCGCTCGACGAAGGCATCCACCCCCGGCGCGTAGACCATGTTGGCGTAGCACATCAGGACAACCGGGACGCTCGCCGACAGCGAGCGGGCGACCTCCAGCACGCCGGCGACGCTCGCCCCCGCCTCGAGCGCCCGCGTCCCGGCGGCGTGGATTACCGGGCCGTCGGCCAGCGGGTCCGAGTAGGGCATCCCGAGCTCGATCAGGTCGGCCCCCGCCTGGACGCAGGCCTCGCCTATCCGCACCGAGTCCTCCAGCGTGGGGAACCCGCCCATCAGATAGGGCATCAGCGCGGCGCGCTTGCCGGCGCCGGCGAAGCTCTCCGCGATCCGCTCGACGCCGCTCGTGCGCAGCTGACTCATGTCCCCTCCCGGGCGAGCACCTCCGCCAGGTCCTTGTCGCCGCGCCCGGAGAGGCACACCAGGTCGAGCTCGCCGTCGTCCTGCGCGAGCACCCAGGCGAGGGCGTGGGCGGTCTCCAGGGCCGGGATGATGCCCTCGAGCCGCGTGACGGTGTGGAACGCCTCGACGGCGTCGGCGTCGGAGACCGCGACGTAGGTGGCGCGGCCGCTGTCACGCAGATGCGCGTGCTGCGGACCGGCTCCGGGGTAGTCGAGCCCGGCCGAGACGGAGTGCGCCTGCAGGATCTGGCCCTCCTCGTCCTGCATCACCGCCGAGCGCGACCCGTGCAGGATCCCGGCGCGACCGCCGACCGTCAGCGGTGCTCCGTGGCGCGGGGTGTCGATCCCCTCACCGCCGGCCTCGACACCCACCAGCTGCACCTCCGCGTCGTCGATGAAGGCGGTGAACGCGCCGATCGCGTTCGACCCGCCGCCGACGCAGGCCACCACGCGATCCGGAAGTCGCCCCTCGCGCTCGAGCACCTGCGCGCGAGCCTCGTCTCCGATGACCCGCTGGAGGTCGCGCACGAGCGCCGGGTAGGGGGCCGGGCCGACGACGGACCCGATCACGTAGTGGGTGCTCTCGACGTTGGTGACCCAGTCGCGGATCGCGGCAGACGTCGCCTCCTTGAGCGTGCTGGCGCCGGCCTCCACGGGCTGGACGGTCGCTCCGAGGAGCTGCATCCGCTGGACGTTCGGCAGCTGCCTGCGCGTGTCCTCGAGACCCATGTAGACGACGCATTCCATCCCCATCAGCGCGCACACGGTTGCGGTGGCCACGCCGTGCTGGCCGGCCCCCGTCTCGGCGATGATCCGCCGCTTGCCCATACGCCTTGCGAGGAGCACCTGGCCGAGGGCGTTGTTGAGCTTGTGCGACCCGGTGTGGTTGAGATCCTCGCGCTTGAAGTACACGGGCCGGCCCGCCAGCTCTGAAACCCGCCGCGCGAGGTACAGCGGGGTGGGCCGCCCTGCGAAGTCCCGCAGCAGCCCCTCGAGCTCGGCGCGGTAGCCCTCGTCAGAACGCGCCTGCGACCACGCCTGCTCGAGCTCGGCGAGCGCCGGCATCAGCGTCTCGGGCACGAACTGGCCGCCGTAGGGGCCGAAGCGGTGCTCGATCGGCGAGCCTGGGCCTCCGCGCTCAGGGCCCGCTCCGGTCGGATCCGCGGCGCTCACGCCGGCTGACCGATTCTCGGCTCGCCCGCTGCGGTGCCGCGGCTCTGCGGCGCCGCGCCTGCGCCGGCGGCGGTGCTCGCCTCCATGAACGCTCGCAGGCGCTCGGGATCCTTGCGCCCGGGGGCAGCCTCGGTACCGCTCGCGGTGTCGACCGCGAACGGGTGTGCGAGCGCGATCGCCTCGGCCACATTGCCGGCGTGGAGGCCGCCGCTGAGGATCAGGGGGACGCTCGAGCGCCGGCCGGCGATGAGGCTCCAGTCGAACGTCTCGCCGGTTCCGCCGCGAAGCCCGGCGGCGCCCGGTGCGCTGGAGCGAGCATCGAGCAGGTGGAAATCGACATGGAAGCGCTCGAGGTCCTGGAGGTCGCCGGGACCCGCCACCTGCGCGGCCTTGATTATCCGCGCGCCGGTGCGCCTGCCGGCCTCGGTGCAGTACGCGGGCCCCTCGTCACCGTGGAACTGGAGCATCCCCAGCCCGAGCGCCTCGCTCGTCTCGACGACCTCGTCGAGCGGCGCGTTGACGTAGACACCGCACAGCAGCGTCCGGCGCCGCAGGCGAGCGACGATCCTCTGCGCCTCCGCGAGCGAGCAGCGGCGCGGGCTGCCGTCGTAGAAGATCATGCCAAGCGCCCACGCCCCGACCTCGACCGCGAGCTCGGCGTCCTCGAGGTTGGTGATGCCGCAGATCTTGACCTTTGGCGGCACGTGCTCCATGTGCCAACCGTAGCGAGTCCGATCGCGACCCTCCCCGAGCGATGGCGCGGTCGGCCACGCCGCTCTGAGCCTGCGCGCCGGCTTCGGGCCTGAGCCTAGCCTTCGGGCGTGTTGGCGTTCGGGACCGAGTTGGGACGGCTGCCGAGCGTGGCGGAGACCGTCTTGTGTTCATAGCCGCCATGGCCGTTGGCGCGCAACAGGCCGATGGTTACTGTCTGCCCGGCTTTCTTCGCCGCGATCACGGTGGCCAGGTCTTCTGAGCTCGCCACGGTCTTGCCGTCGACCGACACGATGATGTCGCCGCCGACGGCTATCTGGCCAGTTTCGGTCGTGCTGTTGATCGTGCCCGCGCGGATCCCGGCCTTTGCGGCGGAGGTTCCCTTCTGGACGGTCTGCACGAGCGCGCCGCTCTTGACCGGGAGGTTGAGCGCCGACAGCGAGCCGTCGATCGTCAGCGAGGTCAGCCCGAGGTAGGCGCCGCGCACGGTTCCGCCCTTCTCGAGTTGGGCGATCTCGTTCTTGGCCGTGTTGATCGGAACGGCGAAGCCGATGCCGACGCTCCCGCCGCCACTCGAGCCGGTCTCGATCTGCGAGTTGATGCCGATCACTCGGCCGGCGGCGTCCAGCAGCGGGCCGCCGGAGTTGCCGGGGTTGATCGGTGCGTCGGTCTGCAGCACGTTGTTGATGGTGAAGCCGTTGGGCGCCTGGATCTGCCGCTGTAGCGCGGAGATGACGCCGGTCGTCAATGTGCGTTCCAGATCGAACGGGTTGCCGATGGCGTAGACCGGGTCGCCGACCTGCGCGCCGCTCGAGTCGCCGAGCGTGAGCGGGTGGAGCGTGAGGCCGTCGGGCCTGATGCGAAGCACGGCGAGGTCGTTGGACGGATCCTTGCCGGCGATCTGGGCTTCGACCGACTTGCCTTTTTCGAAGCTGACGGTGACCTTCACCGCGTTCTCCACCACGTGGTAATTGGTCAGGATCGTCCCGTTGCCGTCGATCACGATGCCCGAGCCGGTGGCCTGTCCCTGACGCTGGGTTTCACCGCCACCGAACAGGTTGAACGGCGATTCCGATTTCTGCACAATCGTGGAGGTGACAAAGGCCACACCCGGGGCGTCGCGCGTGTAGACCTGGTGCGGCGTCATCCCCGTCGCCCGCTGGGACGCGTTGGATGGCGTGACCGGCGCAGCCTGGATCGTCGTGATTGTCTTGTTCCCTTCGTCCAGGCCGCCGAAGGCCGCGACGATCGCCACGACGACGACGCCGCCAAGGATGGCGGCGAGGAAAGGGATAAGGAACATGCGCCTCATGTGCGGACAGGATGCTGTGAAGCCATGAAGGGCATCTAAAGGGGATCCTCGGCGGGGGTAAAACTTTGAAGCGCGCGCAGGGAGGCGCCGGGATCGGTCGAGCGCATCAGGGACTCTCCCACGAGCACAGCCTGCACGCCCTGCTCGCCGAGCCGCTGGATCTGCTCGGCGGAGACGATCCCGGACTCCGAGACCACGACGACCTCGCGAGGCACATGGCTCATGAGCCGCTCGGTTCGGCTCAGGTCGACGCTGAAGTCACGCAGGTCCCTGTTGTTGATCCCGATGATCTCGGCGTCGAGCGCAACCGCGCGGCCCATCTCCTCGAGGTCGTGAACCTCGACGAGCACGTCCAGCCCCATCGCTCGGGCCGCGCTGTGGAGGGATCCCAGCTCGCCGGGTCCCAGGGCGGCGACGATCAGGAGCACGGCGTCGGCTCCGGCGGCGAGCGACTCCTCCAGCTGATAGCGGTCGACTATGAAGTCCTTGCGCAGGAGCGGCAGCTCGCAGGCAGAGCGCGCTGCCCGCAGGTCGTCCAAGGAGCCGCCGAAGTTGGGGCCCTCTGTCAGGACCGACACGGCCGCCGCGCCGCCGTCCCGGTAGGCGCCGACGATCTCCCCGAGGACGGGATCCGCGTGCGGCTCGGCCGTCGACGGTGGGCGCAGCGCTCCCGCCGACGGGGAGCGGCGCTTGAACTCGGCGATCACGGAGACACCGGGTGCCAGCAGCGCCTCGCGCAGGGACGCCGCCGGCGCCGGGCGCGGCGCGTCCTGCAGGCGCTCGAGCGGCACCTCGCGCATGCGACGCCTGAGGTCCTGGCGGGTCCGGGCGAGGATGCGATCGAGGACGGTGTCACCCGGCGTGCTCATCTGGCAGCCCCTTCGGGCGCGTGCCGGCGGCTGGCCTGCAGATACCGCTCGAGAGCGGCGGCGGCGCTCCCGTCGGAGATCGCCTCGCGAGCGGCCTGCACGCCGTCGGCGATCGATTCCGCGCGCCCGGCGGCGTAGATGGCTGCGCCCGCGTTGATGACGGCCAGCGGCTCGCCCGCTGACGGTCGTTCGCCGTCCGCGCTCAGGATCGCGCGGGTGACCCGCGCGTTCTCCTGCGGCGATCCTCCCCCCCACCCGTCGGGCGAGGCGGAGCCGGTGCCACCCAGGCCGACGTCCTCGGGGCGCAGCTCGTACTGCGTGATCTCCTCGCCGTTGACCTCGAACACCCTGGTGACCGCCGCTGCGGAGATCTCATCCAGCCCATCCTCGCTCGAGACCACCAGCGCACGGTCGACGCCGAGCATGGCGAGCGCGCCCGCGATCCGCTCCAGGAAGCGGGGCTCGGAGACCCCGATCAGCTGGCGCCGGGCGCCGGCCGGGTTGGTCAGAGGCCCCAGCAGGTTGAAGATCGTGCGGACCGCCAGCTCTCGCCGAACCGGTACGACGTACCGGGTCGCCTGGTGGTGTGCAGGCGCGAACATGAAGCCGAAGCCGGCCTCGTCGATGCACTGGGCGACGCCCTCCGGCCCCAGGTCGATACGCGCGCCGAGGGCCTCGAGCAGGTCGGCCGACCCGGATCGGCTGGTGGCGGAGCGGTTGCCGTGCTTGGCGACGGCACAGCCTGCGCCGGCGGCGATCAGCGCGGCTGTGGTCGACACGTTGAACGTGCTGCGGCCGCCGCCGGTACCGGAGGTGTCGAGCAGGTCCCGGCGATCGACGGGGACGTGCGCGGCGAGCGAGCGCATCGTGCGCGCCAGGCCCGTCAGCTCCTGAACCGTCTCCCCCTTCGTCCGCAGGGCGATCAGGAACCCCGCGATCTGGGTCTCGGACACCTCGCCGCGCATGATCTCCGCAAGCACGTCACCGGCCTGCTCGGCGTCGAGGTCCCTGCCGGAGCAGAGCGCGTCGATGGCCGCTGTGAGCGTCGCGTTGGGCATCGGCTAGCGGCGCTCGGGCTCGAGGAAGTTGCGCAGCAGCTCCCTGCCCTGCTCCGTGAGCACAGACTCGGGGTGAAACTGCACGCCCTCGGCGGGGAGCTCGCGGTGGCGTAGCCCCATGAGCACGCCCTCGCCGCTGCGCGCGGTCTCCTGCAGGCATTCGGGCAGCTCGGAATCGACCACGAGCGAGTGGTAGCGCCCCACCGTCAGCGGCGAGGATAGACCCCGGAAGATCGTGGTCCCATCGTGCTCGATCACCGTGGCCTTGCCATGCACCGGCGCGATCAGCTTCACCCGGCCCCCGAACGCCTGCGCGAGCGCCTGGTGGCCGAGGCAGACGCCGAGCGTGGGGATGCCGGCTTCCGGCATCCGCCTGACCACCTCGAGCGTGATGCCGGCGACGTCGGGCGTGCACGGACCGGGCGAGACGACACAGCGCTCGTAGCCGTTTCCGAGCAGGTCGTCCACGGACGCTCGGTCGTTGCGGACGGTGTGCACCTCCGCTCCCAGCTCGCCCAGGTACTGCACGAGGTTGTAGGTGAACGAGTCGTAGTTGTCGATGACGAGAACGGTCATGTCCAGTCCGGGTGCTCGCAGGCGAGCGCGATCGCGCGCAGCGCCGCCCTCGACTTGGCGACCGACTCCTCGTACTCGTAGTCGGGCCTCGCGTCGGCGACGGTGCCGCCGCCGGCCTGGATGTGCGCGACGCCGTCCTTGACCACCACGGTGCGGATGTGGATCGCCGTGTCGAGGTCGCCGGCGTAGCTGAGGTAGCCGATCGCCCCGCCGTAGCCGCCGCGCTTGACCGGCTCGAGCTCGTCGATTATCTGCATCGCCCTGACCTTCGGTGCCCCAGAGAGCGTGCCCGCGGGCAGCACGGATCGCAGGGCGTCCATGGGGCCCACGTCGGGACGGAGGGTCCCGGAGACCGAGGAGACGATGTGCATGACGTGGCTGTAGGACTCGATCTCCATGAGCTCATCCACCGTGACGCTCCCGTACTCGCACACCCGACCGAGGTCGTTGCGCCCGAGGTCCACGAGCATCACGTGCTCGGCGCGCTCCTTCTCGTCGGCGAGCAGCTCCGCGGCGATGCGCCGGTCCTCCTCGGGGCTGGCGCCGCGCGGTCGCGTCCCGGCGATCGGCTTGGTGGCGACGTGGCGCCCGGTCACCGTGAGCAGCGGCTCGGGGCTCGCTCCGGCGACCTGGAAGTCGCCGAAGTCCAGGAAGTACATGTACGGGCTCGGGTTGACGGCGCGCAGGCCGCGATAGATGGAGAACGCCTCGACCGGCACGGGAGCCGACCAGCGTTGCGAGGGCACCACCTGAAAGGCATCCCCGGCGAAGATGTACTCGACGATCCGGCTGACCATCCCCTCGAACTGCTCGCGGGGCATGTTCGACTCGAACGCCGGCAGCTCCCGAGGCGGGTGGAGCGCCGGCTCGCCGCGCGGCACCGGGCCGGCCAGCACGCATCGCACCTCGCGGATCGTGCGTGCGGCCAGCTCGTATGCGCGCTCCACGTCCGGCTCCTCGGCGAGGTCGGCGTTGGCGATGATCGTGACGGTGTGCTTGAGGTGGTCGAAGACGACCAGCGCGTCGGACAGCATGAGAGCCATGTCGGGCAACCCCAGCGGGTCGGGTGGAGGCTCGCCGAGCGGCTCGACCGTGCGCACGAGGTCGTAGCCGAAGAAGCCCACGGCACCACCCGTGAAGGGAGGCGCTTCCGGCATCGGAGCCTGGTCGAAGCGGGCAACCCGCTCTGCGACCAGCGCATAGGGGTCGCCGCCGTCGGCGAGCTTCCAGCGAAGCACCGCCCGCGGACGAAAGCCGATGAACGACCAGCGCCCCACTCGCTGCCCCTGGTCCGCGGACTCGAGCAGGAAGGCCGGCTCGCCGGGTGCCAGCTCACGCAGCTTCAGGAAGGCCGACACCGGCGTCTCGCAGTCCTCGACGAAGCTGTATCGGAGCGGGATCAGGTTGTGGGACCGCGCGAGCTCGCGGGCCTGCTCGAGGCTGGGCTCGAGCAGCACCGCGTCCGCGGCGCCCTGCTCCTCCTCGGGGCTATCGGTGGGAACCACCGCGGGCTCGCCAGGCGGATCCCCCGGCGCGCTAGGAGCGACGGCCATCGAGCACCCGCTCCGCGTCGGCGAGCGAGCGGCCCCGGCTTCGAAGGAGCACGAGCAGGTGGTAGAGCACGTCGGCGGCCTCCTCGTCGACCCGCTCGGAGGACTCCTCGCGAGCGGCCCGGGCGACCTCCTCGGACTCCTCCATCACCTTCTCGCCGATCCTCCCGGGATCGTCGAGCAGCTCGACCGTGTAGGAGCCGGGGGGCCGCTCGCGAGCGCGTTCGCCGAGCGTCCGCTCGAGCGCGGGGAGCGCCTCGTACGGCGCGGCGTCCTCGAGGTCGCCCCGGTGGAAGCACGAGCGCTCGCCCGTGTGGCATGCGGGGCCGGCAGGCTCGACCAGCGCGAGCAGCGTGTCGCCGTCGCAGTCCAGGCGCAGCGCGCGCACGGCCTGGACGTTGCCGCTCGTCTGCCCCTTGTGCCACTGCTCGCCCCGCGAGCGGCTCCAGAGGTGGAGCTCGCCGGTGTCGCGGGTTCGCTGCAGGGCCTGCTCGTTCATGTAGGCGAGCGTCAGCACCTCGCCGCTGCTCCAGTCCTGCACGACGCATGGAACGAGTCCCTCGCGGTCGTATGTGACCTGCGCGACGATCGAATCACCCAGCTGGCTGCTCATTGGACGATTGTAGGTACAGCCCGCAGCTTCGGGTTTGAGACACACTGCCACGCGATGCAATCGCTGCTCGAGCGAGAACTCGTGGTGATCACCGGCAAGGGGGGCGTCGGCAAGACGACGATCGCCGCCGCGATCGGACTGCTGGCGTCCCAGCGCGGGATGCGCGCGATCGTCGTCGAGGTCGGAGACCAGACGCGCCTGCCCGAGCTGTTCGGTCACCCGCCGGGAGTCACGGGCGGCGAGAACAAGCTCCAGGAGCGGCTGTCGAGTATCTCCATCGACCCCGATCGCGCCCTGCTCGAGTGGCTTCAGGCACTTGGCGGTCGGGTATCGGGACGCGTTCTTGCATCGAGCGGCACCTTCCAGTACTTCGCTGCGGCGGCTCCAGGCGCCAAGGAGCTGGTGAGCATGGTCAAGATCTGGGAGCTGACACAGGGTCGGCGCTGGGAGCGACGCGCCGCGGGATACGACCTCGTGGTCGTCGACGCGCCGGCGACGGGCAACGCCCTGGGGATGCTGGGCTCGCCGCAGACGTTCGGCTCGATCGCGCGCGTCGGCCCTATCGCCAAACAGGCGCAGCGGCTGGGTGAGCTGCTCCGGGACCCCTCGCGAACCGGCTACGCGGCCGTGGCACTGCCGACCGACATGGCGGTGACGGAGGCGCTCGAGCTGCAGGATGGGCTCAAGGCCCAGCTCGGGCGAACGCTCGATGCCGTGATCGTCAACGGGCTGCTACCCCAGCGCTTCACGGCCGCCGAGCTCCGGCTGATCGCGGGGACGGCCGGCACGGTCGCCGAGGGAGCCGCGGCTCCCTCGGCGACCGCCCGGCCCCGGGCCACGGCGTCGGACGACGACCTGAGGCGCTCCGCGGCGCAGGCGGCGCAGACAGTCCACGACCGGGCGCGGTTCCAGCACAACCAGCTCCAGCGCCTGCGGCGCCGAAGCTTCGACGTCGTGGGCGTGCCGTTCGCGTGGGGCGCCGGCATGGACCTGCCTGCGATCGAACGCGTCGCCGAGCACCTGGGGCGCAAGCTCTAGGGGTCCGAGACGGTCCAGCAGCCCTCGTGGGCGCGTCATCTAGGTGATGCCGAGACGGTCCAGCAGCCCCTCATCGGCGCGCCAGTCGCGCCTGACGCGTACGGACAGGTCGAGGTGAACCTGGCGCCCGAGCTCCCTCTCTATCTCGCGGCGGGCTGCGGTGCCGACCGCCTTGACCATCCGGCCGTGGGCGCCGATGAGGATTCCCTTCTGGGACTCGCTCTCGACCCAGATCAGCGCACGCACGCGAGCGAAGCCCTCGCGGGGGGTCTCGAGCTCCTCGACGACAACCTCGACCGAATGGGGCACCTCCTGAAAGGTCCGCCGGATCACGGCCTCGCGCACGAGCTCGGCGACGAGCACCTCCAACGGCTGATCGGACGTGGCGTCGGGCGCGAACAGGAACGGCCCCTCCGGCATCGCGCCGGCCAGATGCTCGACGAGCTCGGCGATGCCGGATCCGGTGCGCGCCGAGATCGGGAAGACCTCATCGCCGACACCGAGATCGGCCGCCCCCTGCAGCACCTCCATGAGCCGCGACCGCGGCAGCCGGTCGACCTTGTTGACGGCGATCGCCACGGGAATGTCCACGCCGGCGAGCGTGCCGGCTATGAATCGGTCGCCCGGCCCGATGCCCTGCTGTCCGTTGAGCATCAGCAGCGCCGCGTCGGAATCCTCGAGCTCCTGCTGGACGCGCCTCGCCATGCGTGCGGTGAGCGCGTCGCGGGGTCGCTGCACGCCCGGCAGGTCGACCAGGACGAGCTGCGATTCACCGCTCTGGTGAACGCCGCGGATGGCGCGCCTGGTCGTCTGCGGCCTGTCCGAGACGATCGCCACCTTGTGCCCGACGACCGCGTTGACGAAGGTGGACTTGCCCACGTTCGGCCGGCCCGCGAGCGCGACGAAGCCGGCTCGTGTCATCGGGCGGCCTGCTGCAGCAGGCGCCGCTGCAGCGCGAGCATCTCTCCGTCGTCGATCTCGTGATCCATGCCCAAGAGGTGGAGCATCCCGTGCACTATCGCCTCCCGGATGTCACGGGTGTGGGCCTCGCAGATGACCACGTCGCCGAGCTCGCGCGTCACCACCTCCGCTCCACCGGGGCGCTCCACGCCGTCGATCGGAAACGACAGGACATCCGTCGGAACGGGACGCCCACGATGGGCGCCGTTCAAGTCGACGATCCGCTGCTCGTCGACGAACTCGATCGCGACGTGGCCGTCGTGGATCCCGGCAGCGGCAGCGGCCTGCCGGCAGAGCGCGCGGACCTCCGCGGGCGCGGGCTCGTCGGGACCCGGCTGAGCTCCGAGGACCTCCACTTCGAGCATGGTGCTCAGGCGCTGCGGATCGCCGACCGGGCGGCCGCCTGCGCGGCGCTCACGCCCTCGGCCCGCTCGCCGGCGGGCGCCGGCGTCCGCTCGCCCCCGCGCTGGGAGTGCTCGTCGTAGGCCTCGACGATGCGCTGGACGAGCTTGTGCCGGACGACGTCCTCGCCTCCGAAACGGACGAACTCGATGCCCTCGATCGAATCGAGCACGTCCCCGACGACGATCAGCCCCGACTGCTGCTCGCGCGGCAGGTCCACCTGCGTGATGTCACCGGTGACGACCATGCGCGAGCCGAACCCGAGACGGGTGAGGAACATCTTCATCTGCTCGGGCGTCGTGTTCTGGGCCTCGTCGAGGATGACGAACGAATCGTTGAGCGTGCGGCCGCGCATGAACGCGAGCGGCGCGATCTCGATAACACCGCGCTCGATGTGCTGGGAGACCTTCTCGGGGTCGATCATGTCGTGGAGCGCATCGAACAGCGGGCGCAGGTAGGGGTCCACCTTCGCCATCATGTCGCCGGGCAGGAAGCCGAGGCGCTCGCCGGCCTCGACGGCCGGTCGTGTGAGGATGATGCGGTTGACCTCGTGCCGTGACAGGGCGGCCGCA
Organism: Solirubrobacteraceae bacterium; assembly: GCA_036498265.1. Lineage (GTDB taxonomy): Bacteria > Actinomycetota > Thermoleophilia > Solirubrobacterales > Solirubrobacteraceae > Palsa-744. The sequence goes on along the minus strand of DASYFT010000038.1, from coordinate 47,431 downwards.
GCCATGGCGACCGCGAGGAACGTCTTGCCGGTCCCTGCCGGCCCGACTCCGAAGGTGACCGTGCTCTGACGGACCGAGTCGACGTAGCGCTTCTGGTTGACGGTCTTGGGCGCAACCCGCAGACCACGGTGACGCCAGACGACGTCCTCGAGCACCCTCGCGGGCGATTCGTGCGCGTCGAGCGCGCCCGTCACAGCCGTGATCGTCCCCGGGCCGATCTGGTGCCCGCGCGAGATCAGGTCGGCCAGCTCGTGGACCACTCGCTCGCCGGCGTGCGTCTCGCTCTCCTCGCCGTCGAACGTCAGGAGGTTGCCCCGCAGGAAGACCTTGCAGTCGAGGTGCTGCTCGAGAGCGCGCAGCACGATGTCCTGGCTTCCGGCCAGCTCGGCTGCCACTTCGTTTGAGAGCTCGATCTGCGTCCTCATCCTTGGAGCGAGGCCCGCACCAGCCCCGAGACCCGCTTGCCGTCCGCGCGGCCGTCCACCGCCGCCATGGCCTGCTTCATCGCGACACCCATGTCCTTGGGCGACTCGGCGCCGCTGTCGCGAACGGCGCGCTCGACGATAGACTGCAGATCGTCCTCCGACAGCTCGGCCGGTAGATACCCGCTGATCAGCTCCGCCTCGGAGTCCTCTCCGGCTGCCAGATCCTCCCGCCCGGCCTCGCGGTAGGCCGCCGCCGCCTCGAGTCGCCGCTTGCGCTCGCGCCGCAGGACCGCGAGCTCGTCCTCGCCGCCCGCCTTGGCCGACTTCTGCAGCTCCGACATCACAAGGCGCAGGGCACCGACCCGCTCCTTCTCGCCACTGCGCATCGCCTCGACGACGTCCGCTTTGATCCTGTCCAGTGTTTCCATCTCCGATGAGGATACGCCGGTCAGTCGATGCTCAAGGTCATATCGATCGGTGGCCCTTCACACCCGGCCCGGCGGGCCCCGCGGACGCGCCTTCCGGGGGGCGCGCCTGCTGGCTGCGGGTCGGGTGGCTGGAGCGAATAGGGTGCACGCCGTGAACGAGGCCCTCTACGCCAGCGCCCTCGAGCCGTTCCTCGCCGAGGCGCGGCAGCTGCGTCCCCGCGAGGGAGAAGTGATCGACGCGCACACGCATCTCGGGCTGGACGAGGACGGGCGCTCGCTGACGCTCGAGCAGCTGCTCGCGCAGCTCGATGCCGCCGGCGCGCGGCGCGCCTGCGTGTTCCCGCTGCACGACCCCGACCGCCACCCGGCCTACCGCGTGCCGAACGATCGCGTGCTGGCCTGGGCCTCCGAGGCGGATGGCCGGCTGGTTCCCTTCTGCCGGCTGGACCCGACCGAAGACCCGCTGGCCGAGAGCGAACGCTGCCTCGCCGCGGGCGCGCGCGGGATCAAGCTGCACCCGCGGGCCCAGGACTTCGTCTTCGACGGCGGTGAGCTGGACGAGGTCTTCGGCCTCGCCGAATCGGCGCAGGTCCCGATCCTGATCCACGCAGGCCGCGGCCTGCCCCCGCTGGCCGAGGGGCTCGTCGACCTGGCGCTGCGCCATCCCCGGGCGGTGCTGATCCTCGCCCACGGCGCGATCTGCGACCAGGGCATCCTCACCTCTCGCCTGGCAGACCACCCCGGGGTGCTGTACGACATCTCGTGCTTCTTCCCGGTGGACGTGATCGAGCTGTTCGCGCGCGTCCCCGCGGAGCGCATCGTGTTCGCGTCCGATCCCCCCTACGGCATGCCGGCCACCTCGCTGTATATGGCGCTGCGAGTGGCGGCCCAGGCGCGCCTGGACGACGGGGCGACCAAAGCGCTCCTCGGGGGCACGATGGCCGCACTGCTGGACGGCCACGGCCTGCCGCCCGTCACGGCCCTGCGCCGCTCGGACTCCATCGTCCTCTCAGGCCGGCTGGCGCGGGTGTACGGCTACGCGAGCCTCGTGGGCCCCGCGCTGTTCGCGGGCGTGCTCGAGCAGGCCCGCGCGATGCTCGACATGGCGCTCGCGGCATGCCGGGACCCTGAGCCGGGTCCCGTCGGCGAGGCACTGGACACGATCGGCGCCGCGCTGAGCGCGGCTGCAGCGCTCATCGAGACGGACGGCGGTCTGCGGCCGGCGATCGATCTCGTCTACCGCTCGATCGTGCGAGCCGCCACCGAGATACCCGACCCGGCCTGATCCTCCCGCCGCAGCCACAGGGCGGCCCACTCGCCGCCTTCCCGGCGCCCGCACTCGCGCAGACCCAGCCGCTCGCCGAAGGCGCGCGCGACCTGATCGGCCTCGGGCTCGAGCAGCCCGCCGACGATCAGGTGAGGGGGCGCGGACGGCATGGTCTGCGCCAGCTCGAGCAGCAGCGGGCGCAGCAGGTTCGCGACGACGACGAGGTCCCCCGCAGGGCGCGGGCCGGCGCCGATCCACGGCAGCGGCTCGGTGCGCAGATCGACGCGGCGGACATCGATCCGCTCGCGATTCACGGCGGCGTTCTTGCGGGCGGCCTCCACGCTCTCGACCTCGTGGTCGAGGCCGAGCACCGGCCCGAAGCCGAGCCGAGCCGCCGCCACCGCGAGCACGCCCGAGCCCGTGCCGAGGTCCAGCAGCGGCCCCCGCGGGTGCACGGCGGCGGCGAGCTCCAAGAGCAGCTCCAGGCACATCCGCGTCGTCGCGTGGCTGCCCGTGCCGAACGCCTGGCCCGGGTCGATGACGATCTCCTCCACCGCGCCGTCGGCCCGCGTGCGCGGCTCCTCCCACGGCGGTCTCACATGCAGGGCGGGCAGCGGTCTGCCGTCCGCGCCCGCAGCCTGCGGAGGGGCGATCAGCACGGGCCGGTGGAACCCCTTCCAGCGCTCCTCCCAGTCGTCGGGCACCTCGCTGGTCGAGATCGCGACCAGCGACTCGCCGGCAGCCGCGTTCAGGTCGGGCAGCGAGGGCAGCTCGCCGGGGGCGCCGTAGACAGCGAACTCCACCGACCCATCCCCCAGATCGCGCTCCTCCACCCCGCCCGGAGCGAGCTCCAACAGCTCCGCGAGAACCAGCTCGGCCTGATCGCGCGCGACGCGAACCGCGAGCCGGATCACGTCGCCCGGCGGCTGAGCGCGAGGACGGCGAGCCGGATCACGTGGCGCCGTGGTTGAGCGGGGAAACGGCGAGCCGGATCACGCGGCGCGGCTGCCGAGCGCGCGCCGGAGCTTGGCGAAGACTGATTCCTCGGAGCGCAGGTTCTCGGCCGTGAGGCTCTCGTTGAGGCGCTCCAGCAGCCGGCGCTGCTCCTCGTCGAGGTTACGGGGCACCACGACGTTGACGACGACACGCAGGTCGCCACGCTTTCGGTGCCCGAGAGCTGGCATGCCCTGGCCGCGAACGCTCAGCACCTCGCCGGGCTGGGTACCCGGTGCGAGGTCGATCGAGGCCGCGCCATCGAGCGTCTCCACCTCCAACGTTCCACCGAGCGCCGCCAGCGGCGCCGCGACGTCGAGCGAGGTGATCAGGTGGTCGCCTTCGCGCACGAAGCGGTCGTCCTCGGCGACGTTGACGATCACGTAGAGGTCGCCGGCGGGTGCGCCGGCCTCGCCGGCGTGCCCGCGCCCTGCAAGGCGGATCCGCTGCCCGTCGGCGATGCCGGCGGGGATGTCGACCTCGAGCTCGCGCCCGCTTGTCAGGCGACCGCGCCCGCGACACTCACGGCAGGGCTGGGTGGCGACGCGCCCGTCCCCGTGACATACGTCGCAGGTGATCGTCCGCACCATCTGGCCGAACGGCGTTCGGCTCACGGCCTGTAGCTGCCCGGCGCCGCCGCAGCGCTCGCATGTCTCGATCGGCGTGCCCGGCTCGGCGCCGTTGCCGTTGCAGCGCTCACAGCGCTCGACCGCCTCGAAGGCGATCTGCCGCTTGACGCCGTCGGCCGCTTCGGCGAGCTCTATCTCTACCGCGACCGCCAGGTCCGCCCCCTGGGCCGGCCCGCTACGGCCGGCGAAGCCGCCGCCGAAGAAGGCGTTGAAGAGGTCGCCTATCGAGCCGAAGCCCTCGAAGTTCGGCGCGTAGCCACCCGATCTGAGGCCTTCGTGGCCGTAACGGTCGTAGGTGGCGCGCCGCTCGGCGTCCGAAAGGATCTCGTATGCCTCCGCCGCCGTCTTGAACTTCTCCTCGGCTTCGGGGTCGTGGGCGTTGACATCCGGATGCAGCTCGCGGGCGAGCTGCCGGAAGGCTTTCTTGATCTGCTGCTCGGAGGCGTCCCGACCGACGCCGAGCACCTCATACGGATCACGCGGCATGCCGGTGGTGTCAGTTCTCGGCATAGGTGTCTTCGACGAAGCGCGAGAGCTCGTAGGCCGCCCCCTGCACTGTCGATATGGCTCCGGCGTAGTCCATCCTCACCGGGCCGATGACCGACACGGTTCCGAGCTTCCGGCGCGGCATCCCGTAGCCGGTCGCGACAACCGCGAGCGAGCGCATCGCGGGCAGCTCGTTCTCCTGGCCGATCCGGACGTAGACGCCGGGCTCGCCCAGCGCGGCGCGCAGGATCCTGAGCAGGGCGACTCGACGCTCGAGCAGTCCGATCAGCTCGTTGACCTGCTCGGAGTCCTCGATCTGCCCGGAGGAGAAGAGGCGAGCGGTGCCCTCGAAGTAGAGCGTGTCCTCGGTCTCGGAGGCGAGGCTGCCGAACGCCAGGGCGAACCGGCCCAGGAAGTCCAGCTCGGTCGCCGAGAGGCCCGGCTCGACGAGGCGCTGATGGATCATCCGAGCGCCGAGCCCGAGGCCGACGAGGCGCTCGTTGAGGTACTCCCCCGCCCAGACGATCAACCCCGGGTCGACTGAGCGCTCGAAGGTCGCCAGCATCTTCGAGACCCCACCCGTCGAGGTGATGATCACGATCAGCACGACCTGTGGCTGCAGCGCCAGCACCTCGATCCTGCGGATCGTCGCGGTGTCGAGCGAGGGCGCAGAGACGACGGCGAGCAGGTTGGTCATCTGCGACAGCGTCTCCGTGGTGGCCCGCATCGCCTCGTCGACCTCGCGGCGGATCAGGGACAGCTCCAGCCGCGGCTCCGGAGGCGCGAGGGCGCTACCGGAGCTGAGCATGCGGTCCACGACGTAACGGTGGCCCGCTTCGGTCGGAATGCGACCCGCCGACACGTGGGGGTGGGCGAGCAGGCCGTGCTCCTCGAGCAGCGCCAGCTCGTTCCGCACCGTCGACGGCGCGCAGTCGAGCGTGGGGTCGGCGGCGATGGCCCGGGAGGCGACAGGCTGGCCCGTGCGCACGTAGGCGTCCACCACCGTGCACAGGATCTGCTCCTGGCGAGAGCTGAGCATGGATTGATTGTAGGCGGCGTGCTGACACCGCCGGAACGGCGCTCTAGAGCTCGAGCTCGGCCTCGGCGTTGCGGATGATCTGGTTTCCTGCCTGCTCCGCCACGGTGTCGATGAGAACGTGTCCGTCGGTCGCCTCGCGCACCGCTCCGGTCACGAGAATCTCCTGCTCGGGCACGCCCATGCCGCGGAACTGCACCGACAGGCGCCGCAGATGGGCGGGGCCGCCGCCGGCGTCGGTCTGCGCGCGGGCGACCTGGGCCATCGTCCACAGGCCATGCAGGATCCGGCCGGGCAGCCCGACGGAGCGGGCGAACTCCTCGTCGATGTGGATCGGGTTGAAGTCCCCCGAGGCGCCGGCGTAGCGGGCGGTCAGGTACCTGTCAGGGGTGATCCTCAGCTCCGGTATCTGCGCTCCGACGTCGAGATCAGGCATCGCTCAGACTCCTCGCACGATGTTTGTCCAGGTTCCGCGGCAGACCTGCTCGCCGCGCTGGTTGGTCGAGACCGACTCGAACACGTAGTAGCCGCGGCCGTCGCGCTCGGATATGTCCTTGACCTGGGTCACGGTGCTGATCTCATCGCCCGCGACCACGAGTGGACCCCACTCGAACGCCTGTCCGCCGTGAACCATCATCGCGAAGTTGAGCCCGATCTCCGGGTCGAATATCGGCGGGCCCACCGACGGGGCGCTGTAGACGACGGCGAACATGGGCGGAGCGACAACGTCCGAGTGCCCGGCCGCCCGCGCCGCGTCGACGTCGAGATGGAGCGGGTTTGTCTCGCCTACCGCGCGCGCGTACTCCCTGATCTTCTCCCGACCCACGGCATACACGACGGGCTCGTAGGACTTGCCTATTGCTTTTGTGTCGACTGGCATCTCGAGCGTTGCTCCTCGTTGGCAGTGTGCAGCCCCCTTCGCGGCGGGGCAGTTTACGCAGACTGCGGATGTGGCGGCCTACCGGCTGCGCCGGGACAGAACCGGGCCAGTCAAGAACCACTGCCCTCGCAGCGCCCCTTAACCACGAAAGGCCCCGAAGGGCCCACGGCGCGAGCGGGGACGCCCCAGAGCGTCCCCGCCGGCGGCCGGCTTCGAGTCGGCGTGCCGCCACGCCTCCAGGCCTGCTAGAAGACGGACTCCTCCGACGCGTCACCGGCACCGACGCCGACCAACTCGCCCTCGTCCGCCGAGCGCTCGCCAGGTGTGTCCAGGAACTGGACGGTGTCCGCGACGACGCTCACGGCCTGGCGCTTCTGCTGATCCGTGGTCTCCCACTCGCGCCACTCGAGCCGTCCGTCGACCGCGACGCGGCTGCCCTTTCGCATGTAGGTCGCAACGTTCTCCCCAGCCGCTCCGTAGACGCTGACGTCGAAGAAGTTGGGGCGCTCCTGGTACTCGCCGTCAGCGTCCCGCCGGCTGCCGTTGCAAGCGATCCGCATGGCGCAGACGCTGCCTCCGGAAGCCATTGCGCGCAGGTCGGGGTCACGAGTCAGACGGCCGATCAGCACGACGCGGTTGATGTTGAAGTACGACATCTGGGTCTCCATTGGTTTGTGATTGACCCCCCGGTCGATGAAGCTAGGCGTTGCCTGGGACGGTTCTCTCGTCCAGCTGCAGCGAGCCATCCACAGCCCCGAGTGGGAGAACCACGATGGCGGCCGACGAGCTCACCTTGGCGATCGCCCGGTTCAGAGGCGCCACGACGTCCGGCGCCGCAAGGTAGATGACGCCATCGACGCTGCGACACCGCGCCCAGGCCTGGCAGATCTGAGCCAGACGCCGAGGCGACTTGGTGGTGAGCTCGACCTCGATGGCGACCGGCCTGCCGCGCGGTCCGGCGGGCCAGAGAACCAGGTCGGGGCGGTGAAGCAGCGGCGTGCCCTCCGGCGTCGTCCCGAGACGGGCGCTTGCCAGCGGGACACCGGCGAGCCGCTCGTCGCGCCTGAGCTCACGCTCGCCGGTGACGCGATGGTCCGGGAAGCAGACCTCCAATGCCGCCGCGGCGCGGACGCAGGCAATGGCGTGCGGCGCGTTGGTGACGCTGATGCGGCACGGCTCCAGCCCGCTGAGGCCGCAGTCCCGAAGGCCCGCCCGCGTGATCGCGAACAGCACCGGCTCACCCGCCAGCAGGCGCCGCCGAGTCAACTGCAGGTCGCGCTCGGCAGCGAGCAGCCGAGCACGCGCTGCCGCGAGGCTCGAGCGGCGGCGAACGGCGAGCGCCTCGGCGGTGACGGCACCCATGCGGGCCGCCCATTGCAGGAGGTCGATCCGGTCGGGCGATCCCCGTCCCTTCGTGCCTGGGATCGCTTTTGCGATCCGGTCGCGTCGCGTGCCGCTGCCCGTGCTTGGATGAGCACGCTCGAGCCCGGTCATCATCCCCTCCTCTCAGGCGAGAGAACACGCCCGATCCGGACGCTGGCGTCGCCACCGAGGACGATCACCGCCGCCTGCCCGCGATCGAGGCGCCGGATCTCGCTCGAATCGAGGACCGGTTCGCGGGTGCGCGTCCGCGTCGTCCTGCCGTCGCTGTGGCGGGCGATCCTCCAGGCTCCACGGGTGCCTGCGAGGCTCGCGATGAGCTCGGCAGACGCGGTCACCACCTGCCGGTGCGCGATCAGCACAGACAGGTTGCCCATCACCTGCTCCAACAGCCGCTCGCTGCCGGGCGGGCGCAGGTCTGAGAGCTCCTGCGTGCCTAGCACGAGCGACAGCCCGGCCGACCGTGCACGGCCGAAGAGCCTGACGACGTGCTCTGCGGAGACCGCCGAGAACTCATCGATCACTGCCAGCGTGGGCACCGGCGTGCCCTGCAGTGAGGCGACGGTCGTCTGCAGGTCCTGGACGATCGCTGCGCCGAGGAGCTGCGTGAGCAGTGGCCGCCTGTCGGACTGGAGGTCGAAGTAGACCACGGCTCGGGCCCGAGTCGCCTCGAGGAGGTCGAACCGCTCTGCCCCTGTGGCATCGGGATCGAGCCACGGGCCCACGTCGGACTCCGTGAGGATCGCCAGACGGTCGCGCACGCCCGCCAGATCGGTGCGCTGGCGAGCCGTCAGCGAGTCCAGGTAGGAGTGGGTCGATGAGGCCCGTGCCTCCGGCAGGGTCCTGGCGAGCAGCTCGAGCCGATCCGGGTCGAGGTTCTCGACGATCGCGCGCAGGCTGACCGGCCGGTCGCTCTCGCGCAGCGCACGAACGACATGACCGAGATACCGCTGCGCCTGGCGCTGGTAGTGAGGCTCGGTGAAGCGCTCGCCTGCGAGCGCCTTGTCAGCGATCTCGGTGTCCCCTCCCCGCGCGTAGGGGTTGTAGACGGACGGTCCCTCAGGGGTCCAGTCAATGAAGCGCCTGCCGGCTGTATCGGCGGCGAGTCGCAGCTGCCTGCGCATCTCGTCATCGCCCTTGGGGTCGACGACGATGGCGGCAGACCCCTCTTCGATGGCGCGTGCGGCGAGCCAGGTCTGCGTCACGGTCTTGCCTGATCCTGTGGCCCCCACTACGAGCATGTGCCGGGCGCCGGCTCCGCCGGCGAAGGGAATGGGGATCGGGCGGGCGTGCTCGTCGATGGCGACGATCAACCCGCCGCCCATGCGCCAGCGCTTCGGCCCGGCTGCGCGGCGGCGAAGCTGCGCCCTGCCGAGCAACGCGCGGGTCATCGACAGCGGGCCTCGGCGGGCAGCTGCATCGCGGGCAAGGTCGGCGCCCGCAGCCAGGTCTTCCCGGTGCCAGCGCCGGCCGACCACGACGGCGGTGATGCCGGCAATCGCCGACGCAGCTGCCGAGCTTCCGAGGCTCGAGCGCGCAAGCGCAAGCGGAAGCAGGCAGACGGCAACCCAGCTCCAGTGCAGCCGATGGGTGCGCAGTGTCCGAGCGATCAGCAGCCCGGCGACCAGGCCGACCGCACAAGCGGCGGTCAGCCCGAGCAGCCTGCCGCCGAGATCTTCGAGCGGTGCGAGAGGGGATGTCGGTGTTTCGGGGAATGGGTTGGATGAGGGCATGGCGCCGCTCCTTTCAAGAGGCCGCCCTCTAGAGGAGGACCGGCCGGCCAGAGACCGGCGAGTGCCGGTCTGGTGGTTAACGAGCTGCGGCCGACGCTGTGGTCGGCCGCAGGGGTGCTTCACGGGCGTTCGGCCCGGTGAGGTATTCAGGCGCGCAAGCCGGCTCTGGCCGTGCGCGCAGCAGACGGGTCAGCCGGCAGCCGACCCCGTCAGAGTCATGTCACTTCCACATCGCGCGGGCTGAGTCCGAGTCCGCGGCGCGCGATCAGAGCGAGCACGTCGGTGTGGACCCACGGAGTGGGCAGCTCCTGGCCGGCCTCGGGTAGAACACCGAGGCGCCTGGCCAGCCAGCTGGTCTCGCCGCTCTCGTTGCCTTTGCGGTCGCGCTTGACCCGGCCGCAACGGATCGCGATCTCACTCATGCTGAGCTGCTGCTGGGCGAGCCTCTCGACCGCCGCTTCCCGAAGGCCGCGGTTGAGGACGATCGGACTGTTGCGCACGCGCGTCAGCTCTGTGCGAAGGGCGCTGCTCGAGAGCTGCAGCGGGCCATGGTCCCGCGTCACCGCACGGAGGCTGAGGCCGCAGGCCGGCTCGTAGCTCTCGACGGCAGCGACGACATCGCGCACGCTCACGACGACGGCGGGCTCGGCCGGATCCGCCGGGTGACGACGCCAGCGCAGCTCGGGGATCGACATGGCTGCCTGTACCCGTTCGATCCGGTAGCGATTGCCGCACCGATCACGCAGCTCGGAGTCCGTGAGCAGGCCTGCCGCCGCGAGCTGCTCCCGCTCGGCTTCCTCGAACGGGATGGTTCGCCGATCCTGCGGCGTGAGCGGGCGGCAGCGGATACCGGAGCGGCGCACGTCCTCGATGTACGCAGCGCAGATGAGTGTCCCGTTCTCGGCGGGCTCATCCGCGGCCAGATGGGCGACTAGGCGGCGATCGTCGCGAGTGAGCTCGTCTCTGTCGATCACGAGCACGCTGCCGGCTGCTCCTGGCCGGGCGATCACCTCCCTCGGCCGTCCCAGCCGGTCGTCGTAGCGGCCCAGCAGCCGGCCCTTCCTGGCTGCTCGGCGGGGCGCCCTCGATGCCCGGCGATCACGGGATGCGCCATGGCGAGCACGGGTGGCTCGGCGAGAGCGGGCGGGCTTGGAGGAGAGTGATGAGGTCATGGCGGGCTCCTGGCCGGTCTTGCAGACAGCGCGTCGGGCGATGTCGGCGGGTCTTCGGGGGCGTGCTTCTAGGAGCGCCGCCGGCGCGCGTCAAGGGGGACCGGCTCGATGCGAGCGGGCGCGGACGACGGTCCGAGAACCCCTTAAGGGGTCTCGGAAGAGGGAGCTATGAGGGCAGCGACGGCCTGGAAGTTGGCGCCGAAACGCTCTTGGGCCGGCGTGCAGTTATCAGGCGGCGGGGCCCGGAAGGAGACTGTGGTGAGCTCGCGAGAGAGCTCGTTGACGGCGCGGCCGAAGCCGGGGAAGGGAAATTGGAGATTGGAGGGAGGCCGGAGCCTAGCCGCTCGCTTGGGATGACCGCGCCCGCCGGGCGTAGGAGACGGTCGCCGCACCGCAGTCGCCCCCGCCTCATGGGCGCGATCGCCCAGCGCGCCGGGCCCGCGGCGCTACGGGCACCGCAGTCGCGCCCATACAGGGCGTCGGGCGACTGCGCCGGACGGACCGTCGCGGGGGTGGCGACTGCATCGGATGCCGGGGCGACGGCCTTTTCGCGCGGGCGAATGCGGCGTCGTTCGCACGCCACACCGGGCCGGCCGCGACGCGCCGGCGTGGAGGCGGCGCTACGCTGATTGCAGAGTTCGCCCAGGGAGCCGCATGGTCGCGCGTGAAAGCATCATTCTGGCGGCGCGGGAAGTGATCGTTCTGATCCTTGTCGTGGCGGTGCTCGTGTGGGTCGGCGTGCAGGTAGCTCGCGACTTCCGGCGGTAGGCCGGTTCTCAGCCCCGGCTGGCTGCCCCTCGCAGCCTGCTGCCCGCGTTCATTGCTCGCAAAATGCATTGAGAAGCGCGGATTACATGCAGCACAGCGCGCCGGGGGCGGTCGCGTGAGGTGGAATAGTCGGAGACGCCGCTGGACATAGCGAGTTAAACGAGTGAATCTCCGGGGTACGCTCCGTGCAAGCTCACGCGTGCCGGGGGCGGCCCAGTTCCGCCAGTGCCCAGGCTGCTGGATCGGCCGGTGAGTAGAGATGAACAGGGACCAGACGGATCTCAAATACCACGCGCCCAGCGCAAGCATTCGGCTGCGTCCGGGGCCTGGCGGCCTTCCGCGCGGACAGGTCACCGAGATCCAGCGGGGTCGAATGCTGGCGGCGGCTGTCGAGACGGTGGCGGAGGTGGGCTATGCGCGCATGACGGTAGCCCAGGTGATCAGCCGGGCGAGGGTGTCGCGAAAGACGTTCTACGACGTCTTCGCGGACCGGGAGGACTGCTTCCTGTGCGCGTTCAAGCAGGCGCTCGGTCAGGCGTCGATGCTCGCTCGGGAGGCCTACGACCGTGAGTCGAGCTGGTGCGATGGCATCCGTTCGGCGCTCGCGAGGCTGCTCGGCCTGATGGAAGACCAGCCCAACCTGGCCCGCCTCTGCGTAGTGGAAGCGCTCGGAGCGGGTGAGCGCGTGCTCGAATATCGCGCGAGGGCGCTCGACCGGTTTGCGCGGGTCATCGACCAGGGCCGGTTCGTCTCGGAGGCCGCCGGTGAACCTCCCGACGTGACCGCCGAGGGAATCGTGGGAGCCGTCTTCGCGGTGCTGCACGCCCGCGTGCTGGACGGCGGAACGGAGTCGCTCACCGATCTGCAGGGACCCCTCATGAGCATGATCGTCCTTCCCTATCTCGGCACGGGCGCAGCCAGTAGGGAGATGAGTCGGCCACTGGTCGACAGGCGTCGCGACGGCCACGCGCCGGGGTCGATGACACGCACCGACCCGTTGGGCGGCCTGAAGATGCGGCTGACCTACCGGACCGTGCGCGTGCTGATGGTCATATCGGAGCGTCCCGGAGCGAGCAACCGCGAGATCGCCGAGGGCTCGGGCATCGCCGACCAGGGCCAGATCTCCAAGCTGCTTTCGCGGCTGGCGAAGCTCGAGCTCATAGAGAACGCCGGGGACGGCCACGAACGGGGGGCCTCGAACGCATGGCACCTGACCTCCCGCGGCCAGCAGGTAGAGCGCGCCACTCGCCCCCGCTGAGGCCAGACTCATCCACCGGTCCCCTCGGGTGCAGCGACGGGGATGATCTCCTTCCGCACCGCGCTCGCCTCCGCCGCAACCGGGTCGGCTCCGGCAGCCGTGACCCGCACATCCGGCGGCAGCGCCGGCACGCCGTAGGCCTGCATCAGGCCGTCGTGCACGTCGCGCTCGGCGACGAAGACGACCTGCGCCCTCCCCGGGTACTCCCAGTTGACGGGGTACTCGCCGGCGTACGCACGACAGGCTCGGAGAACGACGTCGGCCGCCCGAGCGCACTCTCGCGCCCGTGCACGATCCCGGCACACGAACACGGCCAGTGCCGAGGCCTCGCGCCGGCGGCCGTAGCGGCGCGTGTGGGCAGACCACCCGCTGAGGAAGTGGTCGTATCGCTCGAGCTTGGCCGCCGCTGTCCCCCGCGCCGGCCTGTCGTCGAGCTCGACGATCAGATCCAGCGGCTCCGCGACCGCGTTCGACTCGCGGGCGCCCACAGCTGATCCGAGCTCCACCACAGCATCGGGGCGCAGCGTCTCAAAGCGGTCAGCCTCGAGCCTTGCCCCGCTAGCGTCGGTGCGCAGGAAGTCATGTGGCGCCATCCCGCCGGGAAGTCGCAGATCTCCTGGAGAGAGCGGCGCCCCTCCGTCGCCGCCCGAGCGCGGCGGCGGAGTCATGACCGCTTCACCACGACCGCGCACCTCACAGCGGCTCGCGCCGACGGCGTCCTGGATGGCCAGCACCCAGCCCGCCACGTGGACGTCCCGGCGAGCCTGCCGGAGCACACGCTCGCCGCGAGCGCCCGCCAGGGCAGGGCTGTCTGGCGCGGGAGCGTCCTCGACCGAGGACCTGCGGGCATGGGCCTCGAGAAGGCGAAGGCCCTCGGCGCTGACCAGGCAGCACATCGGCACGCCGCCTCCGTCTCTGCGGTGGAACTGAAAGCGCTCCAGGAGGCCGGCGTCGGCGAGGCGCTTGAGCCGCCGTTGTGTCGTGGTGGCCGCGCGGCCGGGGTTGAAGCGCCTGTGGATCTGGCTGGTGAGCAGGTGACCGAGCTTTGCGACGAGGTCCAGGATCTCGAGATCGACGTCGTCGAGATCGAACGACGATGGACGGGCGGCAGGCTTGATCCAGCGCATGCTTGCGGCCCGGTCGAGCGCCACGAGCTCGCGATAGCTCTCCGGCGGGATGCCGGCGGCGCCGGTCGAGGCACCCCTCGGCGCTCGGTCGAGTGGCATGGTGTCCTCTCGTGCGTCCTGGGGCGCTGCCGTGACCGGCTCCCGGCGAGATGTCGGAGCTTCGCTCCCGGGCGCGCCGTCCGCCGCTGCCTGGGAGCGGTCCCAATGAGGCTGGCTCAGATCCGTGAGGTGTCGGCCGCCTCGCTGCTCCTGCCGCGCGGCATGCAGGGCCAGGCGCGCGCGATCGACGTGCAACGGGAGGGTCTGGGCGACGAACGGAGCCTGCCGTCCGGCGGGGGTGGTCCAGCTCGCTACGGCGTGGTGCTTGGGGAGGTGCAGGCGGACGTCGGGATGGCCGAGCGTCGACAGCTGCTCCATGCCAGGGCGGACCGTGTCCGAGAAGGCAGCCATCGTGAGGCTTGCCGCCGCTCGCGTGTCCTGCGTCGAGGCGGTCGCGAAGTACACCCGATGCGCGAACAGCGCATCGAGCTGGTCACGCACCTCGCGGTCCACCCACTGGGCATCCGTCTGCCAGCAGGCGACCGTCTCCAGCCCGGCCGATCGCTTCAAGGCCATCGTCTCGGCGAAGCCCCGGTTCAGGACGAGCGGGGCCTCGTCGACCTTGAGCGCGACGGCGACGCGCCGCTCCTCGGCGCGGAGGTCCTGCTGGCGCGCCAGCGACGCGTCGAGCATCCCGACCAACAGCTGCATCAGCACCGATGTGTTCCCGGCGCCCATCACGCCCAAAGCGCCCTTCACGACCAGCACCTCTTCGCCCGCTATGACCCGGTCGAAGTCGACTCTGAGCGAGTCGTTGAGCAGGACCCGCTTGATCGATGGCGAGTTCAGCAGGCGTGCGAGCTTGTTGACCGGCGCATCGAGCTTGGCGGTGGTGCTGCTGCGCGAGTCGGCGAGCTGCGCCGCGAGCTCCGCAGTGAAGAACGATGAGATCTCCTTGTACTCCGGCAAGGTCCGCACGCGCGCGCCGACGTTCCGCCTGTAGGCGTAGCCCTCCTCTCCGACCGACAGCAGACGGGCCGCATCCCACAGCGTCGACCTCCGGTCATGGGCAAGCACAGCGATGATCGCGTTCCGCAGGTACCTGTCTGAGGAAGCGCGAATGTCGGCGTCGGACAATGTCAAATAGGGGCATCCTGGTCATGCCGGATTCCCAGTCACAGAGCCAAATCCCGCAATCAAGCGGATTTGGCGATATCGCGCCAGAACGTCGTTTCGCGAGGCTCCGAAGGCCCGTTTGGACCCGCCGGGGGAACCGGTAGACCGCCCTGCGTTGCGATATCTCTGCAGCATGAAACGGAGGGCGCCTATCGATAATCTGGTAAAGTACCTCTCACTTATAGAGCACGGGAGGACTAGCCATGACCGCTACTGAACCAGGAACGGTGCTGATCACCGGCCCGACGAGCGGGCTGGGACGAGCTCTCACGCTGGAGCTCGCGGGCCGCGCGGCGCCCGAACGTCCCGATCTGCTGCTTGTTGGTCGGCCCGGGGAGAACCTCACTGATGTCGCCGCGGAGGCCCTCGCGGCCGGTGCGACGGTCGAGGCGATCCCTTGCGACTTGTCTCGGCTGGCCGACGTTCGCGCGGCGGCTGCTCGGGCGCGGCAACTCCTCGCGGCGAATGCCGTGCAGCCTTTGCGGGGGCTCGTCGCCAACGCCGGGGTTTCCGTCACCGACACCCGTGGCGCGTCCGCCGACGGATACGAGATGACCTTCGCCGTCAACTACCTCGCTCACGCCCAGCTGATCGGCGACCTGCTCAGCTCGTTCACGGCGCCCGCACGGATCGTGTTGCTGGGCTCAAACACCTACTGGGCCAACCGCTACCGGCGGATGCTGCGGGTGCCCGCAGCACAGTGGCGCGACCCCCTCGATCTCGCGCGTCCCGCGCCCGCCGACTCCGCGCCGACGATGCAGGCGGCCGGTGTGGCCTACTCCAACTCCAAGCTCGCGGTCCTGTACTACGCCCACGAGCTACAGCGGCGAGCCGGCGACGGGGTCTCCGTATCCGTGTTCGAGCCAGGCTTCATGCCAGGCACTGGGTTGGGTCGCGAGGCGCCCCGAGCGCTCCAGGCGATCGGGCGGGCGATCGCCCGGCTGCCCGGTGTCTCGACGCCAGCCCGCTCTGCCCCCGCGCTTGCCTCGATCGTGCTCGACGAGAGATGGGCGCACCTTCGCGACGGCGCCTTTGTGGTGCGCGAGAAGGAAACCGAGGTGCAGCCCTTCGCGCGCGACCATGAGCGGGAGCTCAGGCTGTGGGCCGCAACCGAAGAACTCCTCGACAAGGATGCGGCCGATGGCGTCGAGTAACGCGAGCCCGCCGATGCCGGTAGATCTCACAGCGCTGCGCGTGCCGCGTCCCCATCGTGCGGATGCGGCCCGCAACTTCGACGCCGTGCTCGCGGCGGCCGGCGAGGTATTCAGCGACCGCGGCTTCGATGCCCCGCTCGAGGATGTTGCTCGGCGAGCGGGCGTCGGCATCGCGACCGTGTACCGCAACTTCCCGACGCGCGAGCAGCTCGTCGAGAACGTCTACGTCACAGAGGTCCAGTATGTCCTCGACGAGGCCGCAGCCAGTGCCCAGCTCCCGCCGTGGGAGGGACTGACCCGCTGGCTGCGCCGCTTCGTCGAATACCTCGCCACGAAGCGCGCCGTCGCGAACGCCATCGACCCCGACTCCGCGGTGTACCGCGCCTGCCGCGACGCGATCGCCGAGGCTGGCAGGCCGTTGCTCGAGCGAGCCCAAGCCGCCGGGGAGATCCGCAACGACATCGATGAGGACGACATCGCCCGTTACATCATGGGCGCCGCCGGCATGAACTTCAGCTCCGCCGCGCAACGGGACCGAATGCTCGGCGTCCTCTTCGACGGCCTACGTGCTCGATAGCAGCATTCGAGGAGTGCTGCCGTGCCCGAACTGGGGGCGTGCCGGCCCGGCTTTCGGGCTCAAGTACTCCGACCAGTTCCAGCACACTCACCTCAGCCTTGCACGTCAAAAAACGAAGGAGCACATCATGAGTAACCCAACGCGCGACGGTCAATCAGCGATGAACAACCGTGTCGCTCCCGTCCCGCCCGGATCGGCGAGAATCGGTGACCGCCCTAGGTCTGCTTGCCGGCACCTTCACCACCCTCAGCTTCCTGCCGCAGGTCATCCGGACCGTGCGCAGTCGCCGCGCCCGTGACCTCTCCGCTGCATGGCTGTTGATCTTCGGTTTGGGGACCGCAATGTGGCTGGCCTACGGCGTCCTGCGGTCCGACCTCGCCGTCGCGGTGGCCAACGGCGTGACGTTTGTCCTGGTGCTCGTTCTGATCGTGGCCAAGTACGGGATCGAACCGGCGCATACACCGGTGTCCGGGGACTCGCTCTGATCACGACCATGGCGAGGTTGTAGTCCTCGGACGGAACGCTGGCGGGGCATCGCTGGGGAGCGTCACCGACCGATTCCTAAGGCACCCCACGCCTCGCAGACCCCGTAAACGCGGACGAAGCGGGTGCGGTTCGGGCAGCTCGCCGGCGCTCGGTGTTAACCGCGGTGTTACCCGGCCCCGGGGCCCACTGACGTGCCTATCGCGAACCGGATGGACCACTGTCATCGAACAAGCCTGGCACGCGAGGACTGCCCCGACGCGAGCTCCTTGACAGCTTGCGATAGCCTCGATGCGTGATCGAGCTACTAGACGGAATGCCGCCGGGCACGGTCGGTTTTCGCATGAGTGGCGAGGTGACGCGCGAGGACTACAAGCGTGTGCTTGAGCCGGCGCTGCGTGCCGCGGTCGAGTCGGGCGAGGTGCGCGGGCTCTACCTGATCGACTCGGGCTTCGAGATGGACGGCGGCGCGGTGTTCGAGGACGTGAAGGTGGGGCTTACGCTAGGCCTGCCGCATCTCTCCGCATGGAAGCGGTCGGCCGTGGTCACCGACGTCGACTGGGTACGCCGAGCAGTCCGCTTGTTCGGCTGGATGGCCCCTGGAGAGGTGCGGGTATGGGGACACGATGGCCTCAATGAGGCCCGCGAGTGGGTCGCGGGCTGACAGCGCCACCACCGAATCGCTCGGGTGAACCGGGTGTGCCGTACGACAACGCCGGCATGCGAGCCGGCCGGTGCGGACCGGGTCGTACTGGGCCCGCGCTCGACGCTCAATATGTCGGCCGCTTGATGAGGCGGAGCATGTCCCATGTTTCGTGCGTGATGGCCCACCAGCGCACCAGCTCGTTCTCGCTGCCGCGCTCACCGCTCGCCGCGAGACGGCTGTCGATCAGGCCATGCTCCTCTAGGTCCTCGAGTGCCGCTTCGACCGCTGTCCGGTCGCCGTGCACGTCTGGATCGCGGAGGATCGTCCATACCGGCTCGTGGTCAGTCCGCCAACGCCCAAAGCACCGCCCGCTCGCGCATGTCGACCAGACCCGCCAGGAGACCCCCTCCTAACTGGGAGTTCGGCCGAAGATCACGGCCCCACGGGCCGCTCGAGCTTCCGACGGCCCGGCCTGACACTAGGTCGTCTGTCGGCTCTCAGCCTCTCGGGGACGCCCGGGCTGAACCAAACCTGCCTCGGGAGTTGCAGCTATTCCGCGTGTATGACCCTGTTGCAGCCCGCGAGGGTGAGGTCGAACGGCCCGTCGCTTGTCACTTCCACCTTTGCTTTGCAGTTCACGCCGGCGCGTCGCGGTTCGATCGTGGCCGTTGCGAGGTTGGTGGCGGTGATGCCGATGCGGTCTTCCGCAGTCTGCGTTGGCGTGGGCCCCCACGCGAGGGTTCTGCGGGTGTACGGGAGCGGGCCGTGCGACCCGCCTTCCAGTGTTGCCGCGCTGAGCGCCTCAGGCAGAGGGGGCGGGTCGCCCAAGCCTGCCGCGTGCGAGAGCGCGTCGATCTTCCCAGTCGAGCCGGCCGTACGGACCGTCAACGCGGAGATCCAGTAGGCGTGGTTGGCCGGGCTGTCGGACGCGGTGTCCTGGCCGGGATCGACCAGGTAGGTCACGTGGTAGGGATTTCGGTCGACGGTGTTATCGCCGAAGAATTGGGCCGCGGGGGTGTATTCGTCGTTATTGCCCTCCGTGACGTGTCCGGCGGGCGCGAACACCCACATGTCGTACCTGAGGCCCATGTTCTTCGCGGACAGGAATGCTTGTTCGGAGTCGGCGACCGGCACGAGTTCGTCGTTCTGCCCGTACCAGGCCAGCACGGGGATGTTGCGCAGGGACGCGAACGTTTCTTCTGAGGTTGGCGGCCCGACAATCGGGAACGCCCGCGCCCAGAGATCCGGCCAACGGCTCGCCAAACGGTAGGTTCCGCCGCCGCCCATGGAATAGCCGGTGACATCGGCTTTTTCGGGATTGAGGCGATAGTGGCGGGCGATGTCGGCCCACATCTCGAACACGTCCGTTTCCGCGTAGCTCTTGTAGCTGCCGTCGGGTCCGCGCGACTCGGGCGACGCGAAGATCGAACCCGTGCCCTGTTCTGCCATCTCCGACGCCTCGTGGCTGCCGAGGAACTCGTTGTAGTTGGCCGACAGGCCGTGCATGCTCACCACGAGCCCGAAGCCTTGCGGGGGGACCGGTTTGGCCGGGACATACAGGGCGTAGGGCTGCAGCTGACCGACAAAGACCCCGGTGCACTCGGGAGCTTGGCTGGTCAGGCACGAGCTGTTGTAGTTCACGCCCTGACCGAATCCGGAGTGGCTGGCCATGATGCGGTCCATGTTGCCGGTGGTAGGCACCGCGGATTCGTCGTTCACGCGGCCGGCGAGCTTTGCGAAGTCGACCTCAGCGTTGAATTCGCTCACATTGCCTGAGGCGAGCACGTCCCCCTGTCGACGCTCACGCCACCAGCTGCCGTCTTTCTTGACCTGCGCGCCGCCCTCGACGATCGTGTTGGAGCAGCATTCGTAGATGCGCGGCACCGGCTCGTTGGTGCGGAACGCCATGTCGAAGAACGCGGGGCAGGAGCCGGCGCAGCCCCCCGGTGTCGTCGCTGTGGCGGCCGGTCCCGGACGCAGATACTGGTTTTCCGTGGTGCTCCACAGGCCGACACCGGCCTCCGTCCGAACCACGGAGGTCCCCGGGTTCCATGCGGCATGGGGCACGCGCACTTCGAACTGACGGCGCATCGTGTCGACGGAGACCGTGGGCGCGGGCGCCACGGCCACGCCAGTCGTGGCGTCGGTGAGCACGCCGGTGGTTCCGTGTACGGTCAGGAACAGCTGTGCCGGGGATTCCACGCCCGCGTTGAACGGCCAGGGCCGCGCGGTCGAGGATTCACCCAGCGCGATCGTGAATGCCACGCGGTTGGGGTCGTTGAGCGTGTTCAGTGTCACCCGGAACGCGGTCGCGGTGGTCAGCGGCTTGACGCGCAGCTCGACGAGGTTGGCCGCGTTGTTGGCGTACACGGGTTCGGTCGGGTAGGTGATCGTGCCGTGCTTGGGGGAGAACAGGAAGGAGGCGGGGTTGAAGGGGTCAGTCGGGTCCGGGGTCGACGCGGCACCGTGGTCGTCGTAGAGAAAGCCCTGGTAGAGGAACTCTCCCTGGCGGTAGGCCTCCGCACCGGAGGTAAGGATCGGCGGCGCCTTCCAGGGGCCGGCGTTTTCGAGCTGCGGCGCAGCCGCGAGGGGGGCATAGAGGACATCGGGCCCCGGTCTTGGGGCCCGGCCGCTGTACAGCGAACTGCTGGCGGCCTGGGCCGAGGATGCGCCGACCGCGGATAGGAGGATGGCGAGCCCCCACGCTAAGCACGAGACCCGCGCTCGTGCGTCACCGGCAAGGATCGTTGGGGACAGCTCGCGTATCCTCACAGCCCGGCTCCTCTCGTCGTTCGCAGCACTCACCGGCCGGCGGCTCGTCGTCTCTACCTCGGCAAACCCGTGCAGGCAGCAATCCGCGACACATCCCGCCCGAATCCCCCGGCCCCGGCTCTCATGAGCATGCCCGTTCCCGCATCCGGCCCCGACTAAACACATTCTCGATCTGTCTCACGAAGATGTTTAGGGGCCACGGTCAGGCCCTCGTCCACGGCGTCGGGTCCCGCCGAAGGCGACCGGGCCGACCACCACGAGCGGATGGTCCTACTCCAACAGAAGCGCGACGATCTGGGCGGCCTGCTCGACCTGCGGCTCCACGGTCACCACGGAGGTGCCACCTACGAGCGCGTCGTTGTAGATGAAGCCCTCCGTGACACGAACGACCGCGTAGGCCAGCTTCGCCACGTCCGCCCGCGGCTTGAATGAGCCAGCCTCGTGCTCTTCGCGGTAGAGCTCTGCGAGCGAGGTCACGGTGCGGCCTTGGACTCCACCGTGGCGCGAGGTGAGAATTCGAAGCGCCGCATGTGTCTCTTCTCTGAGGAAGGTGTGCAGCGGTTGGGCCTCCACAAGAGCGCCGACGTGCTGGCGAAAGATCGCCAACAGCCGCTGCGGACCGGTGTGGTCAGGGTGGTCCGCCTTCGCCTGCTCGAAGACTTGATTCGAGAGCGACCAAAGGATGTCTGCAAGGAGCCGCTCGCGAGGACCCGTCCATCGGTACAGGGTGCTGCGCGACACGCCGAGCTCGGTGGCGAGCGCGATCATGTCGACGCGCCGGCCTTCCAGATACATGCGCCGGGCCCGGCGGAAAGCCGCGGCAGGCGTCGGGCGCTCGCGCGACAGGGGGGCCTGCGGGTCCGAACCCGCGCTGAACGCGAGCGATGCTTCCGCGGACGGGGCACCCTTCCGCGCTGTGGACGGGGACGCGGTCATGCCAGCAGGATAGCGCGGTGTAGAACATAGGCCCTATCTGCCCTTCCTGAAACATATTTCGAATCTGTGTCTAGGCTGGACTGGGTCGAGGTAACAGGACGGCTGTCAACAGCGAAACGCATGGGAGGTAGGCGGATGCTGAGGGTTTCGGTCAACGGCGCGCCGTTCAGCGAGCTGATCGGGCCCCACCACGCCACGCTGCTGCCCGTGCCGCCCCATAACACGTCCCTGTCTCAAAAGGCCATAGCTCAGTTCAACGAAGCGGAGTGCGGCTTGCTGCCCTGCATCCAGTAGAGCGTGCTGCCCGCGAGCGCCAGCGACGTCGGTTCGATGTTGCTCCCGACCGCGAGAAACGTGCCCGCGCCATTGGCTTCCACCGTCTCGATGTAGTAGCACGCGGTGCCGAGTGGGTGGCACTCTTGCCGTTCTTCCCTGTTCGGCGTGATCCACGCCGCCGCGCCGTCTTCCTTGACGACGATCGAGGAGGCTTCCCCCCAGGGAGGAAACGACTGGTGGTGCATCATCTGCCCTGTCTTGAGGTTCAAAACGATGAGTTTCAGTGTTTCCGGCGCGGTAGCGGTCGCCGGCGCGATCGTCGTGTACGCAACCACCGGTCCAGCGACCGCGAAGACCCGGCCCGCGGTCGCGGTGCCATCGACCGCGTGACCCAGCTGGTACGACTGTCTCCGGCCAAACGCGCAACCCCAGTAGGAGACCCGCGGAGACCCGGCGCTCGAGACCGCGTACACCTGCGCCTGCGCATCGGCCGTAACCGGCTGCCCGACTGCTCGCGAACACCCGGCGGGTGCCCGGTGCCGCTTCGCCGCAACGCTCGGCGCCGCGCCAACCAACAGGCACACGAAGACAAAGCAGAGGGACACTCCGGCGGGCCGCATGTAGCCACTAAGACACATGACACGGACAGAAAGTCGCGCACCACCTGATGAGGCGGCACGCTCGAGCGTTGAACATTCTGCTCATCCCGCCGATGATCTAGGGTGACTCGCAAGCGCCGGCGAGCAAATCGCGAACGACGATGGCCCAGGCGCCTCCTCTGGGCTGTCGCCGTGCTCGGGTGCCTCGGCGGCATCACAGTCGTCGTGGAAAGCGCGACCTATCCACGCGCCGTCGCCGCTCACCCGGTCCGAGCGCAGGCGACCGTCACCCAGGCATACATCAACGGCCCCGGAGGCGACCCGGGGGTCGACTACGAGTACCGCGCTCGTGGCCACATGTTCACGGGGTCAGGCACAGGCAAGCTCGGCCACGAGGACCTGGCGAGCCTGCGGCCCGGCGACACGGTCGCCATCGAGTATGCCGCCGGTCAGCCATCCCAATCCTGCACATGCGACGCCACAGGGGAAGCGCCACCTTCGGTCCCGTCCTCCGTTCTAATCGCCGCCGTCCTAACGATCCCGCTCGCGTTGCTGGTGGGGCGCGGCGTGCCGCGATGGAGACGAACTCGAGGCGAGTGGTTCGTGCCGGTGCACGGAATTGGAGAGTGGGTCGGGTTCATCGGCGGAGTAGTCGTCGGAGCTCTCGCTCTCTTCTACTTCATCGGGATCGCAGCACTGCACTGAGGCAACACCCGTTCAATCTCGACCGAGCGGAACGGCCCACCGACCTGCCACGTTGGCCTCGCGGACCCCCCTGCGGCGATCGCGGGCTCATCCACCAACGCCGGCCGCCTGTGTCACGCTGCGGCGATGACGTCCTCCCGTCCTGACACGATCGTGCGACCGTGCGAAGAGACGCGAAGCAAGCTGATCTGCTGCTGCCGGTCAGCTTTCTTGTCATGGGTTTGGGGGCCAGGCGTGCCCTGCGATCTTGGCGCGCTCGTCATCTCCGCACCGAGCTCGTTGAGCCGCAACTGCTTGCCCTGGGAACCGACCAGCTAAAGACCGAGCAAGAACACACTGAGCGCTTCAATGGCCGGGCATCTTCCCTCGTCGGATTTGCTGGCGTCGTACTGGGGCTTGCGCTCACGGCCGGAGTTGAAACGTTCCCGCGGCTTACTTCCGAACGCGCAAAGCCAGGCGACCTCAACCTTGGGCACGTCGGAGAACCAGCGTTCGTTCTGCTGTTCGTTGCGACAGTTGTGTTGCTGACGCTGTCCGCTGGCGTGGCGATCTTCTCGTTCCTGCCGATCAAGGGAAGTCGCCTCTCCATTCAAGCGCTACGCGAGTTCGCTCAGCAACGCACACCGCTACCGACGGTCCGGGCTCGTGCATACGACGTCAACATCAACCTGCTAGAGGCCCAGCGGAAGGCCAATACGAGCAAGGCCGGGCGCGTCAAATGGGCCGGCTGGCTCTTCGTGGCCGCCCTCTTGATGGCCATGCTGGATGCGTGTACGCTTGGCGTGAGTCAGCTCAATCTCTGAGGGGCAAGATGAGCAGCCCGAACGAAGAACGGAAGAACCAGCAGCACGAGGGGCTTGTTGCCGGCACCGGACCTAGGGAAGACGAAGAACCGGGTCATCTGCCCGGCCCGACGGAAGAGTTGCCACGGCCAGAGCCGGAGCCACCGCTCTTGAGAGCAAAAGACGAAGAAAACGTCGCGCTTCCGTGCCCGGATGAAATCATTTAGAGCCCGCGTCCCCCGGGCTGGAGCTGACCGCGACGAAGAAGTCGTTCCTCTCCCCGAAAAACGCGAACAGCCCGCCCCTTCGCCAAGGCCTCGGCCGAAAAGGCCAAAAGCAACTGATCGCTGAACCGCACTCCGCTCACCCAGACGAGTAGCTGGTCGCGGCGCCAAGTCAGCCACGTGCTGAAGACGATCATCACAACACCGGCGATCAGCGCGAGGGGAATCAAACCGGCGCCGGCGCCCCCCAGATAGCCGACGAGCGCGGAAACCAAGCACACCACGCCAAAGCTCGTAACCGTGCGTTCCGGATGCTCCATCGCACGCTCTTTACCCGGCGCCGGTCACCTCCCGAGAGCGACGACACGCAGCGGCGAGTGGATGGGCAGTCGGTGGTGAGCCTAGATGCCGTTGGGGTCGCTGTCTGAAGCAGACCCGCTCCGCGGCGGCGAGCGGCGCTCCCGACCGACGCTGCGTGGCTGCTTGCGGGCCGGTGCTGACGCTGCGATGCTCAGAACGTGTTCGAGCGATTCACGGAACGGGCCCGGCAGGTAATCATTCTCGCGCAGGAGGAGTCGCGGACGCTCAAGCACAACTACATAGGAACCGAGCACGTCCTCCTCGGGTTGCTGCGGGTGGAGGAGGGTCTTGCCGCACGTGTTCTCGATAGCCTCGACGTCACCATCGGTGGCGCCCGCGAGCAAGTCGTACGGATCGTGGGATTGGGCGAGGAGATGCCCGCCGGCCAGATTCCGTTCACGCCGCGCGCCAAGAAGGTGCTCGAACTGGCGCTGCGCGAGGCCGTGAGCCTCGGCCACAACTACATCGGCACTGAGCACATCCTGCTAGGCCTGGCACGCGAGGACGGGGGTGTCGCAACGCGCGTCCTGCTGGACTTCAACGCGGACTCCGAGAAGGTCCGCAACGAGGTCATGCGCGTGCTATCGGAGGGCCCTGCACGTCGGAGCGACCCGCTCAACGCCGGCGAGCTCGCACCCGATGTCGCGTTCAAGATCGGCTTCGCCGAGCCGGTCCGCGAGCTCCTGCGGGCTGCCGCCGCGAGAGCGCTCCAGGACAAGCGCGCCGAGATCGAGCTCAACGACCTGCTACTCGCACTCACCGCGGACGAGTTGGCGGGCGGCGCGCTCACCAAGCTCCTCATCGAAGAATCCACCGAAGGAGAAGCACCCAAGGAGGGCTGAATCAGCAGACTCCTTCGGTTAGCGAGGAGACGATCCTGCGCCTGCAAGTCAGCCCACGGGCCACACACGCGCCCCGCATAAGCCTGGCCGCGCGGGGCGATAAGGCCGCGCGCGGCACCGCGACCCGTTGGACTTGGCGGCGCGCCCGGAGAGGGTGCCGAACGCGCCCCAAGCCGCATACGTAGCCCCCGACGTTCTCCCCGGCCCGGGTGGAATGGGAGGCGGAGGAGACGCGTGCACCCACGCGATCAATACAGGGCATGCTCATCCACAACGAACCCTGCAATCGCAGGCTACTGACACTGCAAGTCGGAAACACGACGCGGCGTTTTGCTATCCCCAATGGCTGCTGCCGCGACCGCGGAACCGTCGGACCGCCGGGCCACGCCACCTCGATCCCGCCGAACCAACAACAGCCATCGGGGGGTTCCGCGCGGGCCATTTCGGCGCGCGGACCGATACCTCGCGTGGCATGCGGCGATGCAGGTCCACCAGAACGCGAGTCAGCTCGAAGAGACGCTCGACCTGCTCGCGCCCGTCGGAAACCGCGAAGGCACAGAAATGCTCCCAGCAGAGCGCCCTGGCGCGCAAGATGGCGCGCAGGCCAGTTGCGTCGGCAAAGTCAAGAGACGCGAGCTCGATCAGCAGCTCCCTGGCTCCGTCGGTTACTGCTCGCGTAGCGGCCGCTTCGAGAGCTGGCGCTGTCGCGATGTCCAGGTCGCCTGTCAGGGCGATGCGGTACCGATCCTCCTCGCGGTGTACCTCGATGCCGAAGTCCCGTGGCACGGTGACCCCCGGTCTGAGCGGTGGAGCGATGTGCCGGCGGCCTCCGTCGTGCCGCGACCCGTGCCGCTTGCTTGAGAACCCCGGAGTCCGTTCAGGTGCCCCGAGTATCCGGCACTATACGCGAACAACCGGACCACACTTTCGCGGCGAACACGGGACGCGGCCGACTGCACTGGAGGCATCAAGCGCAGGGCGCAACATCGCTCACCCCTCCAGCCCCTCGGCTTTGACGGCCTCGGCCTTGTCCTGGTAGAGCCGCAACTCAACGATGCGCCCATTGCGCAGCGTGTTGACATCCAGACGCCGTCAGCCGGTGCCTGTGACGCACTCGACGAATGCCTCGACTACCGGCGACGCGGGCCCTGCACTGCGTGCGAGGCAGATCTTGATCGGCGGGATGTCGGTCACTGGGACGTAGACGATGCCGGGTTGAACGAAGGCCTTTGCGGCGGAGGCGGGCAGGAAGCTGATTGCTCGGCCGGCAGCGACGTGTTGGACCTTCTCCTCGAGATTGTCAACCCCCGGTCCGCGGCGAGGTTGGCGGCCGTCGGGCCTCGGGTCCACGTTGTGGAAGGCCTGCCAACCCGGGCTGGCACCGCGTTGGATGATCACCGGATCGTCGGCGAGCTCGTCAATCGAGATCTCGCGTTTGCCGGCGGCCGGATGGCTGACCGGGAGGACGGCGACGCGCGGCTCTGAGCGGACCTGCACCAGCGCGAGCCCTTGATCGTCGACCGGGAGGTGCACGAACGCGACGTCCGCGCGGCCGTCGAGGAGGACCTCCGTTTGGTTGTACCAGTAGACGCGAAGAAGGCTGATCGCGACGTCGGGGTGCCTCACGCTGAATGCTCGACGGGCGGACGTGAACTCATCACCGAGGAAGAAGCCGATCGTCAGGCCCGCCTCACCGCGGGCGGCGTCCTCGATCCGCCGCCGGGTAGCGTCCGCCGCGGCCAGCAACGACTTGGCCTCGTCCAGGACCCGGAGCCCGGCGGGCGTTAGCCCGACATTCCTGCTGGTCCTCACCAGCAGATCGGTGCCGAGCTCCTGCTCGAGCTTGCGGATCTGGCGGCTGAGGACCGGCTGCGCGATGTACAGGCGTTCCGCGGCCCGTCCAAAGTGGAGCTCTTCCGCGACGGCGACGAAGTAGCGCAGCTTCCGCAGGTCCAACGAGGGACCCGGCTCGAGACCCATGCCGTGAGGGTATCGCCCGCGCTCAAAGAGGTGTTGAGCGCCGCGGTGCATCGCGCGATCCTGATGGCATCACTTCAACCAAGGAGCAGAAATGAGCACCACCGAGACCTCCTCCAGCAACGGCAACCATCGAGTCGCGATAGTCACCGGGGGCACAGCGAACCTAGGCAAGCTGTTTGCCGAGTCGCTCGCTGCCGACGGCGTCAATCTCGTCACGCACTACAACTCTCCGCGTCGCGCCGACGAGGCTGCGGACGTTGTCAACGAGCTCGAAGGGCTCGGCGTCGAGGCGATCGCTCACCAGGGTGATCTCACCGACATCGGCCAGATCACAAAGTTGGTCGACGCGACGATCGACCGCTTCGGAAAGTGGGACATCCTCGTCAACACCTCGGGACTGATCGTCCGCAAGCCGTTGGCCGAAACGACCGAGCAGGAGTTCGACGACTCGTTCGCGATCAACACCAAGATCCCGTACTTCTTGATGCGGGAGGCCTACGACAAGATGGCCGACAACGGACGCATCATCAATATGGTCACCACGCAGGTCGCGGTGACCGCCGCCACCTACTCCGCCTATGCCGGCAGCAAGGCTCCGGTCGAGCACTTCTCCAAGGCATTCGCCAAGGAGATCGGCACGCGCGGGGTCACCGTCAACTGCATCGCCCCAGGGCCACAGAAGACAAGCTTCCTCTTCAACGCCGAGACACCCGACACGCTCGCATGGCTGTCGGGGATGACGATCAACGGGGACCTCGGCGAGCCCGTCGACGTCGTGCCAGTAATGCGGTTCCTCGCAGCTCCCGAGACTCGGTGGGTGACAGCACAGACCCTCTATGTCAACGGCGGCATGATCTCCCCGATCAACTGACCTCGGCACGTCCGCTCCGCCGCACGTCCGCCCCCCTCACTCGCAGACCGCGGAGGACGAAAAACCCGAGCGCACCACCGGCGGCCGGTCTCCTGCCGCCGGCGGTGGCGCGGCCGTCCGCGAGCAGATCGCGACGAAAACGATCCCGAAAGGAGCAGGGTCATGACCAAGACCATCGTTATCACTGGCGCCTCGAGTGGCTTCGGCGCACTGAGCGCCCGCGCGCTCGCCGACGCCGGGCACACCGTCTACGCGGGTATGCGCGACAGCACAGGCCACAACGCACGCCAGGTCGCGGCGGCCAAGGAGTACGCCGGCCAACACGACGTCGACCTGCGCACCGTCGAGCTGGACGTTTCATCGCAGGACGCGGTCGACGCGGCCGTCGAGGCCGTCATCTCTGAGCAGGGAAGCATCGACGTGCTCCTGCACAACGCCGGCCACATGGTTACCGGCCCGACCGAGGCCTTCACCCCCCGACAGGTGGCTGAAATCTACGACATTAACGTGCTGGGCACCCAGCGGCTCAATCGGGCCGCGCTCCCGCACCTTCGCGCTCGTCGCCATGGTCTCGTGCTGTGGGTCGGCAGCAGCAGCACCCGCGGTGGCACGCCGCCCTACCTGGGCCCCTACTTTGCCGCCAAGGCGGGCATGGACGCGCTGGCCGTCAGCTACGCCGGCGAGCTGGCTCGATTCGACATCGAGACGTCCATCATCGTGCCGGGGTCGTTCACTAGTGGCACAAACCATTTCGCCCACAGCGGGCACCCCGCGGACGAACGCGTGGTGGCCGAATATGAGACCGTGTATCCCGAGTTGATGAATCAGGTCAGCCAACGCCTCGCCGAACAGGCACCCGTCGACGCCAACGCCGGCGACGTTGCGACAGCAATTGTCGAAGTCGTCGACATGCCGCACGGCACACGCCCATTCCGCGTGCACATCGACCCCGCAGATGACGGCGCCGCCGTTGTCGACGCCGTGGCCGACCGGATGCGCGCGGAGTTCCTCAACCGGATCGGACTGCAGGACCTCCTGCATCCCCATGCCCCAACGGCAGATTCACCAAGCGCTCATGGCTCCTGAGCCTCCCCACCCAGTTGCGCGGCTGCTCGACGCGGCGAATAACCACGACACTGACGCGTTTCTCGCGAGCTTCACCGAGGACGGCGTCGTGGACGACTGGGGCCGCGAGTTCGCGGGCGTGGCCTCGATCCGAGGATGGAGCGGCCGGGAGTTCATTGGCGTGAGCGTGACCCTCACCGTGACGGACGCAACCGCAACCGCCGAGGACGAGACCACGATCAACGCCGAGGTCGGCGGCAAGGGCTACAACGGTCCAAGCCACTTCACCTTCACACTGCGCGACGCTCTGGTGTCACGGATGACCATCCGCCAGTGATCAACTAGACGCCGCTTGCAGAGTTGCTGTGCTTGGCCTGAAAGCTAGCCCGCCCATCCGCTAGCCGCCGAGGAGGCGTCGGATCGGCGCTCGACTCTATCGTTCTGATGATTCCCAGCGCCCGTGATCTCCGTGCCATCCCTGGGCGTATAGATCGGTTGTCGTGAATTGGCCGGGCTGCGGATACCGCGCAGTTAGAGGAGCATTCGCGAGTGCTGTCTCACGTAACGGCCGACTCTCGTTCGACGAGCGCCTTGAAGTTGTGGAGAGCGCCTTCGAGGCTCTTGGCATTCATGCGCTTGACGATCAGCGCATCAGCGATCTTGCCGAAGACGCCGCCCGGCAGCGCGTAGTCGAACGTCGTCGTCAGGCGTGTGCCATTGCCTTCAGGGGTGAGCTCCCAACGAGCGCGCCCCGACAACATGCCGTCCATCTGGAGAAGCTGCAGCTTGCCCGGTTGGTACTCGATAACCGTCTCGGTGATCGGCATGGACATGCCCGCCGACTTCACCTTGAAGGTGACCTTGCCCCCTTCTGCGGGGAAGGGAGCGGCGATGGCGATCTCTGTCATGCCCGGATACCAGCCCGGCCAGCGACTGGCATCGCTCAAGAGCGTCATGGTCTCCTCAGGCGAGGCCTTGATCTGGACATTGCGTTGCACGATAGCCATCGTGGATCTCCCCGCTCTCTGTGCCGCACGCCGGTCCGTCGCGACTCGAAGTCTATGCCCCGGCCGCATTGCTGCGTTGCGAGGCGGAGCCGCGCGGCAGTCGCGGCTTCGAGCCCTGCGAGCCCGGTTGTCGAATTCCCGAGCTGCGTATTCCACGCCAATCGCTCGGTCCCGGGCAGTAGAGTTGGCCGCGAACTTCGCGAGCCGGGCGTTCGCGCCATACCGAGAGGAGCTTCGATGAGCACACCTGGAGGTCCATCGCTGGCACCTATCGCGCTCGAGCGCGACGAGGGCGACGCTCTCTGGGCCTTTGGGGGCTTGGCCGTGATCAAGGCCTCGAGTGAGGCCACCGCGGGTCGCGCCTTCGTCGTCGAACAGCTCGCTCCGCGGGGTTCCGGCTCACCGCTGCACGTGCACCATCGCGAGGACGAGTGGTTCTACGTGATCGAGGGAGAGCTAATGTTCTGGGTCGGCGGACAGGTGATCGACGCGCCTGCCGGATCGTTCGTCTACGGGCCGCGGGACATCCCGCACACATTCGTGGTCAGCTCCGACGAGGCCCGCTTCTTGCTTGTGACCGAGCCGGCGGACTTCGAGGGGTTCGTGCGCGCGGCAGGCGAGCCGGCGCCGACCTTGACCATTCCGCCTCCACCGACGGAGCCCCCAGACCTGAATGGCCTCACCGCCCTAGCGGCCGAATACGGCATCGAGATGATAGGACCACCCGGCATTCCCTCGTAACCCGGGCCGCTACTGGGGACCGGACGCGGCTGGCTCCAAGGCCCTGCGAGGCTTGGGCGTACCGTTTGATTGTTGTCGGCTCAACGGAGCTACGAATCCCGCGCTGATCGCCGCTCAGCGCAGGGGGTCCGCCGCGTCAGCCCTCCGGGGAGAGGCCGAGGTTGGCGAGGTCGTGGAATCCCGCAGCGGCGGTACCGAGCAGGAGTGTGCCGCTGCGAGACCTGTGGTGGCGGCAAGCGTGGAGCCTGATTCGGTAAGGGTGCTTGTCGCCATCGGTCGCCGTCCTTTCGCTTCGCCCGCCCCAGCCGGTGCGGGGCCGTTTCGACGACCCCACCGCCCGCAAAGCGGGCGAAAAACAAGGAGGAGGAACGGCACCGCACCGGCGGGTGCGTGGACGTACAGAGGGAGGCGAGCTACGCCGCGGCTGGCAAGCTCTCCTCAGGCCGGGTTGGTCTGCTGCGCTGCGCGACGGTAGCCTTGGCGCGTGCTGGGGGCTGCGTGAAGGCTGCTGGAATCGACCGGTTCGGGGGCGATGT
Source organism: Solirubrobacteraceae bacterium (assembly GCA_036498265.1). Classification (GTDB taxonomy): domain Bacteria; phylum Actinomycetota; class Thermoleophilia; order Solirubrobacterales; family Solirubrobacteraceae; genus Palsa-744. Next base: position 16,078 of record DASYFT010000038.1, on the reverse strand, counting down.
CCAGGAGCTGTCGCTTCCCGATCCGCGGCTACCCGCCCCTGGTGAGACGCTCATCACGGTGCGGGCCGGCGGGGTGGCACCCTGGGACGACCTCGTCAGGTTAGGAACGTGGGACGTGGGTCCGCGGCCGCCGATGGCGCTGGGCGTCGAGGCGGCGGGGACAGTCGCCGCCGTGGGCGCGGACGTTTACAAGTGGTCTGTCGGGGACGAGGTGATGACCCACCCGGTGCCACTGCTGGAGCAGGGTTGTTGGAGCGAGTTGCTGCTGGCCCACGCCGATGCGCTGGCCGCGAAGCCATCGGCTATGTCTTGGGAGGATGCGGCGGCGTTCCCCGTGCCGGCGCTGACCGCGGACCAGGCGCTCGGTGCGGCGATCGGGGACTCGGGCGCCAGGCGGCTGCTCGTCCACGGCGCGGGCGGCGTGACCGGATACCTGACAACCGCGCTCGCGGTAGTGCTCGGACTCGAGGTAGCGGTGACGGCCGGGCCGCGCAGCGCCGAGCGGCTGCGGCGGCTCGGGGTGGCAGAGGTGTTCGATTACCACAACGACGGCTGGCCGGCCGCCGTCCGTGAATGGGCCGGCGGTGCTGGCGTGCCTGCGGCGATCAATGCAGCAGCTGGAGGCGAGGCGACTGCCCTCTCCGTCGTCGCCGACGGCGGGCGGCTGGCCACGATCACGGGCGCGCCGCCGCCAGCGCAGCGGGGGGTGGCGATTGTCGACGTCTACGTGCAGGCCGACGGTGGCCGGCTCGCGCGTGTGGCCCAGCGGCTCGGCCATGGCGAGATGCCGGTCTTCGTCGGCAGTATTTATCCGCTCGCCAAGGCCGCGGAGGCGCTCGATCTGGTCATCGGCGGTACAGGCGGTAGTGCGGTCATAGTACGCGTGTAGCGCGACGCCTCGGCGTGAAGACAGCACTCGCGGAACGCTCGAATCGTCGCTCGCGCTTGTCGTACGGAGTGGGCGCGCGCGGTGCGAAGCTCGGCGGGACCCCATCTCGCGCAAAGCGACGGCCGGGCCCAAGTTCTCCCACACTCGACTCCGTGATCCGCTACTGGCTTGGGCCCTGAGCCAGTTCCGAGATCGGCTGCCACTCGCGCCAAGTCGCCAAGCGCCGCTGGTAGTCGCTCTCGGCGATACCAAGCGGCGCCGTGCCGAAGAACACCCGCAGGGGCGGCGGGTCAGCGTCGACGACACGCATGATCGCCTCGGCCGAGGCGGCAGGGTCGCCCGGCACGTTGCCGGCGCGCCACTGCTGGTAGCGCTCGCGCAGCTCGTCATAGGCAGGGTTGGGCTTGGAGCGCTTCGCTGAGGGTCCGGCCCAATCCGTCGAGAAGCCGCCCGGCTCGACAAGCGTGACGTGTATCCCGAACTCCTTGACCTCCTGAGCCAGCGCCTGACTGATCCCCTCGAGACCCCACTTCGAAGCGTGATAGATGCCGACGGTGGGAAACGCTGAGATACCGCCGATCGAGGACACCTGGACGATGTGGCCGCTGCCTTGCTGGCGCAGGAACGGCAGCGCAGCCTGCGTGACCCACAGCGCGCCGAACAGGTTCGTCTCGATCTGAGCACGAGCCTCCTGCTCGGAGATCTCCTCCACCATCCCGAAGTGGCCGTACCCTGCGTTGTTGACGACGATATCGAGGCGGCCGAAATGCTCGTAGGCCTGGGCGACGGCGGCGAACGCCGCTTCGCGGTCGGTGACATCCAGCGCCAGCGGCAGCAGCGCGTCACCGTACTCCGTCACCAGGTCGTCGAGAGCACTCATGTCTCGCGCGGTGGCGGCGACACGATCGCCGCGCTCCAGGGCTGCCCTCGTCCACTCCCGGCCGAAGCCGCGTGAAGTACCAGTGATGAACCATGTCCTTCTAGTCATCACGCAATCCTAACGACCCGCCTCGCGGCGTTTCCCATCGCTTGGAGGCACGGCGTCGGCTGCTCCGCTCCGCTGAGCCGCGGCGCTGCCGCGGCCCTTTTGGAAGCAGTACTCCTCACGGCCTTCGTTGTGACTAACGCAATCGGCGAGAATCGAGCATGTCGGCCCTACGCGCCTCAGCGCGGAATCCGCGACTCCGGCGAATCCACGCGCGTCGGCAGGCACACTCCGTCGGAGGCGTGGCCGGCCCAGGGCCGGCCACTCGCCAACAGCAGCAATGAGGGCAGGGACGGAGCCAGCGGTGATGCGGTCCCCGTGGCGGCGCACGATCGCTGCGGCGATTTGGCTGCTGGTGAGCGGCAGGCTGGAGAGCATCTCGGCGACCGCGCCCGGACCGAGGTTTGATCCGGGGTTGTCTCATGTTTGCGTCCGGTCGGCCGATGAGTTCTTGGTGGATCGCCCGGGCGCCATGCGACGCGCAAGAGTCCTGCTCGAAGAGCAGTGTTTCGAGGACGCCGCAGGCGTGTTGGACGCCGTGGTCGCGGAGCATCCGCGCGATCAGCAGGCATGGGCGATGCTCGCCTACACGCGCGTATGCGCCGGGCACTCACAGCAAGCCCTTGCCGCCGCCGAAACGGCTCTCGGTCTATCGCCAGGCGCGTGGTTCCCTCACGCGATGGCGGGACTCGCACTGCTGCAACTGGGACGGGCCGAGGAGGCCGTCGCCCACGTGCGCGAGGCGGCCGCGATCGAACCGTCGGACTGGCGCATCCTCGGTTTGCTGGCCCGGGCGTTACAGGTTCGTGGCGGTGATCTGCAGGAGGCAAAGCAGGTTGCCGAGCGCATGACCGCCCTCGCGCCTAACGAGCCGGAGGCGCATCTGGCCGCAGGCCGCGTCTACGCCGCCGCGGGTGCCCACGAGCGGGCCCGCAATGCGTTTCGCCGGATCCTCGAGCTGAACCCCGGAAGCGGCGTGGCTCAACACGAACTCGCGCGTCTGCGCCTCGGCAAGCGTCTCAACGATCCCGCCGCTCTCGCCGACGCAGCAGCAGGTTTCGCGCGGGCGATCGGGGTGGAGCCAGACGCTGGGCGCAGCCGGCAAAGCCTTGACCTGGTGCTCCGCGTCTTCCTCTCCAAAGCGGCGTACCTACTCTTCCTCGACGCCTTCCTCGTTGGCCGTCTGACCGGCCACTCACCCAGCCCCGGGGGACGGCTCATCCCCGTGGCCCTTCTGGCTGTCCCCTTTGGGTACGGGTGGCGCTTCGCCTCGCGGGTCACCCCTCCGGTGCGGCGCCATCTGCTTGGGCTCCTCACACGAAAGGGTCCGCTCCGGACCGCGGCAGGGCTGGAGTCGCTCGCCGCGGCCTGTGTCATTGCTACCGCCGTGAGTGACGCGTCACTCCGAGCGCCCGTCGCCGGTGTAGGAGCGTTCGCCGCGCTCGTCGGCCGCGTCATCATCTACACACAGCTCGAACACGCTGCTCGCGCGGTACGCGGTCAGCCGGCGCGCCCGGCCATCGGCCCGACTGCGATGTGGATCATCGCAGTGGCGCTCGGCCTCACCTCCGCGTTCCTCGCACTCGCCGGCGCCCAAGGCAAGGCCAACTCCGCCGCCTTCTTCGTAGCCGCAGCCGTCGCCGCGGTCGCCCTCTATGTAGCTCGCACAGCGCTGCACCGGCGGACCCACACCTAAACGGCAACTCGCACCACCCCGGACGCTCGCCAAGGTTCGCCGGGACCCGCCTTGCCTCGGTCTCGGCGACCCGACCGCCCGCGCGATCCTGCTCCACGCGTCCGCAGTCGCGACCACATCGACCTCCCCCATGCAAGCGCGCCCACGCCGGCGGGATGGGCAGGGCGCGGTGCCGGTGCCACAAGACTTATTTTCCGCCTACCGGGCGTTCAGGGAACCGCAAGGTACGGGTGTCAACTTGTGCGCATGCTCTCCGGTCGTCCGCCAACACGTGTCATGCGAGGTGTGCTGCTTGGTCTGCTCGTGGCCACCGCCGGCGTCATCCTGGGCCACTTCGCTTGGGGTGCTCCCAGTACGCTGCATGTCGCACCGGCGTCCAGCCGACTGTTTGGACCGTCGGCCGGGTCAGGCGGGTCGTACCGCTCGCCTCGCAGCGGCGAACGCGGACCTGGCGGGAACCTGTTCGGCGAAGGCAGTGCCCCCGAAAGCGAAACCGGCCAGTCGGGCCAGGGCGGCGGCTCGAGCGAAAACGTCTCGAGCTCGGTCACGTCCAAGGTGGACCCCGGGCTTGTCGACATCAACACCGTACTCGGTGTGCAAGGCGGCGAGGCCGCCGGCACCGGAATGGTTGTCACATCCAGCGGCGAGGTCATCACCAACAACCACGTGATCGCCGGGGCCACCAAGATCACCGCAACCGACGTCGGCAACGGCAACACTTACACCGCTCGTGTGGTCGGATACGACTACAGCCGCGACATCGCCGTGCTGCAGCTCGAAGGCGCCTCCGGCCTGCAGACCGTGAGCTTTGGCGACCCCGGCACGCTAAAGGTGGGCCAGTCGATAGCGACCATCGGCAACGCCGGCGGCACCGGCGGCACACCCAGTGCGACCGGCGGTCAGGTGGTCGCGCTCGGTCAGTCGATCACCGCGGGTGACGAGCTCGGAGGCGGACACGAGCGCCTCGAAGGCCTGATCGAGCTAGCGGGCAACCTGCAGCCGGGCGACTCGGGTGGGCCGCTCGTAAACAGCGCCGGTGAAGTCGTGGGCATGGACACCGCCGCCTCGCAAACCTTCCGCCTGGAAACCTCCGGCAACGAGGGTTTCGCGATCCCGACCGACACCGTGCGGGCCATCGCCGGCGAAATCTGGCAGGGACACAGCTCGAGCACGATCCACCTCGGCGCGACCGCAAAGCTCGGCGTGCTCGTGAACGGAGAAGGCGAAGGCGTACAGGTCGAGAATGTCGTGCCGGGCAGCCCGGCGGCGGCCGTCGGAATCAGCGCCGGCGACGTCATCACCTCCATCGACGGCACCAGCATCGACTCGCCCACGGCACTGATCGAACTGATGCTCCAGAAACACCCGGGCGAAAGGGTGCAGGTCGCCTGGCAGACCACCGCAGGCACCACGGAAAACGCGACCGTCACACTCACCGCCAGCTCGCCCCAGTAGGCGAGCTATGAGGGGCGCGGATGGGCCCGGTGGTGACGCGGTCAGTTGGCCGCTAGCTAGCGGCAGATGGAGGTATCTGTGCCGGCGGCAAGCGAGCTACGCCCAGTATCCGCCCGGGCGTGTGGGACCGCGGTGCCAGCCGCCGCAGGCGCGGCCGGAGCGGCCGGGTCCGAGGCGGCGACGGTGTCGGCCGAAGAACCACCATCCGACGGCGAGCCAGAGGACCCATCCGGCGAACACGCCGGTGGCGACGAACACGACGGTCAGGATGACGGCCACCATCGCGGCGACGGCGATCGCGCCTAGCAGCACGTGGCGAGCCCGGACGGGCGGCCGGCTGCCGCCCGGGCGGGTGAGGCGGCGCCCGGGGAGGTCCGCGACGATCGAGTCCAGCTGCGCGTAGGTGCGGGCGGTGAAGGTGGCTTCGAGGCGTTGCTCGAGCTCGTGGGTGGCGAGGCGTCCTTCGCCGGCTGCCTTGCGCAGCCGCTCGGCGACCTGGTCGCGGTCCGCGTCGGCTGCTCGCAATGCTGCACGTCCGGCCACTCTTGCTCCTGCCCCTTGCCGGTTGAGACTCTCCGACAGAGAGTAGCGCGGCACACCCGAAGGCGGCCCCCTCCCCGGGCGGTCGTCGGAGTAGGAGCCATGGGCACGGACGCAAGCACGCGCACGCCTCGGGAGATGCCGCGGGCGGCGGCGCAGGCGGCCCTCGAGACGTTCGCCGCCGTGGTGCGCGCGCGGACCCCCGATGTGCGGCTCCTACCGCTCCGGCGTGTAGGGCCGGATGGGGCCGTTGTCGCGGCCGCGGCGGGGCAGGTCATCCGGCCCTTCGCCACGCCAAAGGATCGTGACGCGGTCCTCCACCGGGACTTTCGAGTTGCCGCGGCGGACGATGACCGCGTCGATTGAGCTGCCGATGATCCGCCTGCGCTCGACCACCGGAAGCTCGTCGTAGCGCTCGACCTCCATGCCGCCCGACGCGTCGTCGCCCGCAGCCTGCCTGACCGCGCCACGGGCAGTCTCGACGGCCTCGGTGCGGGCGGCGAGCGCGTCGTGGTAGCCCGCTCCTAGCATCCTCCGCGCGGTCAGGTCGGCGGCGAACGCGGCCAGCTCCGCCTCGGCGCCTGAGAGGACCTCCGCCGCCCGCTGGAGCGTCTCGTTGTCCTCCTGGACCAGGAACGCCTCCTGGGCCATGTGCGCCCGCCAGAGCCCCTCGACGTAGCTCTCGAGCTTGCGTGCATTGATCGACGCCGGCTCGGGGCACGCGCCGGCGGTGTGGGTGGCGCGGCAGCGGTACCCAGGGACGGACTCGCCGGCCACCTCGAACCTTGTCTTGCCGGGCGCGAGCAGGTACCGGCAGGCGGCGCAGCGGGCGATGCCGCCGAGCAGGTTCGGTTTGCTGCTCTTCGACGCCGCCCGCACCGGGGCGCTGTTCGCGGCATGCCACTCCACCTCCGTGACGATCGGCGGGTGCGCATCCGTGTTGACCTGGCCGGCACGATACGCATACCCCATGTACACCCGGTTGCGGATGATCCGGTCGACCATCGGAGGTGTCCACCGCCCGCCGTTCGGCCGCGGCGCCGTCTCATCCAGCCGCCGTGCGATCTCCGTGCGGCTGACATGCCCTGCGCGAAGCCGGAACGCGTCCCTGATCGCCTCCGCCTCCTCCCCCGGCGCCAGGCGTTTGTCCGGGAGCTTGCGGTAGCCCACCGGGGTCTGCCTCGCGATGTGGACCCCCCGGTCGATCGCGCTCGACGTCGCCGTCTTCCACGACTCGCTGATCCGGTCCCGCTCGAGCTCAGCGAACACCAGCAGGATCCGCAGGAACGCCTTCCCCACCGGCGTCGACAGGTCGATGTTGTCCGCCACCGACACGAGCGTCGCGCCGTGCTGCTCGAACTCCTCCAACACCGTCAACGCGCCCGCCAGGGTACGAGCGAACCGGTCGAGCTTCGCCACGATCACCCCGCCCGTCCGGCCCGTCCGGACCCGCTGCATGATGTGGTCGAACACCGGTCGGCTCATCCGTCCCCCCGACACGTCAAGCTCCGGCTCATGCCACGTCAAACGGGCGCCATGTAAGCTCGCCCACGCCTCGATTCGCTCCCGCTGCACGGTCGGGCTGATGAAGCTCTCCCCGGCCCGCCCCGCAACCTTCGAAACACGCACGTAAGCGTCCAAGTCCAGCGGCGTCGTCATAACCTCACTATCCCGATTACATCGGTGAACAGGTTCTTGAGCGCGCCGACCACGTAGTCGGCGATGACGTCGGCGGGCGCGTCGACGGCCAGCGGGTTGAAGCCGCACGTCGGGTGTGAGAGGTCCAACAGCGTGCAGGTGCGCTCCTCTGACACCAGGCTGACTGCGGCATCTGCCGCGTCGCCCTTCGGGTCGAGCACGATCACCGCACAGCGCTCACGGCGGAGGTCCTCGGCGACGGTCGCCACCAGATAGCTCGACTTCCCCTGCTCGACCGTCCCGGGCACGGCAGTGTTCTGCTTGCGCATCTCGACGTGGATCGAGACCGCTCCGACGGCGTCGCGCAGGGCGCCCTCCCCGTCCGGGGCTCGAAGGATGGCCGGCGGGGCCGGCGCCAGTGGCAGCGCGGCACGCGAGAGCGGGACGGTCGCGTAGTCGATCGATGGCAGCTGCCACAGGGCGGCGAGCTCGGTGCACGCGAAGACGCCCTTGCGGAACGAAGGCACGGGATTGCCCTCACCGCGCTGCACGCGTCGCGAGTAGAGGCCGAGCGACCCGTGGCGTATGGTCGTACCGCGCTCCACGAGGCTGTTCTCCGCGTTGTGTGCCCGCAGCTCGGAGGCGATCCGCTCGCACACGCCTCGCTTGGCGGCGACCACTCGCAGATCGACGAAGAACAGCGGCCGGTGCTGGACGTCGAGGCCTCCGCGCAGCTCGGCATCGTCGACCATGGAGCGGTCGCGCACCACCACGTGCTCCCTGCGCGCTCGCGAGAGATGTGCCTCGTGCTGCTTGTAGCAGTGGCGGGCGAAGCGCTCGAACGATGCCGGGGCGGGTGTCATGGCGATCTGGACGAAAGCCGACTCGCCGCAAGCACCCATCGCCGTGATCAACCGGTTCATGGGCGGCTCGCGTCTCTGAGCGAAGTGATCGAGCACGGCGACTCGCTTGATGAACTCGAAGCGCTTCTTCAGGCGCAGCACCGTCGGGGCTCGCCCTGTCGTGCGACTTGCCTCGCTCACGCGGCAGTTCGGATAGGCCGCTCGCAACGCCGCCTCGACCATCTCCCGAGATTCTCGAGGGCACGCCACGGCAAGCCACGCGGACATGGGGACAGCGCCATCACGAGGCTGCATCTGCTTCGCGGCGGAGCTGACGGTGTGATGCACCTCGAGCGCCACCGATGGCTGGCCGGTGAGCAAGCGGCGCCACCAGCGTTGCAGCAGGCGCTTGTGGAGAGCCTCGAACATCGCGACCAGCGCGTCCGCGGTCGCGTGATCGGTGCGGTAGGGCTCGACCTCGAGCCGCACGTAGCGACGGTAAGCCCGCGCTCGCCAGCGGACTGCCACCACCGCGACGCCGGTCAGGCAAAGGGTCGTGATCAGGATCGCGGGCGCGGGGACGGCGAGCACCGGCCTCGAGTGCCAGAGCGAGCGGAGCGGGTCGAAAACAAGCTCGACAGCGACCGATCCCGGAAGATGTAGCCGTCGTGGCGCCCCTCCGCGCAGGAGCCTCCCCGGTCCACCGTCCATGAACCAGGCGACCAGCGCGAACGACATCACGACGGCGATCAACCCGAGCAGTCGCCACAGCAGGAAGCGGAGCACCTCGCGGCCTTCTACGACGCGTCACTGTCAGAAGGACGCCGCCAGGCCAGACCACGAACCCGCGTCGTGAGCGCCGCCGCTTTGGTCCGGGCAGGGCTCTCGCTCGGGCGCTCCGGTCGTGCTCGAATGGGTCAACGTCACGTGGTTCCGAGACGGGAGGATGAGCAGAGCCGTGGGTTACCTGACCCGCCGAGAGGCTCTCGAAGCGGTGGGGCTGGGCGAGTAGGAGACGTTCCGACGAGGAGCGGCGCCGTCGGACGGCCGCGGCGGCCCACGCCGCCGATCAGGCGGAAACGCAGCCAGGGCGGGCGTGTCGACGCGCAGTCCAGCAGGCCTCAGCGAAGCCCCGTGCGCTGACTCGGAGCCCAGGCCTCAAGGGCGTGGACTGCAGCCACGATAATGCAGGCATGCTGGTCGCAAGCACCGGAGCCGGAGCGTTGGTCGGGTTGCTGTTCCTGCTTGGGCTGTACTTCATGCCCACTGTCGTCGCCGTCTCCCGCAAGGTGAGGCACCAGGGCAGCGTTGCGGTCCTCAACATCTTCCTGGGCTGGACGTTCATCGGTTGGGTCGTCGCGTTGGCGATGGCCTGCCGCACCAACTAGGGCTCCCGGTGCTCCGTCTCTTCCCGCGCGCATCTCATCGAACCTCGCCCGTGATCCTGCCGCGCACCTGCTTGCCGACCTTGTAGCCGAAGCGGTAGTAGCCGGTGAGCGTGAGGCTGTCGCCGCTCGGGTTGTAGAGCACCTGTCCGTTGCGGAAGTCCACGAACGAGTCAGTCTCGTCGCCCCCCTGCGTGTCGCCGTCGCCGCTCACGGGATGGAGCGTGCCCGAGAAGGTGCCGTAGTTCACGCCACCGCACGTCAGGGCGATGCGGGTTTCCCGCCATTCATCCACGAGCGCGTAGGGCGATGGCAGTCCCAGGATCGAGCCGCCCCACGGTAGTCGGGGCGTGACCGTCACTTCGCCACATGGCGACGTGCAGGACGAGAAGGCGATCGTCCTCGTTTTATCCATTCCTGCTTCGGGCGTGTTCCAGAACGCCTCGACGCCGCTCACGGCGCAGGCGACTTCGACGCGGACCTGATGCGGGACCTTCAGGTAGAGCGTGAACGGGCCATTCGCGGGCACTTCGACCGTCTGCCCTTCCGGTAGCGGCTGGCGTTCGTAGAACCACTCCGTAGCGGCGCTCGCGGTGACTGTCATCGCCAGCGTGGCCAGGGTGACTACGACTGCCACACGTTTCATTCGGCGTCCTGTAGCTCGCGCGCTCCCCGGCGGACGAACGGCTGCTCGGGCTCGCGCTTGGGACAGCGCTTCGGCGGCCTGCGCCGACATGCGCTCCCGCCATCCGGACCGGGTGGCTCGCCTCAGGTCCTCGCCGGCCTCGCCGTTCCCAAGCTCATCTCGGGGCCTCATCGAGTACCGCTACCGGGATTCGAACCCGGGTTTCCGCCATGAGAGGGCGGCGTCCTAGTCCCCTGGACGATAGCGGCGTGCTTTGATGGAGCCGAGGCTAGCAAAGCGAGCCCAGCGAGCGCCGGCGGCAGCAGACGCGCTAGGCGTGCGCCCGGTGCACATCGGCTGACCCCGTGGCGGTGCGCTATCTTCGCATGCCCACAAGCTTGCGGATGTGGCGGAATTGGTAGACGCGCACGGTTCAGGTCCGTGTCCGGGAAACCGGGTGGAGGTTCGAGTCCTCTCATCCGCATCGATGTAAGGGCTGCAAATCGGCTTGTTCAATGGTGGCGACCCGCCATGGCCGGTCGCGCTTGGGCGCTCGCGTGCAACGGTTTGGCAGCAGTCAGGCGCACTACGCGGGGGCTCGTCATCCGGAGTCTTAGAGGTCCATACCGGTCCTGACCGCGGATCGGCACTAGCGGCACCCGACTTGGTGGTCGTGGCCGGGCGCAATCTCCGTGGCCGGCCGCCGGCTGAGGAGCACCGGTTGCCTATGCCTGTCTGGAGATGAGCCGCTCGAGCTTGTCGAAGCTGTCGGTCCAACCGTCCCGGTGAAGCGCACGGCGGGCCTCGGTCTTGAACGGGCCCTGCGCGAAGGCCACCTCCGTCGATTTGCCGAGATCCCGGAACGACAGGCTGACCAGGGTTTCGACGTCGTCGGGATCGGGGTCCTCGTAGATGAATGTGTAGACGAGGCGGGTAGGCGGGGCGACTTCGCGGAACTCGCCGGTCAGATAGAAGTGACCGCCCGCCGGGGGCTGCATCTCGATCCGGTAGCTCTCGCCGACGCGCGGATCAAACTGCAGGCTCGGCGTCGTGAAGCTCGCAGGTCCCCACCACTTCGCCAGCTCGTTCGCATCAGTGAAGGCGTGGAACACGACCGAAGTAGCCGCCGGAAGAGCGCGTTTCATCTCGAGCGTGAGGCCTCCTGGGTTGTTCATCGCATGCATTGGTCCGATGCTAATAATGTCGCGCTTGCGGTTTCGCAGAGTTAACGTCTCCAGCGCGGACCTGACACCCCGGTGCCGCAAACGGGCTCGCTGCTGCAGTGTGCGTGATCAGGAGCCTCCAGAGGGCGGATTTGAGGCTGATCAGCGCCGACAGGGCGAGCACTAGCTAATTCGCCGTGCGCTCGTGCTGGTGTTCGCGCAGGTGCTCGTGCACCAAGCGCACAACCGTCGCGCCTTCTCCGACCGCCGAGGCGACGCGCTTGATCGAACCCTCCCGGACGTCCCCGGCGGCGAATACGCCGCGCATGCTCGTCTCGAGCATCCCGGGTTCACGGTCGCGTTCCCAGTGCACCCCGGCCTCCCTGAGAAGCTCACGACCCGTGATCACGTAACCCTGCGCGTCGCGCGCGATCTCATCGGGAAGCCACTGTGTGTGGGGTTCGCCGCCGATCATGATGAACAGCGCCGCCGCGGACACCTCCTCAGCGGTGTCGCTTGCGCGATCAGCAAGCTTGATCGACTCGAGCGTGCCGTTCCCCGTCCCGTCAACCACCTCCGTGCGGTGGCGAACGACGACGTTTGGAGTCGACTCGATCTCTCGCACGAGATAGCTCGACATCGACTTCGCGACACTGTCGCCGCGAACGAGCAGCGTCACAGCGCGGGCGTACCGGGCGAGATGCAACGCCGCCTGCCCGGCCGAGTTGCCCGCGCCGACGATGAACACGTCCTGGTCCTGCGTAGCGCGGCTCTCGCTGACTGCGGCGCCGTAGAAGACCCCCGAACCCACGAGCGCCTCGAGTCGCGGCACGCCGAGGCGTCGCCACTCGATTCCGGTCGCGATCACGACGGCACTCGCGTGGATCCCGGTCCCATCGATCAAACGAACGACGCGATCGTTACCGGGCCGTTCGAGCCCCACCACTTGCTGCGCGAAGAGGGTGTGGGATCCCATCAGCCACGCTTGCTCACACGTCCGTTCCATCAGAAGGCCACCGCTGATGCCGTGGGGAAACCCGGGGTAGTTCCGGATCAACGGGCTCGAGCCGGCCTGTCCGCCTGAGACCCACCGCTCGAGTAGCACGGTCTCGAGCCCCTCCGAGGCGGCATAGACGGCTGCGGTCAGGCCCGCTGGTCCCGCGCCGACGATGACAACATCGCACGTGTCAATGTCGCTCTCGACGCTGACGCCGACGGCGCCGGCGAGGTCGGTCGGGCTCGGGTCGATCATGACCTGGCCGTCGTAGCGAATCACGGCAGGCAGGCACGTCGCGTCGAGCCCGGCCTCGTCGAGCAAATGCTCGCCGTCCTCGCTCTCGAACCCATAGAACCCGAACGGCATTTTGAAGCGCGTCATCACGTCGCGTAGCTGCAGCACTCTGCTGTCGCCCTCCCTTGCGACGATCCGAAACAGCTCGAAGTTGGGCTTCTGCTCCGTCTCCCACGATGAGAGGTACTCGGTGACCTCGCCATACATCGTCTCGTCGTCGTACCACGGCCGCACGATGTGATAATCGGCGCGTCCGAGCGTCATCGCTTGCACTGCCGGGCTGGTGGCGGAGTAGTTGCGGTCGACCAGGAGGACTCGCTTGGCCCGCGGATGCAACACGTGCGCACGCACGAGGAACTCGGAGGCAGCCTCGTCGACGAGCAGCAGAGCTACCGACTGTTCTCCGGCTGCCAGGTCTCCCAGCGCGACAAGAGCGGCCTCCGAAGAGCTCTCGCCTCGCACGGCGAAGTCGCGGCCGAACCGCCCGGCGAGGTCGCCGAGCAGCACGTCGAGCGAAGCTGGATCGTGATCAAACACGAACAGCACCGGGAGCGCCCCCGACTCCACCATGTTCGGAGCCTAGCGAGCCGGCGCGCCCCTCGGGTCCCGCTGTCGGACCGCCAATCTTCGCGAAGCTCCGACGCCAACCCTCGAGTCGCCCTTACCCGCCTTGGCAGACAATCACGACAACGTCCCGAGCCAACCAGCCCTCGCGAGTCTCCGGGTCACACGATCGCCGGGACGACGATCTCGATCAGGTGCGGTCCCGGCTCGTTGAGGGCAAGCCGCAGATGGGCGGCGAACTCCTCGGCCGTGTCGGCGTGGGCGCCTGGTACGCCCATCGAGCCGGCCAAGCCGACAAAGTCGATCGGTGCTCCGGTGAGGTTGATCAGCGGGCTGTCGTGCAGCTCCCCCTGTCCCGGCTCTCTCAGCAGCGTCCACTCCTCGCGCAGGATGCCGTAGGAGCTGTTCTTGAGGATGACGGTGGTGATGTCGAGGTCCTCGCGAGCGTGGCTCCACAGCGCGGAAATCGTGTACATGGCGCAACCGTCACCGACGAGGGCGATGACCGGCCGCTCCGGGGCGGCGATGGCGGCGCCGATGGCCAACGGCAGGCCGGCTCCCATCGCGACACCCATCTGGCTGAGCACGTCGTGGCGGGGTGCCCCGGCGATCGCGGCGAGCAGACCCGCGCCCGAGCTGATGCTCTCGTCGCAGATGATCGCGTCCTGGGGCAGCAGGGCGCCGACGACTTGCGGCCAGCTCTCCAGCGTCAGCGGGCCCGCCGGCAGCTCGGGCCGCAACGTGGCGTTGACCTGGGGCTTGACGGTCGGCGCGACCAGGTCGGCCAGGTCTGCCAGCGCGGTGATGGCGTCCTCGTGGACGTCGGCGAGAGTCAGGTTCGCCGCGCCGTCGGGCGTCAGCAGGGTCGGCTGGTCGAGGTAGGCGAAGAAGGCCACCGGAGCGCGCGTCCCGGCGGTGATCAGGTGGGTGATGCCGTCGAGCTGGCCGAGCGCTTGCCGGGGGTAGAACCCCAACCGGGGGAACTCCGGCAGCCCGGCGCCGTGCTCCAGGCGGGTCGTGTAGACGTCCAGGAACACGCGAATGCCCGCCGCGGCTGCGATCCGGCTGGCGGCCCGCAGTCCGTCGTCGCACGCCGCCTGGCCGCCGAGCAACATCGCCACACGATTGCCGCCGGCGCGGGCCAGCTCGGCGATCTCGCTTATCCGCTGGTCCGCGACGCGCGCCGGCAGGGGGGCTGGCACGGCCGGGGCCATAACCTCAGTCGGAGACCACGATACGTCGGCTGGCATCACGACGGTGGAGATGCGGCCCGGGGCCGAGCAGGCATCGGCGAACGCGGCACGGGCGGCCGCGCTGGCCTCTCCAGCGTCCAGCGGGCTGGTGACTCGGCTATTCAGCGTCCGGGCGACGGCGGCGATATCGGAGAAGATCGGCGGGTCATTGCGCTGGTGGAACGTGGCCTGCTCGCCGATCACACTGACGATTGGCGTGTGAGCGCGGCGGGCATTGTGGAAGTTCGCCCAGCCGTTGGCCTGGCCGGGCCCGAGGTGAAGCAGCGTCGCCGCTGGCCGCCCGGCGATTCGGCCGAAGCCGTCGGCGGCCCCACTGACCGTGCCCTCGAACAGGGCGAGCACTGACCGCAGGCCGGGCGTAGCCTCAGCAGCCTCCACTAGGTGAAGCTCCGAGGTACCGGGGTTGGTGAACAGCGTGTCGATGCCCGAGTCCGCCAGGGTGCTCATCAGCGCGCGGGCTCCGTCCAAGCGCACAGCGCTCGTCGGCGTGCCGTTCACGATGTGCTCCTTGGGCTTGCCCGGCCGTGTGCTCATATGGGCCGTCTCGCTACCTGCCATCTGTCACTCCTAGCGTCCGTAATCAACAGCCTCTCTGGTTCGGAGGACTGGGAATCGCTTGGCGCGAAGCCCGCGGTCCTCCCAATGCTCCCGCTGGGCGTCGCGCTTGTCATCGGCTGGTCGAGGACTCATTTGCCTACGCCGCACGGCACACGCGCGCACCCGGGTACACCTAGCGCCGTAGGCGAGCGATCCGTCAGCCCAGGCGCCCGAAAGCGCCTGGGTGCTCGCTATCACCAGCGAGTTCGCGTCGCTGACCACATCGCGGATCACCATGGGAACACCGCCCGCAACGGACGACGAGCATTCGTGCACGACCCGCATCTCGGCTACCACTTCGCGCGGACCTGCGGCAGCCAATGGCACATCGATCGGGCTGCTGCACATCGCCCTTCGATGCCACGTGACGTGGCAACAGTTTTGGCAACACTCGTAGCGTCAGAGATGCCCGCCTGTGTCCGCGAGCGTCGCTATTTCGGACATTCCGGACGCCCACGGACGCATCTGGCGCGCGTGTCCACGGTTCAGGTCCGTGTCGGCGCAACCCGGTGGAGGTTCGACTCGCGACAGTGGACGCTCGGTCCTTCTCCGGTTCGAGAGTCCAGCGAGAGGCGGTTCAGCATTTCCGCTCCGCAGGAGCGGGCAAAACGCCTGCCCACTGAGGCGAAGAGCGGGTCTTCCGACCAAACCCGGCGCGCGTCCTGCTCGCCGCGCACAGGAAAGGGCCGATCGCGCGGGGATGGCTGGCGCCATCGTTATAGCTGTGCCTTGGAGCGCCGAACGAGCGTCAGCAGCGCGGGGATGATCAGCAGCGTGGGGGCAACGGCGACGGCGATCGTGGTGATGATGGAGCCGCCACCAGCCGAGGCCGGGAGTTTGGTTGCGGAGACGGCCACCCCGGCAAGGCCCATGAGTGCGCCGATGCCCACGAACACGCGCATCGAGTAGGGCCGGGGCTTGGCGTGAAACGACATGTAGAAGCCGAAGCCGCAGCCGAGGACGGGCAGGATCGTGGCCGGGAGGAGCGCTGCTGGCTGAAGGGGCGTCAGCGCTGCCGGGACGTCTGCGAGCGCGCGTCCGAGCCCGCGCAGCGCGAACCCGAGCGCCACCGATGTGACGACGCCGCTCGCCAGGGCCGCCCACAAGGGAAGTCGGGGCTGGCCGATCTGCGGACGCTCGTCGTGTGCGGGTGCG
>DASYFT010000037.1:0-57477 GCA_036498265.1 Solirubrobacteraceae bacterium | reverse complement strand
CGCTCGTCGCGACCATCGCCGACGACTAAGAGCGTCCCCCTCTCCGAGCGGATGGGCGCCTCACTGGTCCTCAACTTCCTGGCCGGCCGCTACGTCGAGGGCGGCGGCGGCGACACGCAGGGGATCGGGTAGGGGGCCAGGTGGCGTCCGCCGGGCTGCACGCCGATCCGGCCCGGGTGGTGGCGGAGCTCAGGGAGCTTCGCGGGCTGACCGAGGACGAGAACGGGGCCCAGCGCCTGGCCTGGACGCCGATCTGGGAGCGGGCACGGCAGTGGTTCGACTCGAAGCTCGAGGGACTCGGAGTGGAGCGGGAGGTCGATCCGGCGGGGAACAAGTGGCTGACGCTACGGGGCGAGAGCCCGGACTCGATCGTGCTCGGCGGGCACATCGACTCAGTGCCGAACGGCGGCTGGCTCGACGGCTCCCTCGGGCTGCTCGCCGGACTGGAGGTCCTGCGCGCCGTGGCGCTTCGCGGGCGCCCGGCGGTGACGCTGAAGCTGGTCGACTGGGCCGACGAGGAGGGTGCGCGCTTCGGCTGGGGGATGCTCGGCTCGAGCGCCGCCTCGGGCACACTCGACCTGGAGTCGATCGCCAAGCTGACGGACCGCGAGGGCGACGCTCTGCCGGACGTCCTCCGCGCGCACGGAGTCGACGTAGCCGCGATGCCCGGCGCCTCCTCGCGCCTCGAGGGCGTGCGCGGCTATATCGAGCTGCACATCGAGCAGGGGCCGGTCCTCCAGGACCTCGGCCTGTCGCTGGCTGTGGTCAGCGGCACGGTTGGGGTCGAGCGCCACGTCGTCCGCTTCACCGGCCAGGCGGCCCATTCCGGGCCCACCCCGATGGACCGGCGACGGGAAGCCCTTGCCGCGAGTGCGCGCCTCTACCTGGACATGCGGGCGATGGCGCTGGAGGCCGGCGCCAAGTTCACCGCCGGCCGTTGCACGACGCTTCCAGGGGTTGCCACCGTCGTCGCCGAGCAGGTGGACCTCACCGTCGATCAGCGGCACGCAGACGCCGACGTGCTCGCCGGCCTGCTCGCACGCGCGCGCGAAACCTCCGGCGAGATCGCGGCGTCCGAGCGCGTCGAGTGCCAGTGGTCGCCGCTGTGGGCGATCGAGCCGATCGCCTTCGACGCCGAGCTGATGCAGATCGCATCCGATGTCGTCTCTGAACTCACGGGGGAGACGCACGTGATGGACAGCGGCGCGCTGCACGACGCGGCGGAGGTCGCGAGGGCCGGGGTCCCGACCGTGATGCTGTTCGTCCAGAGCCTCGGCGGGCTGAGCCACGCGAAGGCCGAGGACACGCGCGAGGAGGACCTCCTGCTCGCGGTGCGGGCCCTGGCGGAGCTGGTCGACAGAGCCCTGGTGTGGGCCGCAGAGGGCGAGACACCCGCCACCCTCGACTCGGCCTGACGCTTGGCGACGCTCGCCGCGCTGGGTTCTGCCCTCTGCATCGGCGCAGCCGATTTCACGGGCGGTTGGGCATCGCGCAAACAGAGCCCGCTGCTCATCACCCTGTGGATCAACGTGGTCGCCCTGGTGGCGGTGGCGATCGCCTGTGTGCTCGGCGGCCCGCGGATCTCCGAGAGCCGGGCGATCGCGGCGCTCGTGGGCGGCTGCGTGAGCGGCGCGGCGATCAACCTGATCTACGCCTCCTTTGCGGCCGGCGCGATGAGCCTGACGGCCCCGCTGGTGGCGTGCGGGACCGCGATCCTGCCGACGCTCACGGCGACGGTCGCCGGCCAGCCGCCGGATGCCGTCCAGGGCGTCGGCATCGTCTTCGCTCTGGCAGGGGTCATCGCGATCACCTGGAGGCCGCCCGCGAGGTCAGCGCACGTCTCGCTCAGCCGTCGGGCGCTCGTGCTGACCGCTCTGGCGTCGGTGGGTGCCGGCGCCGCGATCTCGATCCTGCTGCTGGCGGCGAAGGGAGGGTCAGCCGTCGCGCTCGGCGTCTCGGGGCTGTCGAGGCTCACGACGTTCGGGACCTGCCTGCTGTTCGTGCTCGTGACGCGCACGCCCGCGAGGCTCCCGCGGGCGCTGGCGCCGCCCGTGCTGGGAGCCGGTCTTCTGGAGGTGAGCGGGGTGACGCTGTTCCTGCTCGCCTCCTCGCTCGGCAGCACCGCCGTCGTCGCCGTGCTCGTCTCGCTGAACGCGATCATCACGGTGATGCTCGCCCAGACCGTGCTGAGAGAGCAGATCGCCTCCCATCAACGGGGCGGGATCGCGTTCGCGGCCATCGGCGTGGCGCTGCTGTCGGCCGGCTGACGCTCGCCGGTCGCTCAGGCGAGTCCCGGCGTGAAGCAGGTGGCCAGGCAGCGCACCCCGGGCCCGATCGCCAGCTCGAGCAACCCGGCCGTGTGGCGATCGTGCTCGAGCAGCGGGTATGCGCCGGGGTGCGAGACGGAGATCCGGCGAGCGCCCGCGCCCGCGTCCACCGTCACCACGCCGGTCCCGTCCAGGACTGCCCACACCCCGCCTGCCTCGTAGGGGCCGGAGTAGGGGCCCGGCTGGTCCTCCGTCTGCGGCGCCAGCCTCGCCGCGGGCGCGTCCTCCGGGCGGAGCGGCGCGAGGGGCTCGCGCTCCACCCCCACGAGCTCCTGGATGGCCAGCTCCGTCTCGCCGTAGGCGCCCTCGCCGTAGTGGTAGTCGTGCAGCCGCGCCCGCCCGTCGAACAGATAGCGGGCGGGCCAGCCCTCGTTGCCATAGTCGCGCCACAGCTCGAAGTCGCTGTCGATCAGCACCGGGTGGCAGACCTCGAGCCTGGCCACCGCGTCCCTCACAGCCTGCTCCTCGCGTGAGGCCTCGAAGCCGGGGCAGTGCACGCCGATCACGCGCAGTCCATCCGGCGAGTAGCGCTCGTGCCAGGCCTTCACGTACGGCAGCGTCCGCAGCGAGTTGGGACGGCAGAAGTCCCAGAACTCGACCAGCATAGGCCTGCCCCGCTGGAGGATGCTCACCTGCTCCCCGGCGGGCACGTTGACCCACGGCAGCCCCCTGGGGAACAGCGGCGCCGCGATCGTGTCGACCGGCGCTCTCAGCTAACCGATGCTTCCGACCATCTCGAGCTGGATGAGTCGGTTGAGCTCGACCGCGTACTCCATCGGCAGCTCCTTGGTGACCGGCTCGATGAAGCCGTTGACGATCATCGCGGCCGCCTCGTCCTCGGTGAAGCCGCGCGAGCCCATGTAGAAGAGCTGGTCGTCGGAGATGCGCCCCACCGTGGCCTCGTGCGCCACGGTCACGTGCGGGTTCTGGATCTGGATGTCCGGCCAGGTGTCCGAGCGTGATTCGCCGTCCATCATCAGCCCGTCGCACTGGACGCGGGCTTTCGAGCCGGCCGAGTTGTGGCCCATCTTGACCAGTCCGCGGTAGCCCATGATGCCGCCGTCCTTGGAGATCGACTTGGCGAGGATGTTCGAGGTCGTGTTCGGCGCCAGGTGCACCACCTTGGCTCCCGTGTCCTTGTGCACGCCGCCGCTCGCCACGCCCACGTTCAGGTGGTCGGCGCGGGCGCCCTCGCCCATCAGGAACGAGCCGGGGTAGAGCATCACGTACTTCGCGCCCATCGAGCCGCCGACCCACTCGACCGTCCCCTCGGCCTCGACCACCGCGCGCTTGGTGTTGAGGTTGTAGACGTCCTTGGACCAGTTCTGCACGGTCGTGTAGCGGGCCTTGGCGCCCTCGTGCACGAAGATCTCGACGACGGCGGAGTGCATCGAGTTGACGCTGTAGGTCTGGGCGGTGCAGCCCTCGATGTAGTTCACCTCCGAGCCCTCGTCGGCGACGATCAGTGTGTGCTCGAAGGTCCCCTCGCCCGCGCCCTCCATGCGGAAGTAGGCCTGCAGCGGCAGGTCGACCTTGACCCCCTTGGGGACGTACAGGAACGAGCCTCCGGACCACACCGCGCCGTGCAGCGCCGAGAACTTGTTGTCCTGCGGCGGCACGCATTTGTTCATGAAGTACTTCTGGACGAGCTCCGGGTACTGGCTGATGGCGGTGTCCATCGAGCAGAAGAGGATCCCGAGCTTGGCGTACTCCTCCTTGAGCCCCTCGTAGACGGGCTCCTGGCGCCAGACACCGACCACGCCCGCGAGGTGCTCGCGCTCGGCCTGGGGGATGCCCAGGTCCTCGTAGGTCTGCTTCATCTCCGCGGGGACCTCGTCCCAGCTGTTGTAGCGGCCGGCGGTCGGCGGCGAGTAGAGCACGAGGTCGTCGAGGTTCAGCCCGGACAGGTCCACGCCCCACGTCGGCATCGGCTTCCGTTCGAAGATCTCGAGCGACCTCAGCCGCTTCTCGGCCATCCAGTCGGGCTCGCCCTTGATCTTCGACAGCTCGCTCACGACCTCGCGGGAGACACCCTGGCGCGCGCGCAGCTGACCCTGGTCGTCCTCGACGATCGGGCTCGGTTTGGCTATGCGGTCAACTGTTGCCATCTCTCAAATCCTCGCTGGTTGCGAATCCTGTGCTCCGAAGTAGGAATTCTATCGAGCCGCCGTGCCCGACCCGGGCCTGCGACGCCGGCGGGAGCCATTCTGCCCGACCTTCAGGCGGAGCCCGTCGGCCAGCTCGCGTCGCCGGTCACGGCGCCCCGTACCACCTTCAGGTTCAGCAGCGCGCACTTGCGCCGGGTCGCCGACACGGGGATACCCAGCAGCTCGATCATCCAATCGGCGTCGAGTTGCCCCGCCTCCTCCAGCTTCATGCCCTTCAGCTCCTCGGAGGCGATCGAGGCGGCCGCCTGCGAGATCGCGCAGCCGTGCCCGTTGAAGCGGAGGTCGTCGATCTGGCCGTCCCTCACGCGGATCTGCACGCTCAGCTCGTCACCGCAGAGCGGGTTGTGCTCGAGCGCCTCGAGATCGTGGGGATCGAGCTCGCCGAAGTTCCGCGGGCGCTTGTAGTGGTCGAGGATGTAGTCGCGGTACAGGTCGTCCATCGTCCGCCTCAGGGGTTTCCGAGACCGAAGACCGCGCGGCCCGCCACGAGCGCGTCGACGAGCGCATCGACGTCGCCGGGCTCGTTGTAGACGCCGACGCTCGCCCTCGCCGTGGCGCCGACGCCGAGGCAGCGCATGAGCGGCTGGGCGCAGTGGTGCCCGGCGCGGATGCACACGCCCGCGCGGTTGACCAGCTCCGCGACGTCGTGGGGATGCATGCCCTCGATCGTGAACGAGACCAGGCCACCCCGGCTCTCGGCCTCCGGCGGTCCGATCACGAGCAGGCCCGGGACCTCCGCCAGGCGTTCCAGCATGTAGGCGGTGAGCGCCTGCTCGTGCTCGCGCACGCGCCCCATGCCAAGCGCCGACAGGTAGTCGACGGCCGCCGCCAGCCCGACCGCCTCGGCGATCATCGGCGTGCCCGCTTCGAACTTCGCCGGCAGCTCGTTCCACGTGGCGCTCTGCCGATCGACGGAGGAGATCATGTCGCCGCCCGTAAGGAAGGGCTCCATCCGATCGAGGATCTCCGGCCGTCCGTGCAGGACCCCGATGCCGGTCGGGCCGAGGGCCTTGTGCCCGGTCCAGCCATAGAAGTCTGCGCCCAGCGCCTGCACGTCGACCGGCATGTGGGGCACCGCCTGGGCGCCGTCCACCACCGATACCGCCCCGGCCGCGCGCACCCTCGCGGTCATCTCGGCGACCGGGTTTATCGTGCCGAGCACGTTGGAGACGTGCGTGAAGGCGGCCAGCCGCACGTCGCCGCGGGCCAGCTCGGAGTCCAGCTGCTCGAGCGAGAGCTCCCCGCGGTCGTCGACCGTGAGGTAGCGCAGGCTGGCGCCGCGCTCGCGACAGAGCACCTGCCATGGCACGAGGTTGGCGTGGTGCTCCATCTCGGTGACCAGCACAGCGTCGCCCGGGCCGACGTTGTGCCGCCCCCAGGCGTATGCGACGAGGTTGATCGCCTCGGTGACGTTCTTGGTGAAGATCGTGCCGCGCAGCTCCGCGCCGGTGAAGGCGGCGATCTTCTCGCGCGCCCCGTGAAAGGCGGCGTCGGCCTCCTGCGCGAGCGTGTAGACGCCGCGATGGACGTTGGCGTTGTGGCTGCGTAGGTGCTCCGCGAGCGCCTCGATGACGACCTCCGGCTTCTGGGAGGTCGCGGCCGAGTCCAGGTACACCAGCGGCCTGCCGTCGAAGGTCCGCGAGAGGACCGCGAAGTCCCCGCGAACGCCGAGCGAGCTCTCAGCGACTGGTGGCATAGGTCTCGATGTCCTCGCGGGCCGCCGCCAGCTTGCCGGCGATCCGCTCGCGCACGAGGTCTTCGAGCGCCTCGTCTCCGAGCTCGCCGATGAGCGGCTCGAAGAAGCCCTCGACGATCACCCGGACCGCCGTGGGCCGGTCGAGCCCGCGCGACTGCATGTAGAAGATCGCCGTCTCGTCCAGCTCGCCGACCGTGCCGCCGTGCGAGGCCGACACGTCGTCGGCAGAGACCAGCACCGACGGGATCGCGTCGATCCGCGCCTTCGGCGAGAGCATCATCGAGTGGAACTGCAGGTAGGTGTGCGTCTGCTGCGAGCCCGGGTTGATCTTGATCAGCCCCTCGAAGCTCGCGCGGCTCTCGCCCGTGGCCGCCCCGCGCCAGTGCACGTCGCCGCCGGAGGGACCGGCCTCGTGGAGGTCCACCGCGAAGACGTCCAGATGCTCCTGCTCCTCGGTGAACAGCAGGCCGCGGAAGGCCATGTCCCCGCCGGGCTCGGTCACCGCCAGCTCGAGGTGCTGGCGGACGAGGTGCCCGCCGAGCAGCGACGGCAGCCAGTGGCAGTAGGCGTCGCGCCCGACACCGACGTAGCGAGTGGAGACGTCGAACACCTCGCCGGAGCCCCAGTCCTGCACCTGCGCCAGCCGGCAGCGTGCGCCGTCCTGGAGGTACATCTCGAAGGCGCCCGCGTGAAGCGCCTGGCCGCCGGCCTCGCCGTCGAGGTCGTCTGCGAGGTCGTACTCGTGCACGCGGAACTCGCTCGTCTCCCCGCCGACGACCAGCGTGCGACCGTACTGCGCCACGCCGGGGCGCTCGATCGCGTAGACGATCTCGAACGGCGCGTCCACGACCACGCCGCGCGGCACGTACAGGAACGCACCGCCGCTCCAGAAGGCGGCGTTGGCCGCCTCGAGCTTGTGCCTGTCGATGGTCAGCCGCTTGGAGTACCACTGCGACGCCAGCTCGGCGTGATCACGGAAGGCGTCCTCGAGCGAGCACAGGATCACGCCTCGCTCCGCCAGCTCGGGGTCGAGCTCGACGTGGACCACCGAGGCGCCGTTCTGGACGATCCTGCCCGCCCGCGGGCGGTCCGGGAGCGTGCGCGAGACGACGTCCGGCACGCCCGCGTCCTGCTCCTGGGCGCCGGCGGAGAGCGCCTCGAGGTCGAGCGCCTGGAGGTTCGTGGTCCAGAACCCCGAGCGCCGCCAGACGGGCAGCTCGAGCGAGTCGTATGCCTGGCGGGCGGCGGCTCGCAGCTCCTCGAGCGAGCGTCCGTCCGCCGCGCCGGCGCCGCCGAGGGCCTCGTAGAGGGTTGCCTCGCGGTGGCGGCCGGCCTTGCTCTTCGCCGGCGCCGCTCCGTTCGTCGCGATCGCGGGGGCGTCGGCGTCAGACACCGGCGTCACCGCTCGCGGCCGCACCTGCGGCGTTCGCGCCGACCTCCTGGCGGATCTGGTCATAGCCCTCGCGCTCCAGGCGCTCGACGAGCTCGACGCCGCCCTCCAGCACGATCCGGCCGTCCATCATCACGTGCACGAAGTCCGGTGCCACGTAGTGAAGGATCCGCTGGTAGTGGGTGATGATCAGCGCGCCGAGCCCCTGCTCGTCGTGCAGCCGCTGGACGCCCTCGGCGACCGTGCGAAGCGCGTCGATGTCGAGGCCCGAGTCGGTCTCGTCGAGGATCGCGACGTCGGGTGTCAGCATCGCCATCTGCAGGATCTCCGCGCGCTTCTTCTCGCCGCCGGAGAACCCGTCGTTGAGATGGCGCGAGGTGAACGCCCGGTCGACGTCCAGCAGCTCGATGGCGTGCTGCAGCTGCGTGCGGAACTCCTTGACCTGGATCGGCTCCTCCCGTTTGGCGTTGATCGCCATCCGCAGGAAGTTCGCCACGGACACGCCCGGGATGGAGACCGGGTACTGGAACGCGAGGAACAGCCCCGCCTTCGCCCGCTCGTGCGGCTCCGCCTCGGTGATGTCCTCGCCCTTGAAGCTGATCGTGCCCTCCGTGATCTCGTAGGAGGGATGCCCGAGCAGCGTGTTGGCGAGCGTGGACTTGCCGGAGCCGTTGGGCCCCATCAGCGCGTGGATCTCCCCGCGGCTGATCTCGAGGTCCACCCCCAGGAGGATCTCGCGGTCCTCGGTGCGGACGTGCAGGTCTTTGATCTCTAGGTCGGCCATATCTTCTGGTCAGGCTCCTGTCGCAAGTGCTTCGATGTCAATGGATGGAAGGGCCGGGCCGGTGGGGAGGGGTTCGCCTCCCCGTCCCGGCAGCAGGTCGGCGAGTGTCGTCTCACGCAGCGTGCTCACGATCGAGAAGCGCACCCGCGTCCACAGCAGCTTGGTCGGGCACACCTGCTCGGCAGCCGCCTCGCGGGCGCAGACGATCGATCCGTCGGCGGCCTCCGAGATGCACTCGATCGGTGCGATCGCCCCCTCGAGGGCCTCGACGACGTCGGCCATCGTGATCTCGCTCGCAGGGCGGGCCAGCAGGTAGCCGCCGTGCGATCCACGCCGCGAGTCGACCAGCCCGGCCTTGCGCAGGCGCGCCACCAGGTGCTCGAGATATGCGAGCGGGAGCCCGTCGTGCGCCGCGATCTCGGCCAGCGGGATCGGCTCCTCGCCCGAGCGCCGGGCGAGCTCCACCATCACGCGTACGCCGTACTCGGCCTTGGTTGAGAACATCATCGCCAGATTTCCTACCTGCGAGCTAGGGTATCAGCCGGCCTGCAGCCTCCCGATGTCGTGGGCAAGCGCCTCCGGCGTCAGCTGTTCGAGGCCGAACAGCACGCGCTCACGGCCGAGGCGGTCCAGCAGCAGCACCGAGGCCGTCCGTTCGAACGTCGCCCTGCCCGCGCCCGCGGGCTCGATCCGGTAGGCGCGCCAGACGGCTCGCAGCCGTTGCGCCGGCCCGGTGAGGTAGTGGACGCGGCCGCTCAACGACACCTGGTCGAGGAACCGCCTCACCCGCGCCGGCGTGTCCGTCGCCGGGTCCGCGCTCACGAGCAGGACCGCAGGCTGGTTGCGCAGCTCGTCGAGCGCACCCCGGATCTGCTGGGCGATCACCACGCAGGTTGCGCCGCATGTCGAGTACAGGAACGCGATCACCGTCACCCCGCCGCGCGAGCCCGCCGGCGAGACGCGGCGCCCGAGCTGGTCGGTCAGCGTGAAATCCGGAGCGGTCCCGCCGCCCGGCAGGGCGGCGCCGTCGAATCCGGAGCCCGGGGCCGCCAGGGCGGTCCGGGTGCCCTTGGCGCCGCCGCCCGCCGAGCCGCGCACGAGAACCACCACCGTGAGCGCCAGCACGAGCACCGTGGCGGTCCCCAGGAGTGCCAGCTGTGGACGGCGTAGCATCGTCGGGCAAGGGTACGTCGGGGCCTTGGGCGCACGCTCCGAGGGCGCTATACTTTTTGAAGTCCTGGAATCCCGAGCGTGGTTTAGGAGTATCACGATGAGTCCCTCCGGAGCGGAGCTTCTCCGCCAGATCAAGAGCCAGATCGATGAGGTCGACCCCTCCGAGGTCAACGAGCTGATCGACGAGGGCGTGAGCATCGTCGACGTGCGCGGAACCGAAGAGTTCGCCACCGGGCACCTGCCCGGCGCCAAGAGCATCCCCCGCGGCCACCTGGAGTCGCGTATCGAGGGGGCCGTGCCGGACCGCTCGACGCAGGTCATCCTCTACTGCGCCTCCGGCGCCCGCTCCGCCTACGCCGCGCGGACGCTCCAAGAGGACCTCGGCTACGAGCACGTTCGCTCGATGACCGGCGGCATAACCCTGTGGAAGGACCGCGGCTACGAGGTCGAGATCCCCCGCGCGCTCAGCGCCGAGCAGCGCGACCGCTACTCCCGCCATCTCCTCATCCCCGAGATCGGCGCCGAGGGTCAGCAGAAGCTGCTCGACGCCAAGGTGCTGCTGCTGGGCGCCGGCGGCCTCGGCTCGCCGACCGCGCTGTACCTGGCCGCGGCCGGCGTCGGCACGCTCGGCATCGTCGACGATGACGTCGTCGACCTCTCCAACCTCCAGCGCCAGGTCATCCACAACAGCCAGCGCATCGGGACGCCGAAGGTGGACTCCGCCGAGGAGTCCATCCGCGCGCTCAACCCCGACGTCGAGGTCGTCAAGTACCCCACCCGGATCGATGCGTCCAACATCGTGGAGATCATCGAGGGCTACGACATCGTCGTCGACGGCGTCGACAACTTCCCCACCCGCTACCTGCTCAACGACGCCACCGTTCGCCTGAAGATCCCGGTCGTATCGGCGTCGATCCTCGGATTCGACGGGCAGCTCTCGGTGTTCAAGCCGTACGAGGGCCCCTGCTACCGCTGCCTCTTCCGCGAGCCGCCGCCGGCCGAGCTCGCGCCGTCGTGCGGCGCCAACGGCGTCCTCGGGGTCCTTCCCGGCACGATGGGCCTGCTGCAGGCCACCGAGGTCGTGAAGCTGATCCTGGGCATCGGCGAGCCGGCGATCGGCCGGCTGCTGCTCTACGACGCGCTCGGAGCCACGATCACCGAGGTCAAGGTGCACCGCGATCCGGACTGCCCGATCTGCTCGCGCGACCCCGACCAGATCACCGACGAGGAGCTCGGGGTCTTCCCCGATTACGAGGCGTTCTGCGCCGCCGCCGGGTAGTCTGCCGGCAGACCATGGCGACGATCAAGATCCCCCCGGTCCTGCGCGCGTCCGTGGGCGGCGAGAAGGAGGTCGGAGCCTCCGGCGAGAACGTCGGCGAGGTGCTCCGGACACTCGCCGCGAGCCACCCGGCGACCGAGGCCCAGCTGTTCGCGGCCGACGGGGAGCTCAACCGCTACGTCAACGTCTACCTCAACGACGAGGACGTGCGGGTGCTCGACGGGCTCGACACGGCGGTCGCCGAGAGCGACACGCTCGTCATCCTGCCGGCGATGGCCGGCGGCCGCTGAAGCGGGCTCAGCCCCGCACCCGGCGATACAGGCTCTGTGCCGCGGCAATCAGCTGCGCCCGCGTGGGGCCGCCGGTCGGAGTCGCCTGGAAGCCGACGAGGTAGTACTCGGGGCCAACCGCGAAGCCAACGTTCGCGTTCGGACCGCTGGAGCCGTTGAAGCCGAAGCCGCGCGCCCCGGGGATGCCTGCCACGCTGAACGCGCTTTCACCGCGGCCGGTCGCCTGCTTCAGCTCGCCCGCTACCTCGCCGCGCGCGCCCTTGGAGGTCCGGTACAGCTCGACGAGCGAGACGCCTTCGCCCTTGTGGCCCGGCGTCGCCGAGAGCGGCTGTGAGACCGCGGCGAGGAAGCCGAGCGCCTTCACCCTCGCTTCTTCCGTGGATCTCTGGGTCGGCGGGAATTCGGCGACGAAGCTCTGCGCGCTCGTGGACAGCATCGCCTGGCCCCTCGGAGCGAGTCCCGGGAGCTCGCCCGCGACGAGCAGCGGCCCGTGGACGCTTCGCAGCGCCGCCGGCGTCCCAGCGGGCAGCACCGGCGTGCCGCCGGTTGTCGAGCCGCTCGCAGCCGTCGTCGCCGGGGGCGTCGTGGAGCTGCTCGAGCTCTTTCCGCCGCCGCCGCATCCGGCCAGTGCCACAGCCGCCACCGCACAGCCGACCCCCACGGCCCTTCCTCCCATGCGCACAACGTACTCGCTCTGCGTCAGGCCGCGGTGGCGCTCGGCGTCGGTCCGTCTCGGGACGCAGTAGCGCTCGGCGCCGGTGCTGCCTCAGGCGCGGCGGCGCTCGGCCTCGCGGCCGATTCCGGGTCCTCGCCGGGCGAGCGAGCGGGGGGGACGTGGGCCATCGCGTGCTCGGCCAGGGCGGTGATCGTGAGCGACGGGTTCACGCCGACGTTCGCCGGGATCGCGGAGCCGTCGCAGACCAGCAGGTTCTCGTAGCCGAACACGCGCTGGTGGGCGTCCACCACGCCACGCTCGGGGTCCGACGCGATCACCGCGCCGCCGAGGATGTGGGCGGTCGTGGGGATGTTGAAGAGCGCCTCCATCACCGAGCTCTGGGCGATCCCGCCGGTGCGCCGGGCGAACCACTCCGCGGCCCTGTTGGCGACCGGGATGAACGTCGGGTTCGGACGCTGCGGATCCTGTTCGGTCTGGAGCCACAAGGAGCCGAACGGGCCTCTGCGCGGCCGCAGCGCGATCGCGTTGTCCAGCGTCTGCATCACCAGCAGGATGATCGTGCGGCGAGACCAGTGCTTCGGGAACAGCACCTTGGCCAGCCGCCTCGGATGCAGGAGGATCTGGCCCAGCAGCTTCAGCGGCCGGGTCACGCGCGTGCCGTCCCCCACCATCAGCGTGTAGAGGCGGTGCATCGAATCGCCGTCGTCGCCGTAGGTCACCGTCTCGATGTGGGTGTTCGGGTCGGGGTAGATCGACGAGCTGATCGCAACCCGCTTGACCAGGTCGTCGGGGTAGTCCTCAGGAACCGTCACCGTGAGGATCGACTCGGAGTTGGTGCGCACCAGCTCGCCCAATCGCGAGGAGACCAGAGGCAGCGACCCGCCGAGCCGGCAGCGCTGGAGCAGCTTGTTCGTGCCCAGCGGTCCTGCGGCCACCACGACACCGCGGGCGCGGTTCGAGCGGCGGTCCTTGCGCAGCCATGCGCCGGAGCGCTCCGAGATGACCTCGTAGCCGTCGGCGCCGTCGGGCGAGCCCAGCGGCCTGACGTCCACGACCGTCCGTTCTGGCATCACCCGCGCCCCATGCTTCTCGGCCAGGTACAGGTAGTTCTTGACCAGGGTGTTCTTCGCTCCGTGCACGCATCCCACCATGCAGCGACCGCACAGCACGCAGCCGGTGCGCTCCGGTCCGTCTCCGCCGAAGTACGGATCGGGAACGGTCTTGCCGGCCTCGCCGAAGAAGATGCCGACCGGCGTCTTCCTGTAGGTGTCCCCGACACCCAGCTCGTCCCCCAGCTCGCGAAGCAGCCGGTCGGCGGGGTCGTCGTACGGGTTCTGCACCACGCCGAGCATCCGCTGCGCCTCCTCGTAGTGCGGCGCCAGCTCCGCCTCCCAATCCGCCAACTCCGCCCACTGCCGGTCCTCGAAGAACGGCTGGGGCGGCACGTAGAGGGTGTTGGCGTAGCCGAGGCTGCCGCCGCCGACGCCGCAGCCGGACACCACCGCCACGTCCTTGAACGTCGTCAGGCGGAAGATCCCCTTCATCCCGAGCCGCGGCCGCCAGAAGTAGCGCTTCATGTCAGCGGTGGAGCTCGGGAACTCGTCATCGGCGAAGCGCCGCCCGCACTCCAGCACGCCGACCGAGTAGCCCTTCTCTGTCAGGCGCAGGGCCGACACGCTGCCGCCGAAGCCCGAGCCGATCACCAGCCAGTCGTAGTCGAAGTCCTCCTCGGATGACCGCATGCTCGAGATCCCCTCGCCCGGACCGGGCATCTGATCCTGCTGGGCGCCGGCTGCTCGGCCGGCCGTAAATGCAGTTTGACATGGATGCGGCGCCCGCCTATGCTGCGGGCGTGCGGGCGCGGGGGACGAACCGCCACAGTAGGGGTGCGTAACGGACTCGCGCTCGCCATTTCTCGCAAAGCGGCGCCAAGCGCCGGCTCTCGGATTTCCGCGGAGCGCCGGCTCCCGAGCGGCGCGGGCGCGCCCGGTGATGGATGGGCGACCGAGATGGCTCGCCGCTCGATTAGGCTGGGCCGGCCATGTCGCAAGCGAACGTGGAGCTTGTACGGGGGCTGCAGCCCCCTCCCGATGTCGATATCGCACAGCTCATTCGCGACGATGCGCTCTGGCGTGGGGTGAGTGGCGCGATGGCCCCTCGGTACCGCTCGGATTTCGCGTGCGCCATACCCGTGTTCGGCACCACGAAGGAGTTCCTCGGATTGGACGGACTGAGGGCCGCATGGTTGGATTGGCTGACCCCCTGGGTGACCTATCGCACGGAGGTCGAGGACGTGATCGACTTCGGTGATCGTGTCCTAGTGCTCGTTCGCGATTACGGCAGGCACGAATATGGCGGAGCAGAGGTCGAGCAGGCCGACGCTTCAATCTGGACCGTCTGTGAGGGGAAGATCGCCCGCGCTGAGTTCTACCCTGACCGCGCCGACGCCCTCAAAGCGGTGGCGCCGCACAATCCAAACTAACGCGCCACGCTATCCGACCCCCGCTATATTCCGTGAAGTAATGGCTGCCGAGCGCCTCAGGAACCGGCCTTGCGGAGGTCGTTACGGCGACATCGTCCAGTCGATCGGCAACACGCCGCTCGTGGAGCTTCCGCGGCTCTCGCCCAAGCGAGGGGTCCACATCTGGGCGAAGCTGGAGTCGCGCAACCCGACCGGGTCGGTCAAGGACAGGGTCGCCCGCGCGCTGATCGAGGACGCCGAGGCGAAGGGGGCGATCGGGCCCGGTCACACGGTCCTCGAACCGACCTCGGGCAACACAGGCATCTCACTGGCGATGATCTGCGCCATGAAGGGCTATCGCCTGAAGGTGGTGATGCCCGAGAACGTCACGCCGGAGCGCACGCAGCTGCTGCGGATGTACGGCGCCGAGATCGTCTACTCCGAGGGCTCCAAGGGGTCCAACGGAGCCGTGGCCAAGGCTCTGGAGATGGCGGCCGAGGACTCCTCGTACTACATGCCCTACCAGTACGGGAACCAGGCCAACCCGAACGCCCACTACAACGGCACGGCCCTGGAGATCCTCGAAGAGCTGGACGAGGTGACGGCTTTCGTGGCCGGCCTCGGGACCGGCGGGACCCTGATGGGCAACGGCCGGCGCTTGAAGGAGACCTTCGGCGACGCCGTCAAGATCGTCGCGGCGGAGCCGATGCAGGGTGAGCCGGTCCAGGGGCTGCGCTCGCTGGACGACGGCTTCATCCCGCCGATCATCGACCTGTCGCTGCTCGACCGCAAGATCTTCGTGACCAACCGCGACGCGATCGTCTGGACCCGCAGGCTGCTCGACGAGGAGTCGCTGTTCGCAGGCGTCTCCAGTGGCGCGATCGCCAGCATCGCCGTGCGCATCGCCGGCGAGCTCGAGGAGGGCAACGTCGTGTTCGTAGTGGCCGACGACGGCTGGAAGTACCTCTCCAGCGGCATCTACACGCTGCCGGTCGACGAGGTCGAGAACCTCGAGTCGACCGTGTGGTGGTAGTTACCACGATCGATCACGCGGACTCCACGCCGGCATGAGGATCTCGAGGACGCTTCTGGATGAGATCGTCGCGCACGTGCTGGAGGATCCCCGGAACGAGATCTGCGGGTTGGTGGCAGTCGAGCTCGATGGATCGCCCGTCGGTGAGAGGCATGCGGCCGGCGTCCACCGGGCGAGCAACCTCCACGCAAGCCCGCTGCGCTTCGAGATAGAGCCGAGGGAGCTGCTCGAGCTCTCCAACAAGATCGAGGAGCAGGGCCGCGAGATCGGCGCGATCTACCACTCGCACGTCCGCAGCCGCCCTTTCCCGTCCCAGACGGACCTCAACTTCGCCGCCAACTGGCCGGGAGTGGAGTGGATCATCGTGGGGCTCGCCGGAGATCGAGATCCCGAGGTGCGCTCGTATCTGATCGACGAGGGCCAAGTGCGAGAGGTGCCGATCACGGAGATCGGGCCATGAGCGGGCAGCCGCTCCGGTGTCCGGGCTGCGCGCGCACCTACCCGTCCAGCGAGCGCTTCTGCGAGGCCTGCGGCATGCCGCTCGTGCACGATCGAGGAGACGACAGCGAGCCCAGCCGGCGCCGACGCGCGGCACGCAAGATCAAGCCGCAGTACTCAGACGGCGAGCTCGTCAAAGTGGCGCGCGCGGCCAACGAGGCCGAGGCCGAGTTCATCGCGGGGCTGCTGCTCGAGGAGGGCATCCCCAGCATGGTCCGCCGCTCGTCCGGTTTCGACGTGGCCGAATCGCTCGCGGCCGGACCCCGCGACGTGCTGGTTCCGGAGTCGGGGGCGCAGGCGGCCCGCGAAGCGCTCACCTTCGAGCGCGACTAGCAGCCGAGGAGCCTCGGCTCGCCGCGACGGCCGCCTCAGACGAGGACTGGCTGGCCGGCTTCGCTTGTGATCGCCCGGATCTCCTCCGAGGCGCGCTCGAACTCCGCATCGGAGAGCACCGGTGTGCCCTCGAACGGCAGTTCGCGCTGCAGTTCGACCCAGGGCGTCGGGCCCGTGTACTCGTCCCGCACCTTCACTGTGACCGGCCGGGGGATGCGATAGGTCCGCATGAGCAGCACGTGTAGCGGCTGGCGGCCGCGCCAGCCGAGGCGCTTTTCAGCGTAGTCGGGCGTCCACACGTAGAAGGGCGAGAGCGCATCCACGCAGCGCGGGTCCACGATCGTGAAGTGGTCGGTCACTTCGGCCCAGGCCCGGATGCGGACGCGGTCCGGCTGCTGCACGGGTGCGCCGGACACGAAGCTCGGCAGGGGCGGCTCGCCGTCGCTCCACACACCCTCCTCGAGCGCCCGGCGAAGCTCCGGCTGGTGGGACTCGCGCACGAGACCCCCGGGACGCTGGTCGAAGGTGGGGTAGAGGAAGAACCGCTCGTGGGCGAGCTTGAAGGGCTTGGTGGCCTGCTGGAGGCCGCCCTTGCGGAGTGTTATGAGCTGCTCGCCTTCCGCCAGAGCGCGGACGGTGACGGCCCATTCTTTGAAAGCAATTGGCATGGGAGAACTGACGGCAATGCGGGGACAGCACTACAAAGGCCGCGCGCATCGCCGCGAGACGAACGCCATCGGCGCGTTAAAGATACGAAAACCAGGCGAAAATCCCAAATCGCCTGCAAATCCGGCATTTTTCTGGCTGCCTGGCCAGGATCGGTGTCACAACCTCCTCACAATCGACGGCCGGCGAGGCCCTCGGCAGCCTCGATCACGGACGCGTAGTCGTCCTGGCCGTGGCCGCGACCGGCGGCCGCCGTGAGCAGGTCGCGGGCATGCGCCGCCGACGGGAAGGGCACGCCGGCGGCCTGGGCCTCCTCCAGGCAGAGGCGCACGTCCTTGAGCATGTGATCGGTCTTGAAGAGGGTGGTGTAGTCGTGCTCGCGCATGGGCCCGGCCTTGAGCGCGAGCTGGGCCGAGGCTCCCGAGCCGGCGGAGACCACCCGGACGAGGGCGTCGAGGTCGACGCCGCCGGCGGCAGCCAGGATGAGCGCCTCAGCCACGGCGGCGGCGTTCGCGGCACCAAGCGAGTTGTTGATCAGCTTGACCATCTCGCCCTGGCCCAGCTCGCCGACGTGCACGATCAGCTCGCCCATCGCCTCCAGCAGCGGCAGCGCGCGCTCGAAGTCGCCCCGCTCGCCTCCCACCATGATCGTCAGCGAGCCGTCCTCCGCCCGCGGCGCGGATCCCGTGACCGGCGCGTCCAGCATCGCCAGTCCGCGTGAGCGCAACGCCGCGCCGATGCTCCGAGTCTGCGGCGGCCCGATGGTGGACATGTCGATGCACAGCGTTCCATCGCGCGCGCCTTCGATCGCGCCGTGCTCTCCCAGCAGGACGCTCGCCACCTGGTCGCCGTCGACGAGCATGCTCACCACGACATCGCTGCCGCGCGCCGCCTCGGCGGGCGTGGCGGCCGCGGTGGCCCCGTGCTCCGCCGCCCACCGCTCCGCCTTGCCGGGCGTATGGGTCCAGGCGGTCACGGCAAAGCCCCGGCGAGTGACGTTGGCCGCCATCCGCGAGCCCATGATCCCGAGCCCGAGGAAGCCGACGCGGCCGAGCTCAGGCGCTTGCGGCATCGCCGAATCCTCCGCCACCGGGCGTCTCGAGACGCAGCCGCTGTCCCGCCCGCAGCTCGCCGGTGAGCTTCCCCGGAAGCGGAGAGCCGTCGAGCAGGTCGCGACCGCACGCTCCGTCGAGGCCGCCGCTCGCCCCGCGCGGCCGATGCCGGCGACGCTCGGCGATCAGCGAGAAGGTCATGTCACTCAGCGCCTGCAGCTCGCGCACCACGCCATCGCCCCCGCGGTGGCGCCCCTCGCCGCCCGAGCCACGGCGCAGTGAGTACTCGATGACCCGCAGGGGGAATTCACGCTCCAGCGCCTCGATCGGAGTGTTGAGAGTGTTGGTCATGGCAACGTGGACGCCGCTCGGGCCATCCGCGTCGGCGCACGCTCCCTGTCCGCCGCCGAGGGTCTCGTAGTAGGAGAAGCCATCGTTGCCGAGGGTCAGGTTGTTCATCGTCCCCTGGCCCTGGGCCCGCCCGAATGCGCTCAGCACCAGGTCTGCGACCCGCGAGGAGGTCTCGACGTTGCCGGCGGCCACCGCGGCGCCGGGTCTGGCGTTCAGCACCGTCCCGTGCGGCGCGATCACCTCGAGCGGGCGGTGGGCGCCCGCCGAGGCCGGGATGTCGGGATCCGTGAGGACGCGGACGGCGAACAGGCAGGCCGAGCGGGTGACCGCCAGCGGGCAGTTGAGGTTTCCGGCATGCTGCTGCGCGCTGCCGCTGAAGTCGAGCACCAGGCGATCACCGTCGACCTCTGCCCGCAGCCGCAGCCGCAGGTCGCCGTCCGCCGACTCGAGAACGTCCTCCGAGCTGCGGACGCCATCCGGCAGCGCCGCCAGGCAGGCGCGCGTCCGGCGCTCGGAGTAGTCGAGCACGGCGTCCGTCGCCTCGCGCAGGCCCTGGAGGCCGACGCGCGAGGCGAGCTCGGCCAGGCGCATCGCGCCCGTGCCGTTCGCCGCGAGCTGGGCGAGCAGGTCGGCCCGGCGCTCGCGCGGCTGGCGCATCCCGGCGACGATGTCCTCGAGCGTCTCCTCGCTGATCGTGCGAGGGGAGATCACGACGCCCTCCTCCTCTAGCGAGCGGCTGTCGGCGGGCATCGACCCGGGCACGGGCGCGCCCACGTCGGCGTGGTGGGCACGACTGGCCGCGAACCCGATGAGCGGTCCGCCGCCCGCGAGGAAGACGGGCGTGACGACGGTGATGTCGGGCAGGTGCGTGCCGCCGGCGAAGGGGTCGTTGAGGACCCAGGAGACGCCCGGGGCGTGCTGCTCGCCGAGCACCGCCGCGACGGCGGCGGGCATCGCGCCGAGGTGGACGGGGATGTGCTCTGCCTGCATCACCATCTCGCCGTCTGGGTCGAAGAGCGCCGTCGACGCGTCGCGGCGCTCCTTGATGTTGGAGGAGTGCGCCGAGCGGATCAGCACGACGCCCATCTCCCGGCACGCCGCGGCCAGCGCCCCCGTCACCACCTGCAGCTCGATCGGGTCCAGCATCGCTCAGTCGCCCTCCGTGCGCGTGAGATGGACGGTCCCCTGAGCGTCCACCTCACCGCGCCAGGCGGGTGGGACGAGCAGCGTCGACTCGGGCAGCGCGCACAGCGTGGGCCCGTCCAGGACCGTGCCGGGAGCGAGCTCGCCACGGAGCACCACGGTCTCGAGTCCCTCTCCGTCGAAGAGGACCGTGCGCACCGCGCGCGCGGCCGTCGCGGCCCCGTTCCCGGCCGCAGGCTGGAGCGCCGGCGCCCGCCCCCAGACGGATGCGCGCATGTTGACCAGCTCGATCCCCGCGCCCTCATCGCCGTAGCCGTATCGCGACTCGTGCGCCCGGGCGAAAGCAGCGTGGAGCTCCTCGGGCTCCATGGGTCGCGAGCCGTTGGACGACTCGAGCTCCTCCTCGACGCCGAGCTCGAACGACTGGCCGCGGTAGCGGAGCTCGTGGCGGACGCGCACCCGCTGCGGACGGGCCGGAAGCGCCGCGCTCGCCTCCGCCACGAGCGCGTCGCGCTCCTCGGTGAGCCGCCCCGGCGACAGCGAGGCGCCCGAGAGCATCACGGTCCGCGACACGTCCCGCCGCGGCGCCGCTGCCGCGAGCCCGAGCGCGGAGAGAACGCCCGACGCCCGCGGGCAGAGCACCCTGGAGAGCCCCAGCTCGGCCGCCAGCGCCGCGGCATGCAGCGGGCCCGCGCCCCCGAACGGCATGAGCGCGAACTCGCGCGGGTCGATCCCGCGCTCCACGGTCATGACCCGCAGCGCCCCGAGCATCTCGGCCTCGGCAACCCGGACGATGCCTTCGGCGCAGCTCGGCACGTCGAGCTCGAGCTCGAGGGCGAGCGCCGAGACCGCTCGCTCCGCGGCGCCGCGGTCGAGCGCCACGTTCCCGGCAAGCGGCGAGTCCTCCGGCAGCCGACCCAGCAGCAGGTTGGCGTCCGTCACGGTCGGCAGGGTGCCGCCGCGCCCGTAGCACGCCGGCCCCGGGACCGCTCCCGCGGAGGCCGGCCCCACGCGCAGCGCCCCGCCGGCGTCGCGCCAGGCGATCGAGCCGCCGCCGGCGCCCACCGTGTGGATGTCGAGAGCCGGCAGGGACAGCGGCCGTCCGGCGATGACGCGCTCGGCCGTCTCCTGCACCCGGCCGTCCTCGATCACGCACACGTCGCACGAGGTCCCGCCCATGTCGAAGCACAGCACGCTGCGCTCTCCGGCCAGCTGCGCCAGCAGCAGGGCGCCGCCCACTCCCCCGGCCGGCCCCGACAGGACGGTCAGCGCCGCGTGGCCGGCGGCGCGCTCGAGCTCTGTAAGGCCGCCGGAGGACTGCATGATCTGCGGCTGGCAAAGGGCGATCGTCCGCGCCTCGCCCGACAGCCGCGTCAGGTACTCCTCGAGCAGCGGCGAGAGCGCGGCGTCGAGGGCCGTGGTGGCGGTGCGCTCGTACTCCCGGAAGGTGCCCACGAGATCACTTGAGAGAGAGAGGTGCACGCCGGGCAGCAGCTCGGCGAGCAGCTCGCCGAGCATCAGCTCGTGCGAGGGGTCCGCGTAGGAGTGCAGCAGCGAGACCGCCACCGCCTCTGGATCGTGGCGCGCCAGCTCGGAGACGAGCGTGCGCGCGGCTCCGGCGTCGAGCGCTCTGAGCGGTCCGTCCGGACCCATCCGCTCCGGCGCCGCGAAGCGCAGCTCGGCCGGGACCAGCGGCTCGGGAGCCGCGCGACACAGGTCATAGAGGTCCACGCGCGCCTGGCGCCCCAGCTCGATCACGTCCGTGAAGCCGTCGGTTGCGATCAGCGCCGTGCGGGCGGTCCGCCCCTCGAGCAGGGCGTTCGTCGCGACGGTCATGCCATGGGCGAAGCGCTCTACGTCAGCCGGCTCGGCTCCGGCACGCTCGAGCACCAGACGGACGGCGTCGAGCACGCCGACCGACTCCTGCGCCGGCGTCGACGGGACCTTCGCCGTGTGCAGGCGTGCGTCCGCGGTCAGCAGCACCGCGTCCGTGAAGGTGCCGCCGACGTCGACCCCCAGGAGCATCCGCGGCAGCCTACGCAGTCTCAGGCTGCCGCGAGCTCGCGGTCCTCCGTGTCGGCCAGGTGCTGGTGCGAGGGACAGTAGCCGTTGTGTGCCAGGGGCACGCGCTGGCACGCCGCACCCTTGCGGGTCGTGGCGCGACACTGCGGCGGCGCGCCGCTCACCGCCGTGTAGCCCTCGTGGGGATGCTCGGCGAGGAACTGCTGGGCGTAGCCGACGTAGCGCGTCACGACGTGGTGGACGTAGGGCTGGTCGGACATCGGGAAGTAGCTGCGGATATCGCAGAACAGCGTGCGGGCCGGCCGGGCGAAGTAGTGCCGATCGGTGGCCAGACGCGTGATCACTTCCTCGCAGGCCCGCAGGACGGCACTGTGGTTGCTACCGGCGGTGGCTCCCGGCGGTGGAGCCATGATTCGGGGCGCGAGCTCACGGTAGATGGCTCGACTGAACTGATACATGACGACTACTCCTGACCTTCTCTATTGCTGAGATCTCGTGGTTGGAGCACACCCGCCGTTCCTCTGAGACTCCATTGGCCCGAAGACCTTCCAGCACACAAACACCGCTAGCACCGTAAAGGAGCGAGTTAAAGGGGAACCCACGAATTTCTTATGAAATGGTGCGTGGCTCGACGGGCGCTGCTCCCTTTTGGAGGCCGTGGCCGGCCCGAGGGCCTCAGCTCCAGGTCTGCCACTCCAGCGACCCGTCGCCGGCGAGCACCGCGTGGCGCCGGTCCAGCGCTCTGTCGCGCTCGGGGTACTCGACGCGCTGATGGGCGCCGCGGCTCTCCCTGCGCGCCAGCGCCGAGCGCGCGATCAGCCGCGCGAGCGGATGGGGATCCTCGAGCAGTTTCGTGAGACCCTCCGCCGAGCGCAGGATGCCGGCGTCCCGCCACAGCGCCTCCCGGGTCGAGCGGCTGGCGAGGGGTGGGGGCGGCAAACCCTGCAGCCGCTCGACCTCAGGCGCACCCGCGGCGGGGAGTCGCTGCCGTTCCCTCGAGAGGGCGTCCGCCACGGCTCGGCGCGCGAACACGAAGCACTCGCTCAGCGAGTTGGAAGCCAGGCGGTTGGCGCCGTGCAGCCCGGTGCAGGAGGACTCCCCGACGGCATACAGCCCGGTGAGCGTCGAGCCGGCGTTCAGGTCGGTGACGATGCCGCCCATCGCGTAGTGGGCCGCGGGCGCCACGGGCACCAGCTCGCTCGCGGGGTCGACGCCGGCGTCGCGGAGCGCCGAGAAGATGTTCGGGAAGCGCGCCGGATCGATGCCGCGCATGTCCAGCCCGACCGCTCGCTCACCGGTCGCGTCCAGCACCGCCTGGATCGACCGCGAGACCTCGTCGCGAGGAGCGAGCTCGTCGACGAACCGCTCTCCCGAGGCGTCGTGGAGCGTGGCGCCCTCCCCGCGGATGGCCTCGGTGATCAGGAACCCCTCGCGCCCTGCCACGCCGATGACCGCGGTCGGGTGGAACTGGAGCAGCTCGAGATCGGCCAGCGCGGCCCCTGCCGCGTGGGCGAGCAGGGGCCCGACGCCCTGGGACCCCGGCGGGTTGGTGGTGCGTGCCCACAGGGCCGCCGAGCCGCCGGTGGCTATCACCACCGCATCGGCGGAGATGACGCGGCCGTCGTCGCACACCAGGCCCCGGCAACGCTCTTCGGAGCGCCACAGCGCCTGGGCGCGCGTGCCCTCGAGGACGGTGATCAGCGGGTCCGCGGCCACGAGGGCCGATAGCTGGCGAACCACCCGCCGGCCCGTCGCACTACCGCCGGCGTGGACGATGCGCCTGACGGAGTGGCCGCCCTCGAGACCCAGTGCCAGATGTCCCAGGCGATCGCCGTCGAAGCTCACGCCGAGCGCCTGGAGGTCTCGGACGCGGTCCGGCGCCTCGTGTACGAGGATCTCAGCCGCGGAGCGGCGAACCAGGTCCCGTCCCGCAAGCTCGGTGTCCCTGAGGTGCAGCTCGAAGGAGTCATCCGGGGCGAGCGCCGCGGCGAGGCCGCCCTGCGCCCAGTAGCTGGCAGTCTGGGCCAGCGGCGTGGCCGACACGAGCGTCACCTTCGCGCGCTCGCGGGCGGCACACAGCGCCGCGTAGAGTCCCGCCGCGCCTGCGCCCACGACCGCGACGTCCGCCTCGGCTGCGCTCACCTCGGTGCCGTCGTCGCCGGCGGCACACCGCCCGGCGAAGTGGCTCCCGGCGTTGTGGCTCCAGCGCCGGCTCCCGGCGTCGTCGTACCAGGAGGCGCTGCCGTGGTGCTCCCCGGTGTCGAGGCCGGCGGCGTCGCTGCTCCGGGCGTCGTGCTTCCCGGGAGCGTTCCCGGCGCCGCCGGCGCCGCGGGCCCGGTCACCGTCCGTGTCGTCGTCGGGGTGTTGCCCCCCGAGCCGGCAAGGTCGACGAGCGCCGCGGCGAGTACGCCGAGCGAGAGCACGATCAAGGCCAGCAGAGCGGCGATCGGGACCTTCCAGTTGGGTGACGCCGCGAGCCGGGTTCGCGCGGCCGCCCCGCACCGAAGGCACCACTCCTGCTCGCCGTGGAGCGGCGCACCGCAAAGCGGGCAGGCGTCGCCGGCGGGCGCCGGGGCGTGCGCGCCGGTAGTGCCCTCACGAGCGCTGGGCGGCGGCGATGTGGCGGTGCTCACGATCCGGCGGAGGGGGGATTCAGGATCTCGGTCGGTTCGTCCGGCTCCGAAGTCGCCTGCGAGCCCGCCCTCGGCCGTGGATCCGGCGAAGGCGCGGAGCGCCCCGATGCCACGGGGTCGAGCGGACGCCGCGAGCTCGGGGGATCGGCGGCGCGCCCCGGCCCCCGCCCGGCCGCCGAGGGCTCGGGTGCCGGCTCGGAGGCGGTCGAGGGCCCCGGCGCGCCGGCGCCCGTCGTCGGGGGCGACGGCTGTCCGGTGAGAGGGGGCGACGGCTGTCCGGTGAGAGGCTGTGGTTGCGGGGCCGGCGGCGGTGCAACAGACGTGGCGCCCGCGATCGGGAGGTCGGCGTGGGGGCTGAGCGACAGTCCGCAGTTCGGACAGAACCGATCTTCGCTCGAGTGGATCGCCGCGCAACGGGCACAGGCGGTGATCCCTGCCTCGCGCAGCACGGTTACCTTCCCACGCTGTCGCAGCGCGGCCTCCAGGGTTCGCAGCTCCGCATCGATGTGCCCGAGCGTGGTCAGCTTGCCCATGACCAGCGCGTCGTTGCGCTGGCCGAAGCGGTGCAGGTTGAACACGAGGCCGCCGAGGTCGCGGTAGGCGAGCTCCCGCGCCTTGCGCAGGAACCGCGCGCGCCTGCGCATGCGGCCACGGGCGCCGAAGCCCGTCGCGCCGGAGTGCTGCTCGCCGGTGTCCGGCGGGATCGCCGGATCGCCGGCCTGCGCCGACCGGCTGTCGTCCTGCACCTGCGCCTGAGCGTCGGCAGGAGTTGTGCCGGATATCTGATCCACAGCCGATTCATGCTACCCAGACAGCTGGCCGGATCGCTCCAGGACGGCCCGCCAGGCCGCCACCACACGCTCGGCTGTGGCCGTGGAGGAGAACGGCATCGCGCTCGCGCGGCCCTCCACACGAGGATCCGGTGCGCGCAGAAAGGGCTCGAGCGCCGTGCGCCAGATGCCCGGATCGAACGGGGCGCATAGCGTCCCGGCGACGTTGCGCAACGCCTCCGGGTGAACCCCGACAGGTGTTGCCAGGACCGGCACGTCGCAGGCGAGCGCCTCGAGCACGGCCAGGCCAAATCCCTCGCGCTCGGACGGCACGAGCACGGCATTGGCCGCGTTGACCCACATCGCAACGCGCTCGGGCTCGACCGACCGCAGCACGAGCAGCTCGGCGCCCGTTGCATCCGCGAGCGCCAGCGCGCGGTCGTAGCGCTTGAGCGCGCGAGACGGGTCGGCCGGAAAGAGGAGGTACGGGCCGGCAGGCCGCAGACCCAGCTCGAGGCGCGCCTGCTCACGCGGCAGCGGCCGGAAACGGCGGAGGTCCACGCCACATGGCAGCACCTGGGCGCGCCGCCTTGCCGCCCGCCCGGGAAGCTGTTGGATCAGCGGCGCCGACACGGCCGCGAGCAGGTCGACGGACGGCAGCACGGCTGCGGTTGCGATCCGCGTGCGGGGATGGCTCACATCGGTCCCGTGCACCGTCAGCGCTCGGACCCGCGCCGGCACGGCCAGCGCAGGCCAGGCGGTGAGGCCGAAGTGGGCGTGCACGACGTCGAAGCGAGGCGCCGCCTCTGACGCTGTCTCGGCGGCGCCCGCGCCCACGCGTCGGCGGCGCGCGCCGTGGCCGCCGAAGCGCCGCCGGAGCGAGACAACCGCGGTCGCGAGCGCTCGTGCTCCCGGAGCGAACTCGTAGAGCTCGACCTCGACGCCGGGGAGCGTCGCCAGCGCCGCGACCTGGTCGCGCACGAAACTGCCGCGCTCGGGGTGGCTGTCGTCCGGCAGCATGTTGGACACCACGAGCGCGCGCACGATCCTCCGACCGTAGCGCTCTGAAATGATGGCTCGCATGCGCGAGCGCAGCCATGGCCGCGGTCCGGCCGACCTGCGTCCCACGACGATCGAGCCCGGGTTCGTCCGTACGGCGACCGGCTCGGCCCTGATCTCCGTGGGCGAGACGCGGGTGATCTGCACGGCCTCCGCCGAGGAGGGGGTGCCGCGCTGGATGGCCGGCCAGGGCCGGGGCTGGCTCACCGCGGAGTACGGCATGCTTCCCGCCTCCACAGGGCAGCGCAAGCAGAGGGACGCGACGCGCGGGCGGCCCGACGGCCGCACCGTCGAGATCCAGCGCTTGATCGGACGCTCGCTGCGCGGCATCGTCGACTTCGAGGCGCTCGGGGAGAGGACCGTCTACCTGGACTGCGACGTGCTGCAGGCGGACGGCGGAACGCGCTGCGCCTCGATCACCGGCGCCTACGTCGCGCTGTCGCTCGCAAGCGCGCGGCTGCGGGAGGAGGGACGGCTCGAGCGCTCGCCGCTGACG
Organism: Solirubrobacteraceae bacterium; assembly: GCA_036498265.1. Lineage (GTDB taxonomy): Bacteria > Actinomycetota > Thermoleophilia > Solirubrobacterales > Solirubrobacteraceae > Palsa-744. Next base: position 31,177 of record DASYFT010000037.1, on the reverse strand, counting down.
GGCTCCGTGGCGGCGGTCTCCTGCGGGATCATCGACGGGGAGGCGCTTCTCGACCTCGACTACCCGGAGGACTCGAGCGCCGAGGTCGACGCCAACGTGGTGATGACCGGCGACGGCGGCCTGATCGAGGTTCAGGCGACGGCCGAGCGCACGCCGCTGTCCCGCGCTCATCTGGACGAGCTGCTTGCGCTGGCCGGCACCGGCATCGAGCAGCTGCGAGCGGCGCAGGAGCAGGCGCTCGCCGCCGCACCGGCGTGAAGCTCCTGCTCGCCACCCACAACGACCACAAGCGGCGCGAGTTCGAGCGGCTGATCGAGCGCTCGTTCCCGGGAGGCGGCTGGACGCTCGAGTCGCTGCCGGACGAGGTCGCGCTGCCACCGGAGGACGGTGAGACCTTCGCCGAGAACGCCCTCGGAAAGGCACGCGCGGCCGCGAGAGGAACGGGCCGCGCGGCGATAGCCGACGACTCGGGGATCGCCGCCGCGGCGCTCGGCGGCGCGCCCGGCGTTCGTTCTGCCCGCTATGCCGGCGAGGGGGCCAGCGACGAGGAGAACCTCGCGAAGCTGCTGCGCGAGGCCCCTGCGGGCAGCGAGCTCGAGTACGTCTGCGTGATCGCCTACGTGGATCCCGCGCAGGGCGTCGAGCGGCTGTTCGAGGGCAGCTGCGGGGGGAGCCTTGCCGAGCGCCCGCGCGGGCAGCGGGGGTTCGGCTATGACCCGGCGTTCCTGCCCGACGACGGACCCTCTGGCCTCACGATGGCCGAGCTCTCGGACGAGCAGAAGGACGCGATCAGCCACCGCGGCCGCGCACTGCGCGCGTTCGCGCGCTGGCTCGGCGGTCGCGACGCCGAGCGGGCGCCGGGCGACCGGACGCAGGCGCCGGGCGCCGAATGAGCGTGCCCCTCGGGCTAGAGCAGGTTGATGGCGGCCGAGGCCGCCACCGCCACTCCCAGGCCGGCGTAGCCGGTGTAGCCCGAGAGGAGCAGCAGCAGCGCCGTGAGGAGCGCCACGAGGACCGTCGAGAGCCACGCCACCCGGTTGATCGCCATGCGCGCATTCTTACGTATGCGCCTGTCCGCAGTTGGTGTTAGCTTCGGCGCACCGATTCACGAACTAGGAGGACGAAGTGACGAAGTCCGAGCTGGTCGACCAGGTGGCGGATCGCGCCGAGCTGACCAAGCAGGATGCGGCGCGGGCGGTCGAGGCGGTGCTCGCCACGGTCGAGGACGCGTTGCGACGCGGCAGCGAGGTGACCGTGTCCGGGTTCGGCAAGTTCCACGTCAGCGAGCGCGGCCCGCGGATGGGCGTGAACCCCCGCACCGGCGAGCGCATCCAGATCGCGGCGTCGCGGGTCCCGCGCTTCACGGCCGGCAGCGGCCTCAAGAGCGCGGTGAAGCGGTGAAGGATCGCTGACCGCGCCGCGCCGCTTCGGAGACACCCTCGCGGCTCGGGTCGCCGAGCGCGAATCGCAGATCGTCCTGGGCCTCGATCCCGACCCCGCCGCCCTGTGGCCGGGGAGCGACGCGGGCCTCGAGAAGGGCGGGGACCCGGCGGACGTTGCCGCCCGCTCCGTGCGTGCGCACTGCCTGGCGCTGATCGACGCGACGGCGGAGGCGTGCGTCGCCGTGAAGCTGCAGCTCGCTCGGTTCGAGCTCCTCGGCGCCGCGGGCTGGGCGGTACTCGCGGCCCTCGCCGAGCACGCACGGCGGGCCGGCCTGCTGGTGATCGCCGACGGCAAGCGCGGCGACATCGATGTGACCGCCGCAGCCTATGCCGCTGCCCTCATCGGCGGCGCGGAGTCCCCGTTCGGGAGGATCGACGGACTGGCTGCCGATCTCGTGACGGTCAACCCGCTCATGGGACGGGACGCGGTGGCGCCCTTCCTCGACGCCGCGAGGCCACGTGGCTCGGGAGTGCTCGTTCTGGTGCGAACCTCCAACCCGGGAGCGGCGGATCTCGAGGACCTGCGCCTCGAGGACGGACGAACGGTGTGGGAGCGGATCGCCGAGATGGTCGACGGCCTCGGCCGGCCGGGAGTGGGCGAGTCCGGTCTGAGCGACGTCGGCGCGGTCGTGGGCGCGACCGAGCCCGGGCACCTCGCACGGGCCCGCGAGTTGATGCCGCAGGCGACGTTCCTGCTTCCGGGCGTCGGCGCCCAAGGGGGACGTGTGGAGCGCCTTGCCGCCGCGTTCGCGCCTGGCCGGGCAGGCGGGCTGGTGAGCGCGTCTCGCAGCATCGCCGGCGCGTACCTGACCAGCGGCGGCGACCCGGCCGCGGCCGCTCTCAGCGAGGCCGAGCGCCTCCGCGAGGCTGCCTGGAGCATCTCGGAAGCAGGCGCCGCGGCGCGCTAGCCGGCGGCGCCGAGGGGCTCACGAGCCCATGGGCAGGCCGTCGCCGGCGAGCTGTCAAGCGTCCCGGATCGTTCCGCTAGCCTGTGTGTGGTGCGGCCCGGATCGTGCGTCGTTAAGGCGTATTGCAACGTGGGTAGGGAGCCAGCATGATCATCACGGTCACGCTCAACGCTGCAATCGACAAGAGCCTTGCGGTGCCGAACTTCAAGCTGGGCCGCCGACACCGTACGGTCGAACAGCGGACGATGGCGGGCGGCAAGGGCGTCAACATCGCGCGCACGCTGAAGGCCCTCGGCCAGCCGGTGATCGCGACCGGATTCGCCGGTGGCGCGACAGGGACGCACATCGTCGAGCAGCTGACCGAGGAGTCGATCCTGAACGACTTCGTGAGGATCCGAGACGAGTCCCGCACCAACACCTCCGTGCTCGACCCGACAACCGGGGAGCAGACGGAGATCAACGAACGCGGCCCATCCGTGAGCGAGCGCGAGATCGAGCTGTTCCGCGACAAGCTGCTCTACCTCGCGCGGGGTGCCGCGATCGTGGTGTTCGCGGGGTCGCTTCCGCGCGACGTCGAGCCGGACATCTACGCGTCGCTGATCCGGGACCTCGAGCGGATGGAGGTCACGACGGTGGTCGACACCGACGGAGAGCCGCTGCGTCAGGCAGTGCGAGCCGAACCGGACGTCGTCTCGCCCAACGTCCTAGAGGCGGAGGAGCTCGTCGGACACGAGTTCGCCGGCGACGAGGACCGCTCGCTGGCGGTGGCCGAGATCGCGGCTCTCGGGCCGCGCGAGGCGATCATGACGCTGCCCGACGGCTGCTTCGCGCAGGTGCTCATCGACGGCCAGCGGCGCCTCAAGCGCGCCCGGATCGAACCGCGCGAGCCGATAGCAAAGCGGGGCTCCGGAGACGCGTTCCTCGCCGGCTACCTCGGCGCCCGCTACGAAGGTCGCGCGCCGGACCAGTGCCTCCGCTTCGGTGTCGCCTGCGGCGCCGAGTCCACGGCCCGCCTGGGCGCTGGACTGATCGACGCGCGCGAGGCCCGGCGGCTGATGGGCGACGTCGAGCTGTCGGTCGTGGAGCTACCGGCCGAGGTCGGCTGAGCGCCGCGGCGCAGCCCGCGACGCTCGCCGCGCGCGGGCGCTTGCCAGCCGCCGGCCGGGTCAGATCGCCGGCTACCCGCCGGCGACGTCGCGGCGCAGGAAGACGAGATAGCCCGCGAAAAGCGCGGGCAGGCCGTAGAGCGCGCACACCCACGCCGAATGCGCGATCGGCGCCCAGTCCGTCGGCGTGCGGAGCAGGCCGTGCCAGTTCTCGAACTGTTCGGTGAGCAGATAGGGCTTGACCCCTTCCAGCCCCGGGATCTGGGCGACGATGAACAGCAGGATCACGAAGCCGATCGTCCCCACCACGGCCGCCGCGCTGTTGCGAGTGGCCGTGGAGAGCAGCACGCCGATGGCGGCCACGGCGAGCAGCGGGATCAGGTAGATCGCGTTGGAGGCGAACACGAGCAGTAGCGCTTCGGGGGCCGAGACGATGGTTCCCGAGAACGTTCGGACCGACAGGAAGCCCCAGGACGCGATCCCGGCGACGGTCGCCACCACCGCCGACAGGAAGACGGCGATCGTGGCGTAGGTGGCGGCCGCGAGGGCCTTTGCCGCGAACACCTGGCCGCGGTTGACCGAGCGCGTGAGGATCGTCTTGAGCGTGCCGTTGCCGTCCTCGGCGGCGACGATGTCACCAGCGACGAGCGAGGCGGCCAGCGGCAACATGAACACTGACAGGAATAGGAGCATCAGGACCGGCGTCGCAAGGCCGGACTGCGTGATCTGTGCGGCGAAGATGTTGTCGGCGCCGCGGTCGTGGCGCTGGTGCACGTTCTGGAAGATCACGAAGAACAGCGGCAGGATCACGACCAGCCCCAGACCGAGGTACGTGCGCTTCTGCGAGACGAGCTTGCGCAGCTCCCAGCGGTAGACCGTCGCGGTCGACGGTCGCCTCCTTCGCGACGATCGCGTCGCCGTCGCGGGAGCCGATGCCGCCACGGTGCTCATTGCGCGCGCACCAGCGTCTCTCCGTCGCCCGCGGCCGGCTCGACGAGGTCCCGCGGTACGTCCCCGAAGCCGTCTCGCTGCTCGGTCAGCCTGAAGAAGAGGTCCTCGAGGGTCGCCAGCTCGGGGGTCAGCGCGAGGATGCCGATCCCTGCACGGCCGAGGGCGAGCGAGAGCCCGGCGACTGCCTGCTCGTCGGCCTGGAAGGCGATCCCGTGCTCTCCGGCGAGAGCATCCCCGATGCCGCTCTGCGTGCGCGTCAGCTCGAGGGCGCGTGCTTCGTCGGTGGTGCGCAGGCGATAGCCCGCGCCACCCTGCCGGCGCAGGTCGCTGAGGGCGCCCTCGTAGACCACGCGCCCCGAGTCGACGATCGCCACGCGGTCGCAGAGTTCCTGCACCTCGGGAAGCTGATGGCTCGAGAGCAGCACCGTGATGCCGTCGTCGGCCAGGCGGCGGATGAGCCGGCGCATGTCGCGCATACCCGCCGGATCGAGACCCGTCGCGGGCTCGTCGAGGATCAAGAGCCGCGGGCGCCGCAGCAGCGCCGAGGCGATCCCGAGCCGCTGGCGCATTCCGTGGGAGTAGCCCGCTACCCGGTGCGCTCCCCGCGGCGCCAGCTCGACGACCTCGAGCACCTCGTCGATCCTCTCGGACGCGTCGTCTCCGTCCAGCGCCGCCAGCAGCTGGAGGTTCTTGCGACCGCTCAGGTAGGGATAGAACCGCGGCGCCTCGACGAACCCGGCGACGCCCTCGAGCGCACGCGCGCCCTGGTGCATCGGATCGCGGCCGAAGAGCTCGACCGAGCCCTCGGTCGGCGTGATCAGGCCCAGGGCCATGCGCAGCGTGGTCGTCTTGCCCGCGCCGTTCGGGCCGAGGAAGCCGTAGACGTCGCCCATGCGGACGTTCAGGTCGATGTGGTCGACCGCCAGAACCTCCTTGTAGCGCTTGACCAGTCCGCGCGCCTTCACGGGCGGCGGCGACGCCGCGTCGCTCACGCTAGAGGCCTCGGGCCAGAGCCTCGATGGCGGCGGGCGGGACCGAGCCGCCGACCACGTAGCGCACGCCGGAGCGCTCGAACGTGAGGATCGTGCCGAGCTCTGTCCGCAGCTCGCTGGCGCTCACGCCGTTGATGTCGACCTTGGGAAGTCCTTCGAGCGTGCTGCTCTTGCTGCCTGTCGTCGACGTCTTCTCCTGGAGCACGCCGATCGTCGACAGCCCCTTGCCGTGGGCGGTGAGCGTGGGCTTGCTCGCCTGATCGGCCGTCCCCGGTGTCGTCCCGGTCGAGGCGTCCGAGGAGCCGCCGAGGTCTTCGACCTTGGCGTCGGAGGGCGGGGTGAACGAGAACACCGAGCTGTCGACCGGTCCGTAGGAGATTTCGGTGGCGGCCAGTTCGATCACCGGCGAGGAGCTCGATGTCGAGTAGATCGCGGTGCGCAGCGGGACTCCGTGGACCGAGTCGAAGGACAGCTCGGCGCCTGCGATCAGGCTGCCGGGTTCCTTCGGCGAGATCCGCACCGTGTACGCCGGCTGCCCGGCGACGTTGGCAGGCGTCGCTTCCGAGAGCTTGGCGTGCTCGTCGATGTGCGTGATCGCTTCTTCGATCTTGGCGACGCTCGGCGCTTCGTGCTGCTGCGTCGAGGTGTCCGGCTGCGTGCCCGTCTGCGAGTCGGCGGGGATGGTGTAGCGGTACAGCGTGTTGGACGCGGCGTCGTACATGGTGATCGTCTTGCCGTCGTAGAGGATCTCCGTGTCGCCCTTTTCGGCCTGCAGCTCGAGGCGCACGTGACCGTCCTTGGCTATCCACAGACGCCCTGAGGCGCCCTTCACCAGCGGGCTCGACGCAAGTCCGCCGGCCTGGCCGCTGCCGCTCGCCAGGTTGGCACCTTCGAGCAGGCGGTTGGTGAGGGTGATGTTCGCGCTGACGCCTTCCACGGGGGCGGGGCTGAGCGCGTCGTGCACGGCGACGGCGAGGGGCTTGGCGGGCGGCGTGGCGCCCGAGCCGACGGCCGAGGCGAGCGCCGTGGCGGAGATGCCGATCGCAACGGCCAGAGCGCAAACGAGCAGCACCTTGTAGAGGGGAAGGCGGCGGAGGATGTTCATGTTCGCGCGTCCATTGCTTGTTGGTTGACCAGCCAGCAATCACATTAGCGCCGTAGCTTCGGGCAGCCTAAAGGTGAGGAGCCTCTCACGCTCGATCCGGACGGATGGGCGAGTGGCCGCCCGACTTCGCGCCGGCGCGACCTGCGCCCGGCTTGGAGCGGAGCGGAGCGCCGGGCACCGGCGCGCCCAGCCTGGATCCCGGAGCGCCGGGCACCGGCGCTCCACCCTCGATCCCGCCGGACCCTCCGGCGGCGCCAGGCGATATGTTGCCGCCGGCATGGTGATCATCGTCCTCGCCTTCTTTCTGCTCGCGGGCCTCGGCGTCTTCTTCGTCGCGATCCATCGCGGCCCCCGCGGCGCGCGCCGCTCGCTGTACACCGAGTCGAGGACCGGCCAGCGGTTCGTGGGGCTGGGGATAGCCGTCCTGTTCGCCTTCGGGCTCGTGGTCCCGGCGCTGGTGCTGGCGTTCAACGGCGAGCACAAGGCGAGCGTGGCCGTCGGCGGTCTGCGCCTGGATGCCGAACAGCAGAAAGGACGCGAACTCTTCGCTCGATCCTGCGCGGTCTGCCACACGCTCTCCGCCGTCAAGGCCGTGGGCCGGATCGGCCCGAACCTCGATGTGAGGGTGGGCCAGGACATAGCGACGCCCGCCGGCCGAAAGGCGCTCGTGCTGAGCGCGATCGCCGAAGGGCGGGCACGCGGGCTGGGACAGATGCCGGCCGGGCTCTACCAGGGCAAGGAAGCAGAAGCGGTCGCGAGCTTCGTCGCCGCAGTCGCGGGTCACTGAGCCTGGAGCGGCCGGCCCGAGGTTTGGCCAACCGTCGATAGCGGGGCGGCGGGGCCACCGGTAAGGTCAGCCTCCATGGGACCCGAGCAGCCGAGTAACGCCGAGGACGTCAAGGCGCTGGTCGCCGAGCGCGACATCCGCTTCATCCGCTTCTGGTTCGCCGATGTCCTCGGGCAGCTGAAGTCGTTCTCGATCAACGCAGCCGAGCTCGACGACGCGTTCGAGGCCGGCATGGGGTTCGACGGCTCCTCGATCACGGGCTTCAACGCGATAGAGGAGTCCGACATGATCGCGATGCCCGACCCGAGCACGTTCGCCGTGCTGCCATGGCGCCCGGAGGAGCAGGGCGTGGGGAGGATGTTCTGCGACGTGATCACGCCGGAGCGCAACCCCTACGAGGGCGACCCGCGCCACGTGCTGCGGCGCGCGCTGGAGCGTGCGCACGCGATGGGGTTCGACACGTTCAACGTGGGCCCCGAGCTCGAGTACTTCCTGTTCCGCGACTCGCGCTCCACCGAGGTGCTTGATCGTGGGGGGTACTTCGACCTCACGACCCTCGACGCCGGATCCGACGTGCGCCGCGAGACGGTGCTCGCGCTCGAAGAGCTGGGCATCCATGTCGAGTACACCCATCACGAGGTCGGTCCCTCCCAGCACGAGATCGACATGCGCTACGCCGACGCCCTGAAGATGGCGGACGACTGCATGGCGTACCGGATCACCGTCAAGGAGTACGCCATGAAGTACGGGTGGCACGCGACGTTCATGCCCAAGCCGCTGTTCGGCGAGAACGGGTCGGGGATGCACACCCACCAGTCGCTGTTCAGCGGCGGCAAGAACTCCTTCTACGACCCCGACGACCAGTACTTCCTCTCGGACGTGGGCAAGGCGTTCATCGCCGGGCAGCTCAAGCACGCCCGGGAGATCTGCTCGATCTTCGCCCAGTGGGTGAACTCCTACAAGCGGCTGGTTCCCGGCTTCGAGGCTCCGGTCTACGTCGCCTGGTCGCGCCGCAACCGCTCCGCGCTGGTGCGCGTGCCGCTGTATCACCCGGGCCGCGAGCAGGCGACGCGGATGGAGCTGCGCTGCCCTGACCCGGCCTGCAACCCCTACCTGACCTTCGCCGTGCTGCTGCAGGCGGGGCTCGAGGGGATCGAGAAGGGCTACGAGCTGCCCGAGCCGATGGAGAAGAACCTCTATCACCTGTCGGCCGAGGAGCGCAAACGGCTGGGGGTGGAGCAGCTACCCGAGAGCCTCGGCGAGGCGATCGAGATCACCGCCGAGTCCGAGCTCGTGCTGCGGACGCTCGGCGAGCACATGTTCAACCGCTACATCGAGATCAAGCGCCAGGAGTGGGACGACTACCGCGTGCAGGTCACGCAGTGGGAGCTCGATCGCTACCTGTCGATCCTCTGATCAGCCGGCCGGGGACCTCGCAGGCGATCGGTCGCGGGGGCGCAAGCTGCCAGTGCATCGCCTGGAGGAGGTGGCCGAAGGCGCCCGGATGTCGCGGTGCGAGCTCGTGGACGAGCTGGATCGCCGACAGCGCCCGGCTCTCGTACTCCTGCTCGCCGGTCAGCTGAGCGAGGCGAAGCAGGCCCATGGCCGCGCTCGAGGCGCCCGATGGGATCGGGCTGTCGTCGACATCCTTGCGGCGAGCGATCAGCGCTTCGCCGTCGGCGGCGGTGGAGAAGAAGCCGCCACGCTCCGGATCGGCGAAGCGCGCGATCATCTCACCGGCGAGCGCCGTCGCCTGCTCGAGCCAGCGAGCTTCGCAGCTCGCTTCGAACAGGGCTATCAGCGCCTCCAGCAGGAACGCGTGGTCCTCCAGGTAGGCGTCGATCTTGGCCTGCCCGTCGTTGTAGGTGCGCAGCAGCCGGCCGGCGTCGTCGCGCATCTCGCGCAGCAGGAAGTCGGCGCAGGCGACCGCCGCGTCCAGGTAGCGGGAATCCTCCAGCGCCGCCCCCGCGTCGGCCAGGGCGCTGATCATGAGCGCGTTCCAGCTCGTCAGCCGCTTGTCGTCGAGTGCCGGACGCGTACGCTCTTCGCGGGCGGCCAGCAGCTGCTCGCGGATCCGCTCGCGCGTCGCCTGCGCCGGAGCGGGCCCCCGATCCTGGAGCACGTTCAAGCCGGGCTCGGGATGGTGGGGGTCGACGAAGTTGCCCTGCTCGCTGACGCCGAGCCACTCGATCGCGGCCTCCGCGTCGGCGCCCAGGATGCTTCTCAGATCGGCGACCGTCCAGACGTAGTAGCGGCCCTCGATTCCTTCGGAATCCGCATCCAGGGCCGAGAAGAAGCCTCCCTCGGGCCCCCGCATCTCTCGCAGGGCCCAGTCGAGCGTGTCGCGAGCCACCTCGAGCAGGCGCCCGTCTTCCGAGGCCTGCCAGCCGTGCAGGTAGGCGCGCGCCAGCAGGGCGTTGTCGTAGAGCATCTTCTCGAAGTGGGGGACCACCCAGGCCTCGTCCACGCTGTAGCGCGCGAACCCGCCGCCGAGGATGTCGTGGATGCCGCCGCCGGCCATCGCGCGCAGCGTCCCGAGCGCCATCGTGGCCTCGCCACGCAGAAGCAGGAACTCGATGACAGAGGCCTGGGGGAACTTGGGCGCGCCTCCGAAGCCGCCGTTGCGGGCGTCGAACGTCTCGGCCAGGCGCGCGACAGCCGCCGAGAGCTCCGACTCCTCGATCGGCCGCTCCGACGGACGCAGGACCGCGGCGCCCGCGAGGCGCTCGCGCAGCCCCTCCCCGCCCGCGCGGATCTCGGCGCGGTTCTCGCTCCAGGACTCGGCGATCGCGTTCAGCACCTGCGTCCAGGACGGCATTCCCCGTCGTGAATCGGGCGGGAAGTACGTGCCGCCGTAGAAGGGGAGCTGCTCGGGGGTCAGGAACACGTTGAGCGGCCAGCCGCCGTGGCCGGTCATCCCCTGCACCGCCTCCATGTAGATGGCATCCACGTCAGGGCGCTCCTCGCGGTCGACCTTCACGCATACGAAGCTGTCGTTCATCAGCTCGGCGGTGTTCACGTCCTCGAAGGACTCGCGCTCCATCACGTGGCACCAGTGGCAGGACGAGTAGCCGATCGAGACCAGCAGCGGCTTGTCCTCCGAGGAGGCACGCTCGAACGCCGCCGGTCCCCAGGGGAGCCAGTCCACCGGGTTGCCGGCGTGCTGGCGCAGGTACGGCGAGGTCTCTGCTGCGAGGGCGTTGGCCATCAGCGGATGCGAGCCAGGGCAGAGAGCGGGAGGGTGGGCTCGCCGGCGGGCAACGGCCCCCGCGCTGCCGCCACAGCGCCGGCCCGAGCGACCCTGACCGTCGCCGAGACGTCGGCGGTGAACGAGCGCCCGCCCAGCACGCCGCTCGCGCGGCCGCCGGAGCGCAGTCGCAACCTCCCCGTCGACGCAGAAGATCCTGCGACCGTCAGATTGGCCGCGGCACCGCTGTCGCGCAGCAACAGCGCCGTCGGCACCAGGCCGCTGACCTGCACGCCCGGGACGTAGGCGAACCGATGAAGCCGGACGCCCGTGCTCGTCATGGTCATCGTGCCGCCTCGCAGGCCGCCGACGCTCGCACCCACGGGCAGTTCGCCGAAGTCGAGCGCCAGCTCGAGAATCGCGCGGCGTGCGTCGAGGAGGGAGGAGAGGACGGCCGCAACCGTGCGCCCCTGCCGGCCCGGCACGCCTCGCGTGGGCGACAGCGCCGAGAGGCTCCTCGGGGCGAGCGGGGCCGGCGGGAAGCGATCGGGGGCGGCGCTGCACGGCTGGACGGCGGTTCCGGCGAAGAATGCCGCCACCGCCGAGCGGGCGCATCCGCTCAGGTCGCTGCCTATGACCGAGTGCCCGGTGTAGGGCACCCGCACCAGCTCCGCGCCGGGGATCATCGCCGCCACGCGTTCGGCGTCTTCGGTCGGGGTGCGCAGGTCCTGTCCGCCCGAGAGGATCAGGGTCGGCACCGCGGGCAGCGGTCCCGTCGCCGGGGGCGCGCTCGACGCGTCCGGCCAGGCGACGCACAGCGGGATGGTCATGTCCAGCAGCGCGGATTCCGGATTGAACGGATAGAAGTCGGACCCCGGCAGCGAGTTGAGCGCAGCTTCGGCTTCGACCGCGCGCGTCGCTTCCGGCGCGCTGCGCTGCCACGGGAACCGCGTCTCCTCGCAGGAGGTGTCGATGAAGAGGGTCTGATCGTCGGCGCTCGCGCTTTCTTCGTGTGGTGGGTGCGTTGCCGCGACCGTCAGCAACCGGGCGAGCGGAGCGAGGTCATGCCCGAGCGCGGAGTGAACGGCGGCCGGCATCTGGGCCCTGATCGCGGGGTTCAGGTCGCCGGCCAGGAGCAGTTCGAAGACCGTGCGGCTGGTTATCGATCGGCGGACCCGCCTTCCCCTCCCGTCATATGTCTGAGCGCTCAGCGGCCGCGAGCTCGTCTCCGCCACGAGGCGGGCGAGATCGGGGAGCGGCGCGCGCGTGATCCTGTCGCAGGCGCGAGCGGAGCAGAGTTCCCGCAGCATCGGCCGGATCGCCTTGAAGGTCCCGACGTGGAAGGGTTCAGGCCCGTCGGGTGTCTCTGTCGAGTCGAGGACCAGCGATGCCACGTGCTGCGGATAGCGCTGTGCGTACTGGAGCGCGACCTTGGTCCCGTAGGAGGTGCCGTAGAGCACGAGCCGTTCGTATCCCGCGGCCTGCCGGACAGCCTCGAGGTCTTCGACGGATTCACGCGTGGTATATGCCCCGCGCGCGGGGCCGATCTGGCTCGCGCACCGCTGGATGACTTCACCGAGGCTGTTGGCCCTCGCAATTTCCGCCGGCCCCAGCGCCGGGCAGCTGAGCGGCGCCGAGGCGCCTGTGCCGCGCTGGTCGAACACCAGCAGGTCACGGCTTGCGAGCGCGGGCGCCATCGCTTCGGCGATGAACCGAGCGAGCGGCAGCGTGGCCTGCCCCGGTCCGCCCGCCAGCGCGACCACCGCCGTGCTCCCGGGTCCGCCGGCGGCTGTGCGGCGCTCGACGCTCAGTGCGATCGTCCCCGGCACCGCGCCGGTCCGGTCGAGCGGCACGGGCACCGTCGCGCAGGCGAACGTGGGGTCGGCGGGGCAGGCGGTGAAGCTAGCGGCCGGTGAAGCGGCCGACGAGGCGGGCGAGATCGCGAGCAGCAGCGCGGGCGTCAGCGCGGCCAGGAGCGAAGTGCGGGCTCGCCTGCGCATCGACTCCGACAATAGCCGCAGTCCCGTCGGGGTTCGAGCTGATCTGGACTCGTCGGCCTCCGAGCTTCCCGACGAGCGCTTCGCGTGCCCCGAGCCGCAGGGTTCCATGCGCGGCCGAGCGCCCGCCGATCATCAGGTCCGCGCCGTCGGGCGTGATGTTGCCCGACAGCGTCACGCCCGGGACGTAGCTGTAGCCGTGGAATGTCAGCACCCCCCTCGCCAGCTCCGCCCAGCCCGCTCGCAGGCCGCCGCTGTCAACCGTGGGCGCCGCCAGCAGCACTTCGCCGGAGCTTCCGCCACTCGTCAGCTGCAGCACCACCTGGCGGGCGAAGTCGCCCAGCGTCAGCTTCACCGCGTCCAGCGTGCGCCCGGGCAGCCCCCGGTATCCCTTCACCGCCGGCACGAGCCCCAGTCGCACCGGCGGCAGCGGCGCCGGCCGCACTGTGCCCGCCAGGACGCTCGGCCGGCACGGCCTGATGGTGCGCCCCGCGAACATCGCCTGGAGCGCCTGCTTGGCGCAGTCCCCTGGCTCGTCGGTCAGAACCGAGTGGCCGGTCCCGGGATCGACGAGCAGCCGCGCGTCCGGGATCTGAGCGGCCACTTCGCGCGCGCTCGCGGTAGGCGTGCGCAGGTCCGCTTCGCCGCTCAGGATCAGCGTCGGGACGTTGGGCAGCGGCGCCTTCGCGACCGCGGGCGAGGGCGTCGTGAAAGGCCAGTGCGCGCACGCGCGGACGTCGCTCTCGTCGATCGCATTGGCGGCGGAGAACGGCGCGAACGCGCTCGCCGGAAGGGCCCGGGCCGCGGCGGTCGCCTGCGAGACGCGTTCGGCGGGGCGCACCGCCCGGCTCCATGGGAACGGCAGCTCCTCGCACGTCGTGGCGTAGTAGAGGGGAGCGTCGAAGCTCTGACCTTCGCCGGAGGCGGCGCGGCCGGCCGCGGCGAGCAGTCGCGCGAGCGGCGCCGTGTCTCCGTCCGCGGCGGCTCTCGTCGCCGTCACGAATTCGGCTCGCAGCAGGGGCGAGAAGTCACCCGCGAGGAGCAGTTCGAGCAGTTCGTCCGATGACATGCGCGTCTTGTGAGAGGCGCCTCTGCCGTCGATCACGCGCCCTCGCAGCGGCGCCCGCCGCGCCCGGCGGACGACGCTCGCGAGATCCGCCACCGGTTCGCCGGTGATGTGCCTGCAGGCCCGACCGGAGCACAGTTGGTGCAGGATCCGGGGAACCGCCGCGAAGGTCGGCCGGTCCAGCGGATCCGGCCCGTTGGGCGTCACGACCGAGTCGAGCACGAGCGCTTCGACGTGGCCCGGATACTGCTGTGCGTAGCGCTCTGCCACCTTGGTGCCGTAGCTGGTGCCGTACAGGACGAGCTTTTCGTATCCCCCGGCGCGCCGGATCGCCTCGATGTCCGCGACCGTGTCGTCCGTCGTGTAGAGGTCGCGCGTGGTCCCGAGCTGCGAGGCGCATGCTTCGACGACCTGGCCGAGCGAGCGGAACCGGCTCGGGGTTTCGAAGGCGTGGCAGGCGAGCGGGTGCGACAGACCGATCCCCCGCTGGTCGAAGACGATGAGGTCGCGCGTGGCGGCTACCGGGCCGAGGAGTTCGGCGAACTGTTCGCCGAAGCCCAGCGCCGGTTGCCCCGGACCGCCGGCCAGCGCGATCACGGCGGAGCGGGCTTCGCCAATCGGCGCCCGATGCCGGCGAAGCGCCAAAGTAAGGGTTCCGGGAGCGCCCCCGGAGGGGTCGAGTGGCACGGTCAGGTGGCCGCAGGCGAAGTTGTTGGTGTCGCCGCAGGGCGCGAACGCGATCCCGGCGCTCGCCTGCAGGGCGAAGCTCCCGGCGCCCGCACACACGAGAAGGAACATGACCAGCAGCTTGGTCGTGACTCCTCGCACCTACCGAATCTACCCCGTCCTCGGCGAGGGCGGGTTCTCGACTCGTTATCGGTCCTCGGACCGCGCGAGGCGCTCTTGTGCCCGCCGCGCCCCGCCGGCCGTCCGGCGCCGCCGCGCCGATCGCGGCGGTAGGGTCGTCGCCGTGGACGAGCATCGCCGCACGATCGAGGCTCCGGGAGCCCCCGCCGCCATCGGCCCCTACAGCCATGGCGTCGTCGTCGGCGCGAGCTCGGAGCCCGGTCTGCTCTTCTGCTCCGGCCAGATTCCCCTGGACCCTGCGAGCGGCCAGCTTGTCGGCTCCACGCCCGCCGAGCAGGCGCGGCGCTGCCTGGAGAACCTGCAGGCTGTGTGCGAGGCCGCCGGGACGGCGCTCGAGCGCGCCGTGCGCCTGACGGTCTACATGACAGACCTGGACGCGTTCGCCGAGGTCAACGACGTCTACGCGACCTTCTTCGGAAGTGATGCGCCCGCCCGCGTGGCGGTCGGCGTGGCGCAGCTGCCGCGCGGCGCCTACGTGGAGATCGACGCGATAGTCGCGATGGGCTGATCGTCGGATTCGGCCCCTTGCAGCGCCCGGGTGAGCAGCCGCCGCAGCGTCTCGCGCTCCTCGGGATCCAGGGCCTGCAGGACCTCGTTCTCGATAGCCGCCTGCGTCCGTTCGGTGCGCTCCAGCGCGCCGCGCCCGGAGGCCGTGAGCTGGACGAGGTGACGGCGGCGATCGTCGGGATCGCGTAGCCGCGACACGTAGCCCAGCTGCTCGAGCTCGTTGAGCAGCAGCACGACGTTGTTCGCGTCCATGCAGAAGGCATCGGCCAGGTCCTGCTGAGGACAAGCGTCGTGGTCACGGACGTAGGCCAGCGCGATCAGGTGTCGAAGCTGCATGCCCAGGAGCGCCTCGTCACCGCGCCTGTAGAACTGCTTCGCCAGCCGCGACGTGAGGACCATCGCGCCAGGTGCGCAGCCGCTCTCTGCTCCCATGTCTTCGAGTTTACCCGTCATTGCAACATCTGTCATCAGAATAGCAGCGATTGTAAATATTTAGTTGATCATCCCTGAATCAGGGATTATCCATGATATGGTGGCCCTACCGTATGAATGGAAGGAGCCACATGAGCAACAGCATGACTCTCGCGGAGCGGAGCTACGCAGCCGAGCTGGCCCACAACGAGCGGGTGCGCGCGCTCGAGGACAGGCGCGGGGCCGGCCGCCGGGCACGCAAGCTGCCCGGCGTGCTCGGGCTTCGTCCCCGCCTGTCCCGAGGCCGCGACCTGGCGGGCACGCCCGCCGGCCCCGACGCCGTCGCGCTCGACGCGGCTGACGGCGTCGCACTCGACAGCGCCGGCGCCGTCGCCCAAGACGGCGCCGGCGCTGCGGTGGCGGATGGCGGACCGGAGTCGGAGACCGGACCGAGCAACGAGCGACGCCGGTGGATCGCCCTTGCCGTGCTCTGCCTCGGCCAGCTGATGATGGTGCTCGACGCCACCATCGTGAACGTTGCCCTGCCGTCCATCCAGCATGATCTTCACTTCTCGCAGAGCAGCCTCACCTGGGTGATAGACGGCTACCTGATCACCTTCGGCGGGTTCCTGCTGCTCGCCGGCCGGCTCGGCGATCTCGTCGGCCGCAAGCGGGTCTTCCTGACCGGTCTGGTCATGTTCACGGCCGCGTCGATCCTCTGCGGAGTGGCCGGAAGCCAGGCGCTTCTGATCGGCGCGCGGCTGCTCCAGGGAGTGGGCGGGGCCGTCGCCTCGAGCGTGATCCTCGCGATCATCGTGACCGAGTTCCAGGAGCGGGCCGAGCAGGCCAAGGCGATGGGGCTCTACGCGTTCGTCTCGGCCGGAGGCGGGTCGATCGGCCTGCTCGCCGGAGGGGCGCTCACCCAGTCACTCGACTGGCACTGGATCTTCTTCGTCAACGTGCCGATCGGCCTGGTGGCCTTGGTGCTCGGCTCGGCGCTGATCAAGGAGAACGAGGGGATCGGTCTGTCCGGAGGTGTCGACGTGGCGGGATCGATCCTGATCACGCTGGCGACCATGCTGGGGGCGTTCGCGATCGTCAAGTCCACTGAATACGGCGTCCTCTCGGCGCGCACGCTCGGGACCGCGGCCGCGTCGCTGGCCCTGCTGGGTGCGTTCCTGGCCCTGGAGGCGCGTCTCGAGAACCCGATCATGCCGCTGCGCATCCTGCGGCTGCGCATGCTGATGGGGTCGAGCCTCGTGCGCGGCCTGCTGATCACCGGGATGTTCTCCGCGTTCTTCCTCGGGTCGCTGTACCTCGAGCGCGTGCTCGGCTACAACGCCATCGACACGGGCCTCGCGTTCCTGCCGCTGACGATCGCCATCGCCACGATGTCGATGGGAGTCTCAGCGCGGGCAGTGGAGCGCTTCGGCTCCGTGCAGACGCTCGCCTCCGGCCTTGCGTCGATCATCGCCGGCCTGCTCCTGCTCGCCGTGGCGGGCGTACACGCGAGCTACTTCCCGGAGCTGTTCTCGGCGTTCCTGCTGCTCGGACTGGGGGCTGGGGCCTCGTTCCTGCCGCTGCTGACGATCGGCATGTCGGATGCTCCCGCGCGTGACGCCGGTCTGGCCTCCGGGATCGTGAACGTCTCGGTGCAGCTGTTCGGGGCGATAGGGCTGGCAACGCTGGGCACCATCGCGACCAACCACGCGAAGGCGCTCAGCGCCAGCGGCCACACGCTGAGCAGCGCGCTGACCGGCGGATACCACCTCGCCTACCTGGTCGCAGCCGCTTGTGTGGCCTTCGGGATCGTCGCGGCCGTCGTGCTGCTCCGGCCCCCGACAGCCCCGGTGCTGGAGAGCGCCGAGGACACCGTGGAGGCGAACACCGACCTCCTGGGCGCGCCCGAGCTGACGGCGGAGGCCGCCTGAGCGCTCTGCTCAGGCGGGGCCGGCGGATCACGGCGCCCACCTAGGCGGGCCGAGCCCTCCGAAGCTCGGCCCGCCTGACCTTGCCGCTCGCCGTCTTCGGCAGCTCCTCGGCGAAGTCGACGATACGGGGGTACTTGTAGGGGGCTGTCTCGCGCTTGACGTGCTCCTGGAGCTCGCGCACCAGCTCGGCGGACGGGCTCCGGCCACGGTCCCGGAGCACGACCACGGCGCGCACGACCGCGCCGCGCTCGCCGTCGGGAGCGGCGACGGCCGCCGCCTCGGCCACGGCGGGGTGCGAGACGAGCGCCGACTCCACCTCGAACGGGCCGATGCGGTAACCGGAGGAGACGATGACGTCGTCGTTGCGCCCGTGGAAGTAGAGCCAGCCGTCGTCGTCCACGGCCACCAGGTCGCCGGTGTGCCACGGCCCCGTGCCGCCGTCCGCGCCGTCGCCCGTCCGCCACGCCCCGGTCTCGTCGCGGTGGACATGCTCGCCGAGATAGCCGAGGAAGAAGGTCGGAACGGTGGCGGGCTCGGCGACGAGCTCACCGTCGAGCACGGCTAGCCGGGTCCCCGGGAGCGGCGTGCCCATCGAGCCGGGCCGCGCCGGCTCGCCGAGCGGGACGCCCGTCAGCTGCCCCGTCTCGGTCTGGCCGTACCCGTCGCGGATCTCGAGGCTCGTGGCCTCCCGCCAGGCGCGCAGAACCTCCGGGTTCAGCGCCTCTCCGGCGGCGACCATGCCGCCTAGGTCCGGGAGCGGGCGCAGCGTCGCCCGCTTGGCGATCACCCGGTACTCCGTGGGCGCCATGCAGAGGACCCGCACGCGCTCGCGCTCGAGCAGCTCGAGGCGCTCGTCGGGGTCGAAGCGCGCGTCATGCAAGAGCGCGGCGGCCCCGGACAGCCACGGCGCGATGAACACGTTGCGTGCGGACTTCGACCAGCCGCTGGCGGCCGTGCACCACACGAGGTCGCCCGCACCCGCGCCGAGCCAGTGCTCCGCCTGGAGGCGCTGGCCTGGCAGGTAGCGCTGGGCGTGGACCACTGCCTTGGGCTCGCCCGCCGTGCCGCTGGTGAACGTGATCAGGCAGGCGTCGGCCGGCCCGAGCTCCACCGGCGGGGCGGGAGATGAGGCGAAGAGCTCCTCGTCCGGCACGTAGAGCACCGTCGGGCCACCAGAGGGCAGCGGCCGGGCGTCGGCCGGCCGCTCGCTGGCGGAGGGGCCGCCCGCGGGCTCGCTGCTCGGCGCGCCGCTCGGCTCCCCGGCGAGGGCGTGCCGCAGCTCGTCGCGGTTTCGCTCGTCGGCGACGATCACCGAGGGACGCGTCAGCGCTATGCGGAGCCGAAGGTCCTTGGCCCGCAGCTGCTCGGTGCAGGGCAGCACGACCGCGCCGATGCGGAAGCACGCCACCATCGTCAGCACCCACTCCGGACGGTTGCCGATGAGAGTCATCACCACGTCGCCCCGACCGACACCGTGCCGCTGGAGGGTCCCGGCAAGTCGCGCCGAGCGCCCCGCCACCTCGCCGAAGCTCCATTCTCTCCGCGTGCCGTCACGCGCCAGCTCCAGCAGCGCGAGCTCGTGCGGTTCGCGCCGGTCGACGAGGTCGCGAGCGAAGTTCACGCCGGTATTCTCCCTACTCAGGAGCTGAACCCGACCCTTGGAGCGTCAATCAGAATGGCCGTAGCCGCTTCCCAGCAAATCGAGAAGACCGACGAGCAGAAGGCGATCACCGACATGGTTCGCCAGTTCGTCGACGAGCAGATCCTCCCCAGCGCCGAGCACTACGACCACGAGGACGCCTTCCCCGAGCCGATCGTCGAGCAGATGAAGGGGCTCGGCCTGTTCGGGGTGACGATCCCCGAGGAGTACGGCGGGATGGGGCTGGACCTCACGACGTACGCGATGATCGTCGAAGAGCTCTCGCGCGGCTGGATCTCGATCTCGGGCGTCATCAACACCCACTTCATCGGGTCCTACCTGCTGATGAAGTTCGGCACGGCAGAGCAGAGGGAGAGGTACCTGCCGCGGATGGCCACCGGGGAGATCAGGGCGGCGTTCTCGCTGTCCGAGCCCGAGCTGGGCTCCGACGTCCAGGCCATCAAAACGTCGGCGAAGAAGGGGGCGGACGGTCTCTACGAGATCAACGGCCAGAAGATGTGGGTTACCAACGGGCTGCTCTCGGCGCTCGTCTTCGTGCTCGTCAAGACCGATCCGGAGGCCGAGCCTCGTCACCGCGGTTTCACCTGCTTCATCGCCGAGAAGGAGCCCGGCGCCAGCGAGAACACCGGCGACTACGCGGGACTCAACGTCCCGCCGAAGATCAAGAAGATGGGCTACAAGGGCGTCGAGTCGACCGAGCTCGTCTTCGACGGCTACAGGTGCCCGCCGGAGAACGTCCTCGGAGGCGAGCAGGAGGGGCTGAACAAGGGCTTCGCGCAGATGATGGATGCCCTCGAGGTGGGTCGCGTGAACGTGGCAGCCCGAGGCGTGGGCATCGCCCAGCGCGCCCTCGAGCTGGCGCTGCGCTACTCCCAGGAGCGCAAGACGTTCGGCAAGCCCATCGCCGAGCACCAGGCCATCCAGTTCAAGCTGGCCGACATGGCCACGCAGGTGGAGGCGGCACGGCTGCTCACCCTTCGCGCCGCACGCCTGAAGGATGCCGGGGAGCGCTCTGACCTGGAGGCGGGGATGGCGAAGCTGTTCGCATCCGAGGCGGGTCGCTTCTGCGTCGAGGAGTCCTTCCGCATCCACGGCGGCTACGGCTACTCCAAGGAGTACGAGATCGAGCGCCTCTACCGCGATGCGCCGCTTCTGCTGATCGGCGAGGGGACCTCCGAGATCCAGCGCATGGTGATCGGCCGCAAGCTGCTGCAGCGTCATAAGATCTGATCGACCAGCTACGGGGCGCGATGGTCCCAGGAGGCGAGCTACACCGACATGGCCGACGACGCCAGAGCTCTGATCGAGCTAGCGACGCGCAGGTTCCTCGCCGAAGTTCCAGCACTGGAGCCGATCAAGCTCGTGGTCGGCGTCGAGCTGCGGGGCAGGGGAGACGTTCAGCAGTTCCGCCTGGAGATGCCGACGATCGAGGTCACCAAGGGCCCGGCGACCGATGCGCGCCTGCGAGTGGACATGCGGCGCGAGTTCTTCAACGTGATGGCGCGCGAGGGCAAGGTGCCCGACTGGATCGAGGCATTCACCTACGGCCAGGCGAAGGCGAGCGGGCCCGAGCAGTTCCTGCGGCTGATCAGCCAGGTCGTCGAGAAGCAGCAGGAGCGCGAACGGACGCCCAAGGCACGGCGCCACGCCTAGCGCGCTCAGGTCAGTGGTAGGACGTGAGCTGCTCGGCGAGGAACGCCAGCGACGCCAGCAGGAACAGGCACATGACGATCAGCGAGAAGTTTTCGTTCATGGTCCCGGTGCCACGGTTGTCCAGGTAAGGCAACGCGTATGCGTGCCAACTGAAACTTACTAGAACCCGTGGGCGCTATCAGGCGAGAACCGCGCCGCCGTCGTAGAGCTTGATCACCTTCACCGGGTGGGTGGGATCCGATGCGACGGCGTCGAGACACAGCCGGCAGAGCACACACTCGTCGACGTTCCGCTCGACTATCTCCAGGCCGCCTCCGTTCTGCTGGGCGAAGATGTCGACGGGGCAGGCCTCGGCGAGTCTGCGGGCGAGCTCCGGATCGGCGGCGGCGCCGTCGTCGACCTCGATCGCGATGAACGTCCCGTCACTCCTCATGCCGGCGCCCGCTCTCCGATCATGGAGCTGATCATCCCGGGGATGTCCTCGATCCGCTCGGCGACCGAGATGCCGGCCTGGGCAAGTCGGGCGATCTTCTCCGAGGCGGTGTCCTCCTTGCCTTCGACGATCGTGCCGGCATGGCCGAAGCTCATCCCGGGCATCTCGTCCATGAAGCGGCCCGCCATGAACGCGACGATCGGCAGCCGTGACCGGTTATCGGTGACCCAGCGCGCCAGCTCGGCCTCCATCCGTCCGCCGGGCTCCGTGTAGATGACGATCCCCCGGGTGTGCTCGTCTGCCTCGAACAGCGGCATCAGCTCCGCGTAGCTCGAGCCGATGATCGCGTCGCCGCCGATCGAGACGGCGGTGGACTGGCCGAGGCCGGCGGCGCTGAGCGTGGAGGACATCTCCGTGGTCATCCCGCCGGAGCGCGAGATCACGCCGATCGGCCCAGGCGTGTAGGCCTGGGCCGCGTTTTTCGCGGGTCCGCCGATGCCACCCATCTTGATCACGTCCGGGACGATGATCCCGAGGCAGTTGGGGCCGATTATGCGCGCCCCCCTGAGGGTCGCCAGCTCGACCATCTCCGCCACGTCCCTGCGCGGGATCCGCTCCGTGACGATCACGATCAGCTTGACGCCGTTCTCGATCGCCTCGAACACCGCGTCCTTGGTGAAGGCGGGCGGAACGGTCACCACCGAGCCGTCGATCGGAGCGCCGTTGTGGGCGACCGCCTGCGCGACGGTGTCGAAGACGGGCACGCCGTGGACGTCACGACCGAGGCGCCCCGGCGTGACACCGCCGACGATCTTGGCTCCGAGGCCGTAGTCCAGGCACTCGCGCGTGAGGTTGACGGCCTCACGGCCGGTGATGCCCTGGACTATGAAGCTCGTGTCAGCGTCGATCAGGATGCTCACGCGGCAACTCCTTCGATCTTCTCGACCGCGCGGCGGGCGGCCTCGTTCAGCGAGATCGAGCGGTCCGCGTAGTCCACGCCGTACTTCTCGAGGATCTTGAACCCCTCCTCCTCCCACGCGCCGGGAATGCGGAAGATCGCGATCTTCTCGGCGGGGTCGTAGCCGAGCTCGAGACAGGCTTTGATGACTCCCCGGGCCACGATGTCCACTCGCGTGTTCGAGACGATCGACATCATCACGGCGATCCGCTCGACGCCGGGCTTCTGCAGCACGAGCTTGGCGAGCCCGCAGGCCTTGGCGACAGAGGGATTGCCACCGATCTCGCAGTAGTTGGCCGGCTTGCCGCCGTGGGCCCGGACCGCGTCGAAGAGGGTCAGCGAGCCGCCGCCCGCCCCGATCACGAGCCCGAGGTTGCCGTCGAACTCGGTGACGTTGCCGGCGACGCCGCGGTGGTCCTGGGCGTCCACCTGCTCACCGGCGAGCTCGAACGGGGTCGGCTCCCGCGCCTGCCTCGTCTCCTCCTCGCCCACGCCGAGCTCGGCGAGCAGCCGCCTGTGGCGCGGGCGGGCCTCGTTCTCCATGTCCATGTGCGCGTCGAGCGCGACGAAGGAGCCGTCGGCGAGGCGCCCCAGCGGGTTGATCTCGGCGAGCACCATGTCGTTCTCCACGAACAGCCTGGCGAGGCGCGTGACGATCGGGACCAGCTTGTTCAGCGCCGAGCCGGTTACGCCCGTGGCGGCGATCGCCTCCTTGGCCTGGAAGTCGCTGAGAGGCAGGATGTTGGAGAAGTGACGTCTGCCGACAGCCTCCGGCTGCTCCTCGGCGACCTGCTCGATGTCGATGCCGCCGATGGGCGAGAAGATCATCACCGGCTGCTTGCGGGTCCCGTCCCAGACGACTCCGGCGTAGTACTCCTGCTCGACCTCGGCGCGGGGATCGACGAGCACGCCGCGGGGCATGTGGCCGCCTATCTCGAGCTCGAGGATCTCGCGCGCGTGGCCCTCCGCCTCCTCGGGGGTGTCGGCGAACTTCACACCGCCCGCCTTCATCCGGCCGCCGGTCAGGACCTGCGACTTGATCACGGTCGGGCCGCCGATCCGCTGTGCGATCTCGCGCGCCTCGGCTGCGTCGGTCGTGAAACCGTAGTCGGTCACCGGGATGCCGGCGCGCTTGACGATCTCGCGCGCCTCGTACTCGAAGAATCTCATCGCGGCGCGGAAGCCTATACGGCCGGCGCGGTGACGAACCCGTAGGCCTCGGCCAGCTCCGGGTCCTTCCTGGCCAGCATTTCGGCGAGGTTGACCATCACCTTGCACTGCTTCCAGGTCGCGTCGTCCTGCATCTTGCCGTCGATCATGTGGACCCCGCGCCCGTCGGGGATGGCCTCGATCACCTTCTTGGCGAACGCGACCTCCTCGGGATCGGGCGAGAAGACCCGCCTGGCGATCGCTATCTGGGCAGGATGCAGCGACCATGCACCGACGCAACCGAGCAGGAAGGCGGCGCGGAACTGCGTCTCGCAGCCCTCCTCGTCCCGGATGTCGCCGTAGGGCCCGTAGAAGGGGAGCGCGCCGACCGACGTGCACGCGTCGACCATGCGGGCGATTGAGTAGTGCCAGGGATCCTGCTGGTAGCTCGGGCGAGGAGCGTCGGGGTTCTCCGGGTCGGGGTCGGCGATCGTGCGGTAGCCGGGGTGGCCGCCACCCACGCGGGTGGTCTTCATGCGGCGCGACGCGGCCAGGTCGGCCGGTCCGAAGCTCATGCCCTGGATGCGTGGGCTGGCAGAAGCGATCTCCTCGAGGTTCGCGACGCCCTGCGCGGTCTCGAGCACGCAGTGGACCAGGAGCGGACGCTCGAGCCCCGCCCTGGCCTCCAGCTGTGCGAGCAGGCGATCCACGTAGTGGATGTCCCAGGGCCCCTCGATCTTCGGCACCATGATCACCTCGAGCTTGTCGCCGATCTCGGCGACGAGCTGGGTGATGTCATCGAGGAAGTAGGGGGAAGCGAGCTCGTTGACGCGCGTCCACAGCGCTGTCTCGCCCAGGTCCATCTCGCGGCCGACCTTGATGAGACCGGCGCGCGCGGCCTCCTTCTTTTCGAGTGGCACCGCATCCTCGAGGTTGCCGAGCAGGATGTCCACCGTGGGCGCGATGTCGGGGACCTTGGCGACCATCTTCTCGTTCGAGAAGTCGAGGAAATGGATCATCCGGGAGGGCTTGAAGGGGATCTCGCGCGCCGGCTCGGGCGCGTCGATCGCAAGGGGCTTGAAGAAGTCGCGGGGGTTGCGCAAGTCGTGTCTCCTGTGTCGTCTGGACCCTGAACCGTATCGCCGGCACGCCGGCCTTGGGGGCCGAGTGACTAGAGTTGGCCGCGAAATCAGCCGAGGAGATCCATGAGCGAGACCCACACCGTCGAGACCGAGCAGGCCGCACGAGAGGCGAGCGGCGCGCACCCCTACGGGCGTTACCTGGAGGAGTTCGAGGTCGGCGCCGTCTACAAGCACTGGCCCGCGAAGACGGTCACCGAGGCCGACGACCACCTCTTCTGCCTGATCACGATGAACCACCATCCCCTGCACATCAACGACGTCTATGCGGCGAAGTCCCAGCAGGGCAGGAACGTGGTGGTCGGCCCACTCGTCTACTCGCTGGCCCTTGGCATGTCGGTGAGCGACGTCAGCGGCAAGGCGATCGCCAACCTCGCAACCGAAGAGCTCAAGCACCCTGCCCCGGTGTTCCACGGCGACACGCTGTTCTGCGAGTCCGAGGTCCTCGAGAAGAAGGAGTCGCGCTCCAAGCCCGACCGCGGAACCGTGAAGGTCCACACCCGCGTGCTCAACCAGGACGGCGTCCTCGTCGCCGAGTTCAAGCGGCTCGTGCTGGTGCCCCGACGGGATCATGGCCCCGGCCCGGAGGGCGACAGCGTCCAGGCCGGCGGGGGAAACGTCGAGTAACCGGGTAGCACCCGTGCGATAGGCTTCCGGGGGTCGCCCTGCAGGGCGTTTTTGTGTTTCCCGGGGCCGATCATGGCCCGTTTGCAGCGCTGAGACCGACGCGCGCCGACATGCCCGCGAACCGAGGAGCCGCCTGGACCCAATGAACACCACCGTTCCCGCCCCCACCAAGAACGAGCGCCTGCTGGCATGGGTCGAGGAGGTGGCGAGGCTCGTCGAACCGGACGAGATCCACTGGTGCGACGGATCCGCCGAGGAGTACGACCGCCTCTGCCAGAGCCTGGTCGACGCGGGGACCTTCGAGCACCTGTCCGAGGCCAAGCGACCGAACTCGTACCTGGCGCTGTCGGACGCCGGCGACGTGGCACGGGTCGAGGATCGGACCTTCATCTGCTCGGCCACCGAGGAGGAGGCCGGGCCGACGAACAACTGGCGTGAGCCGGAGGAGATGCGCCGGACGCTGACCGAGCTCTTCTCCGGCGCGATGCGCGGCAGGACGATGTACGTGGTGCCCTTCTCCATGGGCCCGCTCGGCTCCGACAAGAGCCATGTGGGCGTGCAGCTCACGGATTCGGCCTATGTGGCCGTGAACATGCGGATCATGACCCGCATGGGGCAGGGGGCTCTGGACGCGCTCGGAAGCGAAGGGCAGTTCGTCCCGTGCCTGCACTCCGTGGGGATGCCGCTCGGCGACGGCGTCGAGGACGTGCCGTGGCCGTGCAACGCGGAGAACAAGTACATCGTCCACTTCCCCGACACGCGCGAGATCTGGTCCTACGGTTCCGGCTACGGAGGCAACGCGCTGCTCGGCAAGAAGTGCTTCGCCCTCCGGATCGCCTCGGTGATGGCCCGGGACGAGGGCTGGATGGCAGAGCACATGCTGATCCTGAAGCTGACCTCGCCCGAGGGCGAGGTCAAGTACATCACCGGAGCCTTCCCGAGCGCGTGCGGCAAGACGAACCTGGCGATGCTCATCCCGACACTCGAGGGATGGACCGTCGAGACGATCGGCGACGACATCGCCTGGATGAAGTTCGGCGACGACGGCCGTCTCTATGCGATCAACCCCGAGGCAGGGTTCTTCGGGGTGGCGCCGGGGACCAGCGAGAGAACCAACCCGAACGCGGTGCGTACGATCGAGCGGAACTCGATCTTCACCAACTGCGCGAGGACCGACGACGGCGACATCTGGTGGGAGGGCCTCACCGAGGAGCCGCCGGCGCACCTGATCGACTGGCATGGAAACGACTGGAGTCCGGGGGCCGACGCCCCGGCTGCGCACCCCAACGCGCGCTTCACGACCCCCGCGGCGCAGGATCCGGCGATCGCCCCAGAGTGGGAGGACCCGGCGGGCGTGCCGATCGACGCGATGCTGTTCGGAGGCCGCCGCTCGACGGTCGTGCCGCTGGTCACCGAGGCGTTCGACTGGGAGCACGGCGTCTTCCTGGGCTCGGTCATGAGCTCTGAGAAGACCGCAGCGGCGGCCGGCACCGTGGGAGAGCTTCGGTTCGATCCGTTCGCGATGCTTCCCTTCTGCGGCTACAACATGGCCGACTACTTCGCTCACTGGCTCGAGGTCGGTCGCAGGCAGGGAGCGACCCTGCCACGGATCTTCTACGTCAACTGGTTCCGCAAGGGCACCGACGGACGCTTCCTCTGGCCGGGCTACGGGGAGAACTCGCGTGTGCTCGCGTGGGTGTTCGCCCGCTGCGCCGGACACGGCGCCGCAACCGAGACGGCGATCGGCCTGATCCCGCCGGTCGGGGGAGAGGGCATAGACACGCGGGGGCTGGACGTGTCCGAGGAGGACATGGCCGGGCTGCTGCGCGTGGAGACCGAGGAGTGGAAGGCGCAGCTGCCGCAGCTCCGGGCCCACCTCGCCAAATTCGAGCGGCTGCCGGACGAGCTGCACGCACAGCTCGACGCGCTCGAGCAGCGGCTCGGCTGACCGAAGCAGGCTGCGGACCCGGCGCGGGACGGCCGGAGACTCAGCGGCCGTGCTGGACCATCGCCGCCCGCCGGTGGCCTGGAGTCGAGTAGCCAGGCGCGGAGGATGGCTGCTGCGCCGGCCGCTGCGGCTCGGCAACGGCCTGTCCGATCGGAGGCTCCCCCCCGGCCGCCGACGAGGATCGACAGCCGTCGGCCCGGGCGGCCACCTGACAGGCCGCCACGACGATTGTCGTAGCGGCCAACCAGATGAGAGGGATGAGGATGATCGGCACGTCGAGTGGATTCCAGATGTTGCTTGTGGTCGGTGCTTCCCGGGAATCGTCCCAACCGAGAAGGCGCTCGCCTACTAGACGTTCCGACGGACAGACCCCCACCTTCGTGGGGCTGCCGTCCACGGTTGAGGACGATTCCAGTATGTTGATCTTCGCCGGCGGCCGAGAGGCGTGGCGCGGGGCGGCCCGAACCCCGGCTCCCGGATTCTCGGAACGGAGCGGCGTCGCTTCGTCCCGCCACGGCACAGCGGCCGCCCGCCGCGCGCGCCGCTCAGTAGCAGACGAAGTTGGACGGGCTCGTCCGCGGGCGCTGGCTCTTCGATGCGCTCTGCGTGACGGTGACGTCGAACGTGCAGCGCCGTGCGCCGCTCGCGTAATGGGCTTCGGCATGGCAGACCGCCGTCCGGCTCGATGTCCGGGCGCAGCCTGTGATCTTCACGCTCGTGGCATGGGTCTGCCTCGCGACCGCTCTGGCAGCTTGGACGCTGGCCTGGGAGGCCTGGGAGGTCGAGATCCCCGCGGCGAGCGCCGGCGCGCACGTCAGTGCGATCGCCGCCGCCGTTGCCGTTGCTGTCTGACGAAGTCGCATGGTCCCCTACTTCATGAGGAAGTTGGCACGGATGTAGGTGACGCCGTCGTTCAGCTCGATCACGAGCTGGCGGTTCTCGCCCGACCATTCCTTGCTCGTCTTCCACACGTAGGTGTACTGGTCGCTGCCCGGGTCATAGCTGAGGCCGCTTTCGCCCGCGGTTCCGGTGACGGTGTTGTCCGTGAATGACCCGGTTGCGAGCACCTGCTGGGACAGCGGATAGCCGGGCGCGAATATCGAGAGCCCCTGGTTGCCATGGAGGCTGAACTTGAGCGGCACCGAGCTGCCGGCCTTGGCGACGTTGTAGACGGCGGTGGCCGGCGGCGGCGTTGTGCATGAGCCGGTCGAGCTGACCCAGCTGCCGGAGACGGGGCTGGTCAGCGAGGTCGCGCAGTACGCGACGGTGTAGGTAACGCCGACCGCGCCGCCACCGTCGGTGCAGGTTGCCGTGACGTGGCCGACCTTCCCCGAGAAGCTCACCACGGCGCTCGGGTCGACGCAGGCGACTGCGGGCACGGACCCGAGCGTGTAGGTGGCGCCGCTGCTCACGCCCGTGACACCATCGACCTTGGCGGGCGTGGAGTGGCTGACGCTCTCCTGGTTGCCGGCGTTGTCGACGGAGTAGTAGGCGATCGACTGGCCGTTGTTCAGCGTGGGCTTGCCGCTCGGGTTGTACGTCTGCCAGCCGCTGTCGGTCTTCGCTGGGACCGTCGAGCCGCTGTAGACCTTGAACGACGTGGACGCGATGCCCGAGCCTCCCGGGTTGTCGGTCGCCGCGAGCGTGACCGTGACAGCCGCGGAGTGCCAGTTGGAGTCGACGCTGTCGGTGGTGGTCGGGGGCGTGGTGTCGGTCTGGATGTGCGCCGTCGCCGAGTGCGGTGTCTCCGCGTTGCCGGCCTTGTCGGTCGAGAAGTAGGTGATCTTCTGTCCGTCGCTGCTCAGAACGGGCTTGCTCGCGGGGTTGTAGACGGAGCTCGCGGTCGACGGTTCCGAGCCGTCGGTCGTGTAGTAGGTCTTGTCCACGCCCGAGCCGCCCGTGTCGGTCGCGGTGAGGGTGACGGTAATACTGGAGGTGACCTGCGCGCTCGGCACGTTGTCGGTCGTCGTCGGAGCGACTCGATCGATGTGCGCCGTCGCCGAGTGCGGAGCCTCTGCGTTGCCGGCCTTGTCGGTCGAGAAGTAGGTGATCTTCTGTCCGTCGCTGGTCAGCACCGGCTTGCCGCCGGGGTTGTACACGAGGCTCGAGGTCGAGGGCGTCGAGCCGTCGGTCGTGTAGTAGGTCTTGTCGAGCCCCGAGCCCCCGGTGTCGCCGGCGGACAGGGTGACCGTCACGTCGTGGTTGGCGTACGCCGCGGGAACGTCGTCGCCGGTTGACGGAGCCGCCCGGTCGATGTGTGCAGTCGCCGAGTGTGCAGCCTCCGCGTTGCCGGCCCTGTCGGTCGAGAAGTACCTGATCGTCTGGCCGTCACTGGTCAGCGTCGGCTTGCTCGCGGCGTTGTATACGAGGCTCGACGTGGACGGGGCGGAGCCGTCGGTCGTGTAGTACGTCTTCTCCACACCCGAGCCTCCGGAATCCGTCGCCGTGAGGGTCACCGTCACATCGTGGTTGACGTAGCCGGCGGGCACGTCGTCGGTGGTCGCCGGGTTCACCGTGTCCTCGAGCGTGGTCGTCTCGGCGCCGGTCTTGGCAGCCTCGTCGTTGCCGGCGCCGTCATGGGCGATGGTGTAGAAGCTGTAGCTGCCGTTGACAGGGCTGCCCGAGGAGCTCGGCACCTGGTAGTTGAAGCTCGAGCTGCCGTCCGTGTTCGTGTGGGCCAGCGTGAAGGTGCTGTCGCCAGGCTTCCTGACGTAGAGCTCCACGCGCGCCAGGCCCGAGCTCGGCGAGGCATCGGCCGCGTGTGCGTCAACGGCGATCGTCCCCGAGTTGTCGAACTGGCCGCTGGTCGCGCCGGAGCTCGGCGTGGCGGTGTCGATCTTGACCGTGAAGACGTGGGCAGACTCGCTGTTGCCGGCCTTGTCGATCGAGTAGTAGGACACCGTGTGGACGCCGTCGTTGGTGTGGTCTGCGGGCGCCGGGATGGTCACGCTGGTCCCTGTGCTGTAGGAGCCCGCGGAGTCGACCTTGTAGTAGGTCTGGGCCACGCCGGAGCCGGCTTCGGCGCCCAGCTGCGGTGGGTCGGCCGCGTTCAAGGTGACGGTCACGGCCTGGTGTGTCCAGTCACCGCTGTGGTAGGTGCTGGCGTCGGCGTTCTGACCGGCGGCCGTCGTCGTCGGGGCGAGGGTGTCGATGTGCGCGGTGGCCGAGTGCGGGGTCTCGGCGTTGCCTGCCTTGTCGGTGGAGAAGTAGGTGATCTTTTGGCCGTCGCTGGTGAGGACCGGCTTGCTCGCCGGGTTGTAGACCGGGCTTGTCTGCGTGGGTACTGAGCCGTCGGTCGTGTAGTAGGTCTTGTCGAGGCCCGAGCCGCCGGTGTCGTTCGGCGAGAGCGTCACCGTCACGCTGTGGTTGACGTAGGTGGCCGGCACGTCGTCGCCCGTGGTCGGTGCGGAGCGGTCGATGTGCGCGGTCGCGGAGTGCGGAGGCTCGGCGTTGCCGGCGGTGTCGGTCGAGAAGTAGGTGATGATCTGTCCGTCATGCGTGAGGACGGGCTTGCTGGCCGCGTTGTAGACGGGGCTCGAAGTCGACGGTTCGGATCCGTCGGTGGTGTAGTAGGTCGCGCCCACGCCAGAGCCCCCGGTGTCGCTCGCCGTCAGTGTGGCGGTCACGTCGTGGTTGACGTAGGCGCTCGGCACGTCGTCGCTAGTCGTGGGCGCGGAGCGGTCGATGTGAGCGGTCGCGGAGTGCGGGGCCTCGGCGTTGCCGGCCTGGTCGGTCGAGAAGTAGGTGATCGTCTGTCCGTCATGCGTCAGGACGGGCTTGCTCGCCGCGTTGTAGAGCGAGCTCGAGGTCGACGGTTCGGATCCGTCGGTGGTGTAGTAGGTCGCGCCCACGCCAGAGCCCCCGGTGTCGCTCGCGGACAGCGTGGCGGTCACGTCGTGGTTGACATAGGCGCTCGGGACGTCGTCGCCGGTGGCGGGGGCCGAGCGATCGATGTGGGCGGTCGCAGAGCGCGTGCTCTCCGAGTTGCCTGCGTTGTCGACCGAGAAGTACCTGATGGTCTGCCCGTCGCTGGTGAGCACCGGCTTGCTGGACGGGTTGTAGACCGAGCTCAGCAGTGACGGTTCCGACCCGTCGGTGGTGTAGTAGGTCGCCTCCACGCCGGAGCCGCTCGGGTCACCGGCGGACAGCGTGACCGTGACGTCGTGGTTGACGTAGCTGGTCGGCACGTCATCGGTCGTCGCCGGCGGGCTGGTGTCCTCGAGGGTGGTGGTGTCGGGGGTGGTCTTGGTGGTCTCGGTGTTGCCGGCGGTGTCGTGGGCGGTGGTGTAGAAGCTGTAGTTGCCGTTGATGGGGTGTGCTTCGTTGGTGGGGACGGTGTAGTTGAAGTTGCTG
>DASYFT010000036.1:0-145863 GCA_036498265.1 Solirubrobacteraceae bacterium | reverse complement strand
GCCGGGAAAACCCAATCGAAGCGCCACGGGAGCAATGCCTTGCGATCCCAATGCTTGAGGTGGCTGTAGTACGTACCAGCGGTGTTTGCCACCCGATCTGCACTGTTGATCAATGATGCCAACAGAACGGCGTGCTCGCGTGCGGTGAGAAGGCGCTCACGTCGCCAGCCGATGATGCGCTGTCGCGCCGCTTCTATCTTGCCTGCATTTGCGGCCGCGAAGAAGCGACGCTTCATCGCATACTCGCGCACGAGCCAACCGTCGGCAGGTGAGCCGCGATCGAGCGCCTCTCGAACCTCCTCAGCTCCGTTGAGACCCTTCCCGCGTAGACCGGCAAAGCGAGGTAGTCGTTGCGATTCGACACGCGCTACCTGGAAAGCGTGCGCAAAGGCAAGGTGATCTCCACAGACGCTCCGGAAGCCGCGTTCCTTGGCGGCCACTCCCACAGTGCCTATCCCGCCGAACGGGTCGCAAAACGAGCCAACGTCAACGTTCTGGCACACAAGATCGATCACCGCTTGCGAGACGGAGGCCTTTGACCCAAAGTAACGCATCAGCCGCCAGAGCCCGCCGTCCGCGACCTTCGCGACCGCACCGTGCGGCTCCCGGTTGCCGGCGGTGTCGTCATGCGGGCTTCATTCCGTACTGCCAAAGCCACCGCGGCTCTCGGCTCCGGGTTCGTAGTGCGCCCACTGCGCTTGGGCGACTCGTACGAAGATCCCTTGGGCGATTCGAGCGTCAGCGGGAATCGTGATCCTCGATGCGCGCACATTCATAAGCTGGAGCCGTATCTCGTCTTCCGATCCCCGATAGTCTTGGTCGACCACGCCGACACCGTGGGGTTGAATAACCCCGAACCGTCGTGGCGTCGAGGACCGCAGGACGACCAGCAGCGCCCACCCAGGCGGTGTGGCGATTACCAAGCCTGTTCCGACCGTGGCCACCTCGCCAGGCTCGATCTCAACCGGAGCCGCTGCGCCAATGTCAAACCCCACGGAACCGCCAGTTGCATACGTCGGCTTCGCGACCGAATCCTCGACTATGCGCAGCCCGACCTCCACGTCTCGATCCTATCCAGCCGACAGCAACTAGGTCAGGCACGCGGCGCGCAGAAGGCTCAGCAGCGCCGTTGGTGCCGGTTCGTGAGACAGCGCGCCGGCCGCCGAATCCGAGCTACCTGCATCGACCATGCGACGAGACCTTTGGCGACTGGACCCAACGACTAGCCGCCGCGCGACCCGCATGGGCGCCACCAACCGTCCCCCCCGGCTGAACGCCCCTAGGGGCCGCCGCGCAGGGTGTATCAACACACCGGCGGCGAGCCGTGAGGCAACACCGCTTTGCGGAGCAGTTCCCGCGCATCGAAAGGCTCGCCGGTCTCGTTGGCCAGGTCTTCGGCAACCTCTTCGAGCACGGACAGATAATCCGCTTCTCGGCCCGCGTCGTAAGCGTCCTTTGATTCGTACCAGTCTGCTGCGAGATCGGCGCCAACTCCCATTGGCGGTAGTACTTTCGATCGGCACGCCATTCGACCTCGGCGATAAAGAGGCCCTCACGGTCGAAGCTGAGGCAGACGGAGACGATGTCGACCACGGACGCCGCGGAGTCTAGCCGTACAGCTGCGGTTGCCGGGTCTGGGGCTAGCCGCCTCCCCGGTCGATGCGCGACCAGGCGAGCAATGTCCTGTACTACGACGAATATCTCGACGCGCTCCGCAGCCACGTGGCCGACGAGTCGGTAGGCCCGGACCGCCGTTCAGGAGCAACGCCACCTACAACGTCCTGTTTGGGCACGCGGAGCGGTTACGCGCCCAGCCGCAGACGCATCGAGAACTCGAGCAGCCCGCCGTGTCGCGCCGCTCGATAACTACGGGTGGACCGCCTGACTGCCTGATCGTCGACGGTTGAGTCGGTGCCGCTATTCCGGCCCAAACTCCTCCTAAAGGCGGGGCGCCCAGTTCCATCCGTAAACGGGAGCGCGCCGCGCGAGGCGGCGTCCACATCGATGATTGAGAGGCAGGCCGGCCGTTTTGACTGCGCGCCGCCCGACCTTTCGCTAAGAAGACAGGAGATCAGATCGCCGTGCGCGCCGGCTCGACGCCTCAACCTCGGGGCGACGGGACGGCGCCCGACGGCCACCGTGGTTGCTCGGCGACCGCTCGCTGTCCGAGCGATCTCGTGCGCTGAGGGCAGAGGCCATTACTGTCGGGCAGCAGCGAACGTCTACACGGGAACGTCCTCGAGATCCGATTGCCGATAGCCGTGTCGTGAATGCGGAGATCCGCCCGCTCGGATACCTTGCCGCTAATGAGCGATGCAGTGGCCGTGCCTTCGTACAGCGACCTACTGTGGCCGACCCTGCGAGCCGTGCGAGACATGGGCGACTCTGCGACGATCGAGGAGATCGTCGAGAAGGTGATTCAGCTCGAAAGTTTCACTGAGGCGCAGCAAGCGGTCCAACACGGTGATGGGCCTCGCACCGAGCTCGAATACCGGCTAGCGTGGGCGCGAACGTACCTCAAGGGCATGGGCGCGCTCGACAACAGCGAGAGGGGCGTGTGGAGCACTACCGAGCTCGGGCGCACCATGACCGCGGCCGAGGTCGAGTCGAGGCATGCGACGTATAAGGCGCAATTGCGGGAGGCACGCCGTGCCAAGCGTGCAACCCAGGCGGAGCAGGACGACGAGCTCGGAGGGGACGCGTCGGCCGGAGACTGGAAGGAGCGCTTGCTCGAATTGCTCTTTGAGGTGCCCCCCGACGCGTTCGAGCGACTCGCGAGACGCGTCCTACGCGAGGCAGGCTTCGTGTCAGCAACGGTCACAGGCAAGAGCGGCGACGGGGGAATCGATGGGATCGGCGTCTACCGACTGTCACTCGTAAGCTTCCCGGTCTTCTTTCAATGCAAGCGATACCGAGGTAGCGTCGGCGCAAGCGCCGTGCGGGACTTTCGGGGCGCAATGGCCGGACGGGGAGATAAGGGTCTCTTGATCACGACGGGCAGTTTTACGGCGGAAGCGAAGCAGGAGGCGACGCGGGATGGCGCCCCTCCGGTCGATCTCATCGACGGCGAGCGGCTGTGCGACCTTTTGAAGGAACACAAGCTGGGGGTTCGCACGATAGTCCGTCAGGTAGAGGAAGTTGAGCTCGCCCCAGACTTTTTTGATGACCTGTAGCTACCTGTGGGATCTCCTGTTGTCTAACAAGGTGATTCATGCGGTGGGGACAGGAGCTCCCGTAGCGAAGTCTCAATCCAGCCGTCGCGCGCCTGGTCTTCGCAACCCTCACTGCACCGCGACTCGAGGACATCATGACGGAGCCGGCCGCCTTCCCCCCGAGCAGGCCTCACTCGACCGTCACTATGCGCCCTTTGGGTGGGCCCGCAACCGCCGGGGTAGGGTGACCTACCCATCAACCCGCGCTTCACCTTGAATTAACTCAAGGGCATCGCGGTAAAGGAATGGTACCCAGTACTCCGGCCTATCACCCGAACCGCGCGCCTCAAAGAAGCCAATGTCGACGAGAGAGTTAGCGATCATTTGAGCTTCATCGGCCTCAACTTGCCAGATTTGCGCCAACGTGTCGGGACTTTGCTGGGCCTTCTGCCCTTCGAGTGCTGATATGTAGTCACGCAAATGAGGATACTCAGCGTAGAGCGTCTGGCGTAACCGGACGTTCGACACCTCGCGAAGCGCGTCCTTGAACGCTTGGCGGTCAAAAAGAGCCTCGTCAGCCGGCTCGTCGTGGCCGACCTCGATTCGGCGTAGCTGACTATCGCGGAGACTCGATAGGAGATGGATCAGCTCTCTTGGCGCGGTCGCGCCAGTGCCGTCCCTAGTCCGACCAAGCATCCAATCGAACGTCTTCGGGTTCCGGCCAGCATCAATCTGGTCCGGGAACATTCGCGACAGCAGGGACTCCTGTTGTTCAATATTGCCCAGGATTGCCTCGGGATCGACGTCGTAGTATCGCGCGATATCGTCATTCCGGAGAATACGTCGCATCATCAGTTGAAGTAGCGACGTCCGGTCCCAGGAGATCGTCAGTGCGGCGGTTATGTGGCTCGCCTCCCGGAAGCCGGCCTCAGTTATGCGATCCCAGATGTCGGTACGGAGAAAAATCTTAAGCGTGATCTGATCAAGCGACTTCATATCGAGATAAGACTTAAACAAGGCTCGAAGTGCGTTCTGCTCAAGATCGTCATTCTGGATAAAGGCAACATCTAGACGATCCAAGACGAGCCAGATTCGGAAATCGAGCTCTCGCAAAGCCTCATTCGCGGCATCTAGCAGCGAGTCGAGTGATTCGAAGCCCTCGCTGCGTTGGGCCGCATCCGGCTCGCGAAGAGTGATCTTTCCGGACACCGCCGCAACAGCACCCGTGTTGGGGTCCAGTATGACTGTCGGTTCTACGCTCACTCGCCGCACGTAGTCCCGCACGGCGTTGAGTCGCGCCCGGAGTGTGCCTCGGATTTGCAGGAGACCCGCGTCCTCAAGTGCCCGATAGACTCGCCGCGCTGCGTCCGTCTCAACACTCCACTCGCCGAGGATGCTGGCGCACAGCGAAAGAAAGTAGAGCTTCCAAAGAGCCACAAACTCCGCTTCGCTTGTAGGAGGCTCGGCAACCACGTCCCGGAACGCAGGGGTTCCATTTGGGTTCTCGGCCGGCACGACTAGGATCCCGCGGTCGAATAGCTCGTCAGCCTTCTGAACGAGAAGCGAGTAAAGAGCGCTCTTCCCAGCACCCTTAGGGCCGTAGACGATGTCGCGCTCACCCGAGAAGAGTCGGCGCCACTGGTCCGTCTCCACGAAGTAGCGCGCCAGCTCCTCGACCTCGTCCTCAGCGATTCGCTCACCGAACGAGGCACGCTCGAGAGCGTCGCGCTTCGCGGTCATCGCGGGGTACTGCCGTGTTGACTGGGCTGCATTGCCCGGACCCTACCCGGTGGCGCCGCAGGCTGTGCGCCCGCGGCGGCGCCATTTTGCGGGTCGCTTGGACCGGGGCGCTTCACGCCCGAGAAGGCGATGTAGGACCGGGCGCTTCGCACCGACCGCCTGATGTCCGCGCAAGCGGTCCCAGTGTCCAGGTTGCGGCAGCAGGTTCAAATCCTGTCGATCGACGGAAGATGCAGCGAAGTGCAGGCGACTGCATTGGGCGACGAAAGCCCTGCTAGTAGCACCTCTTTAGCCGAAGCGAACGAGCAGCACGGGGATCGCCCGATCAGCCGCTCTTGGACCGTTCGGGAGCAGTTCGGGAGAACTGTGCTCCCGAAGCACGCGTCGGGTGGACGCAGGGACTGCCCGTCCTCAGAAGAGGCCGCGCAGTCCGGTTCCTTAGTCCACGACGCCCTCCCTTAGCCCACCACGCCCTCCTCTAGGGGACCGAGGCGCTGTCTAGACTCGCGCCGTGGCGGTGCCAAGCGGAAACGTCCTCTACTACGGCGACAACCTTGACGTTCTGCGCCGGCATGTCGCTGGCGAGTCGGTCGATCTCGTATATCTGGACCCGCCGTTCAATTCGAACGCCTCCTACAACGTCCTCTTCGACCGCGCCGACGGCACACAGGCGGCCGCCCAAATCAAGGCGTTTGACGACACCTGGCATTGGGACCAGGCCGCCGCGGCGGCCTTCGAGGAGGTCATTACCGGCGGCGGAAACGTGGCGAACGCCCTCGCTGCGTTCCAGACTCTCCTCGGGCCGAGCACCATGCTCGCCTACCTTTCGATGATGGCTCCAAGGCTGATGGAGCTACGCCGAGTCTTGAAGGACGCGGGTTCGCTGTTCCTGCATTGTGATCCTACCGCCTCGCATTACTTGAAGCTGTTGCTCGATTCTGTCTTCGGCCCGCAGGGGTTTCGCAACGAGATCATCTGGCACTACGGCGGTCGGGGAGCGAAGGCGATCTCGAAACAGTTCCCGCGGAACCACGATGTGCTGCTCTGGTACTCGAAGGGAGCCTCGTGGACCTACGAGAAACAGTTCGTCGAGACACTGCTGACAGAGAATGAAGCAAAAGAGGCGGGGTATCGACGTGACGACGAGGGGCGCTGGTTCAAGACCGCCCCGCGCGGGGACTACACGGACAAGAGCATTGAACGTCTGCGCGGAGAAGGGCGGATACACGACACCAGCTCGGGGGGCGTCCGCGTCAAGTACTTCTTGGAGCAAAAGGGAAACAAGGTCGTCGAGACGAAGCTGATCGGCGACGTTTGGAACGACATCGCCGACGCGATGCATATGCCCAAACGCGAGCGGCTTGGATACCCCACGCAAAAGCCGGAGGAGCTCCTCGACCGTGTGATCGAAGCCGCCAGCCACGAGGGGGACGTGGTGCTTGATCCTTTCTGTGGATGCGGTGCCACGATTGCGTCCGCGCAGAGGCTGGGTCGCCGTTGGATCGGCATTGACATCACGTACCTTGCGATCTCCCTTATCAAGCATCGACTCACTGAGCGGGGAACTTCTGACTACACCGTTCTTGGGGAGCCGACGACGGCCGACGACGCTGCACAACTCGCAAAAGACGATCCCTACCAGTTCCAATGGTGGGCTCTCGGGCTCATCGGCGCGCGGCCTGCCGAGACGAAGAAGGGCGCAGATAAAGGAATAGATGGGCGCCTCTACTTCTTCGACGAGGCGGGTGGCAAACCAAAGCAACTCATCGTCTCGATCAAGGCAGGGAAAGTGCAAGTCCCCCACGTCCGCGACTTGATCGGCGTCCTGCAACGCGAACAAGCCCAAATCGGCACGCTCATATCGCTGAACGAGCCGACCCAGCCGATGCGCGAAGAGGCAGCGAGTGCCGGCGTCTATAAGAGCCCGTGGGGAACTCATCCCCGTGTCCAGCTGCTCACGGTCGCCGAACTTCTCGGGGGCAGGAGGCTGGACATGCCCGCTGCGGGAGCGCACATGACCCAGGTCGCACTCCCGCCGATGCCTGAGCCCACCGTCCATCCGGAGCAGCTGACGCTCGGCTCGTGATGGGCAATGACAGCTCCAGGGAGACATCTTGGGCGCAGGCGTCGTCGCTCTGGTGTAGAACTAACACCCGTTCGGTCCCGCTAGATCTCGGCCCCGTCCACACGAGACTAACCACCTCGTCTGGACGGGGTCATTTTTCTGTCTGAGGCGACTGATACTTGTACGCGGCCGGAGTAGCGGCGCAGGTTGGTCCCTGCGAGACGTTGCCGCCGCCGAGGCAAAGATCTAGTCAGCAGCACCGAACATTAGGAGTTCTACCCATGTCTGATTTTGTGAAGTTCGACCTCGGCCATCAGGACCGGGGACCTATCGTCCGCGTTTCTCTCGACCGTCAGGCCGCTGTCCGGCTGCTCGACGCCCCGAACCTTGCGGCCTATAAGTCTGCTCGTGGTTTCACGCAGTACGGCGTCGGCTGGGTCGCGCGCTCGCCTGCAAGGGCGACGATCCCGCACGCTGGCCACTGGACGGTCGTCATCGACCTAGAAGGTGGGAGCGGCTCGATCAAAGCGGGCGTTGACGTGCTCCCAAAGGCGTCGTGATCCGCGGTGCCGGCGATCTACCGCATCGAGGTTATGCCTGATCCGCCGCGGCTTTTCGAGCGCGGGGAAGACGTGCCTCAGGAGGGCTGGGCAATCGAGTCGGACACCTGGATCTACGAGAATGGCAAGCGCGTAGGCGTCCACCCGCATTGGGAGTCCCAAGCCGAGGGCGGGTTCCGTCTCCGCTACGAAGTCCTGCCGGACTGACCGACCTCAGTGCGTCCCCGGCCCAGCCAGGCGGGACGCGACGCCCGCGAGCGAGTAAGCCGGCCCCCCCAGCGCTCGGAGATTCGGTCGACCGCTACACCCCTCCGACGGTCGGAGCCCACGTGACCGCAATGTGGACGCAGGCCGAGCCATCATCGCTACTGGTCGCTGCTGCGCCGGTTCGCCTGCCGTCCAGGGCTCGACTTCTACGAGCTGCGCCACGCGGCGGCGACGATGCTGCTAGAGCGCGGCGTCACGCCGTGGGACGTCGCGCACCAACTCGGCCACACCGACGGCGGCCAGCTCATCATGGAGCTGTACGGGCATCCGAGCGAGGCCGGAACGAGGGCGCGCCTGCTGGCGGCTTGGGATTCACAGGCCGGGCTGGTGCCGCTTCGCGGCCCGCAACAGAACGGGCACCTGTTCCCGGATGCGGGCGAATCGGGCGGCTGCAAGCTCGACGCCGAGCTCGAAGCCTAAACGTAAGCCGGCCAGATACTCTCGTGCCGTGACGGAGCCCAGGTGGCGCGAGTACGAGAGCCAGATCTTCGAGCTTCTACGGGGGAAGGCGGTTGGGCACGCAACGATCGACGCGGATCAGAAACTGCCGGGGCGATTCAGTGGGATAGATCGGCAGATCGACATCGCTGTCCGTGGCCGGTTTGCGGGGCTGCCCTACGGCGACGAACAGTTGATGATCGTCGACTGTAAGTGCTTCGCCAGCAATGTGGACGTCAAGGGCGTCGAGGCGTTCGCGGGAATGGTCGATGACGTAGGTGCAGCCATCGGGCTGATGAGCACGAATCAGGGTTTCTCTCCTGCCGCGAGGGCTCGCGCTAGAGGCACCCGCGGTCTGCTGGTCGATGTCGTCGAGTTCGGCGCACTCGACGACTGGCATCCGTCAGCCGTGCTCGTGTACTGCGAGCGTTGTGGGCACCACTTCCCAATGCCGCCCTACTCCGTAGGAACTGGAGGACCCGGTCACTGCGAAGCCTGCGGGACTCTAATGAGAATGATGGACATCGACGATCCGTTCCGGGAGCAGCGCGGGAGCAGGGCTGCTGACAGAGACCGCAGACGCTGACGTTGCAGCCTTATAAATCCTGTCTCCCCGACTGATGCGCCAGCCGTGCAGCGAATGAATGGAGGCGCGCGATGACCGTGCCGGGGGTCTGCGAAGCGGCTCGGAGTCTGCATCGAGGTGCAACGGGCTGCACCGCCCCGTGTCCGCTTCGACAGATGACCTGGGCTACCTCTCGGGAGCAGCTCGGGAACAAACTGCTCCCGATGAGCCAAGTGGTCGGCGACCTGGGACTTCAAGCGCGAGTCGTCGATCGCAATCCGTGCTGGCACCGACACGTTCGTCTATGAGCCCGGAGCCTATGCACGAGCGAGAGTCTCCCGGGCCGTTTACAAGAACGCGGCGCGAGTCGATGCGACGCGACTACGTGCGATCGAGAACCACGGCGGCAGTTAGAGCGATCTCCTCAGTATCGGCGGGCGGTCCAAAGCAGTCTGACGCGCCGGCACCTCACGTACCCACCCTGCGCGTTGACCGTCGCGTCGCCGGCGGTTTGGGTTCCGCGAATGCCGGACCGCATTGCCGTCGACACGAGATCCGAGAGATGTTTGTGCGGCCTCTCACATAGCAGTCGGCCGTCGGCAGTGCTGCCCCGGGCCGGCCCGAGTGGACTCCCGACGAAGCGCTGGCCGCCTTTGCCGGGCGTCCTTCGTGTTCGGCAACGACCTCCTGCTGCCTAGGCAGGCGCTCATTCCCCCCGGGGCGTCTCTCGGATAGCGACGACGCGGTCGCGGTAGCCTAGGCTAGGCACCTACCCATGTGTGCGCGCTTGGCGCCGATGTCTCAGCCGCAATCGCTCCCGCGAGAGCCTCGACCTCCGAGAGAACCTCAGCCGGCTCACGCTCGACGTCGATCGAACGTACACGGATCACCGTCCCCAGGTCACGCACTGCATGCTCGAGCGACTCGTGGCCCGTGTCCTTTGCGTACACGAGATAGCCACGGTCAAGTCCGAATGCGATGCAGTAGGCGAGCATCTGGTAGGCGTCGGCGTTCGGGATCCCGGACACGGCCAGCGCCTTGTACTTTGCGTCGATGACCGCACGACAGACACCGTCCTGCCACCACGTGATGTCTGGCTTCAGCTTGAGTCGGTCCGCCTCGTCGAGGTGCCTCTGACCGTACTGGGATCGCACGCGTCCGCCCCGGCGCTCGAGCGCGACACGCAACGCGGTCGAGAGAAAGTCCTCAAAGACCTTGTTCATGTCGAAGACAAATGCGGTCGAGGCAACCTCGCCACGCGACGTGGTAATCGACGTGCCACGCAAGATTAACTCGGCCAGTGCCAGGGCCGCTGCGTATCGCTGGTTCAGTCGCGTTATCTGAGGAGCATTGACCAACGGCGAGGGCGGCTGTGGCTCCACCTCCTCGAGGATCGCACGGACCCGCAGCAGCCGCAGGCGGGCGGACTTCGGAACCTGCTGCATGCGCAAGAGCAACTCGGTAGCACCGCGTATCAGCCGGTTCTCAGGGATGTCGAGGAGATGGTCGTCGTAGGTCAGCTCAAGTGGAAGCGGGAGACCCGGCCAGCGCGCGAGTTGATCGCTCATCCGCACCCGCCCGCGCAGCGTGATCTCGCTCTCCTCGACGACCACGTAGCCGCGAAGAGGTGCAGGCGAGAGCGCGCGCTCCGCCTGCAACGCAAAGCCGTGCGCGACAGCCGAGAACAGGTCATCCTCGACGTCGAACAGCGGACCGAGCTCGCGCCATCCGTTCGGGTCGGCGGCATAGCCCAAGAGGAACATCAACCGCGGGATCGCGAGCTTCGGTGTGACGCGGACATCGCAATCCGAGGCCGTCAAGACGCCTACGCGCGAATCGGTGAGCAGGCGCCAGCGCGCGGGCGGCTCGGCGATCCGGATGTCCATCAAGCCGCAGCTCGTCAGGGCCGTCGCGACCTCAGCCGGCAGCTCCTCGAGCTGCTCCGACCAAGCGGTGAGGTCAATCCGCATCAGCCTCCAGGCGCCGGCGGAGCGCCGCGAGCTCGAAGCGCTCGAGGTCTTCAGTGGTGCCGTAGTAGCGCTCGCGCAGCAGCGGCATGATCGCGTTCGCCCAGACCCGTTCGAGGTCGGGTAGTGCACCGTCGCTGGTGATGAAATACGAGGGCCCGATCGAGAAGTCCTCGTCGTCGATCGCTGCATTTAGCTCGCGAAGGAGCACTGCGGCATCGGGGTCTTGATCGTGCGCCGCCAGCCACTGCTCGAGCACTGTGTTGACCGGCGGCTTGGACGGCGACAGCTCCTGAAAGAGGAACCGGCGCCGCAGCGCGGTGTCGACGAGAGCGATCGAGCGATCCGCTGTGTTCATCGTCCCGAGCACGAACAGGTTCTCGGGCAGCGAGAACAGCTCCTGGTGCGAGTACTGAAGGCGAATACCGTCGTCGCGGTACTCGAGGAGGAAGTAGAGCTCGCCAAAGATCTTCGCGATGTTCCCGCGATTGATCTCGTCGATGATCAGGAGATACGGCGCGGACGGGTTGGCTACTGCGTCAGCAGCAATTTCTCGCAGCGCACCGGGGACAAGCTCGAAGCTGAGGATTCCGTCGGCTTGCAGCTTTGGTCGGTATCCCTCGAAGAAGTCCTCGTAGGTGTAGGAGGGGTGAAACTGGACAAGGCGATAGCCGCCGCCGTGGCTGGCAATGTGCTTGCCGAGGTGCTGCGCGATGAACGTCTTGCCCGTGCCGGGCGGACCGTAGAGGATCACCTGCTTCTTCTCCTCGAGCATGTCCAGGAGGCCATTCAGCCATGAGGCCGGGAGGTGCAGCTTGGCGGCGAGCTCGGCGTCGATCGCCGGGAGCAGACCAGAGGCTGGCGCTGCGGCGGAGGGGGGTGCCGCGGGCGCGCCGCGACCGAAGGCCTCCAACGCGGCGAGTTCGTCTCCCGTCCAGCCCTTGGGCGGATGCGCCGAAACCAGCCACCAGGCAAGTCCCTGCGCGTCGAGGAGGTCACGCAACTCGGTTCCCGCCGCGAGCAGCCGGTAGCGGAACTCCTGCAAGAGTCCAACCCAATCGGCGTACAGCGCGTCAGCGGCGGTTACGTCTCCCTCGCCCGCAAAATGCTCAACGAGTGCCTCGGCTTGATCCGGCGTCAGCGTCCAGGCATCACCGCGTTCGGAGTCCGCCCGCGGGTAGCGCTCGCGTAGAAACTCCCGTACTCGCCGTCCGTCGACCCCTAGGCGCGAGGCGAGCTCCTCTGGCCGGTAGGTCGTTTCGGGGTCGATCTCGGGCGCCGTCGCAAGGTGCGGCAGGCCTAGCGCACGGCGGAGGCCTTGGTGGACCGTCGGCTTGTAGAACGGAAACCGGCTTACGTCGATGCCCATCAGCAGAAGCGATGAAATAGACGCACGCGTGCCCTTGCCGCTGAGCGGGGGTTGTGCCGGCAGCGTCTCGACGAACTCGCGTAGCGCCGGCTCCGCGCCGTCCGCGCCGGTCCACAGCAGCCGCAACGCGGCGCCGCTTCGTGCGAGATCGCCATGGACCCACTCGAGGAACGGGTCGCGTACACGCCAGCCGACGAGGTTCTGGCGCCGGTCTTTCAGCGCCGTCTCCAACGCTTGGTGCCAACTCGAGTCGTCGGCCAGCAGCATCGAGCGAGCTGCACCGATCAGCTCGCCGACTTCCACCTTGTACTGACGCTCCTGCTCGTCGAAATCGGAACGGCCATAGAGCTGTTGGGCGAGGCGTACGCCCTCCTCCCACCGCGGGTCGGAGGGCCCCGACCAGACGTTTCGGATCGTGTCGTCGTAGAGCGTGAACTCGCCGCCACTCGCCGCGGTCGCAAGCTCCACGAT
This sequence comes from Solirubrobacteraceae bacterium, assembly GCA_036498265.1. GTDB lineage: Bacteria > Actinomycetota > Thermoleophilia > Solirubrobacterales > Solirubrobacteraceae > Palsa-744. Next base: position 133,269 of record DASYFT010000036.1, on the reverse strand, counting down.
CCGTGCGATTTTCCGATCGCTGTCCGACTGGTCCGCCACACCAGGGAGCTTCTCGAAGGTTCGGATCAGCTGCTCGCGTTGGCTGGGTGAGATGATCGACTCGAATGATTCTGGGAACAGCATGTGCTTGATCGCATTGGCCATCATTTGATCCGTCGATGTGCGCACCTCGGCCACGACGTCGCTAAAGGCCGACGCATCCGACAACGCTGTATCGCGCTCCGCCGCTGGCAGCTCCTTGAGGTGAACCGCGAGGTGGATGATGAAGCGCAATAGAGCGGGGTTAAACGCCTTCGCAGTCGAGAAGTTCGCAACGCCGCCACCGTCAAATGCCGCATCGAATCGCGGCGGGACGTCCGGCGCGTCCGGCACGAGAGCCAGGACTCGACTCAGTTGCTCGCGTTTCTTGATCGCTCGCGTATCCGACTGCGGGAGCAACAGCATGAACACCAGCTCGGCTCCGAGCAAGATCTCGTCGGCGCCAAGCACCTCAAGCTGAGCTTCGAGCTTGTCGAGCCAAGACCCATCTCCAATGGACATCGCGACTCGCGCATCGACCGCCTCCAGGCCTTCGACCGTCCATATGTGGCGGTCACTGAACAGGGACGCGTCGACACGGAGGCAGCGGTCACGGAACTCCGCCGCCGCGTTATAGATCTCCTCGCTGCACCAGGGCGCCCGCGCCATCGCGGAGAGCGTACCGTGGCGCTCGTTCGGCCACAGGTCCCGGACGACTCAACCGTGAGCGCTTCAAATCAGGAGGTGCGTCCCGGTCGACGCGAACTCTGCGAGGCCTGCCAGGCAGATTACCCCGTTCGATGTTCAGTTGCCGGTGACCTTCTGCTGGCATGTCAAGCGGTCACTCGTCGGCCTCCTGGAGCATTCTGCTGTCTTGAAAAGCGGTCACAGAGCACTCTGCCGCGCTAGCAGGCGGTCATTAGTAGCCGAGCGCGGCGCCTGCAACGCCGGGCGCGCCGGGTTGCCCGACCGTTCGCTTTTCGCGATGATCCGGACATGTCGATCAAGGACGATGTAGTCCGGCGGACGCACTAGGTGCTCGCGCTCTCCGACGGCTCCGTTGTCCTCGCGGCGACCGACCTGACGGCGCTCCTGGGCTGTGAGCATCTGACTCAGCAGCGGCTCGCGATCGTACGTGGCGAGCGCGGCAAGCCCCGGCCGGTCGACGATCCACACACCGAGCTCATCCGAACGCGAGGAGAGGCTCACGAGCGCGAGCAGCTCCACCGACTCAGCCTGGAGTGCGGCGGTCATGTGGACCTGTCGACTGACCAGCTAGCGCTCACGCGAGAGCTTCTCGAGGAGGCCGCCGAGCAGACCGCACAGGCGATGCGCGAAGGCGCGCCGCTGATCTACCAGGCACAACTCTTCGACGGTCACTGGCAGGGACGGGCTGACTTTCTACGAAGGATCCCGCTCCCATCGGCGCTCGGCGCTCACGGATACGAGGTGCTTGACACCAAGCTCGCACGAGGGCTAAAGCCGACCGTCGTGCATCAGTTGAGTCTTTACAACCGCCTCGTCGGCCAGGTCCAGGGCGTCGAGGCAACCCATGCCCATGTGGTCCTTGGCGACGGCTCATCGGAGGCGATCGACCTGAGTCGCTACGCGGCCCTTCATCGCCATCTCGCCAACCGCCTCAAGGAGGTGGCTACCCAGCCAGGCAAGACGACGTACCCCGAGCCCGTGGAGCACTGCGCGATCTGCGCGTTCGCGGATGAGTGTCACGGCAGATGGGTGAGCGACGATCATCTGAGTCTCGTCGCCGGAGCACGACGCGATCAGCGCGAGCGCCTGGTCGAGATGGGGCTCTCAACCGTGCTCGAGCTCGCCGAGGCCCCTCGCGACACCCCGCCGGGACCACTCGGGAGCGAACGCTTCCACAGGTTGCACGAGCAGGCAGCGCTGCAGGTCGAGTCACGCGTCTCTGGGTTGCCCGTCCACCAGCACCTCGAGCCCAGACGCGCGGCCGGCTACGCTCTCCTGCCCACAACGTCCTCGGGAGACGTCTTCTTCGACCTCGAGGGCGACCCCTACATTGGTGACGAGGGAATCGAGTACCTGTGGGGCTGGTGGACCGCAGAGTCAGGCTATGAGTTCGTCTGGGCACACGATGTCGAGGCCGAGAAGCTCGCGCTTGAGCGCTTCATCGATCGCGTTGCTGAGCTTCGTGCGCTGCATCCCGAGCTGCACGTGTTTCATTACGCCCCGCACGAGCGCTCTAAGCTCCGGTCGCTCGCCGCGCAGTACGCCACCCGCGAGGAGGAGATCGACGAGCTGCTGCGAGACGAGGTGCTCGTCGATCTCTACGCCGTCGTTCGTCAGGGGATGCAGGTGGGCGAGGAGAGCTACTCGCTGAAGAAGCTCGAGCGCCACCACGATTTCGTGCGCCTTGAGAAGCGCGTGCGCGAGGGCGGCGGCTCGATCGTCGCCTACGAGGCATGGCTGGACAGCGGCGATCAGGAGCAGCTAGAGGCGATCCGCGCGTACAACGAGGACGACTGTCGCTCGACGGCTTCGCTGCGCGACTGGATCAGCGGTCACATGCGCCCGGAGGCCGCCGCCCAGTTCGATGTGGATTTCGATGAGCTGGCAAAGCCGGAGGACGAGGAGAGGCATGGCCCTCCGGACTGGTTGGCCGACGTCGAGGCGTTGATCGGGCGCCTGACCGATGGGCTGCCGGGCGAGGATGAGCCTCACAACCCGTCTCAGACCGAGCGCCGCCTCCTTTCGTACCTACTGCTGTATCACCGCCGCGAGGGCAAGCCCGGCTGGTGGCGCTTCTTCGATCTGCGTGGCAAGCCAGTTTCCGAGCTGATCGACGACCGCGATGCAGTCGCCGGTCTCGTGCTGGATCAATCGATTACACCAGTGCCCTACAAGTTGTCGCTCGACTACACCTTCCGCTTTCCAGCCCAAGAGTTCCGGCTGGACACGGGCAATGCGGAGGACCCAACGACAGGCCAAGGCTACAAAGTCGTGCGCGTCAGCGAGGATCACGTTGTCCTGCGCTGCGGGAAGAACAAGCCGGTTCCAGCGCCCGTAGCGCTTGTCGGAGGCCGTCCGATCGAGGTCCGCGTCCTGCGCGAGGCGCTCATCGAGCTCGCTGAGTCGTTGCTCAGCGGCGACGGAGACTTCGCCTGCGCACGGGGTCTTCTGCAGCGTGTAGCGCCGCGGCTCACGTCCGCTGCGCTCGGCGAGTCAACCGAGGAGCTCATCTCGGCAACACTCGGCCTCGATCACTCCGCCCTTCCCGTTCAGGGACCGCCGGGTACCGGCAAGACCTTCAACGGCGCACGGATGATTCTTGCCGCGCTCGCTAACGGGCGCAGGGTAGCCGTGACGGCGCCGAGCCATTCCGCGATCCAGAACCTTCTGCGAGCGGTCGAGAAGCGGGCGTTCGAACTGACGCAGACATTTACCGGCATCTACAAGGGCGAGGGGTATGACAGTCCGCACGGGCTGATCGACTCGGCCGAGGAGAACGACGAGGTGACGGGTGACTATGACCTAGTGGCCGGTACCGCCTGGCTGTTCGCCCGCCCGGAGCATCGCAGGGAGTTCGATCTGATGTTCATCGACGAGGCCGGACAGTACTCACTGGCAAATGCCGCCGCGGTCGGGAGCGCAGTCGAGAGCATGGTGCTGCTCGGCGATCCCCAACAGCTACCGCAGGTCAATCAGGCGCAGCATCCAGGCGGCTCCGGTGTGTCGGTGCTCGAGCACATCCTCGATGGCGCCAACACCCTCGCACCTGAGCAGGGTGTCCTACTAACCGAGACCTGGCGTATGCACCCCGACGTGTGCCGCTTCGTGTCCGAGCGGAGCTACGACTCGCGACTGAGATCGCATCCGGGACGCGAGCGGCGGCGCATCGACGCCGTGGGCGCGCTCTCCGGTGCAGGTCTGCGTGCGATCGCCGTCGATCACGAGGGGAGAAGTCAGTCAAGTCCCGAGGAGGCCGAGGTGATCGCCACGGCCTGTCGCGAGCTGCTCGTGGGTGGCACCGTCACCGACCCTGAGGGTCTCACGCGGTCGCTCAGGGCGGAGGACATCCTCGTCGTCGCTCCTTACAACCTCGCGGTGCGGTGCATCCGTGGGGAGGTGCCTCACGGCGTCCAGGTGGGGACCGTCGACCGCTTCCAGGGTCGTGAGGCGCCGGTCGTCTTCTACGCGATGACCTGCTCCGCCGGCGAGGAGGCACCTCGGGGCGTCGAGTTCCTATTTGACGACCATCGTCTAAACGTCGCGGTCTCGCGCGCGCAATGCCTGGCGATCCTGGTCTACAGCCCACGGTTGCTAGACGCAGAGTGCCGAACACTTCACACGATGGAGCTGCTGGACGGGGTATGCAGCTTCGTCGAGGTCGCCGCTTGTACTTGAAGCGACGGAAACTACTGCGATTTGGCCGTCGACCGGCACGCCGCTAGCTAACCACGGATTCACCGTAGGCCAACTATCCCGGACCGCGAACTCGATGCGCGAAGACGTGGCGATGGCGGACGTGCGGGCGCCGGATCTCTAGCGTGCGGTCCTGCGGAGCACTCAATTGTCCGCTCGCCGTGACCTCCTGCTGTAGAGGCAAGCGGTCACTTGCAGAGCCGAAAGCGTCGTGCTTTGCAAGCAGGAGGTCACCGGTTCGATCCCGGTTGGCTCCATGGGCACGTCGGCGCGTCCGACTCAAACAGCAGTCCTGGTCTCAACCCAGCAACGACCCCGATATCCGGTAGCTCCGGGATCGTCCCAGGGCGGCGTTTGCGGCCTGCAGGCCCGAGATGGTCGCGGCCTCGATACATCCGGCGTTGATGCCGTTGTTGGTCCAGTCGCCGGCCAGCACGAGGTTGTCGTACCCACTCTCGTCGGCGCGCAGGCGGTGGGCGTTGCTCCCGGGCGCACACTGCACGTAGCGGTCGGAAGGGTCGATGTTGGCGAGGTAGAACTGAGTGTCGATCGACGCCGGCCCGCTGTGGCCGTTCCTTCCGCACAGAAGCTCCCAGCGGAACGAGCCGCCCTGTGAGGTCGCGGGCAGCAGGTGTGCCAGCCGCTTCTCCACGAGCTCTATCGCGTTGGCGCGCACGCGAGCCCTCTGCTCGGCGACGTAGGCGCGCCAGTTGCCATCGGGCGGGTAGGGCGCAGCCAGCGCGCCGCAGAAGTACGCGATCGCCCCGGGACGCTCAGCCGGGGGCCAGCACTCGACGTCGATCAGCTGCGGCATGGAGGCCCAGGTGTGCAGCGGCTGCTCATACGCGCTGACGGTCGCCCCCGGATACGGCCATCCGAGCGCATGCTCGTCCTCACGCAGCCACAATTGGACCGCCTGCGTCGGGGTGGTCTTCACGTGGTCGACCATCGCGCGCCACTCACCCCGGTGCTCGAGCAGCTCGCCACAGACGAGCGGGATCATGCCGAGCGATACCGCAAACACGAGCACGTCGTAGTCGACCCCATCGCGAAGCACTCGCTCCTCGGCGTCCGGCCACTCGCAGAAATGAGACTCGAGGGGCTGGCCCTCGAGCTCCGAGCACGCGTCGAGCTGGTCGAGCGCGGGCGCCGCCGGGAAACAAGGAAGGCCCCCGAAGCGGACCAGCGGGTCGTAATGCTGGCGCCCCTCTGACAGACGCACCTGACGGCCCACCGTGACCGCCTCGACGCGCGTGCGATCCGGCGAGAGGTGGAGATGGTCGATGCGGTGGAAGAACTCGAAGCGGACACCGCGGCGGCTGAGCGCTTCATAGAGCGGCGCGAAGACGATGTCACCCATGCCGGCGGCCATCTTCCAGAAGATCGCGCCGCGGTACTCGAGGAACATCTTCGTGGTGAGGAAAACGGCGACGCCCGCGCTCATGCCGCCTTGGCTGCGGCCGGCGCCCGCGTCGCCGAACCCGAGGTCATAGAGGCCACGGATGAAGGCGAAGTCGGCCACGTCCTCCGGCGCGCCGTGACGGCCGATCCAGTCCAGGAAATCCTCGTCGTTCAGAGCCTCGAGCCTGCGCTCGCCGGCCACGATGCCGTCGGCCAGCATGCCGCGCGCGACGGCGGCGAGGATCGCGACCAGATGCCACGTGCGGCGAAGATCCGGATCCTCCTCGGCAAGGCCACGCAGCGCGTGGTTGGTCGTCTTGATCGCGCGGTCCAACGCCCCGATCGAGGACGAGATGCTGGTGCGGTCAAGCGCGCCCTCGAGCTGCGTGGAGGCCTCGAGGATCGCCGCAAGGACGCCGACGCGCATGCGGGTCATGACGACCGAGCTTGGTCGCGGAGGCTCAGGCGACCCACTGAGGGCGAGCCGCTCGCCGGACAGCTGGTCGTCGGGCAGCGACTCGAGGAAGTCGGTGATGAGCTGCAGGGAACGACGCAGCACCTCGAGGACGCTGAACTCCTGACATCCGGCCTCCGGCTCGCCGGGCTCCAGCTCGTTCGAGCTGAACTGCCCGAGCCAATGGTGCCAACCCCCGAGTCGGCGATCCTCGAGGCCGACCGTACCCGCGGGGAGCATTGCCTCGCGCCAGGTCTGGATGGGCGCCGCCGGGTCGGTGCTCGGGCGGTCGAGCTCGTCATAGCACTCGCGCAACAGCCGGAACGAGTGCTCGTAGTAGCCCAGCCAGAGGTGAAGACCGTGCTCCTCGATGCGCCCGTTCTGCCCCCTGCTGCTGGCCCCCTTTCCTCCCAGACGCCAGCCCCGCTGGTACACGGTTACCGAGTCGAACTCCTCCTCCCAGCCCGGCTCGCTGAGGCGCCACGCCGCAGCGAGGCCGGCCATCCCGCCGCCGAGGATGGCCACCCGCGGACGCCGCGCGGTCACCGCGGCGCCGAGACGCGCGTGCGGGCCGTCTCGAGATCGCCCGTCTCGACGTCCTCGCCAAACGCCGACATCGCGAGCTCGAGCGCTGGGCGCGCTTGCTCGCCGAGCAACTCGTGCAGATCGAGAGCGATCCGCAGCTCGAACGGCCGGGCCCCCTGCGATCGTGCCAGCTCCAGCGCGTCTCCGAGGGCGGCCGCCTTCGCCTCGGGCTCCGAGGCAAGGTGGGCCAGGCGCCGCGCGGTCTCGGCGTCATAGAAGCGCATGCCCGTCTGAGCCGCGAAGTCCAGCGACTCCTCGTAACACTTGCGAGCGCCCTCAGCGTCGTCGGAAGCCGCCAGCACCGCGCCACAGGTGGTGAGGTAGAAGGGCAGGAAGGCGTGCAGGCCGAGCGCCTTCCAAAGCTCGATGAAGCCGCTGAGCACGTTCGCGTGGGCCGTCAAGGCGTCGCTGTCCGCGTCCCCCGAACGCAGCGTCACGATGGCCTGAAGCGTCGCGGCCTGGGTTGCGCCGATCAGCTGCCAGACGGCGAACCCATGAGACGCGCTCGACGCGCACAGCTCGTCGATTGCGGCCTGGGCGTCGTCGAGCCGGCCCGACTCAGTCCACATCCACGAAGCCAGCCAGAGTATGTAGTCGATGCTCCACGGGCCCTGCGGAAAGTCCTGCGGCTCCGAAACCCCGCGCGAGTCACGGAGTCCGGCGTCCGCGCCGGCCAGGTCCGATGCCATGAATCGCGACATGGCGACGTACAGGTGCATCGTGGCCCGTGGATCCTGGGGCACGAACCACATTGGCGAGACATCGCCCTCCTCGCCGATCTCGGCGACTTCGGCTGCCGCACATGTAAGCGTCTCGAGGGCGCTGCTGAAACGGCCCGCGAACCATTCCACGACGCCGAAGGCGGCGCGATTGATCGGCCGGTAGACGGTCCGTGGCCCAATGAGCGTCGAGCGCAAGGTCGTCAGTGTCTCCCGCGCCCGCTCGATTTCGGCCCGCCCCAGGTGGTAGGCAAAGCGCGACATGAGCGTGCTGAACATCGCATCGCCCTGGGGGTCTGAGGCGGCGAGCTCGAGGCAACGGTCATAGTCATGGGCGGCATCGCTGCTCCCGGCCCCGTCCAATGACATCGCCAGGAATCCGCGCCGAAGCCGCAGGTCCACCTCGAGGTCGAGGCGAGCGGCCTCGGCAGGGAGTGGCTGGACCAGCTCGATCGCGCGCGCCAGCTGAGAGCGCGCCTCTTGGAGCGCACCGCGCAGTCGAGCCTCTTCGGCGGTCTGCCGGTACGCGTGGGCGGACTCCTCGTAGCGCTCGGCGCGCTCGAAGTGCGATGCCACCACCAGCCAGTCGCCGGGCCCCTCTCTGGTCAGGGCGTCACCGAGGCGGCTGTGGACCTTGCGTCGCCAGGAAGGAGGCTGGAGTTCGTAGGCGACGTCGCGAAGAAGCTCGTGCCGAAACCGGTAGCGGCCGGGACGGTTTGCGACCCGCTCCAGGATCCGTGCGTCGAGGAGGGCCCCCAGCACCGTGTCGAGCTCCCCGGCCGGCAGCGTCAGCGTTGCGGCGAGCAGCGAGCGGTCGACCTCCTGGCCGGCGGCGGCAGCCGCGGCGGCCACCGGAAGCGCAGCCGGCGTCGCGTACAGCCGCGCCACGAGCGGCTCGTACAACGCGGCCGGGACCGAGCCCGGTACCGGAGGCGCATCGTCCGCGACGGTGTCGTAGTCAGGGCCAGCGCGGACAAGCTCCTCCAGGTAGAGAGGGATACCACCGCTCCGCGCGGCCAGCATGGCGCGGTCCTGCTCGCCGAGCCCCTCCTCCAGTGCGTCTATCAGCTCGAGGCGGCCCGGCTCTGTGAGCGGCTGCAGCTGGATCGCCTCCCACGAGCCGTCCTCGCTCTCGCGCGAGGTACTGATCACGAGTGCGCCCTGCGGTTCGTCCTCCGCGAGCGTCGTGAGCAGGGAGCGCGTGGCGTCATCGAACCAGTGGAGGTCCTCCGCGGCGATCACCGTCGGCTGGCCGGCTGCGCAGGCGCGGATGTAGCTGCGTGCGGCCGCGGCGATCTGTTCTTGGAGCAGGTGACCTTCTACGGCGACCGGCTCGTAGCCGGCGGCAGGCGCGATACCCAGGAGCGGCGCCAGCAGCGGCAGTGCGCCGGCGGTGTCCAACCCGAGGCTGCCCACCTCTGCGGCGAGATGCTTCAGCCGCATAGCGGGGTCGACCTCGTTGGCGATCCCGCACCGGCCCTCGATCAGGCTCCGGATCGGGTGGAAACCCACGTCGGTGTGGAACGGCGACCCGTGGAGCTCCAGGACAGGTGTGCCTGCCGCCGCCGCCTCGTCGACGAATGCGGCGAGCAGGCGGGACTTGCCGACACCGGCCTCGCCGCTGACCAGTAAGCCTCCGCGGTGCTCTGCTGTGCCGGACGAAGCGCGGGCCCACGCTTGCCGAAGGCGATCCAGCTCCGCGTTCCGCTCGATCAGCGGCGTCGCCCAGGGGCGCGGTACGGGAACGCGTCGCTCGCCGATGACGCGATACGGCCGCAACGGATCCTGAACGCCTTTGACGACCTGGGGATCGCCGGGCTCGATCGCGAACCGGCCGTCGACGAGCTCGCGTACCTCGGGCGAGATGACGACGGTGCCCGGCTCGGCGATCGCCTGCAGACGCGCACCAACGTTGGCAGCGAGTCCGTACACGTCGTCCTCGTCGAGGTCGATGTACAGCGGGCCGTGATGCACGGCGACGCGGATCTCGAGCTCCTCGCCGGTCGTGTCGCGCACCGACACGTTCTGCACAGCGCGCACCAGCTCGAGCCCCGCGCGCACGGCACGCTCAGTGTCGTTCTCGTGCGCCACGGGAAAACCGAAGACGGCCAGAATCCCGTCGCCCTTGATCTGGACGATGTGGCCCTCGAAGTCCGACTCGATCACCTCGCGACACACTGAGCGGTACCGGCTGATCAGCTCGCGGTATGCCTCCGGCTCCCAGCGCCCGGAGAGCTCGGTGGATCCGACGATGTCGGAGTACAGGATCGTCAGGCGACGCAGCTCGCCGGCGCGAGCGGTCAGCTCGTCCCCGCGGGCCGAGGTCGCATCGCTCATAGGACCGTGATCCAGCCGAGCACTACTTCTCTGGTTCCATCGTCGGTGGTGGCTTCGACCTCCACCACGTAGGTCCCGCCGCGGCACACACTGCGGCCGGTGTGAAGCGTGAAGTCTTCCTGACCCGGTTCGAGCTGTTCCGGCTCGATCGTGACGCCTTGAAGTATGTCGACGGGTCCCATCATGGGAAAACCGCGGCGCAGGGTAAGTTTGGCGCCCGCCGGCGCCTTGAAGGTGTACGTCTTGACGGCGATCTGCGGGTCTTCGTTACCCGAATACCCGGCGACGGCCTGCCATGTCAGCTCCGCCCACGACCAGCTTCCTTCGGCTGCGAGCGTTGCTCCGGCGGCCGCGTCTTCCACGGCGCAGCTTGCGGTGTAGGTGCCGGCATCGACCTCCGACGCCCATCTCGATGCGAGTTGACTCCATCGCTCGAGCAGTTCGGAGGACAACGTGGTGTATTCCCGGACGAGGTCGCTGACTCGTGTTGCCATTGCTCAGCCTCCCGGGCCTCGACGTCTGGGGGCGCTTCCCTGGCCCGCACCGCCGAGATTGCGCTCCAGGGCAGCAGCGCCGTCGCGAATCGTCCGCGCCCAGATGTCCGCGACCTCCTGGACGAGCCCTCCGCGGGGCGCCTGACTACGACGAGCCAGTGGTCCGGCCGCCGGCGGGCCGCCGCCGTCCGGCCGTGGCGGGAGCGGCACACCCGGGAATTCGGTGCCGCGTGGAGGATCGATCCCTTCACGGGCCGCGCACGCGATGAGATCGGCCGCCGCGTCTCCGTACCCGAGAATGCACATCCATATCGCGCACCATCCGGTCGGGATTTCGCGGTTGAACTTGACCCGCTTGGTGCTCGAGATCCGGAGCGCCTTGGTGTCCGGCGCTTGCGCCACGACGAGCGACCCTTCGTCGACCTGGATGAAATCCTCCGGTTGCGGCGGGTTGGCGAGTCTGTAGTTCGCGATCGCGGCTCTGCCGTTTCTGCGGTCGGACACCAGCATGAAGTTGACGAGGAGATCGGTTTCCGCCCAGAAACCGCCGCGCGCCGGTTCACCGCAGTGAGTGCTGACAACCTCGTGGTAGAGCCGCTGTCCCTTGGACGGTTCTTCGAGAAAGTCCACTGTGCACCAGAAGTCCGGCCTGCAGGTCCGCCAGTTCAACGGCTCTAGGTATCTCGTGGCCCTCTCGAAGGCGATTTTGTCGTTTTCGAATTGGGTCGCGAGCGCGTCGACGGGCCCGTCCACGCCTGGCACCCTCACCATCCCGCTTATGCATGGCCGTGGGTACGCGCCGGTATCGTTTGGGAGCACCTTCGTGGAGATGCCAGCCCTGACCATCTTGATCCACCAAGGATCGGTCCCGGGTCCTTCTTCCCCTTCGACGGCGTCTTGATCCTCGCCGCTCAGGAGCTTGTACAGATCCTCCGCCTGATTTTCGGACGGCTCGGTGCCGGGGGGACCGGCGGGAATCACTCTCAGGGCTTCAATCGCGAGAGCACGGAGTTCGTGCCCGGGCTCTTTCATCTCGGGAAGCGCGCGCGCGAGGACCGCGAGCGCGAACATCCGGCGGGCGCGCATGCGCGGCCTGGGCGGCGCCGCGCTCGCAAGTTGCGCCAGCGCGGCCGGCGCTTCAGGAAACGGTTCGCCCGCGGCCTCGTCCGGCTGTTCGCCTCGCGCTTCGGCTTCTTCTTTCCACCACTGCAGCGACTCGTCGTACCAGCGCAGTTCCGGATCTTTGTACGGCGGAAGCAGCTGGGCCACTTCTTCTCGCAAAGTCCGGTTCTCCCGGTTTTCATAAACCGCGCGGTCGACCGCGCCGTAGATGCCGACAATCGCCGCTGTCTCGTTTGTCTCGTCGGGCATACGAATCCCCTGTCGCAATGCGTAATCTACTCCTCGCGAGAGCACGGGAGAGTGGCGATGACCGAGCAGGACGAATCGAACGCAAACAGCGCGAACGCGCGGAGAAGCTCGGTGCCGCTGTTCGATCCGGTCGCAGGGATGCGGGCTGTAGCCGACATCCAGGCGGAGGGATTGCGCGCGGCGAGCGACCTCCTCGAGCGGGTGCTCGAGCCCGACCAGCGAGCGCGTGCCGAACCGTCACCTTCGCCCTCGCGGCCGTCCGAGCGCGACTACGCAGGGCTTCTCGACGCCTGGGTGGAGCTGTTGCAGCGAGCCTCCGCTGGGCTGGTTCCTCGCGGCGACCTGGGCCATACGACGATTTCGCTCGACTCAGAGATGGCGAGCCCGCCCGTGCGGCTCGCGCTCGAAGGCGCCGAGCACGCGAGCGGCGCGGCGGGCGAGGTCTGGCTCCACAACGGGACCTCCGCGGCCGTGGGGCCGCTGTCGCTGCGCTGCGGAGCACTCAGCGCGGCGGACGGCGCGGTGCTCGATGCACAGGTGGCGTTCGACCCCGGCGAGTTGCCGCTGCCCCCACGCTCGAGTCGCGGGATCATCATCTCGGTGCTCGCCGTCAGCGAGCCGCACCCCGGTGTCTATCGTGGCACGATCCAGGCCGAGGGAGCGCCCGCGCTGTGGCTGCCACTCGAGGTGACGGTCAGGTAGTGCCGAGCACAGGGAGCACCGACCTGGTCGAGACCTACTCCGCGGATGTCGGCCGTCTCGTACGCCGCTCGATGCTCGACGCGATTCCCGATGGCGAGCCGCACCGCTGGCTGTACCGGGTCGCGCGCGTGTATCCGAGCCGGCCCGGCAAGGCGCTCCGGCCCGCGCTGAGCCTCGCCACCTGCCGCGCGTTCGGTGGCAGCGACGCCCAGATCCTGCCGGTCGCCGTCGCCATCGAGCTCCTTCACAACGCATTCCTCGTCCACGATGACATCGTCGACGGGAGCCAACGTCGGCGGGGTCGACCCACGCTGCCGGCGGAGTTCGGCCTCGGCCTCGCACTGAATGCAGGCGATGCGCTGGCCGTGCTCTCCAACCAGATCCTGCGGCGCCACGCGACTTGCATGGATGTGGATCTCGCCGAGAGTCTGCTTCAGGAGTTCGACGCGATGGCGCTCCGTACGCTCGAGGGGCAGGCGACCGAGCTGGGGTGGCGACGGGACAGCACCGGAGAGCTCGGCCCCGAGGACTATCTCGATTTGATCATGCACAAGACCTGCTGGTACACAACCGTGCACCCATTGCGCGTCGGAGCGCTCATCGGCTCGGCCGGGAGCGCGGACCTGCGAGCGATGGCGCAGTTCGGCTTCTACCTCGGTGCTGCATTCCAGATTCAGGACGATCTGCTGAACCTGCTGGGTACCGAGCGCGAGTACGGCAAGGAGATCAACGGAGACCTCTACGAGGGCAAGCTGACCCTGCCACTGATCCACCTCGTGCGAACCGCCCGTGGCACCGATCGGCGCACGATCGAGCGTTACCTGCGACTCGAGCGCAGCGAACGGACGGCGGCGATCGTCTCCGAAGTCAGGGGCCTGCTCGACGACTACGGGAGCATCGAGTTCGCGGCGGCTTACGCGAAGGGCATCGCCGGAGCCGCGCTGGACGCGTTCGAGACGGCGTTTGCGACCGCAGAACCCGGTCCGGACCGAGACTTCATCGAAGCCGCTGTGCCTTACATGGTTGACCGACGGTCTTGATGCGCGACCGCCGACCGCCACTGCCTCCCCTAGCGACGACCAGCCATCATTCATCTCATGCAACCCGCGGAGAGTGCGGATGTCGTGATCGTCGGCGGCGGCCCCGCCGGTAGCACCCTGGCCTGGGCCCTCGCGCGCAGCGGTCTGCGGCCATTGGTCCTCGAGCGGGCGAGCTTTCCGCGCGAGAAGGTCTGCGGCGATTACGTCGATCCGCGCGGACTCCGGATCCTCGGTGCGATGGGGGCGCTCGAGGCACTGGAGCGCCACAAGCGCGTGAAGGTCACCTCCATGGCGACATTCGTCGACTGGGAGCAGCGATTCAGCGGACCGATCCCGGTCTACAGCAAGGTCGACAACCTGCCGCCCTACGGCTACACGATCCAGAGGGAGGAGCTCGACAACGCGATGCTCCGGGCGGCCGTGGCGGCCGGCGCGGTCGTGCACGAAGAGACGGCGGTAGTCGACCTCGACGCGCGGTCGGACGGCGTCGCGGTCACCGCCAAGCGAGGAGACCGCACCGTGCGTTACCGCGCCAAGCTGATCGCAGGTGCGGACGGTGCCAACTCGGTGGTCGCGCGGAGCCAAGGTCTCTCGATAGAGGGCGTCCGCCGCACGGCTGTCGCTCGCCGGGCTTACGGGGTGATCGACGAGCCGGCGCCTGAAACTGGTGAGGCTGCGCTGTTCTACGACCGGGACTCGTTCCCCGGCTTCGGATGGATGTTCACGTCCGCCAATGGTCGCGTGAACCTCGGCATCGGGATCCTTTCCGAGGCACGGCAGCGCTGGGACATGAGCCTCGCCAGGCTGTTTGAAGGGTTCGTGGAATCCCTCCGGCGCCATCACCCGCGCTGCGCGACGCTAAGACTCGACTCGAAGCCGATCGGCGGCGTCCAGAAGATGTACGGGGCAGCAGGGCCAAACCGCTTCGACGGTGGCCTCCTCGTCGGTGACGCCGGCTGCTTCGTCGACCCTCTGACCGGGGAGGGCATCACCCCGTCGATGGAGTCGTCCCTGCTGGCAGCGCCCGTCCTGGCCGCCGCCCTCGAATCCGGCGACTACAGCGCCACAGGGCTTTCGGGCTATGAGACGGCATTCCGCGGCTATTTCGACCCATCGATGATGTTCCTCGATCTCTGTGCGGAGATGCTGCGTAACCGACATCTCACACGGCCGTGGCTGAACGCGCTCGCCCGCGGCTGTCAGATCGCGCAGCACGACGACGCCTTCGCCGAGGTGGCGGGGAGCTACATCGGCGGCCTGGACATTCGCCCATTCGACCTTCTCGGCAAGGTCTGGGTGCGCGCGATGGAGGATGCATTCCTCGCCTGGCCTCGATTCTTCTCTGGGCTGGCAGGCGCACGCCGGCAACCAGGCACCTCGCCGGGCGATTTGGTCGATTGGTCCGTGGCGTTCTCTCGCTCGATGATTGACGACACGCGATGGCACATGAGCTGGGCAAGCGACCTCCAGCGCCAGTGGGCGCGTCTGCTCAGCTCCATCGACGGCGTCTCCCATGACCCGCGCGTCGACGGTTTGGTCTGAGTCTCGGCCAACTCGCCGGTAGTGCGGCACACGAACGGCGCCGAAGCCGAACGAAGGCGCCTCCGCTCGGTTCAGTCGAGCGCGCCGGCCGGGAGAACGAAGCGCAGCGGTGTCGGCGGCTCAGTGCCCCCGGAGAGGCCGAGTCGCGGGCCGTGCAGACCTCGCCGGGGAGGTTCGGAGGCCATTGCCTCGGGCACCCCGTGATGGTTGGTGATCCACGCCATCGCGGGCGCGAAGTCGCGTCCAGACGCGAGCAGCGCCGCGCGCTCAACGACGGCCCCGCCCGAGGGGTGGGGGCGTGCCAGGCGCCTCACAAGGGCGTGAATCTCGGCGTCGTCGCTAGTGTGCTCGGTGCTCACGGGAACTCCGTCACCGATGCGACCCGGGCGACGGAGACGCGCGTCACCTGCGCCGTGCCTTGACTGGCCTGACGGGATAGAGCCGGTGCTCCGCAGGCGTCATCTTGCGGATCTTCAGCGACCCGTCCTTGACCTGGCGCTGGACATCCTCCATCTTCACAAGGCGGCGAGCCGCCCTGTGTTGCGCCTGAGTGAGCATGAGTCCACGCTAGCGCGTATCGGAGGCCTTGCTTGAGAATCTTCGGCCCAACAAACAAAAGCGGCCTGAAGCAGTTCCCCTAGGTGGTGCGCTGCCGGCGCGACAAGCGCGCGGCCGGCAACGAGCAGCCGCCCGGTCGGGTGTGACATCTTGCTGAGCGAGCAGGAGGCCACCGCGGCGGGGATCTGTAGAAGCGATAAAGACGTGAGGCAAATCATCCTCACAGAATTCCGGACCGTGGTCGCGGGACGCTGAGCTCTCTGCCGGCGAGCGCGACCTTGATCCGACCGTCGGGCGCTGCAGTGCGAGGCGTGGATTGCCGACTGCCGGTAGTTGCCGAGAGCGGCGGGTCGGCTTTGCGGGGCGGCAAGCTCTCTGCCGAGATGCTCGGCAGTGTCGTCGGGCCTTGAGCGCGTTGTCATCATGTCCCCGTCCAAGGGCGCGAGTAGCATCGATTTGGGCATGAGCTTCGACGATGTGATCTCAGAAGTCGTCAAAGTCGTCGAGGCGTTCGGGGCGGCGATCATGGTTCTCGGCGGGCTTGCTGCGTTCCTCGTGTTCGCATCTCGGGCCCTCCGTCCCGAGACGGGGCGCGAGTCCTACGACGAACTGCGCCGGACACTGGGCCGCTGCATTCTGGTGGGCCTCGAGGTCCTGATCATCGCCGACATCGTCCGGACGATAATTGTTGACCCCACCCTCGAAAGCGTCGCTGTCCTCGGCGTCATCGTCGTTATTCGGATTGCCCTCAGTTTCTCGCTCGAGGTGGAGATTGACGGCTTCTGGCCGTGGCGACGGTGGCAGCTCACCCGCAGCACGGACGCCAAGGCGCCGGCCGACGGCGGTTAGTCGGGGGGCAGCTCAACCATCTCCGGCGCGCGTCTGCGACGCCGGCTTCGAGGGCATTTGCCGGCGTGTGGGCGGAAGCCGCCGCGCCCACTGAACCACTCCTGCCGCCTGTGGTAGTGTCGGCCGCTACAAACTCCGGAGTAACGTCTGGAATCGCGCTCCGCAGGGGGGCTCTTGGGGGGCGAAGCAACAACGTAGGGGGGCTCATGATGGTTGACGTGCTGGCATCTGCCCGACTCCGAGTCAGGGCCGTGATCTGTTGTGCGCTGCTGGCACTCGCCGGCGGGGCCCTGGCGCTGATGCCCGCGAGCGCGGGCGCGGCGGGGCCGACCTACGGCCTGTCGATCAGCGAGGGCTCGAGCACCTCGCCGGAATTCATCGTGTCGGGAGTCTCGGCCTTCGGGAGCGGGGGCAATCTCCTGCGGGTCACGATCACGCGCGGCGGCACGGTAGTGGCGCAATCGCCGGCCCAGTTCGGCTTTGCGTTCATGAGCCCGGTCCCCCAGCCCGGCGACGTCGTGAATGTGGAATCGCCGCCGGGCGCCGTTGTGGCAGGGGTGACCTACGACGGCCTGCCCAGCCTGGACCCGACCGTCTGCGTGGGGTCGAGGAGCTTCTCTGGCCAGCGCCGCCCGAACGCCACCGTCAGCGGCGGCTACTACTCGCTCGGACTGGTCACAAGCCCCTACGGCTCGGGCCTCGGGCTGCTCAGCTTCGGTGAAGCAACGGTGTCCACGCTTTCCGGCTCCGTGTTCGCCGGCAGCTTCCTCACGGCGCTCACAGCCGGCGACACGGTTTTCGCGTCACAGGAAGAAACGTCGGCTGCGCCCGGCGGGGGCACGTTCTTCTACTTGAGCGAAAACACGCGTCCTGTGGGGGCCTGCCCGCTGCCGCCCGCGCCAGCGTCGGCGATCGGCGCGAAAGTCGCGCCTCCCCACCCCGGTCCGATCGCGCTGGCCGGCCAGGTGGTCAAATCGCCGCTGGCGAGCATCAGGCGGCTGTTGAAATCCGGCTGGCTCCAGCACGTGTTCATCAACCAGCCAGGAACGGTGATCCAGAACCTATACCTGCAGAACGGCAGCCTGCCCGCGTTTGCCGCCAAGCACAAACACGCGGCGCTGCTGGTGGCGAAGGGGTCGACGACCGCCACGCACGCCGGCACGGTCAACGTGCTGCTGCGGGCGACGACCCGCGGTCGTCGTGCGCTCAAGCACGTCCGGCGCGCCAAGCTCGTGCTGATCACCACGCTGAAGAGTGCATCCGGGGCGCGGATCAGCCTTGCGCGCTACGCGTTCTCGCTCAAGCATTAGGCGTGCATGTGAGCTGAAGCTGCCCATGGCGCTCGCTTGCGCCATGGGCAGCATCGCCCTAGCCGGCGCCAGTGCGGTTAGTGGGGCAACCGCGCGCGCGGAACGGCCAGAACCGGCGAGCACCACGTGGCTTCAGCCCCCGCCCGTTCTGCCGCTACCGTCCCACACCGGCCCTGAAGGACCGCCCCGGCCCTTTGGCATCGAGCCGCGCGCAGGCTCGCCCGCCTCGCGGACGAGCTCCCTGTGGGCGCGCGCGCAGGACCGCGCGATGCTGCGCGGACCCTTCCCGGACAACGGCCTTGTGCGCGGCATCTCCGACGGGATCATGCTCAGCGCTGACCCAGCGGTCAGGGAATACGCAGTCGCGCTCGCGAAGGGGGCGGGAGCCAGCGTGGTGCGCATACCGGTCAACTGGGCCTTTCACGTGGCCCCCAAGCCGCCGCTGGCCTTCGATCCCACCGACCCTGGCAGCGCTGCCTACAACTTCGCGGGCATCGATGCTGCGGTGCGAAGCGCGGTGGCCGGCGGCCTTGAGCCGCTGCTGGTCGTTTCGCACGCGCCGGCGTTTGCGGAGGCCCCCAGGCGCTGGCCGTTCGCCTATGCCGGCAGCTGGGCGCCCAGCCCGCAGGCGCTCGGACAGTTTGCGACGGCGCTCGCGCGGCGCTACGACGGCTCCTTCCCGGACCCGCTCGATCCGGGGCGTCCCCTGCCGCGGGTCAACATGTTCCAGGCGTGGAACGAGCCGAACCTGGCGCGCTATCTGGAGCCCCAGTGGGTGGCCGAAGGCCCCCGCTGGCGGGCGTTCTCGCCGCTGCTCTACAGACAGCTGCTGAACGCGTTCTACGCCGGCATCAAGTTGGTACAGGCAAGCGACGTGGTCGTGGCGGCCGGTTTGGCCCCGACCGGCGACCCGCCGGGCACCGGCCGCATGGCGCCGCTGATGTTCCTGCAAGAACTCTTTTGCCTGGGCGCCCCCCACAGCATGGGCCGGCCGCCCTGCGAAGGCCCAGCTCACTTCGACGTACTGGCATTCCATCCGCTGTCGGTCGGCAATCCCGACCGTGCGGCCCCCTCGTCGCTGGACGTCTCGGTCTCGGACGCAGCGAAGGTCACGACGCTGCTCGCCCGTGCGGTGCGCCTGCGGACGGCGCTGCCGACGACCGGCAAGCAGGTGTGGGTGACCGAGCTCAACTGGGAAAGCGCGCCGCAGTCTCGCCACGGCGTTCCGCCCGCCGATCAGGCCGCGTGGATCTCACGAGCGCTCCACAGGTTGTGGGTCGCCGGAGTCCAGCTCGTCGACTGGGAGTTCTTGGTCGATCCCTATCCGGCGCTGATCCAGGTCCAGCTGGGCGGGCGGAGGGTCGCAATGTCCCGTCCCGCGGGCCTCTACACCCTGCGCTCGCCGGGTCTGCGCACCGCGCAGCCCAAGCCGTTCCTGCGGGGCTTTGAGCTGCCGTTCGACCCGCAGCGCATCAATCGCCGCGACGTGCGGGTCTGGGCGCTGGTGATGGCGCCGGGCGAGCGTCCAGTGCTGCAGCGCCTGCGCCATCACCACTGGCGCTCGCTCGCGCTACTTCGCGCAGACCGCTGGGGCGTCGTCAACGCAGCGCTTCGACTCGCCGGCCCGACACGCCTGCGGCTGGTGGCCGACGGTGTGGTGAGCGCGGCGGCACGCGTGCGCTAGCGCCGCAATCGATGGTAATGCGTGCGCTGAAGCTAGAGCGCCCGGACAGTGCAAAGTGTTATTTCGACCGGCTTGACGCGGCCTTACCCGTCGACTTCAGCACTCGTCCTACTGACTTGGCGGCCTCGCCGGCGGCGGTGGCGGCCGTCTTGCCGGCCCTTTTTGCGTCCCTGCCGGCATCTTTTGCGGCGTTGCGCTGACGCGTCGCGGCGCCCTTTTTGGCCGCCTGGGATCGCTGAGCTTTCGTCTGTTGAGCCATCTGCCGGTTCTCCTATCTCGGTGGGTTCCATCGTTGTATACCCACTACGGCGTGGGCTACTACATGGATGCGAATCACCGTGTTGATGCCTGAGGCATTCCCCACATCCCCCGACGGAGAGAAGGAATACGATCACGGCCAGGACTGATCCCCCTCTGCTGCCGGGCATTCACCATGACTATGTGAACGCGGGCGGCCTTCACACCCACGTCGCGCTCGCTGGCCCAGATGATGCGCCCGCCGTTCTACTCGTCCATGGGTGGCCGCAGAACTGGTGGGCGTGGCTAGGAGAGCGGGAGCTCGCGCTCCGACCGGCCGATGCCCGCGAGCCGGTGGTAACGCAGCTCGCGGGGCGGCTCGCCGTGGAGGACCCAATTTCCGTTCTCCCGGCGGGTCAGCGAACCGGCCTTGGTGAGCTTTCCAAGGGCAGTCGTCACCGCCGGGCGGTGTGCGCCGACGAGGTCTGCGAGCCGCTGGTGTGAGAGCGGAAGCGGCACGACGATGCCGTCAGGATGCACCCGGCCCCAGCGCTCGGCGAGGTGCCAGAGCGTGAGCAGCAGGCGGTCGTCGACGCGCTGACGGTAGGAGATCGCGAGCGAGACGGCGAGTGCATGAGCACGTCGCGTGGCCCGGTTGAACAGCTCCACGCCGAGCTTCGGCCACGGCGAGATCCTCGTGACGAGTCCTTGGTCGAGGATCGCCATGCACGTAGGCTCCAGCACCGTCCAGCCGATCTCGGCATGCACGTGCGACCCCTCGCCGTCCCAGCTCCAGGGCCGCAGAACGTCGCCGTGCCCGAGCAGCTCGACGCACTGACGGCCGATCACGTGAACGTCGCGGGAGAGCAGCCCGTCGGTGATCAGGAACCCGCGATGGTGACTGTCGGGAGTCACCGAGGCGGCTGCGTCCCAGTCGCCGGTTGGCAGACGCAGAACCGCTGCGCGGGCCTCGCGTCCGGCGCGCTCGAGCTGATCCGGATCGAGCAGATCGGCAAGGTCCGCGTCGGCCTCCACGATTGAGACGGTCTCTGCTTTGCGCGTCGCCATTGACCGCTTTTAGCACGTCCGCGTGCGGACGTCCGCGTGCGTACGCGACTGGTGCCAGAGAGCTCGCGCGTGACCTACGTTGGAGGTCATGTAAACCGTCTTGGTTAACCAAGACGAGAACAAGGAGGATCCGCAATGGGACTGGTCGAGTTGATCCTGATCGTGCTGGTCATCGCCGCGATCGCCGGCGGTCTGGCCGTCAGCCCGCTGCTGTGGATACTGCTGCTCGTCGCGCTCGTGGTTTTCCTGGCCGGCGGTGGCTTCGGGTACCGCCGGGGGAGCCGCTTGTAGGCGGGAGCCCGTGAGCCAGGGTGGCCTCGACGGCCTCCCTGGCTCAGTCGTCGCGGCGCAGTCGACGTATCGGGGGAACCTGACCTTGAATGACCTCCTGCGTCGCTGACAGACGGTCCGTTGGCGTTTAACAGGCGCCGCGGGTCATGGACTGCTTTCGTCCGCACCCGCGCCAATGCCGCCGAGACGTTCAAGCTAGCCGCCGCGGTGCCCTAAAACGCCGGCCCGGCGGCGGTCACTTTGGCGGTCGAGACTTTGTTGCCGGCGAGATCGGTGGCTTTGCTATTGGGCGTCCACGTCAGTTTCCCGCCCATCCCGGGGGTTGCGAGCACGCCGCCGCTCGAAAGCGATTCGAGCACGACCGTGACCGATGGTCCCGTCTCGCTCATCGTCCCGGCGAACGTCGCTCCGCCCGAGGGCACGTAGGCCGCGCCGAGGTCGAGTGGGTTGGCGATCGCCAGCTGCGCCGTGCCGGCGGCGTTGAACACCGCCAGCGTCGTGTCTTTGGCTGATTTCGCGGTGAACTTCACTGCGACCGGGCTCGCCGCCCCGTTCCATCCTTCCAGAAGCGACGTCGGCCTCATCGTCTCGCTGTAGCCGAACGTCACCGAGTCACCCGCCTCCGGCCTGCCGGCGGTCCCGCCGCCGACATTGGTCGTTGCGACCGTTTTGGCCGTGGGGGCGCTGTTGTCGATCGTGATCGGGCCGACCGGCGCGTTGGCGGCTAGCGTGGTGTTGCCCGCCTTATCGGAGGCGATCGCGCGCAGTTCGTAGGCGCCGTCGGGGGTCGCCGCGGTCGCGGTGTTCAAGCTGCACGACCAGGGCGAGGCCGTCGCGGTGCAGGCGGCCGCCCACGCGCCGAGGCTGCCCGCGGGCCGGTACTGGTAGGCGACATTGGCCATGCCCGAGCCGGCGTCGGTCGGTGCGCTGGCGAGCGTCAGTTTGACCGTCGCCCGCACGTACTGCGCGGGGCTTGTGATCGCGAACGCGCTCGGCGCGACGCCGTCCAAGCGGGTGGAGACGTCGGGCGCCGACGGGGCGGCCTCGCGGTTGCCCTGGCCGTCGACGGCGACGGTATAGAAGCCGTAGATGCCTTCGCCGGCTGAGGCCGTGTAAGTGAATGTGCCCGACTGCGCCGCGTCGGTGTTGGTCGCAGTTTTGACGAACGCTTTCGCGCCGGGCCGGCGCACCCATAGCTCGACGGCCGCCAGCCCGCTACCGCCGGCGTTGTCGGCGGCCGTGTAGGAGACCGGCCAGCTGCTCGCCGTGCTGTACGCCGCGGCGCTCGCTTGGGAGGTGGGCGCAGTGACGTCGCGGGTGAGCGCGGTGCCGGCGTCCGGCGTGGCGGGGGCCATCTCAACGTGACCCAGTTTGTCGGTGGCGACCGTGTAGAAGCTGTAGGTGCCGTCGCCCGCCGCGGCGGCGTAGGGGAAGCTGCCCGAGGACGCGCCGCTGGTGTCCGATGCGATCTTGCTGTACGACGCCTCGCCCGGCGCCTTGGCGTACAGGTCGACCTGCGTCACGCCCGTGCCGGCCGCCCCGTCGGAGGCCGTGTACGTCACCGACCAGGACCCCGTCGCCGAGGTCGCCGGCGATGACGCCGACGAGGTCGGGGCCGTGGTGTCTACGAGCGTGGTTGCGTCCGCGCTCGCCGGTGCGCTCTCGGCGTTGCCCGCTTTGTCCGTGGCGACTGTGTAGAAGCTGTACGTGCCGTCACCGGATTCCGCCGTGAACGAGAAGCTCCCCGAGCCGGCGCCGCTCGTGTCACTGGCGACCTTGCTGTAGGAGCTCTGGCCCGGCCCCTTCGCGTACAGGTCGACCCGCGACAGCGCAGAGCCGCCTTCGTCGGCTGCCGTGTAGGCCACCGAGACCGCGGCCGTCGCCGACTGTGCCGGAGCGGTAGCGGACGACGACGGAGCCGTGGCGTCGACCAGCGTGCTCGCGTCGGCGCTCGCAGGTGCGCTCTCGGCGTTGCCCGCTTTGTCCGTGGCGACTGTGTAGAAGCTGTAGGTGCCGTCACCGGCGGCCGGCGCGTAGGAGAAGCTGCCCGAGCCCGCGCCGCTGGTGTCGGAAGCGACCCTGCTGTAGGAGCTGTCTCCCGGCGCCTTGGCGTACAGGTCCACCTGCGCGATGCCCGATCCGGCCGCGCCGTCGGAGACCGTGTAACCGACGGTCACCGCGCCCGCCCCTGACAGCGCCGGGGCCGAGGCGGACGACGACGGCGCGGTCGTGTCGACGTTCGTCGTCGTGTCGGCGCTCGCGGGCGCGCTCTCGGTGTTGCCCACCCCGTCCGTGGCGATCGTGTAGAAGCTGTAGGTCCCGTCACCCGCTGCGGCCGTGTAGGAGAAGCTCCCCGAGTGCGCGCCGCTTGTGTCAGACGCGACCTTGCTGTAGGAGCTCTGGCCCGGCGCCTTGGCGTACAGGTCGACCGAGGCAAGGCCAACGCCCGGCGAGTCCGACGCGTTGTAGCTGACGGCGAACGAGTTTGTCGCCGAGATCGCCGGCGAGGACGCCGACGACGAGGGCGCGGCCGTTGCGACCAGCGTGCTCGCGTCCGCGCCGGAGGGCGCTGCCTCGCTGTTGCCGGCCTTGTCGGTGGCGACCGTGTAGAAGCTGTAGCTGCCATCGCCGGCGGAGGCCGTGAACGAGAAGCTGCCACTGGCGGCACCGCTGGTGTCCGTCGCAACTTTGCTGTAGGAGACCTGACCCGGCCCCTCCGCAAACAGATCCACCTTCGCCACACCTGAGCCGCCCGCCGTGTCGGCCGCCGTGTAGCCCACGGTGAACGTCGAGGTCGCTGACACCGCCGGCGAGGACGCCGAGGAGGATGGCGCGCTCGTGTCGACCAGCGTCGTCGCGTCGGCGCTCGCCGGCGCCACCTCCACATTGCCGGCGTTGTCGGTGGCGACCGTGTAGAAGCTGTAGGCCCCGTCACCCGCGCCGGACTGGTAGGAGAAGCTGCCGCTCGCAGCACCGCTGGTGTCGGAGGCGACCTTGCTGTAGACGCTCTGGCCGGGCCCCTTGGCGTAGAGGTCGACCTCGGCCAGACCCGAACCGCCCGCCGCGTCGGCCGCCGTGTAGCCCACGGAGAACGTCGAGGTCGCTGACACCCCCGGCGAGGACGCCGAGGACGATGGCGGGCTCGTGTCGACCAGGGTCGACCCGTGACATGCCTGGCTGCCGGCGTCGGTGAACGTGCCGCCGGTCTCCGGCTGGAACTGCCAGTCGTAGCTGGACGGGTGCAGCGTCAGCCGCAGGACTCCGAACGTCGATGCGTTGCGGACTTCGCTGTTCGGCTTGATAGTGGCGAACGGGTAGAGGTTGCGACCACCCGTGCCGACGATGAACTCGCGCATCCCTGCCTGTGTGTCCACCGCACCGCTGGCGTTCTGCAGCGCAAAGCGCTCGTAGTTGTGGGCGTGGCCGTTGAGCACGACGTCCGCGTGGGCGTTGGCGAGGTCGGCCCATATCGCCGACATGAACGGCGACGCGCCGTCGGGCTGGCTGCTCGACGAGTACAGCGGGTGGTGCCAGAACGCGAGCGTGCAGCTCGACGGATGGGCGGCCAGATCCGATTTCAGCCACTGCTCCTGTGCCGAGCCGGCAGCGCAGCCTCCCGGCCGCCAGCCTCCGCCGCTGGGGTTGCAGTTGGAGTTGATGGCGATCAGGTGCCAGCTGCCGATGTCGTAGCTGTAGTAGCCGAGGGTGCGAGGCCCGCCGGGTCCGTCGGAGTTGCCGACACCGTCGAAGTAGTCGAAGTACCCCTGGGCACCACCCGCCGGGTCGTTGTACTCGTGGTTGCCCGGGACCGAGCGCATGATCGTCTTGAAGCGCCCCCAGCTCGGGTCGAAGTAGGTCATGAAGTCGCTCAGCTGCCCCTCTTCGTACTGATCGTCGCCGAGAGCGAGAACGGACATAAGCCTGCTGTCCGCCAGCAGGTTCGAAGTGGAAAGCTGGTCGCAGGCCACGCCCGGCTGGACGGTGTGTTCTGCGGTGCCACACGCGATGTCTCCTGCCGCGGCGATCACCGGGTCAGACGTTTGTCCGGTGCCGGCCGTGTAGTGGCTCTGGATCTGGCTCGTGGTGAGCGCCGTGTTGTAAAGCGCGACCTCGTCGATCGTGCCGGCGAAGAATGAGCTGCCAGTGCTTTGGCCGATAACCAGCGGTTGTGTGTTGTCCACCATCGTCTGGTCGTTGACGGTCCCGGTGACGTCGACCCCGTCGATGTAGAGACGGGACGTGGCGCCGTCCTTGGTGGCGGCCACGTAGTGCCAGCCCGCGTCGTTGACCGTCCTCGTGGAGGTCGCGACGTCGGCGATCGTGGAGCGGCGCAGCACGAGCTGGTTGCTGGAGTTGAACTCGAGCACCCAGGCGCCGCTCTGCTTGGAGGCGATGACCGGGACGCCTCCGAACGAGGCACGTTTCACCCACGCCTCGATCGTGAAATGGTCGCCCACGTTCAGCGAGGCGCTCGCGGGCACGCTTACGTACGCGCTGCTCCCGTTGAAGGCGGCCGCAGTGTCCGCGTCCCCGGCCAGCGCGCCTGGCTGCCCCGGCGACGCGCCGCCCACGTAGGTGCCCGTCTGCGATCCCAGACTCGGGCAGGCCACCGTGGACCCGGCCGCATCGCCCAGGCGGAAGTAGGACAAAAGCCCCGCCGTGCCGGTGATCGCGGCGCTGTACGTAGAGGAACGCGGCGAGCAGCCGGGCGGAGGCGGAGGCGGAGGCGAGGCACCGGCCTGGTAGTGGGCCGAGACCTGACTGGCGGAGAGCGCCGTGTTGTAGAGGGCGATCTCGTCGATCGTGCCGGAGAAGAACGAGCTGCCCGTGCTCTGCCCGATCACCAGCGGCTGCGTGTTGTCCACCATGGTCTGGTTGCTCACGGTGCCCGTCACGTCGACGCCGTCGATGTAGAGCCGGCTCGTGGCGCCGTCCTTCGTGGCCACGACGTAGTGCCAGGCGGTATCGGTCACGCTCGTCGACGACGTCGCGACGTCGGCGACGGTCGAGCGACGCAGCACCAGCTGGTTGCTCGGGTTGAACTCGAGCACCCAGGCGCCGTTCTGCTTTGAGGCGATCACGGGAAAGCCTCCGAACGACGCACGTTTGACCCACGCCTCGATCGTGAAGTGGTCGCCGACGTTCAGGGATGTGTTCGCGGGCACGCTGACGTAACCGCTGCTGCCGTCGAACGCAGCCGCCGTGTCGGGGTCGCCGGCCAGCGCGCCCGCCTGTCCCGGCGAGGCGCCACCCAAATAGCTGCCGCTCGATGGGCCGGCGCTCTGGCAAGCCACCGTCGAGCCGGCCGGGTCGCCGAGCCGGAAGTAGGCCACGAGTCCCGCCGTCCCGGTCACAGCCGAGCTGTACGTCGACGTCAGCGGCGCGCAGGCGGCGGCGGCGTTCCCGGGTAGCAGCAGCCCGGCCAGGCACGAAGCGCAGGCGGCAATTGCGATCGACCAACCCGCACGGGTCGAGCGGCTCGGTCCCCCCCTCGGTCGCGACTGGCGGGCATCGCCGGTCACGCTCCCCCCTCCCTCCGTGGGCATGTGACTTCGCGTAATTCTACCGGCTTTCCGCTGACCCGGTTCGAGCGCCGACATCAACGTCGAGAACCATCTTACGTTTCAGCTGAAGCAGTGCCTCTGCGCGCGAGCGCTCGCGTCCACGCACTAGCTCGCCGACGGCGGCCCACCGGAAGAGTCAGTAGGGCGGGGAGTACCCGCCGACGAGGACACCCGCACCCAGGTGGGCCCCGAGCACCGGCCCGACCTCCGAGCAGAACAGCGGCTCGGACCGGAACAGCTCCCTTCCGGCCTGCACGAGCCGGTGCGCATCATCGGGCGACTGTGCGTGCTGCACGATCCAAGCGCGGGCCCCGCCGTCGCGGAGCTCGCACAGGTGCTCGGTCATCCGCTCGAGCGCTCGGCCGTGGGTGCGAACACGACCGACGGGAGCGATCTCGGTGCCGAACGTGAGGATCGGCTTGACCTTCAGCGCGGTTGCCACCGCAGCCTGCGCGGCGCCGATCCGCCCGCCACGACGCAGGTACTCGAGCGTGTCCAGACAGAACCACATCCCGAGCGACGCGCGCGCCTGCACGACCCGCTCGAGGATCTCCTCGGCGCTGCAGCCGCGCTCTGCCAGTTCGGCGGCGACGATTACGAGGCAGCCGAGGCCGCCCGCGCCCGTCTGCGCGTCGTGCACGGTCACCCGTCCCCTGAACCCCTCGGCGGCGAGCATGCGTGCGGCTTCGCTCGCGCTGTGACAGGTGCCCGAGAGACCCTGGGCGACGTGCACAGAGAGGACGTCGCGGCCCTGCTCGACGAGCGGCCGGTAGACCGCAAGGAAGTCGCCCACGGACGGCTGGGAGGTCTTCGGCAGCTGTGGCGAGTCGCGCAGGCGCGCGTAGAAGGCCCGGAGGTCGACGTACTCGTGCTCGGGGCGCAGGTCGCCTTCCCACCCCACGTACAGGCTGACTGGTGTGATCGCCCAGCGCTCGATCAGCTCGCTTGGCAGGTAGGTCGTGCTGTCGGTGACGATCGCCACCCGCTCGGCCGATGGAGTCACGAACGTGTCTTCGGCGTCGTCACGAGCCGGGAAGCCTACGGTGAAACCGCCGGACCATCCAGTCGGAGCCAGAGGGCCCCGGGCGGGGCGTCCAGCAAGCACCCGTAGGCGCCGAGCAGGATCGACCGGTAGCGGCACAGGATTAGGCTCAGGGCATGCCCTTCTAGTCCGCCCGCCGCCGGTGGGTCAGGGGGCTTAAGGAGGAGCGCCCGTCCAAGTGCGTCGTTCAGCGACGCTTCAGCCTGTGATACCGGCGTCCAGAGTTAGAGTGCTCCCCGTGGATCTCGATGAGGCGCGGGCGTTCCTGCGCGAACACCATCACGGCGTGCTCGCCGCCCGCCGCGCGGATGGCGGCATCCAGCAGAGCCCCGTACTCGTCAACGTCGACGGCGAAGGGCGGGCGATCATCTCGAGCAGGGAGACCGCCTACAAGGTGCGCAACCTCCGTCGCGACCCACGGGCGCAGGCATGCGTCTTCACCGATGCCTTCTTCGGACGGTGGCTCTTCTTCGAGGGTCGTGCTCAGGTGCTCTCGCTGCCGGAGGCGATGGACGCCCTGATCGACTACTACAACCGGTTCCCGGACGAGAATCCCGACTGGGACGATTACCGAGCGCGGATGGAACGCGAACGGCGCGTGTTGATTCGGATCGAGCTCGAACGCGCCGGTCCGGACCGCAAGGGCTGAACCGCTCGGGCAAATCCTCTGCAAAGACGGACTGTGTAGCTGACAGGAGTTCGGAGCCCGATCACGACCGGGCTCGGCGCAGAACGCCACCACCCGAGCTGACGCCCACCACGCGGCCTGCGACCATCACCCGATGACCCTCGCCCAGCTCTGGCGTCGCGGCCAGGTGGGCTGGCCGCGCAGCTTTCCAGTCGCACAGTTCCCGAACCCGCCGCTACTCCTCGCGTTCGGTGGCTTGGCGCTCGCTGCCCTAACCGATGACACGGCGCACGACGTCGGTCGTGCGGTCTTCACAATCGGCCTCGGCGTGTGGGCTTGGGAGGAGGCGGTGGACGGGGTCAACTGGTTCCGTCATCTCCTCGGCGCCGGAGCGCTTGTGTGGATCGTCGCCCGACTGGCTGGCGAATTGTGAGGGCCGGGCCCGCCTAGAGCGTTCCCCGACTCTGGCTCCCGCGACCTCCACTCCGGAGTCCGCTCGAGCCTTGTCGCTAGCCTCGCTACATGGGTGCCCGCGCCGACGATCCGCCTGAGGCGGGCAAGCTGCCGACCGGCCGACTTGCACGGACGGCTCGTGTGGGCGGCCTGGTGACGGGTCAAGGCCTGCGGTGGGCGGGTATGCGCACTGCCAACCGTGTTCGCACACCCGAGCGTGCCGCATCGGCCGAAAGCGAGCGGACGGCCGCGCTTGTCCAGCAGCTCGTCGACCAGCTTGGGCAGATGCGCGGGGCCGCCATGAAGGTCGGCCAGATGATCTCGATGGTCGACCTCGATGGACTCCCGGAGGAGGAGCGAGATGATCTGCAGCGCCGCCTCGCAGCGCTTCGCGACGACGTCCCGCCGGTGCGGTTCGCGGACCTTGAGAAGCTGATGCGCAAGGAGTTCGGAGGGCCTGTCGGGAGCGTGTTCCGCGAGTTCGACAAGCAGGCGTTCGCCGCCGCCTCCATCGGCCAGGTGCACCGCGCGACCACGCTCGGCGGCGACGAGGTGGCGGTGAAGATCCAGTATCCCGGGGTGGCGGAGGCGGTCGAGACCGACCTGCGCAATGCGACGCTGCTGCTGCCGCTTGTAAAACGGCTCGCTCCGGGACTGGACGCCAAGGCACTCGCCTCCGAGATGCGCGAGCGCATCTCGGAGGAGCTCGACTACGAGCTCGAGGCACAGAACCAACGAGCCATCGGGCGCCTGATGCATGGGCACCCGTTCGTTCTGGTGCCGAGAGTTCACACGGACCTCTCGACCAGGCGTGTACTCGTCTCCGAATACGTCGAAGGAGAAGGTTTCGAGGCGGTGCGCCAAGCCGACGAGGCGCAGCGTGACCGCTACGGCGAGATCGTCTTCCGACTCCACTTCGGGCTGCTCTATCGCGACCGGATTGGCCTCGGCGACCCGCACCCCGGCAACTACCTGCTGACGCCGGACGGCCGGGTGTGCTTCCTTGACTTCGGACTCGTGCGCTATGTGACGCGCGATCGCGTCGCGGCAGAGCGGGCGATCGCCCTTGCTGTCCGCGACGGGGACGGGGAAGCTGTCAAGGCGGCCCTGCTCGCCGGCGGCTATCTCCCACGGGCCGGCGCCGACGCGGTCGATGCCGACTTCGCGCTCGGAATGATGCGAATGGCGACCAAGTGGTACGCGGTTCCCGGCTACCGACGCTTCGTGCCTGACGACGATCGCCGGCGACGGGACCGAGACCGCCCGGACAGCGATGAACGGGCGGCGATGAGGATGCAGGTCAACCAGTTCACCTTGCCCCCCGAAGCGATCCTGATTCGGCGGATGCACGGCGTTGTCGCGAGCGTGCTGCGGCAGCTCCGAGCGGGAGCGGACTGGGGCGCTATCGCCTCGGAGTACCTCCACGAGGCTCCGCCGGCCACGCCGCTCGGGCGCGCCGAGGCCGACTTTTTCGCGCGCTCCGCCTGAGCCACCCCCTGCGACGTTGGCAAGAGGTCACTTGTCGAGCTCGAGGGTCGCGCTTTGCAAGCAGGACGTCACCGGTTCGATCCCGGTTGGCTCCATTCGAGAAATCCCCCTACATTGCTCGGCCTTCTGGTGCCGGAGCGAAATCCTGGACACGGTATCGGTCACCCCGCAGCTCCCCAACGACGTCATCGTCTGGCGCGTGACGCCGGAGACGCTACGTCCGGCGTAGGGCGACGACGGGGGATCGGGACAGAGGTGTACAGGTTGACGTTGGCCATGAGGCGCCGTCAACGCTCTACCTCCTGCCTTTTCGTCAGCGCGAGAACGGCTGCTCGGGTTTCCCGGGCCGTTGACCCGGGTAGACCGCGTCACGTTAACTTGATCGTGATCGCGAGGAGACCAGCGATGAGACTCGTTAGGGGGAATCCGGCGCGCGTGCGCGAGCTCGCGGGCCACGCAGGGTTGCCCGGCGGGGGTGCCGGCCCGACCGAGCGAGTCGCGCGTGGCGCCCGATCATCCGCAGCTCTGGCGATCGTGGGGTGTCTCTGCGCGCTGGCGATCCCCGGTGGCGCAGTTGTCGCATCGGCCGAAGTCCAGCCGCCGAGCGCTCTCCCGCCGGCGACATACCCTGCGACGTACTCGGAACAGCGCTTCATTCGCATGGACGACGGCATCGAACTGGGCGCGACGATCACGTACCCATCCCAGGACGGCAGCGCGCCGGCGCCTGGGCGCTTCCCCGTGGTGTTGAACATGACGCCCTACGGTCGCAATGGCGTGTGCGGGTGCGAGTCGGCGAGCAACTACGCCACCCGCGGGTTCGTGCTTGCCGTGGTTGACGTGCGCGGCACCGGTGGCAGTCAGGGCAACCTCGACGGAAACTACTTCTCGCCGCGTGAGGCGCGCGACGGCTATGACCTGGTCGAGTACCTCGGAACGCAGCCGTGGTCAACCGGCAAGGTCGGGATGTCGGGCGGCTCCTATCTCGGGATCACGCAATACCTGACCGCCGAGCAGGATCCGCCGCACCTGGCGGCGATCGCTCCGAACGAGGCCGTCGCAGACCTCTATAACGACGCCGCGTTTCCGGGCGGCATCATGTCGCTGTCCTTCGACGCCCAGTACCTCGCGGTGCAAGGCGCGCCCGGACTGGCTGGCCCCAACACCGAACCGACCATGATCCCCGGCACGCTCACTGCCAAGTACGAACAGGCGACAGGGCGGTCGATCGCCTTTGACTACCTGGAAAACCCTCGCGAGGGCTCCTTCTACTACGACCGCTCTCCGATCACGCGCGTCGCCAAGATTCACGTTCCGGTCTTTGCGCTCGACGGCTGGCGCGACGCGTTCGCCGCCGGCAACATCCGGATGTACCGGGCGCTGGAGCGCCGCAAGAACGTCGAAACGCTGCTCAACGTCGGCCCCTGTACGCACAAAGGCTGTGGACCGCCCATCGACCCCACCGAAGAACCAGCCGGCATCGACAACATCCAGGCGCAGCAACTGCAGTTCTTCCAGCGACATCTGATGGGCATGGAAGTGCCGGACCTGCCGCGGGTGCGCGTCTATGTGCAGCGCGCTCAGAAATATCTCAATACGACGGCTTGGCCTCCTCCGTCGACCGCCGTACGGCCCGAGTACCTGGGTTTGCAGGCGATCTCCGCCAAGCGCCCGGCGGAATCGACTGCCAGCTACGTCACCAATCCGGCCGCTGGGCTCTCGATGAGCCTTGATCAACAGGGCACCGTCGCGATCAGCCCATATGTGCCACTGGATCAGCGCTCCGAAGAAGAGCAGGGACTCACCTGGCGCACTCCGACGCTGTCAGTGCCGCTGACGCTGGCCGGCCCGATCGCGCTGCACCTCGTGGCGTCGTCGACCGCGAGCGACACCGACTGGTTCGCCAAGATCTCCGACGTCGCGCCCGACGGCAGCCAAACCATCGTGAGCGAGGGCCAACTGCGCGCTTCGCTGCGCGCGCTGGCGCCCAATAGCACCGCGAAGCAACCGCTGGAGACGCTCACCACGGCCGAATCGCTCACCCCGGGACAGTTCTATGACTACGAAATCTCGATCGCGCCAACGGCGTGGGAATTTGCCGCAGGCCACAGCTTGCAGCTGCGCCTGACCTCATACAACATGCCCAACGCCCTACCGGCGACGCTCACCTTCGATGGGAACTCACCGGCGAACTCGAGCTTCGTGCCCCTCTTTCCCGCCACCAACACGGTGCGCTATGGCGGTTCGGACGCAACCACGCTGCGATTGCCGATCTCCACTCTGCAGTCGCCTTAGGTTGCCGCCGACCCTGCGATGGCTCGCACGACGAGACACCGACGCGAAATGCGCGCCCTACCCGGCGGCGATCAAGCTCACCCCGGCGACCGCCAGCACGATCCCGACGGCATGCCAGTGGTGAACCCGTTCCTTGAACACGACCACCCCCAGCGCGATCGTCACCAGCGGGTAGAGATTCCCGAGCACCGAGGCAACCGATAGCGGCCCACGCTGAAGGGCAGTCGTGAGAGTGGCGTCGGCGACACCTAAAGCCAGGCCGCCGAACAGAGCGAGGCGCGGGGCCGACACGAGCCGCGGCATCAGCCCGACGCGAGCAGCAACCGGGATCGTCACCGCGACGGCCACAACAAGGTTGGCCACGGTCGGCCAAAGCCCCGAATCGGTGCTCGTGTGTCCGATGCAGATGAGGTAGACACCGAAGCCCGCGCCGCAGACCGTCGATACGAGCACCTGTTTCGCGGCTGACCACTGCTCGGGAGCGCCCTCGTGCGGCTCGTCGCCACGCTCCTCCGGCTCGTAAGCCACGAGCGGAATAGCGACGAGCGCGCACACGACCCCGCCGAGCGCAAGCTCCGAAAGGTGGTTTCCGCCCGCGACTCCCGCCACCGCCGGCAGCAGCGCGGCGACAGCAGCGGAGACCGGGAGCACAACCCCGATGCGCCCGTGGGCCATCGCGGTGAAGAAGCCGAGGAACGCGACGCTCGTCACCAGCCCGCTCACCGCGCCGAGCCCAAGGTCGCCGGCCGCAAGAGCCGAGGCGCCCAGGACGGCGGCGATCGGCGCGAGCGTCACCAGCGCCGCCAGCTGGATCACCGCGCTCACCGTCAGCGGGCTCGCCCTGTGGCTCGCCGCTCCGCCCAGGAAGTCCGAGATGCCGATGAATACCGCCCCGATGAGGGCGAGGAACACGGTCACGACGGCTCAGCGTAATTGCACTTCTTGCGCCCAAAGCCTCCGATATCGACACGACTTCGACGCTATCTGGGGTCTGCGGACCGGTCTTCAGCCGCAGTCAAGGCGTCCGGCCTCCGTCGACGCTCGACGTATCCCCCGATTGAGCCCGGGGGGCCGGTTCGAGCTGACGCAGCAGCTCAAGGTCGGTCCGTTCGGAGCGACGCTTGCAGCTGTGGTTCTCCAACTGAGTGGCGAGCGAGATGCACGGCACCCGCCGTCCTGCCACCTCGCCCGTCGTCACCTCGGCCCGCGGGCCGAATAGTCCGAGCGGGTGGAGGTCGACCGCCCGCCCCGCCACGGGATGGTTGGTGAACACAATCTGAGTCAAAAGGGGGGTCTCGGGATCCAAGCGGTACCACTCCCCGTAGCCAAGCTCGATCAGCACCTGCACGGCCCTCTGCATGTCTCGGTGCTCGACGATCAGGTCGAGATCGCGGTGGGTACGGGTGTGCCTGCGCACCAGCGCGTCCACGCCCCATCCTCCTCCGATCCAACATGACACTTCGGCGGCGTGCATGGCGTCGACGATGCCGAGCACGACCTCGGCGGGCATTGGCGGCGAGCGATAGACGAGCCCGCTGAGCCGCACCAGCACGCGCCGCGGCAGCGGTAGTTTCCAGACCAGGGCATTCAACCGCCCGGTAACGCGATACAACAGGCTTGGCTCGCTCCCAGTCGTGGCGACCCCCCCGTCGCAACGAAGCACCTCAAGATCGTCGTCGATCAGCGACCGTCGAGCGAAGATGCTAGTTGATCCGTCCCGTCCCGATCGCGGAGGCGCGCAGTGGGGTGGCGGCCATACCGGGGGCGAACAGGCCGGAATGCAACACCGCCTCGAGCAAGCTGCGAGGAAGATTGGCACGCGCGCGAGGTTGAGGCGACGGAGCACATGCCGACCGGAGAGGCGGCCTTGCCCTTCTGGCTACGCGACGACGAGGCCCGCGCCGTCCCACCGTCTGATCGGGCCCGTCTGGCTGTGCGAGACCGATGAGGTGGTGTTCTTTGGGGCAGGTACAGGTTGGGGAGGATGTGTGAGCCGCGACCCAGGAGTCCGCAAGTTCTGGAAGCTGGCGCCGTCCACCACCTCCAGGCGCACGTAGGCAATGTCGCGTTCAGATAACACCATCATCCCCGCCCATCGTCGCGATTTCCTGACCGGCGGTGGCTTCGGGTACCGCCGGGGGAGCCGCTTGTAGACGGGAGCCCGTGAGCCAGGGTGGCCTTGACGGCCTCCCTGGCTCAGTCGTCGCGGGCATCGGGGGAACCTGGCCTTGAATGACCTCCTGCGTCGCCGGCGGCCGCTCGTTTGACCGGCTGCTGACGGAGCAGAAGGCCCCTGAGGAAATCGGCTAGCCCCTCGCGGGCCCTGGCCTCCCGTAGGCCGGCCGGGCCCGGACGCTCACCTCGCGGACCGCGACCTCGCCTGCTCGCGCAGCTCGATTCGTCTGATCTTGCCCGTCAGGGTCTTCGGCAACTCCTCGATGAACTCGATTTCCCGCGGATAGGCGTAGGCCGAGAGCCGCTCGCGGACGAAGGCCTGGATGCGCTCCGCCAGTTCCGGGGACGGCTCATGGTCGGCGGCGAGGACGACAAAAGCCTTGACGATGTTCCCGCGGCGCTCGTCAGGTGCCGCCACGACCGCGGCCTCCCTGACAGCCTCATGTTCGAGGCAGACCGACTCGACTTCGAACGGCCCGATCCGGTAGCCGGCGGCGATGATCACGTCGTCGGCCCGGCCCTCGTACCAGACGTAACCGTCGGCGTCCATCCGGGCGGCGTCCTTGGTGTGAAACCAATCGCCGCCGAACGTGGCCTCGCTCTCCTCCTCACGGCGCCAATAGCCGAGCGGGTAGTGCGGGTTCGTGCGGGCGCGTAGGCAGATCTCCCCGCGCTCGCCCTGGGGGACCTCGTTCTCGTCCTCGTCGAGGATCGCCAAATGCCAGCCCGGCATCGGCTTGCCCATCGAGCCTTCGCGGACGTCCATGAAGGGGAAGTTGGCGCAGAGCGGGTAGGACTCGGTCAGGCCGTAGTAGTCGAGGACCGTGACCCCGTACTGGTCGCGGAACCACTTGATCGCCTCGGGATTCAGTGGCTCGCCCGCGGAGCAGACGATCCGGAACTGCTGTGGGTAGCGGCTGCCCGCGTCAGTGATCGACATCATGGAACGGATCGCCGTGGGCGTCCCGAAGACGTTGCTGACCCCATGGCGCGAGAGGAAGTCCAGCGTCTTGTGGGGATCGAAGCCACCCTCGCGTTGGTAGACGCACTGCACGGCGCCGAGGCGCCAGGGACCTAGGAGCGGGCAGATGCCCGCCGCCCACGCCCACTCACCCATGCCGTGGAAGCGCTCGCCGTCTCGGATGTCGTGGCAGTAGCGGAACTCCTCGTGGGCCAGGATGTAGCGGTGGGCGTGGACGATGCCCTTCGCGAGGCCTGTCGTGCCGGAGGTGTAGTAGAGCTGGGCCGGGTCCTCGGCCAGCGTCTGGACCGGCTCGAACGCGGTGGTGGCGCCGGACAGCGTGTCCCGGTCGAGAACGAGCAGGGGAGTCGTGACGTCATGTCCGAACCGCCCGACGTTCGCCGCGTCAGTAACCAGGACGGCCGGCTCCGCATCTTGGAGACGGTGACGGATCCCCTCGTCACCGTAGAGAACGGACATAGAGAGCAGCAGGGCGCCCAGCTTCCAGGTGGCAAAGAACATGGCCGCGGCCTCGGGCGTCGGCGGCAACACTATGGCGACGCGGTCCCCGCGCTTGACCCCGTGCGCCGCCAGTACGCTGGCACACCGATTTGACAGATCCTGAAGCTCGCCCCAGGTGACTTCCCGAACTGCCCCGGAGAAGTGCTCGTGGATTATCGCGAGCTTCTCACGTGGATGGCGGTCGCAGACATCGAACGCGATGTTGTAGTGCGTCGGCACCTCCCATCGGTGCTCGGCGCATGCGAGCTCGTAAGGGTCCCCACTCTCTGGCATCGGCCCTACTCCTTCGTTGGGAGGTTCCATCATGGCCGATTTGCGGCTGCTCGAGCACCTGCACTGAGCGCCTGAGCGCTGATATCAGCGGCGTCGTCGAACGGTGTTGGGCTAGCGCAGCACTCGTGGCAACCCGAACGCCGGCAGGATCCCGGTGTCTCCGAATCGGGTCAGGCCTGAGATCCGGTTGTCCTGGAGGGTCAGCACGAGCATATTGTTGAAGCGTGCGATTGACGTGTGCGCGTCTCCGACGTAGGTCGCGAAGGCGGGCTGACCGTTCGCGCGGGTCGGCACGAGCCGCGTTGGGCGGTCGATGGTGAGGGAGAAGCGGTCGTGCAGGTACGCGGAGATCGCCGTCTTGCCGCGCAACTCGCCAGGTTCGGGCGGCATCGTAAAGAGCGCTTCGTCGGTCAGCAGCACGGCGATCCGGTCGGCGTCGCCGTCCTCGAACGCGTCGGCGAACTGCCCGAGCAGCTCGAGCTCGACGGCCGAGCCGGGCAGCGGCGCGCGCTCGAGGACGGAGGCGCTTAGCGGCGTCCGTGATTCGAGCGTGGCCCGCGCGCGCTGCAGGGCGCTGTTGACCGACGCCTCGCTGGTGTCAAGCACGTTGGCGACCTCGCTGGCTTGGAAGCCGAGCACGTCGCGCAGTACGAGCACCGCTCGTTGGCGCGGCGCGAGCTGTTGCAGGCCGGTGACGAACGCGAGCGCGATGGCCTCCTTGGCCTCGTAGCGCGCGTCGGGTCCGGGAGCGAGGTCGGCGATCCCCTCGAGCATCGCGTCCGGGTAGGGCTCGAGCCACAGCGGCTCGGCCATCCGGGTCGGCGCGGACAGGTCGGCTTGTGACTCGGGCGGTCGGCGGCCGCGGGCGCGCAGTGCGTTGAGACAGCGGTTGGTCGCGATCCGGTACAGCCACGAGCGCATCGATGCCCTCCCCTCGAACTTGTCAAGACCGCGCCAGGCCGCCAGCAGCGTCTCCTGGAGCAGGTCCTCGGCGTCCTGGAGCGAGCCGAGGATTCGGTAGCAGTGGAGCTGCAGCTCGCGCGCGTAGGGCTCGACCAGCGAGCAAAATGCCTCCTCGTCGCCAGCCCGGGCTCGGGTCAGCACGGCCGCTTCAGTCATCGCCCTCGGAAGGACACCACACGCGTCGGAAAGTCATCGCTCAACTCTCCCGCTCCCGCGGTGTCTACCCAGACAACACGACCAAACGAGGCTTGAACGATGACCAAAGACCGGCTGGCGATTGCCGCTAATCAAATCCGGATCACCCACAACCGGCCCGCGACCGGTGTCGAGGCCGGCGCGCGGGCGTTGCCGAAGGCGGCGGGCCGCGGATGGTCCGTATGGCTAGCGGACGTCAAACGAGGACGTCGGCTGGCTAGGGCGGAAACGCTCGAGTCGATCGAGCGGCTACAGAGGCTCGAGCGCCGCAAGCGGCAATCCGGTCAGTACGTCCCCCATCGCCTGCATCCCCCGCACTGGCTATGACATGGCTATATGTAGCGAGAGGTGGGCGGGCGGACCTCCCTCGCTTGAACCTCCTCCTGCAGGCAACCGCAGTAACCGCCGACAATCGGCGCGTATCCGTCTCGATCTCCTCGCGAAACGTCGCGAATGAACTCCCCTGCAAATCACGCCATTTCACCACTGGGTTCGGGGCGCAGCGCGGGCGTTTTGCAAGCAGGAGGTCACCGGTTCGATCCCGGTTGGCTCCACTTAGACCGGCTGGTAATCGTGGGGTCTGGGCCGAGAGTACTCGCGCACCGTGTGGCCCACAGATCGTCGAGCACGCCGCTTCCCTCCCTGGTTATGCTCTGGAGCGGTGTCCCGCCTGGGCCGCGTCGCCTCGCTCGCTGCCGCGTCCCTCGCGGCTATCCCGTTCTGGCTATTCGGGGAGGGCAGGGCGGCCCAGTCCGCAGCGACGCCGGTGGCCATCTCCGCGTGCGGGCCGGTCCAGTACGAAGGAGCCGGCGCAGCTGAAAGCCTGATCGTCTCGGACCTCCCATTGCAGGGCGCGTCTAGCAATCGCTCGCAACAGATGAACGATGCAATCCGGCTCGTGCTCCGTACGGCAGGGTGGCGAGCCGGCAAGCACCGGATCGGGTTGCAGGTGTGTGATGACTCGGACGCCGCGACCGGGCTGTGGAGCAAGCCGATCTGCGAATCGAACGCAAGAGCGTACGCGTCCGACGCGAGCGTGCTGGGGGTCGTCGGCACCTACAACTCCGGCTGCGCCAAAGCGATGATCCCGTTGCTCGGCGCGGCGCCGGGCGGGGGCCTCGCGATGGTGTCTCCGGGCAACACCCTGATTTGCCTGACCCAACCCAGCCCCGAATGCAGCGAAGGCAATCCGGCGAGCCTTTACCCGAAACGACGCAACTACGCCCGCGTCGTCCCCAACGATGCATACCAGGGGGCTGGGCTGGCTCAGTTCGCCAGCCAGCGGCGGATCAAGCGCGTCTACATCTTGTTTGCGGCCGAAGACCCCACGAGCCTCGGACAGGCTCGCACGTTCAGAGGCGCCGCGCGCAAGCTCGGCCTGAAGATCGTTGGGTTCAGCGCTTGGAATCCGACGGCGTCAAGCTACCAGGCGCTCATGCGTCACGTGGCTCGCAAACACCCAAACGGCGTGTTGCTGGCGGGGCTGACTGAGGAGAACGGAGCTGCGGTGATAAAGGCCAAGGTCGCGCTTATGGGCGCAAACGAGGGAAACGTCAAGCTGCTTGCTCCGGACGGGTTCGCACAACAGTCAACGATCGAACTGGCCGGCTCGGCCGCAGGTGGGATGTTCACGAGTGTTCCAGGGCGAGTGCCGCAACATCTGGTGGGGACCGGGCGCCGGCTCGTTACCGAGCTGCGCGGGGAAGTCCACGGCGCCATCGAACTGTTTGCGCCCTATGCCGGCCAAGCGGCCGCAGTGCTGCTCAACGCGATCGACGCAGGAGGTAGCCGCGAGCGCACGATCGCGGCCCTCTTCAAAACACACATCCGGGCTGGGATCACGGGAAGCTTCAGCATCCTCCGGAGCGGCGATCCGAGCGTCGGGCCGATCACAGTATCCGTCGCCCGCAACGTATTTGTCCCGGTTCGGGAGTTTCATCCAGGACAGACTCTCGTGAGTGCCGCACGGCGCGGTTGAAGCGCACTGCGTTCATGTGGCGAAGCGCGATGCGCCAAGCGCTCAGCCGGCCCCGCTGGTCGTGGCTGCTGGATCTGCCTGCCGACTAACCCGCGGCAGCCCCGCACGGGATCGGGTGGTTTGCCCGGAAGAGATGCGAGCGTCGCGTTCGCTGCGACGCTCGTTGGAGACGCCACGAGTGCCACACGTGGAGGAACTCCCGGCGCCTAGAAGGGCAAGCGGCGGACTCGGCGTAGTAGGGGAACGGGTGGAATCGGTTTGGATCGAACTTGCGCTCGTCGGGCTCGCGGCGATGCTCTCGCCGACGACGGTTAGCTTCAGCGTCCTCGCACTCGTGCTCAGTGAGCGTCCTTTGCGCACCGGCTTCTGGTTCTTCCTCGGGGCGTTTGGCATGACGCTCATCATTGGCGTCGTCGCGGCGTTCCTGCTGGGCAATGCGGCCGCCTCGAGTAGTACTACGAACGCTCCCAAGACGTGGGTGGCGATCCTCGACGTGGTTGCGGGTGCGGTCGTCATCGTCTTTGTCGTGCGGTTCCTGCGACGGCCCCGCGACCCGACACGCACAGCGGCCATGATGGACCGGATGAGCAAGGTGGCCTCGTCCCCGGTCATAGTGATCGTCGCCGCCGGGGCCTCGCTCGCGAATCCCGGCGGATTCATCCCGCTCGCTTTGAAGACCGTCTCGGAGACCAACCCGAGTGCCACCCAGTACATAATCGAGTGGCTGGCCTTCGCCGTTGTCTCGCTTCTGCCGCTGCTGGCGGCAATCGTGCTGTTAGCCTTCTCGCCCGATCTTGCGCAGCGGGTGCTTCTCGGGGCGCGAGGCTGGCTTGAACGAAACGCGAGAACAGTCGCGGCCGTCATCCTCATCCTGCTCGCCGCCTCGCTGATTCGCAACGGCATCGCCGGACTCACGAGCTGAGGGACGCTTGCGAGGAGCCACAAGGCTCCTGCGTCCACCCAACAAAGTCTGTGAAGCACCCGTCTTAGGCTTATCGTGAGTATTCGCCCTTATCTTCTGTCCGCTCAGCTGTGCACCGCCTGACACTCGCGATCGACGACATCGAGGAACACGCGAGACCCACACCTTCGCACTCAGTTGCGAGCGAGCATCTCACCCTGTCGCTCGGCGGCGAGCCGGAGTCAGTAGTAGTCCTCGACGGTCATCGACCACCGAGCCGAGTCATGGCCACCGGAGATCTCCATCCGGTACCGGCCAGGACCGCTGTTGAACGTGTGCGTCTGGGAATTCCCTTCCCCGAGTTCGAAGCCGCCGAAGGTCGAGTCGGTCAGTACGTTGCGCGCGTCGGCGCTCGGTCCGAAACAGGCCACCAACAGGAGGCACGTTCCTTCGTAGGCCATGCTGTAGGTCACCTTCCACTGCTTGCCGAGGATGCGGAACTGAACCGAGCGGCCGTCGTCGACGCCGGAGAAGGTCGTCAACGGCCGCCAGCGCGGCGCCTCGGCGACGCTTAGGGACACCGTCGA
This sequence comes from Solirubrobacteraceae bacterium, assembly GCA_036498265.1. GTDB lineage: Bacteria > Actinomycetota > Thermoleophilia > Solirubrobacterales > Solirubrobacteraceae > Palsa-744. The sequence goes on along the minus strand of DASYFT010000036.1, from coordinate 92,183 downwards.
GTCGCGGGGCACGGTCGCGGCCAGCGCGGGCGATTGTCGCACGACGACATCCGGTGTGGATCCGGGGACGGCCACGAACGTCGTTGCGTAGCGAAGCCCGACGCGAGCAAGCACGCTCTGCGCGACGGCCGCGGCCTGGCCGACGACACCGGGAACGCTCACTGGCGGCGGACCAGCGCTGAGGATCACGTGGACAGTCGAACCGTCCGCGACTCGCGTGCCGACAGCCGGGTCCTGTGCGATCGCAACCCCGGCGACCGTGCCCGAGTAGCGCCTCGAGAGCTTGGGCCGCACATGCAGGCGCCGCGCCCGAGCCTCCACGCCCGCACGCGGGAGCCCCCGCAGCTCGGGTACGGTCGTTCTGGCGCCAGCGGTGAGCAGGAACGCCGCTAGTGCGCCGCCGGCCAGCGCGAGCAGGGCGGGGACTAGGAGGATCCAGCGGCGGCCATGCGCGTGCGCTTTTGGTCGACGTCTCGGAGGACGTCGCGACGGTGGGAGCTGCCACGTGTCCAGGATGCCGGTTGGTGCCCCGTCGCGCTTCCTGGACGTGGCGAGGTCGATGGTCGCCAGTTCGGCCCTGACGAGGGTGGCCGTCGCTGGATCGGCGGGGCCGTGGCTCGCCGCTTCGCTGCTATTCGGGGCGGCTGCTTGCGATGGCGGCGCCGACCTCGAGGTGTCGGCGGCGCTTGCCAGCGCCGCCGCCATGGCTGTGCCGTCGGGATAGCGATCAGCCGGGTGCTTGGCGAGCGCCCGATCCACCACCTGGCGCAGGACACGTGGGACGCGCGCCGGCAGCGGCGGCGGGCGATCCTGGAGGTGGCGCACGCCAAGCTCGACGGCGGATCCATGCACAAACGGGGGCTCACCGGCGAGCATCTCGTAAAGGACGACGCCGGCGCTGTAGACGTCCGTTGCCGCGGTCGTGGCTCGCCCACGTGCCTGCTCGGGCGACATGTAGCGGGGAGTGCCCGCAACGGTGGCTGAAGGCGCCTGCGACGTCCCCTCGGCGAGTCGCGCCATACCGAAGTCGCCTACCTTCACCTTTCCCTCGACGCTCAGCAGGATGTTGGCCGGCTTGACGTCGCAGTGCACGACCCCCTCTGCGTGGGCGCTAGCGAGCGCGCGGCAGAGCTGTTCGGCGACGGCGCGCGCTTCGGCGACCCGTAGCGGGCCACGCCGCAGGCGTGCCGCGAGGCTCTCCCCTTCGACGAGCTCGGCGACGTAGTAGGGGCCCTCCTCGGCGTGGCCGATGTCGAAGATCTGAACGATCCCGGGATCGCTGACGCGAGCCAGCAACTGCGCCTCGCGCTGGAAGCGTTCCACCCACCCGGTATCCTCGGCCCACCAGGGCTTGATCACCTTCACCGCGACCGCTCGCGCGAGGCGCCTGTCCACCCCCCGGTATACGCGGCCAAAGGCACCCTCGCCGATCAAGGCGTGTAGCTCATAGCGCCCATCGAGCGCGTGTCCGGCGAGATCCGGCGTACGTAACACCGACAGGAGTATCCCGGGCTCAGGCGGACGAGTCCAAGGGGAACCGCAATGTTCCTGGCGGCGGCTGCGGGTAGGCAGCGCCGGGGTAGCGCTTGGCGAGCGCGCGCAGACAGGCGAGGTACGAGCGCCGTGCCTGCGATATGGCTGCGGGCAGCGAGAAACCGCCGCTTACGCTATGCGCTACCGGCGGCTCGTCATCTCGTCGATGCAGACCGCCGCCGCGAGATCAGCGCTCCCCGGGAGGCGCTGCAGCGCCTACTTCCGGCCCACCACCATCGAGTCCGGGCCGATGAGGTGGTGCACCGAGCTCTGGGTGAATCCTACGTCGCGCATCCAGGACCGGCAGTCCTCACCGGTGTAGTCGAAGCCGCCCGGGGTCTCGATCAGCATGTTGAGGCTCATGAGCAACCCGAACGCGTTCTCGCGACGGTCGTCGTCGATCAACGCCTCGTACACGATCAGGGTGCCACCGTCCGGCAGCGCGCGGTAGGCGTTCTCGAGCAGCGTCATCTTCTCCTCGAGGTTCCAGTCGTGCAGGATGTGGCCCATCACGATCACGTCCGTCTGGGGGAGCTCGTCGGCGAAGAAGTCCCCAGCGTTGAACGCCATGCGGTCGGCGACGCCGCATGCGGCCATGTGCTCGTCGAAGTAAGGCTGCACCGCCGGCAGGTCGAAGCCGCCGCCGGACAGGTGATCATGGGTCTGGGCGAGCACGGCGGAGACACAGCCCTGCGCACACCCCACGTCCAGCACCGTCTCGTGATCGGCCCAGGGGAAGGCGGCTGCAAGGGCGTGGGCCGCGCCGGCGCTGATCCCGGTCATTGCTTTCAAGAAGCCACTGAGGCGGGCCGGCTCGGAGTACAACTTCGCGAAGAAGTCCTCGCCCACCCGGGCCTCGTTCTGCGGCTCGCCCGTGCGAAGGCCCTCCGTGAGCGAGTTCCAGAACCCGAACAGCCGTGCGTTGAGCATCTCGAGCATCCCGCCTACGTAGCTCGGCTTCGCGCGGTCGAGGAACAGCGCCGTCTCGCTCGTGTTCTCGTAGACGCCATCGGTGCGCTCGAGCATCCCGAGTGCGACCAGTGCGTCGAAGAAGTCGCGGGCGCTTCTCGGGTGCAGCCCCAGCCGCTCCCGCAGGGCTTCGGCGTCGTCCGGCCCGTTCGCAGCCAGCTCGCTGAACAGCCCAAGCTCAACGGCGCTCAGCAACGTCTTGGACGCCCAGAACGCGGTTCCGAGCTGCATGATGGGACCTGGATCGGGCATGCCCACGCCCTCGTCGACCCTGGTCGGTGCCGTACTCATTGTGGCGTCCCCCCTCGCTTCGCCGGATGGACTGTGAGCGTACCAGCGCCGAGGCGCCATCGACCGCCCGGCGGCTCGGACGCCGCGAGGATGAGCCGTCATTCGGCTCAGCGTTCGTAGGTGCCCACGAGCCGGCCGCGCGCGATGACCGTACCTTTGATCGCGGCGACGATCGCCTTCGGCGGGGCGCCCGGTCCGAGGCCCGAAGGCTGTGAGAGCGCGTACAGCTGGAAGACGTATCTGTGCTTGCCGTGTCCGGGAATCGGTCGCGGGCCGGCATATCCCAAGCGGCGGAAGGAGCCGCGGCCGCTTCCATAGCGCGACCCCGCGTTGAGGTCTCCCTCCGCGAATCCACCGAGGTCGGGCGGGATGCCCGCGAGTGCGAGGTGGACGACGGGCCTCGAAAGCGGAGCGTCCGGGTCCTCGACGATCAGGACCAGCTCGGCGGCGTTCTCCGGCACGCCGTGCCACGCAAGCGGCGGCGAGAGGTTCGCGCCCACGCCGTGCCCGGCGGAGCGCGGCGGCATCCCCGCTCCGTCGGCGAAGGCATCGCTCCTCAGGCGCATGGTGGCGGGAGCGTCCAGACCCTGCTGATTCCAGGCGAGCTTGGCGTCACCGGCTCTGCGATTGCGCAGCAGCCGCCCGAGCAGTGGCGCCCGCGTGAAGCCGCTGCTCGTCATCGCGTCGCGGTGGTCGGCAGGTATCCCTCGGCGGCAAGCTTCGGCAGGAGGCCGCCCTGGATGAGGATGTCGAGGACGAAGTCGGGAAGGGGCGCACCCTGCAGGCGCTTTCCGTCACCGATGCGCTCGATCGTCGCGCGACGGATGTCGAGCCGTACGCGATCCTCGTCGTGCAGCGCTTCGCTCACGCCGGGGATCTGGATCGCCGGCAGCCCGAAGTTGATGCTGTTTCGAAGGAACAGCGAGTTGAACTCATCGGCTACCAGCGCCGCGACGCCGAGTTGGCGAAACAGCAGGGCGACCGGGCGGCTCGATCCGATCCCGAAGTTCTTTCCGGCGACGACGATGTCTCCCTCTGCCACCTGCTCGGTCCAGCCTGGTCGCAGGTCGTAGAAGACGTGTCCGGCTGCCTCCTCGATCGGGAGCTTCATCGCGAAGCCCGGATACATGTTGTCCGTGTCGACGCTGTCCCCGAAGACCCAAACGCGTCCCTCGATCACCGCGTCCATCAGCTTGCGACCTCACGGGGATCGACGATGCGGCCGGCTATGGCGGAGGCGGCCACGGTCGCCGGCGAGGCCATGTAGATCTCGGCCTCCGGGCTCCCCATTCGACCTCTGAAGTTCCGCGTCGACGCCGTCAGGCAGACCTCTCCGGCGCCGAGCAGCCCCATGTGGTAGCCGAAGCAGGCGCCGCACGTCGAGTTCGTCACTATCGCGCCCGCGTCGGCCAGTACCTCGAGGTAACCGCGGTGAGCGGCCTCGCGATAGACGGCCTGCGAGGCCGGTGTGACGATCAGGCGCACGCCGGGCGCGACGTGTCTTCCCCGCAGCGTCTCGGCGGCGATCTGCAGGTCCTCGATCTGGCCGTTCGCACACGAGCCGATGAAGCACTGATCCAGTTTGCGCGTCTCGATCTTCCCGACGGGCAGCGCGTTGTCGCTGACCTTGCCGGGTCGCGCGACGTAAGGCTCGAGCGAGCCCAGGTCAACGTGACGCACCGTCGAATAGGCGGCGTCTGCGTCCGCTTCGGCGGGCTCGAACTCGCCGTCGGTGCGCTCCGCGAGAAACTCACGGCACAGCTCGTCGACCGGGAACGTCGTGAAGTCCGCGGACACCTCCGCGCCCTGCGTCGCGATCGTGCGGCGGTCGTTCATCGGGATCGAAGCGAGGCCGGGGCCGTCGAACTGGAGGTTGTGGTTCGTGGCGTCGCCGTAGGTGCCGGCGACGTAGAGGAAGATGTCCTTGCCCGAGACCACCTGCGGCTTCTGGCCTTCGAGCACGTAGTGGATCGTCGGAGCAACCTGGAACCAGGTCTTGCCCGTGCACATGATCGAGTAGACCTCGACGGGGCCCAGCCCTCGTGCTGCAGTGTTGTAGGCCCCCGCTGCGCACGTGTGCGAGTCGGTGCAGGTCAGCACCTGCCCGGGCAGCGCCAGGCCCTGCTCGGCGATGACCTGGTGACAGATGCCGTGTTGGCCCACGTCGAAGAACCGCTTGATCCCGCGTTCCTGTACGAACCTGCGGGCATGCACACCGCCGTTGGCATCATTGAACGACGGTGCGGGAACGGCATGGTCCATGATCACCGCCAGGCGTTCCGGGTCGGCGACTCGGGTCGGCGCCTGCCAGCCCGTGGCGAACTGCAGGTCGATCAGGATCGTCATGTCCACCTCGCACACGACCACGTCGCCGGGATGCACCTCCTCGAGCCCCGCGCTTCGGGCGAGGATCTTCTCGATGATCGTCATGCTCACGGCGCGCTCCGCTCGTAGCCGGCGTAGCGGTCGCCGAGTTGCTGCCACCGCGTGAGGCCAAACAGGTCGAAGAAGCCGGCCGGGTCGCTGCTCGTCTCGAGCGCGCTGGTGCGCGCGAGCTCGCTGAGCGCAGCGATCGCGGCCTGTGCGACGGCGCCCAGCGCCACGCCTGGATGGATCGCTATTCGGAACCCCAGCTCGGCCAGACGCTCGGCCGGAATCTCGGGCGTACGGCCGCCGGGGACGACGTTCAGCAGCAGTGGCGCGTCGATCTCATCGGCGATCCGCTCGACCTCCTCGACGCTCTCAGGGGCCTCGACGAAGATGACGTCGGCACCCGCTTCGGCGTAGGCGCGACCGCGGGAGATGGCCTCCTCGATGCCGAGCGGTGCGCGCGCGTCGGTGCGGGCGATGATCACCGTGTCCGGGTCGGTTCGTGCCTCGAGCGCGGCCTGGAGAGTCACTTGGAAGCGCTCGGCGTCGATCACATCCTTGCCGGCCAGGTGTCCACAGCGCTTGGGGAACACCTGGTCCTCGAGCTGGATCGCCGCGATTCCGGCACGCTCGTACTCGCCCACCGTGCGCACCACGTTGATCGGCGACCCGTAGCCGGTGTCGGCGTCTGCGATCAGCGGCACCTCGACGAGCCCCGCCAGAACGCGTGCACGCTCGGCCATCTCGGTGAGCGTGAGCAGTCCCACGTCCGGCAGCCCGTAACCGGACGCCGACACGCCCGCCCCGGTCATGTATGCGGCCGGGAAGCCGAGCTTGGCGACGAGGGCAGCCGAGATGCCGTCGTAGACCCCAGGCGCGAGGATGAGCTCCTCGCCGGCGAGCAGCTCTCGCAGGACGCGCGCGCGGCTCATCGCCGTGCCTCGCTGGTGAAGAGCGGCTCGACGGCGCCGGCGAGCAGATCGATCAGCGTCTCGATGTCGTCGAGGGACTCCAGGGACAGCACCGCGTTCTCGATCTCGCGCGCGCGCTCGGCGCCGACGAGCGGATCGGCGAGCGTGTGGAACTTCTCGGTCACCTCGGCGTTGGTGAGCGGCCGTTGGATCCCGCCCAGGGGGTGGTCCACGAAGGCGGTTCGCTCGGCGCCGTCGCCCAGCGTGACCTTGAGTCGTGTGTTGTAGCCGTCCTCGTAGCGCTCGTCGAAGCGCGGTTCGTGGCGGGTGGTCGTGCGCTCGATCAGCGTCCACACATCGTCGGCGTCGATCCGCTCCGGCGAGAACTGCGCCGCCAGTGCCGTGCCGTCCAGGAGCGTCACCGCCACCGCGTACGCGAGGTTCATCTGTGCCCCGACCGCGGCGAGCGGGCGCTCCGCGCGCCAACCACCGTGGTGGAAGGCGGGCTCTGAGACGAAGATCTCGATCGCCTGGACCTCATCGGGGTCGAGCGGCGCTTCGGCCAGCAGCTTGCGCACGGCGTCGATCGCGGCGTGCAGACCGGCCATCGCCGCGTACGGCTTGATCGCGATCGCGTCGATCTCCCACCGCTCGCCCAACTCGGCGGAGATCTGCGACGGGTCGGGATCGTGACCCTCGCCGAACGTGCTCAGGAAGCCTCCGTACTCGCGCTCGAACACCTGCTTGATGCCGGTGTAGCCGCCCGCGGCGAGAGTCGCAGCCAGCAGGCCGTTTCGAGCGGCGAAGCCGTGCTGCATGCGCTTGCCCATCGACCCGAACTGCGCTGCCATCAAGCCGCAAGCCTGGGTGGCGGCGAGGCCGAGCGCGTCCTCGAAGCCGTCGGCGTCGAGCCCGAGCAGCGTCCCAGCCGCGGCGGCCGCCGCCGGACCGCCGAACACCGGTCCCGAGTGCCAGCCGCGGGTGAGCATCTGCGCCCCGTGAAGCGCGAGCCCGACCCGGGGGCCGACCTCGAACCCGCGGATCGCGGCCAGCAGGACCTGCGCACCGCTCGGCGATCCCGCGCCCTCGGCCGCCGCAAGCAGCGCCGGCAGCACGATCGCGGTGCCGTGCACCGGTGCCACCGGATGGTAATCGTCGAGCTCGAATCCCTGGACGTAGGAGCTGTTCAACAGCGCGGCAGCCGACGGCGTCGTGGACTGTGCCCTGCCGATCAGCGGGGAGGCGCCCATGCCTTCGAGACCACAGATCGCGCTCGTCGCCGCGTCAGACCAGGGCAGCCGAGCGCCCACCAGCGCACAGCCCGCGCCGTCGAGCAGTATGTGCGCAGCCCGCTCTCTGACCCTTTGCGGTACGTCTGCGAGCTGGACCTCCGCGAGCCAGCAGGCGAGCTCGGATGTGACCCCGTTTCCCGGCAACACGTCCATTCCCTCGGATATTATAATATTCGCCGTGTCGCTACGCACCACCACCAGCCGGCTGCCGCGCACAGCGGAAGGAATCGCCGCCGGCGAACTGCGAGCCGCGATCGTGCGTGGCGATCTCGCGCCCGGGGAGAAGATCCTCCAGGAGGCGACGGCCCTGGAGCTGGGGGTCAGTCTGATTCCGCTTCGCGAAGCGCTCAAGACGCTCGCGACCGAGGGGATCGTGACCTACCGGCCGCAGCGCGGCTACTTCGTGACCGAGCTGCCCATCGAGCGGGTCCTTGAGCTCTACCTCGCGCGGAACCTGCTGGAGGCCGAGGTCGAGCGCCTCGCGGTGCCAAGGCTCGACGAGGGCGCCCTAGAGACCATGCGGGCGCAGGTGCGGATCCAGAGGCGGGCGGTGGCGGAACGCGACGCTGTGGAGATGATCGCCGCCAACAGAACCTTCCACTTCACGATCTTCGCCCTATGTGGGAACTCGTTCCTGGTCAGGTTCGTGGCGCAGCTGTGGGACGCCCTCGACCCCTACAGGGTCCTCTCGTATCGGCGCATGTGGATGCAGCCCGATGAGGAGCTGATCCCCGATGAGATCCTCGCCGAGCACGACCGGATCCTCGACGCGCTCGAGTCGGGCGATCGAGCCGGCGCCCTGCTGCTGCTGCGCGAGCACCGCGAGCGTTCTCAGGCGTTCCTCGCGGCGCTCACACCCCCGGCCGAAGAACGCGGGTGAGCACGGCCGGGCAGGAGCCCTCACAGTGGTCTCTCCCTTCCCCTCCAACCAGCGCATCGCCGCGATCACGCCACGAAATGCCACAGCGCGAATTTCCAGGTGACGTAGACGAGGGTGGCACCGAACACCAGAAGCGTCGGCGTACGCAGCCGAGGGTGGTCGGTGAGCCATAGGGCAAGCCACATGGCGATCGGGAAGAGAACGGCGACGAACCTCGCCGTGGAGATGAGAAGTTCGGGCTCGGGGTCCGAGAGCGGCTCGATCAGGGCGGCGATCATCCACAGGCCATAGGCGAGCGGCAGACGGCGCAGGACGCCGACCGTGGCGATCGCGGCAGCCAGCAGGGCGGCGAGCTGGATCACCTCGTTGCCGTGATGGTCGATGACGGTCTGTTTGATCGCGTCCCAGATCACGACGACGGGGTCGGCGGTGTGCCGTTCCCATGCGGTGTGCTGGGTCGTCAGCGGGCTCAGGGCATGTCCTCCGGCGATCTGAAGCCCGGCGAAGAACGCCAGCAGGCCAAGCGGGATCAGGGCCAGCCACAGCACGTCCCAGCGGACGTCGTAGCGAGGTAGGAGCCTCGACGCGAGAGTGCGGGCAGGACGCCGGTCGGGGAGGCGGTCCTCCCTCGGTCCGTAGAGGTAGAGAACAAGCGTCGGCAGCAGCAGAAGCACGCCGGGACTCCGAGTCGCGCCCGCGAGCAGGCCGGCCACCCCTGCCCACATCCATCGACCGTGGCGCGCGCAGAGAAACGTCGCCACCGCAAGCGCCATGAACAGGGACTCGGTGTAGTCCGCCGAGAAGAAGACGGCCATCGGGGAGAAGGCCAGCAACAGGACAGCCAGGCCTGCCGTCTCCGGCGCGCGCCCGCGCATCGCCGCGGCGCCCCGCGCCCACTCGAGCGTGGAGAGACGATGGACGCCGTAGAGTGCGAAGCCGAGAGCCACGATCGAGATCAGCACGCCCGCGAGGATCACCGGCATCACCACGCCGACGATCTTCACCAGCAGGGGATAGAGCGGGAAGAAGGCGAGGAGATGGTTGGCGGGAGAGTTGAGATCGCCGTAACCGTGCGTGGCGATGGTCAGGTAGTAGGCGCCGTCCCAGCGTGCCGCCGGGCCTGCCAGGACTTCCCCCACCGAGCCGAGTCCCGAGGTGAGACCGCGGGGGTTGAAGAACACGCGGGCGTCGTGGGCCTGGCTGAACGCAACCCCCGCGACGATCCCCGAGGCCCACACCAGCACGCGTGACCTCCAGAGCGCCGCCCAGGCAGACCGGGCGGCCTCGGATCGCTCCGGGTCGGCACGCAGTGCAGGGAAGATCCCCTCGAGCCGGCCCCGGCGAGCATCACCTGGCGCGTCGGCTACGAGCGGTCCGCTCACGAGCAGCGGTCCTCGCATGCGATCCGATCCCTGCCGTGCGAGCGCGCGCGCAGGACACATCCACCCGTCGTGATCCGGGACGGCTCGAACGCTCTTCCGACTGCGCCTCTCCGCATGCCCCCCTCCGCGTCTGATTCCGCTGACCGGCGTGTACTGCCCTCCGACGAGTGTCGCAAACGCTTCGGTTGGCCGGCGCGAGGGCGGACTCGACCCCGTAGCGATTCGCCGCCTACTCGTACTTTTGATCCGCCGCCTACTCGTACTTTTGCAAGAAGGACGTCGTCCGTTCGATCCCGGTTGGACCAGACCGTCCAAACGGCTAGAATCGACCTCGCCCATGGGGACCCTTCCACCAACCGCGCAGGGTCGCGCGACCAGAGACCGCATAGTCGAGGCCGCCGCCCGCCTGGTCGCCGACCAGGGGGCGTCCGCGACGAGCGTCGACGACGTGACGGCCGCCGCCGATGCCAGCAAGAGCCAGATCTACCACTACTTCGGTGACAAGCACGGGCTGGTGGAGGCGGTGATCGAGCATCAGGCGGCCATGGTGCTGGGTTTCCAGGCGCGACTGCTCGCGTCGGTGCGCAGTTGGGACGAGCTCGAGCGGTGGCGCGACGCGATGGTTCAGACTGTTGCGCAGCAGCGTGGCCGAGGCGGTTGCCCGGTCGGAACGCTGGCCGCGGCGCTCTCGGACACCGACGAGGATCTGCGAGGGCTGCTCAGCGACGCCTTCACCACCTGGCGTGACGCGATCGGCGGCGCGCTGCGCTCGCTACGTGACAACGGCCTGCTGGCCGAGGATGCCGACCTGGACGCGTTGACCACGATCGTGCTGTCCGCGATCCAGGGCGGCCTGCTGCTCAGCAAGACGAGTCGTGATGCGACTCCCCTGCGGGTGGCGCTCGACGGAGCCATCACTCACCTGAAGTCGTATGCGCCGGAGCCGCCGAGACGCCGGGCCCCGAGCCGCGCGCGCGGCTGAATCCCCTCGTATCGGCATGCCGCGCCGTCAGGAGGGCAGCTTGGTGGCCAGCACGTCCACCTTCTCGATCAGCGGAGCGCTCGCCAGCAGATCTGCGGCGCGATCCATCAGCGCCGCCGCGACCGCCCCGGCAAGGTGTTCCTCGCGCCCGCTCTCGTCCGGGAAGGCGTCGAAGATCCCGAAGCGCCGTGTGTCGAGCCGGATCGCGAACCACGCCGTGGTCGCCGGCTCCTGCTCGACGAGGGGAAGCGCTCCGGCCAGAAAGCTCGAAAGCTCCTCCTCCTTCCCAGCCTTCGCATCCAGGGTGACAAGCAGGCCTACGGCAACCATGGCATCTCCTCGTTTCAGCTCTTGAGCGCCTCGAGAGCAGCGACGATGTCGCCGACCTCGGTGCGTCCGGTGTAGTCGGGATGGATGTCGACGAACCGCACGGTGCGCCGGCCGTCGACGATCAGGACCGTCGGCATGGGCAGCACGGTGCCGTGGTCGGGGCGGGTGGCGCTGATGTCGACCCCCAGGGCTCGTTTGGCCTCGAGGCCCTCCGCCGATGGCTCGAATGTGATGCCCAGCGTTGACGCGAGCTCGGCGCCCGCGTCGGTCAGCACTGTGTAGGTCAGCCCGTGCCTCTCCTGGGTGCTGAGTGAGGCGTCCGGCGTCTCGGGTGAGATCGCGACGAGCCGGGCTCCGTGCGCGGAGAGGAGGGGCATGAGCTCCCGCTCGTAGGTGCGCAGCGTGAGGTTGCAGTACGGGCACCAGCCGCCGCGATAGAAGACGATCACCGCAGGCCCGTCCGCGATGAGCTCCCCGAGCGTGCGGGTCCTGCCGAGCACATCCGGCAGAGCGAAGGGCGCGAGCGTGTCGCCGACCGACACGGCTGCAGCGGGGATCCCCCGCTCGGCGAGCGCGGCCTGCTCCGACGCGAACGTGGCGACCACCTCCGCGGGCAGCCGCGAGCCCGCGGCGGCGTTCACCTCCCTGACCTGCTCCGCGATGGTCGCCATCGTGTTCGCTCCTCTCCGGCACAGTTGGACCGTATGGTCTATCGAGCAGCACACTAACAGGCGCTGGACTGTATAGTCCAATGGATGGCAGGCGAGGTCTCGAGCGGCGTGGCGCGATGCGGCTGATCCGTCGCGGCGACGACCACGCGTGGGCGCAGCCGCGGCTCTCTCACTACGTCGAGGGGGAACTCGGCTGGCGCGCGCGCCGCCGGCTCGAGCTCCACGCCGAGGAGTGCCCAGACTGCAGCCGCGGCATCCGCGCGCTGAGGGCGCTGCTGCGGCTCCTGCATCAATCCGCAATCGAGTCCGAGACTCGTGCACCGGCCGGGATCTTCGACCGCGTGCGACGGGACACCTCAGGGGACCCCCGAGACCGCGACCGGGAGGAGGAGGCGACGTGATGCTGCGCACATCTTTCGCGATCGAGAGGCGGGAGTCCGATCTGGTCGTCGCTGCCAGAGGCGGGGACGTCGGTGCGTTCGAAGACCTGATCGGTCCCCATGCGGACCGCCTCTACTCGGTCGTGCTCGTGCTGCTCCGCGACAGTGGCGAAGCTGAAGACGTGCTGCAGGAGACGCTGCTGCGCGCGTGGCGTGGGATCGGCCGCTTTCGCGGGCGCGCCATGATCTTCACCTGGCTGTACCGCATCGCGGTCAATGAGTCCAATCGCGCACTCGAGCGGCGATCGCGCCGGGCGAGCGCCGGCCCGGTGGACGACGCGGTCGCCGGCGTCGCAGCGCCGGCACACCACGGGCCCGCCCGCCGTGCCGAGCAGCATGCCCTTCAGCAGGCGCTCGGCGATGCGATCGCGGGCCTGGCACCGCAGTACCGTGCGGCGCTCGTTCTCCGCGACGTGGAGGGGCTGTCCACACGAGAGGCTGCCCAGATCACCGGCGTCGGCGAGGCGGCATTCAAGAGCCGCCTGCACCACGCCCGCCAGAAGGTGCGCGCGGTGCTCGGGGACGCCGCGCTCCTGTCGGCCGCAAGCTGAGCCGCGCTGCGGATGAGAAATCGGACGCGGATGAATCGTTTTCTGGAACGGACGGTCCAACACACGTGGCCCGGCGTTTTGCGCCACGACCACTGCTGTTGCTCGGAGGGGGCTGCGAGACGGCCCCCTCGATAAAGACCGGAAGGAGACAGATGATGGCGAAGCTGAGATCAACCAATCGCGCGAGATCGCTGGGAGCCGTGCTGCTCGGGGCGCTTGCCAGCGTCCTGATGTTCGCGGTCGTGGGACTGCCGGCAGCGTCGGCGAAGACGCGCCACACGCATTCCAAGCACGTCACCAAGCACCGCGCCCGCCACCACGGTAAGCGCGCCGGCCACCACGAGGGGGAGGAAAACCCCGGCGGCGCTGCGACAGGACTGGGCCCGCTGAGCGGGACACTGCCGCGCAACAAGCTGACCGAGGAAAGCGCGCTTGAAGTGAACCTCAGCAAGGAGTACGTGCGGCTACCGATCTACCCCGGAGACGCGCCCGACCCGAACCACCCCGGCCAGACCGAGAAAGTCTGGTATCTGCTGCTCGACGCGTCCGACAAGGGCCTGGCGAACGACCTTGGTGTCAACTACGCGCCGAAGCTCGCCAACATCGGGATCGGCGATCCGGCGGCGGTGCAGACGGTCACCGAGGACAACCCGAGTCCCGAAGCCAACCACTTCGGGCCCGCGGGGATCCATTTCGCCGGTGCGCCCGACTTCAGCCCCGAACGCGAAGCGGTGCCGGGACCGACCGGCTTCCCGCTGAAGTCGTTCAAACCGGGCTCGGAAGCGCCGGCCGGCGACGCGTACAGCCCGTTCATAAAAATCGCGGGATCTGACGTCGTCTACAACGCGCCGATCATCGCGAGTGGCGAAGGGCCGTTCGACGTCACGAAGCACAGCAACACGGAGGACCGCGTCTTGAACGTGCACATCGGCACCGAAGCGCACGCGCCGTCCGGTCAGTTCGGCGAGTCATGGGCCGACATCCTGTTCGTCAAGGGCTTCGACGCCGGTCAGCCGATCGTCTACCTGAGCACGGACGCCGGCCAGCCGCTGACCTCTGTGCTCGAGCGCTCGACCTACGTGCCGGCTCTGGACAAAGCGTCGTTCAACGGCGGCGATGACTTCCTGGGGTCCGCCCGGGAGCGGCTGTTCGGCTTCATCAACGGTCAGACCGGCGCGAACAACCCGCAGGCCCAGGGGTTCCAGAACCTCGCGCTCGACGGGAGCGTGGGCGAAAACGCGTCGCAGGAAAACACCAAGTTCATCAACTCCCTGCGCTTCGGAGGCGATCTGCTGAACGTCTTCGGCGACTTCCCGACCCTGAGCTCGCCACGGCACTCCGCCGCCTACAGCCCGCTCTGGGATGCGCAACTCGGCCTGTGGACCGAAAAGGCGGTCAAAGCGGGCCTCAACAAGCGCCAGATCGACGAGAACCAGGTGTTCAACCTGGCCGCCACCCGGCCCGACCTCCTGACGGGGGTCAACCCGGCGACCGGACAACCGACTCCATACGGGTCGGCCGGCGTGGACATCAACTGCGCCGTCATCGGGTTCACCAACCAGGCTCCGACAGAAAACCTGGCAGAACCCGTTCCCAACTCGCAGTTCCCGCCCAGGTAGCACCCCGCCAGACGAACGCGGCGAAAGGGAGGAGCGAGTGATCGCTCCTCCCTTTCGCTCGATGGTGCGCCGCGTGCAATCGAACGGTGTGTGTGCGGGCCTGATGAGAAGTCGCTTACAACTCGTCGAGCGGCGTGGCCGCCGACGACGCGCGTGGTAGGTTGCCCCCGGGCCGGTTCACGGACTCGATCGCCCATCGGGGCGCCGCCAACGGGGAGGCGCCGTCCGCAAATAGAGGGGATTGACCATGCTCCGCAAGGTGATTCTCGGCCTGACCGCCGCGACGGTCTTGGGCTGCGCGTTCGCGGCCACGGCGTCGGCGAGCACGGTCCGGCTTTACATGAACGAAGGGGACGCGTTCGCTGTCCTCGGGCACTCCTGCGGTGGGATCAAACAGGAAGTCTTCGTGCGCGGCTTCGGGTCCAACGGATACCCGACGGGCACCGCCCACCTCGAAACAAAATGCGGCGGCAGCGGCCGCGGCGGCGGCTACAAAGTCACCACCTACACGGCGAGCGCGAGCCTCGAATGGACCTGGTTCGGCGAGACGCGCTCCTACAGCGCCGGCGCGGCGTCCTTCGAACCGATCCCGGCCGAAGACGGCTACGGCGACAAGCTCTACAACGTCGGGAGCGCCGCATACCTGGAAACCGGCACGCCCCCGCTGCAGCCGCCGGCCGCCCCGAGCAACATCACGGCGAGCGTCGGGCTCTACGAAGCCGGCACCTCGGAATACCTGCGGATGACGGTCGGCTGGACGGAGGCCGCCGAAACCGCCGGGCTCGTCAAATACTCGACCATCACCGCGACGCCGGTGGGGTCGACCGCGCCC
Source organism: Solirubrobacteraceae bacterium (assembly GCA_036498265.1). Taxonomy (GTDB): domain Bacteria; phylum Actinomycetota; class Thermoleophilia; order Solirubrobacterales; family Solirubrobacteraceae; genus Palsa-744. The sequence continues at coordinate 77,130 of DASYFT010000036.1, read as the reverse complement.
GTGCTGACGACCACGACCAGCAGCAATTACTTCAGCTACGCGTATCTTGCGCCGGTCGAACCGAACACCAAGTACCGGATCACGGTGACGAACGCAGACTCCGAAGGCACGAGCGAACCGAGCGCACCAATAGAAGTCACCAGCCCGAACTCCGACGGCGAAGTGCCGAAAGAACACCCGTATGACACCTGCACGATCAACCACGGCAAGATCACGTTGACGCCCGGGCTTACCGAAACACCGGCGCTGCAGTCGATCACCGTCAGCGGCGAACTGTCGGGGTGCGAAGGACGCAACGTCCCCGAATCCGGCAAATACACGGTCAAAGAGAAATCGACCGAAGAATGGGCGTGCGCGCAGTTGCAGAGCGCGTCGGCCGAACCCACGACCACCACCGGCACGCTAACGGTGAAATGGCTCCCGCTCGAAGAAGGCACATCGAAAGGCACCCTCACGGTGCCCGTGTCGGAAACCGCGATCTCGGGCGTCACAGGATCGCTGAAAGGCGGCCCCTTCCAAACCGCCGTGCCCATGAACGCAAGCTCGATCTTCGAGAGCTTCACGGGCGCATCGATGTGCGGCATCCCGCAGGGCAGGAAAGCCGTGATCAAACCGGTCCGGGTCGGCTACTTCTCGACGAGCGAAGTCCAGTTCCACTGAGCGATGCGCGGCCGGGGGCTCGCCGAGCCTCCGGCCGTCGCGCTACCCGCTCGGCTGCATGATCGTGAACCAGGCGCCTTGCGGGTCGACGATCGCGGCGAACCGGCCGATGGGCATGTCCACCGGCTCGGCCACGACGGTGCCGCCGTGCTCGCGCGCCTTTGCGACCGTGGCGTCGGCGTCGGCGACAGCGAAGCAGACGCTCCAGTGCGGCGGGGTGTCCGGCGGGAACATCCCCTCGACCATCTGCATCATTCCCCCGACGTTGTTGCCGTCGAGCTGCCAGACGGTGTACGTGTCGGGCGCGCCGGTGAACGATGGGCGGCCCGCCTGCCAGCCGAAGACGGAGCCGTAGAAGGCCTTGTCCGTGTCGGTGTCGCGGGTGTGCAGCTCGTTCCAGCAGAGCGATACCGGCTCGTTGACGAGGTCCGCGCCGCCGAACTGCTTCGGCTCCCAGACACCGAAGACGGCTCCTGTGGGGTCGGCGAAGATCCCCATGCGACCCAGGTCCATCACGTCCATCGGCTCGATCATCACACTTCCGCCCGCGGCCTTCACCTTGCCGGCGGTCTCATCGGCGTCCGCGACGCTCACATAGGTGGCCCACACGGTCGGTTGGCCCTCCTGCATGGTTCCCATGAGACCCGCGACATTGTTGCCGTCGTACTGGAACATGCGGTAGCCGCCGCTCTCGGGCCCCCCTGGATCGGTCGCGCTCCAGCCAAGCACCTGGCCGTAGAAGGCGGCGGAGGCGTCAGGGTCCGGCGAGGACAGTTCGACCCACGATGGTGTTCCAGGCGCGTACTCGGGCATGGCTCCTCCTGTCGGGCGGCGGGGTGCGGACGATGGTGCCACACCCACGGCCGGATCGTTCCGCGGATCGCTTCGAGCCCGGTCACACGAAGTAGTGGCCGTCTTCCAGGTCGGCGAGAAGGCCCGGATGGGTCGGCTCCCAGTCCAGCAGCTCGCGTGTCAGAACGCTCGAGGTGGGGTTGTCGAGATGGGCGAAGCTCGCGAGGAAGCCGAGGTGCTCCGGTGCCTCCTCCGGGCTGGCGCTGATGGCGGGTACACCGACCCTCGCGCCGATCGTCTCCGCTATCTCGCGGAACGGGATGCCATCGTCTGCGACTGCATGCAGGTGGGAGCCCGCTGGGGCGGACTCGAGCGCAAGCCGGTAGAGGTGGCCGGCATCACGGGTGTGCACCGCGGGCCACCGGTTGGCGCCGTCCCCGATGTAGGCGCTGTGCCCCTTCTCGCGCGCCAGCGCGATCAGCGTCGGCCCGAAGCCGTGGTGGTCGAGGTCGCTGTGGACCAGCGGGGGCAGCCTGACGACCGAGGAACGCACGCCGCCCTGCGCGAGAGCGATCGTTGCGTTCGCCGCGTCTGTCCGCGGGCCGCCGGCGATCACATCCTCCTCGGTGCCGGGACGCCCCGTGATGCCGCCGAGCGCCAGCATCAGGGTTCCGCCCGTGTTGATGAACGGCTTGTCGGTGCCCACGAGTGCCCCGCCGATCGCCTGCATGACCGCCATGTCGGCAGCGACGGCACCCATGAAGTCGCCGTCGCGAAGCGCCTCGTGCTTGAAGGCGAGGTGGATGACGCCGTCGGACTCGGCGGCCGCCTCGGCGATGCCCTCCGGATCGTCCAGGTCGCCGCGGCGGACCTCGGCGCCAAGCGCCGCGACGGCCTTGGCGGAGTCATCGGAGCGGGCCAGGCCGAGGACCTCGTGGCCGGCGCTGATCAGCTCGGGGATGACGGCGGATGCGATGTGTCCGGACGCGCCGGTGACGAATACGCGCATGAGGTTTCCTCCGGTGATGATGTTGTGACGGCGACAGCACAGCCGATGTCACTTGGTGCCATCACGTTAGCACGATGATGGCACGGGGTGACATCATCTACCCTCCAAGCATGGGCAGATGGCAACCAGACGCCGCCCTCAGGCTCCAGCAGGCGGCGCTGTCCTTGTATGCGGAGCGGGGGTTCGACGCGACGACCGTGGCGGAGATCGCCGAGCGCGCCGGGCTGACCAAGCGCACCTTCTTCCGCTACTTCACGGACAAGCGCGAGGTCCTTTTCATGGGTGCAGACGAGCTGCGCGCCCTGGTCACCGATGCGACGGCCGCCGCGCCCGCGTCAGCCACGCCGATCGAGGCGGTGGCGGCGGGGCTGAACGCCGCCGGTGTGATGTTCGCGCAGCGCCACGACTTCGCCCGACAACGGCACGCGATCATCGCCGCGAACCCGGAGCTCCACGAGCGCGAGCTCATAAAGCTGTCATCCATGGCCGAGTCGATCGCCGGCGCGCTGCGGGGCCGCGGGGTGCCCGATCCGGCCGCGATACTCGCGGCGCAGACCGGAATGACCGTCTTCCACGTCGCGTTCGCTCGCTGGGTCGATCAGCCCGACCCGAACGCCCTGCCGCGGCTGATCGAGGAGTCGCTCGACGAGGTCCGGGCGTTGACAGCAGCCTGAGCCGCCTCGCGCTGCGAACGAGGCGCTCCACGCCTTGGGCGGTGCCTCGAGCTTGGAATCGGGTCGCCCCGCCCCAGCTCCGCTCAGGCGCCGGGTGGGATCACGTATGCACGGACGCCGAGGAGCAGGCGGCCGCTGCCGAACGGCTGGGGGGTGGGTGGCCGGTAGACGTCGATGTGTCGCCCGATGATCGCCCCGCCGGTGTCCTGGGCGACGAACCAGCCGCCGTTGACGTCACGATAGGCGGGGATGAAGATCCGGCTTCCGCGAGGGATCAGGTTGGGGTCGACGGCCACCGAGTGGTAGTAGTGCAGAGGCAGCGAAGGGCCGAGCTGGAACGTGGCGCCCCCGTAGTCGCCGACCCAGTGGCCGATTCCGTTCGACCATCCGGCCCGGCCCGAGAGCGGATAGGTCACCGCGCCGGCGTGGTTTCGCCAGCCGCCGGCCCGCCATGCTGGAGGTCCATGGCTCCAGTGGATCCCGCAGCGCGGCGGCACCGTGGAGTTACCGGCCGAGTTGACCCAGCCGACGGATCCGAGGTCTGCGATGTGCACGTGGTGACCCGCGAGATCGACGCCGTCTCCCTCCATCGAGACCCCGTTGGCCGAGTACAGCCAGTCGACGCGATGGTGCCCCGCGTCTCCCGGCGCCACCATGGCGCGGCCGTTGAACCAGCGCTCCGGCACGGGGTAGTACTCGGTGACGATGAAGCCGGACAGCCACTTTCGGCGGACGATCTGCTGCTCCGGCCGGCCCCCTCGCCGACAGCCGGCGGTGACGGCAGCGATCTCCGCGGCCCGCTTGGCGGCCGCCTCGCGAGCTTCACGATGGGCCGGCGCGGGTCCATGCCAGGCGGACGGACTTGCCAGCCGCGAGCGCCCGCGAGACCCCGCCCCGCAGCCGGCGGCTGCGATTGCCAGGAGGGCGACCGCAACGGCGATCAAGAGACGCCTGATCACGCACGACCGATTTTAGGCGCCCCGGGCGCGTGCGACCAGGCCGGCGTAGATGAGCGCGAGCGCTTCGCCCAGGAGCTCCGGCCGCACCGATCCCGGGTCGACCAGCTCGTCGACCGTGAGGCCGCCGATGATGCTCATGACGATGCGGGCGACGTCCTCCGAGGGCATGGTCAGATCCGGGGCGCCGAGGTGGCGCGCTCGTGCCTGCAACGCCGCGGCAAGCGAGTTGCGAAGCTCGGTCTGACGCTCCGCGTAGCCGGCCCGTAGCTCCGGGTCGCGGATCGCGAGGCTCCAGTACTCGCGCTCGAGCAGCATGGCCTCGCGCTCGTCCTCGAGCTGGCGCGCGAACTCGCGGGTTGCCTCCACCGACATGTCCTGCTCGGGAGGCGCAGACGCGAGCAAGCCGACCCTGTCGCGCACCGGCTCGTCAACCCGCTCTTCCAGGAGCGTCGTGAGGAGGTCCGCCTTGCCGGAGAAGTGCCAGTAGAGCGCGCCCTTGGAGTAGCCGGCCTCGGCGGCGATCTCGTCGACGCCCGCTTCGGGATACCCGCGCCGGGCGAAGACGCGGAGCGCCGCCTCGAGCAGCTCATCGCGCGCATCGCGGCCGTCCGCCCTCGCGGCCCGGGTGCGCTGGTCGAGACGCCCGACCGCGTTCCGCTTCGACTTGCCGGCCCCGCGCGATCTGGATGTTTGGCCCGGTGTCATTGGTGGTAGTCTACCGACCGACTCGTCAGTATGTACAGACTCTATGTGATTCCCGGTTCGCACGCCTGCCGCTCGGCGATGCTCATGCTCGAGCACAAGGGCCTGCCGTATCGTCGCGTCGACATCGTCACGCTCCTACACCCGGTGGCGGTGAGGGCGCACGGCTTCGACGCGGGCGGACAGACGCGTGCCGCAGGCGGTAAGCGAACGCTCGGTTTGCGCTTCGGCGATCTGCTCGGCACGGTGCCGGCGCTCGCTGCCGACGGCGAGCGGATCTCGACGAACCACGGGATCGCACGCTTCCTCGAGGAGCAGCGTCCCGCGCCTCCTCTCCTCCCGACCGACCCTCAGAGGCGTGCGGCGGTCGAGGACGCAGAGCGCTGGGCGAACGACACGCTCCAGATGGCGGCTCGCCGGATCGTCGGAGCGGCGATGCTGCGCGACCCGCACGCCTTCAGCCAGTCCTCGGGAGACGGGCGGATGGGCTACCTGCTGTACAAGCGGGCGCTCGTCCGGCGCCTGATCGTGCCGAGGATCCTCCGCGGGGTGTTCGCCGTCACTCCAGCCGACACCGAGCTTCTGGCCGACCTTTCTTCGATGCTCGACCGAATCGACGCCTGGATCGCCTGCGGGGTGCTCGGCGCTGCGCAGTTGAACGTCGCCGACTTCATGGTCGCGCCCAGCCTCGCATTGATCCTCTACCGGCGTGACGTCCTGTCCATGTTCGACGGCCGCCCCGCCCTCGAGCTCGTCGACCGGCTCTTGCCCGAGCCGGTGGGACGCACGGCATGAGTGCCCAGTTGATCGCGGCTGGCTCGCTGGCGGTCGTCGGTGCCCTTGTCCATGGTGTCGGAGGCGAGCTCCTCGTGGTGAGAGGACTATCGCCGGAAGCGCTGTCGCCGAGCTCCTTGGGGGGCCCCGGCACGACAAAGGCGATGATCCACGTCACCTGGCACCTGACCACAATGGCGTTCTTGGCAGTCGGAGTGGCGCTCCTGCTTTCCGGCTCGGTCCTCGAAGGCCAGGCGGGTCGCGCGGTCGCCCTGTCGGCTGGAGGGACGTCCACCGGGTTCGCAGCCGTCGTCCTCGGGTTGGGCGTGGCCGACGCGAGGTCACCCCGGGCGCTGTTGCGCCATCCCGCGCCCGCCGTGCTCACCGTCGCGGCAGCGCTGGCATGGTGGGGAGCGCTCTGAACGACGAGTGCGGTCCGACCCACTCAACCGAACAGCGCGTCGACCGACACGTCGATCCGCCGTCCGGCTTGGAGGTGCTCGCCGAGCGGCGCCTGTGCCTCCGTCGTCCGCTCCACCGTGAACAGCTTCTGGACCGCCTCGGTCAGGAAGCGTGAAGCCTGGCCCAAGCCGTGGCCGTCGTCATCCGCTCGGGGACGGTGGTAGTACCTGACCGGTACATATACGTGGAGACTGCGCCGTGCGCGCGTGAGGGCGACGTAGAACAGCCGGCGCTCCTCCGCCACGCCCTCCTCGGTCCCGGTGCTCATGTCGGCCGGGAAGTTGCCGTCGTAGGCGGCGATGAGGTGCACGGCCTCCCACTCGAGGCCCTTTGCCGAGTGAGCGGTGCTGAGCACCAGGTAGTCCTCGTCGAGGTGCGGCGGCCCGGCGAGGTCTGCGCTCGACGCAGGCGGATCGAGAACGAGCTCCGAGACGAAGTGGCGGATGTCCCGGGCTCCGCGTGCCGCGGCGACGAGCTGATCGAGATCGCCCACCCTCACGGCTCCGTCGGCGTAGCGAAGCCGGATCAGCGGGACGATGGCGGCGCACAGGCGCTCGACCTTGGGTCCGGTGCCCGCGGGCGACTCGATCCCTGCGTCCGCAAGCGCCGCGATCAGCGCGGCAGCGCTCTCGCGTGAGCTCTCCGGAACGTGCTCGGCCGCCTGCGGCCAGCGCTCCAGCGCCGGCGGCCCGTCTGCTGAGGACCGAAGCGCGTCCAGCACTCGCCGGCCCCGCGCGGGCCCCACGCCGTCCAGCAGCTGGAGCAGACGGAACCAGCTCACCTCGTCGGCGTGGTTGTCGACCAGACGCAGGAGCGCGATGAAGTCCTTGACGTGGGCGGCATCCAGGAAGCGCAGGCCTCCGTACTTGACGAACGGGATGCCGCGCCGGGCCAGCTCCAGCTCCAGCAGGTCGGAGTCGTGCCCGGTCCGGAACAGGACGGCCTGCTCGCGCAGTTCCATGCCCTGCTCGCGTGCACCCAGCACGCGGCGGCAGACCTCAGCGGCCTGCTCGGCCTCATCGCGGGGAAGCACCAGGTCCGGTGGCCGGCCGCCCTCGCGATCTGTCCACAGCTGCTTCGCGAACCCGGCCCTGTCCTGCGCGGAGATGGCGTTGGCGACCGCCAGGACGGGCGCGGTCGAGCGGTAGTTGCGCTCGAGCTTGACGGTATGCGTGTTCGGGAACTGCTCCGGGAACTCGAGGATGTGGCGGGCGCTGGCGGCACGGAATCCGTAGATCGCCTGGAAGTCATCGCCTACGACCGTGAGGCCCGGGCGTGTCCGCCTCAGGTTGCGCACGATGTCGACCTGGAGTCCGTTGACATCCTGGTACTCGTCCACGAGCACGTGGTCGAACGCGTCGGCCATCTGCGCTCCCACGACCTCGTCAGCCGCAAGCGCCCGCCAGTACAGCAGCAGGTCGTCGAGATCCACCACGCCGAGCGCGCGCTTGCGTGCCCCGTACGCGCGGAAGATCTCGGCCAGCGCGTCCTTGTGCTCCTCACACCACGGGAACGACTCGGCAAGCACCTCGCCCAGCGGCGTCTGGGCGTTGACGGTGCGCGAGTAGATGTCGAGCACGGTCTGGGCGCGTGGAAACCGGCGCGGGCCCTCGGCGTGGCCGCGCTCCTGACGCACGAAGTCGAGAAGGTCGGCTGCGTCGCCGGCATCGAGCACTCCGAAGCCTGGGTGGAGGCCCAGCGAGGAGGCGTGCACGCGGACCATGCGGTGTGCCACCGAGTGGAACGTCCCACCGATCACGCGGCCCGCATCGGGCGCCACGCGCTCGGCGAGGACACGGGCTCGCTCCACCATCTCCCGCGCCGCCCTTCGAGTGAACGTGAGCAGCAGGATGCGCTCGCCCGCAGCGCCTTCGCTAAGCAGCCAGGCGACGCGCGCGCACAAGGTGGTCGTCTTCCCCGTGCCGGCCCCGGCGAGGATCAGCAGGGATCCGCCCGGGTGGGTGGCGGCTGCCAGCTGCTCCGGGTTGAGGTGGGCGAGGAAGCCGGGGGAATCGCGATCGTCGAACACGTGTTCGCCACGCTATGGGGCTCGCCGGATGGCTCCGCCGTACGCGTAGGCGTCCATCAGGCGGGGTACGCTCGTGGGGATGAGCGACGCAGAGCCGCCTCGGCGGCCCCTTCCGCCGACGCCGCCGACCGAGCCGCTCGGCGGGGCACGACAGCCGAGACAGCCGATCGCGGCTGAGCACGTCGTCGAACGCCTGCCGCCCGAACCGCCGCCCCGCGATCCGTGGTGGGGGAACCCCTGGTCGGCGATAGTCGCCGGGATCGTCGGCGCTGTGCTCGGCGTGCTCGTCGGCCTCGCCGTCGGCAACAAAAACAAAACGGTCACCCAGACCCAGTCCGGCGGACAGCCGGCGGTCACCCGCACGGTGACGCAGACCCAGCCGACGGTCGAAGTCCGCACGCACACCGTGACCACCACCACGACATCCCCCGCCGCCGCCGAAAGCGAAGCGCGGCTGCGCGAAGCCGAGCGGAACCTTCGCACCGTGGAAAAAGAAAACGAAGAACTCAAGAAGCAGCTCGAAGGACGGGGCACGCCGTAGCGATCGCGGTTCCCCGCGGAGCAAGGCGGGTATGTCGGTCGCGTGACGACTGGCACCGGCGAGATCGACGTACGGCGGCGAGCCGGCTGGCTGCCGGAGCAGCAGGAGGATCTCGAGGCCTGGCTCGCCGGACACCGCGAGCGCGTGGAGTCGAGGGGAGAGCAGGTCGTGCTCGACCCCGTGCTGGAGGAGTTCAAGGAGCTGATCGACCACGACCCCGTGGTCCGCATGTACGTCAACCGGATGATCGCCGAGGTGCCGCGCGGCAGGCAGTACTCCAAGCGCCACCTCCACAGCGTCGAGCAGCTGCTGCGCCTCATCAACGAGGTGCTCACCATGGCACCGGAGTTCGGCCCCGAGGGCTCCATGGTCGCGACGCCCCTCGGGGCGATCCTCGACTGGACGATGGGAACGCCGGCCGGGTTCGCCGCCTTCCGCGACCCCAGGATCAACGCCATGCTCAGGAAGATCCTGGGCGTGTGGTGCGAGTTCCTCAGCGGCCCTGACTCGCTCTACGTTCTCAACGAGTCGCCGTCCGGCTGGAAGAGTCCGGAGGCGCAGCGGACCATCGGCATCGAGCAGTTCGAGTACGACCCCGAGGAGGAGCACTGGGGCTTCTCGTCGTGGAACGACTTCTTCACGCGACGCTTCAAGGAGGGCGAGCGGCCGGTGGCCTCGCCCGACGACGACAAGGTGATCGTCAGCGCCTGCGAGTCGACGCCGTATGGCATCAGCATGGACGTGCAGCGCCAGGACAGGTTCTGGATCAAGAGCCAGCCGTACTCGCTCGAGGACATGCTCGCGAACGACGACTCGGTCGACGAGTTCGTCGGCGGCACCGTCTACCAGGCCTTCCTGAGCGCGAACAACTACCACCGCTGGCACAGTCCGGTCGCCGGCAGGATCGTGCGGGCGTTCACCCGGGAGGGCACCTACTACTCCGAGGCGGACTCGGAGGGCAGCGACGCGGTCGAGCCGATGAACTCGCAGTCCTATCTCGCGCACGTCGCGGCGCGCGCGATCATCCTGATCGAAGCCGACGACCCGGTCATCGGCCTCGTCGCCTTCGTGCCGGTCGGCATGTCGGAGGTGTCGTCGTGCAAGATCGCCTCGACCGTCGAGCCGGGCCGTCACGTGGAGAAGGGTGAGGAGCTCGGCCACTTCCAGTTCGGTGGCTCGACGCACTGCCTTGTCTTCCGTCCCGGCGCGATCGCCGAGTTCAGCCTTGCGGCGATCCCACAGCCCCACGACCCCGACGCACCGCTGGTCCTCGTCCGCTCGAGGCTCGCCACCGCCGGCGCTTGACAGCCACGCTCGCGACAGCGGGGCTGCTCGGGGAGGCCGCCGGCCAGTGAGCGGGACGGCGGGTGCCGTGCATGAATTGAGGGCGCGCGTGGTACTTCCCAACGAAGGGTGAACCTGGATCCGAGCACGGAGGTCGCTTCCGGCATGTCACAGGAGGTTGAAGTGCAGGGCTCCGCGAGTCCCGGGAGCCGCCTGGAACGGCTCCAGAGCGTCGCCGACTCCTCCCTCGGCTACCTGTCGCTCGAGGACATGCTCGGCGAACTGCTCGATCGCATCCGCGGTGCGCTCGAGGCGGACACCGCGGCGCTGTTGCTGCTCGACGAGGACCGCGGCGTGCTCGTCGCACGCGCGGCGCGAGGCCTGGAGGAGGAGGTTCGCCAGGGGGTCCAGATCCCGCTCGCCCGCGGGTTCGCGGGCCGCATCGCTGCGGAAGGCCAGCCGAGGATCATCGACGACCTGAGCACGGCGGACGTCGTGAACCCGATCCTTCGACAGAGGGGGATCCGGTCGATGGTCGGCGTGCCGGTCCACGTCGAAGGTCGTGTGATCGGCGTGATGCACGTCGGATCCCTCCAGCGCCGCGACTTCGTAGAGGAAGACGTGACGCTCCTGCAGTTCGCTGCGGACCGCATCGCCCTGGCGATCGACAACGCCCGGCTCTCCGAGCAGCGCGCGGTCACCGAGGTCATGCAGCGAACGCTGCTCCCGGACGCCCTGCCGGTCATCCCGGGGCTTCGCTTCAGCGCCAAGTACCTCCCCGCCGGCGCGGGAATCAGGATGGGGGGTGACTGGTACGACGTCTACCCCCTGGCGGACGGCCGCGTCACCTGTGTGGTCGGAGACGTGGTCGGCCGGGGAGCGCTCGCCGCGTCCGTCATGGCGGAGATAAGGGCGGCGCTTCGCGCGTACCTGCACGAGGGTCACGAGCCGGCGCAAGCGATGGAACTGCTCAACAACCTCCTCGTCGCGATGGGCCGTGAGCGCTGCGCGACGGTCGCGATGATGCAGCTGGACCTCGAGACGTCCGAGATGCTCGCGGTGAGCGCGGGTCACCCGCCCGCGGTGCTGGTCACACCGGACGGACAGGCGCATCTCGTGGAGCCGCGGCACGGCCTCCTGCTGGGGATCAAAAAGGATGTGAGGTTCTATTCCCATCGCTTCCGTTTCCCCGTCGGCAGCGTGCTGCTGCTCTACACCGACGGCCTCATCGAGCGACGTGACGAGTCGCTGGACGAGGGACTCGAGCGGCTCGCCGGTGCGGCCTTGGATGCCGCGCGGCGGGATGAGGACTCGTTTGCCGATCGCGTTTACCGTGCGCTCGTCGGGCAGGCCGCCACGGACGACGACATCGCGCTGCTCGCGATCGAGTGGCTGCCGCTGGGACCGTCGCTGGAGATGACGCTCGAAGCCAAGCCGACGGTACTCGCGGGACTCCGCCGTACGCTCGGCCGCTGGTTGGGCGGGCGCGGGGTGGACGAGGATTCGACCTTCGACATCACCCTGGCAACGTCGGAGGCGGCCGGCAACTCGATCGAGCACGCCTACGGGGCAAGGGAGGGACGCGTCTCGGTGAACGCCGAGGTCGACGAGGCGGAGATCCGCGTGACCGTCGCCGACCACGGGCGCTGGCGAGACCCCAGACCATCGGGTCGCGGCCGCGGGCTGATGATGATGCGCGGCCTCGTCGACTCGGTGGAGGTGGATCGTGGATCCGGGGGCACGAGCGTCACGCTCACCAAGCGACGGACAGGGGGCCGATGACGAGCTTCGACGTCGTCGACGACGCGTTGATCGCCAGGCCGTCCGACGACATCGACACCGCGAATGCGGCCGCGCTCGAGGAGGAGCTGGCGGCTTCGCTGCAGCGGGAGCCGGACCACCTGATCCTCGACCTCGGCGACGTTCGCTTCATCGACAGCGCAGGCATCGGCATGCTGATCCGCCTCGGCGAGAGGCTGCGCCAGCGCAGGTCGCGGCTCGTGGTCGTCATACCGCAGTCCTCGCCGCTCGTGCGCATCGCCGAGATCGTGGATCTCCCGGCGGCGGTACCGGTGTATCCGACGGTGGCCGACGCCGTCGCGGGAAGCGCGTCGCAAGGCTGAGAGAGCTGCCCGTCCCTTCGAGTTCGCGGCTTGCTGCTCGCGCCGCGCGGGTTCAGCGAGAAGCTCCGAGCGACAGCTCGGTGCGCTCGGCGGCGCGGACAAAAGCGGGCCGCTCTGCCAATCGCGCGGTGTATTCCTGAAGGGAGGGAGGCAGCTCCTCGGCGAATCCCACCCGGGCTGTGAACGCCAGCGCGGTCCCGACGAGCACGTCCGCGACGCCGAAGCGCCCGTCCACCAGGTAGTCGTCGTCTCCGAGTGCGCCGGCGACCGCCTGCGCCGCCGCACCGAAGCGCTGCCTCGCCTTTGCCGCGCGCTCCGGATCGGCGTTGGCGAATATCGCGCTCTCGATGAGCGCCGGCTCGAGCTCTGCCGGAGCGAACGTTGCCCATTGGTAGGCGAGGGCCCGCTCGTGGGTGCCGGGCTGGGACAGCAGCTCTGCCTCCGGGCACAGGTCGGCGAGATGCAGGCAGATGGCCGCAGACTCGAAGACGAACCCCTCATCGTCCTCCAACACCGGCACGCGAAGAAGGGGATGGCGAGCGCGGTGCTCGTCGCTCTGGCCCTCCTCCCAGTTCATCACCGTGATCTCGTACGGAAGACCCAGCTCCTCAAGCGTCCACACGACCCGGACGGGTCGCCCGGCGTGCTCACGGTGATAGACACGCACCACGCGTGCACCTTATCCCCTCACCGCTCGTAGCGCGTGTCCTCCACATGGATCGACTCGAGTCTCAGGACCTCCGCCGCCGTGGGTGGCTCCAGCGCTCCAGGCGGTGCATGCTCGGGGCAGAGGATGCGGTACGCCCGAGCAGGGTCGGAGCTGTCGATGACCCCTTCGAGCGGCCGGACGCGCGACCCGCATTCGCTGCATCGCCCTTCGTAAGTGTTGAGTCGTCCCACTTGGCCAAACATCGGCCGGCCTCGGGCAACGGCGTAGGCTCGGCGCGCGCCGCCAACAGATGTAGGAGTTGCTCGGCGCCCACCCGAAGGGACGACCGCAGTTCTCGCTAGAGTGCCCCGATGCCTTGGCTGTCAAGGACCGCATCGGCGGTCGTTGCAGTGCTGGTGCTCGGTGCCGTGGCGTGGGGCGGATCTGCTGCGGGGCTCGCGCTGAGCAGCGACAGCACGAAGCTCAGCAGCAACAGCGAGATGGCCCGTGCGTCCGGCGCGCGGACCTGCAGGACCGTGAGGTTCAAGCGCCGCAGGTGGCACTGGGTCCCCAAGACGCGCCGAGTCCGTGGCCGGCGAGCCGTCGTCCGCCGGCACGGCAGGATCGTCTACGTACGCGTCCGCACGCACCGGCGCGTCGTTCTTCGAAGGCGCGTCTGCCGGGCGATCCCCACAGCTCCGGGTGCGACCGGCACGGCTCCCTCCTCGCCGGCGTCCGTTCCCCCGGCCGCCGGTGGGTCCGCTCCGCAGTCGGCATCGCCGGCGCACGTGATGCTGATCGTGGAGGAGAACCGCAACCGCAGCGAAGTGATCGGCGCCTCGAACATGCCGTACCTGAACTCCCTCGCCGCCAGGTACGGCAACACGACGGCATGGAACGGCGTGGCCCATCCGTCCCTGCCGAACTACCTCGCGCTGATCTCCGGGTCGACGGATGGTGTCGGCGACGACGGGTGCGGCTACTCCTTCTCGGCGCCGACGCTGGGCTCCGAGCTGTCGGCCGCCGGCATATCGTGGAAGGCGTACCTGGAAGAACTGCCGTCACCCGGGTCGGAGGCGTGCACGGCCGGCGGCTACGCCAAGAAGCACAATCCGTTCGCCTACTTCCCCGCGACGAACGGTCCGGACGTGGTCCCTGCCACGCAGTTCTGGCAGGACCTCTCGGTGGGCCAGCTTCCTGCCTTCATCTTCCTGGCGCCGAACCTCGTGAACGACGGGCACGATGGCACCAACCAGCAGGTCGACAGCTATCTCAGGAACCTCGTACCGCCTGTCCTCGCGTCACGCTGGTACGGCGAAGGCGGCATCATCGTAATCACGTGGGACGAGAGCAACGGTGAAGAACGGATCCCGACAGTCGTTTTGAGCGGGACGAGCGGCGGGAGGGTCCTGAGCACGCCGGGGAACCACTACGGCACCCTCGCGACGATCGAGGACCTCTACGGGGTGCCGCGATTGGGGAACGCGGGCGGCGCGTCGACACTGGCGCCGCTGTTCAGATAGCGCCGTGGCGCCGCCGCGCTGACCAAGGCTCATCCGGCGCCCGCCGGCGATCGGCGAGCCCCGGGGCCGGGTCAGCAGTCGACCTGCAGAGCCGGCAGGCGATCGCTGCTCATGCCGTCCTCGACGCAGGCCAGATACGCGATCGCGCGATGTATTCCGTCGATCACGAGCGTCCTGCCGTCGAACACCCCGATCCGGATGATCACGGCGGCCCTCCACCGGTTGCCTGCCATGTCGCCCATGAAGCGGTCGACTCGGAGGTCGTCCGCCGGGTCCTCTGCGGGGCGGAGCGTCCTGCGGCGCTCCCGGTAGATCGCCAGGAGGTCGCCGACTGTCTTGTGGCGGCGGTCGGCGTGACCCAGGAAGCTGGCGAACAGCGTGGGCGCTTCGGCGAGCTGCTTGGCCGACATGGGCTCGAGGGCCATGCCGGCGATCCTCCCGCGGCCAGTCGCCAGTCCATATGGTCCTGCGGCCAAAGATCAAAGGCGGCGTTCCGACAACGGTCCCGTCGAAGGAGCTCGGCTCCGAGTAAGGCTCCGATCCGGCTCTAGGATGGCTCGCGATGCTGCACCTCCTTGCGAGATCACGCTGGGCGAAGCGCCTGAGCCACGGCCTACCGGTCGCGCGGTTGCTGCTGGTCGCCGAGGTGACCATGCTCGCCGGACGCCATCTCGGCAAGCTCGATCGCAGTCAGCGCCGCCGACTTCTCGCGCTGCTCCTCCGTGCGCGAGGACGCCCCGGGCGGCTCGGCGCCGGCGAGCGGCGGGAGCTCGTCGGCCTCGTGGCGAGACTCGAGCCACGGCTCTTCCTTGGGACTGCCATCGGGCGCCTCAGCCCCGTGCCGGTGCCGAAGCGGCTGCTCTACGGCCGTCGACGCAGCCGCGCCCGAGCGGCTCTTGCGCGGCGAGGCTGAGACTCGCGGCCGCGCCTACTCGATCAGTCCTCGCCGCAGGGCAAAGCCCACCGCCTCCGCCTTGTCACGCACGCCCAGCTTGGCGTAGATCTTCTGATGGTGGGTCTTGACGGTCGCCACGCTCATCGCGAGGTGCTCCGCGATGTCGGTCATCGCGAGCCCGTGCGAGCCGAGCTCGAGGATCTCGGTCTCGCGCGAGGTCAGCGCTCGCAGCTGCGCCTCGGGGCCCGTCTCGCGTGCCCGCGTGCGCCGCGCGTTCTCCTGCATCCGGGCGGCCCCCCGGCGAGCCCTGAGCGCGATGTCGCGATCCCTGGCCTCGGCGTCCCGCGAGCCGGCCAGCCGGTGGGTGGCCGCGCGCTCCTCCGCCAGGGATGCGGTGCGCCCCAGGCGCGCTGCCGTGCTTTCGTAGGCCGCGGCCGAGTGAGAGAACGGGATGGCCGGGATGGCGATCGCCAGAACCGCGTCGACCGATCCGCTCTCGCCGCAGACCGGCACGGCATCGACCCGGAAGGAGTGGCCGTAGCTCGTGAACTCGTAGCGGCTACGCTCGCCCTCGAATGCCGCGAGGTAGTTCTCCACCGCGAGCCTGCGAACCCGGTGGGGCATCTCGGTGATGTCGGGAAGCTGGCGGCCCACGAACAGGCCGTCCTCGAACCAGGGCAGGCGCAGGACCGACTCGCCGTCCGCCGTCTGCACCAGCAGGTCGGGATCCATCACGAAGCAGGTCGGGTCGCGAGGGTGGAGGGTGCGCGCAGAGCTCGCGAGAAGACCGGTGAGGAACCGCGCCAGCGCTCCCGAGCCCGGCTCGACGTTCTGCCGAGCGAGCAGCGTTTCGAGGTCCGGGACCCGCACGCTCAGTCGCCCCGACTCGTCGACGGCCAGTCCCGCCTCACGCGGCGCAGCACGGTGTCCGCCCGGCTCACCGGCACGCGCAAGCGCGGAGAGCAACGAGCTCACGGTCTTGTTGGCGGCTTCCGTCACGACAGCACAGAGCTGAGCCAGGGCTCGATCTCCACGCTAGGCCTGGTGCCCCGCGACACAAGAGCACGGAAGATCGGGCGAATTATCGATTGACCGGGGGCCTTCGCCGGCCTAGTCTGCGGTGCGTCGGCCGGAGGTTGGGACCGGACGACTGAGGTGGGCGAGTCTCCCAACGCTCGCCCACCGCCCAATGCGTCTTGCCGGCGCGCGCCGGGACGCCGCGCTATTTGAACAGCGGCGCCAGGCTCGTGGCGCCCGCAGCGTGTTCCAGCCGCGGCAGGCCGTACAGGTCCTCGATGGTCGCGAGCGTGCCGTAGTGGTTGCCGGCCGCGCTGAGCACTTTGGCGCCGGCCGCCCCGTTGACGACGACGGTTGGAGTCTTTTCTTCGCCGTTGCTCTCGTCCCAAGTGATGATGATGATCCCCGATTCCCTGAACCAGGTGGAAGCCATCACCTTCGGCACCAGCCCTTTCAGGTAGGCGTCGACGTTCTGGTTCGTACCGTCGTGACCGTCGTTGGTCAGGTTGGGCACGTAGAAGATGAACGGGGGAAGTTTCCCGGACGACAGGTCAGTCGAGAACTGCGTCGCCGGAACGACGCTGGACCCGTTGGTCGCAGGGAAGTACGCGAACGGGTTGTGCTTCTTGGCATACCCGCCCGACGTGCACACCTCCGATCCGGCCGCGGGCAGTTCTTCCATGTACGCCTTCCACGACACGAGATCGGCCGACAGCTGAGACCCGATCGTCCGTGGCCCGGCGAACGAGTACTGGCATCCATCGGTGGATACGCCCTGGGTCGAGCCGGAGATCAGAGCCAGGTAGTTGGGCAGCGAGGGGTGGGAGACGCCGTTCCACGCCGTCGTGTCTCCGTGGTTGGCTGCAAGTGAGTTGAAGTACGGCATGCTGGACGCGCCGATCACTTCGCTGCGGTTTCGGTTCTCCTCGACGATCACCATCACGTGCGCCGGCGAGGCCGGCGGCCGCGCCGCGGTGACGACGCCGCTCTTCGCCGAGCGTGCCGTGGCGCGCCCGGCGGCGTTGGAGGCGGTCACCCTCACGATCAACGTCGAGTCCAGGTCGCCCGCGGTGAGCACGTATGTCGGCGACGCGGCCCCGGCGATCACGACGCAATGCGCTCCCGCCAGGTTGCAGCGCTGCCACCGGTACGCATAGGAGGTGGGGCTGTTGGTCCAGCTGCCGGGCGACGACGTCAGCGTCGAGCCGATGACCGTCTTGCCCGAGATCGTCGGCGCGCTCAGGTTGGTAGGAGGCGAGACGGTGCCCCCCGCCGGCGCGGCCTGCAGGCACCAGAGCGCCAACGCCAGAACGGCGACGCCGGTTCGGAGCCGGCTCCCGTGCTGCGTTGTGTCGGCGTGTTTCACAGGCCGTTCCAACCTCCCTGCTTCCCCCATCCTTGCGCGCCGGCCGAACTCTCGTCCCCCGGTCCGCCGGCGCACAAACTCAGGCCGTGGGGGGATGGTAGCGTCGTCGAACGCCGGCCGGTGCGCGGCCCGAGACGATCAGACCGCTGCGGGCCGGCCGCTCGGGTCGGCATCGACGCGCTTCACCGCGGCGATGTGCTCGTCCGTGATCCGCCCGTCGGACGGGACGTCGGGGTGGTGGACGTGGCAGAGCCTGTAGTGGCCGTAGCGGAAGCGCCCGCGCCGATAGCAGCCCTTGCGGTGGCAGATGAGCGTGGAGACGATGCCGCCGATCCCGATGAGGCTCACGAGCGCGATGATCAGCCCCACCCATTCAGCGTGCGAGGTTGTGAACGTCAGCGCCGTGATCACGAGCGGACCTTACGTCCGCGTCCGGACGATCGCCGGCTTCGGGTGTCGACGGGTTCGGGTTGCCGATCTGTGGCCGGTCGTGAGAGCATTCAAATGTGCAACCACAGGACGGGTGCCGGGTGGCGGCTCGCGGGCCGGCGCCACTGGGAGCGGGTGAGGGACCGATCGAGATCGTCGAGTACAACCCTTCCTGGCCCGACTCCTTCGTGGTGGAGCGTGAACGGCTGGCCGGCGTGCTGCCGGGTGTAGGCGTGCACCACATCGGCTCGACCGCCGTCCCCGGGCTCGCCGGCAAGCCGGTCGTCGACATGATCGCGCTGGTGGACGACCTCGACACCGATGTCGCCACCCTGCTGGCAGCCGGCTATCACCTGCCTGCCAGCTTCAACGACGGCCTCGTGCACCGCCGGTTCCTGTGCTATCCGAGCGAGTCCTTCCGGACGCACCACCTCCACCTCGTCGACGAGCGCGAGGACCTCGAGCGGTGTCTGCGCTTTCGCGACAACCTCCGCGCCGACCCCAAGCTGACCGCGGAATACGCGGCGCTGAAGCGCGCCCTTGCCGCACGGCTCCGCGAGAACCGCCAGGCCTACACGAAGGCCAAGAGCAGCTTCATCAACAACGCCGACGCCCGCCGCCACGACGACAGCCTCCTCGGCTCCGCGCCGGAGTAGGCACCCGGCCCTCCGGCACTCGCCCCGGAGCTAGCCGAGTCCGGAGATGCCGACCGTCTGAGCGACCTCGTCGATCATCGCGAGGGCCTGCTCGTGGTCTCGCACCTGGAACGCGATCGCTGCCTCGTGCGCCAGGCGTTCGCGCGTCGGGCGCACGTTCTCGACCAGCGAGCGGCGCAAGGTGGCGAGCGCGGCCTGGGTCGAGCCTTCGAGCTGCTGGAGGCGGTGGACCAGGTCGCTGGACGGCTCGCTGGACTGTGGCTGGGTGAGCTCTAGGGTTTGCATGCGGTCTCCTCGTTGGTTCGTTGGAGCGCCTCGCCGGCGGCCATCGACAGCCTCGCTTCTCGCCTGCGCGTCTGCCGCATCCACGGTCGAGCGAGGTCGTCCAGGACCACAGTCAGCACGGCGCTGAGGGGATCGCGCTCGGCGCGGCCCCGCGTCGCCTTGAGTGGGCGGTCGGTCTGCCTTGCGCGGCGCAAGGCAGGATGGGCGAGCCCGGATCCCTGCAAAATGCCTCCTCGATGAAAAGCCGACCCGGCTGCAGGATCGTAGCGCGCGGGCAGATGAGCGTATGGGAATTTGCCGCAAAATCCGACATCTGCCGAGACGCGGATGCTCGACGGCGTGCTAGGCGACGTCAGTCGGGGCGGCGCCGCCGTCCCGGCCGGGCTTCTCGTGCCGGCGTCAGACCTTCCGGTAGCGCGCTTCGGCGATCGAGAAGACCCCGAACCCGATCAATCCCGCCGAGACGATCCCCAGCAGCAGAGGCCCGTAGGAGCTGCCGGCAAGTTCCCTGAGCGCTCCGTCGAGCCCGATCGCTTTGCGGGGGTCGTAGTCGATCGCGGCCACGAGCAGGCCATAGCCGACGAGCCCGAAGACGACGCTGCGCGCCACGTGCCCGAAGATCCCGAGGGCTTCGTACGCCCGCCTGACCGGCGGGCTCATGAGCTGCGTGTTCGCTTCCTCCATGAACTTGCGGGCAAGGCCCTTGTAGGCCTGATAGATGGCCACGCCGATCAGCACTGCGGCCGCCGCTCCGACGATCACCTGGCCGCCGCTCCAGCCGAGAACGCCGGCGGTGGTCCGCTTGGGTGCGCTCGCACCGCCACCGCCGCCCGAGCCGGTGAGTACTTTGACGGCGACCGCGCACAGCAGGAGATACACGAGCCCGCTCGCCGCCGCGGCCACGCGGTCGAACGCGCTGTCCCGTTCCTGGGTGCCGTGCCCCACGGCTGCGCGCACCAGGCGCCAGGCGGCGTAGCCGGCGAGGCCCACGGCGACCGCCACCAGCAGGACCTTGCCGAACGGCTGCGCGGCGATCGTCTGCAGCGCCCCCTGCTGGTTGGTCGCCTTGCCGCCCGAGCCGACCGCGACCTCGATGGCGAGCAGTCCGATCACGGCATAGACGACGCCCCGTGCGACCAGGCCGGCCCGGGCGACCCAGCCGAACTCGCTTTGTCGTACGACCGCATCGCCGCCCTGTCGGGCACGGCGCACGGGCGCTGCGGGGGTGCCTGCTCCGAGCTCCACCCGCGAGCATTGCCCGCGAGCCCATACGGCTAATCGGTGCCGCCGTCTCTAGCGTCCCGGCTGGCTGCCGAGCGTGACCTGGACCGTCGTTTCGCGACCGTTCGGTTCGCCGATCTGGACGGGGACCGTCTGTCCGGGGCGCAAGGTGGCGAGCACGGAGGAGAGAACGTCGGTCGTCGGCGTGCTCTGGCCGGCCACCGAGATGATGATGTCGCCGGGCTTGATCCCGGCTTTGGCTGCCGGACCTCCGGCGATCACGCTCTGGACGAGCACGCCGCCGACCAGGATCGTCGAGGCCTCGATGCCGAGGAAGGCGCGTCCCGCGGGCGCGACGGCGCCCGTCGCGATCAGCTTGCTCGCGAAGTTCTTGGCCGTGTTGCTCGGGATCGCGAAGCCGATCCCGGGGGCAGGGGCTCCGCCGAGCTCGGGATCGATGGCAGCGAGCGTCGGAATGCCGACCACCGCGCCGTTCAGGTCGACGAGCGCGCCGCCGGAGTTGCCGGGATTGATCTCGGCGCTCGTCTGGATGACGGACGGCAGCACGATGCCGTTGCCCTCCGAGACCGTACGGCCGGCGGAGGAGATGATCCCCTGGGTGACACTGGAGCGCAGGCCGAGCGGATTGCCGATCGCGAGCACGATGTCGCCCACCTGGATCTTGGAGGAGTCGGCGAACGTCGCCGGGCGTGGCTTGATGTCGCTGACCTTGACCACGGCGATGTCGTTCTGCGGATAGATCCCCACGAGCGTCGCCGGATGGTGACCGCCGGAAGCGAGTGTCACCGAGATGGTCTGCGCTCCCGTGACGACGTGAGCGTTGGTGACGATGTCACCTTTGTCGTCGAAGACGACCCCCGAGCCCAGCCCCGATTCGGTCTGGATCTGCACCACCTCCGGCGCCACGGTCTTGACGATCTCCGTGTACTGGTGCTGCACCTGCGCAGCAGCGGACGTGGTCGAGTTGGTCGTGACCGACGCTGCGGTGGTGGCGTCGTGAGTCGTCGAGCCGCAGCCGGCCGCCCCTGCCAGGAGCATCACGGCGACGAGGGCCATCCATCGGTGGTGGCCGTGACGCGCCATCTGCTGTTCGGAACTAGGACGGCACGGGTGCGGTGCAAGGTCGGCGGGCCGCGACTCAGCGCTCGAGGAGGGCCGAGGCGGCGCGCTCGATCACTGGCCCCGTCGCAGGCCACTCCTGCACGGGGGCGGCCCCGATGAGGACGCTGGTGGCACGGCCACCGGCGACGATGCACGCAAGCTCACGATAGGCGTGCGACCCCACCCGAGAGCGGTAGTCGTCGATGACGCAGGACCCCGTCGCGGCGGCGAAGTGCACATGTTCGACGGCGCTCAGGACACGGACGTCGCGATCGCCCTCCTGGACGTTGCGCCTGGCACGGAAGGACGCCCAGCCCGCGAGCCGCTCGACTCCCTCTCGTGGCGTCACGTTGAGATAGCCGTAATAGGCGCCTCCGTCGTCGCGGAGCGCTGCGCTCACCGTGCCGCTGTCGCCCGTCACGGCTCGCCAGCCCGACGGGTAGTGCAACGTCGCCGCGCCCGATGCGATCGTCGCGGCCGGCCATGAGCTCGGCGCCGGCCTCGGGACCAGCCGGGAGAACGCCGCCGCGGCCGACTGCTGCCCGGTGCGGGCGAGACTCCGGACGGGTCGCGAGGTGCTCGACGCCGTGGCGGTGAGCAGGGCCGCGGTGGCGCCCGCGAGCGCGGTGGCTGAGATCGCGCCCGCCAACCTGCGCCTCGAGCTCCTAGATGTTGCCATCGCCGTCGCTGGGGCCGCCGTTGTTGTCGGGGTCCCGGTCGCCGCCGTTGTTCTGCGGGATCGCGTTTTCTTCGCCGCTGGCAGCCGGGGCCGGGGCCGGTGGGGCCGCTTTGTGTTCGACATGCCTCGCCGGCGGCTTCGGCGGAGGTTTGCCTTCGGTGTGCGTCACGGCAGCCTTGCCCGCTTCAGTCGGCGCGGGCACCGGCGTCGGAGCGCTGCTCCTGGCGGTCGTCTGTTCGACGGGAGTCACCGGAGCACTTGCCGCATGAGCCGGGCGCTTCGTCGCCACGCCGGTGCTGTGGGTCTGCGACGTCGCCCGCGTCTGCTTGGCGGGTGGAGCAACCGGCTTGGCGCTGCTCGGGGCGGCGACGGTTGCGCCCGACGTCGACGTGGAGCTCTTGGTCGCTCCCGTGCCGGAGCTGCCGCAGCCCGCGATCACCAATGCGAGCAGCACACCTGCCGCCGCCAGGGGACCGTAGGCTCTGCGCGAGATGCGCGCCTCTGTGCCGTGGGAGGTCATCTCGCTCGGACCTCTCTCTCGCCGGCCTCTGCTGTGAATCGGTCTGGTGGGCACCGTGGTCCTTTCTGATGGCGGTCGGGCTCCCTCCCACAATCTCCAGACACGCCGCTCCGGCGAACCTTCCCAAAGGCCCGCTAAAGGTTCCGCGGAACGCACCCACTTGAGCACGGGTTTATGATCCGAATACGGGTAGCTTCAGCAGCGAGGAAACGTGTTCGGGATAGCCCAAGGTCCCTTGAATCGAATTGCCGCCGGCAGGCTCCTCCGCCTGGCCGCGGCGAGCCTTGCGCTGGTTGGCGCGCTTCTCTTCGCCACGAGCGCCCGGGCCAGCGGGGTCGTGAGCTCCGGCGTCCGCCACGCCGATGAAGCGCTCCCCTCAACAGAAGCTCCGGAATCGGTGCCCGCGGTTGAGGCTCCGGAAGGCACGCCGCTGACCGTGCCTGCCATCCCCCCGCCCGAAAGCGAAGCCGTCACGCCCGTCCAGCCGCCCGTCACGCCCGTCCAGCCGCCGGAAAGCACTCCCGAAGTGGTCGTGCCCGTCCCGCCGCCCGAAAGCACCCCGCTACCGGTGCCCGCCGCCCCGGCGCCGGAACCTGCTGCTCCGGAAGGGGCACCGGCAGCTCCGCCCGCGGGAGGCACCCCACCCGAACCTGCGCCCACGCCAGTGCCGCAGGAATTGGTCACCCCAAAGGAAAGCGCGCCCGAAGTGCCGGCTCCGAAGGCGCCGGAAGCACCCGGCACGGAACCCGCGGCGAGCGGCCACGGCGACGAAGGCCCTGCCGAAAAGCTGACGACGGGGACCGACCGCGAAGGGCCCTCCCAGGGGACGGGCGCCGGTGCAGCCGGGCCGCCCGGAGCTGCTGACCACGGGACGCCGCAACCGCCGGGGGGAGTCCTCGGCGCACTCGCCCAGGCCTCCACAGCCGGGCTGACAGGTGAACACGAACAGAGTCTCGAACTGGGTGGCGCCGCAGCCGCGGCGGTCGTGCTCATCGGCCGGCCCAGCAAGCTCAGCTGCGAACTCTCCGCCCTCGAAGGGCGCATGCCCCCCACGTGCGGTCCCGGGTTGGTCGCCAGCGAAAGGCTGCTGTCCAGCTCGCCGGTCGGCTATGCCTCCGGTTCTGATTCGCTCGAACCGGGAGCCGCCACAGGCGCTCCGGTGGACGGCGGTCACGGCGGCTCTGCAGTGTTGCGCCTGCCCGCCAGCCCCGGTCCGGGTCCCGCTCCGAGCGGGGTCTCCGGCGGCTCGGCGGCGGGCACATCCGGACTCGCGCTATCAGGCTTCCTCACCCTCGCGGGGCTGCTGCTCATGGCCGCTCCCCGCGCGTTGCGCCGTCTGCGGCTGTCGTGTCAGCCGTGGCGAACGGCGTGCTTCGTTCTGATTCCAGAGCGACCGGGCTAGCTCCTTCCGGTCATTCACTCCGGCGCTGGGCCGCGCGGCCCAGCGCCCCTGGAAATCAAGTCGAGGCTTCTTGGGAAGGAGCTCAAGCATGAAACGCCATCAAACGGCGTCGGCGGTAAGTCTGGGTGCTCGCGACGATCATGTAGCGGTCGTCGCGAACGGCACGCGAACCGCCTTCACCGACAACCAGAACAACAGAGCTTCACGATCCGTTTCGAGCGGGCAGCCTGTCGCGCTGCCGAGCGCGGATGCTCGCACGCACACGCTCGTCCTGACCGGCGAGCTGGACCGGCGCTCGGCACATGCCCTGGAGGCGGAGATAGAGCGACTCTGCGAGGACGGTGTGAGCGGGATCACGCTGGATCTGCGCGAGCTGACCTACATAGATTCGATCGGGGTGGCCGTGATCGTGTTCCGCTGCGGGCTGTGCAAACGGCGAGGGTTCGACTTCTCGCTGGTTCGAGGGCCCACGTCGGTCCAGCGCGTCTTCGAGCAGTCGGGGGTCAGCGACCTCCTGCCGTTCGCCGAGCAGGAGATCTCCGCGGCTCGCCTACCGGCGTTGGTGGCCGTGCACCGCTCCAGGGACGCATGCGAGTGAACGGTCGAGAGGAGGCGTAGCTGCGGTAGGAGCAACAACGATATGACGGATCTGTCCGATTATTCAGGATCGTGCGCGCTTTCCGCCTGCCTAGAGCCCCCGCTCGTAGAAGTAGTTGACGGGTCCGTCCGTCCGGCCTTCGCGGTTGCTGAACCCGAGGCTCTCGTAGAGGGCGCGGGCGGCGACGTCGCTGTCACTCGTGCCGAGATCCATGCGGTCGGCCCCCCGGCTGCGAGCGAGATCGATGGCCGTCTGCAGCAGCGCCCGGCCGAGTCCACGCCGTCGCACGCCCGGGCGGACGTAGAGCTCCGCGAGGTAGCACTCGAGTGCCTCCGTGAAGATGGCATGGCGGAACCGCAGGACGGCGACCCCGTCGGGGCCGGCTCCGGCCACGAGAACGGTCATCTCCCCCTCGGCCATCAGCTTCCGAACCCGTTCGGCGAGACGGTCGAGCGGAGGGGTGGGATCGCCGAACTCGCGATTGAAGTCGTGCAGCAGCTGGCCGACGGCGCCCGAGTCCGCCGGTCCTGCCACCCGCACGGCGGGATCCGCGGCCTGGCTCGTCATGAACGTCAGCCCGCGCCGAGCTGCAACACCAGCTTGCCGACGTTCTCGCCGGCGAAGAGCTTGAGCAGCGCCTCGGGGAAGGCGTCGACCCCTCCCTGGAGCACGTGCTCGCGCGAGATGAGCCGGCCGTCGGCGAGCCAGCCGGCGATCTCGCTCGCTGCCTCCCGGTACCTGCTCGCGTAGTCGAACACCACCATCCCGGTCATCGACGCGCGCGAGACCAGCAGCGCAAGGTAGTTGCTCGGCCCACGCACACCATCGGTCGCGTTGTACTGGGAGACGGCTCCGCAGATGACGACCCGGGCGCCGCGGGCGAGGCGGGTCAGGACCGCGTCGAGGATCTCCCCGCCGACGTTGTCGAAGTAGACGTCGACGCCGTCCCGCGCGTGCTCGCGAAGCGCCTGACGAACGTCCTGGGCCTTGTAGTCGATCGCCGCATCGAAGCCGAGCTCGTCGACCAGCCACCTGCACTTCGCCTCGCCACCGGCGATGCCGATGACGCGAGCGCCCTTGATCCTCGCTATCTGACCCACGACGCTCCCCACGCCGCCGGCCGCACCCGAGACCACGACCGTATCGCCCTCTTTCAGCCTTCCCACGTCGAGCAGGCCGAAGTAGGCGGTCATGCCCGACAGCCCGAGCGTCCCGAGGTAGGCGGGCGCCGGCGCGAGCGCTGGGTCGATCTTGATCACGCCGCGGCCATCCGAGACGGCGAGCTCCTGGACGCCGAAGTTGCCGTAGACGTGATCTCCCTGCTCGAAGTCGGGATGCTCGGAGCTCACCACGCGGCCGACCGCCGCGGCGCGCATGACGTCGCCGATCTCGACCGGGTCGATGTACGACGCACCCGCGTTCATCCACCCACGCATCGCGGGGTCGAGCGAGATGTGCGAGATCTCGGCGACGAGCTGCCCGGGACCGGGTGTCGGCGGTGGCTCCTCGGTGAGCTCCCAGTCGGTGTGCTTCGGCAGTCCCGTGGGGCGG
This sequence comes from Solirubrobacteraceae bacterium, assembly GCA_036498265.1. Taxonomy (GTDB): domain Bacteria; phylum Actinomycetota; class Thermoleophilia; order Solirubrobacterales; family Solirubrobacteraceae; genus Palsa-744. The sequence continues at coordinate 51,208 of DASYFT010000036.1, read as the reverse complement.
CACGCGAGACGCACCTGGCGGTTGATCGGGTTCATGTGCGGCTCCTCCAGTGGGTGGCGGTGGATGTCATGCGCTCGTACCTCCGTCGACGACGAGCTCCGAGCCGGTCGTGTAGAGGCTGTCCTCGCAGGCGAGGTAGACGGCCGCGTGGGCCACCTCCTCCGGTGTGCCGACACGCCTCAGCGGGATCGCCCTGATGAGCCGCTCGACCAGGTCCGGGGTCCGCTCGCGCTGGCGAGCGTTCATGTCCGTGTCGATCTGGCCGGGGTGGAGCGAGTTCACGCGGACGCCGTGCGGAGCGAGCTCCTTGGCGACCACCTTCGTCATGCCGCGGATCGCCGCCTTGCTCCCGGCATAAGCGGTCAGATACGGGCTTCCGGTCAGGCCGGCGACGGAAGAGACGTTGATGATCGAACCGCCCTGCTGCCGGGTCATCGCGGGGGCGACCGCCCGCATCCCGAGAAAGACGCCGGCGGCGTTGACGTCCATCACCCGTCTGAAGTCCGCCAGCGAGGTCTCCCCAAGCGGGGCCGCGAGAAAGATGCCGGCGTTGTTCAGCAGGACGTCGATCCGGCCGTGGCGATCCAACGTGGCGGCCGTAACCTTCTCCCAGTCGGTCTCGCTCGTCACATCGTGTGCGCACCACATCGCCTGCCCCCCGAGCTCCTGCGCGACGTCCTGCGCGCGTTCGGCGTTCGCATCGGTGAGCACCAGGTGTGCGCCCTCGCCGGCGAACCGCCTCGCGCTCGCCGCGCCGATTCCCCCGGCCGCGCCGGTGATGATCGCGACCTTGCCCTCGAGCCGGCGCGCCGGAGCCGCGTCCGCGTCGCTGCCCGCGCTGCCGCGCATCAGCCGGCCCCGCCCTTGCCGATGAACCCCGGACCGCGTTCCGGCCGGACGTTGCGCGTGTTGATCTCCTCGCCGCACACGTCGCAGGTCACGTGCGGGTGCGTACGGTGCCCGCACGTCTCGTGGTGGAGCACGATCGGCGGCCCATCCGGTCCGGCTAGGTGCGCGTCCGCCCAGCGCATCAGGGCGATGACGGCAGGGAAGAGGTCCCGCCCCGACTGTGTGAGGCGGTACTCGTGGCGTTCCGGCTCGGTCGAGTAGGGCACGCGGTCGAGCAGCCCCGCGTCGACGAGCTTGCGCAGTCGCAACGACAGCGTCGGGCGGGGGATGCCGAGGTTGCGAGCGAGCCGTCCGTAGCGCCGCACGCCGAAGAACGCTTCCCGCAGGATCAGCATCGTCCAGCGCTCGCCCACGAGGGTGAGGGCCCGTCCGACCGAGTCCTCCCTCAGGCGATGGCTGAGGTCCAGCGTCTCATCGACCGTGCCGCCGCTCGCGCCGTCGGTCATGCCACTCCCACCTCGCTCGCCTCCGGGCTCAGAAGGCAGAGGGTGTCTGCGCCCGCCGGGTCCTCGGCCGTGGCCGGCACTATCCCGATCCGCCGCGCCCCGGCCGTTCGATAGCTCTCGAGGCGCGCGTTCACCTGAGCCATCGAGCCGACCGCGCAGACCTGCTCGAGGAGGTCGGGGGTTATCCGCGAGGCCAGATCGCCGCGCCTCTCCCCGGCACGAGCGCGGTCCACGAGCCCGCCGAAGCCGAGCTCGGTGAACATCTCGCCGTATCCGGGCGGTCGCAGGTAGGCGGCCATCTGCGCCGCCATCTGCGCGAGCGTGGCCGCTCCCGGGTCGACGGCAACCGGCACCCACACCGCGATCTCAGGCGGGGTCCGTCCGCACGAGCGTGCCTCCGCCTCGACGTTCCGTCGAGTCTCGGCGACACGCTCCGGTGTCACGAGGTTCAGCACCACCTCGTCGGCGGTCGCCGCCGCCACGCGGGTCATGCACGGGCCGAACGCCGCCAGCGAGATGCGCGCATCGGGCATCGGGCGTGACAGCCGGAACCCGTGAGCGTGAACGTGCCTGCCGGAGTACCCCGCCCGCTCTCCGGCGAGGATCGAGCGGACGGCCTCCACGGTCTCGCGCGCACGTGGCGCGATCGACTCCCAAGGACGGTCGTGCCAGCCCCCGACGATCTCCGGGCTGGAGGCGCCGAGTGCGAGATCGGCATGCGCGCCTGTCAGCGTCGCGACCGACGCCAGGCCGAGCGCGAGGGCGACCGGGCTACGGACCCCGATCGCGAGCGGGCCGACCTTGAGGGCGAGTCCGGGGGCTCGAAGCCCGACGGCTGTGGCAAGCGCGAAGGCGTCGAAGCTCGCCATCTCGCCGAGCCACATCGTCGCGAAGCCGTTCCGCGACGCCTCCAGCGCGATCTCCACCGCCTCCGTCGCGGGGCGGTCGAGCCAGAACGGCGCCACCACGTCGAGGTCCCGCGCCGGCCGGCCGCGCCCGGAGCTCAAAGCTGCGCCGTCCGCGTGGGGAGGCCGAGCAGGAGCCGGCCGGCCAGCTCCCATGTCGCGGGGTTGACCTGGAAGTGCGCGGTGGCGGCATGCGCGTCGCGGAACCGCCGTTGCAGCGGGGAGCCGTCGTAGATCGCCGAGCCGCCCCCAAGGTCGTACATCACGCGGGCCACGTCCGCGGACGTCCTGACGGCATGTGTCGCGGCGAGGCGAAGCGCGAGGCGGAGGGAGTCGTCGACCGGTGCCTGCTGCGCGGCATCCCACGCCTCGTCGATGGCCGCGTAGAAGAGGGCTCGCGCAGCGCGGAGCGAGGCCTCGGCCTCTCCGAGGGCCGCCTGCGTCGCGGGGCGCTCGGCGAGGGTGCGACTCGAGCCCAGCCCCGTCTTGCCGGCGGCCAGCTCGCACAGGTCATCGATTGCCCCGCGCGCGTTGCCCAGGGCGGCGGCCGCGATCGACAGCGCGAAGAAGCCGAAGATGGGGAAGCGGTACAGCGGCGCGTCGATGCGGGGCGGTGCGTCGAGCAGCGCGAGCACGCGATGCTCGGGGACGAACAGCTCGTCCGCGACGGCGTCGTGGCTGCCCGTTCCGCGAAGGCCGCTGGTGTGCCAGGTGTCGAGGACCTCCAGGTCCGCCGTCGGGAAGGCCACGACACGGAGCACGGGGCCCTCCCCGCTCGCCGCGGGGTCTCCGAGCACGCAGCCGGCGAACAGCCATTGCGAGTGCGTGATGCCGCTGCAGAACGACCAGCGCCCGGACACCTGCAGGCCACCGTCGACGGCGGCGGCTCTGCCGGTGGGGGCCCAGACGCCGGCCGCCAGCGCGCCGGGATCGCCGAAGATCTCCGTGGCTCCGGGCTCCGGCAGGTAGGCGGAGAGGAGGCTGCTGGTCGCGGCGATCGACACGCACCAGCCGGCCGACGCGTCGCCCCGGGCGACCGCCTCGGCGCCGCTCAGGGTGCGCGCCGGAGGCGCTTCGAGTGCGCCCAGCGCGGCGGGTGCACCTGCGGTCATGAGCCCCGTGCCGCGCAGCCGCTCGAGCAGCGCGTCCGGCAGGGCACGCTCACGCTCGGTCGTAGCGGCCAGCTCTCGCGCCAGCGCTCCGGCGTCCCTCGCCGCGACGTCGAGCTGGCTGGCGTCCGGCGAGGAGACTGGCGTGGTTGCGGGGGTCGGCATCGGGCCTCTCGGAGTGGTTTTGAATCTTTACCGGTTAGATATCATTACCAGAAGCGGTGGCGCCGGTCAACGAGGGAGACGCACCGCCACGGTCGACTAGTGTCATGGCAGCGATGTCCTCCCCAGCAGCCGCACCCGCGAGCGCCGCCGAGCCGAGGACGCCGGAGCGGCGGCCCGCGATCGTGGCGGTCGACGACGAGCCCGCCGTCCTGGCGGCGGTCGCCCGCGACCTGCGCGTGGGGTTCGGAAAGCGCTACAGGGTCCTCCGCGCCAAATCGGGAGCCGAAGGGCTCGACGTGCTCCGCGAGCTGCGCAGGCGTGGCGATCCGGTGGCGATGCTGATCGCCGACCAGCGCATGCCGGGCATGGCCGGCACCCAGTACCTCGTCGAGGCGCGTCAGCTGGTGCCGGACGCCAAGCGTGTGCTGCTGACGGCCTACGCAGACACCGACGCGGCGATCGCCGCCATCAACGAGGTCGCGCTCGACTACTACCTGCTCAAGCCCTGGGATCCGCCCGAGGAGCAGCTGTTCCCCGTTGTCGAGGACCTGCTCACGACATGGGAGTCCGGCGCGGCGCTCACAGCGGGCGGTGTGCGCCTGATCGGCCACAGGTTCTCCAAGGAGTCACACGACCTGCGCGACTTTCTCGTTCGCAACCGCGTGCCGGCGCGGTGGCTCGACGTCGAGCGCGACGCCGAGGCGCGCGAGCTGCTCAAGGTCGGCGGCGTCGACGCGGACCGCCTGCCGGTGGCACTGCTCGAGGATGGCACCGTCCTCGAGCGCCCCACGATCCTCGAGCTCGCCGAGCGCCTTGGAGTCGCCGGCGCTCCGGCGCAGGAGCACTACGACCTGGTCGTCGTCGGCGGTGGCCCGGCTGGGCTGGCCGCCGCCGTCTACGGCGCCTCCGAGGGGCTCCGGACGGTCATGGTCGAGCGCGAGGCGCCGGGGGGGCAGGCGGGGCAGTCCAGCCGGATCGAGAACTACCTGGGCTTCCCCGCCGGCCTGACAGGTTCGGACCTGGCCCGCCGGGCGACCGATCAGGCACGACGGCTCGGCGCCGAGCTGCTCACCGTGCAGGAGGCCGTGGGGCTGCGTGTCGAGGGCTCCGCTCGCCTGGTCGACCTGACCGGAGGCGGCGTGCTCAGCGCGAGCTCGGTGCTGATCGCCTCAGGGGTCTCCTACCGGCAGCTCGACGCGCCCGGCTTCCAGGAGCTGACCGGCGCCGGGATCTACTACGGCGCGGCGATGACAGAGGCGCGTGCCTGCGCCGAACAGCGGATCGTGGTGATCGGCGGCGCGAACTCGGCGGGGCAGGCAGCCGTGTACTTCAGCGGATATGCCGCACAGGTCACGATGCTGGTCAGAGCCGGCTCGCTCGAGTCCTCGATGTCCCACTACCTCATCGAGCAGATCGCGGCGCTGCCCAACGTGGAGGTCCGCACCAGGAGCTCGGCGACGTCGGCAGAGGGCGAGGACGGCCACCTGAAGCGCCTTCGGGTGAGCGGCCCCGACGGAGAGGACACCCTCGACGCCGACGCCTGCTTCGTCTTCATCGGAGCCTCGCCACGAACCGACTGGCTGGCCGGAGTGCTCGCGCGCGACGAGCGCGGGTTCATCCTCGCCGGGCGCGACGCTCAGGCAGGCGGCTGGCCGCTCGAGCGCGAGCCGTACCTGCTCGAGACGACCGTGCCCGGCGTGTTCGTCGCCGGCGACGTGCGCGCGCGCTCGATCAAGCGGGTGGCCAGCGCCGTCGGCGAGGGATCGATGGCGGTGTCGCTGATCCACGAGTACCTGGTGGAGGCATGACCGACGCGCCCGTCACCCTCGAGGAGCTTCGCAGGGTCGATCTCTTCGATGGCCTCGACGACACCGAGCTCGCCGAGTGGCTGGAGGCGAGTCGCACCTACTCCGTCGCCCCCGGCGAGCTGATCGCCGAGGCGGGCACAGAACCCGCCGGCCTGTTGCTCCTGCTGGACGGCGAGGCACAGGCCCTCGTGATGGACCACGGGCGCACCGAGCCTGTCGGGCGCCAGCATGCGCCGACCTGGATCGGCGCGATAGCCGTCCTCACCGGCAGCGACCTGGGAGCGCGGATGCAGGCCGAGACCGCCTGCAGGATGGCGATCGTGGCCTCCGAGGACTTCCGCCGGCTGGCGTTCGCGCAGCCCTCCGTGCACAGAAGGGTGATGCAGCAGGTGGGCCCGGTCATGGCCCGCCTCACCGAGATCGAGCAGAGCCGCGAGCGTCTCGCCTCGCTGGGAACGATGGCGGCAGGCCTCGCTCACGAGCTCAACAACCCGGCCGCCGCGGCTCACCGCGCCTCGGCGCAGCTCACAGAGGCGCTCGATGTGATCGGCTCGGCGATGGCCCGTTTCGTCGAGGCCGGCGTCGAGCGCGAGGAGGCAGAGCAGCTCGTTCGCCTCCAGCAGGAGGCGCTGGCCGGCGCCGCATCGTGCTCGGCGCTCGACGCGCTGGACGCCTCCGACGCCGAGGAGGAGCTGCTGGCGCGGCTCGAGGCGCTCGACGTGGAGGAGCCCTGGCGGCTGGCCGAGCCGCTCGCGGTGGCCGGCGTCGACGATCGGTGGCTCGAGCGCGTCGCGGCGCTGGCGGGGCCGGCGACGGACGCCGCGCTTCGCTGGGTCGCGGCGTCGTTGACAGCCGGGCGCCTCGCGACCGAGCTGCAGGAGTCGACCGCGCGCATGTCGGCGCTCGTGGCCGCCGTCAAGTCGTACTCGTACATGGATCGTGGCGCGCTGGTCGAGGTGGACCTGCACGAAGGACTCGAGACGACCCTCGCCGTCCTCGGCTACAAGCTCAAGCACACCGAGATCGCAGTCGTGCGCGACTATGACCGGACTCTCCCGAAGCTCACGGTCCGCGGGTCCGAGCTCAACCAGGTGTGGACGAACCTGCTCGACAACGCGATCGACGCGCTCGGCGAGCGCGGCACGATCACGATCAGGACAGCCTCGGACGGCTCTTGCGCCGTCGTCGAGATCAGCGACGACGGCCCCGGAGTCCCCGACGACGTGGCCCCGCGGATCTTCGACCCGTTCTTCACGACCAAGGATGTCGGCGCAGGGACCGGCCTCGGCCTCGCGACCGCGCGACGGATCATCGTCGACCGTCATGAAGGCTCGATCGCGCTCGACAGCGAGCCTGGCCGAACGACGTTCCGCGTACGCCTGCCGTTCACCGCGAAGGCGGATGAACCCGGAGCGGACGCCGTGCCTCAGAGCTGAGGAGACAGCGAGGAGGCGCCGGCGAAGGTGCGCCGCCAGTCGCCCGCGATCTGCCGCTGGGCGGCTCGCAACCCCCGCGAGCCGGCGCAGACGGCGTCGTGCAGGCGGTTCTCGATCCCATCCTTCTGGTGGTAGCCCGGCGCTGCCTCCGGCCAGAGGTTTGCGATGCCGTTGTCGCCGCCCAGCTCCAGCGGCACGAGGTGGTCCACCTCGTAGCTGCGTGGTGCGTGGCTGCCGATGCCGTACTCGGCGTAGACGCTCCGCTTGAGCGACTCGGGCACGTCGCGCACCGAGCGCGAGTAACCGGGCGTGCAGATCCGCCCCACGCCGGCCGACGCGAAGATCGACCCCGGAGTGCAGGCACGGTCGGGAAGCAGTCCCCGGACGTGGCATCCACCGGACTTCGTGCGGTGCCCCAGGGACGCGTCCGCCGCACCGCCCGCGGCCGTAGCGGTCACCTCGCCGGCCGCCACCCAGCTCGCGGCCAGGATCGTGGCGGCGGTGAGCGCGCTGCTCAGGCTTCGCTGGAGCTGGCCCACAGGTTGATGCCGCCCTCCTGCGCGTAGCGGTCGATCTCCTCCAGCTCGCTCGAGTCGAAATCGGTGTGATCGAGCGCGGCGACGTTCTGCTCGAGCTGCTCGACGCTGCTGGCGCCGATCAGCGCCGACGTCACCCGCTCGTCGCGAAGCACCCAGGCGATCGCGAGCTGGGCCAGCGTCTGTCCGCGGCGCGCCGCGATCTCATTGAGCGCCCGGATGCGTGTCATGTTCTCCTCGCTGAGCATGTCGCCGGAGAAGTAGTTGCCGCTTCGCGCACGCGAGTCCTCCTGTACGCCGTGGAGGTACCTGTCGGTGAGCAGTCCCTGGGCCAGCGGCGAGAACACGATCGCGCCGATCCCCTCGCGGGCGAGGACGTCCAGGAGCTCATCCTCGATCCAGCGGTTGAACATCGAGTAGGAGGGCTGATGGATCAGCAGCGGGGTGCCGAGCTCCCGCAGTATGTGCGCGGCCTGTTCGGTGCGCTCCGGGCCGTAGGAGGAGATCCCCACGTAGCGGGCCCTTCCACTGCGCACGGCGGTGTCGAGGGCGCCCATCGTCTCCTGCAGCGGCGTCTGCGGATCGAAGCGGTGCGAGTAGAAGATGTCGACGTGGTCGAGGCCCATCCGGCGAAGGCTCTGGTCCAGGCTGCCGAGCAGGTACTTGCGCGAGCCCCACTCGCCGTAGGGGCCGGGCCACATGTCGTAGCCGGCCTTGGTGGAGACGACCAGCTCGTCGCGATACGGCCTGAGATCCTCGGCGAACATGCGCCCGAAGTTGATCTCGGCGCTGCCGTAGGGCGGACCGTAGTTGTTGGCGAGGTCGAAATGGGTGATCCCGAGGTCGAAGGCGCGCCGCAGGATCGCGCGACTGTTGGCGAGCGGACGGTCGTCGCCGAAGTTCTGCCACAACCCCAGAGAGATCGCCGGCAGCTGCAGGCCGCTGCGCCCGCATCGCCGATACTGCATCGCCTCGTAGCGGTCGTCGGCGGGAACGTACAGCGTGGGTCCGAGATCGGCGTTGTAGGGCATCGCCGCAGTATCCCACCGTGGTTTGCCACGGGCCGATTCGGGTAACAAGCCGATTAACTTGCGGGGGTCGGGGCTGACACGGAGGGATCTGCTGCGCGCTGGAGTGGCCGCGGGCGCGCTCGCGGGCGCAGAGTCGCTGGCGGCACCCGCGCAGGTGCTCGAACGCGTGCTCGCGGCCACGGCGTCGTGCGCCGGGAGCCTGTCCGACATCGAGCACGTCGTCATCTTCATCAACGAGAACCGCTCGTTCGACAGCTACTTCGGCACCTACCGCGGCGTCCGCGGTTTCGCCGACAAAAAAGCGATCCCCCTCGCCGACGGGAGCGGCAAGACGGTGTTCGCGCAGCCGTTCCCCGGCGCGGCCGGCGAACCCTACGGCGGCCATCTGCTCCCGTTTCACTTCGACACCAAAAACGGGGGGGAGTGCGTCAACGACATCTCGCACGAGTGGGCCGCCATGCACCGCTGCTGGAACAACGGCGCCATGGACTCGTTCCTCTCGGTCCACCTCGAACCCGAAGTCAACGGCTTGCGCGACGGTCCCAACACGATGGGCTACTACACGCGCGAAGACCTTCCGTTCTTCCACGCGCTCGCCGACAACTTCACCATCTGCGACCACTACCACTGCTCCGTGCTGGGGCCGACCGATCCCAATCGCCTCTACTCCATGACGGCGACCATCGACCCCGAAGCCAAGCACGGAGGGCCGTCGCTGCAGACGCTGGTGTCCAACCGCGAGCAGCAGTACGGCAAGTTCACATGGCCGACGTACCCGGAGCAGCTGCAGGCCGCGGGCATCAGCTGGAAGGTCTACGCGACGCCCGACGGCGACTACGGCGACAACGTGCTGCCGTACTTCAAGGCCTACCAGGAAGACCCGCGGCTGATGGCCAATGCGCTCGCGCCCACCTTTCCCGCCGAATTCCTCGCCGACTGCAGGGCCGGGACGCTGCCACAGGTCTCCTGGATCCTCGCCACGCTGGTCGAGAGCGAGCACCCCCCGGCTCCGGTCAGCTACGGCGAGGTCGCCCTCGCGGAAGTGCTGAACGGGCTGACCGCCAACCCCGAAGTCTGGGCCAAGACGGCGCTGTTCGCCACCTACGACGAGAACGGCGGCTTCTTCGACCACGTACCGCCGCCGGTGGCGCCGGCGGGCACCCCCGGCGAGTACCTGACCGTCGAACCGCTTCCCGGCATCGCCGGCGGCATCCGCGGGCCGATCGGCCTCGGCCTGCGCGTCCCGATGCTCGTGATCTCGCCCTTCACCCGCGGTGGATTCGTCTGCTCGAAGACGTTCGATCACACCTCGCTGCTGCGGTTCCTCGAAAGGCGCTTCGGCCCGAAGGTGCCGAACCTCAGTCGCTGGCGGAGGTCCGTCACCGGCGACATGACGCAGGCGTTCAACTTCGCCGCCGCGCCCGACGACTCGGTTCCGACGCTCCCCAGCCCGACGCTGGCCGACCCGCGCGTCCTGGGCAGCGACTGCCCGACCCAGTCGCCGGATACCGGCAGCGCCGAATTCCCGACCGTCGCGGGCTACCCGCTTCCCGCGCCGCCGCAGACCATGCCGGCGCAGGAGCGGGGCATGCCGCACCGCCCGAGCGGCGTCTGCAGGTAGCGCACCGGGCGCCTCCGTCAGCTCGCTGCCGCCGCGTTCAACGGCCGCCGGGTCACCCGGCGTCAGCTCACGGCCGCCGGGTCACCCGATCGCTCGAGGCCCCGCCTCAGCCGTTCATCTCAGCCTGCAGCTCCGCCCGCGCCCTGGCCATCTCCTCCAGGGCCTCCGGCCCCGGCCGCGGGTACTGCGGATCGATCTCGGCCAGCGTGTGAACGAGGATCGCCGCGGTCGCCAGCCGGCTGAACCACTTGTGATCGGCCGCCACCACGTACCACGGCGCCCACTCCGTGCTGGTGTGGCTGAGCATGTCGTCGAACGCGCGCTGGTAGTCGTCCCAGTGTTCGCGCTCGCGAATGTCGGCGGCGGAGAACTTCCAGTTCTTATCCGGTCGCTCGATGCGCCTGAGGAAGCGTTTGGCCTGCTCCTCCCTCGAGAGGTTCAGCAGCACCTTGACGACGCGGATCCCGTTCTCGACGAGGTAGCGCTCCCAATCGTTTATCTCGCGATAGCGTCGCGCCCAGAGGCTGCTCGCGTTCCTTGCATCGGGCACGCCCTCGCGCGCGAGCAGCTCGGGATGCACGCGAACGATCAGCACCTCCTCGTAGTGAGACCTGTTGTGTATGCCGATGCGGCCTCTCCCGGGAACCGCCCGCTCGTGGCGCCAGATGAAGTCGTGCTCGAGCTCCTCGCTCGAGGGCTCCTTGAAGCTCTTCACCTTCACGCCCTGCGGGTTCACCCCGCTCATGACGTGCTTGATCGTGCTGTCCTTCCCGGAGGCGTCGAGCCCCTGGAGGGCGAGCAGCACGCCGAAGGCGTGCTGCGCCGAGAGCCTGTCCTGGTAGTCGACGAGCAACGCAATGCCCTCCTGGAGCCGCGCCGAGGCATCTGACTTGCTGGCGATCCCGCCGGTGTAACCGGGGTCGAAGTCCCGCTCCAGCTCAACCGTGCTGCCGGGTGGGACCCTCAGCGGCGCGACCAGCTGGTCTACGAATTGAAGCTCCCGGCTCATAGCGTCGCGTCCGCCGCTCAGCCGCTGTCAGCCGGAGCTCTTCGCCCCCAGGGCCTGTTCGATCTCGGCGATCGCCGACCGCTCGCTGTCGCTGACCGGGTCCTCGGACCCGCCCTCGCGGTGCGCCTCGGCCACCTGGCGGGCGAGGGTCATCACGAACGCCCTGTACTCCTCCAGCTCCTGCGGCTCGGCCTTCGCCTCGAGAACGGCCACGGCGTCGCGCAGATGGGCCAGCGAGCGCTCCTTCAGCTCCTCGGGTGAGCGGTAGCGGGTGTGATCTATCTCCGGCTTGGCGGAGACGATCGCATCGAGCAGCTCGCTCTGCCCATGATGCCGGCGGGCCTCCGCGTAAGCGCGGGCCATCGAGACGGTCTCGCGCACGGTCCCGCCCCGCTGGGCGGTGATCACGATGAGGCCCGCGCTCGGCGGCCCCTCGAGGATCTGCTCCCACTCCTGCGGCGTGAAGTCGCTTCTGCTGGTCATCTCCACCTCCCGGTCGCTGGGTCCTGCCGCCGAGTGTAGGGACGAAGTGGCGCGGGGTCTCTCATGAGCAGCTCCGCCACGGCCGGGAGCCCCTCCGGAGGCGCCCGCTGCCGGACCGCCTGCCGGCGTCGCGGATGTGAGAGAGTCGGAGACTCCAACGTCGAGGAGAGGATGGTCGTGATGGCTGACGGCGTCTACCGGGTCACCGAGGTGATCGGCGTGAGCAGCGAGTCGTGGGAGGCGGCCGCGCGACACGCGGTCGAGACGGCCGCGAAGACCGTGCGGGACCTGCGAATCGCGGAGGTCCTGAGGCAGGACGTGTCGATAGAGAACGGGACGATCAGCGCCTACCGCGTCCGGCTCGGGATCTCGTTCAAGTACGAGTCCGGCGACTGAGCTCTCTGAAGCCACGGGCCGCGCCCGTATGGAGTTCGTCATGCTTGCCGTGAATGACCGAACGCGAGATCCGCTCGTGGCTGATGGACATGGACGGCGTGTTGGTTCGCGAGGACCAGGCGGTCCCCGGCGCAGACCGCTTCATCGCGCGCCTGCGTGAGCGCGGCACGCCGTTCCTCGTCCTGACCAACAACTCGATCTACACCCGGCGGGACCTGGCGGCCCGCCTCGCTGCCAGCGGCCTCGACGTCCCCGAGGAGGCGATCTGGACCTCTGCGCTGGCGACGGCCCGCTTCCTGGAAGACCAGCGACCGGGCGGCACCGCGTTCGTGATCGGCGAGGCGGGACTCACGACCGCGCTCCACGACGCGGGCTACACGCTCACCGAACGCACGCCCGACTACGTCGTGCTCGGCGAGACCCGGACCTACTCGTTCGAGCGGATCACGCGCGCGATCCGCCTGATCGTCGCGGGCGCCCGGTTCATCGCCACCAATCCCGACCCGATCGGCCCCACCGCCGACGGCCCGCTGCCGGCGACCGGCTCGGTGGCGGCACTGATCAGCCATGCGAGCGAAGTGGAGCCGTACTTCGTCGGCAAGCCCAACCCGCTGATGATGCGCTCGGCGCTGAACGCGATCGACGCCCACTCCGAGACCGCCGCGATGGTCGGCGACCGCATGGACACGGATGTGGTGTCGGGGCTCGAGGCCGGGATGGAGACGATCCTCGTCCTGACCGGCGTGACCACGCGGCCGGAGGCGGAGCGGTTTCCGTTTCGCGCATCTCGCATAGTCGACTCCGTCGCCGACCTCCTGGCCGAGCTGGAGTAGTGCCAGGATGGGAGACGTGACCGTGGAGGACGACGTCTCGAAGGTCGCCCCGAGCGATGTCGAGATGCCCGGGGGGCTCAGCCGCCACAGGCTGCGCTCGCGACTGCTGTTCGCGCTCGGGCTCGTCCTTGCGGTGATAGCGGCGGTCACCCTCCTGCCCGGGCTCGGCGGCCTTCGCACGCGGCTCTCGCACGCCAGGCCCGAGTGGCTCGTGGTGGGCGTCGTGCTCAAGCTCCTGTCCGGCCTCGGCTACGTGGCGGTCTTCCGGATGGTCTTCTGCCGGCGGATGAGCTGGAGGGTCAGCTACCAGATCGGCACGTCCGAGCTGGGCGCCAACGCGCTGTTCCCGACCGGCGGAGCCGGCGGTCTCGCGCTCGGCGCGTGGGCGCTGCGGCGCGGGGGGATGATGGGAAGCGAGATCGCGCGGCGAACGGTGGCCTTCTTCCTGCTCACGAGCGTGCCGAACGTGCTGGGTGTGATCATCATCGGACTCGGGCTCGCGACGGGCGTGTTCGAAGGCGTGAGCAACCCGCTGCTCACGGTGCTTCCGGCCGCCGTGGCGGCGCTGGCCATAGTCGGCACGCTGTTCGCCGGGCGCATCGCCCAGCGGTCGCGCTCCAGGCTCGAGAAGGAAGGACGTCACGAGCTCTCGCGGAGGACGCGGGCGCTGTGGGCGAGCCTCAGGGCGGTGGGCGAAGGGGTCAGCGAGGCGGTGCAGCTGTTGCGGGAGGGCAACGTGGTGCTCCTGCTGGGCCTCGTCGCCTATCTCGCCTTCGACGTGATGATCCTGTGGGCCGCGTTTCACGCGATCGGCCATTCTCCGCCGCTGGCGAACCTGTGGATGGGCTACCTGATCGGCGAGCTGGGCGGCCTGATCCCCGTGCCGGGTGGCATCGGAGGCGTCGATGCCGGGCTCCTCGGCACGCTGGCGCTCTACAACGTGCCGCTCACGTCGGCTGCGGGAGCGGTTCTGATCTACCGCGCGATCGCACTCTGGGTCCCCGCGGTCGTCGGGGCGGTGGCCTTCGTGTTCCTTCGCCGCACGCTGCGGCGCGAGGCGGACTCGATCGCGGTCTGCGCGCCGGAGACCGAGATGGAGGTGATCGGCCTCGGCCGCGTGGTCATCCGCTCGGAGTCAGGCTGAGGCGAAACCGTGGAGCTCGGGCCTGGCGATGTGGAAGCCCTGCGCGTAGTCGACTCCGAGCTCCCTCAGCACCTCCAGGGTCTCGGCGTCCTCCACGCCCTCGGCGACGATCTCGAGGTCGAAGGCGCGCGCCAGCGCCGTCACCGCCTCGACCACGTAGCGGCTGGCCCGGTTGGTCGGTAGGTCCCGCACGAACTCCACGTCGATCTTGAGGAAGTCGACGGGGAAGCGCTTGAGGTAGGTGAAGCCGCCGTAGCCGGTTCCGAAGTCGTCCAGTGCCAGCTTGCAGCCGAGCGCGTGCAGCCGCTCGGCGAATGCCGCCGCCGCGGCCTCGTCCGCGACGAGCGCCGTCTCGGTGATCTCGAACACGAGGTTCCGGGGGTCGGCGCCCGTTCGCCGGACGCACTGCTCGATGTAGTCGAGGATCCTCCGGTCTCCCATCGAGTGTGCGGAGAGGTTCAGCTCGACGGCGCCGCTCACCGCCGCGATCTCGCTGGCCCGTTCGATGACCCACCGGTCGATGTCCCCGATCAGGCCGTACTGCTCCGCCACCGGTAGGAAGTCACCGGGGCTGATGATCTCCCCGCTCGGGTCGCGCATCCTCAGCAGAAGCTCGCGCTGGGCCACCTCGCCGGAGCGGACGTCGATGATCGGCTGGGCGTAGAGGATGAAGCGTTCATGCTCGAACGCCTCCTGCATGCGCCCGATCCAGCGAAGCGAGTCGACGTGGCGCTCCAGCCGGCGCTCCTTGGCCTTGCGCTCGGCTATGTCCTGCAGGATCACCACGCACCCCTCGATGCCATCCTCGGTGACGAACGGAGCAGCCGTGTAGGCGACCGGGATGAACCTGCCCTCGCGGTCGACGAAGTGGTCCTCCTCGACGCGAACCGTCACCCCGTCGCGCCGCGCCCGCAGGATCGGGCATTCCTGAACCGACTGCGGGCGGCCGTCCGGACGGCGGGAGTGGGTCAGCTCGTGCATCGTCCTGCCGCGGAGTTCCCGCATCGACCAGCCGAGCAGCTCCTCCGCCGCGGGGTTCATGTAGATCAGCGCGCCGGCGGGGTCCAGCGTGAACATCCCCTCGCCCATGCTGTCGGCAACCGCGCGCATGTAGTTGCGGGTGGCGAGCAGTGCCCGCTCGGAGCCCACGCGCTCGGTGATGTCGTCATGGGCGACAACCACGCGCGCGGCGCCCGGACCCTCGTAGCGCGCGGCTCGCATCAGGAACCAGCGCATGGCATCCGGGCCGTGGCAGGCGTACTCCATCGTGAACTCGCTGCGCCCGCCCGCCGCGATCGCGCGCAGCCCCTCGGCCGCGGCCGAGCCAGCCGCGTCGGCGCCGACGCAGGCTGCCAGGTAGTTGGAGCCGGTTCCCGTGGCCGCTCCGCCGTCGTTGGCGTTCGCGAACGCGTCCCACGCCCGGTTGGTCATGATGATCTCACCGCGCTTGTCCAGCACGGCGATGTGCGAGGTCAGCGAGTCGAGCGTGCCCTGGAAGAAGTCGCGCGCGGCGAGCAGCTCGCGTGCCGCGCGCCCGCCGCCGGCCAGGCCGTGGTCACGGGCGCTGCCGCGCTCGGTCAAGCCGCTCGAGGCCATGTACCTGCATCGACGCGATTGCCGTCCTGCTAGATCCGCCAAATGGCCTACTTTGCAGGGCCTTTGCGCGCGGACGGGGCCGAGGCGCCAACCGCGTCCCGGCCCCGTCCGGCGATGAACCGCTCGCCGGCTAGGAGCGGACCGTTGCCAGCCGCGCGGCGCGGCGGGCGCGAGGTGCCGGCGCGCTCCGCCGGTGCTGGATCTGCTCGACGGCAGGTGTGGCGGGCGTGGCCGCGCTGCCGACGTGAGGCCGCAGCCGGGCGGCACGCGACATGGCGAATGTGAGAAGCCCCACGAGGGTGAACATCGCGACTGCGTTGATGGCGATTGCGAGCGAGAGGGTCATGTTCTCTTCCTTGGTTGCGGTTCTCTACTGCAACGAGTGTCCCCACCCCTCCTGGGCCGCCCGCGTGAGCTCCTTTAGAGGTTCCTGAGAGCGGGACTAGCCGACCCGCGAGAGGAGGTGCGGCTGCATGCCCGCGCCCCCATTCGCCGGCGCGCCGCCGAGGAGGCTCTCGGCGACCTCGGCCGGGCTGGGCTTGCCGACGAGGAAGCCCTGGGCCATCTCGCAGCCCATTTCCTGCAGCGTCGTCATCTGCGTCTGCGCCTCGATGCCCTCGGCGACCACCGCCAGCGAGAGGGCGCGGCCGACGCCCAGGATCGCCTGGAGCAGCTCCCGGCTTTTGCCGCCCTCGCTCAGCGCGGTGACGAAGCTCTTGTCGACCTTGAGGATGTCGACCGGCAGGCGCTGCAGATGGGACAGCGATGCGTAGCCGGTACCGAAGTCGTCGATGGCGATCTGCACGCCGAGCCGGCGCAGCTCGTCGAGCACCTCGATCACGCGCTCGGTCTCGTTTGCCAGGGATCCCTCGGTGATCTCGAGCGTCAGCCGGGAGGGCGCGATGTCAGAGCGATGGAGCACCTCCCGGACATCGGAGATGAGGCTGGGCGCCGTGAGCTGAACCGTCGACACGTTCACCGACATCGAAAGCGAGCGGGCGCTGTCGTGTCTGCGGTCCCAGGCGGTGAGCTGACCGACCGCCTCCTGGAGCACCCAGCGACCCACCGGCACTATCAGGCCGGTCTCCTCGGCGAGCGGGATGAAGCGCTCGGGAGCGATCAGGCCGCGGGTGGGGTGACTCCAGCGGACGAGCGCCTCGAAGCCTTTCAGTCGCCCGTCCAGCACCTCGAAGATCGGCTGGTAGAACAGCACCAGCTCGGAGCGATCGAGGGCGTCGCGCAGATCGACCTGAAGGCGGAAGCGCTCGTGTGCGCGCTCGTGCATGGACGGCGCGAACAGACGCACGGAGTCCTTGCCGCCGGTCTTGGCCACGTACATCGCCGTGTCGGCGTCGCGCAGCAGGTCGTGCACGTCGGCCTCCGAGGCGGAGCCGACGGCCACCCCGACGCTCGCGGTGACCGCGTAGTCCCAGCCGGGAAGGCTGAAGCGGGGCCTGAGGACGTCACATACCCGCTCCGCCAGGCGGCTCGTCTCCTCGAGCCCGCTTACGTCGTCGATCAGGATCACGAACTCATCGCCGCCGAGGCGGGCGACGGTGTCCTCCGAACGGACCAGCGACTCGAGGCGCCGCGCAACCTCGCAGAGCACCACATCGCCCACCTGATGCCCGAGGCTGTCGTTGACGGCCTTGAACCCGTCGAGGTCCACGATGAGCACGGCGACCATCGCACCCGAGCGGACCGACCGCGCGAGCGCCTGCTCGGCGCGGTCCGTGAGCAGGGCGCGGTTGGCGAGGCCGGTGAGGGGATCGTGGAAGGCCTGGTGGCGAAGCTGCTGCTCGAGTGCCACCTGGTCGGTGGCATCGCGTGTGTTGATCACCAGGCCGCACACGCTCGGGTCGCCGGTCAGGTTGGTGATGGCTGATTCGGCATGGCGCACCCGACCCGTGGCGTCGGTCAGCTCCCACTCGACCCTGGAGACCTGGTGGGGCTCGCTCATGGTTCGCCCGAGCGCCTCGCTGAGGGCACTCGAGCCGCCGGTCACCGCGTCGAGCTTCCTGCCCGTCAGGTCCTCCGGCATGTGGCCGAAGACAGCCTCCATCGAATCGCTGACGTAGCGGACCGTCAGCTCGGCATCGACGACCGTGATCACGTCGGAGGAGTGCTGGACGAGCGCGCGGTAGTAGCGCTCCGTCGTGCGCAGCTCGGAGGTCCGTTGCTCGACTCGGCGCTCTAGGTCGGTCGTCAGGGCGTCGTTCTCGTAGACCACGATCAGCTGCAGCAGCAGCGACAGGACCACGAGCGCCGCGCTGATCGAGAGCAGCACGCTCGTCGGCCCCAGGCTTCGTCCCGCCCACCAGCTGATCAGCGCAGTCGCGATGCCCGCCGCGGCCGGCAGCGTCGGCAGGCCGGGAACCAGGCGGCCTGCGGCGAGGCGCGGGCTCCAGGACCGGCCCTGCCGGCGCCGGGTGGCGGCGGCGACGGTGATCAGCAGAAACCCGGCCACCCACCCGATGTCGATCGGGCTGACCCGCTCGAGCCGCGGTTTGAGCGCCGTGAGGTACCAGAAGGCGGAGTCCGAGATGGCCACGCAGGTGATGCCGAGCGCCAGCAGGCCCAGGCCGGCGGGCAGATTGCCCTTGCCACGCACCGCCACGAACAGCAGCCCGGACAGCGCGACGGCGTCGAGCACGGGGTAGGCGAGGTTGACCACCTGCGCGGATGTGGACGTGCCGCTGCTCGCGAAGACGGAGGCGATCACGGCGCACCAGCTGATCAGGAAGCAGCCGACCGCGATCAGCATGCCCTCCGCTGCCCCGCGAAGATGAGAGAGCCGCCCGGCCGGTGTGCTGACCATGCTGAGCAACCCGCCCACCACCAGGATCGAGGAGGTCAACAGGGCGGCGTCGATGATGGACGGCCGGCGCGGAGTGCTGCCGAGCCCTACTTCATAGACGGTCCAGACGCCGTGCCCCACCGCCCAGGCGCCGAGGCCGAGGGCCAGCAGCCGCCAGGCTCGCCAGGCGCGCTCGCCGGAGGCGCCGGACTCCTCGCGATGCTCGCGCCGAGCGCGCGAGGCGCACGCCACGCCCGCGATGGCGGCTACGACGGTTTCGCTCAGGTCCTCGAAGGCGGTCCAGCCCGGAACGTTGCCCGCGTGCAGGGTCACGAGCACTGCGAACGCCCCGATCGCCGCGAGGCTCAGCACCCACAGCACCGGCAGCTGGGCGACCCGGAAGGTCGCCCACGTCGCACTTGGTTTTCCGGCGCTGCTGTGCATAGGCATCCGCGGCGGCGCATGCGCCCCGATCGGGCTCTGCATCGGCCGAACGGCGTATTTGCTTGAGCGACGGCACGGTCCACCGAATCGTTAGGCCACGGGGCGCGCGGGTAGAATTCGTCTGACGCGGGCCGGGCGGCCGAGCCAATGTCCTTCCCCGAGAGCGCAGCGTCGAGGCCGGCCCGTCTGGAGGTTGCACGAACGTGGCCCACAGCCAGGGCACAGAGCAGGTGACACGCTTCCGCGACCGTTCGGATGCGGGGCGTCGCTTGGCCGAGCGGTTGCGGATGTACAGCGGCCGGGAGGACGTGGTGGTCCTGGGGTTGCCACGCGGCGGCGTTCCGGTGGCATACGAGGTCGCGCGTGAGCTGGACGTGCCGCTCGACGTGTACGTGGTCCGCAAGCTGGGCCTGCCCGGCCACGAGGAGCTTGCCTTCGGTGCGATCGCCACAGGAGGCGTCCGGGTCCTGAACAAGGAGCTGATCGAACGCCTGCACATGCCGGCTGACTGGGTGGAGGCGATCGATGCCAAAGAGCGCCGCGAGCTGGAGCGCCGTGAGCAGGTCTACCGGGGAGAGCGCCCGCCGCCCGACCTTGCCGGACGGACGGTGATCCTCGTCGACGACGGGCTGGCGACGGGGTCCACGATGCTGGCGGCCGTCGAGGCGGTCCGTCAGGACGATCCTGCGCGGGTGATCGTTGCCGTCCCGGTCGCGGCGCCCGAGGTCTGCCATGCCCTGGAGGAGGTCGCCGACGAAGTCGTGTGCGTGACAACGCCGCAGCCCATGCGGGCCGTCGGTCTGTGGTACGACGACTTCGGCCAGACGAGCGACGAGGAGGTCCGCGAGCTGCTGGCCCGGGCTCGGCGTCCACCGCCCTCCGGCGGTCTCGCCGGCGACGGCGGCCTGCGCCCGCTCACCGGCTCGCGGGGAGACTTCGATTCGCTTCTGGCCCGGGCGCAGGACGCGCGTCACGTGCTGCTCGGCGAGGCCTCGCACGGGACCCTCGAGTTCTACCGTGAACGCGCGGAGATCACCAAGCGCCTGATCGCCGAGGCCGGGGCGAGTGCCGTCGCCGTCGAGGCGGACTGGCCCGATGCCCACCGCGTCAATCGCTACGTGCGCGGCATCGGCGATGACCGGACGGCCGAGGAGGCGCTGCGCGGCTTTCGTCGTTTCCCGGTGTGGATGTGGCGCAACACCGTGGTGCTCGAGTTCGTCGAGTGGCTCCGGCGCCACAACGACGGCCGGCCCGAGGGCGCGCCGAAGGTCGGCTTCTACGGTCTGGACCTCTACAGCCTCCATGCATCGATGGAGGCGGTCGTCTCGTTCCTGGACCGCGTCGACCCGGCCGCCGCCGCCCGCGCCCGCGAGCGGTATGCCTGCTTCGACCAGTTCGGGCGCGATCCGCAGGTCTACGCCTACGAGACGGGCGTCGGCGGGGCCGAGCCGTGCGAGCAGGCCGCGGTCGATCAGCTGGTCGAGCTGCTCGCCATGTCGGCGCCGTCCCCTGGCGGGGGAGCGCCGCTCGAGGACGACGAGCGCTTTCACGCCGAGCAGAACGCGCGGCTGGTGGTGGACGCGGAGCGCTACTACCGGGCGATGTTCCGGGGTGGCGTCGAGAGCTGGAACCTCCGGGACGTGCACATGGCCGAGACGCTCGAGCGGCTCTCCGGCCACCTGGAGCGGACCGGCGGCGCCGGCAAGGTGGCGGTGTGGGAGCACAACTCGCACCTCGGCGACAACCGCGCCACCGAGCTGGGACAGGCCGGCCAGCTGAACGTCGGCCAGCTGGTCCGGGAGCGGCATGGACGCCAGGCGCTGCTCGTGGGCTTCACGACGTACGCCGGCACCGTCACGGCCGCCTCGCAGTGGGGAGGACCGGCAGAGCGCAAGCGCGTTCGCCCCGCCCTCCCGGGCAGCTGGGAGGAGCTCTTCCACGAACAGGGGACCGGTGCCTTCCTGCTCGATCCCGCTGGCGTCCCGGGGCGCCGTCTCGAGCGTGCCATCGGCGTGATCTACCAGCCCCAGACCGAGCGCGTCTCGCACTACTTCCACACACGCCTGGCTGGCCAGTTCGATGCCGTCGTCCACCTCGATCAGACGACGGCGCTCGAGCCGCTGGAGCGGACCAGCCAGTGGGATGCGGGCGAGCTGCCCGAGACGTTCCCGACGGGCGTCTAGCCTTGGCCGCTTCGCTGGCCGGGGTGGATGAGTGTGGTAAGTGTTAGGTCAGCCGATGCCGAGTTGCACCCATCTCAACCACGTCCTCATCACCGAGCTGCCGGAGGCCGTGGATGGTTGCGAGGAGTGCCTGCTCAGCGGCGACCCGTGGCTGCATCTGAGGATCTGCCTCGAGTGCGGCCACGTGGGCTGCTGCGACGACTCTCCGAACCGGCACGCCACCGCACACGCCGGGTCGAGCGCTCACCCGATCATCAGGTCTCTAGAGCCGGGGGAGACGTGGTCGTGGTGCTACGAGGACGAGGTGGCGATGTTGATCCCGGACGTACACGGGCAGACCCGCATACCCCCGTCACCCCTCGGCGGCTGACGTCACAACGGAGTCCCGCCGGGCGATGGACGCGACGAACGCATCGATCGCCTCGGCGAGCATTCCGCTGTCATCCTCCGGTCAGAGCACGGTGCCGCGGCGGCCGCCGCCCAGGAACACGACCAGGGCCAGCAGTGCGATCAGGAACAGCAGCGGGTTGATCGCGATCCCGCCTGCAAGCGCGAGAATCAGCAAGATCACTGCAAGAGCTACGAGCATTTGCGAGCCTCCTTTCCGCTGCTAGGAATACCCCGCCGCCGTACCTTCAAACCATCCACACATGTGTCAGGTGAATCGGATCGCGCTCCGGCGGGCGGGCCGTGTCACCCATTGGGATCCGCAGCCGAGCTAGCGCGGGCTGTATGGCCCCGGCTTCGGGCGCGGCTTGCCACCGGGGAACGCCAGTCGCAGGATGGTCCGGTGCACGGTGCCGAGCTGCTTGTGCAACGGGCCGGTGTTGTACGGCAGGCCGTAGCGCCTGCAGATGTCTCGCACGCGCGGCGCGATCTCCGCATAGCGGCTCGAGGGCATGTCGGGGAACAGGTGGTGCTCGATCTGGAAGCTGAGGTTCCCCGCGAGGAGGTGAAAGAGCGGGCTGCCGTCGATGTTCGCCGCGCCGAGGAGCTGGCGTACGTACCATCCGCCGCGGGTCTCGTCGGCGACCTCCTCCTGGCTGAACGTGTATGTCTGATCAGGGAAGTGGCCGCAGAAGATGATCGAGTGGGCCCACACGTTGCGCACGATGTTGGCGGTGAAGTTGGCCGCGAGGGTCGACTTGAAGCTCCGCCGTGAGAGCAGCGGGAAGGCGATGTAGTCCTTGACTATCTGGCGTCGCGCCTTGACCCCTATCGCCTTCAGCTCGGCGAGCACCTGCTCCTTGGACTTCTCACCCGAGCGGATCGCGTCGCCGTTGAGATCGTGGACCGCCACGCCCCACTCGAAGAACCCCATGAGCAGCAGGTTGTAGAGCGGCTGAAAGAGGTAAACGGGGTGCCAGCGCTGGTGAGGGTCGATGCGCATGATCTCGTAGCCGAGATCCCTGTCCTTGCCGCGAATGTTGGTGAAGGTGTGATGCTCGTAGTTGTGAGAGTGACGCCACGCGTCGGCCGGAGATGCGGTGTCCCAGTCCCACGTCTGCGAGTTGATGTCAGGGTCGTTCATCCAGTCCCACTGACCGTGCATCACGTTGTGCCCGATCTCCATGTTCTCGAGGATCTTGGCCAGCGAGAGCGCCGCGGTCCCGGCGAGCCAGAGCGGCTTGCGGCGTGAGCCGAGCAGCAGTGCGCGCGCGGCCAGCACGAGATGCCGGTGGAGCTTGATCGTGCTTCGGATGTAGCGGGAGTCGCGCTCGCCGAGGTCGGCGAAGACCTCGTCGTGCACGGCGTCGAGCTCGCGCCCCAGCTGCTCGATCTGCTCGGGGCTCAGCCGCGCGAGGGGGCTCTCGAGCTCATCCAGGGTGCTCTCAGCTGTTGCGGCATGGTCGGCAAGCGTTGCGGACATCGGGACTCCGTTCGGTTGAAGGTCAGAGGTCGATCTCGACGGCGCCCTCGGGCGCGTTTATGCAGGTGCGCAGCATCTCGCCCGCCTGCCCGTGAACCCGCCCGGTGCGCAGGTCGCGGACGCGCCCCGAGCGCAGCCGACCGACGCAGCTGTGGCAGATCCCCATGCGACACCCGAAGGGCAGCTCCGCCCCCGCCTGCTCGCCGGCGAGCAGGATCGGCTGCTCGCCGTCGCTGCTCGCGCGGACGCCGCTCGAGCAGAAGCTGATCTCCCCGCCCTCGCCGCGCTCTCCCTCGCCGACTTGGGCGTCGGGCTGGAAGTGCTCCATGTGCAGCCGGCCCGGCTCGGCGTGGCGCGCCCAGTGCTCCTTCATCGCCTCGAGCAGCCCGGTCGGGCCGCAGAGGAAGGTCTCGCGCTCACGCCAGTCGGGACAGAGCCGGTCGAGCTGGTCCGGGCTCACGCGCCGCTGGCGGCTCGTGATCCGACGGTGCAGCCGATAGGAGGGGTGGAGGGCCTCCAGACGGCTCAGCTCATCGGCGAAGATGACGCCCTGCGCGGTTCGCGCGCAGTGCACGTGGACGACGTCGCGCACCGCCCGCCTGTCCGAGAGGTGGCGCAGCATGCTCATGATCGGCGTGATGCCGCTGCCGGCGCTGATGAACAGCAGCCGCTCGGGCGGGGGGTCGGGCAGCACGAACGTGCCTTCCACGCCGCCCAGCCGCACGACCGTGCCGGGTCGCACGCGCCCGAACAGGAAGGGCGAGACCTTCCCCGACTCGACGAGCTTCGGGGTGATCGCGATGCAGCCGTCCGGGCGTCCCGGGTCGGAGGTCAGCGAATAGGCCCGCCAGTGGTGAACACCGTCGACCTCGACACCCAGCCGCAGGTACTGGCCGGGGCGGTGGCCTGGCCATTCCCAGCCGGGCTTGATCACGATCGTCACGGCGTCCGGCGTCTCGCGCTCGATGCGCTCTATCCGCCCGCGCAGCTCCCGCGTCGACCAGAGCGGGTTGATCAGCTCGAGGTAGTCGTCCGGGAGCAGGGGCGAGGTGAACGAGCGCACGAGCGCCAGAGCGCGCCTGCGAGCCGCCGGGACCTGAGGCACGGCTCCGCGTTCAGCCACGGCTGACCTCGACGCGGGCGCGGAGAGGCTCCTCGCGACAAGGGCGGGCCCGGCGGCAGGCGCAGGGGGCCGCACGACGGGCGCTCTCCGGCTGGCAGGCGACGCTCGCGATCATGACGTGAGGTGATGTTACCTCATTTGAGGTTGCATCAAACATGGTACCCTCGGATCCTGATGGCGGCAGCGCCCACCACGGGATACGACCTGACGATCGAGCAGCTCGCGGCGGAGAGCGGGATGACCGTTCGCAACATCCGCAACCATCACACCCGTGGTCTGCTGCCGCCGCCCGAGGTACGGGCGCGCGTCGGCTACTACGGTCCCGAGCACCTCGCCCGACTGCGCCTGATCCTGGACCTGCAGGCCGACGGCTTCAACCTCGCCTCGATCGAGCGCCTGCTGGGGGGGTCCAACGGCGTCGCCGAGCGGCTGCTCGGGCTTCGCCAGGCCGTCACGACCCCGTACGAGCCCGAGTCGGCGGAGCTCGTCACGGCGAAGGAACTGGAGGAGAGGTTCGGAGAGGTCGATCCGAAGGACGCCGAGCGCATCCGCAAGCTGCGGCTGCTGGTCCCGCTCGGCGACGGGCGCTTCGAAGTGCCGAGCCCGGCGCTCTTGCGCGCGGCCGAGCAGGTGCTGGAGCTCGGCATACCGCTGTCCGCCGCGCTCACGCTCGTCGAGCGTGTCAGGCGCGACTGCGACTCGGTCTCGCGCGCGTTCACGAAGCTGTTCCTCAAGGAGCTGTGGGAGCCCTTCGAGCAGGCCGGCCAGCCCGACGACCGCTGGGAGGAGCTGATAGAGGCGGTCAACTCGCTGCGCCCGCTGGCCTCCGAGGCGCTGCTCGCCCTCTTCAAGCAGAGCATGACCGGCCACCTCGAGGACGCCTTCGGCAAGGTGCTCGAGCAGCAGTCCAAGCGCGGCCGCTAGCCCTCCCGCGTCCTCGCCGCTTGCGCGCCCCCGACGCGAGCGGCTGAGCACTCAGTTGGCCACGAAGGTCAGGAAGTCGCGGCTGTACGGTTCCAGGAGCGCCCCCCCGATCCCGACCTGGCCGGGCACCACGGGAACCGGCACCGGGCCG
The DNA here is from genome assembly GCA_036498265.1 of Solirubrobacteraceae bacterium. Classification (GTDB taxonomy): domain Bacteria; phylum Actinomycetota; class Thermoleophilia; order Solirubrobacterales; family Solirubrobacteraceae; genus Palsa-744. Next base: position 26,289 of record DASYFT010000036.1, on the reverse strand, counting down.
CTGGGCCGGTGCACGTACAGGTAGCCCGCGACCCAGGCCGGGTTGATGTCCAGCTCGATCGCGCGCACGGCGCCGGCGTGGATGAGCGCGCCGGCAAGCTCCGCCGGAGTCAGTTCCTCGCCGGCGGCCCAGACCAGCTGCCCGTTCGCCCTGATGCCGAGCCCGGCGCGTGCCACGGACTCTCGCGAGCCGATCGTTTCACCCCAGCAGCTGATGTTGCAGCCCGCCACGGTCGGTGCCGCGACGCCGCGGTCCACGAGCAGGTGCTGGTTCTGCAGCACGGAGAAGACCCTCCTCGAGGAGCTGGGCACGCCTTCCCGCCAAGAGCCCACGGCGGACGTGCCATCGGTGTAGGTGACGATCGACGCCAGCCCGGCGTGCAGCGCGGCGGCGACGTGACCGCCGGAGACGAACCCCACGTTCGCGTAGGTGAGCTTGAAGCCACCGTTGATGCCCGCGACCACGCGGTGGATCTCCCGTCGCGAGATCTGGTCGCCATAGGCCCAGCCGCGCGTGCCACCGTCGCTCGAGCCGGCGTGCAGATGGAGGTGGACGAGGGCCTGATCGAAGCGCATCAGCGTCACCCCTCCGCGCTGGGCCATCCACGCCGCAGGCTGCCCGCGGACCCGGGCCACCGTCGACCACCTCGCCACCGGATGGGCCGGAGCGCGGACGAGGAGCAGCGGCACGACCGGGGCGGGCGCCGCCGGTTTCGGGGCCGGGGCGAGGGCGGTCGTGTGAGCGGCGCTGGCCGCGGGAGCGTCGCTGCGCCTCTTGGACGATGAGGAGGATGAGGAGGAGCAGCCGGCAGCGAGCAAGAGCGCGGCGGCTGCACAGATCGAGGCTGCCGTGGTACGCGTTCCCGCGCGCGCCCGTGGCGCGGCGGTCTCCCCAAGACCAAGACGCTGGTTGCGTTCGCACGGTGATGCACCGGAGCGCATGAGCCGATGCTAGCCAGCGCGTGCTCGTCCTCGCGACGGTCTGAGCAGCCTCTCGCAAGCATGGTCGAACCCACGATCCCGGCCCGAAGAGCCCATCGGGTAGGGTGCACCGGAGCTTCTCCAGCCGCTGCCGACGTCTGTGTCATCCCGCCCCCAAGGCCCGCCTGATCGCGCTCGCGGAGCGGCTCCCGGACGAGGGCCGGGCGCGACTCGCGGCCGTCGCCTCCTCGTCCTCGGCTCGCTCGCGGCGGCCGCACTGGCCGTGGCGGCCGTTGCCGCCGTCGTTGCCATGCCGAGCGGCGGCCGTGGGCACCCCCATGCGGCTGCCCGTGCCACTCCGCCACGCCGGCTCAGCTCCCGCCATCGCCATGCCCGTGGGCGCTCGCCGTCGGGGTTCCCGGTCGGCCTAAGGGTCATCCGCCTCGTCGACGCCGGCCGCAGCATCAAGCTGCCCTCCGGCGCCGTGGAGCCGCGAACGCTGCTCACCTACGTCCGCTACCCCGCCATCGGCTCGACGGGCGCCGTGGACGTTCCGAACGCACCTCCGGCGCGCGCCTCCGGTCCGTTCCCGCTCGTCGTCTTCGGCCACGGCTTCGCGGTCACCCCGTCGGTGTACAGCCACCTGCTCCAGAGCTGGGCACGCGCCGGATACGTCGTCGCCGCGCCGGTCTTCCCGCTGGAGAACGCCAACGCCCCCGGAGGGCCGGACGAGGCGGATCTCGTCAACCAGCCCGCTGACGTGAGCTTCGTGATCACCCGCCTGCTGGCCGAGGCGGCCGCGCCCGGTCGGCTATCCGGGCTGATCGACCCGGGCCGGATCGCCGTGAGCGGACAATCCGACGGCGGCGAGACGGCACTCGCCGTGGCGTACGACAGCAGGCTGCGCGACCCCCGTGTGGGCGCCGCGCTGATCCTCTCGGGAGCGAAGATCCCCGGGTTGGCCGGCTTCACCTTCCCATCCGGTAGCCCACCGCTGCTCGCCGTGCAGGGGACCGCCGACACGGTCAACCCGCTCGCCCTGACGACCGAATTCTTCGACAGCGCCCGGCGGCCGAAGTACCTGCTGCGCCTGATCGGCGCCGAGCACCTGCCCCCCTATACCGCCGAGCAGCCGCAGCTGGGCATCGTCGAGCGTGTCACGGTTGCTTTCATGGATCGGTACCTCCAGCACAGGCGTGCCGAGCTCGGGCGCCTGCACTCGCTGGGCACGGTCCCCGGCCTCTCCTCCCTGACGGCCCAGCCGTGAGCCTCGCCTGCCGGCAACCAGCCCTGAGAGGTCAGGTATCGTTGGCGCAGGAGAGCGAAGCCTCGAGGAGGGGAGCCGGATCGTGTTCGACTACGTGATTGTGGGCGCCGGGTCGGCTGGCTGCGTGCTGGCTGCGCGTCTGAGCGAGGACCCCGACGTGAACGTCCTGCTGCTCGAGGCCGGGCCGCCGGACACCAAGGAGAACGTCCACGTCCCGCTCGGCTACCTGCAGCTCGCCGCCACGGACGTCGACTGGGACTATCACTCTGCCCCCGAGCGGGAGTGCCACGGCCGGCGCATCCCGCTGCCGCGCGGGAAGGTCCTCGGCGGATCCTCCTCGATCAACGCAATGGTGTACATCCGCGGCAACCGCCGCGACTACGACGACTGGGGCGTCGCCGGCTGGTCCTCGGCGGACCTGCTGCCGTACTTCCTCAAGGCCGAGGACAACGAGCGTGGCGCTTCGCGGTGGCATGGCACCGGCGGTCCGCTGCCCGTCAGCGAAGGCCGTTCGGGAAACCGGATGTCGCAGGCCTTCGTCGACGCCGGCGCCGAGGCAGGCCTGCAGCGCAACGAAGACTTCAACGGTGACGAGCAGGATGGCGTCGGGATGTACCAGGTGACCCAGCGCGATGGACAGCGCGCGAGCGCGGCCGTCTCCTACCTGCACCCGGCGATGGAGCGGCCCAACCTCACGGTCCTGCCCTACATGCAGGTCGAGCAGGTGAGCTTCGAGGGCACGCGGGCGGTGGGCGTCCGGGCGACGCAGCTCGGCCAGCCCCAGGAGTTCACGGCGGGGCGCGAGGTCATCCTCTGCGGCGGCTCCTACAACTCACCCCAGCTGCTCATGCTCTCGGGGATCGGAGATGCCGAGCACCTCACGATGCGCGAAATCGAGGTCCTGCTCGACCAGCCGGCCGTGGGAGCGAACCTCTCGGACCACGCCGCCACCCAGCTCGTGTGGACGACCGAGCAGCCGCACAGCCTGCTGCTCGCGCTCGAGCCCGCCGCGCTGGAGGAGTACGAAGCGACGCAGACCGGGCCGTTCACCTCGAACCTCGCCGAGGCCGGCGGCTTCGCCCGCGTGGGGAGCGGGGCGCCCGCGCCCGACACGCAGTTCCACTTCGCTCCCGTGCACATAGTCGACGAGGGGATGAGCGATCCCGAGGCGCATGGGGTGTGGGTCTCGCCGTGCCTGCTCACCCCGCACAGCCGTGGCTCGGTGCGCCTGGCCTCCAACGACCCCTCCGCCAAGCCGATCATCCGCAACGAGTTCTACTCCGCGGGGGATGACATGGAGCGGATGATCGCCGGCCTGCGCCTGACGCTCGACATCTGCGGACAGGCCGCCCTGAGGCCGTACTGCGCGGAGCCGTTCAACACGCCCGACGGCGACTCGGACGAGGCGATGCGGGAGCACGTCGCTCGGACCACGTTCGCCGTCTACCACCCGGTCGGCACCTGCCGGATGGGCGAGGACGCGGACGCCGTGGTCGACGCCGAGCTGCGCGTCAACGGGGTCGAGGGCCTGCGCGTGGTCGACGCGTCGATCATGCCGCTGGTCCCGCGCGGCAACACCAACGCTCCGACGATCGCGATCGCAGAGCGGGCGGCGGACCTCATCCGCCGCGGCGGGGCAGCCGCGCAGCGGGCCGACGGTGCAACGGTCGGCGGCGGCGTGGCGCAGCCGGCCCCGACGGCGTAGCGCCGGCCGTCGCCTTCGCGCTGAACTCCATCGAGGTGGAGCTCGACGACGGCCTCGAGGGCTTGCCCTAGCCCGGCTCGACGGACGGGGAGGAGGGCTTCTCCGTCCGTGCCTGGCGTACCAGACGCCGCATGCCCTTCAACCAGCGCTCCGGGTCGGCGCCCTTCAGCGCCATGAAGCCGGCGACGTTCTCGTGCGGCAGGATCAGCATGCGCTCCTCGCGGATGCCCGCGATCACGGCGTCGGCCACGTCCTCCGGTTCGATCAGGCCGCCGGAGAGCAGGGCAGCCGAGCCCGCCGGGTCATCCATCGCGAGTTCCAGCATCGGCGTGCGCACGCCCTGGGGGCAGATGCACGAGATCCGCACCCCCTTCTCGGCATATTCGATGGCGAGCCACTCGGCCAGCGACACCGCGGCGTGCTTGGTGACGCTGTAGACCAGCGACGACACCTGTGTCAGGAGGCCGGCCGCCGAGGCGGTGTTGATCAGGTACCCCTCGCCACGCGCGACCATCTCCGGCAGCAGGGCCCTCGCCGCCCACACGTGCGCCATCACGTTGACCCGCCAGGCTTCGTCCCACGCATCGTCGGCGGCCTCCGGGCCGCCCCCCGCGCCGGGCACGCCGGCGTTGGAGATGAAGATGTCGATCGGGCCGTACGCAGCGGAGGCCTCGGCGATCAGCGCCCGGACGCTGTCCTCCCGTCCCGCGTCCAGCTCGACGGCAAGCCCGCCCACCTCGCCCGCGATCGACTGCGCGCCCTCGACGTCGCGGTCGGCGACGACGACCGCGCGCGCTCCCTCCTGCGCGAACCGCCTGACAAGCGCCCGGCCGATGCCACCGGCGCCCCCAGTCACGACGACATTCTGGCCGGCGACCTCCATCGCGCGTACTCTATGTGACCCATGAGCGCTGAGGCCGATGTCGCGGCGTTGCGCGTGGCTCCCCTGTGGGGGGAGCTGCGCTACAGCGGCGAGCTGATACGCCTGCTGGCCGATCCGGAGCTCCGGGGCGCGTCCCGCCGCGCGGACGCGCAGCCGGTAATGCTGATCCCGGGGTTCATGGCAGGGGACGGCTCGCTGGCAGTGCTCCGGCTGTGGCTGCGCCGGCGCGGGCACCGCGTGGCCGTGAGCGGGATGCGCGCCAACGTGGACTGCGCGGAGCGCAGCGTGACGCGCCTGCAGGATCAGCTGCGCTCGTTCGCCGCCGACTGCGGCGGCCCCGTGGTGCTCATCGGCCAGAGTCGCGGCGGAGCGCTCGCGCGGGCGCTTGCCGTCCGGGAGCCGGAGCTCGTCTCGGCGCTCGTGATGCTGGGGTCGCCGATCCGGGACCCCCTGGCAGTCTCCTCGCCGGTGCTGCGGACGGTGCGTTGGGTCGCGCGACTGGGAGACATGGGCCTTCCCGGGCTCCTCTCGAGCACCTGTGGCGACGGCGACTGCTGCGCCGCATTCCGCGAGGACATGTCCGCGTCGCTCGCTCCCGAGCTCGAGGCGGTGGCCGTGCACTCGCGCAGTGACGCGATCGTCGACTGGCGCGCGTGCATGGACCCCCATGCCCAGTCGGTCGAGGTGGACTCGAGCCACTGCGGCATGTCCGTCCATCCGGACGTCTTCAGGACGCTCGTCCAGTTGCTCGACCACCCCGGGGAGGCACGATGGAGCCGATGAGCGCGATCGACTCCTCGTTCCTGCACGTCGAGAACGACACCACCCCCATGCACATCGGCGGGGTCAGCATCTTCGCCGGACCGCCGCCGCCCTTCGAGGATCTCCGGGCGATGGTGGCGGGCAAGCTCGACCTCGTCCCCCGCTACCGGCAGAAGGTCCGGTTCGTGCCGCTGTCCGCGGGGCCGCCGGTGTGGGTCGACGATCCGCATTTCAGCCTCGGCTACCACCTTCGCCACACGGCGATACCGGCTCCCGGCAGCGAGCAGCAGCTCCGCCAGATGGCCGGCCGGGTCTTCTCACAGCACCTCGACAGGAACAAGCCGCTCTGGGAGCTGTGGATGGTCGAGGGCCTCGGGGGCGGCCGCTGGGCGCTGCTGTCGAAGGTCCATCACTGCATGGTCGACGGCGTGGCTGCGACCGACCTGATGTCCGTGATGTTCTCCGACGAGACCGGCGGCACGCGGCCCACACGCTGGTCGGCGCCTCCCGAGCCCTCGGGCCTCGAGGTGCTCGTGCGTACGCTCGTGCGCCGGAGCACCCCCGCGGGGCAGCTCGATGCGCTGCGCCGAGCGCTGGGTGCCCCCCGGCAGACGCTCCGCACGGTCATCGAGATGGCACGGGCGACGGCCGCCGCCGGCCCCAGCATGCGCCCCGTCGCGGCATCGTCGCTGACCGGCCCGATCGGGCCTCACCGGCGCTGGAGCTGGGCGGACATCCGCCTCACCGACGTGAAGACCGTTCGCAGTGAGCTCGGCGGCACGGTCAACGATGTCGTGCTCACGGTCATCACGAACGGCTTCCGCGACCTGCTCGACGCCCGTGGCGAGGACGTGGCGGAGGATCGCGTGATCCGCACGATGGTCCCGGTCTCGGTACGCCGGCGCGGAGAGCGCGGCGTCTACAACAACCGGGTGTCGGCTGTGTTCGCCGGGCTGCCGGTCGGCCTGCGCGAACCGGCGGCGCGGCTGGAGCGGATCCGCGCCGAGATGGACGGCGTCAAGCAGTCCAAGCAAGCGGTCGCCGGCGACGTGCTCACATCGCTGTCGGGATTCGCGCCGCCCCTGCTGCTCGCCCTGGGCAGCCGCCTGATCACGCTCTCGCCGCGCCTGAACATCCACACCGCCACCACCAACGTTCCCGGACCGCAGCAGCCGGTTCAGACGCTCGGCCGGCGGATGCTCGCCTCCTACCCGTTCGTGCCTGTCGTCGGATCGATCAGGATCGTGGTCGCGATCTTCTCCTACGACGGAGGCCTCTACTTCGGCGTCACCGGCGACTACGACGGCGCCTCCGACATCGACGTGCTGAGCGCCGGCATCGAGCGCGGCATGCGCGAGCTCCTGTCGCTGGCATCACCTCCGCCGCGCGCCCGCCCGCGCTCCCGGCGGCGCGCGGCCGCGCCCGTCAGCCCACGGGCGAGCGCCAGCTGACGCTCCGGTCGATCTCGAACCACATGCAGGCCGTGGGATCGTCCGCCTCCGGGTCGGTCGAGTCGATCGACCAGCGGTCGGCGACCTGATCGAGCAGCAGCATGTCGTAGTGGGTCCGGTCTGCGTGGGCGGGGAGGTCGAGGAGCTCACGCGGCGCGCGCAGCTCCACACGCACGACGTCCGGCGGCATCCAGGCGAGCAGCTCCACCCGCTGGTCCGGGCAGTCCTCGCATTGCTCGACCGCGCGCGAGACCAGCTCGCTGGTCAGCAGCACGACGGCGTCGCGAAGGTCGGGCGAGGGCCTGTCCAGCTGCGCCACGTAGTAGCGGGCTGCCCGAGGTGCGAACGGGTCGAGATCCAGTGAGACCTGCAGGTCGGGTACGACCGTGTCGACTGGCACCAACATGCGATTCCCGACACTCGTCGTTCTAAACCGGCCGGCAACGGATGACCAGGGCTGCCGGTCGCCCCCAGAGACCGCCGCGCCTCGGCACCTGCACTAGATTACGGAGCGGTGGCTGCGACGCTCGGCGAGCCCGTCCTGACGGAGATGCCTTCTACGGCCACGATCGTCCGGCGCGCCGGGCCGAGGCTCCTGCGCGACGGGTTCGGGCCGCTCGCCGTGTTCTTCGGCGGCTGGAAGCTCATCGGGCTGGGAGCTGGCATCGGGCTGGCGGCGCTGTTTGGCCTGGCGGTGTTCGTGCACGAGCGCCGCCGCGGCGAGGCTGCTGTGGTGGTGCGTCTGGCCCTCGTCCTCGTGGCGATCCGCGCAAGCGTGGGGCTCAGCTCCGGCAGCGCACGGGTCTACCTGGCGCAGGAGATCGGCATCGACACGGTGCTCGGCATCGTGGTCCTCGCGTCGCTGCGCAGCGCCCGGCCGTTCGCCTCCTGGTTCACCGGCGACGTCTATCCGCTGCCGGCGCAGGTACGGGACTCGGCCGCGTTCGCGGGCGCGATGCGCACGATCACCTATGTGTGGGGCATCTACTTCCTGGCGCGGGCAGCCGTGCGGCTGACCGCGCTGCTGACCCTGAACACCGACACCTACGTCCTGGTGGCCGCCCTCAGCGATGCGCCGTTCCTGATCGCGCTGCTGGCGTGGTCGGTCTACCACACGGCCCGCGTCCTGCGCCGGAGTCCGGAATGGGGGGAGGTGATCGCGGCCGCGGACGCCGGCAGGGCGGCCTGAGGGGCAGGGCGGCCTGCCAGCTAGGATCGCGACCGATGAGCACCGCCGATGAGATGCTCGAGGTCGCGCACGGCCGCGCCGCGGAGCTGGCGGCGCCGGGGCTCAGCCCGCGACCTCGCCGCGGGGTCGCCGTGCTCGCCTGCATGGACGCGCGCATCGACCTGTTCGCGATGCTCGGGCTCGAGCGCGGCGACGCCCACATCATCCGCAACGCCGGGGGACTGGCCACCGACGATGCGATCCGCTCGCTGAGCGTCTCCCAGCGGCTGCTCGGCACGACGGAGGTGGTCGTGGTGATGCACGACGGATGCGGGCTGCAGGGGGCCTCCGAGGACCGGTTCGCGCAGGCGCTGGCGGCCGACGGGATCCTGCCCAGCTGGCGTCTCGGCGCCTTCGAAGACGTGGAGAGCACGCTGCGCCACAGCCTCCGGCGCCTGCGGGCAACCCCGGAGCTATCCGCCCGCGTGCAGATCCGCGGCCTCGTGTTCAACCCGGAGACGGGAGAGCTGCGCGAGGTGCACGAGGACGGTTAGGCGGCGTATACGCTTCAGCCCGGATGCGAGCCGTCACGTACCAGGGACCCGGCGTCGTCAGCGTCGAGGAGCGCCCGGACCCGGAGCTGATCGACGCGGGAGACGCGGTCGTCCGGATCGAGGCGACCGGCGTCTGCGGCTCGGACCTGCACATCTACCACGGGCGCGTGCAGGTCGAGCCCGGGTTCACGATCGGCCACGAGTACGTCGGCACGGTGGTGGCCGCCGGAGACGCGGTCACCCGGGTGGCCGTGGGCGACCGCGTGCTCGGCTGCTTCCAGACCGCCTGCGGGAGCTGCTTCTTCTGCCGCAGGGGCGACTACCACCGCTGCGTGCAGTCGCGCACGTTCGGGCACGGCGCCACGCTCGGCTCGCTGCAGGGGACGCAGGCGGAGATGGCGCTGGTCCCCCGCGCCGACCTCGTCCTCCGGCGCGTGCCGGAGGGCATGAGCAACGACACCGCGCTGTTCGCCGGCGACGTGATGGGCACGGGCTTCCACGCAGTGGAGGCGAGCGGCCTTCGTCCGGGGGACGTCGCGGCCGTTCTCGGGCTCGGGCCGGTCGGCCTCTGCGCCGTGCAGGTCGCGCGCGCGGCCGGAGCCGCGCACGTGTTCGCGATCGATACGGTCCCCGAGCGACTGGCGCTCGCGCAGGCCTTCGGCGCCGAGCCGCTGCATCTCGCCGAGCAGGACGTCCGCGCGAGCGTCCGGGCGGCGACCGAAGACCGCGGGGTGGACGTGTGCATCGACGCCGTCGGCGATCCCAAGGTGCTCGAGAGCGCGATTCGCCTGACGCGAGCGTGCGGCGCCATCCAGTGCATCGGGGTATACGCCGAGCGTGCAGAGGTCCACCTCGGCCTGATGTGGCTCAAGTCGCTCACCGTGCGTGGTGGGCAGGCCAACGTCCTTGGGGACGTCGATCGCGTGCTGGCGATGATGTCGAATGGCGTGCTCGACCCGGCGCCGCTGGTCACGCATCACATGACACTCGACCAGGCCCCCGAGGCCTACGCCGTCTACGACCGGCGCGAGGCGCTGAAGATCGTGCTCACGCCGTGAGCTTGGCGCGAGCGGCTCGCAGCCGGCGCTAGCCGGCCCAGTCGAGCGAGCGGGTGACGGCCTTCTTCCACTGCGCGTACTCGCGCCGGCGCAGCTGCTCCTCCATCCGCGGCTGCCAGCGCCGCTCCTCCGCCCAGCGCTCCCGCAGCTCCGCCTCGTCGCTCCAGAAGCCCACGGCCAGCCCGGCGGCGAAGGCCGCTCCCAGCGCCGTCGTCTCGGTCACCCTCGGGCGCACCACCGGGACGCCGAGGACGTCCGCCTGGAACTGCATGAGGAGCTCGTTCGCCGTCATGCCGCCGTCCACCTTGAGCTCTGCGAAGGGGCTGCCCGTCGCGTCGCACGCGGCATCGACCACCTCCCTGGTCTGCCAGGCGGTCGCCTCGAGGACGGCCCGGGCGATGTGCCCGGCGCGCGCGTAGGCGGTGAGCCCGACGATCACGCCTCGCGCATCGTCGCGCCAGTAGGGGGCGAACAGACCGGAGAAGGCCGGGACGAGGTAGACACCGCCGTTGTCCGGCACGCTGGCCGCCAGCTGCTCGACCTCCGCCGCGGTCCTGATCAGCCCGAGCTGGTCGCGGAGCCACTGGACCGCCGCCCCGGTGACGGCGATCGATCCCTCGAGCACGTAGCTGGTGGGCGAGCCGGCGATCTTCGCGGCGACGCTCGTCAGCAGCGCGTCCGATCGAACGATCTCGCGTCCGGTGTTGACGAGCAGGAACGACCCGGTCCCGTAGGTGCTCTTGGCCTCGCCGGGCCCGAAGCAGGTCTGACCGAACAGCGCGGCCTGCTGGTCGCCGAGGATGCCGGCCACCGGGACGCCGCGCAGCCCCGTGCCGCTCACCTCGCCGAAGACCTCGCTCGAGGAGCGGATCTCGGGCAGCACGGCGCGGGGGATGCCCATCAGGCGGAGGCTGGGCTCGTGCCATTCGAGCGTCTCCAGGTCCATCAGCATCGTCCGGCTGGCGTTCGTCGCGTCGGTGGCGTGCACGCCACCGTCCGTCCCGCCTGTGAGGTTCCACAGCAGCCAGCTGTCCATCGTGCCGAACGCCAGCTCGCCGGACTCGGCGCGCTCGCGCGCGCCGGTCACGTGATCGAGCATCCAGGTGATCTTGGGCCCGGAGAAGTAGGTCGACAGCGGCAGCCCGACGCGCTCTCGCAGGCGATCGACGCCGGCCGAGCCCGCGAGCTCGCGGACGGTCGCGTCGGTGCGCGTGTCCTGCCAGACGATCGCGTTGCAGAGCGGCTCGCCGGTCTGCCGGTCCCAGAGGACGGTCGTCTCCCGCTGGTTGGTGATGCCGATCGCCGCCACGTCGGCCGTGCTCGCCCCGCAGCTCTCGAGCGCGGAGTCGACCACCTCGCGGGTGCGGCGCCAGACCTCGCGAGCGTCGTGCTCGACCCAGCCGGCGCGCGGGTGGATCTGCTCGTGCTCGCGCCGCTGCACCGCGGCGATCCGGCCGTCGGCATCGAACAGGATCAGCCGGGTGCTCGTGGTGCCCTGGTCGATCGCGGCCACGTACCGGTGCATCGGAAGCACCCTATGCGTTGCGCCCGGGCGGCGATCAGCTGTAGGTGAACTCGTCCGCCTGCACTTTGGCGCTCGTGAGTTTGCTGACCGTCGCTTTCACGTCCACGAGGCCCGGCGAATGCGCAGGCGCCGTCATCGTGCATGTCGTGCTCGACGCGCATTCGACGGATCTGGCGAGCGTCGTGCCGAACTTGAAGGCGGTCGCGCCGGGCGCGAATCCCGCGCCGGTCACGGTCACGGCCGTGCCCCCCGCCCTGGCCCCGCTCGCCGGGCTTACGCCGGTGACGGCCGGAAGCAGTTTGACGAGGTCTTTGGTGGAGGTGGCGCTCGTGCCGAAGCGGGTGCTCACCGTCACATCGACGGTGCCCACCACGGTCGCGGGCGCGACGGCCGTGATCTTGGTGCCTGACACGACAGTGAAGGCGGCTGCCGCGCCGCCGAAGCTCACGCTCGTTGCTTCCCCCTCGACGAAGTTTGCCCCCGTGACCGTGATGGTCGTTCCGTCGCCCGCGACGGCTTTGGTCGGCGTCACTTTCGTCACCACGGGTGCGGGGATCGCGCCGATGTTGACGACGTGTGCCGTGCCGGCGCTCGTGCCGTCGGCGGCGAACACGGTCAGCGCGACGCGCAGGACGGCGTGCGAGCTTGCCGTCCTGAAGGTCGGCGAGGTCGTCTCAATCGGCGCCTGTCCCGCGAATTCGCCGAGCTGCCACTCGTAGTAGGAGACGCCGCCCGGCGCCGTCGAGCCACCGGCGTCGAAGCTCGTTTCGTGTTCGCTCGACTGGAAGGTGTAGGTGGCGGTGGCCGGGCTGCCGCTCAGGCTGAGCCGCTGCAGGCATTCGTGGCCCTGGTTGCTCCACTCCTGCTGGTACCAGTACGGATGGCCGTTGATCACCTGGTTGTAGAAGGCGCCGTCGGCGGCCGTGCCGGGCGGTGTGCCGAATTCCGTCGCCGAGCTGAACGTCCGGCACTTGTCGCCGACCTCGTAGCCCGTGCTGGCCCCCGTCGCCCAGTCGGTCCATGCGTTGTTCGGTTCCGGGTCGGTGATGGACTCGTTGTGCTCGTGGCTGAGGCCGCCGGAGATGGTCGCGTCGGCGGTCGTTCCGTTCGGGTGGTTGCCGTCGTCGCAGACGCCACCGGCGACGTAGGGGTCGTTGGCGTAGACGATCACGCCTTCGGCGCTCACCGGGATGCCTCCGTGGTAGGCGCAGAACGCGCGATGGCCTTCGGACGCGCCCGCCGAGCAGCGGTTGCCGGCCGCTTCGAAGCAGCTCTCGACGCCTGGCGGAGTGAGCAGGAAGTACTCGTGGGCCAGGTCGATCGGCAGTCTGGCCGCTTTGACGAACCTGCCGAGCTCCGCGCGGATCTGTGCGTCCGTCAGGCAGATCGGTGCCTGCCGGCAACCGTTGGCGGGGTAGGGATCGGCGTCGAGGAGGGCACCCCCGAAGTGGGAGTCGTAGCTCGCGTGCTGACCCGCGGCGTCGTTGTACTGGGCCGAGATCGAGTCGACGTTCTCCACTCCGCCGCTGTCGTGCGCCAGGTCTTCGAAGAACTGGTCGAGGCCGGGCTGGTAGTCGGAGGGATAGGCGGGCGCCCCCGACGGGTCCCAGTAGACGGCGTAGTTGGTGTTCGAGGCCATCACCGGTCCGCCGCCGTAGTCGAGGTCGTGGAAGATGGAGTCGAACGGCGTCACGGCTGCGCGTGGTGGGCGGATCGGCTGGTAGCTGAGCGTCCGCCCCTGCGGGCGAGGGAGGATCACGGCGCCCGCGTCCTGCACCGCGAATGCGGCGATCGCGGCGAGGCAGAGCAGGGGGAGCGCGACGCGCGGAAGTGCCACTCCGCCCTTCCCGCCTCCGTGCATCGATCTCCCCTTTCCCGACGTCTCAGTCGCGCGGAAGCTCGGCTTCGCTCCGGTCCCCCGGCGCGCCCGTCGTGCCCCGAACACGCTGCTCGGAGTCTACCCCCGGCCACTCGCCCCGACGTTCGTCCGCCCCCGGCGGCCGCTCGTTGCGTGCTTGTATGGTGGCGGGCGGTGCCCCGGATCCTCCCACCGCCGGCCCGGCGGAAGATGCTCGCGACCTGGCGCCGGACTGCGAGCAGCTCTCGCCGCACCACCGGAGCCCTCACGATCCTGGCGGCGCTGGCACCGACCGTGCCGCTGGCGCTGGGCGTCTCGGTCCCATCCGGCGGCCTCGCCGGCTCGGCCCGCGCGGGCGCGGCCGGCACGCCGGCGCCATCGTCCCCTCCGGGGCCGACCGGCGGCCCCGGCGGAGGTCCTGCCGGCCCGCGCCCGGGTCCCGCCAGGTACCGCATCGTCGGCTGCCGCAGCCGCGACGCCGCGGCCTACCAGCACGGGCCGCCACGCCGAGAGGTGGCGATCGGCTTCGACGACGGCCCCTGGTCGGACACCCCGGGGTTCGTGAGGATGCTGGAGCGAAGCCACGCCCGGGCCACGTTCTTCGTGATCGGAGAGCAGCTGAACGCCTCCTACCGCTCGACGCTGATGCGGGAGCTCCGCGACGGCGACGTCCTCGGCGACCACACCTTCACGCACCCCTACCTGACGCGCAGCGGCAACGTCTACGGCCAGCTGCGCCAGACGATCGTCGCGATCCGCGCGCTGACCGGCTACACGCCCTGCGTGTTCCGGCCGCCCTACGGCGCCTATGACGGCGGGGTCGTGCGGACAGCCGCCTCGCTGGGTCTCGCGACGGTGCTCTGGAACGTCGACCCCTCCGACTACGCGCGCCCCGGGAGCTCGGCGATCGTGCGCCGCGTGCTCTCGCAGGTGCGCCCGGGGTCGATCATCATCTCCCACGACGGCGGCGGGCCGCGCACGGAGACCCTGGCCGCCTACCCCTCGATCATCGCCGCGCTGCGGGGTCGTGGCTATCGGGTGGTCACGATCCCCGAACTGCTCGGCTTCCGCCCCGTCTACACACCGTGCATCCAGCTGTGTGACGGCATCGGCGTGCCGCGCAGCGAGCTGCCGCGAGACGCGATCGTGCAGCGCGCGCCCTGACGGGCGGGGCTGCGTAGAATAACCTGCTCCATCGGCCGAAAGCCGGTGAAGGTTCACAGCGCGCGCCCGTAGCTCAGTGGTCAACGGCTCTCTTCGGGGAGCCAAAGAGCAGCGGTCTTTCAAGCCGCAGGCCGCGGGTTCGATTCCCGCCGGGCGCACTGCGTGATTCTCGGGGCGAAGAGCCGCCGGACCTGCGCGCCGGTCCGATTTGACATCCCGGGTAAAAACTGATTTATATCCCTTGAGGCGGGGTGTGGGTCCCCGTCAGAGGAGGGGCTCCCCAGGGGGTCCGAGCAGCGAGGGGAAGGCCTGGATGATGGGCTTGAGGTCAAGCAGGATGCGAGACCAGGTGGACGGCACGGGTCGCGCATCAGGGGAGCCGTCATGGAGCTGAGGGTGCTCGTGTGCCATCAGCGGCGGATGCTCCGCTCGCTGCACGAGCGCTGGCCCTACAGGCGCTCTCACTGCCGCCACGATCTTCACTGGCTGGTGCGGGTGCAGCCGAGCGGATGCCGCCGCCCGGCCGGACGCTCCCACGCGCTGAGCGCGCTCCGCCCCGGCAACAGGCGCCCCGAGGAGGATTGAGGAGGTAGGGGAAGCCCGCTGCTACAGGCCCGACATCGACGCGGGGCGGGTCTGTGGTGGCGGGTCCTCCTCAACCGGTCCGTCGGCGCGGCGCGCCTGCTCGACGATCGCGTCGATGATCGCCGGCCAGGCAGCCCGCGGCAGGTCGTGCCCCATGCCGGGGATCATCACGAGCTTCGCGCCGGGGATCGCCCGGGCTGTCGCGCGACCGCCCGAGGGCGAGACGAGGCGATCTGCGGTGCCGTGGATGACGAGCGTCGGCGCCTCGATGCGGCGCAGGTCGGCCGTCCGGTCTGCCGCCGCGATGATCGCGGCCAGCTGGCGCCCGGCGCCCTCCGGGTCGCGGTCGCGGTCATAGCTCGTCGCCGCGATGGCATGGATGTCCTCCGCATCGCGGGGAAGGCCGCGCGATCCGATCGCGGCGAAGACGCGCTCCATGTGCGCGATGAACGCCTCGCGCTCGCTCGGCGCACGTCGCAGGAAGACGGAGTACACGCGCAGCGCCGGCTGGCCGCTGCGCAGGCTCCCGGTGTTGGACATGATCGAGGTGAGCGAGCGCACCGCCTCGGGATGCCGCGCCGCCAGCGTCTGGGCGATCATCCCTCCCATCGACGCCCCCACGACGTGGGCGGGGGCAAGGTCCAGCTCGCGCAAGAGCCCGGCGGCATCCTCGGCCATGTCCCCGAGCGTGTAGTGCGCCGCGCGCCGCGAGCGGGTCAGAAGCTGGCGGATCGTCGGCGGCGGTCCCTCGACGTGGGTCGAGCGCCCGACGTCGCGGTTGTCGAAGCGCACGACGTGGAAGCCGCGCTCGGCGAGCTCGTGGCAGAAGTCCTCGTGCCACGCGACCATCTGGGTGCCCAGCCCCATGATCAGGAGCACGGTCGGGTCGCCGGGATCTCCGAAGGTCTCGTAGCAGAGGGTGATCCCCCTGCCGACGTCGCAGAACCGCTCGTTCACGATCGGTGGACTCTAGCGCGGGCCGCTAGGATCGAATGTGGATGGCGGTCGCACGTGCATCGAAGAGTCAGGAGGCGGGAGCCGGGGGGCGCGACGACCCGCAGGTTCGCAAGCTCTCGATTGACACGATCCGCGGTCTGGCCATGGATGCCGTGCAGAAGGCGAACGCCGGACATCCGGGGACCGCGATGGCGCTGGCTCCACTCGGGTACGTCATCTTCAGGCGCTTCCTGCGGGCGAACCCGGCGAACCCGGAGTGGCCTGATCGCGACCGCTTCGTGTTGAGCGCGGGCCACGCTTGCATCCTCCAGTACGCGCTCCTGCATCTGACGGGCTATGACCTCTCGCTCGAGGACCTCGAGCAGTTCCGCCAGTGGGGCTCGCGCACGCCCGGGCATCCCGAGCGCGGTCTCACGCCCGGGATCGAGGTCACGACCGGACCGCTCGGGCAGGGCTTCGCGAACGCCGTCGGCATGGCGATCGCCGAGCGCTTCCTGGACGATCGCTTCAACCGGCCCGGTCGTGAGGTGGTCGACCACAACTTCTACGTGATCTGCTCCGACGGCGACCTGATGGAGGGGATAAGCCAGGAGGCCGCATCGATCGCCGGGCACTTCGCGCTCGGCAAGCTGGTCGTCTGCTACGACGAAAACCACATCACGATCGACGGCACGACCTCGCTCTCGTTCGACACCGAGAACCACGCCCAGCGCTTCGAGGCCGAGGGCTGGCACGTGCAGCGCGTCAAGGACTCCGAGGACGTGGAGGCGCTGGAATCCGCCATCGCTGCGGGCCGGGACGAAACCGAGCGTCCTTCCTTCATCGCGATCCGCTCGCACATCGCCTACCCGGCGCCGCACGCCATGGACACCGCCAAGTCGCATGGATCCGCGCTGGGCGAAGAGGAGGTCAGGGCCACCAAGGAGGTGATGGGCTTCGATCCCGACCGGAAGTTCTGGGTCGACGACTCGGTGTACGAGCACATGTCCAAGCGTGAGTCCGGAGCCGCCGCGGAGCGGCAGTGGACAGAGCGCTTCCAGGGATGGCGTGACGCGTTCCCGGACATGGCCGAGGACTGGGACCGCGCCTGGGCCGGTCGCCTGCGCGACGGCTGGCGGGAGTCGCTGCCGAGCTTCCCGGCCGGCGAAGCGATCGCGACGCGTGCGGCGGGCAACAAGGTGATGAACGCCTTCGCCGAGTACGCGCCCACGATGATCGGTGGCGCCGCCGACCTGGTCGAGTCGACCAAGACGGTCTTCGAGGGCGCCGGCGAGTTCTCCAGGGTCCATGCCGGGCGCAACGTCCCCTTCGGCATCCGCGAGCACGCGATGGGGGCGATCATCAACGGCGCCAGCGCGCACGGCGGGATCGTCAAGCCCTACGGCTCCACGTTCCTGATCTTCTCCGACTACATGCGCCCGGCAGTGCGACTGTCCGCGCTGATGGAGCTGCCGGTGCTGTGGGTCTGGACCCACGACTCGGTCGCCCTCGGCGAGGACGGCCCGACCCACCAGCCGGTCGAGCACTACGCCGCGCTGCGCGTGATCCCCCACCTCTGGGTCATCCGCCCCGCCGATGCGAACGAGACGTCGGTGGCCTGGCGCGTGGCGCTCGAACGGACCGACGGTCCGGTCGCGCTGCTCTTCTCACGCCAGAACATCCCGGTCCTCGACCGCGGCGAGGTGGCCGACGCCCAGCTTCTCGAGCGCGGCGCCTACGTGCTGTGGGACTCGAGCTCAGCGTCCGGCGACGGCGCGGGCGGCGGCGGCCCGGCGGCCGGAAGCGTCCCCGAGCTGCTGCTGATCGCCACCGGCGCCGAGGTCGGCCCGACCCTCGCGGCGGGACGATCGATCGCCGGTCAGGGCACCCGCGTGCGTGTCGTCTCGATGCCGTGCATGGAGCTCTTCGAAGCGCAGTCACGGGAGTACCGCGACGAGGTGCTTCCCCCTGCCACGGCCGCCCGGCTCGCCGTCGAGCCGGGGGCGAGCATGAGCTGGTGGAAGTGGGTGGGCGACGAGGGCGACGTCCTCGGGCTCGATCGCTTCGGCGCGTCGGCGCCGGGGACGACGGTGCTCGAGCGGCTCGGCTTCAGCACCGAGAACATCGAGGCGCGCGCCCGAGCCCTACTGCAATCACGACAGTGAAGGAGGCGACCATGGGCTCCGAGGATCTTCCCCCCCTGCAACGGCTCTCCGCGCTCGGCCAGAGCGTCTGGATCGACTACCTCTCCCGGCAGTCGATCCGCGGCGGCCACCTGCAGACGCTGATGGACGACTTCGCGGTCGTGGGTGCGACGTCGAACCCGACGATCTTCCAGAAGGCCATGACGTCCGATGACGCCTACGACGACCAGCTGCACGAGCTCGCGGCGCAGGGCAAGGACGTGGACGAGACGTTCTGGGCGCTGGCCGAGCAGGACATCATGGACGCCTGCGACCTGTTCCGGCCGGTGTGGGACGGCGGCGGCGGTCGCGACGGCTACGTCTCGCTCGAGGTCGATCCCCGCCTGGCCTACGATGCGCTCCCGACCTTCCGCGAGGCCATGCGGCTGCACGAGGAGGTCGATCGGCCGAACCTGATGGTGAAGATCCCGGCGACCAAGCCGGGTCTCGCGGCGATCGAGGACGTGGTCGCGAAGGGGCGCTCGATCAACGTCACGCTGATCTTCTCGCTCCGCCGCTACGCCGAGGTGGCCGAGTCCTACCTGCGGGGCATCGAGCGCCTGGTCGCCGAGGGCGGCGATCCGCGCAAGGTGGCCTCCGTGGCCAGCTTCTTCGTCTCGCGGATCGATACCGAGACGGACAGGCGCCTCGATGAGATCGGCGGTCACGACGAGCTCAAGGGCAAGCTCGCGATCGCCAACGCGAAGCTGGCCTACAGCCACTACTGCGAGGCCTTCGCCGGTTCGCGCTGGGAGTTCCTGGCCGGCAAGGGCGCGACCCCGCAGCGGGTGCTGTGGGCGTCGACCTCGACCAAGAACCCCGCCTACCCGGACGTGATGTACGTCGAGGAGCTGATCGGCCCGGACACCGTGGACACGATGCCGGAGGAGACCATCGAGGCGTATCAGGATCACGGCGACCCGCAGGTGCGCCTGGATAAGGGGCTCGACGAGGCGCGACGCGTGCTCGACGAGCTGGCGAAGGCGGGCGTCGACTACGACGACGTGACGCAGACGCTCGAGCGCGAGGGCGTGGAGAAATTCGCCCAGTCCTTCGAGGATCTGATGAAGGCGCTGCGCGCCAAGCAGGAGTCGCTCGCACCGGCGTGAGCATCGCCGGCGGTGCCTCGGCGCCCGCTACCGCGCCAAGCCGGAGCGGGAGTCCGTATCCCGCCCGGTCTACGTGTAGGGAATCGGGATCAGCACGTTGATCCGCAGCGGTCCCGACGGGAACGCGTGGGCGTGGATGGTGAACACGCGGAAGCTGCGCCCGCGGTAGCTGTAGGAGCCGCTGTCCGGGACGCTCCCCGGTTCGGGGCCGAGGCTGTTCTTCACCAGCACGGGGTGCCCGCCGCGGTCGTTCATGTACATGAGCACGCTGAGGCCGGCGAGCCGCTTGGTGAGGCGCAGATAGCCCTCGTCGTCCTGGATCGAGAGCACGAAGCTGCCGATCGTGCGCCCGCCGAGGGTCAGCGCGGCGCGGACCGGAGCGAGCACATAGGGGCCGCCCACGTCCGCCAGCAGTCGCCCTCGAGCGCTCACCCGCAGGCGCACGATGTGCTGGTTGAGCAGCGCTTCGACGGCCAGCCTCGTGGCCGCCGGATCGCTTCGGGCGACCGCATCCAGCAGGGCCGGGTCGCCCTGCACCCGGCGGACCTGGGGCAGGGTGCGCCGGCCCGCCTCGCCGGCGTAGATCAGCGATGCCTCGCGGCTGAGGACCGATACGACCGTGTCCTCGCTGGTGCGGCCGCAGAAGGCGGCGGTGGAGCTGACGGGCTTGAGGAGGTAGATGCGCAGCGCGCCGGCGGGGTAGGCCGTCCCGCCGAAGGAGGTGTACTGGTAGCGGACGTGCTGGTAGCTCAGCGTGCCGGCCTGTGGCAGCGGCCCCGGGTGGATGGGCAGCGAGCCGCCGATGCTGCGGCCCCTCGCGCGCAGGGCGATGAGCCCCTGGCCGATCCCATCGGACTCGGCGATGAAGCCTTCGTCGGCCCAGACGCTGCTGACGTAGCTCGCGATCGGGGTGCCGTGCGCGCCGCGGATCGTCCCGCGGAGCGGCGCCACCGCCGGTACGCCGACGTCGGCGAGGACCCGCGTGCCCTGCACGACGCGCAGGTTGGTCATGTGCCCGCCCGCCACCAGTGCCTTGGCGGCGGCGGTCGCGGCGGCGCTGTCGCCCGCCTGCACCGCTTCGCGAAGCGGGATCGATCCGGCTATGAGATGTCGCGCGGCGCCGGTCCGTTCGCTCGCGACGCCCTCGCGGTAGACACGGCGCACCACGCGGCCCAGCGTGTCGAGGACCAGCTCTGGGCAACTCATGTGCGGATCGGCGGCGCTCGCGTGCGCGCTGGAGCCACCGCCCGCTCCGGCGCCGCAGGCGGCGAGCGACAGGAGCAGCGCGAGCCCCGCAAGTGCGCAGCCCGCCGCTCGCCGGGCGATCGAGGAGCCGCTCACCTGCAGAACCATCCTGGGTCATCCTAAGTAACCGCTAATCGGGGGGTGAGACTCCTCACAGCGCCGCATGGACCGGTTGACGGTCGATTCCACCGACCGGCGCCGCTAGCGTGTAGCGCCGGTCCGAGATGCCCGACTCATCGCAAGCCTCAGCCCCCATCGCACATCTGCCGGCGCAGCCCTCGGAGCTGCGCGCGTGGCTTCTGGCGTGCTCGATCGGGCTGCTCGGCCTCGGCGTGTTCGTCGCGGTTCTCGCCGGCGCCTTCGGGGGAACCACGGCGGCCGTGCCGCCTCCTGTCCCGCTCACCGCCTCGACCCCCGTGCCGGGCCGAGCGGCGGCGGCGAGCGCACTGGCCGGCGCGGCGCGCCCGGGACTGTCCGGTGAGGCGGGCGCGGGGCAAGGGCACGCATCCCCTGCCGCGCGGCGCTCGAGCCGCCAGGCTCTCGCCGAAGCACGCTCGATCGCCGCCGCCGAGTCGCACATCGCCGGCAGATGGCTCGAAGGCTTCTATCCGATCTACGCCACGGCCCAGCGAACGTTCGGCGTGAGCTGGCTGCTGCTCGCCTCGATCCACATGCAGGAGACGGCCTTCTCGACCGCCCCGAGCACCTACCGCGGGCTGAACTTCGCCCACTGCTGCGGCGGGCCCATGCAGTTCAACGTCACCAACGGCCGGATCACCACCTGGGACCTCGTCTCCGACTCATACGTATACGGTCGCCGTCCCGCGAGCTATGACCATGCCACCCCGACGCACCCCTCTATCTACGACGACTTCGACTCGATCATGGCCGCAGCGCACCTGCTCTCGGCGGACGGCGCCGGGTACGCGCTGGACGGCAGCGCATGGGACGCCGCCTACGCCTTTTACGGTCACGACGCCGACGGCGTCGTCTACGCCGATCAGGTGCTCGCGCGGGCGATCGGCTGGTCGCAGCACGGCTTCTGCATCAACTGCGGCGTCGGAGGTGGTCTCATCGAAGCGGTGCACGCCGCCTACGGCGCGCCCGTGCTGGCCGCGCTCGCGCGCGCCCGCCCGGCCGCGCCGGCGCGCAGGACCGCCCACCGGCGCTGAAGCGCCTGCTCAGGCGGCGTCGGCTTCGGCCAGCAGCTCGGCGGCGACCCTGTCGGTGGCCCGGCCGGTGCCGCCGAGCAGGCGGCGGGAGAGCTGCGCGCGGCGGAAGTAGAGCGGCGCGTCGTGCTCCCAGGTGGCGCCGATGCCTCCGTGCACCGAGATCATCGTGCGGGCGGCCTCGTCGAGCGCGCGGCCGGCGACCGAGCGGGCGGCGCTGGCGGCCAGCGGGAACTCCTCGGGCTTGCCTTCGCGCGCCCAGCCGGCGTAGTAGAGGAGCGAGCGGCCGTTCTCCTGCTGGCGCAGGACCTCGGTGAGGGCGTGCTTGACGGCCTGGTATGAGCCGATCGCACGGCCGAACGTGTGGCGCTCCTTGGCGTAGACGACCGAGACCTCGAGGGCGGTCTCGACGCTGCCGATCGACTCAGCGGCGATCAGCGCCTGCGCGAGGTACCAGGCCGCTGCCAGCTGGTCGGTGGGCGTGTCGAGCACGGTCGCGGGCGCGTCCTTGAGCGTGACGTGCCCGAGCGAGCGGGTGGCGTCGTAGCGGCGGACCGGCTCCACCGACACGCCGGAGGCATCCGCCTCGATCGCCACGCCGACCGGCTTGCCGTCGAGCAGCGCGACACCCACGAGCAGGTCCGCTCCGGGGGCGTCCGGGACGAACGACAGCCGGCCGCTGACACGCGCGTCATCGCCCGAGCCCGTGACGGCGGGCGCAGGCGCACGCCCGGCTCCCGCCGCGGGGTCGACCGACCAACGCTGCTCGAGGTCGTCGGGCGGGCTGACCGGCAGGTAGGCTGCGCGGCGCTCGCCCGTGGCGAGCGGCTCCAGCTGCGCGCCGGCGTTCGTCGCGCCGCCGAGGATCGCCGTGGCGGGCAGGTGGCCGAGCAGCTCGATACCGGCGAGCACGCGACCGCACTCGCCGAGCACGAGCATCGCGTCGAAGGCGTCGAGCCCGGCTCCGCCGTGCGCGTCGTCGATCAGCAGCCCCGGCCAGCCGGCCTCTCTCGCAGCGGGCCACAGGTCGGGCAGCGGGTTCTCCTCGCCGTCGAGCGCCTCGCGGGCGGCCTCGAGCGTCTTGACGCGCGACAGCGTCCCGCGCGCGGCCTCGCGCAGGAAGACCTGCTCGTCGGACAGTGCGAGGTTCATACCGTCGCTCCTTCCTTGGAGCGCAGCTCGGAGAACGGGATGCCCTTGTCGAGACGTGGCTCGGGCGGTAGCCCGAGAACCCGCTCGCCCACCGTGTTGCGCAGGATCTCCTCGGTTCCGCCGGCTGACTTCAGACCCGGGAGGAACGAGATCATGTAGGCCCACTCACCATCCTCGGCGAGCGCGTCGGGGCCGAGGACGTCGGCGATCAGGTCGCCGGCCTTGATGGCGCCGCTGACGATCGTGACCTTCGCGAGACCTGCCTCGGGGCCGGGGATCTGGCCTTTCTGCAGCGCGGTGAGCGTGCGGTAGCCGGTGAACCTCACGGCGAGCAGCTCCGAGGAGATCTCGCCCAGCTGGTGGCGCACCTCGGGGTCTCGGCGAGCGTGCTCGTCACCGGCGATCGCCGCCGCGAAGCGCGAGGAGTTGTAGCCCATGCCCTCCCCGCCGAGGCCGATGGTGACGCGCTCGAACATCAGCGTGGTGAGCGCCGTGCCCCAGCCGTTGCCGACGCCGCCCACGACCGCGTTCGAGTCGAGCGCGACGTCGTCGAAGAAGACCTCGTTGAACTCGGCCTCGCCGGAGATCTGGCGCAGGCCCCTGACCGTGACGCCCTCGCTGTCCATCGGCACGATGAACATCGTCAGGCCCTTGTGCTTCGGCACGTCGGCGTCCGTCCTCGCGAGGAGCAGCCCGTAGGAGGCGAACTGGGCGTTGGTGGTCCAGACCTTCTGACCCGTGAGGCGCCAGCTGCCGTCGTCCTGCTGGCGGGCACGCGTCTGCACGGCCGCGAGGTCCGAGCCCGCGGCGGGCTCGGAGAACAGCTGGCACCACACCTCGTCGCCGTGCAGCAGAGGAGGAAGGTAGCGCGACTTCTGCTCCTCGGCGCCGTGCGCGATGATCGTGGGACCGAGCATGCCGACGCCGATCGCGTCGAGGATGCCGGGGACTTTGGCGCGGGCGATCTCCTGGTTGCAGATGACCTGCTCGATGGGACCGAGACCCTGCCCGCCGTACTCCGTCGGCCAGGTCACCCCGGCGAGCCCGTTCTCGGCGAGCTTGCCCTGCCAGGCGCGGCGGGCGGCGAGTATCTCCTGCTCGTCCTGGAGCGCTCCAGGCCCCTGCAGGACGGGCGCCTCCGGCTTGTGCTCCTCGAGCCACGTGCGTACCTTGGCGCGGTAGGCGGCCTGCTCCTGGGTGTCGTCGAGATCCACGTCTTCTCCTTTGGCTGACTGGCCAGTCAATCCTCGCTGGGGCGAACGGTACTCCACCCCGCGCGAGCATGTGCTCACCCCGGCGTGCTGCGCCGGGAGACACCCGCCCGGCGTCCCTCAGGCGCCCCTGGGGATGGATGGCTCGTGGACCGGCCGCTGCCCGTAGACGCGCTCGAAGGCGCGGTCGAGGAGCTGCTTTGCCTGGGTTGCCGGGTCGCGCGAGTGGAGCAGCACCACACCGAGGCGCACCCCGTGCCTCTCTGCGGTGGCCACGAGGCAGCGGCCGGAGGCTTCCGTGTAGCCGGTCTTCAGGCCGGTGGTGCCCGGGTAGCCGTAGATGAGCATCGGGTTGTTGTTGGCGAGATAGAGCTTGCCGCCCTTGATCGGGAACGGCAGCACCGCGTCGAGCGTCTTCGTGACCCGGGCGATCCGTCGCTGGGCGAGGTCGTAGTGGGCGAGCACCGCGAGGTCCGCCGCGCACGAGTAGTTGTCGCGGTCGTAGAAGCCGTGCGGCGAGGAGAAGCGGGTGCACGCCAGCCCCAGCCTGGCGGCCTTGGCGTTCATCCGCGCGACGAACCGGGCGACGCTGCCGGCGACGTGCTGGGCCAGAGCCACGGCGGCGTCGTTGCCCGAGGGCAGCAGCAGCCCGTAGAGCATGCTCTCGAGCTGCACGTGCCGGCGGACGGGCAGCACGCCCACCTTGGAGCCGCCGGCATGGACGGCTTCGCGGGTGACCAGCACCGGTTCGTCGGGCTCCGAGGCGCTGACCGTGACCAGCGCGGTCATCATCTTGGTGAGGCTTGCGATCGGGAGCCGCCGCGTGGCGTTGCGCTGCCACAGCACGCGGCCGCTGGAGAGGTCGAACAGCAGGCCGGCGCGCGGCGGGGCGTGGAAGGGGACGCGGACCGGGTCAGCCCCGGGGGCGCCGAGCCCGGTGAGCCTGAATGCCGGCCTGCCGAGCGGCAGCCCGACGGGCGAGCGCGTCGGCGCGGTGACGACGGCTGGACTCGGACGCGGCGTGGCAGGCACGAGGTGGCGCGCGCTGCGCGGGCCGTGGCGGGCCTGGCCTTCGCGGGCGATCGCCACGGCGCCGGCGCCGGCCGCCACGAGGACGAGGACGGCGGCTGCCGCCGGCCACCAGCGACGCCTGCGCCTTGCCGGCCCCGGACGCCTGTGGCCGCCGACGGTCAACGCGGAGGCTCGCGCAGCGCCCCGACGATCCCGACCGCGAGGAGCACGAGGATGAAGATCGACACGACGCTTGCCAGGGTAAAGCCCTGTTCCACGATCGCGCGGAAGGTCAGGAAGGCCAGGCCGGCGATGAATGCGAGCGCGGCGCCCAGCACGACGATGCGTCTCACGCGGCCAGCCGGGCCGGCATGGCGCTCACGGGGGCGTGGCGCACGCGGGGGTGCCCTGCGGGGCCATCAGTAGACGGGCACGCCGGGCCGTGTCGCTTTGCGCCTGACGGCGAAGGCGCGGATCACCGCCAGGCCGAAGACGAAGCCGCCCACGTGGGCGAAGTAGGCGACACCGCCACCTCCGCCGGCCGGGTTGATCAGGCCGCCGGCCCCGAAGAGGATCTGCTCCAGGAACCAGAAGCCGAGGACCACAACGGCGGGAACCTCGATGATCGTCACGAAGAAGATGATGAAGATCAGGGTGAGGATCCGCGCTCGCGGATAGAGCACTATGTAGCCGCCGAGCACTGCTGCAATCGCACCCGAGGCGCCCAGCGTGGGCGCGACCGAGTCGGGGTTGACGGCGATCTGCGCTGCGAGCGCCACGAGGCCGCCGAGGAGGTAGAAGACCAGGAATTTCAGCCGTCCGACGGCTTCCTCGACGTTGGGCCCGAAGATCGCCAGGAAGATCATGTTGCCGGCGATGTGGAGCAGGCCCCCGTGGAGGAACATGGCCGTGATGGCCGTCTCCCAGGTGGGGATCTGCCCGGGGAACGGCCCGTTCTTGCAGACGGCCTGAACGCCGGCCTGGCCGAATTCGGTCGCGCTGGGTGCCAGCGTGCAGTATTTCCCGGGGTGCGTGAAGTCGTAGGGGATGGCCGCGTCGTGCAGGACCGTCGAGGTGCTCGGCCCGCCGAGCAGACCCCCGCCGTGACGGATCGAGAGCAGATAGGCGATGACGTTGGTGACGATCAGCGCCACCGTGATCAGCGGGAAGCGTATGTTGGGGATGTTGTCCTTGAGCGGGATCATCGCTTCCGCGCCGCGCGGGCGCCTGCTCCTCGACAGAGGCTACCCGCGGCCCCCGGGACCGACACAGCCCTTCTCCCGGCGCCGGCGGCAGGCCGCTACGCCCGGGCAGCGAGGGGGCCGCTTCCGGCGAGGGTCGGCTTGCCCGTCCACCCCACGTGCTGGTCGGCG
>DASYFT010000035.1:0-2312 GCA_036498265.1 Solirubrobacteraceae bacterium | reverse complement strand
CGCGCTCGCGGCACATCCCTCGGTGATCAGCATCGTCAGGCCGTCGAGCAGCAGATCGGATGGACGCGGTGGTCCTGGTGGGTTCGGGACCGTCTTGGCGGCGCGAGAGACCTCGAGCAGGTCGCCGCTGAGAGCCAGACGCCCGGCGAACAGCGCGGCGCCCCACGCGTCGAGATACGTCTCCCGGGCAAGGTCGACATCGAGCCGCGCGAGACGGGCGGCGGCTTTCAGAAGGAGCGGCGGCGCTGCCGTTCCCATGTTCGAGGCGAACGCGATCTCGCCTCGGAGCAATTCCGCACGCGCACGTTGCAGCTCGTCCAGCGCTTCGACCTCCGCTGCGGCCAAGAGTCCACGGGCGACATCGAACGCTCCTGCGTGCAGACTGGCCTGGGCGGCGGCGAGAGCGCGCTCGGCCCGGCGCGTGGCGTCGCCGGTCAGCGCAACCGCGCGCTGGAGGAAGGCCGCCGAGGCCGCCACACCCCCACGCGCCTGCGCGCGCCCGGCTGAGTGCTCGAGCTCGAGGGCGACGCGCTCCTCGGGTCCGGCCGCCGCCGCTGCCAGGTGCCAGGCACGACGGTCCAAGTCGGACTCCTGGTCTGTGGCCTCGGCCAGCGCACGGTGAACCGCGCGCCGCTCGTCCACCGCCGCCGATCGGTAGATCGCCGAGCGGACGAGCGGATACCGAAACGTCACTCGCTCGCCGATCGCCAGCAACCCTTGTGTGTCCGCGCTCTCCAGGGCCGCCGGCTCGATGCCGAGACGTTCCGAGGCGCGCCAGAGCAGCAGCGGGTCTCCCACCGGCTCGGCCGCCGCCAACAGCAACAGCTGCCGCGCGTCGACGGGAAGCGACTCGAACCGCCGCGCGAAGCTCTCCTCGATGCGCCCGGGTACCGCCTCCGCTCCCAAGATCCCAAAGCCTCCGGCCAGCTGCGTCGAGGTCAAGCCTCGCGGCAGCTCGAGTAGCGCCAGCGGGTTGCCCCGGGTCTCGGCGATGAGCCGATCTCGAATGCGGTCGTCCAGGACGTTACGCACAGCCGAACCGAGCAGGGAGCGTGCTTCGTCATCACCCAGCCCGAGGATCTCGAGCTCGGGCAGCTGGGCAAGCGGCTCGCCCGCCTCGCGTGTGGCGAACACGAGGCCGATCGGGTCTGCGAGCAAGCGACGGGCCACGAACGCCAGCGTCAGTGCGGAGGCCTGATCGAGCCACTGCGCGTCGTCCACGACACACAACAACGCACGCTGGTCGGCGACATGCGAGAACAGGCTCAGCACTCCCAAACCCACCAGGAATCGATCCGGAGCTGCACCGTCGGACAGGCCGAACACGATCTCGAGCGCGCGGCGTTGCGGAGCCGGGAGACCACTAAGGCGATCGAGCATCGGCGCACAGAGCTGATGCAGGCTCGCGTACGCCAACTCCATCTCCGACTCGACGCCCATAGCCCGGACGACCGTCAGATCCGGTGCCGACCCGATCAGGTACTCGAGCAGGGCCGTCTTACCGATGCCGGCTTCGCCCCGCACGACCAGCGAGCGGCTCTCGCCCCGGCGGATCGCCGAGACGACGTCGTCAAGAAGCGCGCATTCGCCGGACCGGCCCCGCAAACTCGTGCGCCTCCCCGGTGGAAGTACACGATCGTCCATTGCGTCAGCCTCATCCTAGAAGCGCCCGCGAGCCCGCACAAGGCGGCGGTCCTGCTGGTGTGAAGGCGTGTGCGCACACCCACGCGAGGGATCGTCGGGTCCGGGTCAGACCAACACGGCAGGATCGGGCCACGCGTAACGCAGCCCAAATGGTGTGCCGTTGAGCCGGCTTGCGATCCCGCCCGGAGGCGGCACGAGGGCCCGTTCGACGCACTTCCCCCCGCGTGCCTCGTAGAAGGCTCGAGCGTCGGAATTCTGCTCGAGTACCCACAGGTAGAGGCCGGTCCCGCGCTCGAGGGCGGCCCGGGCTGCGACCGTCAACAGACGCGAGCCGATCCCCCGACGCTTTTCCGCGTACACGACGTGGAGGTTGTCGATCAGCGCTCCCCATTGGGGATCGGCCTCGAACACGGTGTGTACGAATCCAACCAGTTCATCGCCATGTTCGGCGACGACTGTGTGGCTCGCGCCGTCGGGACTGGTGCCCTCCGGGCCTGCGCCGTCCGGCCCGGCGCCGTCGAAACCCGGCAGCCGCTCGCTCCAGACGGCCACGCGCTCGGTCTGAACGTCGCCGTCGAGGAACTCATCGGAAAACGCGCCCCGGTAGTGGCGGCGCCAGCTGTCGGCGTGAAGCGCCGCCACCGCCTCGGCATCCGAGGGGACCGCCA
>DASYFT010000034.1:0-1698 GCA_036498265.1 Solirubrobacteraceae bacterium | reverse complement strand
CAGGCCGGTGTTGACGATGTCCTCGACCAGCAGCACGTGCCTTCCCTCGATCTGGTAGTCGATGTCCCGCGCGATTCGCACGCGCTCGCGGGGCTGCGCGCCGGCATAGCGGCGCAGGTCCAGGTAGTCGATGACGAAGGGCACCTTGATCTGGCGCGCCAGGTCCGCGAGGAAGAACGTGACGCCCTTGAGCACGCCGACGAGGACCAGGGACTCCCCGCGATGGTCGCGCGAGATCTTCCTGCCCAGGGCCCGGACCCTGGTCTCCAGCTCGACGGGCGAGATCAGGATGTCGCCGATGTCCTGCTTGCGCAGGTGCTGAACCTCGAGGGCGCCATAACCCGCTTTGGCGAGGAGCTGCTGGTAGTCCTTGCGGTAGAGAAGCCGCACGTTGATCTCCGGGTAGAGTTCGCGCAGCAGGCGCAGCTTGCGATTCTTGGGTGTGACCAGCGACTGCTTCATCGTGGTCAGCTCGATGTACATGTCGTGCTCGGGCAAGTAGAAGTCGGGCGTGAACATCTCGGCCACCCGCGTGCCCTCCCACGCGACGGGAAAAGACACCGGCTCGTAAACCCAGCGGATGCGGTAGTAGTCGAGAAAGCGCGCGAACTCCTGCTCTGAGGGATGGGCGAATTCAACGCGCGCATGGGCCGGGCCCGATCGCCTGACCAGGCGCGAGCGCTGCTTGACGGGGCGGCGCCATTTCAGTGGGACGGATGGGGGGGACGACGCCAATGCGACATCGAGATTGTACCCTCGGGAGTGAGGACACCAGTGAGCACACCGGCGCGGAGGATGGTCGCCGAGCAGCTGCTGCCTCACGGGGTCACCGACGAGCGAGTGCTCGACGCGATGGGGTCGATCCCGCGCGAGGAGTTCCTGCGTGGATCGGCGCGCCGCTACGCCTATGAGGACCGGGCCCTGGCCATCGACTGCGGGCAGACCATCTCGCAGCCGCTCGTTGTCGCCCTGATGACCCAGGCGCTGTCTCCGCAACCTCACGAGGTCGCGCTCGAGGTCGGCGCGGGGTCGGGCTACCAGGCGGCGGTGCTGAGCCGCCTCTGCCGCCGGGTCATCACGCTCGAGCGCGAGCCGGCGCTGGCGGAGCGTGCCTCGGAGGCGCTCTTCCGCCTCGGGTTCGCCAACGTCGAGGTCGCCGTCGCGGACGGCAGCCTGGGTTGGCCGCCGGCGGCCCCGTACGACCTGATCCTCGTCGCCTGCGCGGCATCGGCCGTGCCAGAGCCCCTGGTCGACCAGCTGGCGGACGGAGGGCGGCTGGTGATGCCCATCACGAGGGCCCCGGACGAGCCCCAGGATCTCCGGCTCTACCGGCGCGACGGCGACACCATGAGTCACCGCTCGCTGTTTCCGGTGCTCTTCGTGCCGCTCCGGACGGGCTAGGGGCTCGACGAGGCGCCCGGCGAGGCGGTCGCACGCGGCGATGGTGAGGTGGTCGCGGGCGGGGCGGCTGTCCCGGTCAGCGCCTGCAGCTGCTTGAGCAATGTGCCGACAGTGGCCATCTCGTTCGCGAACGTCGTCAGGTCGCCCCTGCTCAGGGCCGTGTAAGCCGCCTGGTAGTGGAGGTTGGCCTGCGTGACGAGATCAGTGATCTGTGCGACCACGGCTGGTGTCACCGTGGGCGGCGGTTGGTTCGTCGGAGGAGGCGTGGTCGACGTGCCGACGAGCTGCTGGATCGCC
>DASYFT010000033.1:0-29765 GCA_036498265.1 Solirubrobacteraceae bacterium | reverse complement strand
GGTTTCTAGCCGCTGATTTCGTGGAGGGTGGTGTAGGAGGTCTTGTGGCTGCGGTCCTTGTGCTCGATGCCGTAGTAGTCGTTTGAGCCGTAGTCGACGTAGTTGAAGATCACGACCATCGCCACGTATTTCGTTTCGCGGGCCCAGCCGATGAAGTTCCTGATGTTTTCGGCCTGCTGCGCTTCGGTCCACTGCAGGCTGTCCCCGGTCGCGGGCTGCCCGACGGCGGTCGGCCAGCCGATCTCGGTGACGTAGACCGGCAGCCCCGTCTCGGCGTGCGCCTGGACCGCACGGTCGCGGTGCCCTTCGGCGCTCGCCGCCGGGTTCGTCTTGCCGCCATAGGGGTGGACCGTCACGCCATCCGCGACGGCCCCCGCGGCGAAGATCGCCCGGCCGTATTCAGAGCCGCCATAGCCACCGTCATAGGACAGCAGCAGCTTCGGCCGGTTGACCGGCGCGAAGTTCGCTTCAAGCGCCGCATGCACCACCCGCGAGAGCGCCGCATACGCCGCGAAATCAGACGCGTCAGACCAGAAATACGGGTTCCCCGGCTCGTTCAACAGCTCCACCGCAGTGCCCCCCAGATCCGGCCGGCCCGCCCAGAAGCTCCCACCCCTCCCATACCGCTTGAACAAACCAACGATTTCAGCCGCCATCGCCACCGGGTTGATCGACGCGATCGAACCACCCGTCCCGACCACCCACGAAGCGACCCGCACCCCCGCAGCCGCAGCCCCACCAACTTCAGAATCCGTCGCGAACCGCGACTCCAACCGCACATTCCGCACAGCCCCCGACACATCCCCAAACGCAGAAGCACCCCAACCACCAGCATCAACCGCCACAGTCATACCGCTCGGCGGCGGAACTTCCGGATGTTCTTCTTCTTTGGGCGGCGGTTCTTTGGGCGGCGGTTCTTTCGGCGGTTCTTCTTTGGGCGGCGGTTCTTCTTTGGGCCCGGGTTCTTCGAGCGACGGGTAGGCGATCGAAACGCGGTTCGACCAGGAGCTTTCGTTGTAGGCGGCTTTGACCTGGTACATCACCGTCTCGCCGGGCAGCGCCGGAGGCGTGAGGCTCCGCGTGGTCACGGTGCGCAGCAGCGTGTACGCCGGGAGCCCCTTCACCCTCCGCGAGAGGCGGTAGAGATGGCGTTTGCCGACCGCGGTCCATTTCAGCGTGTGGGCGCGGACGCTCAACACCGGAGCGGCGGCCTCGGCCGCAGCCGGCGCGCATGCGCCCACGGCCCCGAGCAGCAGCAGCAACACGACGATCGTGCGAGACCGCAGTCGCGGTCGTGCTGTTCCTCTACACGTCAGTTGGCTCCCCTCGAGCCGACTTCCGGACATCGCACCCCCTTACCCAGGGTTGACAACCGTAAACTCGAGACCGATCTGTCTTGCGGCAGGTCCCCGTGAACGGCGAGGCGGGCACCCTAGCAACCCGCGCCAGAAGCCACACGCATCCGATGCGGGCGGTAACAACTGGTTGACATCTGGGCCGTCGGCGGTGCTGCCACGGACCACCGGCGGCGCTGCTTCGGCGCGGCGGCGGCGGGTAGTTGGCTGTCAACCAGACCAAGACAGGAGGCCATCATGGCTGACCGAGCACAACGGGCCGAGGGAAGGCTCAAAGAGGCCAAAGGCAAAGCGAAGCGTGAAGCCGGCTACGCCGCCGACAAACCCGGGACGCAGGCACGAGGCGTCGCCGAGGAGGTTGCAGGTAAAGCCAAGAACACCGCGGGCAAAGCCCGCAGCGCCGTCAAGAAGCACACGCGCTAGGCGATGCCCGCGCCGGCGGCCCGCCGGGCGCCGCGACATCGTAAGAATGTCCTGATGCCCGACACACGCAGGCGCCTGGCCGGCCGGTACGAGTTGGGCGCGATCGTCGGCCGCGGCGGGATGGGCACGGTGCACCGGGCGAGGGATCTCGTCCTCGACCGCACCGTGGCGGTCAAGCTGCTGCCGGCGGAGATCGCCGAACAGGACTCGAGCGTCGGCGCGCGCTTCGAGCGCGAGGCGCGCGCCGCCGCCTCTCTGAGCCACGACGGGGTCGTCGCCGTGTACGACACCGGCGAGGACGACGCCACCCGGTTCATCGTCATGGAGTTCGTCGACGGTCGCAGCCTCGCGGACGTGCTGCGCGAGGATGCGCCGCTCGGTGGAGAGCAGGCGAGCGCGATCGTCTCACGCGTCGCGGCCGCCCTGGGTGCGGCGCACGCCGCGGGGATCGTCCACCGCGACGTCAAGCCCGCCAACGTGATGCTCGCCGACGACGGCACGGTCAAGGTCCTCGACTTCGGCATCGCCCGCTCGCTCGACGGCAGCACGTTGACGCTGGACGCCTCGGTGCTCGGCACCGCGGGCTACATGGCGCCCGAGCAGGCGCTGGGGGGACGCGCCGACGAGCGCTCCGACGTCTACTCGCTCGGCTGCCTGCTCTACGCCCTGCTCACGGGGGCCCCGCCGTTCACCGGCGAATCGGCGGCGGCGGTGCTCCATCAGCACGTAAACAGCGACCCGAGAGCGCCGCGAGCCCTCAACCGCAGCATCTCCCCATCGCTCGAGGCGCTCGTCCTCTCGATGCTGGCCAAGTCCCCCGACGCGAGGCCGCAGGACGCGGCCGAGGTACACCGACTGCTGGACGCCTCCGCGTCACCGCCGCCCGCTCGCCCGATCTTGCCGCCCCGGCCGACGGAGCCCACCAGGCGGCTGCAGGCGGCCCCCGGCACGCCGGCTCCCGGCTTCGGGCGCTCGCGGAGCGGGCGCGGGCGCGCGGCGGCCGGCGCCGCGCTGGCGGCCGCCGCGCTGCTGACCGCCGGTACCGTCGCGCTGACCGCCGGCGGTGGCTCGGGTCATCGAGCCGGCGCGTCCCCGCCGCGCGCTGCCCTCGCCGGCGCTACGGCCGCGAGGACGACCGCGGCGCGCAGCCGGCCACAGGCAGCGGCCACCAGCCCGAAGACCCCGCCTCCCACGCGGAGCACACCGGCCGCGGCCGCCTCACCTCCCCAGGCGAGTGGCGCGGCGGCAGCCGCCGTGCTGAGCTCGCTGCTCGCGCGGATGGCCGCGGCCGGCGCGATCGACCCGCAAGCCGCCCGAGCGCTCGAAGGCGCGCTCGGTCACATCGTCAGGGCCTCCGAAGCCGGCCATCCGATCGACGCCCAGCGGCGGCTGCTGGAGCTCTCCGGACGCCTGGCCGCCCTTCAGGAACAGGGAGGGCTGAGCCCGGCGGCGGCGGGCTCGCTCGGCAGCGCGCTGGCCGGCCTGGGGACCGCCCTGGGTGCGACGCCACAGGGATCGACTGGGACCGACGGGCCCTCCGAAGCCGCGGCCACCCCGCCGGCGGGCGACGCCGGCCCGCGTGGCAGGGGACACGGGCATCACGGGGGCGGCGGAGGCGACTGAGGCCGCCGGGCTGCAGGGGCCACGATCCAGACAAAAAGCCCCGACTAGCAGGGACATTGCCGTCGCGGTGCTGCAACAACCGTCCAAATGACTCGAACAATCCTCACGGACGGCCCGCGCGTCGTCCGAAAGGTACGACATGAACTGCCCGAAAGGTGCACGGGACGCAAAGAGACCGGGCATGGACAGGCTCGCGAAGGAGCTGTGACACATGCAAGCCATCGGAACGGATCCGGCAGTCGAGGCGCCAAGCGTCGTGACGAACCTCGCGAGTCGCCGGCTCATGCGCCAGCGGCCCGCAGACCCGCCCCTGAGGTGCGTCTCCTCGGGATACCTCTCCGACGGATGCTCCTGCCGTGCGACGGTGCCCACGGGGGTCGCGACGGACGCCTGGGCGCGCGAGCGCCGGGCCGGCGTCCACGGGGATCGCTTCTTCAACTTCAGCTGGGACGGCGGGCTGTGGCTCGGCTATGGACTGAAGAGCGGCCTGGTTCGGGGCGTGTACTGCCCCGAGCACAGCGTCCAGAGGGAACGACGGGCACCCGTCGGCGAAGCGGGCGAGGAAGGCGCTCGCGCGACGGTCGCCCAGACCGGCTGAGCGTCTCCCGGGACGCCATCAAGCGACACGAAAGGAACGAACATGAGCATCAGCCGCACCTACACCTGTGACTGGCGTGAGTGCAACCACCACGTCCAGACAACCGGCCTGCGGCCGCCCATGTTCCTCACCGTCGACGAGGACCAGGGCGACCCGCTGCACTTCTGCACGTGGGACTGCGTGCTCAAATACGCGGCGGAGAAGCCGCCGTGCGAGACGATCCCCCTGGCCGCCGCCGAGTGAGCGGCTACTGCAGTTCGGGGTCCGTGATCGGCGCGTTCGCCACGCCGAACTTGACTTCGGAGCAGACGTCGATCACTTCCTGCTTGTAGTCGTACTCCCGTGTCCAGAAGATGAGCTCGCCCCTTTCGTTGAACAGGCGGGCGTGGTAGCCGGCGTTGGTGTAGACCAGCTGAAACTGCATCTCGGTGCTCTCTTTCCGTTTCGGTTGGCCCCTCCTCTGGAGTCCAGTCCGAATTCTAGGTAGCGAGGGGGCGGGCGAGGCGCCGGGCAAACGAATGTCCATGCCCGGCTCAGCCGTCGACGAACAGCCCCTGCATCGGGCCGATCAGCGTCATCAGGCGCCGCGAGAGGCCACGCAGCTCCTGCAGCCGGTGGGTGGCCGGCTCGCCTCGCTCGCGCCGCAGGCGCTGCTCGACGGCGATCGGGCGCCAGAGGTCGTCGACGACCCGGTGGGGCTCCCCGGAGACCTCGGCGATCGGCAGCTCGAGGTGCTCGGACCAGAGGCGCAGGCGCGTCTGGCGCGCCAGCCCGGGGTCGCAGGCCACGACGTTCACCTCGGTGTCGTTGAACAGCGAGTGCTCGTTGAGGTTGGCCGAGCCCACCGTCAGCCAGGCGTCATCCACGATCCCGATCTTGGCGTGGACGTAGAGCGGGCCCGTCAGCCCGCCGGTGCGGGATGACAGCGTCGTGGCCAGGAAGCGCCCCGCGCCGCCGTCGGCCTCGGCGAGCACGCCGAGCTGGCCCAGCGTGGCGTCGCCGCCGTTGTTGGGCTTCATCGGCAGCAGCACCACGACCCTGAACTCGGGGCTCGGAGGCCGGCGGAGCTTCTCGGCGAGTATGTCCACGACCTGCGAGGACCACATGAACTGGCTCTCGAGGTAGACCAGCCGCCGCGCCGAGCGCAGCGCCCTTGTGTAGGCCTCGAGGATCCGGAAGTCCCCGTCGGGGCGGAAGTCGTAGATCTTCTCCGGGACCGTGCGCACGACCTGGACGGTCCGCTCGCCCGCCGCCGGCGCGGGCGGCGGAGCCGGAAGCGCCTCCTCGTCCACCTCGCGCCAGCGGCTCGCGAAATGCTCGGCGACATCGGCCACAGCGGGGCCCCGAAGGCGCGTGGAGGCGTCGTGCCAGCCGAGACGGCAGCGCATCGGATGCTCGCTCGAGTCGTAGCGGTCTCCGCCGAGGTAGGTCAGGTCGATGCCGCCGACGAACGCGACCTCGCCGTCGACGATCACGAGCTTCTCGTGGTGGCAGTGCATCGGGCGCTCCCGCGCGTCGAGGGCGCATCTGACCCGCGTGCCGCGGATCAGCTCCTCGCGCGTGCGCCGAACGAGCGCCCGGTCTGGTTCGAACAGCCGCAGAGGCGCGCCCGCCCACAGCAGCACGCGGACGTCGATCCGCTCGGCCAGCTCGCCGAGCACGTCGCGCAGCCTCGCCGCGCGGTCGTCACGCGTGAGGCCGAAGTCCGGCGAGACGCACCAGCCGGCGATGTGGACGCTGCTGCGCGCCGCGGCCAGCTGCTCGGCGATGGCAGAGAGCGCCTGCTCGCCGTCGATCAGGACGTCGAGCTCGCACCCCTCCCGGGGCGGCGGGTCCCCGGCGGCCCACAGCCTGCCGTCGTCGGGGGGATCGAGCTGGTGGAGGCGACCCAAGCGGTCGAGGCGGCGGCGGTGGTGTGAGCGGATGCGTCCCTCGACACGCTGCCCGGCCCAGCGGTCGACGCGCGCAGCGAGATCGTCGAGCACGGCCATGTTCTACCAGCTGGAAACGTCGCTACCGGGGCACGAGGTCGCGCAGGAAGTACTCCACGGTGCGGTTGAACAGCTCGGCGCGCTCCCACTGCAGGAAGTGCCCGGCGCGCGGCACGACGAACGGCCCGATCAGGGTCGTGAACGCCACTTCGCACATCTCCGGGAACTGCCGCCAGATCACGTGGTCGTCCGGCCCATAGAGGGCGAGCGTCGGAAGCGAGCTCACCTCGAAGAACCGCGGCGCCTCGGACAGGGGTCGGCTCCCGAGAGCGCTCTCGTAGTTCCCCCAGCCGGCCCGCAGGCGCTCGCCGTCGGCGAACGGCTCGGTCATGAAGTCCGCGTCCTCGCGCGAGAACGCGCCCGGAGTGGCCCAGAAGCGGTGTCCGTAGAACTCGCCCACGTAGCGACGGCGGCGCTCGGGCGTATCGAGCTCTGCGGCCAGGACGTCGGCTTCGCGCCCCTGGCGCAGGAAGTAGTCCCCCGCCATCCGAAGCTCGCGGGTGGGCGCGCCAGGGATCCCGGCGGCCTCGTAGGCATCGCCGAGCAGTGGCATCACGCAGTTGAACAGCACCTGGCGCTCGACGAAGCCCTCGAAGCGCAGGCCGAGGTCCTGGATCACCGCTCCCCCGAGGTCGCCGCCCGCCGTCGCGCAGCGCTCGTGGCCGAGCACGTCCCGCACCAGCGCATGCATGTCGCGCGCGTGGGCCGCGAGGTCGTAGAAGCCGTCCGGCGCGAGACCCGAGTCGCCGAACCCGCGTAGATCGGGAGCGATGACCTCGAAGCCGGCACCGGCCAGCGCGCCGATGTTCCGCCACCAGATCCGCTTCGTCTCGGGCCAGCCGTGCACCAGCAGCAGGGGAAAGCCTCCCTGGCCTGCGCGGACCCAGCCGAGGCTGACGCCGGGACGCACCTCGGCGCGCTCGAGGGCGAAGGCGCGTGGGTCGCTCATCGACGGGACGCTACACGCCGCCGGCGCGTGGACAACGGCCCGATCGTGCATCGGAGAGCGCCCTGACGTGCTCTGGCCGGGCGAGGTTGAACACCGGGACGCTGTTGGCGTGGGCGATCCGCAGCGCCTGCCCCGTCCCCTCCGAGAGCAGGCCCGCGCCGTCGAGGCTGCCGTCCGTGGTCCAGCAGCCGACGAAGGCTGCCGGGCTCGCCAGGTCGGCGCCGAGCACCTGGTGGCCGTCGCGTGCCAGCAGCGGCCGCTCACAGGGCCCCAGGGTCGCCCAGTCCGGGTGGAATCGCGCCGCCAGCTCGTATGCCGCCGGGGCGGGCCGGTCCACTACGCTGACGGCCTGGCGGGGCGGCTCTGCCCAGGAGGCGGCTTCGAACCGCGGCCATGGGAGGTAGAGCTCGACCTGCCCGCCGCCTGCCAGGGCACCGCGGTAGAAGGCCTGGTCGGCCCCCGGCGAGGCACCCGTCCGAAGGACCCATCCCCGTCCGGCGAGCCGCTCGGCGAGCGACCCGATCAGCGCCAGCACGTCGGCGGGCGTCTGGCGTGAGCCGATGCCGGCGTACGTCCGCTGGCCCTCGGCACGCCCCGCCCGGCGCCCGGCGTCGCGCTCGGACGCTGGCATCCCAGGATGCTAACCGCCGCGGCAGTGCGGGTCGCCATACCGATCCGTGCACCGCCCGAGACGCTCGAGCGGGCAGCGCGGGCGGCCTTCGAGCGAGCCCCGCCGGCGGGCGGCCCTGGAACGCGAGATGCCCGGCCGGTGTCCCTACCGGCCGGGCATCTCCGCCCCTCCCAAGCTGGCGCCATCGCCCCCCCGCGCGGCTGGATTCCCCAGCCGGCCGCGCAACTAGGCGACTGTCAGCCGGCTTGGTCTCCCCCCGCTTCCCCGGAGCCACCGGGGCTAAGACGCTTCCCGAGTCGCTTGCAGCCGCCGCTCGGCCGTCTGGCCGGGAGCGGGCGGAGCGGCGAGCCGGGCAGGCTCTCGAGCGAACGACATGCGGACCGCGAGTTCGACGGCGAGCTGCGGCGCGGCCTCGATGGCCGCTCCCAGCACGGTTCGTCCGAGCAGACCGGACGCCGGGGTCCCCAGACACTGCGTTGCGACGGCTCTTCACACACGACAGCCCTCCGTGGCGTTCCCACCGGCGGTCGAGCTATCTCGTGGAGATCCCTGACTTTGCGCCCTCGCCTCGCGACGAGTTTGCCTTTTTCAGTGCTGGCTTTGCGATCGAGGCGACAAATGTAAGCACAGATTCACGGCGGCGTTCCGGATTGGACGAATGTTCTACTGGTTCGAGTCGAACCGGCGTGTCCTCGCCTTCCGGCCCGCACGAGGCGGATGCTCGCGGCGGATGCCCGGCGGGCGCCTCAGACCTCGATGTAGCGCAGGACGACGCGCCCGATGACGACCACGTCACCCGCGGACAGGTCTGCCTGCTGCACGCGCCGCCCGTTCACGAACGTCCCGTTCGAGCTTCGGTCGTCAAGGATCCGTGCGCCGCTCGGCCGCGGGACGAGGATCGCATGGCGGCGAGAGACCGAGCTCTCGTCCAGGCGCAGGTCGGCGGCCAGGCCACGACCGATGTGGATCGGGTCCTTGCCCAGCTGGATCTGAAGCGACTGGTCCGGCCCCTGGATTTCGATGTAGCGGCCCGGAGCGCCCGGACCTGCGGCCGCTGCCTGCTGGCGTACGCGCTCGTCGAGGCAGGCGATCGGGTCGAACCTCTCGGTCATCCCGTCGGCGGCGGCGGAGCGGATGAGCGTCGGTGCGGACATGGTCGAAACCACAGCTCATGGTACCCAGGCGAACCTCAACGGGGCGTTAAGAGATCCGAAAAATACGATTGTTTCGCGAGGCGCGGCCGGAGCTGTGCTGGCGTACCCTGAAGCTCGATGCAGCACCTCACGATCGCCGTGTCGATCGGCGCCTCGGACTTCCTCGAGCTCGGCCCGCTGGCGCTGCTGGGGCTGCTCTACGCGCGGCGTGCGCGCACGCTGTCGGCTGCCGGCCACCCGGTGCTCGGCTGGCGCAGGAGCTGCTTCTACGCCGGCCTCGTGGTGGTCGCAGCCGCGCTGAGCTCGCTCGGCGGCGCCAGCCAGGAACTCCTCTACGCGCACATGATCGAGCACCTGCTGCTCGGAGACATCGGGACGCTG
This sequence comes from Solirubrobacteraceae bacterium, assembly GCA_036498265.1. Taxonomy (GTDB): domain Bacteria; phylum Actinomycetota; class Thermoleophilia; order Solirubrobacterales; family Solirubrobacteraceae; genus Palsa-744. Next base: position 20,660 of record DASYFT010000033.1, on the reverse strand, counting down.
CTGATCGTGCTCGGGCTCACCGGGCCGCTGCTCGCTCCGATCCTGAGGATTCCGCTGTTCGACCGGCTGCGCGTCCTCTCCCACCCCGCGATCGCGCTTCCGCTGTGGGTGCTCGACCTCTACCTCTGGCACCTGCCCGCGCTCTACCAGGCGGCGCTCCGGCATTCCGGCGTGCACGCGCTCCAGCACGTCATGTTCATCGCCGCCGGGATCAACATGTGGATGTGCCTGTTCGGCCCCCTCCCCACCCCCAGCTGGTTCGGCAACCTCGCCAAGCTGCTCTACATCGTCGCCGTGCGACTCGCCGGGACCATCCTCGGCAACGTCTTCCTCTGGTCGGGAACCGTCTTCTATCCCTTCTACCTGCACGGTGACGCGGCGTTCCACATCTCGCCCCTGGCCGACCAGAACCTCGCCGGGGCGGTCATGATGATCGAGGAGTCGATCCTCACCCTCGGGCTGTTCTGCTGGCTTTTCCTGCGGACCGCCCGCGAGTCCGAGGAACGCCAGGACCTGCTCGACTTCGCGAGCGCGCGGGGGCTCGATCTGAGCGAGGCACGCGCCGCCCGGGCCGTCTCCGCGGGCAGCGGCCCAGAGCTGCGCCGTCGCCTGGAAGCCCGCTCCGGCGCAGCCGAGCGGCTCTAGTCCTATCCTGGACCCATGTGCGTCGGTTGCGCGATAACGGCGGCGTCGGCCGCCACGGGCTTCAGGTCGTGGCTCCAGAACCACCATTTCGGCTGGCTGACGCCTCGGCGCATGCGCGCCCTCACGATCGCCGCGATGTGCGCGGCCGCATTGGTGTCGACCGTCGGCTTCAGCGGCTCGACGCCCGGCTCGGCGAGGGCCGGCCAGGGCGCCGCTGCAGGCCATCAGGTCGCCGCGGGCGCCGTAGCGCCGTAGCGCATCGGGCGCAGGCGACACCGGGAGACGGGCGCAGTCCGCGCTGCCGCAGCTGTGCGGCGGGCGTCAGCCGCCGGCGACGGCGGGCAGGATGGTGACCTCGGCGCCATCGGACACCGGCGTGGCCAGGCCGTCCAGGAAGCGGATGTCCTCACCGGCGACGTACACGTTGACGAAGCGCCGCAGCGTCCCGTCGTCGTCGGAGATGCGGCCCCGCAGCTCCTCGAAGCGCTCGAACAGGCGCTCGAGCACCTCCTGCACGTTCGTCCCCTCCACCTGGGTCTCGGCCTCGCCTTCGGCCGCGGCGCGCAGCTGGGTGGGGATCTTGACGACGACCGTCATTGGGTCGAGACGGTGCCGGGCACCCCGGCCAGGAACGCCTCTACGGTGGGCTCGATCGTCCGCGTCTCGAACGTCCCGCGCACGGCGTCGAGGGTCTTCAGTCCCTCGCCCGTGACGACCAGCACCACGCGCTCCTCCGGGTCGATGTCGCCGCGCTCGGCGAGCTTCGCGAGCACCGCCGTCGTCACGCCACCGGCCGTCTCGGTGAAGACCCCGGTCGTCTGCGCCAGCAGCGCGATGCCCGCGCGGATCTCCTCGTCGGTGACCGAGTCCACGGAGCCGCCGCTGCGGCGCGCCAGGTCCAGCGCGTAGGGGCCGTCGGCGGGGTTGCCGATCGCGAGCGACTTGGCGATCGTCCGCGGCTTCACGGGCCGGCAGACGTCGTGGCCGGCCGCGAACGCGCTCGCAACCGGCGAGCAGCCCTCGGCCTGGGCGCCGTTCATGCGCGGCAGCGGGCGGCCGGGGTCGTCGATCAGGCCGAGCTCGCTCCACTCGGCGAAGCCCCGGGCGATCTTCGTGAACAGCGAGCCCGAGGCGACGGGGACGACGCAGCGGTCGGGAAGCTCCCAGCCGAGCTGCTCGGCGATCTCGAACGCCAGCGTCTTCGATCCCTCGGCGTAGTAGGGGCGCAGGTTGATGTTCACGAACGCCCAGCTGCGCTCGGCGCACAGCTCGGTGCAGAGCCTGTTGACGTCGTCGTAGCTGCCCTCGACACCCACGACGTTGGTCCCGTAGACGCCCGTCGCCAGCACCTTCTGCTCCTCGAGGTCGGCGGGGATGAACACGTAGGACTCGAGCCCGAGCGCGGCGCCGTGGGCAGCCACCGAGTTGGCGAGGTTCCCGGTCGAGGCGCAGGCGATCGTCTCGAACCCCAGCTCCCGCGCCCTGGCGACGGCGACCGACACCACGCGGTCCTTGAACGAGTGGGTGGGGTTCGCGGCGTCGTTCTTGACCCACACCTCGCGCAGCCCCAGCCGTGCCGCCAGGCGGTCGGCACGGATCAGGGGTGTGCAGCCGGCGGGCAGCCCGACGCGCGAGGCCAGCCGCCCGGATGGGCCCGGAGGGCCGCCGGCGAGCGGCAGGAAGTCGGCATAGCGCCAGATGTTCTGCGGGCCGCCCTGGATCCTGCGTCGCATCTCCCCGACGTCGAGCTTCCAGCTGTGGTCGTAGACGGCCTCCAGCGGCCCGAAGCACCGCTCGCACACGTACAGCGCCTCCAGCGGGTACTGCGCCTTGCACTCCTTGCACTCCAGATGAGTCACAGCCATTTGAGGGCTCCCTTCGCTCTGGTCTTCGCCGTGTCACCGGTGTGGCGAAGAGCACGAAGGCCCGCCACACATCTCTCTGGAATTGGCACCTTCCCGCCGTGACTGTGCGGTGGTTGCCGGGGTTTCGTAGGGCCAGTCCCTCCACCCCTCTGGATGTGTCCAGCTATGTGGTGCCGGAGTCTAGCAACGATCCCGGCGAGAGCAACCGTGCCGGGCACGCCGGTAACGCGCCGCCCCAGCCGGTGTAGGCCGTACCGGTGAGCACCTCAACCAGCGAGCGGGTCCACGATCCGCAGGACGCCCCAGGCGAGCTCGAGCCCGCCGGGGCGGCGCCCAAGCGGCGCATGCTGATCATCGTCAACCCGTACGCCGCCACCGTCTCCGATCGCCTGCGCCATCTCGTTGTCTACGCCCTCCAGGGCCGCTTCGAGGTCGATGCGGTGGACACCCAGGCGCGCGGGCACGCAACCGAGCTGTGCCGCGAGGCCGCTCACGAGGGCTACGACGTGGTCGTCGCCTTCGGCGGCGACGGGACGGTCAACGAAGCTGCCAACGGCCTGCTCGGGTCCTCGACTCCCCTCTGCTGCCTGCCGGGCGGCTCGGCGAACGTGTTCGGCAAGATCATCGGCATCCCGGGAGACCTCGTGGACGCCACAGAGCACCTGCTGGGCATGGCCGACGACTGGCGGCCCCGGAAAGTGGACCTCGGCGTCGTCAACGGGCGCTGCTTCACCTTCGCCTCCGGGCTGGGACTCGACGCCAGCGTCGTGGAGCGGGTGGATGCCAACCCCCGCCGCAAGGCCCGCTTCGGCGCCTACTACTTCACCTGGGTCGCCGTGGAGACGTTCAACCGCCGCTACCTGCTGCGACCGCCCCGCCTGCGCGTCCAGCTCGGGCAGGAGGAGCTCGAGGGGATCACGGCGATCGTGCAGAACGGGTCGCCGTTCACCTACTTCCAGAACCGCCCGGTCGAGATCGCCGAGGGAGCGGACCTGCGCTCCGGGACCCTCGCCGGCGGCGTGCTCCGGCGTGCCACGCCGGTCTCGATGCCGTTCATCGCCTGGCGTGCCCTGTCGCGGCGGGCGCGCGTGGTGCGCCACCGCCAGATCGTGGGCCTCCCGAGCTTCACCGAGCTCGAGGTCCGCAGCGCCGACGAGCGCCCGCTGCCGCTGCAGGTCGACGGCGACTACCTGGGCGAGGTGATGGAGGCGCGCTACTCGATCCTGCCCGAGGCGCTCACCGTCGTCTCCTAAGGAGCCCCTCCGGGCGTGACCCGGTAGGCGTCGAAGACGGACTCGATGTTCCGCAGTCGCGTGATCGCGCCCTTGAGCGTGTGCGTGTCGGCGACCTCGACGACGAACCGGTTCTTGACCATCGGTGGCGTGGACAGGCAGCGCGCTTCGAGGATGTTGGCCCCCGACTCCGAGAAGGCGCGCGAGAGCTCCTCGAGCAGGCGGTGGCGGTCCCAGGCGTCTATCTGGATCTCGACGACGAACCCGGTCGACTGGTCGCCTTCCCAGCCGACGTTCGTGAAGCGCTCGGGATCCTTGCGCAGGATCACGGCGTTGGGGCAGTCCTCGCGGTGGATCGTGATCCCGCGCCCGAGCGATATGTAGCCAACGATCTCGTCTCCGGGGACCGGGCGGCAGCACTTCGCCAGGCGCAGCATGACGTCCTCGACGCCTTCGACCGTGATCCCCAGCTGGCCGGATGACTTCGTCGGGCGCCGGCGCGAGCGCCCGACCCGCAGCAGGTCGACGGCGCCCTCGTCGCCGTCGGCCGACTCGCCGTGCTTGAGGCGCTGCATGACCTTGTTGACGACCAGCTTCGGCGAGACCTTGGCTGCTCCGAGAGCGATGTAGAAGTCGTCGGCCTTGCGGTAGCCGACCTCGCGGATCACGTCGGCGAGGAGCGCCGAGCCCGTGATCTTCTGCGCCGGCAGGCCCTGTTTGCGCAGGGCCTCCTGCAGCAGCTCGCGGCCGGTGTGCTCGGTGTCCTGGCGCGACTCCGCCTTGAACCACTGCTTGATCTTGTTGCGGGCACGGGTCGTCTTGACCATCGCAAGCCAGTCGCGGGAGGGACCGCGCTCGCGCTTGGCGGTGAGGATCTCGACGATGTCGCCCGAGCGCAGCTCGTAGTGGAGCGGCACGATTTTGCCGTTCACGCGCGCGCCCACGCAGCGATGGCCGATCTCGGTGTGCACCTCGTAGGCGAAGTCGAGCGGCGTCGCGCCGGCCGCCAGCGACTTGACTTCGCCCTTCGGGGTGAACACGTAGACCTCGTCCTCGAACAGGTCGTTGCGGAACGTGTCCATGAACTCGCCGGGGTCGGAGAGCTCCTTCTGCCAGTCGAGCATCGAGCGCAGCCACTTGAGCTTGGCGTCCTCGCCCGGCCCCGCCGGCTCCTGATGCTCGGCAGTCGCGCCGGCACCCGGGCGCTGGGGCTGCTTGTACATCCAGTGGGCCGCCACGCCGAACTCGGCCATCTCGTGCATCTCGTGCGTGCGGATCTGGATCTCCAGGGGACGTCCCTCGGGCCCGATCACGGTGGTGTGCAGCGACTGGTACATGTTGAACTTGGGCATCGCGATGAAGTCCTTGAAGCGCCCCGGCAGCGGCTTCCACAGCGAGTGGATCACCCCGACCGTGCCGTAGCAGTCCTTGACGGAGTCGACCAGCACCCGCATCGCCGTGAGGTCGTAGATCTCGTTGAACTCGCGCCCCTTCTTGGTCATCTTCGAGTAGATCGAGTAGAAGTGCTTGGCGCGACCGGCAATCTGGGCCTGGATCGCCACGTCCGCCAGCTCGGCCTGCAGGTACTCGCCCGCCTCGCTGACGTAGCGCTCGCGGTCGTCGCGTTGCTGCGCGACGAGCCCCTTGATCTCCTGGTACTTGCGAGGGTGGAGCGTCGCGAAGGCGAGATCCTCGAGCTCCCACTTGATCGCGTGGATACCCAGACGGTGCGCCAGCGGCGCGTAGATCTCGATCGTCTCGCGGGCCTTCTCGAGCTGCTTCTGCTTGGGCATCGCGTCCAGCGTGCGCATGTTGTGCAGGCGGTCGGCGAGCTTGATCAGGATGACCCTCACGTCGGTGGCCATCGCGACCATCATCTTGCGGTAGTTGTTGGCCTGCGCCTCGTCGCGCGACTGGAAGGTGATCCCGGTGAGCTTGGTCACCCCGTCGACGACGGCGGCGATCTCCTCGCCGAAGCGCTCGCGCACCTCCTCGATCGAGGCCGAGGTGTCCTCGACGGTGTCGTGGAGCAGCGCCGCGCAGAGCGTCTCGGTGTCGAGCCGCATGCTCGCGCAGATACGGGCCACCCCGACCGGGTGCACGATGAAGTCCTCGCCCGACTTGCGCCGCTGGGCGGCGTGGTGCTCGCAGGCGAACACGAACGCGTCCTCGACGCGGGCGCGATCGATCTCGACGGCTGAGTCGGCGGCGTGCTCGGAGACGATCGCGAACAGGTCGCTCAGCAGGCGGCGCTCGGCGTCGTTCAGGCGCAGCCGAGGGGGCTGCGTGGGAGCCGCCGGCTTCCGGCCGCCGCGTTCGGTCGTCGAGCCCGCGGGCTCGACGGTTCCCACCGCCTCCGGCAGGTCGGTGGCCTGTGAGCCGTGGGAATCCTCAGCGCTGGCCATGGTCTAAGGGTAGGGGACCGCCGAGAAGGATTGAAGCGCTCTCAGGGCACCGCGAAGAGGACGAGCTCCCCGGCCTCCTCGACAACCGTCGCGTCGAAGGGCTCCGCTTCGCTCTCGGGCGGCGGCTCGGCAGGCGCCAGGCCGTCCGGCGCCCGCTCGGCGGGCCGTGCGTGCCGCAGCACCAGGCGCGGCTCGCTCACACCGTTCCACTCGTTGACCTCGAGCCTGAACGTCGCTTCGGCGGGGGCCCCCTCGTCCACCGGCAGCCGGCCGCCCGTCCCGAACGCGACCGCCCTCGCGAGGGCGCCGTCGGACTCCACGCTGAAGCGCGCGTGCCTTCCTTCGCCCATCGGCCTCACGTCCCTGAACGTCGCGTCTGCGAGCAGAAGCGACACGCCCGGGTTCCCGCGCCCGAAGGGAGCCAACCGGCGGAGCTCCTCGGCGAGCTCCATCCCGAGCTCCCGGCCGCCGAGCACCGCGTCGACGCGCTCCACCGGCGTGAGGTCCTCGGCGCCGAGCGCGCCTTCGGCGTGGGAGCAGAGGGCGTCGGCGAACTCCGGCACCCGCGCCGTCTCGATCTCGAGCCCCGCCGCCGCGCGGTGGCCACCGAAGCGCAGCAGCTGACCGGCGCACGCTGTGAGGCCCCCCAGCAGGTCGAACGCCTCGATGCTGCGCCCCGATCCCCTGCCGCGCTCGCCGTCGAGCGCCACGAGCACGACCGGCCTGCGGGTCGCCTCGACCAGGCGCGAGGCGACGATCCCGATCACGCCGGCGTGCCATCGCTCGCCGGCCAGCACGTAGGCCGAGCGCTCGCCGGCCCGGGCGATCTGGGCTTCTGCCTCGTGCCGGATGCGCAGCTCGAGGTCGCGGCGCTCACGGTTGGCGCTGTCGAGCTCGCGCGCGATCTCCCGGGCGCGGGCGGGATCATCGCTCAGCAGCAGCTCGAGCGCCGCGTCGGCGCGGTAGAGGCGTCCAGCGGCGTTGATGCGCGGCGCCAGGGCGAACCCGAGCGCGCGCTCGTCCACGCGGGTCGGGTCGACGCCCGCCGCACCCATGAGCGCCCTGAGGCCCGGCCGGTTGGTAGAGGCCAGCGCGGCCAGGCCGCGGCGGACGAGCCGGCGGTTCTCTCCCGTGAGCGGCATCACGTCTGCGACGGTGGCGAGCGCCACAAGGGCCAGGTCCTCCTCCAGGCCACGGCGGGCGAGCTCCAGGTGGCCGCCGTCGAAGCCGGAGGACGCAGCGGCGGCGGCGCTCAGCAAGGCCTGCGCCAGCTTGTGCGCAACCGCCGTGGCACACAGCTCGGCCGTCGGGTACCCGCAGAGCAGGGGGTGCACGATCGGCGCCGCCGGCAGCCGCCCGTCCGCCCTCGGGGCATGGTGGTCGCTCACCACGACGTCGATCCCGAGCGCCCTGGCAGAGGCGACCTCCTCCACGGCGGTGATGGCGCAGTCGACCGTCACCAGCAGGCGGGTTCCGCGCTCCGAGAGCCGGCGGACCGTCGCCGCACTCAGGCCATAGCCGTCGCCCGCGCGATCCGGCAGGTAGGAGTCGACGTTCGCGCCGAGCGCCCGCAGGGCGCGCACCAGCACCGAGGTCGAGCACACCCCGTCGACGTCGTAGTCGCCGTGGATGGTGATCACCCCGCCCTCCTCGACGTGGCGCAGGATCACCTCGACGGCATCGCCGATGCCGCGGAAGCGCTCTGGCGCGTGCTCCTCGGAGGCATCCAGGAATGCGCGTGCGGCGGCCGGGTCGCCAAGGCCCCGGCGTACGAGCACCTGGGCCATCGCGCCGCTCAGGCCAAGCTCGCGCCGGAGCCGCTCCACGTGCTCCTCGGGGCAGGCGGGGATCTCGAAGCGGGGCGCGAGCACCCCGGCCACACTACGGTCAGGCCGGGACGGAACCTCAGCGGTGGCGTGCGATCCGCAGCGGCGGCGGGTCTTGCGCCGGCGGGCCGGCGGGGTGGCTCAGGCGGCGGGCGCCTGGGCGCCGCCGTGTTCGCGGCGCACGCCGACGAGGTACACCACCGCGATGCCGATCAGCGCGCCCGGCACCGCGTAGAGCACGACCCCGATGTCGGTCGCCTTTTCCCCGGGGATCCGCAGCGAGGAGACCTTGACGCCGTAGATGATCAGCCCGACGACGATCGCGCCGACGAGCGACCCCACGAAAGCCCCGACGATCCCGCCCCAGAAGCGGTCCGGCAGGAAGATCGTGTAGTGCCAGATGGCAAGGCCCATCATGACCCAGGCGAGCAGTCCCATCAGCGTGATCTCCCGTGCCGTTTGTTGCGCGGGCGCCTGCGCTTGGGGGGCGGTTTGGAGGTGTCCTTGAGGACGAGGTCCTCCGGCGCGAGGTCGGCCGCCGGGTCGCGCTCGGGCGCCGCCGGCGGGGCCGGCGTCGTGCGCTGGGCGGTCCCGGCGCGGGCGCCGCGGCCGCCGGCGGGCTCGCCGTCGACGTCGATATCGCGGACCAGCTCCTGGAACTCGTCGCGGGAGAGCTGCTCTCCGGGCTGCTCGGGCGCGATGAGGCTGCCGCGCCTCGTGCGCTTGCGCCTGTGCTCCGGCTCGACGTCCTGGGGCGCCCCGGTGGCGGTGGTGGCGTAAGCCGGCACGGCGCCCGATTCGCGCTCGATCCGCAGGCGCCGCGACCTGTAGCCACCCTCGCGTTCCTTCCAGTGCGTGAGCACCGGCGAGGCGATGAAGATCGAGGAGTAGGCCCCCGAGGCGATCCCGACGAGCAGCGCGAAGGCGAAGTCCTTGAGCGTTTCGCCCCCGAACAGCAGCAGCGCCGTGACCGGCAGCAGCGTGCAGAAGCTCGTGGCCAGCGACCTCGTGAGCACCTCCGACATCGAGCGGTTGACGATCTGGGAGAAAGCGGCCCGCGGCATCCGCGGGACGGTCTCTCGCACACGATCGAACACGATGATCGTGTCGTAGAGCGAGTAGCCGAGGATCGTGAGCAGCGCCGCGACCGTCGCGGTGGTCACTTCGCGGCCGGTCAGCGAGTAGACGCCGGCCGTGATCAGCAGATCGTGCATCAGGGCGATCAGCACAGGCACCGCGTACTTCCACTCGAACCTCAGCGCGATGTAGGCCGAGATCACGAGCAGCGAGGCGATGATCGCTATGACCGCGCTGTTGGCGACCGTTTTGCCGAACGTGGGGCCGATCGAGGTCGACGAGAAGTTGCGTACCTGGAAGCGGTTGTTGAGCGCCGTTTCGACCTGTTTGATCTTGTCCGGGCGAAGCGTCCGCGCGGAGATCTGGAAGCCCTGGCCGCCGATGTTGGCGTTGGTGACTTTCTGGACCTTGGCGTTGGGGTCCCCGGCGGTCTTCATCACTTCGCCTATCTGCGACTCCGTCACGGGCTTGACGAACGCAGTCTGGATGCGCGTGCCGGACTTGAAGTCGATGCCGAAGTTCAGGCCTTTGCCGCCGATCGCGAGCGCCCCGATCAGCAGGATCGTCCCGGACAGCGAGAAGAACCACCTGGACGCGCCCATGAAGTCGAATCTCCAGCCCCTGCCCCTGCGCTCCGCGCCGAGCGCGGCCGGGTGCGAGACCAGCCGTGAGCGTCCCATCGCGCCGAGCGCCGCCTGGGTGGCCAGCACCGCCGTGAACAGCGATACGAGCGTGCCGATGCCGAGCGTGAACGCGAAGCCCTTGACTTCCGCGGTTGCCAGCGCGAACAGGATGAAGGCCGTCATGAACGTGACGACGTTCGCGTCGACGATCGCGGCGAAGCCGCGCCTGTAGCCCGTGGCGATCCCCGAGATGATCGATCTTCCGCCGCGGATCTCCTCCTTGACACGCTCGAAGATCACGATGTTGGCGTCAGCCGCCACGCCGATCGTCAGGATCAGCCCGGCGATCCCGGGCAGCGTGAGGGTGATCGGGATGAGCTTGATCAGCGCGAAGAAGTAGAGGCCGTAGATGAGCAGGCCGCCGACCGCGATCGCGCCGAGCACGCGGTAGAAGGCGAGCAGGAACACGCACACCAGCGCGAAGCCGACCAGCAGCGCGACGAGCCCCTCGTTGAGCGCCTGTTTGCCGAGCGTCGCCGAGACCTGCGAACGCGAGATCAGCGCCAGCTTGATCGGCAGCGCCCCCGACTGGAGCTCGTCGGCCAGTTCCTGGGCGGAGGTGATCGTGAAGCTGCCGGAGATCTCTGACCCGTTCGAGGAGTCGATCCCTTCGGGGTACTTGGTGTAGTCGATCGACGGCACCGTGATCAGCTGACCGTCGAGCACCACCGCGAAGTGCTGCAGCGCCGCTTCCTTGCGGACGCCCGGCAGCTGCGCTTCCTGGCCGCGGTGGGCGATCTTCTTGGTGACCGCTTCGAAGGTGCCCTTGCCGCGGGAGCTGAAGCCGAAGTTGACGTTCGGCTGCCCGTTGCCGCCGTTGCCTTCGTCGAAGCCCTGCTGCGGGTGGGTGATGTCGGCGCCGGTCAGCACGGGTTCGTCGTTGATCACGTACCAGCTGTCCGGGAGCCGGTTGGTGACCTTGCCGGAGGAGCTCTGGACCGGCTGCGCGCGGACGACCAGCGTGCCGGGGTTGACCCGCACCGCCTTGACGACCGCGCCGGGCGGAGGTTTGTAGTTGTCGGCGTAGAGGTTCTGCTGGGTTTCCTCCGGCCCTCGCAGCACCTTTTCGCCCTTGGTGTCGAGCAGGTACCACGTGCCGTAGATGCAGCCGCCCACCTGCTGCGGGGTGCAGCCGGGAGCGAGCGTGGTCTCTTTGCCGCGTACCAGCGGCGGTCGCTTCGCTGCGCGCAGCACAGCCTGGTACTCGCTGAGCCCTGCGCTCGAGCCGCCGGCCCCCGAGGCGGTCGAGTCGCCGGTCACGGTTCCGTCCGTCGGCGCCGGCTGGCCGTCCGGCCCGATGACGTTGGGCTCCCAGTCGTAGAAGAACAGCTGCGCCGTCTTGCCGACCTCGTCCTGCGCGCGCGAGACGTTCTTGACGTTCGGCAGCGCCACGTTGATTTCGTCCTTGCCCGATCGCTGGATTTCGGGCTGGGAGACACCCAGCGAGTCGACGCGCTTTCGCATGATGTCGATGGCCCGGTTCAGGGATTCGGCGTCGACTTTCGCCTGGGCGGTCGGCTTGCCCTGGTACACGAGCTCCACGCCGCCCTGCAGGTCGAGCCCGAGACGCGTCTTTTTCGTCGCCACGACCGCCAAGGACGCGGCTATCAGGCCGGCGACGATCAGCAGGATGAGGGCATTGCGGCGGCGGTCGGTCATGGTCCAGATCAGACTACTTCTCGGGCGTCAGCACGAGCAGCAGGCCTCCGTCGTCGTCGTAGGCGGGGAACATGTCGGCCTTGGCGCTGGCGTCGACGTCGCGTTCGCCGCTGACCGTGACCGGCACCTGCAGGGCCCGCACCCCCCACTCGAGCACCGTAGCCACCGGGTCGTCCCCGTTCGAGAACCGGAGCCCGAGCACCTGGGCCACGTGCTGGCCGATGACCTCCTCCTCCTCCAGGCCCGTGAAGGCGAACGAGTTCTTGCCGCAGCCGACCACCCTCCCCTCGCCGTCGCATACGAAGAACGCCGCGTCGGGCGCCGGGTAGTAGTCGTCGAGCAGTTCGAACAAGAAGGCGAACCCGCACTTTGCGCAGCCCTTGCGCTGGCGGGTGAAGCCGAGGTTGCGATCGAGCTCGCTCGTGCGGTGGCCACAGTTGGGGCAGATGAACGGATGGGTCATGGTGCTCCACACAGACTACGCAAGCATCGCCCCCAAGGCCCCCGGCTGCAGCGACCTCCTCACCGCGCGGCAGGCGGATCAGAACAGCGCCTGGCCGGCGGGCGCCGGAGCCTCGAGCCCGAGATGCTCGAAGGCGGCCGGCGTGGCGGCGCGGCCTCTGGGCGTGCGCTTCAGCAGCCCCTCCTGCAGCAGGTAGGGCTCGTAGACGTCCTCGATCGTGTCCTGCTCCTCGCCGACGGCGACTGCCAGCGTCGAGAGGCCGACCGGCCCACCCGAGAACTTGACGCAGATCGCGCGCAGGATGTCGCGATCCAGCCGGTCGAGGCCCAGCTCGTCGACCTCGAGCATCTCGAGGGCCGCCTGGGCGGCCCGAGCCGTGACCACGCCCTCCATGCGCACCTCGGCGAAGTCGCGCACTCGCTTGAGCAGCCGGTTGGCCACCCTCGGGGTGCCGCGGCTGCGGCCCGCGATCGCCCGAGCCCCGTCGTCCTCCAGCTCGATCTGCAGGATCCCGGCGGAGCGCCGCACGATGACCGCGAGCTCCTCTGCCGAGTAGGGCTCGAGCCGGGCCTGGATGCCGAACCGGTCCCGCAGCGGCGTCGTGAGAAGGCCGGTGCGCGTGGTGGCGCCGACGAGCGTGAAGGGCGGCAGCTCGAGCGTGACCACCCGCGCGCCCGCGCCCTGCCCCACCGTGATCGGCAGGCGGTGGTCCTCCATCGCGGGGTAGAAGGTCTCCTCGAGTGTTCTCGCCAGGCGATGGATCTCGTCCACGAAGAACACGCTCCGCGGCTCGAGCGCGGTGAGGAACGCCGCGATGTCGCCCTTGCGCTCGAGCGCGGGCCCGGCGGTCTGGACGAACGGGACGTCGAGCTCGGCGGCGACGATCTGCGCGAGAGAGGTCTTGCCGAGGCCGGGCGGCCCCGCCAGCAGCAGGTGGTCGAGCGCGTCGCCCCGCGCGCCGCACGCCTCGATCGCCACCGTCAGCTGCTCGCGCAGCGACTGCTGGCCCACGAACTCGTCGAGCCGCCGGGGGCGCAGCGAGCGGTCGAGCTCGTCGTCGGCCACGAGGTAGGGCGTCTGGATCCGGGGCGCCGTCTCGCTCATCGGCTCACGATCCCGCCCGCGCGAGGCGCAGCGCCTCCGCGATCAGCTCCTCGGCGCTCGTGCCCTCCGCCTCGCGCAGCAGCTCGTCGGCCTCGCCGGGCGCGTAGCCGAGCTCGAGCAGGCCTTCGCGCGCGAGCATGCGCGGCTGGCTCGCCTCGCCTCGCCGCGCCACGATCGGCGTGCGCGATCCCGGCCCCGCATCGCCGTCGACGCCGACCTTCTCGCGCAGCTCGACGATGATTCGTTCGGCCGTGCGCTTGCCGATCCCCGGAACGGCCTGGAAGCGGGCGGCGTCACCCGCCGCGAGCGCACCGATGAGCTCCCGCGGCGGCCCGGCGGAGAGCACGGCCAGCGCCACCTTCGGCCCGACGGCCTGGACGGACAGCAGCATCAGGAAGAGATCGCGCTCCTGCTCGGAGTGGAAGCCGTACAGCGTCAGCGCGTCATCTCGCACGATCAGCTGCGTGTGGAGGGTCACCTGCTCGCCCGCTGCGGGCACGTGGCGCAGCGTCTCCGCCGACACCGCCGCGCGGTAGCCGACCGCGCCGCAGAGCACGACGACGTGGTCGCTGCGCCGCACCGCCACCTCGCCGCGAAGCAGCGCGATCATGCGGGCGCCTCCACGGCGCCCGCCCCGGCCCGGAGGCGGGCGCCGCTCACGGCGCTCGACAGCGGGGCACGGTTCAGATGGCAGATCGCCACGGCGAGCGCGTCGGCGGCGTGGTCCGGGCGCGGTTCCTCGGGGAGCGCGAGCAGCGCCTGCACCATGCGCGCGACCTGGTCCTTGGCGGCGCGCCCGCTGCCGCAGACTGCCCCCTTCACCTGCTGGGGGGTGTAGCCGCTGCACGGCACGCCGTGCTGGCCCGCGGCCAGCATGACCGCGCCCCGCGCCTGCCCCACGGCGAACGCCGTGCGCACGTTCTGGCCGAAGTAGAGGTCCTCCAGGGCCACGGCCTCGGGGTCGTGCTCGCGCAGCAGCGAGTCGACGGCCGCGTGGATCTCCGCGAGGCGGCGCTCCTGAGCGCCCCCGGAGCGGGTCTCGATCACTCCGCCGTCGAGCGCCAGCAGTCGCCCCCCGCGACGGGTGACGACGCCATAGCCCGTGTTGGCCAGGCCGGGGTCGATGCCGAGGACGATCACGGCCTGTGATTCTGCGCCCGTCACCGGACGCCTGCGTGCCTCCTGAGCATTGCGCGGCCGTGAGCACGGGCCGCCGATAGGCTTGGCCGCAATGCCAGCCGAGCCGGGCATCGACTTCGCCGCGGAGGGTTTGCTCGAGGGCTTGGAAGGCAAGCAGCGCGCCGAGCGGCTCGTCCTGCTGCAGGAACTCACGGCCGAAGGCGTGCCGCTGTCCGAGCTTCGCCGCTCGACTACTGCGGGGACGATCATGTACCTGCCGGCCGACCGCGTGATCGGCAGCCGAGCTCGCTATACCTCGGCCCAGGTAGCCGAGCTGACCGGGATCGACGAGGACTTCCTGGTCCGCGCGCGCCGCGCCATGGGACTGCCGATTCCGGAGGGCGGGGAGGCGGTCTACACAGACACGGAGGTCGAGTCGACGCGCCAGATCCACATCGCTCGGGCCGCCGGCATCACCGACGAGGATCTGCTGGACCTGATGCGCGTGCTTGGCCGCGGCCTCTCCCAGGTCGCCGAACTGCTTCGGGCGGTGCCGCTGAAACTCGTCCTTCAGCCCGGCATGAGCGAGGCCGAGCTTGCACAGGGCTACGCCCGCGCGGCCGAGCAGCTCTATCCGCTGGTCGACCCGCTGGTGAGCAACGTGCTCGCCCTGCACATGCGCCATGCCACCCAGAGCACGGTTGTCAGCGAGCTCGAGCGCAGTGGCGGCCAGCTTCCGGGCTCGCGGGAGATCGCCGTGTCGTTCGCCGATCTGGTCGGCTTCACGCGCCTGGGCGAGGAGGTGCCGCCGGACGAGCTCGGCCGCCTCGCCATGCGGCTGGAACTGCTCGCCATGGAGGTCGCGGTGGCGCCCGTGCGTCTCGTCAAGACGATCGGCGACGCCGCGATGCTCGCCTCGCCCGAGCCCGGGCCGCTGCTCGAAGCGACGCTGTCGCTGATCGAGGCGGCCGACGGCGAGGGCGAGGACTTCCCCCAGCTTCGCGCCGGCGCCGCGCTGGGTGCAGCGCTGCCGCGTGCCGGCGACTGGTTCGGACGGCCGGTGAACCTGGCCAGCCGCATCACCTCCGTAGCCCGCCCGGGCAGCCTGCTGGCCGACACGGCGCTCCACGACTCCACGGCCGAGGCCTACCGCTGGTCGTTCGCCGGCGAGCGGCGCCTGAAGGGGATTCGCGGGCCGGTGCGGCTGTTCAGAGCACGCTTGCTGGCAGCCTGAGAGGGACGCTCAGCGCGGTGAGCCCTGCAGCTCCTGCGCATCCATCCCGTCGGTGTCCTGTGGGGCGTCTCCGTCGCCCCACAGCCGCCACGGCGCGCTGCCGGAGGCCCAGAGGTCGTTGAGCTGGACGGCGTCCTTGTAGGTGTCCATGCACTCCCAGAAGCCGTCGTGGCGGTGGGCCCGCAGCTCATCCGCACGGGCCAGGCGCTCGAGCGGCTCGCGCTCGAGCACGCTGTCGGCGTCGAGGTAGTCGAGCACCGGGCCGCCAAAGCAGAAGAACCCCCCGTTGATCCAGTGATCCGAGCGGGGCTTCTCGCGAAAGCCCGTGACCCTGCCGTCGGGCTCGAGCTCCGTGACGCCGAACTGCAGCTCGGGGCGCACCACGGTCATCGTCGCGAGCGCGCCGTGCCCGCGGTGGAAGCCGAGCAGGGCGTCGAGGTCGATGTCGGCGACGCCGTCGGCATAGGTGGCGCAGAAGAGCTCCTCGCCGTCGAGGCGCGGGGCCAGCGCCTTGATGCGTCCCCCGGTCTGGGTCTCGAGGCCGGTGTCCACGCACGCCACCTCCACTCCCGGCGGCCAGCCGTGGCCTTCGACGAAGCGCTCGATCAGCTCGCCCTTGTAGCCGGTCGCGAGCAGGAAGCGGCTGAAGCCCTGGATGGCATAGAGCTGGATGACGTGCCAGACGATCGGCATCCCGCCGATCTCGACCAGCGGCTTGGGTATCTCCTGCGTGCGCTCCTGGAGTCGCGTGCCGCGACCGCCGCAGAGGATCACGACGGGCGGGCGGCTCACCGCCTAACCCGCGACACGCTCGAGCACGTCGGCGGACACGTCGAAGTTGGCGTGAACCGCGCTCACGTCGTCGTTGTCTTCGAGTTTCTCGATCAGCGCCAGCAGCCGGCGCGCCTGCGCCTCCTCGACGGGGACGAGGCTCGAGGCGCGGTAGTCCATCTCGGCGCTCTCGAGCTCGACTCCGGCCGCTTCCAGGGCGCGCCGTACGTTCGTGAAGTCGGCCGGCTCGGCGATCACCTCGAAGACCCCCTCGTCGCTCGAGACGTCCTCGGCGCCGGCCTCGACGGCCGGCATCAGGTCGTCTTCGGAGTAGCGCCCGGCGTCGATCACGATCGTGCCCTTCTTGTCGAACAGGTAGGCGACGGAGCCGGGCTCGCCGAGGCTGCCGCCGTTCTTGGAGAAGACGTGCCTGACGTCGGCGCTCGTGCGGTTGCGGTTCTCTGTCAGCGCCTCCACCAGGATCGCCACGCCGCCGGGCCCGTACCCCTCGTAGAGCACGGCTTCGATGGCATCGGCCTCGCCGCCCTCGCCGGTTCCCTTGGCGATCGCACGTTCGATGTTGTCCTTCGGCATCGACGCTTCCCTGGCCTTGCGCACCGCGTTCTCTAGGGCGGCGTTGCCGTCCGGGTCTCCCCCACCGTCCCGCGCGGCCACCGTGATCGCGCGCGTGAGCTTGGAGAACTGCGCGCCCCTGCGCGAGTCGACGACCGCCTTCTTGTGCTTGATGCTGGCCCACTTCGAATGCCCGGACACAACCGGAAGTCTACGAATCGCGGCGCGAAACCGACCTGGGGCAGGGCCGCCCCCTAGGATTGACCGCCCATGAGCGCAACCGTCTCCCCGGACATCTTCAAGGCCTACGACATCCGCGGGATCGCCGGTGAGCAGATCGACGGCGACGTGGCCGAGCGGATCGGGCGCGCGTTCGCGCAGGTGCTCGGCCGGCTGGAGGGCAAGCAGGTCTCCGAGCTCCGCATCGGGCTCGGACACGACATGCGAGCGGGCGCGGCCGAGCTCGCGGCGCGCTACCGGGAGGGCATGCTGTCCGCCGGGGCGAACGTGCTCGACATCGGCAAGGTCGGCACGGAGATGCTCTACTGGTTCGTCGGCTCGCGCGAGCTGAGCGGAGGCCTCATGTGCACCGCGTCGCACAACCCGAAGGCCTACACGGGTGCGAAGCTCGTCCGCGAGGGCGCGATCGCGCTGTCGGGGGACTCCGGCATACAGGACGTGCGGCGGGCGGTCGAAGGGGAAGCCGACGGAGGCTCCGCGCAGCACGACGCACAGCCGCCGCGCGGCACGCTCGAGGAGCTCGACGTGTACCCGGAGTTCCAGCAGGCGGCGATGCGCTTCATCGATCCCGACGCGGTCCGCTCCGCCGAGCGCCCGCTGACCGTCGTCGTCGACGCGTCCCACGGGATGGCCGCGCCGATGGTGGGGCCGCTGCTCGAGGGCCTCGGGCTCGAGCTGATCGAGTCCAACTGGATCGCCGACGGCGACTTCCCGGACAGCGGCCCGAACCCGATGATCGAGGCGAACCGCGCGTTCATCGTCCAGCGGGTCCGGGAGACGGGCGCCGATCTGGGCATCGCGTGGGACGGCGACGCCGACCGCTGCTTCTTCATGGACGAGCACGGGGAGTTCGTGCCGGGGGACTTCATGACGGCGCTGCTCGCCGAGTCGCTGCTCGGCAAGGCGCTGGCGGCGGGCCGCGAGGGAGAGGCGGTGCTGTACGACGTCCGTGCCTCGTGGGCGGTGCCCGACACCGTCAGGCGCGCGGGCGGCGTGCCGTTCGTGAACCGCGTCGGCCATGCGTTCTTCAAGACGCGGATGCGCTCCGAGGGCTCGCTGTTCGGTGGCGAGGTCTCCGGCCACTACTACTTCCGGGACTTCTACTGCGCCGACTCCGGCACCATCCCGGCGCTGCTCGTGCTGGAGATGCTGAGCTCGGGCGGCAAGCCGATGTCCGAGCTGCTTCGCCCCTACCGCGAGCGGTACTTCATCTCGGGCGAGATCAACTCCGAGGTCTCCGATCAGCAGGCGAAGATGGAGGAGATCTCCCGGCGCTACGCCGATGCCGAGCAGAGCAGGCTGGACGGGATCTCGATCGACTACGAGGACTGGCACTTCAACGTGCGGCCCTCCAACACGGAGCCGTTGCTGCGGCTCTGCCTGGAGTCGCTCATCTCGAGGCAGGACATGGAAGAGCGCCGTGACGAAGTGCTCGCGCTGATCCGCTCGCCCGGCCCGGCCGGGTCGTGAGCGCTCCGGAGCAGCCCGCCGAGCGCGAGGGCGAGGGGGAGCTCGAGGCGCTGGCGCTGGGCGAGCAGGCGGGGATCGTCCGGCTGGCGATCCCGACGCCGTTCCAGGTGGGACGCGTGAACGCCTACCTCATCGAGGACTCGCCGCTCACCTTGATCGACTCCGGGCCGAACTCCGCCAAGGCGCTCGACGAGCTCGAGCAGGCGCTGGCGGCTCGCGGGCACGCCGTCGAGGACCTCGAGCTGCTGGTGATCAGCCACCAGCACATGGACCACTTCGGCCTCGCCTCGATCCTCGCGCGACGCTCGGGCGCCGAGGTGGCCGCGATCGAGGGCCTGGCGGGCTACCTGGCCGGCTACAGCCGCGAAACCGACCTCGACGACCGCTTCGCCGAGCAGACGATGCTGCGCCATGGGATCCCGCCCGAAATCGTGACCGCGCTGCGGGCCGTCTCCGCGGGCTTCCGGGCGTGGGGCTCGCAGGTTGAGGTCACGCGGCCGTTGACAGACGACTCGCTGCTGCAGCTGCGCGACCGGAGCCTGCGGGTGCTGCACCGACCGGGCCACAGCCCCTCGGACACGGTGTTCCTGGACGAGTCTCGGTCCATCCTTCTCGCCGCCGACCACCTCCTGAGCCACATCTCCTCGAACCCGCTCCTGGCCCGCCCGCTCGGCGCCGGAGCCGCCTTCGACGGGCCGCGGCCGCAGGCCCTCATCACGTACCTGGCCTCGCTCGAGCAGACTCGGGCGATGGAGCTCTCGCTCGTGCTGCCCGGGCACGGCCGGCCGATCACCGACCACGTCGCGGTGATCGACGAGCGTTTTCGCATGCACCGCCGCCGCGCCGAGAAGATCCACCGCTTGATCGTCGCTCAGCCCCGCAGCGCCCACGAGATCGCCCAGGAGCTGTGGGGCAACGTCGCCGTCACGCAGGCCTATCTCACCCTCTCGGAGGTCCTCGGGCACGTCGACCTGCTGCTCGCCGAGGGCGTCGTCGTAGAGCACGAGCAGGACGGGGTCGTTCGCTTCGAGGCAGCCTGAGAGGAGCGTCGAGCCGGACCGGCGGCGTTTCCGGTATTTGCGCGACTTTGGCTTGCTGGAGCCAGATCGAGGGTGATGTAGCCGCCGGACCCTTTGCTAGAGTGCCGCGCTTCGTTGCTCGAGGCCGTCCACGATGATCGAGCGAAGCACGACCACCGGCCTCGAGCTATGCCCATTCGACACGTAGCCGAAGGGATTGGATTTGAGACGTAGGCTCCGAGGCCCGGGCCTGCCCGCCATGCGTGGCGGCAGGCGGAGGGGACCGGAATTGCGGTCGCGCAAGGCCCTGTCGCTGGTCACGCTCCTGCTGGCGCTCGGCGCCCTGGCGCCGACCCAGGTGTCCGCTCTGAGGCCCTGGGGGCCCGCGGCGTCCAGCCGGCCAGCCGGGCCGATCGTCCCCACCACCGGCGATGCGCGCTTCAACGCCGCACTCGGCCTGACGCTGCCGGGGACCCTCGAGTGGATCCTGGGCGGCCGGCCGCATGCGTCGGTCCTCCACGCGCCGACTGCACGCCTTCATCGTGCCGTCGCGCGGTCGCACGCACGCCGCCGGGCGCGCCACCGCCACGGCACGGCTCGGCGCCACAGACCTCACCACAGGAGGCTGCTCGTCCTCCGGCGTCCCCGGCGCCTCAAACTGCGCCACGCCGCACATGCCCACCGGCACAGCCCCATCCACCACGACGGGCAAGCGCGCCACCGCAGCGTGCGCCACCGCAGCGTGCGCCACCGCAGTGCGCGCCACCGGACCCTCCACCGTCATAACGCCCGCCACAGGACCATCCACCACCGCGTCCTCCACCACCGCCGCGTCCGCCACCACGCCGTCCATCACCACGCCGTCCACCACCATGCCGTCCACCACCGCAGCGTCCGCCACCACGCCGTCCGGCACCGCATCGTCCGGCACCGCATCGTCCGGCACCGCAGCAATGCCCGTCATCCCCTCCACAGCCGCCATCTCGGCGTCAGGCGCCGCACGAGCGTCCACCACAGGCGCCTGAAGCGCGCCCACCGCAGGCGCAGGCACGCGGCGGTGGTGGTGGGATCGCCACCGGTGGCGATCCCGGCGGCGGCCCCGCAGCCGATCCAGACCGCGCCGGCGGCGGCCCTGGAAGGTATGACTGTGGCGGTTGATGCTGGTGGTTGGGGTGCTTCTGCGTTTGGGGATGTGTCGGGGGCTGTGCGGAATGTGCGGTTGGAGTCGCGGTTCGCGACGGATTCTGAAGTTGGTGGGGCTGCGGCTGCGGGGGT
>DASYFT010000032.1:0-45757 GCA_036498265.1 Solirubrobacteraceae bacterium | reverse complement strand
CGCGCTGAAGGACCTCAGGCGGCTCGGCGTGTCGATCGCCCTCGACAACTTCGGCTCGGGCGAGGTCTCGCTGCGCCTGCCGCGCGATCTCCCGCTGGACATCCTCAAGCTCGACAGGGGACTGGTCCAGACCTTCGACCGCGACAAGGAGCGCCGCGCGGTCTTCGCCGCGACGATCGCGCTCGCCAAGGAGGCGCGGCTGACGGCGGTGGCGGTCGGCATCGAAACCAACCGCCAGCTGGCGCTGGTGCGAGAACTCGACTGCTCGCTCGGCCAGGGCTTCCTGCTGCACACTCCGGCGGCGCCCGAGCAGCTTCGCCTCAGGGACACCGCGGGGTCGGTAACGTCCGCCCCATGGCGGCCCCTCGTGCGTCTCGGCAGCGGCACTCGTCGCTGAGCCAACCCGAGGAGATCGCCTCCTACAAGCGCGCGGCGGCGAGGGCCGCGGCGGAGCTCGTGGAAGACGGCATGCGCGTGGGCCTCGGAACTGGGACCACCGTGTCCTATCTCTTGCCGGCGATAGCCGAGCGCGGGACGGCGAACCTCACCTGCGTCGCGACTTCGCCGGCCACCGAGCTTGCGGCCCGCCGGCTGGGCCTCCGGATGGTCGGGCTCGACGAGCTCGAGGAGCTCGACTTGGCGATCGACGGCGCCGACCAGATCGACCCGGATGGCTGGCTCGTGAAGGGCGGCGGCGGCGCGCACACGCGCGAGAAGATCGTCGCCCGTGCCGCCCGGCGCTTCGTGGTGATCGCATCGGCGGAGAAGGCGGTGCCGGCGCTGCGCCCGCCGGTCCCGCTCGAGCTGGTGGCGTTCGGTGTGCGGCACACCCTCGCGAGGGTCGGCAACGCCCGCCTGCGGGAGGCTCCGGAGAGCCCCGACGGAGGGCTGATCGCCGACTACCTCGATCCGGTCGGCGACCCGCGTGCCCTCGCCGCCGAGCTCGGCGCGACGACCGGCGTGGTGGAGCACGGGCTGTTCGAGCCCGAGCTCACCAGCGCGATCTTGATCGCCGGCCCTAATGGCGTCGAGCGCCGGCCGGCCGGCGCGCCCGGCGCCGCCTAGCGCGAGCAGTCGCGAGGGCGCAGCTCGTCGAGCGGCGACATCGGGTGGCGGGCGAGCACCCCGTCCTCGCCGATCGCGTAGGCCCCCATGCGCAGCAGCGGCGGCGAATAGACGTGGAGCGTGACCGCGGGATCGTTGCCGCAGTGGCGGACGCGATGGATGTCGGCCGGCGAGAAGTCGAAGCTGGCTCCGGCGGAGTACGTGCGCGTCTGCGGCGCGCCGTCGAGCGTCAGGCGCTCCTCGCGCACCGCGCCGCTCACGACCGCCACCGCGCCGGCCGAGACGTCGTGGTCGTGGAAACCGGTGTCGTGGTCGTCCATCCAGCAGATCAGCCAGGCGGTGAGGTGCTGGTCGCTGAGCAGCTCCTGATAGAGGCGCTGGCTGGCGTCGTGCCTGACGAAGTCGATCCACAGCTCGGGGCGCTCGGCGAGCTCGTCGACGAAGGCTCGTAACTCGATGCCCGAGAGGTCGCGCCCCATCGCATGCGGCACGCCGCCCGGTGAGCCCGTCCCTGGCCGTCCGGCGTGCACGACCGGTGAGCCGGGGCGCGCGGGCGGGGTGAGCGGCGTGGAGCTCATACGAGCGCCGGCGTGTCGAGGGCGCCGAGCGCCCGCTGGGTGCCGTCGTCGACGGCGTCCCAGTCGAGCCGGCCCGGCATGCCGAGCTCGCCGGGGTCGACGACCGGGCGGTCGGAGCCGTAGAGCAGCTGCCGGGGGGCGATGAGCTGGTCGAGCGCGCGCAGCGCCGATGCCCCGTATGAGGACGTGTCGTAGAAGACGAGCGGGTCAGGTTCTGCGCCCGGGCCGCCGCGCGAGGCGAGGCGCTCAACGTGAAGCGGCGCGAGTCCGGCGAGCATCGAGAACACGACCCGTAGCCTTGGGTTCCGGTTGCGCCCGGCTGCCTGGAAGCTCAGCCAGGCAGCGTGCATGCCGGCGACGTAACGGGTCATGGCGGTCCACCAGAGCGGGTCGCCGAGCGAGGTCTCCGCCGGATGGAGCGCCCCGGCGGACGGTCCGCCGCCCGGTCCCGGGTGGATGAACAGCGGCGCTCCTCGTCGCTCGAGCCGAGCCAGGAGCGGGTGCAGGCGCGCCAGAGCGTCGATGCTCGACAGGGCGCCGGCCGGCAGCGAGACGCCGACGCAGCCACGGTCGAGCGCCCGATCGACATCATCGGGGTCCGGCTCATCGAGCGCGACCGCACCCCAGACCGTGAACGGCTCGCCCAGCGAAAGCGCGCCCTCGTGATAGGCGTCGAGCAGCGGAAGCGACTGCTCGCGCGGGAGCGCCTCGATCCCAAGAGGGCTCGACAGGCAGAGGACCGCCCGATCGAGGCCGTCACGCTCTACGAGTGCTGCACGACGACCGGGGTCCTCGCCGTCGAGGTCGATCACATACGGCCGCTCGCCCGCCAGGTAGAGCACCGCGAGCCCCTGCTCCCGGCGCACGAATGGAAGCTCGCTGCGGTCCGCGAGCGCCTGCACGAGCTGCTCCGTCCAGAGGTGCTGGTGCACGTCGATCTTCGTCATCCCGGGACAATCTCCATGTTGTTGATCTGTTTTATGGAGATTAGCAGACGGCACCACGCCTCGGCGCTCGTCCGCGATCCCAGCCGCGACGAAGGCGGCTGGGACCACGCGCATCACCGCGGCGCCCCCAACCGGTCCGCGACGTCCACCCCGAGAGAGAGGCACACGGGTGCCTCCTGGCGTGTTGCGCGAGGTAAGCCTCCGTGACCAAGCCCGTGTGCCGTCCCAAGCGTAGCGCTCCCCAGGGCCTCGGGCGCCGGCCGGAGGCGCCGGTGTGGAGCCCGCCTCAGCCCCCGCGGCGGCGTGGCAAGACGGGGGTCACGCCGGCCGAACCGCGAAGGGACGCAACGGCCGTTGCCGGCTCCGCCGGGAGGTCCGCCAGCGAGGCCGCCACCTCCGCGGCGCGCTCGATCGTCGCGGCGCCGGCCTCGCCGATCCAGCGCTGCAGCCAGCGCAGCGCCCAGGCGTCGTACTCACTGGAGCGGCGGGCGGCGATCAGTGGCAGGAACCGCAGTGCGAGGTCGAGGTCGATCGGCCGCCGCCGCTCGTCGGCCACCTCGGCCGCGAGGATCACGGCGAAGTCGAGGTCCCCCCGAACGAGCGCGGCCTCGAGCTCGGCGAGCGGCCTATAGGGACGAGGAGCCATGCGAACGTATGTTCGCATACGCGAACTGGTCTCGGCACCCGCGGAGCGGCTCGCCTCATCTGTGGCGCCAAAGAGTGCGCCGGCTCGATCCAGGCGCGCGCACGCTCGGGCGGCTGAAGTGTCAGCGGGGGACCCAGGAATCGAACCTGGCGTTGCGGTTTTGGAGACCACCGTGTTACCGATACACCAGTCCCCCGGGGCTCAGAGAGTTTAGGCGGCTCGGGTCTGGCGCACCAGGCTCGGGCGGCCGGTGTCGCGGCCGACGGTCGGGAGCTACGCGCGGCCGGGGACGGGCGCGTGGAGCGTGGGCCTGGTGCCTCGAGTCCTCCTCGCGCGCGATCTTCCGATGCCGGTCCAGCGGGTGCTCAGACGGCCGCTCAGCGGCCTAGACGCAGGCGTTTCGCTAAAGCCGCGGGGGTCTCATGTCGAAGAGATCACAGGCAGCAGCCCATGTTGAGATCGATGCGCACAACCCCTCACGGGGACGGGGGCCCAGTCGTGGTTGGGCATCGTCGCCGTCCGCGCCCGGCTTCCGAGGCAGGGTTCACGCTGATCGAAGTCCTGGTCGCCTCCGTCATCCTTGCGATCGGCATCACCGCGCTATTCGCGCTGGTCGACAGCTCCGTCAAGGCGAGCTTCAGCACGCGAGCACGGGAAGGTGCGACGAGCCTCGCGCGCCAGGTTCTCGAGGACGCCCACACGCTTCCCTACAGCCAGATGTCCCCCACCTCGATCACCGAACAGCTGCAGGGCTTCGAAGGCCTCAAACCGAAACAGCCGGCGCCTGCCGCCTGGCAGGTCTCCCAACGCGGCATCACCTACACGATCAGCGTCAAAGAGTGCGCGATCGACGACCCCAAGAACAACTACGGCGAACACACGAACGCCGCCGGGGAAAAACCGTTCTGCAATGACCCGGGAGAAAAAGAATGGCCGGCCGTGGCGGGCGAAGAAAAGGACCCGCTCCCTGAAAACCTGAAGCGCATCACCGTCGACGTCACCTGGGTCGCCAAAGGCCGCTCGCCCGACGTCCGCGAGGTCGAGACGCTTACGGCGGCCGGCGAGGCGGTGGGGCTGAGCGCCTACAACCTCAAACTGTCCCAGCCCACGGTCAAAAACCCGACGGCACCGCTGATCACCGAAAAAGCGGTGACGCAGCTCGTCTTCACCGTGTCGTCGCCGAAAGGCACGACGGGAATGATCTGGTCGCTCGAAGGTAGCCACCAGACGCCCGCGCCCACCGAAACGGAAAGCGGGGGGACGGGCTGGACCTTCACATGGCCGATCACGGGCATCTCGGACGGTACCTACAAGGTCACCGCTCAGGCGGTCAACGCGACCGGCGTGGTCGGGCCCCCGGACACCATCGCCGTCACCCTCATTCGGGGCACCCCGGGCGGGCCGAGCGGCATCCAGGGCGGCTTCAACACCGTCAACGTCGGCGGCAAACCGCAGCGGATCGCGGAGCTGCAGTGGCACGCCAACTCAGAGCGCAACGTGATCGGCTATCGCGTCTACGACGCGTCCCACCACCTCATATGCCCGGCGTCGCTCAGCGAACTCAGCCTCGCGGTCACGTGCGCCGACTTCACAGTCAAATCCGCGGAACCGCAGCCGAGCGCGACATACACCGTCGTCGCCCTCTACCGGCCTGTCGCGGCCAACGGCGAAACCCTGAGCAGTGAACTGATCAGCGAGGGGTCCGCGACATCCTTCACGGTCGTCGGCGGGGAACCGCCCCCGGCCGGGCCGAACGCGCCCGAAAACCTGAAACTCGTGAAGAACGCCGACGGTTCCGTGACGCTCAGCTGGGCCGCGCCGAAATCGGGGGCCGGTGAAGTCTCCTTCTACCGGATCTACCGCGGGTCGAGCAACTACGCGAGCCGCTACGACGTCACGGGGGCGACGACCTACACCGACAAGGACGCCACCGAAGAACACAGCTACTGGGTCACGGCGGTCAACACCAAACTCACCGAGTCGGCGATCCTGGGGCCGGTGACGGGGTGAGGCGGGCGGCCCAGGAGCACGGCTTCACGCTGATCGAGCTGCTCGTCTCGATGGCGCTCGCGCTTGTCGTCTTCGGAGCGACGCTCAGTGCCTTCGACGTCTTCCAGAGCAACACCCGCTTCGACGTGCTGCGCAACGAAGCGCAGGACAACGCGCGCAACGCCATCGACCGGCTCGCCCGCGACTTCCGCAACGTCGCGGCTCCCAAGTCCGAACCGGAAATCCCCGGCGCGCTCGAGCGGGCCGAACCCTACGCGGTGACCTTCCAGACGATCAGGGACTCGGCGCCGTCGAAAGAAAGCAAAAACAAAACCAACGCCAAGCGCGTGCGCTACTGCCTGGACGCATCGACCCCCAGCAACGAGGTCCTCTGGCGGCAGGTCAGGAACTGGCCGGAAACAGCGCCGCCAGTGCCGACCGCGACCGAATGCCCGGATCTGAAAGGCGAAGACTGGGAAAGCAGCTCGCGGCTCGCGCAGCACATCACCAACGAGAACGGCGGCCAGAAACGCGCGCTCTTCACCTACGGGCCCAAAGGGGCGACCGAAGTCTCCCAGATCCTCACCGTCGAACCCACCATCTACATCAACGTGAACCCGAGCCAGCCGCGACCGGGCGAGACCCAGCTGACGAGCTCGGTCTCCCTGCGCAACGCGAACCGCCAGCCGACCGCGACGTTCACCTGGAAATTGAAAAGCCTGCAGCGCGTGCTCCTCAACGCATCCGAATCCGTGGATCCCGACGGGCTCGCGCTGACGTACAAGTGGACCGAAGGCGCCAAGGTGCTGCCGAGCACGGCCCAGGTGTGGGAAACCGAAACGGGACTGCTGTCCGTCGGAAACCACTCCATCACGCTCGAAGTCACCGACCCCGGCGGTTTGACCAGCAAGGAAACAAAGGTGGTGGAAGTCAAATGAGAGCCGCCCGTAGGGACGACGGCTTCGCGCTGGTCACAGCGCTGATCCTGATGACCGTGATCATCGGCCTCGGTTTGAGCCTGCTCTTCCTCACGGACAACCAGCAGAAAGCCTCGAGCAAAGAGCAGGCCGGCGAGTCGGCGTTCACGGTCGCCGAAGCGGCGCTCAACGCGCAGATCGGGCAGCTCTCTCGCGAATGGCCATCGAACGCGGGACTGGCTCTCCCCGAACGCTGCACCCCGGCCACCAGCGCCACGCGCGGCTGCCCCAGCTCCGAAAGCCTGAAAGTCGGCTACCCGAACAGCGGGTCGAGCTCGTGCCCGGCCGGGACGCCCAAAGACGCATGGGGCTCTCCGCTCAGCAACGGCTGGACGACGTATGTGCGCAACGCCGTCGGACCGAATCAGCTGTTCGACTCCACGGCTGAGAACGGGCCAGAAGTCGCCAGGTGGGCCCCTCTGAAAGGCAATCTATGGGTTCGGTCCGTCGGCGTCGTCCAATGCCGGATGGTCGTCCTCGTCGCCCTGATCGCGCCGCAGGTCGTCACCCTCCCCTTCCCCTCGGTCGCGATCGCCGGCAACTGGTTCAGCACCAGCAACAACGGCAACAAGATCATAATCAACACCAAGGGGACGGCCTCGGAATCGGGTGGCGTCGGCATGCGCTGCAGCGGCAAGACTCCGGCGGAATGCGAAAAATTCCGGGAAGGGCAGGTGCAGCCTTACACGAAGGTGGCTGCCCCGCCCGAACAGACCTACTCGGCCTCGGAACTCGCAACACTGAAGGCCAAAGCGAAAGCGAACAGTCCGAGCACTTACTTCCCCGTCGGAACATGCCCCACGAGCCTTGCTGAACTGTCGGGCTCGCCGGTCTACGTGGAGGGCCCCTGCACACTGAGCTTCACCGGCAACGGAGTCGCTAACTCCGCGACAAAACTCGGCTTCCTGGCGATCATCAACGGGACGTTCGAACTGAACGGCAACACGGAATTCTTCGGCAGCGTATATGCGGCCGACGCCCAGAAATCCTCCGGTGTGGTCGTCGAACTGCACGGCAAGGCCAAACTCGTTGGCAACATCATCGTCGACGGCCTCGGCGGCATCTCGTTCGGTTCCTCGGGCGGCAACGGCGGAGAAGAATCCGAAAACTTCATCTACAACGCCGAAGGCGGCGAACGTCTGGAATCGTTCGCCGGCGCATCGGCCACCCGCAACAGCTTCCGGATCCTTCCAAACAGCCAGTGACGGGAACCGCGCCGTCCTGGCTCCGCGGCGACGCGGGCGTGGCGTTTACAACCCGATAACAGGCGCTCGCCGCGCGGCGGGCAGGCTGAGACGGAGACCATGAGCTTCGAAGGCTTCCGCGGCGCCATTGTCTGGTCGAATCGGTCCCTGCGGTGCATCGGTGGTCCCGTTCGATGCGGGAGGCGTAGACTGCGGCCATGGGTTTGGCCGAGCGAGTCCAAGGCGCGGTCCTGAGGCTGCACCAAAGGCTGTACGAGGCCACCGACGGGAGGATCGGCCACAACACGATCGGGGTTCCGACCCTCCTGATGGGCAGCACGGGCCGGCGCAGCGGAAGGCCCCGGCGTAACGCGCTCGTCTACGCGAAGGACGGCTCGAACTACGTGGTGGTCGCGTCGAACGGCGGCTCCGACCAGCCGCCGGGCTGGCTGTTCAACGTGCAGGCCAAGCCCGAGGTCGAGATCCAGGTGGCCCGCAGCAAGAGCCCGGGCACGGCGCGGGTGGTCCAGCGGGGAGACGAGGACTACGAGCGTCTTTGGCAGCTCGTCAACGCCAACAACAAGGGACGCTACGACGCCTACCAGACACAGACGTCCCGCCCGATCCCGATGGTGGTCCTCAGCGCCGACGGCAGCTGAGTCGCGACAGCGTCGTTAGCCAGAGAGACACAGCCCGCTCGGGGACGCGGGACTCGCATACCCACGATCGGCAGGGTCAGCGCCGAACGGTGCTTGCTATGAGTGCAGCGTGAGCTCCGGCGCGTTCCTTCCGATTCAAGCGGGGCCCGTTCCGGACCGGCTGACGATCTGGCCTGTCGACGACGGGCGGTACGGCCTCGACGCAACGTTCCACGGGGCGACCGGATACGTTCGCGCACGCGAGCACGAGGCCGAGCTGACACGGCACTCGGTCCCGCATACGTTTCGACAGGAGCTCGACGGTGCCTGGACGCTCAGGTTCGGGCCGCTGAGCGCCGTCGACATCGCACAGGCACTGGCCGCATTCGTCTACTGAGCAGTTGCACGCAAAGCAGTGCGCGACGCTCGACCGAAGTCGGCGCGCTCAGAACGGGCGCGATATCGAGGCCCCCTCCCCCCGCGCCGCACCAGCAGACCTACAGGAGTACCGTGATCGCAAGGGCGCCGTCATCGGCCGTTCCTGCTGGGATCTCTCGCGCAGGCCCTCGCCTGGCACACCAGCCTCCGTTGACCTCACGGGCTGTCTCCTCGCAAGCGACAGGGGCGCCGTCTGAGACATCTACTTCGCCGGCGGTGAGCCGTCCGCTCACCGGCGGGCGACGACAAGGAGGCTGCAATGGCGAGCGCAACTGAAGACCGCACATCGACGCCGCGAGGTGGCAAGCCGAACATCGTGCTCATCCACGGGGCCTGGGCAGACGGTTCGAGCTGGAGCTCGGTGATCGAGCGCCTGCAGGCCGACGGGTACAAGGTCACAGCGCCTCAGTTCCCGGAGACCTCGCTTGCGGACGATGTCGCAAGGCTGCGCCAGGTACTCGCGCTCCAGGACGGCCCGACAGTCCTCGCCGGCCACTCCTACGGCGGACAGATCATGACCGCTCTGGGAACCGACGCTCGGAACGTCGTCGGCCTCGTTTACATCGCGGCCTTCGGGCTGGACGAGGGCGAGTCGCTCGGCGCACTCGTCGGACAGGGACCGCCTACCCCCACGCTCGCTCACGTCATTACCGACGACAAGGGCTTCATGTGGCTGCCCGAGGACGACTTCGTCAACCACTTCGCCGCCGACGTCGACCCCGTCAAGGCGAAGGTCATGTTCGCTGTGCAGCAGCCGATTGCCGGGAACGCGTTCGCCGACGTGATGGGCACCCCGGCGTGCAAGGCCCTGCCGTCGTGGTTCCTGGTGGCGACCGAAGACGAGGCGATCCCGCCCGATGCCGAGCGTCAGTTCGCGCAGCGCATGGGCGCGACCACCGTCGAAGTTCCTTCGAGCCACGTGGCGATGGTCTCCCACCCCGATGAGACCGTCAGCCTCATCGAGACTGCAGCGACAGCCGTAGCCGTGACCTGACCGGCAACGGCCCCCATGCAGGCGCGACTACACACCTCCTTGGCCTTGGCTCGCGCGACCGCGAGTACGTGATGCTCCCGGCCTGGCTCCGGCGTTCGGCGACGAATCGGCGGCCGACGGCTTGCGGCGCCGAGGACCCAACGCGTCGGTTTCGTACACGACGGGCGCACCAGCTGTCTTCCGTCGGTAGTACGCCTGAGGTGCGAAGTGCTCTGCGTGATTGATCCTGACGATCAGAGCGCACAAAACGACAACGAGCGGAGCAACGATCAGCACGATCGCCGACACGAACACCTCCCTTCCTCTGCCTGGATGGGTGCAGCGAAAGCCTAACTCGTTCGCTCTGCGGCGAGCCGTCTGACACGGGCCGCGATCTTGGCTTCGTCGCGCTTGCGCGCCGAAGCTACGGCCGAGGCGACGGCTTGGCCCGTCGCGGCGCAGTACGCTTCGGCGTGAATCGGGACCGTCGTTGCGGTGTCGTTGTTCACGATGATGAACCAGCCCGAATGGTCACCGATCATCTCGCTGACCTCGAGGCGGGTGATGCCGCTTTCGCCACCGCCGCTGACGGCGTGCGACCCGGGCGGGCAGAACGCGGTTACCTGGCTGGTTTTCCCGGGGGCGGCGAGGCCGCCGTACAGCGCGGTCGTAAGGACACTCAAGCTCGCCGTTGGTGCCCTGAGCGCTTTGAGCACGTTGGGCTTGATCTGTTGGGTGCTGGTGATCAGGTAGTGCTTGGCCGCGACGGCCGTCCCGCCGAGGGCGACGAAAAGCGCCGCGGCCGCGATCCAAGTTGCCGGCTTACGCATGACGTCCTCCTAGCATCCCGGGCCGAGCCGTATGCTTGCCGGCGCAGCCAGTTTGTTCTACTCCAGCGGCCGAGCATACGCCGCACTCGAAGCGCAATGTGACGACGGACCGAGAGTGCCCTTCGTCGCGCGGGTTGGAAGGGAATGGTGGTTTGTCATGCGCTTCCGCAGATCCCCAACCGGGCCCGGCGGGATACGCTCCCTTGGGATGTCGGACGAGCATGAGAACGCGCGCCTGATCCGCGAGTTCCACGACCGCCAGAACAGCTTCTACGCCGGCGGCGACCAGGCGCCGGCAGGTGCGCTCCTCGCCGAGGACGTCGCGTGGCACGTGCCCGGACGCAGCGCGATCGCGGGCGACTATCGGGGTCGCGATGAGGTCCTGCGCCACTTCGCTGTGCGACGGGAGCTCGCCCACCGCACGTTTCGGATCACGGTGCACGGCGTGCTCGCTGACGACGAGCGTGCCGTGATCTTCGCCGGCGGCGAGACCACCCGCAATGGAAGCCGCCTGACCTGGGAGACGGTAGCTGTGTTCCGCGTCGGCGACGCGAAGATCGCCGAGTGCTGGGTGCTCCCCTACGACCAGTACCGGTTCGACGAGATCTGGGCCGTGATCGGGTAGCCCGGCGAGTACGGCGCTACGGGCAGCGCGTCCTCCAGGCTCTGGCTGTCGGCGATACTGGCACCTCCCGTGTCACAGCCCAATGTCGAGCTCGTACGACGATCCTTCGAGGCGCACGACGCCGGCGGGATCGAGGCATCAATTCCGTTCTATGCCGAGGACTGCGTCTGGGACGCCGGCCCGGACTGGCTCGAGGACCGCATCTACCGCGGTCACGACGGCCTTCGCCGGCTTGACGCGATCTTCAAGCAGAACTTCGAGGACTACTCCCTGACGGTTCACGAGATCCGCGCCGCCGGCGACCAAGTGATCGCGCTCTACGAAGCCACCGGACGCATCAGGGGCTCAGGTCAGCCGCTCAGCCAGCCCGTTGCGATCGTCCTGTCGGACTTCCGCGACGGCATGATCGGCAGCGTCCGCTCGTTCTTCACCTGGCGCGAGGCGCTCGACACCATCGGGTTGTCGGACTAACGATGTCCGCCAACCTGGATCTCGTGCGGTCTATCTACGCGGCCTGGGAACGCGGGGACTTCAGCCGATCCGAGTGGGCGCACCCTGAGATCGAGCACACCGATGCCGACGGCCCCACGGGCGGCGGAACCGGAGGGCTCGAGCGGCTCGGCTACGGAGTACGCGAGTTCCTCTCGACCTGGCAGGAGTTCAGTCTCGCCGCAGACAGCTTCCAAGAGCTCGACGACGAGCGGGTACTGGTACTCGAGCACCGCCGCGGACGAAGCAGGATGAGCGGCCTCGACCTCGAGCGGATGCGCACGCACGGCGCCCGCCTGTTCCAGATCCGCGACGGCAAGGTGACGAAGATCGTCGTCTACTTCGACCGCAACCGCGCGCTCGCCGACCTCGACCTCGACCACTAGGCGACCCGTCCACGCAAGCGGACGGCTAATCGAGGCGCGCGCCGTGTTGGCTTCACTTCCGCGGGCCCGTCGGCGGGCCCGCGGAGATGCCGCACCCGTGCCCTAAAGCCAGGCGACCTGACACACTCAGTCGAGGGGCACTTCGACGGCGACGTCTGTCTTTGGGTAGTAGGCCTTGACGTCGTCGGCTCCGTACTTCGCGTGGAACGCGTCGACGACCTCCTCCACCTCGGCGGGATCCTGGATCGGCCGAGCGGTCGCGGTGTGCTCGGCGCCGTCGGCGGCGAGTCGGACCGTGGGGTTCGCGAGCAGGTTCTTGTACCACTGGCTGTCGGACCCGGTCACCGGCAGTAGGTAGATCTTGTTGTTCCGCCGTACGAACCAGACGGGTCTGGAGCTCTCGCGTCCGGTGATGCGCCCCGTCGTGGTCAGCTGGATCTCAGCGGTGTTTGCGAGCGCGTTCTCGAAGTCTTCTGATGCCATGCGCCGTCTCCTTCCCCTTCGAACGGGCAGGTAGGCTTCTCCCCAAGGCTAGTCGCACAGGGTCGCGGCCTGGAGTGCTGCGGGCCGGCTGCCCTGGCATCTGCTTGGGGCCTGCTCGCCAAGCGCCTGCTCCCCGCCCCCGTGGTCACCAACCCAACAGGCCGAAGCAAGGTGGCGGCCGAAATCGAGGAGGCGCGACGCGAACCCGCCGGGGAAGAATCAGAAGGCGGAGGTGTCTAGTTGTTTGTGACCGTCGCCCTGATCGTCCTCGCGGTGGTGTTCGCGCTCGCCGGCGCTCTCAAGTTCGCCGGCGCACCCGTCGCGCGACAGAATTTCGAGCGGTGGGGCATGGGCGACCGGCGGCGCTTGGCGGTCGGCGCAGTCGAGTTCGCGCTTGCTGCGCTCGCAGTCATCGGGACTGGCTCGACCGCCGTGGCGGTCGTCGCGGCGGTCGGCGCGCTCGCCCTCATGACGGGCGCGCTGCTCACACACGTTCGCGTACGAGATGAGCCGAAGGAATACGTGCCGTGGTTCATCGTCGTTGCAGCGGCGGTGATTGTCCTGGTCACCGTTTAGCAAGGGGGCGACGCGGTCCGTCACGCGCGCGAGGATTGCCGTGGCGGCGAGCAGTCAGGACTCAGCGGGCCGGTAACCGGAGCACAGCACGCGCATCCAGACGATCTGCCCGTCGCGCTGCGAGATGTACGCCTGCTGCTCGACGAGGAATCGGCCTTCCGGGTTGCCGACCCTGAAGCGGTATCCCACCCGTTCACGATCGGCGAAGCTGTCCGTCTCGAGCCGGTCGAGCGCCTCGATGTCGTCCGTGTCCTCGAACCAGTGCCCGAAGAGGATCGAGAGCACCGCGTCGGGATCGGTTGCCTCCCACGTCTTGCGAGGTGTCATGGCCTGGAAATCGAGCTCCGATGCCATCAGCTCGCCCAGCCGGCCGTGGTCCTTGTCCGCAAGCGCACGGGCAAAGTCGGCGCCGAGTGTCGTCACCTCAGGCATCGGCCGATTATCGCCAGCCGAGTGCCCGCGCGTCAACCGGAGCCCTGACGGATCACAACGATGCGGGCGAGAGGACTCGAACCTCCAAGGGCTTGAAGCCCACCGGCTCCTAAGGCCGGCGTGTCTGCCAGTTCCACCACGCCCGCGCTGGCGCCCAGAGCCTAGCTCGCCGGCGTCCAGCCTCACACGCGGACGGCGCGAGATTGTATGGTCACGGGGACGATGTCGACCTTCGACGCCCCGCGCGAGCGGCCGGGCATGATCATCACGCACCCCAACCGCGACAAGCCCGTCGTGCAGGCCACGCGTGCGACCGTGATCCTGCTGTTGCTGGCGAGCGCCGCCCTGGTCCTGATCGTCACGATCGGCGGCTGGAGCGTGCTGCAGGGGGCCGTCCCGATCCAGATCGGCTACGTGATCGTCTATCTGACGCTCGCCTACTTCGCATCGCGCTGGAACCGCGGCGTGCTGCCGGTCGCCGCGGCGCTCGCGGTGCTGCTCGCGATCTTCGCGCTCGTCGCGGGACCGAGCTGGTTCGCCCGCGACAAGCGCGGGTTCGCCGAGCCGGCCATCAACTCGGGGTTCCTGGGGCTGCTCACACTGCTGCTGGTGCCGCTGCAGATGCTGCTCGTCGCGTTCGCAATGCGGGGCTTCAACCAGGGCTGGAACGTCGAGCTGGAGCGCCGCGACCCCGGCGCCGGCGACCTCTACGCAGGGGCGCCCCCCTACTCCGGGGCACCCCCCCAGCCGGCCTGAGCGCCGTCGAGCGGCGCCGTTACGTCCGCGTGGCTGACATAGACTGGGCTGCCCACGCGGCGGTGGCGGAACGGTAGACGCGGGGCCCTCAAAAGGCCTTGCCCGAGAGGGCGTGTGGGTTCGACTCCCACCCGCCGCATCGCATCGAGAGGCCTCCTCAGGGGCCGCCGACCAGCTCGAGCAGCGGCTCGGCCAGCTCCTCGGGCGCGACCAGGATGCCCCATGGCAGGTTCTCGTGCACCGGCAGCTCGAGCACCCGAAGCCCCACCCGTTCGCAGATCAGCGCGCCGGCCGCGATGTCCCAGGGGTTGACCGACCGCTCGAAGTAGGCGTCGTAGCGACCGGCCGCCGTCCAGGTGAGGTCGAGGGCGGCGCTGCCGAACCGGCGGATGTCGCGCACGCGCGGCGCCAGCCGCGCCAGCACGCGTCCCTGCGCGGCGCGCACCTCCGAGTCGTACGCCAGTCCGGTGGCCACCATCGCCGTTGCCAGCCGCTCCTCGACCGGTCCAGTCGCCGCGGTCGCCCCCGCTGCCAAGCGCCCGTGCGGTCCCCTCAGCTCCGCCTCCCCCCGGGGACCGGCGAGCGTCGCGGGCCCGTCGTGGGTGGCCATGAAGAGCTCGTCGCGGTTGGGGTCGTAAACGGCGCCCGCGAGGGTCCGCTCGCTGTCGCGCACAGCCACGCTCACGCACCACTGGGGGATCCCGAACAGGAAGTTGACCGTCCCGTCGAGGGGATCCACCACCCACGTGAGCCCGCTGCTGCCGTCCTCCTCGCCCCCACCCTCCTCGCCGAGGAAACCATCCTCGGGTCGGCGCTCGCGCAGCAGGTCGCGGATCGCGCGCTGCGCGGCCACGTCCGCCTCGCTCACGAGATCCGTCGGCGTGGTCTTGCTCAGGATCTCCTGCTCGGCGCCCTCGCGGGCCCTCCCGGCCAGCAGCGTGCCGGCCATCCGGGCCGCGTCAACGGCGACGCCGAGCAGGTCGCCGTCCGGCGCCTCGGTCACGAGAACCCGGGTGGGCGCTCCTGCGCCCACGGGCGGGTCGCCTCGAGCTGGGCGGCCAGCGAGAGGAGGGTCGTCTCGTCGTTGGGGCGCCCCACCAGCTGGACGGCGCGTGGGAGGCCGTCGGCGCCGAAGCCCGCCGGCACCGCGGCCGCGGGCTGGCCGGTCGCGTTCCAGACGCCGTTGAACGGCACCATCGCGGCGATCGCGTTGAACGTCCACAACGCGCCGCGGCCCTGCAGCTGCCCGATCCTCGGCGGCGGCGATGCGGTGGCCGGCGTGATGAGCACGTCGTGGTCCTCGAGCACGAGCCCCAGGCGGGCGGTGAGCGCCGCTTCTCCCGCGAGCGTGCGCTCGAGCAACGCCTCCGGGATCAAGCCGCCGAGACGGGCCATCGCACGCGTGCGGCGTTCGAGCCGCTCGGGGTGCGCCAGCATCGCCGCGTCGTCGTGGATCCCGCGCAGGTAGCGCACGACGAGCGAGGGGATCGCCGTCGGACCGTAGTCGGGGTCGCGCTCGGTCACATCGTGGCCGAGCTCCCGGAGCACCTCCACGGTGTCCTGCAGCGCCCGCGCGGCGTCGGGGTCCACGTGGGCGATTGTGCCGGGCGGGATGCGGCTGGAGTAGGCGATCCTGAGGCGTCCCGGCGGCGTGGCCGCCGCCGTGGAGAAGCTGACCGGCGGCGGCGGCGGTTTGTCCGCGTCGACGTCGATCGCGCCGGAGGCCACGTCGTGGAACAGCGCGGTGTCCGCGACCGTGCGCGTCAGCACGCCGTTGACCGACAGACCGTGCCAGGCGCGCGAGCGCGGCGCCATCGAGACGCGGCCGCGCTGCGGCTTGAGGCCGAAGAGACCGGACCAGGCGGCGGGGATCCGGATCGAGCCCGCGCCGTCGGAGCCGAGCGCGGCTCCCACGAGTCCCGCCGCCACCGCGGCCGCACTCCCGCCGCTGGAGCCCCCGGGCGTGCGCTGCACGTCCCAGGGGTTGCGCGTGGCGCCGAACGTCGCGCTCTCTGTGAATGGCCACTGGGTCATCTCGGGAACGTTCGTCTTGCCGATGATCAGCGCACCTGCGTCGCGCAGGCGGCGCACCACCTCCGCGTCCACCGCCGCGGGAGCGCCGGTCGCGTTGGTTCCCAGCGCGGTCACCTCGCCGGCGACGTCGATGTCGTCCTTGACCGCCATGGGCACGCCGAGCAGGGGGCGCTCGCCGCCCGCGCCCCGGCGCGCATCCGCCTGCTCCGCTTCCATCCGCACGCGCTCGGCGAACACCACCCGAAACGCGTTGAGACTTCCCTCCAGGCGGGCGATCCGCTCGAGGCACACGTCGACCAGCTCGCGGGAGGACACCTCTCCGGAGTCGATCAGCTGGGCCTGGCGCGCGATCCCGGCGTAGGCGAGCTCCGTCGCGTCCACGGGCGGCAATCTATTTGAAAACGCCCGCCGCGACGGCCGGACGGTGGTCTACGATCCCGGGAGCGCCGTTCGGGTCGAGGTGAATCGGACAGCGTCGGCCGACAGCAGTGGCGCGCGGAGAACTCAGGACGACAAAAGGGGAGCTCGTGTCCTATCCCGTCAGCTTCGAGGCCGACTACGTGGAGAGGCGCAACCGCCTCACCACCTTCTTCCGGCTCATCCTCGCGATCCCGCTCGCGATCGTTCTGTACGTGTTCGGGATCATCGCGGGCATCGCCGTCATCATCGCCTGGTTCGCGATCGTCATCACCGGCCGCTATCCGAGGGCGCTGTACGACTTCGTCGCCAGCTTCAATCGCTTCCTGGCGCGCGCCACCGGCTACGCGGCGCTCCTGTGCGACCCGTATCCGTCGTTCGGCGGCTCCGACGATCCGGCGTACCCCATCCGCATGCGGTTCGCCGGTCCGCTCGAGCGCTACAGCCGCCTGAAGACGTTCTTCAGGTTGATCCTGGCGATCCCGATCGTCGTGCTGCGCTACGTCATGCATCTGCTCCTCGAGGTCGGCGCCGTCGCTGCGTGGGTGGTCGTGCTGGTCACCGGGAAGATGCCGCGCGGCCTGTTCGACCTGATGGTCCTTGCCAACTCCTACACGGCCCGGAGCGACGCCTACGTCCTCCTGCTGACGGAGACCTACCCGCCCTTCCAGGACGAGCAGACACGCGCGGCCGGCACGGTCACACCGGCGTGACGGGGTTGTGCTTCTGCGGCCAGTCGCGCCGCTTTCCGGCGGCGTGGGCGAAGCGCCGGACGAGCTCGTCACGGAGCGCGTCGGGCTCCACCAGCGCGTCGATCACGAGCTCGGATGCCAGGTGCATGATGTCGATGTCCTCGGCGTACTCCTCGCGTAGCTGCTCGGTCCTGCGCGCCCGCTCGCCCTCGTCGTCGATCGCCTGCAGCTGGTTGTAGTAGACGGCGTTGATCGCCGCCTGCGGACCCATCACCGCGATCGAAGCGCTCGGCAGCGCGATGCAGCAGTCAGGATCGAAGGCCGGTCCGGCCATCGCGTAGAGACCCGCGCCGTAGGCCTTGCGGACGATCACCGAGATCTTCGGCACCGTCGCCTCGCTGACCGCGCTGATCATCTTCGCCCCGTGCCTGATGATGCCCTCCCGCTCGACCTGCGTGCCGATCATGAAGCCGGGGACGTCAGCCAGGAAGAGCAGCGGCACGTTGAACGCGTTGCAGCTCCAGATGAAGCGCGCCGCCTTGTCGGCGGAGTCGGTGAACAGCACGCCACCCCTGTGCTTGGGCTGGTTGGCCACGATCCCGATCGCCTTGCCGTCGAGCCGCGCGAAGCCGACGATCAGCTCCTTCGCCCAGCGCGGGTGGATCTCGAACAGCGAGTCCTCGTCCACGAGCGCCCCGATCAGCTCGTTCATGTCGAACGGCTTGTTCTCGTCGGCCGGGATGAGCTCGGCGATCGACGCCGCGCCGGCGAGCGGGCGCGGCTGCGCCGGAGCCGTCAGCGGCGGCTCGTGTCGCCAGCTGGTGGGTAGGTAGGAGAGGTAGCGGCGCGCCGCCTCGATCCCCTCCTCGTCGGTTGCCACGAGCTGGTGTGCGCATCCGGAGACCCCCGTGTGCATCCGCGCGCCCCCCATCTCCTCGAGCGTGACCTTCTCGCCGATGACCATCTCGGCCATGCGCGGCGAGCCGAGGTACATCGACGCGTTGTCCTTGCGCATGATCACGACGTCGCAGAACGCCGGTATGTAGGCGCCGCCGGCGGCGCTCGGCCCGAACAGCACGCAGACCTGGGGCACCACGCCGGACATCCGCACCTGGTTGTGGAAGATCCTCCCCGCGCCGCGGCGCCCCGGGAACATCTGCACCTGCTCGGTGATCCGCGCACCGGCGGAGTCGACGAGGTAGATCATGGGGATGTCTAGGGCGAGCGCGCGCTCCTGGATGCGCAGGATCTTCTCGACCGTCTTCGGGCCCCACGAGCCGGCCTTGACGGTGGGGTCGTTCGCCATCAGGGCCACCGGGCGGCCGTCGAGGGCGCCCACCCCCGTGACGACCCCGTCGGCGCCCAGGCCGTCCTGCTGCCAGTTCGCGAGCAGCGCCTCCTCGGCAAGGGAACCGTCGTCGAGCAGCAGCGCGACGCGGTCGCGCACAGGCAGCTTGCCCTGCTCGATGGCCTTCTCGCGGTGGCGCTCGGGACCGCCTGCCATCGCGCGCGCGCTCGCCTCCGCCAGGCGCCCGGCGAGCGTGTCGGCGGCATCGCTCATCTGCGGAATGTAGCTGGCGCGAGCCCCGGGGCCGCTCGTGCCGGCCTCAGATGCCGGGGTTCTGGACGGGGGCCTCGCCCGAGTAGTCGTAGAAGCCCGTGCCGGACTTGCGCCCGAACCAGCCGGCGGAGAGCATCTTGCGAAGCGTCGGCGGGCGCGCGAAGCGGCGCTCGCGGAACTCGTCGAACAGGACGTCGCAGATCGATCCGAGCGTGTCGAGGCCCACGAAGTCGGCCAGCGTGAGCGGCCCCATCGGGTGTCCCGCGCCGGCCTTCATCGCCTCGTCTATCTCATCGACGGAGCCGACGCCCTCTTCGTGGGCGCGGATCGCGTCGAGCATGTAGGGGACCAGCAGGCGGTTCACGATGAACCCGGCCCTGTCCCTGGTGGGGATCGCGAGCTTTCCCTCGGATCGCGCGAACTCGAGGGCCGTCTCGAACGCCTCGTCGCCGGTGGTCACGCAGCGGATGACCTCCACCAGCTTCATGACCTGGGCGGGGTTGAAGTAGTGAAGGCCGACGAAGCGCTCCGGACGGCTCGTCGCGGCCGCCTGGTCGATCACCGCCAGTGAGGATGTGTTGGTCGCGAAGATCGCCTCCGGCTTGACGATCGCGTCAACCTCACGCCACATCTCGAGCTTGAGCGGCAGGCTCTCGGTGATCGCCTCGATCACGAGGTCGCAGTCGGCCAGGTCGCCGTAGCTGAGGGTCCCGTGGATCCGCCCGCGGACGGCGTCGGCCTCCTCCTGGGTGGAGCGCTCCTTCTCCACGGCGCGCGCCAGCTGCTTCTCGATCCTGCCGATCCCCTTCGCAAGCGTCGCCTCGTCCACCTCGCGCAACACGACCTCGTATCCGGACTGGGCGGCCACCTGGGCGATGCCGTGGCCCATGAGACCCGCTCCGAGCACGCCCACCTTCTCGATCCGCTGCGCCATGAGACCTCCGCTCTGCCTGCCTGTCGGGAACCGGTTTGGGCGCCAGCCTATTACGCGGGCGTCGCGGCGGCTGTAGGCTCAGGTCCCAGCGCGCACCGGCACCCGCCGGTCGCCCGTCGAGCGTCAGGAGGCACGGATGAGCATGGTCGTCACCGAGGATCGGGACCGGGTCAGGCACGTGATCCTCAACAGGCCCGAGAAGCGCAACGCGATGAGCCAGCAGCTGCTGCTCGAGCTGGGCGACGCTCTGCGTGCCGCCGCGGGCGACGCCGCCGTCGACTGCGTGGTGCTGCGCGGCGAAGGCCCGGTGTTCTCCGCCGGCGTGGACCTCGGCGAGCTGCTGTCCTCGACCGGCGAGACCGGCATGCTGAGGACCTTCCGCAACGTCTTCCTCGACTGCGCGAACCTCTGCGAAACGATGCCCAAGCCGGTCGTCTGCCAGATCCACCGAACCTGCGTCGGCGGTGCCCTCGAGGTGGCCCTGGGATGCGACCTGCGAGTCGCCTCCAGCGACGCGCAGCTCGGGCTGCCGGAGGTGAGGTTCGGTTTGATCCCCGACGTCGGCGGCTCCACCCGGCTGCCCGCGGTGGTGGGACTCGGGCGCGCCAAGGAGCTGATCATGACCGCGCGGCTGATCGGCGCCGAGGAGGCGGAGCGGATCGGCCTCGTCAACAGGGTCGTCGCCCCGGAGGAGCTCGGACAGGCGACGCAGGCGCTCGTCGACGAACTGCTTGCGAACTCGCCCGTCGCCGTCGGGCGCTCCAAGCGCGTGATCGACGCCTCGGCGCGACCGGCCCTGGCGCAGACGCTCGAGCTGGAGGTCGCCGTGCAGGAGTTCTGCGTAGCCGAGGCCCGCGAGCGCGCGCGAGCGGAGGGCGAGTCCCAGGCGGAAGGCGCGTCCCAGGCGGAGGGCGCGTCCCAGGCGGCGCTCGCGAGCTAGGAGCCCCACTCGACCGGCCCGGCCACCAGCGTGTGGCTGCCGAGCGGGCGTCCGAGTAGCTCCTGCACCCGCCGCGCGCAGTCCAGCAGCGCGGGGAGGTCGATGCCGGTCTCGATGCCCATCCCCTGGAGCATCGAGACGAGGTCCTCGGTCGCGATGTTGCCCGTCGCGCCCGGCGGGACGGGGCAGCCGCCGAGCTCCCCGAAGCTCGACTCGAAGCTGCGAACGCCGCTCTCGAGGGCGGCCAGCGCGTTGGCGAGTCCCTGTCCCCTCGTGTTGTGGAAGTGGGCGGTCAGCTCGACGCCGTCGCCGAGCGCGCCTGACGCCTCCGCGAAGAACTCCCGGACCTGCAGCGGGTTCGCCATGCCCGTGGTGTCCCCGAAGCCGATCTCCTCGGCGCCGGCGTCGCGCAGTCGCATGGCGATGTCGAGCACGCGCTCGGGCGAGACCCGGCCCTCGTAGGGGCAGCCGAAGGAGGTCGAGATCACTGCCTCGCAGCGCAGGCCCGCCTCCCGCGCGCGAGCCAGCACGACCTCGAGTGCCGCCAGCGACTCCGCGATAGAGCGGTTGACGTTCTCGCGGTTGTGCGTCTCGGACGCCGACAGGAAGACGTTGACCTCGTCGAACGCGGGGCGGCTGCGCCCGGAGGCCGGCGCCCGGTCGCCTTCGAGCACCGCGAGGGCCGCGTCCAGTCCCCGCTCGTTCGGGATCAGCACCGACACCGCGACCTCATCGGGCACGTCGATCGCCGCGAGCACCTCGCGCGCGTCGGCGAGCTGCGGGATCACGTCTGTGCGCACGAAGCTCGTGACCTCCAGGCGTCGCAGCCCGGTCCGGGCGAGCGCGTCGATCAGCTCGACCTTGCGGTCGGTGGGGATCACCTCCGGCTCGTTCTGGAAGCCGTCGCGGGGCCCCACCTCCCTGATCCGCACGGCGTCCGGCAACGCTGTGCTTCCCTCGAGGCTCATCGGTCGCAGCCTATACTCGGCCGCCGTGGCCCCGTCGCCTCCCGATCCGGTAGCTGTCATCGGCGCGTCGGGTGCGCTCGGGTTCGGACTCGCCATCAGGCTGGGCCGCGTCGGCGTGCCGATCGCGATCGGCTCGCGCGACCGGCTTCGCGCCGAGGAAACCGTCGAGCGGGCCGCCTTCGTGGCGCCCGAGGGCGAGTTCTCGGCCTACGACAATGCGGGCGCCGTCGGCGCCGCCGCGACGGTCATCCTGAGCGTCCCGTTTCGCAACCAGTCCGAGACGCTCAACAACCTGAGGGCCGCCTGGCGGCCGGGTCAGCTCGTGATCGACGCCACCGTCCCGCTGGCCGCGGCGGTCAGCGGCAAGGCCACCAGGATGCTCGGCGTGTGGCAGGGCTCCGCCGCCCAGCAGACCGCCGAGATGGTGCCCAGCGGGGTGCGGGTCGTCTCGGCCCTGCACACCATCAGCGCGGCCTCGCTCAGCGACCTCGAGCATCCGCTCG
Organism: Solirubrobacteraceae bacterium; assembly: GCA_036498265.1. Classification (GTDB taxonomy): domain Bacteria; phylum Actinomycetota; class Thermoleophilia; order Solirubrobacterales; family Solirubrobacteraceae; genus Palsa-744. Next base: position 23,696 of record DASYFT010000032.1, on the reverse strand, counting down.
AGCAGGACGTGCTCGTCTGCGGCGACATGCCGGCCGACAAGGTCGAGGCGGCGGCACTGATCGAGCAGATCGATGGCCTTCGCTGCGTGGACTGCGGCCGCCTCGAGATGGCGCGGATCACCGAGTCTCTGACCGCAATGCTGATCTCGGTGAACGCCCGCTACAAGGCGCACGCGGGCGTCCGGCTGACGAGCCTTCCCGATCAGCTGTGGGAGTGAGCGGACCGGCAGCGCCGGACGCCGAGGTGGTCGTGCTCGCCGGCGGAACCGGCGGAGCCAAGCTGGCGCGGGGCATGGCCGACGTGGTGGGGCCCGAGCGGCTCGCGGTGATCGCCAACACCGGCGATGACATCGAGATCTACGGCGCCCACGTCTCACCGGACCCGGACCTCGTCTCCTTCTGGCTCGCCGACGAGATCGACCCGCGCGGCTGGGGCCTCGACGGCGACAGCTTCGAGGTGATGGGAGCTCTTCGCCGGCTGGGGGTCGACGTCTGGTTCAACCTCGGCGATCGCGATCTCGCGTGGTGCATCGAGCGGGCGCGGATGCTCGCCGCCGGCCTCTCCCCCACCGAGGCGCTCGCGCGGCTGAACGGCGCGCTCGGCGTGCGCGCGCGTGTGCTGCCGATGAGCGATGACCCCGTGCGCACGTGGGTCCGCACCGGCTCGGCCGGCTGGCTCGGCTTCCAGGAGTACATGATCCGCGAGCGGGCGGCCGGCGTGCTGGAGGGCCTCGAGTACCGCGGCGCCGAGCAGGCCGCTCCGAGCCCCGCCGTCCTGGACGCCATCGCCTCCGCGCGCGCGATCGTGCTGGGGCCGTCGAACCCGCTCGCCTCGCTCGGACCGATCCTGGCGCTGCCCGGGCTCCGCGAGGCGCTGGTGGACTCCCCTGCCCCCGTCGTCGCGGTCAGCCCGATCGTCGCCGGCGAGGTCCTCAAGGGTCCCACGGAGGCGTTCATGAGCTTCGCCGCGCTCGAGCTGAGCGCCGACGGGATCGCCGGCTTCTACGGCGAGCTGCTCGACGGGATCGTGACCGACGAGAGCGTCGGGCGTCTCCCCGTCTCGCGGATCGACACCCGCATGGACGACGCCGCGGCCCGGGCGCGCGTGGCCGAGCAGACGCTGTCCTTCGCCGAAGCGCTCGGCGGCTAGCACTACGCTCTTGCCATGCGGACCGCTGCGGTGCTACCCGTCAAGCGCTTCGAGCTCGCCAAGCAGCGGCTCGGGGCGAGCGTCGCCGACGGAGTCCGGATCGCGCTTGCGCGCGCAATGGTCACCGACGTACTGCAGGCCCTGGCGGAGACCAGCGGGATCGACTCGACCATCGTCGTCACCCGCGAGCGGATGCTCGCGGGCGCCGCACGGGAGATGGGCGCGCACGTCATCGAGGACGAGACCGAGAGCGGGCAGCCGGCCGCGGTCGAGCTGGGCGTGCGGCACGCCCTCGATCGGGGGCTCGAGCGCGTCCTCTGCGTGCCGGGGGACTGCCCCGGACTGGATCCGGCCGAGCTCGAGCGCCTGCTGGCCGGCTCTCCGGCGGCGAGCGAGACGGAGGTCGTGATCCTGCCCGACCGTCATGGCACCGGCACGAACGGCCTGCTGCTGTGCCCTCCCGACGCGATCCCGCCCGCCTTCGGGCCGGACAGCTGCGCGCGCCACCTCGCGCTCGCACGCGCAGCGGGCGTCCCCTGTCGTGTCGAGCAGCTGCCCTCGCTCCTGCTGGACATCGACACCGGTGCCGATCTCGAGGTCCTGCGCGAGCGGCTTGCGGCCCAGGGCCCCCGCGCCCCGCGGACGCGCGCCGTGCTCGGCCTGCCGGCAAGCCCGAACGCCGTCTCCCTCACCGCTCCAGCCTGAGTCGGCGCGCTCGTGGCCGACGTCAGCGCACGCGCCCTCGGCGGCCTCCCGGAGGTGCGCGCCGGGGACGATCTGGCAGCGCTGATCACGGCCGCGCTCGACGGCCGGCGCCTGCCCGGCGGAGCTGTGGTGGCGATCGCGCACACCGTCGTGTCAAAGGCGGAGGGCGCGGTGGTTGCGCTCGACGGCGTCGAGGTGAGCGAGCGTGCGCGGGAGCTCGCGGCCGGCCTCGAAGCCGCAGCCGGCGAGGAGCGCGACCCGCGCGTGATCCAGGTCGTGCTCGACGAGTCCGCCGAGGTCGTGCGGGCGGGGCGCGGCGTGCTCATCTGCCGCACCCGCCACGGCCTCGTCTGCGCGAACGCCGGGGTCGACGTGTCGAACGCCTCCTCGCCCGACACCGTCATCGTGCTGCCCCGCGACCCGGACGCCTCGGCGCGGCGCATCCGCGCGCGCCTGCGTGAGCTGGACGGCGGCCGGCCGCCCGCGCGAGCCCGGCCCGAGGAGATGCCGCCCCCGGCGGTCCTCATCAGCGACAGCTTCGGGCGCGCCTGGCGTCACGGCCAGATGGACGTCGCGATCGGTCTCGCGGGCATGCAGCCGCTCGACGACTGGCGCGGACGCACCGACGCCACCGGCCTGCGGCTCAGGGCCACCTGGCCGGCGGTCGCCGACGCCGCCGCCGCGGCCGCTGACCTCGCGCGCAGCAAGGACTCCCGCGAGCCCGTCGTGCTGATCGAGGGGCTCGAGCGCTTTGTAAGCGACGACGACGGGCCCGGCGCCGCCGCGCTCGTGCGGCCGACCGGCGAGGACCTCTTCCGCTAGGCCTCCGCCACGCGGCCTGCCAGCTGCCTGCGCAGGAACGGCACGACGGCCTCGCGCACCCGCTCGGGGTCGTCCTGGAACGGCCAGTGGCCGCTGTCCTCGAGGATCACGGTGTCCTGCACGTCGAAGAACTCCGACTGCCGCGCGGCGTAGTCCACGCTGATGAAGGGGTCGGCGGCCCCCCAGACGACGAGCGCCGGCTTGTTCAGCGCGGCGATCGCGGCCCCCACCTCCGCCGCCGTCTCCCCGGGATCGGGGGTGGCGCGGTAGAGCTTCAGGACGGTCCTCCGCGTCCCGCGGTCGTAGTCGTCGTACATCTTGTCCACGAACTCGGGCGGCAGCCCGCGCGGGGTGGACTTCTGCATCGTCCGCCGCCACGCGGCTCGCGGTATCCATGCCTGCACGAGCTCGCCCAGCACCGGGGTGCGCCAGCGTTTCGCCATCGAGTGCCAGGTGTAGCCGGGCATGATCCCGACATTGATCAGCACCACGCTGGCCCACGACTGCGGATGCTGAAGGCCCCAGAGCAGGCCGAACGGGCCTCCGAAGTCGTGCAGCACCAGATGCGCGCGCTCGACCCCCAGCTCGTCCAGCGCCTTGCCGAGGAACTCCGCGTAGGAGGACACCTCGTAGCCGAACCCGGGAGGCGCCGCCGCTCTGCCGAACCCGGGCATGTCGAGCGCGACGGCCCTGCCCAGCTCGCCGGCCGCCTCCACGAGCGCGGTCCAGTCGCTCGATGACCCGGGGTTGCCGTGCACGAACACGACCGCCTCGCCGTCCCGCGCGGGGCCTGATTCGATCAGCGGCGAGCTCGTGCCTGCGAGGCGCAGCTCGCTGCGCCGGACCGGGCTCATCGGGCCGGACGCGCCGAGCGGCCGGGCGCGGCGGTCGACATCGGGGCGGCATCGGAGCGAGCGCTGCCCCGGCGGGAGAGCGAGCGTCGTGCGCGCGCCATCGTGGCGAGCGGGATGCCGCGCGCCAGCATCGCCAGCGGGCCGATGTTGCGCGAGCCGAATGCCTCGATCACGGCAGCCGTCCGTTCGTCGTAGGTTGCGGTCGAGAACAGGAAGCGCTCGCCGGGGTTGAACCTGCGTCCGCCGGCGTAGTCGTACATCGTCATCGCGTGCCCGCGAAGCGCCCGCGAATGGGCTCGGCGGTAGCGCTTCAGTCCCGCAGGCAGCGGCTCCGAGCCGCGAAGGGCCGGCACCACGCTGTCCGCCAGCCAGCCCGCCGACTGCAGCGCCCAACCGCAGCCGACGCCCCACAGCGGGTCTATGGCGAGCGCCGCATCGCCGACGAGCGCGAGGCCGGGGGCGGAGGGAGCGTTGGCGACATTGGTCATGTCGAGCTTGCCCTGGGGCGGCTGGACGATCCGCGATGCGCTGATCGGCGGCCCGTCCGGTAGGGCGTCGAGCATCTCGACGAGCGCGTTGCCGGGGTCCTCGCGGAAGGCGGCGGCGTGCTCCTTGACCGGCATCGCCGCATAGAAGGTGAGACCGCCGTCCGTGGGGAAGGCCGCAGCCATGTCGGGATCGAGCAGCCAGAAGGAGGCATCGGGAGATCCCTCCGGCGGCGGTCCCTCGAAGTAGCCGCCGTAGGCGACGCGCCCGTGACGGACGGTCTTGGTCGGGACGCCGGCGAGCTTGGCCACGCGCGATCCGCGCCCGTCGGCTCCGACGAGCAGCCGGCTGCGCAGCCGCAGCTCCCCGCCGCCGGTGTCGCGTGCGAGCGCGCCGCAGAAGACAGCGCCTTCGCGAAGCAGCTCGTGCACGGTGTGGCCGAGGATCAGATCGACGCCCGGTGTGTCCGCCGCGACCCCGCGGATCAGCGGGTCGAGCACCTCCCGCCGCAGGTTCACGCCGCTCGCCACCGAGCTCTCGGCCGGCGGGTCGATGCGACCCCACGGGGTGTTCAGTCGCACGCGCGAGCGCACGGCGCCCGCCTGCATGATCGGCTCGAGCAGGCCGAGGCGCTCGAGGCTCGCCACGGCCGAGGACTGGATGTAGTGCGAGCAGATCTTCTTGTAGGCGCCGGGGTCGGGGCGCTGCTCGACGAGCGCCACGCGCGCACCCGCGCGGCCCAGCAGGATCGCCGACGCGCAGCCGGCGAGGCTCGCCCCCACCACCACAGCATCGTAGTCTCGACCGGCGGTCGAATTGCCGTTGACTTTCGCGTGGCTCATCTGCTCACCTCCGGCGTCTGGCGCCAGGTCGCTGGGTCGCGAGGCTCGTCGCGGCTATAGTACGAACGGTACTATACAGATTGAACTATGAACGTCAACCCCTCCGCCCCACGCCGATGAGCGAGAACGGCACCCGCCTGACCGGCACGTCGTTCGCCGTGCTGACGCTGATCGAGCTGCTGGGGCCGTCCACGCCGTACGACCTCAAGCAGGCGCTCGAGCGCTCGATCGCGAACTTCTGGATGGTCCCGCACACGACCTTCTACGCCGAGCCGACGCGGCTGGCCGAGGGCGGCTTCCTCTCGGAGCAGCAGGAGGCCGGTGGCCGCCGGCGCAAGATCTACTCGCTGACCGACGAGGGGCGCAGCGCGCTCGAGCGCTGGAGGGCCTCCCCGGAGCTGAGCCCTCCCCAACTGCGCGAGGAAGGCGTGCTGAAGATCTTCGCCGGCGCCGACCCCCTGCCCATCTTCAGGGCGCGCTGCGACTGGCATCGGGCCAAGCTCGCCGAGCTCGAAGGATATCTCGAGGCCGTCAGCGGAGACGATCCCGCCTGGGACGGCGTACGGGCCAGCCTGCAGGTCGGTGTCGCCTACAACCGGATGCTGCTCGAGGCGATGGAGCGCTTCCTCGAGTCTCAGGCGGCGACCGGCAGCTCGTAGCGGCGCCTGATCTCGTACAGCGTGGTCCGCTCGGCGGCGGGACGGCCGGCCGCGTGCGCCGCCGCGACGAGCTGGCCGGGGTCGAGCCTGGTGCCGTGGTAGCTGCCGGCTAGGCGGCTGATCGACTCCTCCATCAGCGTCCCGCCGAGGTCGTTGACGCCCCAGCGAAGCGACTCGGTTGCGGCGTCGAGCCCCATCTTGACCCACGACGCCTGGAGGCTCGGGATCGTGCGGCCGAGCGCCAGGCGGAAGGCGGCGGTGTGCTTGAGGTTCTCCTCGCGCGAGATCTCCTCGACGCCGTGCGTGCGCCCGAGCAGCGTCTGGAAGGGGATGAAGGACAGCGGCACGAACTCGGTGATGCCGCCGGTTGCTTCCTGCAGCTCGCGCACGACGCGCATGTGCTCGGCCAGCTCCCACGGCTCCTCGATGTGCCCGAACATCACGGTGGCCGTCGAGCGCAGCCCGGCTTCGTGGCTCGCGCGGATGATCTGCACCCAGCGCGCCACCGGCAGCTTGTTCGGCGAGATGCGCTCGCGCACGCCGTCGTGGAGCACCTCCGCGGCGGTGCCGGGGGTGGAGCCGAGGCCCGCCTCCTTGAGCTGCGCGAACACCTCGGCCGGAGCGAGCCTCGAGATGTCGCACATGTGCGCGATCTCCATCGCGCTGTAGGCGTGCAGGTGCAGCTGCGGCGCGGTGGCCTTGGCCAGGCGCAGCCAGCCGAGGTAGTCCTCGAGCGTCCAGTCCGGGTGGATGCCCGACTGGATGCACAGCTCCGTGGCGCCGAAGTCGACCGCGTCCCCGATCCGCGCCACGAAGTCGGCCTGGTCGTGCTCGTAGGCGTCCGGCGAGCGCTTGCCCTGGCCGAAGCCGCAGAAGGCGCAGCCGACGGTGCACACGTTGGAGATGTTGATGTTGCGGTTGACGACGAAGGTGACCTGCTCGCCGGCGAGCTCCGCTCGCAGCTCGTCCGCCGCCCGGCGCATCTCCTCGATGGCCTCGGGTCGTGTCTCGGCGAACATCGCCGTGAGCTCGTCCGGCGTCAGGCGCCGGCCCTCGCGGCCGCGATCGATCGCGTTTGCGACGAGGTCGGGGCGGATCGGCGCCGGCGGCTCGGTGCGTCCGGAGCCGCGCCTCGGGATGAAGCTCCAGTACTTGACCTTGATCGTGTCGAGCACACCCTGGGCGACCCACTCCGAGTCGATGTAGCGGGGGTAGACGCACAGGCGCTCCGTGAGCGCGTAGCCGTCGCGCTGAAGCTCCTTGCGCACCTGGTGCGGCGAGGGGAACGGGTGCTCCGGGGAGATGTGATCGCCGTTGGCGCTCAGGCCGCCAAGGTCGGTGGCGCCCGCGGCCACCAGCTCCCCCCACCAGTCGGCCAGGTTCGGCGGGATCTGGATGCCCACGTCTGGCATCAGCCGGCGCGTCTGCGAGATCAGCCGCTTCATGTCCTCGATGCTCACCGGACATGCCCAGTCGGGCAGCGGCAGCTGAGGGCGCTCCTCGGAGACGCCCGTGCGCCAGTACTCGCGCGCCGCCGCGTCTGCGATCTGCGCCGGCTCGCGACCGTAGTAGCGCTGGTGCGGGACGAAGTTCTGCAGGATCACCTCCTGGATGTGGCCATGCTCGGCGTGAACGGCGGCGAGCGCCTCGAGGGAATCGATGCGCTCCTGCTCGCTCTCTCCGATGCCCACGAGGATCCCGCTCGTGAACGGGATCCGAAGCTCCCCCGCCGCGCGGATCGTCTCCAGGCGCCGGGCCGGGTGCTTGGTGGGCGACCCCGCGTGAACCGTCTCCATCAGCCGCTCCGAGACCGACTCGAGCATCAGCCCCTGGGACGCGGTCACCTCGCGCAGCCTCGCCAGGTCCTCGCGGGCGAGCACCCCGAGGTTCGTGTGGGGAAGAAGGCCACGCTCGAGCGCGCGCTCGCAGACCCAGGCGACGTAGGAGGTGAAGTCCTCGTGGCCGTACCCGAGGAGTCGTTCGCGGACCTGCGGGTTGACCTCGGGGCGCTCGCCGGTCAACACGAGCAGCTCCTTCACCTGCCTCCGGGCAGCCCCGTCCAGGGTCTCCACGACTTCCTCGGGCGAGTACAGGTGCGCCGCGTGCGTGGCGAACGCGCAGTACTTGCAGTAGCAGCGGCAGGTCCGCGAGAGCGACAGCGTCAGGTTCCGCGAGAAGGTGACCCTGCGGCGCATGGCCCGATTCTATGACGCCGCCACGCCCGGGCCGCGCTCACGTGGATGGTTGGGAGACCGCCGTCACGGGATCAGGCTCACGATCGGCATCGGCCAGCTCGCCGCGGTTGTCCTGACGGCCCCTCCCATCAACATCAGTACCCTCGTTGCTCGGCGAAGCGAGCGGAAAAGGACAGGAGCGAAATGAACCACAGCGTCAGCGAGACCGAGAGCCCGGCGATCCCGAGCCCCACTCCCGTTACACACCGCCCCCGGACGATCCAGGACTGGTGGCCGAACCAGCTGGACCTGAGCGTGCTGCACCGGCACTCGCCCCTGTCCAACCCGATGGACGAGGACTTCGATTACGCGAAGGAGCTCGCCACGCTCGACCTCGAGGCTCTGAAGCGCGACCTCATCGAGCTGATGACGACCTCACAGGACTGGTGGCCGGCCGACTACGGGCACTACGGCCCCCTCTTCATCCGCATGAGCTGGCACGCCGCGGGCACATACCGCATCGCCGACGGTCGGGGCGGCGGCGGCCAGGGCGCTCAGCGCTTCGCGCCGCTGGACAGCTGGCCGGACAACGCGAGCCTCGACAAGGCGCGACGGCTGCTCTGGCCGATCAAGCAGAAGTACGGCCGCAAGATCTCCTGGGCCGACCTGCTCGTCTACACAGGCAACGTCGCGATGGAGTCGATGGGCTTCAAGACGTTCGGCTTCGGATTCGGACGAGAGGACATCTGGGAGCCGGATGAGATCTTCTGGGGACCCGAGGACACCTGGCTCGGAGACGAGCGCTACAGCGGCGACCGCCAGCTCGAGAAGCCGCTGGGGGCGGTGCAGATGGGCCTGATCTATGTCAACCCGGAGGGACCCAACGGCAATCCCGACCCGCTCGCCGCCGCGAGGGACATCCGCGAGACCTTCGCTCGCATGGCGATGAACGACGAGGAGACGGTGGCGCTGATCGTCGGCGGGCACACGTTCGGCAAGACCCACGGCGCCCTCGACCCCAGCACGCTCGGCCCCGAGCCCGAGGGCGCGCCCCTCGAGGAGCAGGGTCTGGGCTGGAAGGGCAGTCTGCAGCGCAACGGCAACGGTGTGCGGATGCTGACCGGAGGGCCCGAGGGCGCTTGGACGAGCGAGCCGACGAAGTGGAACAACGACTTCCTCGACAACCTCTTCAGATACGAGTGGCAACTGACCCAGAGCCCGGCGGGGGCGAAGCAGTGGACGCCGAAGGACCCCGAGCCGGATGATCTCGTGCCGGATGCGCACGACCCGTCGAAAAGCTCGCCCGTGATGATGCTGACGACGGATCTCGCGCTGAAGGTCGACCCGATCTACGAGCCGATCGCGAGGCGCTTCTACGAGAACCCGGACCAGCTCGAAGAGGCGTTCGCGAAGGCGTGGTACAAGCTGCTCCACCGCGACATGGGGCCGTTGACGCGCTATCTCGGTCCCTGGGTGCCGGAGCCGCAGCTGTGGCAGGACCCCGTGCCCGCCGTAGATCACGAGCTGATCGGCGTCGAGGACGCCGCGGCGCTCAAGGAGGAGATCCTCGCCTCGGGTCTGTCGATCGCTCGGCTCGTCGCCACCGCATGGGCGTCCGCGGCCTCCTTCCGTGGGACCGACAAGCGCGGCGGGGCGAACGGCGCCCGCGTCCGGCTCGCGCCACAGCGGGACTGGGAGGTGAACGAACCCGGGGAGCTCGCGGCGGCGCTTCAGACGCTCGAGCAGATCCAGCGGGGCTTCAACGACTCGCAATCCGGCAAGAGGGTGTCGCTGGCCGACCTGATCGTCCTCGGCGGCTGCGCCGCGGTCGAGCAGGCGGCCAGGAACGCCGGCCACGACGTCGTCGTCCCGTTCATCGCCGGTCGCACCGACGCCTCGCAGGCGCAGACCGACGCGGATTCCTTCGCGGTGCTGGAGCCGACCGTCGACGCCTTCCGAAACTACTTCCGTCCAAACGAGCCGCTCCCACTGCAGCATGGGCTTCTGGACCGAGCCTACATGCTGACGCTGAGCGCCCCCGAGATGACGGTGCTGATCGCCGGCATGCGTGCACTGAACGCGAACTTCGGGCAGTCGCGCCACGGCGTCCTCACCGACAGGCCCGAGTCGTTGACCAATGACTTCTTCGTCAGCCTGCTGGACATGGGCACGGAGTGGAAGCCGTCAGGCGCTGGCGAGAACCTCTACCAGGGAAGCGATAGGGGGAACGGCGAGGTCCGCTGGAGCGCCACCTCAGCCGACCTGGTCTTCGGGTCGAACTCCCAGCTACGCGCGCTGGCGGAGGTCTACGCGGCCGACGACTCCGAGCAGAAGTTCGTGCACGACTTCGTCTGCGCGTGGGCCAAGGTCATGAACCTCGACCGTTTCGATCGACCGTGACCGAGCGCTCTTGAGCAGCGTCTACCTGGCCCGTCACGGTCAGACCGCCTACAACCTCGAGGGACGCTTCCAGGGCCAGCAGCAGATCCCGCTCGACGACACGGGCCGCGCGCAGGCGGCCGAGCTGGCCGAGCGGGCGACCGCCTACGGCTTCCAGGCGCTGTGGACGAGCCCGCTGCTGCGCGCGCGCGAAACGGCGGACGTCGTCGCGCGGGCGCTGGGGCTCGAGCCGCGGGAGGACGCTCGCCTGATGGAGACCGACTCCGGCGACTGGACGGACCGCAGCTTCGCCGAGGTCCAGGCCGAAGCGCCGGATCGCTTCGCCGCGTTCGCGCAGGCCGATCCGGGCTTCGCGTTTCCGGGCGGCGAGTCGTTCGCCGAGCAGGAGGACCGCGTCGAGGCGGCGCTGGCGGACGTGGAGCGCGGCCAGCTGCCCGCGCTCGTCGTCTGCCACGGCATGGTGATCCGCGCCGCGCTGGCGCGGCGCGCGGGACACCTCGACCGGCGCTTCGAGCGGGTGCCCAACGCGGCGCTCGTGCCCCTCGATCCCGTCGAGGCGGAGCACGCCGACCTTGGTGGCGGCGCCGCCACCCAGCCGAGCTGACGCTCCCGCCGGGCTCGGCCGACGCGTAGCACCTCACCGGACCTGGGCTTCCGGGCGCAGGATCACGCATCCGGTGCTCGCGTGCGCGATCAGGGTCTCGCCGTCCGCGACGTAGAGCCGACCCTCCGCGGTCGCCGTGCTGCGGCCGCGGTGCACGACCTTGCCCTCAGCGAGGACGGGCCCCGTGGTGGCGCTGATGGCGCGGACGTAGCGGACGTGCAGGTCCGAGGTCGTGAAGCCGACGCCGGCCTCGAGCGTGCTGTGCACGGCACAGCCCATGCAGCTGTCGAGCAGCGTGGCGAGGACCCCGCCGTGGACCGAGCCGAGCGCGTTGTACATCCACTCCGCCGGCTCCATCGCGAACACGGCTCGGCCCCGCTCGATCTCGACGAGGCTGAGGCCGAGCCCCTCGGCGAACGGCGGTGGGGGCAGCTCGCCGGACACGATCGCCTCGAGGTAGTGCAGGCCCTCCATCCGCCTGCCCGCCGCCGCGGCCGCCTCCGGATCGGACCACGAGAAGCTCCGCGAGCGCGAGCGCTCGATCGTGCTCACGCGACGCCCTCCGCCGGCGCGGAGACCCGGACCGCGCTCCCGGCTCGCGGCCCAATCGCCGCGAGTGCGAGCCCGGCGGCGAGCCCCCCGGCGACGCTGATGAGCCATGCGGAGTGGAAGTCCGCCGCGCTTCCGGCATGTGTGCCGAGGACCGCGACGAGCACGGCCACGCCGAGCGCGGAGCCGATCTGGCGTCCCATCGTCAGCACAGCCGCTCCGGTCGCGAAGCGCTCCGGCGCAAGCGAGGAAGCGCCGGCGCCCGTGAGCGTGGGGATCACGAGCCCCACCCCGGCTCCCCCGATGAGCAGACCCGGCAGGTACTCGCCGACGTAATCGGGCCGGTCGCCCGTGTGCGTGATGTACCAGACCGATCCGGCGGCGAACAGGAGCGCGCCGACGAGCCCCGGCGCCCGGAATCCGACGCGGGCGCCGAGGCGCGCCGACGGAACGGAGAAGGCGGTCGCCATGGCGGGCCCCGGGAAGAGCATCAGGCCGGCCGTCAGCACGCTCTCGTGCCAGACGCCCGTCAGGAACAGGACGCCCCCGAGGAGCATCGCGCCGAAACCCCCGAAGAACAGCAGCGATGCGCCGACCGCAAGCCCGAAGGTTCGTACCCTCAGCATCGCCGGCTCGACCACCGGCGCGGCATGGTGTTCGGAGCGCAGCCAGATCGCTGGGACCAGCGCGGCGCTGACGCCGAGCAGGGACAGGATCGCGGGAGAGCCCCAGCCCCAGCGCTGCCCCTGGACGATCGCGACGACCAGCGCGCCGACCGCCACGATCAACGCGCCCGCACCCAGGACGTCGGGCCGCTGGGCGCCGATCTCGCGGCGCTCGCGCAGGACGCGCGCACCCGCCACCAGCCCGGCCAGGCCGACCGGCACGTTGACCAGGAACACGAGGCGCCAGTCCGCCTGCACCAGAAGGCCCCCGAGCGGCGGTCCGGCGGCGGCCGCGGTGCCGCCGGTGGCGGCCCATACGCCGATCGCGGCGTGCCGCTCGTGCGGGGCGAACTCCGGGAGCATCAACCCCAGCGAAGTCGGCAACATCAGGGCTCCGCCGGCCGCCTGCACCAGGCGCGCGGCGATCAGCAGGCCGACGGAGGGCGCGGCCGCGCATGCGGCGCTCGCGAGCACGAACACGGCAAGACCCAGCAGGAACGCGCGCTTTCGCCCGAACGCGTCGGCCCATCGGCCGGCCGGCACGAGCAGCGCCGCGAACACGATCGCGTAGCCACTCAGGATCCAGGACAGCGAGCCCAGCGAAGGTCCGCCGAACTGCCTGCCGATCGCCGGGAACGCGATGTTGACGATGAACAGGTCGAGGCTCGCCATGAAGACCCCGACGCAGACCACCAGCGTGACCAGCCACTTGCGTTGCATCACGAGACGGACCCTAGCAGAGTCAGTTGCATGACGCAACGCGATCGGCTATCCTGGGGGCGTGCTGCGAAACGACTACGAGGGCCAGGGCTGCAACATCGCCGCCGCGCTCGAGGTGGTGGGCGAGCGCTGGTCGCTGCTGATCGTGCGCGAGGTGTTCCTGGGGGTGCGCCGCTTCGACGAGATGCAGTCCGACCTGGGGATCGCCCGCAACATCCTGCAGACGAGGTTGAGCCGGCTGGTGGAGAACGGGGTCCTGGAGCGCCGCCTCTACCAGGAGCACCCCCCGCGCCACGAGTACCTGCTCACCGAGAGGGGCGTCGACCTGTGGCCGGTGATCGTCGAGCTGATGAGGTGGGGCGACGAGCACGTCTCGAGGCCCGCCGGGCCGGCGGTCCTGCTCGAACACGACGGCTGCGGCGGTGCGGTGGGCGAGCACCGCATCTGCGAGCGCTGCGGCGCGCGCCTGTCCGCGCGAGACGTGACGGCGAGGCCGGGGCCCGGCGCGGGGCCGCAGCACCCGCTCGTGCGCCGCGAGGCCCGCGCCGCAGCGAGCGCCTCCGCCTAGCGGCCTCGCTCAGGATCGGCCCGCCGCGCCGGCCGCGGAACGGCGGAGGGCCGCGCACTGCCGGGGTGCGGTGAGCAGGGCGGCCGACCGCCGGCGCACGTCCACCAGATACGCGAGTCCGTAGGCGCCGGCGACGCCGCCCGCCACGGGGCCGTCCGCTCGACAGCTCAGCCCGGCGGCTCCGGCGAGCGGGGCCGCGAGCAGTCCGGGACTCGAGTAGGAGATGCGAAGCGCGCTCGTGAGGTCCAGGGCGCTGCTGAGGACCGGTACGCCGAGTGCCACCCGGCTCGGGGCGTCGAAGGCGAACACAGTCGCCGTCGCAGGAGGCCGCGGCAGTCCGGCATGGAGATCTGCGAGCTCGGCTCGCTGGTCGGCTGCCGCGCGATCCCAGGCGCGGGCATCGCCCGCCGCACGGTTGAGATAGCCGGCGAGCAACAGCGCGGCGATCGCCCCCGTCAGCGCGGCAGCGGACGCGGAACTCAACGTGAGGCGCCGCCCCAGCATCCGGACGAGCAGCACCACCGCCGCATACACGAGCAGCGCCACGCCGATCGCGGCGCCGGCGTTCATGCGGTTGACCGTGCCGCCCAGGGTGGGCGCGTAGTGGTCAGTGGCGGGCACGTAGACCGACCAGCCGGCGATGGCCACGAGGGCGCCGGCGCCGGCCACGGCGAGCCAGCGGCCGAGCTCGGCGCGCAGCTGCTCTTCGGGTCCGAGCCGGCACCGCAGCCAAGTGGCAGTCGCGAGCACCGCGACGAGAGCCGCGGCTCCGATCCACGGGTCGAGCCCTGGGAGCGGGACCGCGGCGGCGCCGATCAGCCGCGCTCCCCTGACGGCGATCAGGCCGCCATGGGAGATCAGACCGCTCAGCGACTGCATGCGCGAGGGGGTCGCCACGTCGATCGGCAGCAGCGCGCGCGTGGTCAGCAGCGTGAGCGCCACGGCGATCACGTCGAGCGTCCAGCGGCCGCGGGCGCGACGCATGCCGAGCTGGCGCACGTACAGCAGACCCGTGAGCCCGGCGGCGACGGCGACCACCTCGTAGCTGGCGACGCTGGTCACGAAGAGGGCGAGTGATGCGCCGTGCAAGGCGAGCGCACGCGGGCCGCTGCTCTGCAGTGCGCGCAGCGCCAACATCGCCCCGACCAGGTAGATCGCGATTGCGAGGCTGCTCAGTGACAGGACGCCCCACAGCCAGATGCTGTCGCTGAACGGGAACACGAGCACGAGCGCCGCGATCGCCACGGCGTGGCGTGCGGCGAGACCGAGCCGGCGCAGCAGCGCGTACAGGCACGTCACCTCGAGCACCAGCGTCGCGCTCGCGAGCGCCAGGCGCGCCGACGAGCTCCCCCCCAGCGTTCCGCCGAGAGCCGCGTAGTAGAGCACCTGACCGGGGCGCTGGCCGTAGTCGAGCCAGAGGCCGTGCAGAGTGCCGGCGTGGCCCGGGAAGCGCGCCAGCGCCAGCAGGCTCCAGTCGTCGTAGTAGAACCCGCCCGCCCGGATGTGGCCTGCCGACATCACCAGCGCCAGAAGTCCCAGCGCGACCGCGCACGCGGTCAGCTCCAATCCGCGCCGGCGCCGCAGCTCCTCATCGGCGCCCGTGGCGGCACTTCCCAGGAGCGCGCCGTTCGGGCGGAGTCCCGCGACGGCGTGCATCCCCGTCACCTCCTCGTGGGAGAGGAGTCGCCCGCGAGGCCGCTGACGAGCTGGGCGCCCTCGCGTGCCATTCGCGAGCGGGGCACGACGAGGTCGAACCCCGCCTCCTGCGCACGCTCTCGCACCGCGCTTTCCACGTGCGAGTAGAACGCGAGCGTCCGCAGGGAGCCGAGTGCGCCGGCCCGTCGGAGCGACTCGAGCATGCCCGCGCCGTCCAGCGAACGATCGGTGAGGTCCACCACCAGGACCGCCGCCCGGGCGCCGGCGCCCTCGGCGAGCCGCACCCGTAGCCGATCCTCGTCGGCGATCAGCTCCACGTCATGCCCGCCGGCACTGAGACTCCCTTGCATCTGCGAGCCGAACAGGAGGTCCGGGACGAGCGCAAGCACCCGCGCCATGGCTACTGCGCCCGCAGGCGGCGAAACTCCTCACGTGCGGAGTAGGGCCGTCCCCACATCTGCGTGACCTCGGCGCGTCCGCTGCGCAGCTCGCGCACGGCGATCTCGCCGGCGATACCGGCGTCGTCGAGCAGTTTGAGCGCACCGTGAACCGTCTGCGCCGAGGCGGCATGACCGAACCTGTGGGCGACCAGCTGACGCCAGTGCCAGTCGTGATGGGAGTAAGGCTGGGCGTTGCAGGTGGTCAGGTACAGCGCCGCTTCCACGTAGCGCGACTCGTCCGCGATCCGAAGGTCGAACTCGAGGTCCGTCCAATCGTCCGGAAACGAGTCCACCAGCTCCTGGAAGCCATCTGCGAGGCCCATGGGGGTGAAGCCTAGCGCGGCTATTCTCGAAGCCATGGCGATCGCCGGCAACGACACGCTCCGTGCCGAGCACTGCCTCCTGATGGAGGCCTGCGGGCAGTTCGACCGCTCCGAGCGCGGCAAGCTGGCCCTGAGCGGACCGGGCGCCGCCGAGTTCCTGAACGGCCAGGTCACCAACGAGGTGGCCGGCCTCGCGCCCGGCGAGGGCTGCTATGCGGCCTTCCTGACCCACAAGGGGAAGATGCTGGGTGACCTTCGCATCCTCGCCGTGGGGAGCCAGCCGGATGGGGCCGGCGTGGAGCTCCTGCTGGACACCGAGCGAGCTTCGCTGCAGGCCCTGTTCGACATGATCCGCCGCTACAAGGTGGGCTTCGACGTCGAGCTCCACAAGCGCACGCTGGAGCGCGGGCTGCTCTCGCTGATCGGGCCGGATGCAGCCGCGATCGCGGGCGCCGAGCGCCTCCCGGACCCGGAGCACTCCAACGAACCCGTCGAGATCGGCTCGATCACGGCGCTGGCGACCCGCACCGACGTGGGCGTCGATCTCATCTGCGACGCCGCCGAGACATCGACTCTGGCAGCGGCGCTGCGGGACCGCGGGGCCGCGCCCGTCTCCGAGCGAGCAGTCGAGTGCCTGCGCATAGAACGCGGTCGCCCCCGCTTCGGAGTCGACGTGGACGAGACCGTCATCCCGCAGGAGGCGGGGATCAACGAGCGCGCGGTGAGCTTCACGAAGGGCTGCTACGTCGGACAGGAGACGGTCGCGAGGCTCCACTACCGAGGTAGGCCCAACCGCCACCTTCGCGGCCTGCGCCTCTCAGAGCCGGCAGGCGCGGGCGAGGAGCTGCTGCTGGGCGAGCGCGCGGTGGGGCGTCTCGGCAGCAGCACCACGTCTCCGCGTCTGGGGACGATCGGCCTCGCGCTCGTACGCCGCGAGGCCGGACCCGGCACCGTCCTCGCGGTTGGCGGCCATGCGGATGCAGAGGTGGTCGAGCTGCCCTTCCCCGGCGTCTGAGCGACCCGAGCCCGATCAGATCGCGTTCGAGGACCGCTCCTATGCGTCCGAGCCGGACGCGGGATCAGATCGCGTTCGAGGACCGCTCCTCGGGCGCGGGAGCGTCATGCGGCAGTCCCACAACGTCGAACAGCCGCTCGATCGCCTGTCGGCCGGGCGTGAGGAAGAACTGGCACGCGTGCTCCCGGCAGCGTTCCTGGCCGGCCACGATCGCTCGCACCCCCGAGGAGTCCAGGAGGTCCAGCCGGCGGAGGTCGAGGATGATCTCGCTTGCACCGGCCCTGCAGAGCGTGACCATGACCTTTTCGAGCGCGGGCGACGTCGTGGTGTCGAGCTGGCCGGTGAGGACGAGCGTGTGCCGTCCGGCCTGGGCGTCGTCTCGAATTTCCAGCTCACCGCTGCGTCCCGGGGACTGGGCGGGCTCGCTCGGGCTGTGCGCCGACTTGTGAAACGGGAGCTTCTCGAGAAGCCGGGCGATCTCGAAGACCCGGTGAACGGACCGTCTGGCTGGCATCAACGAGAACTGACACCGATGCTCGTCGCAGAGCATCCTGCCGCGCAGTATCGCGTTCAACCCGCTCGAGTCCATGAACTCGACGCCGCCCAGATCGAGGACGATCTCGGTGGCGCCCGCGGCGCACATCCCGGCGATCGCGCGTTCGAGCATAGGCGCGGAGGCCACGTCCAGGTCTCCGCGAAGAGACAGGGTGCGGCAGTCGCCCTGCGAGCTCGTGCGCAGGCTCGTGTTGATGGTCAGCCTTTCCATCGATCCTCCGCGGGCCAGTGGCGACCGACGATCGGATTGCGAGGACTTCGATCGAGAGGATTCCTACCCGCACAAGCGCTCGCCATTCGCGACTCTTCGAACCGGTGCGCCGTCGGACCGTGCGATGCGTGGGCTCTTGGCGTCGGCAGTGGCGCCCGCGGACCTTGCGATTCGTGGGGCGACGGGCCCCGGCACTGGCGCCGTCGGACCGTGCGATGCGTGGGCTCTTGGGGTCGGGCGCCGGCAGCGAGGGCGCCGGGGAGAGCCGCGCGCGGGCGCCCGCCGCGGGTAGGATTGGACGCGAGCCCAACCCCGACCGAGAGGTGCCGAGCACGTGGCGATCGATCTCCAGCAGGTGTCATCAGTAGATGTCGAGCCGGGTGAGCTGCCCGCCACGATGGCGGCGTGGGTCATCCGCGAGGAGCGCTTCGGCGAACCCAAGGACGCCTTCCAGATCGAGGAGATCGAGGTGCCCGAGCCCGGCGCCTTCGAGGTGATCGTGCGCGTCATGGCAGCCGGGGTCAACTACAACAACGTGTGGGCGGCGCTCGGCAAGCCGGTGTCGGTGATGCGCTACGGCGACCATCCGGAGTACGGCCACCACATCGGCGGCTCCGATGCCTCCGGGGTCGTCTGGAAGGTCGGCGCGGGCGTCACGCGCTGGAAGCCCGGCGACGAGGTTGTCGTGCACTGCAACCAGGCCTCCTACGAGGACCCGGAGGTCCATGGGCTCGATCCGATGGCGGCACCGTCGCAGAAGATCTGGGGCTACGAGACGACCTGGGGCTCCTTCGCCCAGTTCACGAAGGTCCAGGCCCAGCAGCTCCTGCCCAAGCCGCATGCCCTCACGTGGGAGGAGGCCGCGTCCTACGGCCTTGTGTACTTCACCGCATACAGGATGCTGATCACCCGCTGCAAGCTGCAGCCCGGCGCCAACGTCCTGATCTGGGGAGCAGCCGGCGGCCTGGGCGTGTTCGCGACCCAGATCTGCGCCATGGCCGGCGCGCACAGCGTGGGTGTGGTGTCCTCGGCCGAGAAGGGCGAGCTCGTCAAGCGCCTGGGCGCCGTCGACTACATCGACCGCAACGAGTTCGCGGGGATGATGCGCAAGGGCGGCGAGAGCCCGGAGGAGGAGAAGGCGAGGTTCGGCGTCTCGCGCGAGTTCGCCAAGCGCGTCAAGGACATCCTCGGCGACGCGCCCGACATCGTCTTCGAGCACGTCGGCAAAGCCACCTTCCCGACATCCGTCTTCACGGCGAAGACGTTCGGCAAAGTGGTCATCTGCGCGGGCACGACCGGCATCGACCTCGACTTCAACGTCGCCTACCTGTGGATGCGCCAGAAGGAGATCCTCGGCTCCCACTTCGCCAACGCGTACGAGTGCACCAAGGCGAACGAGCTGATCGAGAGCGGCCAGATCCGCCCGGTGCTGTGGCGTACGCTCGGGTTCGAGGGCGTCGCCGAAGCACACCAGCTCATGTTGGAGAACAAGCACCTGGGCAAGATCTCGATCCTCGTCGGAGCCGACTCCGAGGGTCAGGGCAAGACGGCTGACGGCCCTGGTGCGATCCACGCCGAGGTGGGTGCCTGATGGCAGGAACGGTGATCGTGCCGTGGTACGCCACCGGCTTCCGCGCGGACACCTTCGAGGTCGCGCTCAACGAGGTCGCGGCGACGGCTCTTCGCTACAGCGCGAGCAGCTACCACGTCTACCGGGCGCGCGACGACCGCTACAAGTTCCAGCAGCTCGCAGCCTTCGAGGAGTACCTCGACTGGGAGCGCTACTGGCAGGGTCCGGAGATGACGTACTTCAGGGCGCGCCGATCGAGCTGGTACCAGGTGCCGGTGCTCTACGGCTGGTGGGACCTGACGGCGCACGGGGCGGTGGCCCCGGAGCCGGTCACAGCGGGAAACGGCCTCGGCAACGGCGGGGCGACCGGCGAGAGCGCCTGAGCCTAGCCCTGCTCGAGGGGGGCCATCGTCAGGCCGGCACCCTTGAGCTGCTCCCAGTAGTGCTCGGCCGGCTCCTGGTGGCCGTTGAAGACGATGGCGCGTCCCGCGTTGTGGATCACGTTCGCGATCTCGAGGCCGCGCTCGACGCTGACCCCGGGGATGAACCGCGCGAGCGTCCGCGCGACGTGGTCGAAGGTGTTGTGGTTGTCGTTGCAGACGATCACCCGCCAGGAGCCCCCCAAACCGGTGCCGGGCCCGCCGGCTCGCGGGATCTCGACCGTTTGACTCATCGCCCGGCAGGATAGAGCCCGCCGTCCGACCGTACAATTGGCGCATGAGCGGCGAACAGTCACCGCGGCTGCCGGAGCGAGACCGTCCCTGGATGATGCGCACCTACGCCGGGCACTCGACGGCGAAGGCGTCCAACGAGCTCTACCGGCGCAACCTCGAAAAGGGCCAGACGGGCCTCTCGGTCGCGTTCGACCTCCCGACGCAGACCGGATACGACCCCGACGACGAGCTCGCACGCGGCGAGGTCGGGAAGGTCGGGGTGCCGATCTCCCATCGCGGCGACATGGCGGCGCTGATGCACGGCATCCCGCTCGGCGAGATGAACACGTCGATGACGATCAACGCCACCGCTGCGTGGCTGCTCGCGCTCTACATCGTGGCGGCCGAGGAGCAGGGCGTCGCCCGGGAGCAGCTCCAGGGCACCACCCAGAACGACATCATCAAGGAGTTCCTCGCGCGCGGCACGTACGCGTTCCCGCCCGGCCCGTCGATGCGCCTGATCGCCGACATGATCGCCTACACCGTCGAGCACGTCCCACGCTGGAACCCGATCAACATCTGCTCGTACCACCTGCAGGAGGCGGGGGCGACGCCGGTGCAGGAGATCGCCTATGCGATGAGCAACGCCATCGCCGTGCTCGACGCCGCTCGCGAGCGAGTGCCGGAGTCGCGCATGGAGCAGGTCTTCGGCCGCATCTCGTTCTTCGTCAACGCCGGCGTGCGGTTCGTCGAGGAGCACGCCAAGCTGCGCGCGATGTCGATCCTCTGGGAAGAGCTGGGGCGAGAGCGATACGGCGTCGTCGATCCCCGTCACCTGCGCTTCCGCTACGGCGTCCAGGTGAACTCGCTCGGGCTGACGGAGGCCCAGCCGGAGAACAACGTGCAGCGGATCGTGCTCGAGGCGCTCGCGGTGACTCTCGGCCGTGACGCTCGCGCGCGCGCGATCCAGCTGCCGGCCTGGAACGAGGCGCTCGGGCTGCCGCGCCCCTGGGACCAGCAGTGGTCGCTGCGCATCCAGCAGGTCCTCGCCTACGAGACCGACATCCTCGAGTACCCCGACATCTTCGAGGGTTCCAAGGTCATGGAGAGCCTCGTCTCCGAGCTGCTCGAGGGCGCGCGCGCAGAGATGGCGGTGGTCGCAGAGCATGGCGGCGCGGTCGAGGCGGTCCCGTACATGAAGGCCGCACTGGTGGACTCCCATCGCGAACGCCTGCGCCGGATCGAGTCGGGCGAGCAGGTCGTGGTCGGCCAGAACAGGTTCGCCGGGTCGGAGGACTCGCCGCTCACGGCCGACGCCGAGGGCGGGATCCTCGTCGTGGACCCCGAGCTCGAAGCCGAGCAGATCGAGGCCGTGCGCCGGTGGCGCTCAGAGCGCGATCAGGCGGCGGTCGACGAGGCCCTCACGGCGCTGGCGGGGACGGCGCTCGCGGAGGACGGCGCGGAGAACCTGATGGAGCCCACGATCGCCGCCGCCCGCGCCGGCGCCACGACCGGCGAGTGGGCAGGCACGCTGCGGGAGGTGTTCGGCAGCTACCGCGCGCCCACCGGCGTCGGCGAGGCCGCGGCCGCCCCGCTCGACGAGGACCTCGGAGAGCTTCGCAGCGACGTCTCGCGGCTGCAGGAGAAGCTCGGGCGCCGGCCGAAGATCCTCGTCGGCAAGCCGGGGCTCGACGGCCATTCCAACGGCGCCGAGCAGATAGCCGTTCGCGCGCGGGACTCCGGGATGGACGTCGTCTACGAAGGGATCCGCCTCACCCCCGCGCAGATCGCCTCCTCGGCCCTCCAGGAGGGGGTCCACGTGATCGGGCTGTCGATCCTCTCCGGCTCCCACCGCGAGCTGATCCCGGCTGTGCTCGGCGCGCTGCGCGAGGCGGGCGTCACCGCGCCGGTCATCGTCGGCGGGATCATCCCGGAGCAGGACGTGGCGGCACTCAAGGAGTCGGGCGTCGCGGCTGTCTACACCCCCAAGGACTTCGACATCACGCGCATCATGCGCGACATCGTGGACCTGGTCGAGGCCGGCGCCGAGGGCTCGGCGGTCCCCGCCGTCTCCACCGCCAACGGCTCGGCGTGAGCGAGGCACCGCGCCCTCCGGGCGTGGTGGGGGCCGCGCTCGGCGCCCGCCTGCGCGATCGCGACCTGGCCGCGGCGCCCGCCGCACTGAACCTCATCGAGAGCACTGCCCAGGCTGACCGCGAGCAGACGGCTGCTCTTCTCGCCGAGCTCTCCCCGGGATCGCTCGGCGGTGAGGCGCCGTGCCACGTGATCGGCGTCACCGGGCCGCCGGGAGCGGGCAAGTCGACGCTGCTCTCGGCTCTGCTTCATACCTGGCGTCAGCGCGGGCGCACCGTGGCGATGCTCGCGGTCGACCCGAGCTCCCGTCGCTCCGGCGGGTCGCTGCTCGGCGACCGTGCACGCATCGACTTCGACCCCGCCGACGCGGGCGTGCTGATCCGCTCGACCGCCGCCGGCGAGCGACTGGGCGGGCTGGCGCGCGCGACACGAGCGGCCGCACACGCGCTCGCCGCCGCCTTCGACGTGGTCGTGATCGAGACGGTCGGCGTGGGACAGGCCGAGACGGAGGTCGCCGAGGTGGCGGACACCGTGGCGGTGGTCGTCCAGCCCGGCGGCGGCGACGTGCTGCAGTTCCTGAAGGCGGGAATCATGGAGATCCCGGACGTGCTGGTCGTCACGAAGGCCGACCTCGGTCAGATCGCGGTCGGGACGCGTCGTGACCTCAGCGCCGCACTGCGCTCGCTGGGGTCACGGGGGACGCCGGTTGTGGCGGTCTCCTCGCTGCCGCCGCCCACCGGCATCGAGGAGCTGATCGATGCCCTGGAGGAGCACCGCGCCGGGCTCGATATCGGCGAGCGGCGTCTGGCCGCGCGCCGCGCTGCGGCGCTGAGCGACTTCGCCTCGGAGCACGGCGAGCGCGGCATCAGGGCGCTCGGCGGCCGGGCCGCGGCCGAGGACCTCCTGGCCGGCCAGGATCCGGGGCTGGACGTCCCGGCGCTGGCCAGGGCACTCCAGCTGGTTGCCTCGCGGGATTCGCTGCGACCGGGGATCGAGCGCGGCGATGGCACGTGACCTGCTGACGATGTTCGGGGCGTTCATCCTCGCGAGCGCGCTGGCCGGCGCGCTCGGTGCGGCGAACCTCGGAACCGCCCTCGCCTTCGGGCAGATCGCCTTCGCCGCGGCCACCGTCTACGTGATCGTCAGGCGCTGAGAGCGCCCTCCGGCACACCGGCGCAGGCCGCCGGGACCCCCGGGGCGCCACGGGCACCGGCGCAGACGGTCTGGCGAGCGGCTTAGTCTCCTCTCAGATGATCGTCCTACTCGCCTTCGCGTTGCTGGCGGGTGCAGGCACCGCGCTGTCGCCGTGCGTGCTGCCGGTGCTTCCGGCCCTGCTGTCGGCGGGTGGTGTCGGCGGGCGGCGGCGACCGGTGGGTGTCGTGGTGGGGCTGTCGATCACCTTCACGGTCGCGATCGTCGGGGTGGCCAACCTCGTAGGGGGGGTCGGTCTCGGGAGTGACCCGCTGCGCGATGTGGCGATCGTGGTCCTGCTGGCATTCGGAGTCGCATTGCTGGTTCCGGAGCTGAGCGCGCGACTGGAGGCGCCGCTGTCGAGGCTCGCCCGCTTCGGCCCGCGATCGCGCGGAGACGGGTTCCTGTCCGGGCTGCTGGTGGGAGGCGCGCTCGGCTTCGTCTACACGCCGTGCGCCAGCCCGATCCTCGCCGCCGTGATCTCGGTCAGCGCGGCATCGGGACGGACGGTGCTCCTGGCGGTCGTCTACGCCGCCGGCTCGGCGCTCGTGCTGCTCGCACTCACGCTCGGCGGCAGGCGGGTGTTCGAGCGGGTCCGCAACGCCGGCCGGGGTCCGCAGCTACAGCGCGCGCTGGGGCTCGTGATGGTGCTGACGGCGGTCGCGATCATCACGAGCGCCGACGTCAGCTTCGACCAGTTCGTCGCACAGAACATCCCCGACGTCAACCTCACGGCGGGCCTCGAGTGCTCCAGCAGCGTCACCGGCCGGCTGCACGAAATCACCGGCCG
>DASYFT010000031.1:0-235800 GCA_036498265.1 Solirubrobacteraceae bacterium | reverse complement strand
AAGCCGAAGGCAAAGGCGGGACGGTATTTGCAGCGGAAACGTGCGGCGGCGGAGTCGTGAAATATGTCTGGAAGGGCGAAGTGACGGGGCTTCTCGCTGGCGCCGCAGGGGAAAACGCGGAAACCGGGAAGCTGGTGTCCTCGCTCAAGCTCAGCTTTACCGAGGCCGGCGGCGTTCAGAAATACAAAGGCTTCACGGAAGGTCCCGAAGAAGGCATCTTGGGGCAACTCGAACAGGTCGTCAACGGTTCCCCCGAACTCGCTGGTTGGTCCTCGATCGACACGTTGACAACTGTGCCGTCCACGTGGGGGCTGGGGGTAACGAAATGAGCCGGGCCAGCATCGTGGGATTCTGTGTCGTTGCCGCTGTTGCCGGGAGCGCTGTCGCGGCGGCCACGGCGGCGGCAGAACCGGAGTTCGTGACGAAAGCCGTCGTCGGGGAAGCCGTCAGTAAAGTTCCGTTTTCCGGGACCATCGGCGCTACGTTCTTTGAAGGGCAGAAAAGCAGAACCAAGGTGACCTGCGCAAACCAGGCTGGTCAGGGCAGCGGCATTACGGGCGAAGTGACCGGTCCGAAAAGCCTCGGAAAGCTTGTCATCACGTATACCAATTGCCTGAGCGGCGAATGTGCGGTCCACACCGCAGGCAAACCGGAAGGAGTGGTCGAAAGCAGGGCTCTCGCCGGAAAGCTCGGTGAGGTCGCTCCCGGGATGCCGGGTATCAAGCTGTTCTCAGAAGAAGAAGGCAAAGGCGGCACGGTCGTTGCAGCCGAAGTCTGCGCCGGAATCGCGAAAGTCATTTGGAAGGGGGAAGTCACCGGCTCGCTATCGGGCGCTGCGGGCGAAGGCCCCGAAACGGGGAAACTTCTGTCCTCCTTCAAGCTCACTTTTGCCGAGAGCGCAGGCGTTCAGAAATATAAAGGCTTCACCGAAGGGCCTGAAGAAGGTATCCTGGGGCAACTCGAACAGGTCGTCAACGGTTCCCCCGAGCTGTCCGGTTGGTCCTCGATCGACACGTTGAAAACCGTGCCGTCGACGTGGGGGCTTGGAGTCACGAAGTAGCCGTCTGAGGACTGTTTCGTTGTCAGCGCCCGCAGGTCCAAATCCTGTGGGCGCTGCGGGGCTAGACGTCAATGCACTGTTCCCCGGCTAGACCCGGATGAGTTCCTGGATGCACAGTGGGGCGGCGGTGCCCCTCGGACCTACAACAAGAACCTCTCGATCCTGCGCGACTTCTTCAAGTTCCTGATCCTGCGCGGCCATCTACACGGCGACCCCACGCTGGCGATCGAGCGCGCCCGCAGCCGGCAGGTCTATCGGACCACGTTCACGACCGATCAGCGCCGGGCCATCATCGCCCAATCGGCCGATCGGCACGACAGGATCGCGCTGCGCCTGCTGCTGGACTACGCGCTACGCAAGAGCGCTCTGCGGGCCGTCCAGTTCACGCACTTCGACCGTCAGCGGAAGCGGCTCACGATCTTCACGAAGGGTCAGAAGGTGCGCGAGGTCGCGATCCCCGATTCGGCGTTCTGGATGGACCTGGAGCGGCTGATCCTCGATCTGGGCGCACAGTCGACGCACTACCTGATCCCCAGCCCACCCCGCGCAATGCCGGTGGGCAAACCGGACGAGCAGGGACACCGCCGGGTGGAGCTAAGGCACTTCCCCGACAAGCCGACGAGCGGGGCCAGCCTTCACCGCTGGTGGTATGCGCGGCCGGCCGAGGCCGGGATCGTCCCCGAGGGGACCAGCAGCGGTGAGCGTATGCACAAGGCCAGGCACACGGCAGGCCAGCGCGTCCTAGATGCCACCGGCGGGAACCTAAAGGCTGTCCAGAAGCTCCTCGGGCATTCCTCGATCCAGAGCACCGGCGACATCTACGCCGACTGGGACATCGACCAGCTAGCCGCGACGATGGCCGATGTGCTGGCCGAAGACGACGCGTGAAATCGTTTCTACCGTCTAACGACGAAAACCCCAGCAAATCCGGGGTTTTCGGGCCTGCTAGTGGAGACGGTGGGAATCGAACCCACGTCCGTGATCGCGTGAGGATGGCTTCTACGAGCGTAGCCGGCGCTCTGATCTCGTCTCCCGCTCGCCTCGCCGGCGGGGTTGCGGGGGACCAGTCTCCTTGAGCTTCCCCGGCTTGGCGGAGACGGACCGCGCCGGGTGAGCCTGCTTTCTGATCCCGGCCTTCCCCGCCGCAGGCAAGCGGGGCCCGAGACCTCACGGCTTAGCTATTGACTAAGCGGCGAGGGCGTACTCGTGAGAGTCCGCACTTATTGTTTTCCCGGGTGTTTTACGAGGCCGCCCGGGACCTCGACTCGCAACCACCCACACGAGCCGACCGCGTCGAAGCCTGTCGTCCCCGTGTGTGTGCCTTACCCCTCCAGTTTAGCCATCGGCGAGAGGACGGCGAGATCACATGCGAGCCCGCGTGGGTGCCGGGCGGACGAAAAACGACGCGGTTCCAAGCCGCTCGAGGAACCAACTGGGTCCGGTCCGAAGACCTTTCCTCTGCTGGTGGCGCGGCCTCACACCTCAGTGGCCTCGCTCTTCACGGCTTGGTTCCGCGCCTGGGAGCAAGCTAGCTCGGCGCCATCGCCTGTGCAACCCCTTCGAGAGCCGCTTCTCGCAACCTCCGAGAAAAAGCATCGCCTCGTCCCAGGCTCGCCCGCCCCCGGGGCCCTGGGAAGGGCTGTCGACCTGGCCGCCGGCTGCCGGCTCGGCGATCACGGAGACGTTAGGAAGCGCTTATGAGTCCTGCCACAATGGATCCATGGAGAACTCGGAGCTGTCACTGCCGGCGCCCGCGCCGGCGGCGCCCGTTCCCCCGACACCGCGTCCGGAGAACCCGTTCGCGGAGCCTACGGGCGGCGTTCGCGCGGCCGGCCGGGATCTGCGCAGGCGAATCGGCGGAGCCCTCGCGGCGCTCGTGGCGCTGGCTGCGAAGTTCTGGGCGGTCGTCAAAGGCGCCGTCCTGCTGCTGCCGAAGTTCAAGCTGCTCACCACGGCCGGGACCGCTTTCGTCTCCGTGGCCGCCTACTCGCTCTTCTTCGGCTGGACATTCGCCGTGGGGTTCGTGGTGCTGCTGTTCGTCCACGAGATGGGGCATGTGATCCAGCTGCGGCGCGAGGGGCTGAAGGCCACCGCGCCGATGTTCATCCCGTTCCTCGGTGCGGTCGTGATGGCCAAGTCGCTCGGCGAGAACGCATTGGCCGAGGCGCGCGTCGGCCTCGCCGGCCCCGTGCTCGGCACGGCCGGCTCGGGCGTCTGCCTGGCAATCGCCGAGGCGACGAACAGCGACCTGCTGCGGGCGCTCGCCTACATCGGCTTCTTCCTGAACCTCATCAACCTCGTGCCGCTGGTGCCGTTCGACGGCGGCCGGGCGATGGCGGCGATGGCCCCTGTGATGTGGTTCATCGGCCTCGGCGCGATGGTGGCGCTGCTCCTCGTGACCGGCAACCCGTTCCTGCTGGTATTCATCCTCCTCGGCGGCATGGAGACCTGGCGCCGCTGGAAGCTGCGCAACACGCGGTCGCTGGAGCAGGCCGCCTACTACCGCGTCTCACCGCGCAATCGCCTGATGGTCGGGGCTGTCTACATCGGCCTGATCGTGCTGCTCGCCTTCGGCATGCACGAGGCTCACATCCTGGCGTCGGGCGCCCACAGCTTCAGTTCGGTCTAGCGAACGGCGGCGCCGTCGGTGCCTGTGAGCGGCCTCGCGTCCGGGTTCGCCTCGGGCGCGTCTGCTGCAGCTAGCGTCTGGCCTCGCGCACGGCGCGTTCCATGTCACGCCTCGTCTCGCGCTCGCGAATGCTCTGGCGCTTGTCGTACAGGTCCTTGCCGCGGGCCAGGGCGATCTCGACCTTGGCGTGCGGCCCGGCGAAGTAGATGCGCGTCGGCACCAGCGTGAGGCCGCGCTCGCTCGTGCGGCTCGCGATGCGATCGATCTCACGGCGGTGCAGCAGGAGCTTGCGGGGCCGCTCCGGGTCGTGGTTCTCCCGCGATGCTGGGGCGTATGGCGGGATGTGAATCGAGTGTAGCCACAGCTCGCCGTCCCGGATCGACGCGTAGCCGTCCTTCAGCTGCGCGCCGGACTCGCGCAGCGCCTTGACCTCTGTCCCCTCCAACACCACCCCGCACTCCAGCCGCTCGATCAGCTCGTATCGGTGCGAGGCGTAGCGGTTCGATGCGACGTCGCCGGGGGCGATCTTGCGCTTGCCTTTGCCCTTTGCCATAGCCCGAGCCTAGCCTGCCGCGACCAGGTCCACGCGGCCGCGAGGGGCTTCCACGCGAGCGACGCGAACCTCGATCGGGTCCCCAAGACGGAGGGTGGCGCCGGTGCGCTCGCCGCGCAGGATGGTGCCCTCCTCGTTGAGCTCCCACCACTCGCGCCCCCCGTCGGCCGGCGGCCGCGTTCCCTGAGCGCGACTCGCGCCACGGCCCCCACGCGCGGGCGCCTCACGGCGTTGCCCCTGGGTTCCGCGCCCGCGCGTGGGAGTCGGGCCACCCCGGCCGCCGCGCGCTCCCTGGCCGGCTCGCTGTCCCCGGTCGGCCCCCGGTCCCCCGCCGGCTCGCTGTCCCCGGTCGGCTCGCTGTCCCTGGCCGTCTCCCGCGCCGGTCCGCGCACCGCCGGCGGGCTCGGTGGGCGCCCGCAGCAGTCGCACGGGGAGCATCCCCTGGAAGGGGGGTGCGACTGCGCCCTCGTCGGAGTCGCCGGCTGCTCCGAAGCTGACAAACGCGCCCGCGGGGATCAGGCCGGTGACCTCTCCCGCGAAGACCTGCTCCGGGCCGCCCTCATACAGCACCCGCTGAAGCGCGAAGCAGCTGGCCACATCATCGGCATCGCGCTCGATAGTCATCGCCTCGCGCTCCCGTTCCGAGGTCCAGACGCCCAGCTCCCCGAGCTCGGCGGCACGCGGCGCCGGCTCATCTGCGCCCAGGGCCGCCAGCAGCGCACGGTGGCAGACGAGGTCCGGGTAGCGGCGGATCGGCGAGGTGAAGTGGCAGTAGCTCGGCGAGCGCAGGCCGGCGTGCCCGAGGTTGCGGGGCGAGTAGTAGGCCTGCTTGAGCGAGCGCAGCACCAGCGAGCCGAACGCCAGGCGCCCCCGCCCCGTGCTCCGCACGTGCCTGTCCACAGCGCGCGAGATGGCGCCCAGCAGCTCGCTGGCCTGCGATGACGAGATCGGCCGTGGCACCGCTGGCGTGGGGACCTCGAGGGAGGCGAGCTGGTCGACCAGTCGCTCGACTCGCTCGGGATCGGGCGGCTCGTGCACGCGGTAGAGGCACGGAACGCTGCGCTGGGAGAGCATCTCGGCGACGGCCTCGTTCGCGGCGATCATCAGGTGCTCGATGAGCCGGTGGGACTCGGTCTGCACCCGCCCGCGAACCTCCACCACGTCGCCGCGCTCGTCGAAGGAGAACTCGGGCTCGAGCGACTCAACCACGAGCGCGCCGCGCTGCTCGCGTCTCCGCTCGAGCTCCGCGGCCGTCCGGCGTGCCACTTCGAGCGGCTCGGCCCATGGATCCGCGGCCTGCCGGCGCCCCTCGAAGATCTCGTCGACGCGGTCATAGCTGAGGCACACGTCCGAACGGATCAGCGAGCGGTAGAACGCCGTGCGGGTCACGTCCGCCCCGCTGAGGTCGAGCTCGACGGTCACCGCCGCCCGGTCCACCCCGGGCCGCAGCGAGCACGCGTCGCTGGAGAGCACGAAGGGAAGCATCGGCTCGACCGCCCCGGGGACGTACACGCTCGTGGCACGCCTGCGCGCCTCGCGGTCCACGAGCGAGCCCGCCTCAACGTGCGCGGAGACGTCGGCGATGTGGACCCACACGCGAGTCGTGCCGTCGGGCAGCACTTGGGCTGAGATCGCATCGTCGAAGTCCTGTGCGTTGGCGGGGTCGATGGTGAACGTCGTCAGCTCGCGCAGGTCGCGCCTCGGCGCCTGCGAGCGACGGACGCGCTCGGCGGCGCCTCGGGCCTCGTTCTCGACGGCGCCGTCGAAGCCGCGCCGAAGCCCGCGGTCGATCATCAGCGCCTCGACCACGTCGCGCGCCACGTCCGGGCGCCCGAGCACGCGCACGATCCTGGTTCCGGACCCCCGCCGTGCCCGCTGTACGAGCACGAGGTCGCCCGGGCCCGCTCGCACGCCCGCGCGCCCGGAGTCGGCCGACCTGATCGCAAGGCGATCGGGACGATCCCGCTGCGGCCCGTCGCGATCGGAGCCTCGCTTTGGGAACAGCGGCTCGGCGACGAGGAAGCGCCCCCGTCGCTCCAGCACTGCCACGAGGCCGTCCCGAGGAACCGGCGCCGCCGGGGGCGAGTCTCCTCGCGGCCGCTGCTGCGAGTCGCTCACTTCACCCTCGCGGCGAGCGTGCTCAGCGCCACCGCGAGGCCGTGGCGGGTGTCCACGCCGCTCTGCACGCGCACTTCGGGGAGTATCCCGGCGCCCTGCTTGACGCCGCCGCCACCGAGGTTGCGACCTGCGGGGGTGAAGTACTCCCCCACCGTGATCTCGAGCGCACCGCCGTTGGACAGCGGCTCCTGCTCCTGGAAGACCCCCTTGCCGAAGGTGTGCGTGCCCACGACGGTCGCTCGGCGATGGTCCTGGAGTGCCGCGGCGACGATCTCGGCCGCCGAGGCAGTGCTCTGGTCCACGAGCACCACCATCGGGATCGAGCCGCTGATCGCGCCGCCGGTGGCCTCGAGCGTAGTGCTCGGCTGCGAGCGTCCCCGGGTGCTGACGATCGTGCCCCTGGGGATGAAGATGCTTGCCACCAGCTGAGCCTCCTCGACGAGGCCGCCGCCGTTCGCGCGCAGGTCCAGCACGATCCCCCGTGCCCCCGCGTGCAGCTCGCGTTCGACGGCTTCGCGGACTTCGCCATGGGCGCCCGGGCTGAACGTCGCAAGCGCCACGATCCCGAGCTTGACGTGTCCCACGGTCCTGGTCATTGAGGCCACCACGGGCTCGGAGATGGTCGCCCGGGTTATCCGCACGGTGCGCAGCCCACGGTGGGCTCCGTGTGTCCCTGGCGCTTCGATCTGGAGCTCCACGTCTGTGCCGGGGAGCCCCTTGATCAGCGCCGTGGCGCTGTCCGCGGACATCCCCTGGAGCTTTCGCCCGTTGACCTGAACGATCAGGTCGCCCACCTTCAGGCCCGCGCGCGCCGCAGGCGAGGAGTCGAACACGTGCGCGACGAGCAACCCGCGCGGCTGGGGACCCACCGAGACGCCGATGCCGGTGAAGTGCGGAGGCGTGTTGAATTCGTGATATTCGGCCGGCGTGAGGTAATGCGAGAAGCGGTCGCCGAGGCTGCTCACCACGCCGTCGACCGACGCGTTGGCGAGCTTGCTCGTGGAGATGGGCCGGTAGTAGTCGCTGGCGATCCGCTGGATCGCTTCGTCCACCACGCGCGTCTGGTGGTCCTCGACGAAGGCCGAGCGCAGGAAACCGGGCAGCTCCTCCGGATGCCCGCCGAGCCACAGGCCCAGCGCCAGGAGGACCGGCAGCAGCACGGCGAGGACGACGGTCAGCGGCTGGCGGGAGCGGCGAGACATGGGGCTGCGGCAAGCGTAGACGAGGCGTCATGGGTCCCGGCGCAGCGGGAACCTTCTAGTGTGGGCGCATGGCGACCGTCACCACCAGCGTCGTTCCCTCGAACCAGCTGCCGATCCACCGGATCGCGCTCCCCGGCACCCGGGCGCTCACCGTTCTGGTGGCCTTCGACGCGGGCGCACGCAACGAGCGGCCGGAGGAGAACGGCATGGCGCACTTCCTCGAGCATCTCGTCTTCAAGGGCGGCGAGCGCTACCCGACGTACAAGGACGTCAACGAGACCGCCGAGCGGCTCGGCGGCGTTCTCAACGCCTACACCAGCCACGACCTCGTCGCGTTCCACATCACGGTTCGCGCCGAGAGCGCGGGGCCGGCGATCGACCTGCTCTCGGACTTCGTCGGCCGCCCGCGCCTCGACGCCGAGGAGCTCGACCGCGAGCGCGGCGTGGTGATCCAGGAGATCAACCGCGCCTATGACCAGCCCTCGACGGTCGCCGAGTACCTGATCGACAGAGCCGCTTTCGGCGAGCATCCGCTGGGCCGCACCGTGCTCGGCCCCGAGGAGAACCTGAGGAGCTTCACGCGCGAGGCGATCGTCGCGTTCCGCGAGCGCCGCTGGGCCGGCTCGCGTGGCGGCGTGTTCCTGGCGGGCAACCTCGAGCAGCTGCCCTCCGAGGAGGAGCTCCAGGAGCGTTTCGGCCGCTTTCCCGCCCTCCCCGTGCCCGAGCCCTACGTGCCCGCGCCCGAGTTCTCGCCGGAGAAGCTCGTCGAGGAGCGCGACACCAACCAGTCGCACCTGCGGATGATCTACCGCCCGCAGATCGAGGTCACCGACGTCGGCGAGCGCGCGGCGCTGTCCATCTACTCGACGCTGCTCGGCGGTTCGATGGGCTCCCGGCTGTTCGAGGAGATCCGCGAGAAGCGCGGTCTCTGCTACTCGGTGTACGCGGTCGACCACGCCTCCGCCGACGTCCCGATCCTGCAGCTGGGCTCCGGCCTCGAGTCGGCGAAGACGGTCGAGGCATACACGCGGATGCGCGAGATCGTCGACGAGCTCCGCGACGAGGGTCCGACCGAGGAGGAGGTCGCGCGGGCCCGCGCCTACGCGGCGGGCCGCCTCGTGCTCGCTTTCGAGAACACCAATGCGGTGGCCCGGTACGGCGCCAACCAGCACATCGTCTTCGGCGAGGACATCGACCCCGACGCCGCGATCGCCGCGCTCGACGCTGTCACCTTCGACGAGGTCCGCGAGGTCGCCGCGGGCGTGGCCGACAACCTGGCGGTCGGCGTGGTCGGGCCGCACACCGCTGAGGAGTTCTAGACGCCTGCATCATCCACGCCTCTCGGTTTCGTACGAAGAGGCGGCGGCTCGGCCTGAGAGCCGCGAAGCTCGCGAAGCTCCGCCAGCCTCTCGACACGCGTATCGTCGCCGGCCATCTCGCCCACCCAGCGCATCGCGTCGTCGACGTCGAGCGAACGCGCCTCGATCATCGCTTCGATGTCGACCCAGTCGCGCGGGCGCGCGAACATCGCCTTGAACACGGCGAGACCCGTGCAGTCGAGGACCGGGATCGTGCGATCTCCGAAGGAGACGTGCCGGATATTGCGCTCGACCTCGTCGTGGAAGGGGAGCACGCTGAAGAAGACGTCGATCGGCGTCCCGTCCCACAGCACTCGCACCTGGCCGTCGCGTTCGGCCAGCTCGAGATCCCTGGCACTCACGCGGACGCCGTCCGGCAACGCCGCAAGCACTTCTCGGCTCCGGCTCGGCGAGACGAAGACGTTGATGTCCACGTCCTGCGTACCGCGCGCCTCGAGCGTGCAGTAACCGAGGGCGATGGCCCCGCCGATGGCATGAGGCAGGCGGGCCGCCCGCAGGGCGTCGTGGACGGCGAGCACGCGGTCGGCGACGCCGATCACGATGCCAACCGGATCAGCGGCGGGTAGGTCAACTCGCCGCGTTGCCTCGACGGCATGCGATCGGCGAGCTCGAGCACCTGGATCAGAACCTCGCCGGAGCGCTCCAGTGCATCGGCGTCGGCAAGGGCGGAGATCTCGAGCTCCAGCCCTGCGGCCCGCGCGATCCGGGCCAGTGCCGATACGGAAGGCTGACGGCGGCCGTGCTCGTACGCGCTCAGCACCGACGACTGCAACCCCGAGCGGCGCGCCAGCTCGGCTTGTGTCAGGCCCGAGGTGCGCCTGATCTCGGCGATCAGCTCGCCGGCGACCCGATCGTTGCTGCCAGACATCGTCTCATCATAGCACTTTCGCTAACAAACAATGCCTTGGCTTAGCGAATGCGCTACGTCTATCCGATCGCCACCATGCGGTCGATCGGCACCCGCGCGCGGGCGGCGACGTCCTCGGGGACGCGCACCTCGAACTTCATGTCGCGCAGCGAGTCGCGCAGCTTGGGCAGCGTGATCGTCTTCATGTACACGCACTCCGCCACCGGGTTGGCCGGGATGAAGTCGATGTGCGGCGCGGCCATGCGAAGCGGGTAGAGCATCCCGGTCTCGGTCGCGACGACGGCCTCGCGCATCTTCCCGGGAACCTCGGCGGTCGTCGGCTCCGCCGACTGCTCGAGGCCCGGTTCGCTGACCTGGCCGGCAGGCTCGTTCGTCGGTCCCCGATCCGCCGACTCGGCGAACTTCAGCATCCCGCCCGTGGAGAGCATGTGGACGCCCTCGGATGACACATCGCCGGAGGCCACGTACTCCATTACGCTCGTCGCGCAGCCGCACTCCGGGTGGATCAGGAAGTCGGCGCCCGGATGCGCGGCGCGGGTCGCTTCGATGTCCGCTGGGCGGATGCCGGCGTGGACGTGGCACTCGCCGTCCCACACGTGCATGCGGCGGCCGAGCTCCTTCTCGACGTAGGACCCCAGCCACATGTCGGGGCCGAACAGGATCTCGGTGTCCTCCCCGTGGGTCTCGTAGATGTGGCGCACGACGTCCACGGCATTGGCAGACGTGCAGCAGTAGTCGGTCAGCGCCTTCACCTCGGCGGTCGTGTTCACGTACATCACCACCACCCCCTGCGGGTACTCGGCCCTCCAGCCGGCGAGCTGCTCGGCGTCGATCGAGGCGGCCAGCGAGCATCCGGCGTCGAGGTCGGGGATGAGGACGGTCTTCTCCGGGCAGAGCACCGACGCCGTCTCCGCCATGAAGTGCACGCCGCAGAACACGATCAGATCACCGTCGGCGGCCGCTGCCTGGCGCGAGAGGCCAAGCGAATCGCCGACGTAGTCGGCGGCGTCCTGTACCTCCGGCACCTGGTAGTTGTGCGCGAGGATCACGGCCCCGCGCTCCTCGGCGAGAGCCCGCACCTCGGCTTGCAGCGCGGCGATCTCCTCGGGCGACAGGGTCGTCTGCGTCGGTGCCATCGGCAGAGTGGGCGCCATCGGCAGGGCCTGGGCCATGGGCAGCTTCATGGCAGGGACTCCATCGTGAGGGACAGGTCGAGGGCCGGTGCCGAGTGGGTCAGGGCCCCCATCGAGATCCATTCTACCCCCGTCTGCGCGCGCCCCCGAAGCGTCTCCAGCGTCACGCCGCCGCTGGCCTCGAGCGTGGCGCGTCCACCCACCTGCGCCACCGCCGCTCGCAGCGCGGCATCGTCCATGTTGTCCAGCAGCAGCCGTGGCGCGCCCGCCGCGAGCGCCTCGTCGATCTCGGCGGAGTTGCGCACCTCGACCTCGATGCCTGCGGAAAGGTCCGGGGCGGCCGCGCGTGCGCGGGCGACCGCCTGCGCTATCCCTCCGGCCGCGGCGATGTGGTTCTCCTTGATCAGGATCGCGTCATACAGGCCGGCCCGGTGGTTGCTCGCACCACCGGCGGCCACGGCTGCCTTCTCGAGCGCGCGCATTCCCGGGGTCGTCTTGCGCGTGTCGAGCACCCTCGCGCCGGTGCCCTGCACCTCGCGGACCGCGCGCGCCGCGGTCGTGGCCACCCCGGAGAGATGCCCGAGGAAGTTCAGCGCGGTCCGCTCGGCGCTCAGCAGCGCGCGCGCGAGGCCCTCGACCCGCATGACCGCACCGCCCTCGCGCCAGATCCCCTCCTCGACGAGCCGGTCGATGCGGGCAGCCCGGTCCAGCTCCCGGAACGTCGCCTCGGCCACGTCCAGCCCGTAGATCACGCCCGGCTGCTTCTGCGTGATGAGCGCCCGCGCACGCGCATCCGCCGCGACCGTTGCCTGCGTCGTCACGTCGCCGCTGCCGAGGTCCTCCTCCAGCGCCCGCCGTACGAGCGCGGTCGCGTCGTCCACCGTCTATCTGCCCGAGGAGGCAGAGGTGAGCAGGAACGCGCGCACGAATCCATCGAGGTCCCCGTCGAGGACGCGCTGCACGTCGCCCATCTCGTAGCCGGTGCGGTGGTCCTTCACCATCGTGTACGGATGCAGCACGTAGGAGCGGATCTGCGAGCCGAAGTTCACGTCCTGCGCCTCCCCCTTCTCCCTAGCGATCTCCTCCTGGCGTTCGCGCTCCTTGCGTTCCAGCAGCTTCGCGGTCAGCATCGCCATGGCCGTCGCGCGGTTCGAGGACTGCGAGCGCTCGTTCTGGCACTGCACCACGATGCCCGTCGGCCGGTGCGTGATCCGGACCGCGGAGTCGGTCTTGTTGACGTGCTGGCCGCCGGCGCCCGAGGCGCGGTAGGTATCGACCTGCAGGTCCTCCTCGTCGATCTCGATCTCGCCGGTGTCCTTCACGACCGGTGCCACCTCCACCCCGGCGAAGCTCGTCTGGCGCCGGTGCGCGGAGTCGAACGGCGAGAGCCGGACGAGCCTGTGCACCCCGCGCTCGGCCGCGAACAGGCCATAGGCGTTCTCGCCCGAGGCCCGGAAGGTCGCCGACTTGATCCCCGCTTCCTCGCCGGCGCTCGCCTCCAGCAGCTCGACCTGGAACCCTCGGCGCTCTGCCCAGCGCATCTCCATCCGCAGGACCATCTCGGCCCAGTCCTGCGCGTCGGTCCCCCCCGCTCCCGCGTTGACCGTCACCAGCGCGTCGCCGCTGTCATAGCTCCCTGAGAACAGCCGCTGCTCCTCGAGCGCCGCAAGGCGCTCCTCGACCGAGGCGAAATGCTCGTCGACCTCCGCCTGCAGCGACTCGTCCTCCACGGCCATCTCGACGAGGCCGTCCAGGTCCTCGACGTCCGACTGCAGCTCGGTGAACGCCTCTAGCCGTCTCGACGCCCGCGAGTGCTCGGCCGTCACCGCCGCCGCGCGCTCGGAATCGTCCCAGAAGCCCGCTGCTCCCATCTCGCTCTCGAGCGCCGCCAGGCGCTCGGCCACGCCAGCCGGGTCAAAGATAGTCCGAGAGCAGCTTCAGCTGCTCACGGATCGCCGCGAGACGCTGCGGAGTCGACTCGCTCGGGGCGGTGGTGGCCATGTCTCCACGCTATCAGCCGCGCTCGGCGGCACCATCTGTCAGGCGTCGCACCATGGCGGCGACGCTCCGGGCATCACTCCTCCCGCTCAGGCCCCGTGGCACTTCTTGAACTTCTTGCCGCTCCCGCACCAGCACGGCTCGTTGCGCCCAACCTGGTGCTCGTCGTCCACGACGCGCTGCTCGACGACGGGTACCGCCTCCATGCCCTCGCCTTCCTCGCCGTAGCCATCCGCGCCGCCGGCGGCAGCCGCGGCTGCCGCGATGGCGCCGGCTCCAGCCGCGCTCTGGCCGCCGGAGTAGGAGACGCGGCCGGCGCGCGTCGAGGTGCCGGAGGCGGCGAACGGCTTCACGTGTCCGCCGCCGCCGTTCTGGGGGGGCGGGCCGTCGACGTTGACCTGGACGTTGAAGATCATGCGCGCGTAGTCGGCCCAGACGCTGTTCATCAGATCGCCGAACAGCGTGAAGGCTTCGTTCTTGTACGCCACCAGCGGATCGATCTGGGCGAAGCCACGGAGGTGGATGCCCTCGCGCAGGTAGTCCATGTCGAACAGGTGCTCGCGCCAGCGTTCGTCGATGATCTGCAGCAGCAGGAAGCGCTCGAGCGCTCCCATCAACTCCTCGCCGAGCGCCTGTTCGCGGGCGTCGTAGAGCTCGCCGGCCATCGCGACGATCCGTTCGTTGAGCGCGGTGTGATCCATCGTCTCGCGGTCGAGGTCCTCCGCGCCGAGGTCGACCGGGAAGAACTGGGCGAGCGCGGTGAACAGCCCGTCGAGGTCCCAGTCCTCCACGAAGTCGCCGGGCGTGTACTCCTCGATCGTGCGTTCGATCACCTTGGCGACCTCGGATCGAGCCTCCTCGCCGATGCTCTTGCCCTCGAGCACCTCGTCGCGGTAGGCGTAGATGACGCGGCGCTGCTCGTTCATCACATCGTCGTACTCGAGCACCCGTTTGCGGATCAGGAAGTTCTGCTCCTCCACCTTCTTCTGGGCTTTCTCGATCTGTTTCGAGAGCATCCCGGCCTCGATCGGTTCCTCGTTGCCCTCCTCGTCGACGCCGCCGAGTTTGTCGAGGATGCGGTAGATGCGATCGCCCGCGAACAGGCGGACGAGGTCGTCCTCCGCGGACAGGAAGAAGCGCGACTCGCCGGGATCGCCCTGGCGTCCGGAGCGACCGCGCAGCTGGTTGTCGATCCGGCGGGACTCGTGGCGCTCGGTGCCGCAGATGAAGAGCCCACCGGCGGCCACCACCTGCTCATGGGCGCCTTCTACCTTTCGCTCGAGCTCCGGCAGCGCCTGCTGCATTCGCCGCTCGTACTCCTCGCCCTCGGACGCCTCGACGCCTTCCCGCGCGAGCTGCAGC
This sequence comes from Solirubrobacteraceae bacterium, assembly GCA_036498265.1. Taxonomy (GTDB): domain Bacteria; phylum Actinomycetota; class Thermoleophilia; order Solirubrobacterales; family Solirubrobacteraceae; genus Palsa-744. The sequence goes on along the minus strand of DASYFT010000031.1, from coordinate 221,498 downwards.
CGGGCGAGGTGCTCGGGATTGCCCCCGAGCTTGATGTCGACGCCGCGTCCGGCCATGTTGGTGGCGATCGTCACCGCTCCGGGCTGGCCCGCCTCGGCGACGATCTCGGCCTCGCGCGCGGCATGCTCGGGCTTGGCGTTCAGCACGGTGTGTTTGATGCCTCGCCTGGTCAGGCGCTCGGACAGAAGCTCCGAGACCTCCACGGAGATCGTTCCCACGAGCACCGGCTGGCCCGCCTCGTGCCGCTCGGCTATCTCACTGACGACGGCCGTCCACTTGCCCTCCTTGGTCTTGTAGACCTGGTCGTTGCGGTCGGCGCGGACCATCTCCATGTTGGTGGGGACCTGGACGACGGGCAGCTCGTAGATCTTCATGAACTCGGTGGCCTCGGTCAGCGCCGTTCCGGTCATGCCGGAGAGCTTGTCGTAGAGGCGGAAGTAGTTCTGGTAGGTGATCGTGGCGAGCGTCTGGTTCTCCTCCTGGATCGGCACGCGCTCCTTGGCCTCGACCGCCTGGTGCAGGCCCTCGGACCAGCGCCTGCCCTCGAGGATCCTGCCGGTGAACTCGTCGATGATCTTCACCTCGCCGTCGATCACCGCGTAGTCGACGTCGCGCTTGTACAGCGACTCGGCGCGCAGCGCCTGCATCAGGTGGTTGACGAGATGGCCGTTCTCAGCCCGGTAGAGGTGGTCGATCCCGAGGAAGCGCTCGGCCTTGGCGACGCCCTGCTCGGTGACCGAGACCGTCTTGTGCTTCTCGTCCACCTCGAAGTCGAAGTCCGCCAGGTACTGCTTCTTGGTGCGCGGGTCCATGCCTTCGGGGGTCTTGCCGAGGACCATCTGCGGGGCCAGTCGCGCGAACTTGACGTACAGGTCGGCCGCCTGTTCGGGCGCCCCGGAGATGATCAGCGGGGTGCGCGCCTCGTCGATCAGGATGTTGTCGACCTCGTCGACGATCCCGTAGAAGTGCCCTCGCTGGACCTTTTCGCCGAGGTCCTTGGCCATGTTGTCCCGCAGGTAGTCGAAGCCGAACTCGGAGTTGGTCCCGTAGACGACGTCGCAGGCGTAGGCCACCTGCTTGTCCTCGTAGGTCTGCATGTTCTGCAGCACCCCCACCGAGACCCCGAGGGTGTCGTAGATCGGGCTCATCCATTCGGCGTCGCGCCGCGCCAGGTAGTCGTTGACCGTGACCACGTGCACGCCCTTGCGCTCGGGCGGCTGGCCGTCCTCGCCCGTGCCCCCTCTGCGCACCGCGAGCGAGTTCAGCACGACCGGGAGCGTGGCGGTGAGCGTCTTGCCCTCGCCCGTCTTCATCTCGGCGATCTGACCCTCGTGCAGCGCCATGCCACCGATCAGCTGCACGTCGAAATGGCGCATCCCCATCGTGCGCTTGCCTGTCTCGCGCACGATCGCGAAGCACTCCGGCAGCAGCGCGTCGAGGTCCTCCCCCTCGCCGGCGCGCTCGCGCAGCTCGTCCATCCGCTCGCGCAGCTCCGCGTCGGTGTCGTGCTCGAGCTCGGGCTCGAACGCGTTGATCAGCGCTACGCGCTTCTGGTATTCCTTGAACTTCTTCGCCTCGCCGACGTTCAGCGCGCGGTCGAGCAGGGATGGCATCTGCCCAAGGATAGCTGCCGGTGCGACCCCCTCGCGCGCCCTCCCGGGCGCCTGTCAGCCGCCGAAGGAGAAGGTCTTCGAGCCGCCGCCGGGGCAGTCGGCGAGGGTCAGCTTCAGCGGCCCGTCGCTCGTCACCGCGAGGTGTGCGGCGCAGTCCACGCTCGCCCGCCGGACGTCGATGGTGGCGCTCGCAACGTTCCTGGCGTTGATGTCGAGTGCGTCCCTGGCCGCTTCTGCCGGCGCGGCTCCCCAGCTCTTCGCTTGGCTGGTGAACGGGATCGCCGGTATCTGGCCGCCCGTCAGGACCCCGGCGCCGTGCTGCGTTTCCGACGCAGCGGGGTCTCCGAGGCCGAACCCCTCCGAGCGTACGTCGATCGTGCCGAGCGGGGCGCTGCCGCCGGCTTCGCGCAGGGCGACTTTGTAGAGCCAGTAGGCGTGCCCGGCGGTGGTCCCGTCGGCGGGGAAGTCCATCGTCGGGTTGTACGCGTAGGTGACGTGCGAGGGGTTGCGTTGCACGGTTTCGGTTCCGAGGAACGCGGCAGCGGGCGCGTATGCGTCGTTGATCGCCAGCGTCAGGTGGTCGCCGGCCTGGAACTGGTCGAATTCATAGCGGTAGCCGAGTTCGTCGAAGCGTTTCACCTGTTCGAGCACGCCCGCGATCGGCACCAGCTCATCGGTCGTCTCGTCCCAGATGAGGAACGGCACGTTGCGCACCGAGGCGAGCATGCGCTGGGTCAGCGACTGGTTGCCGCCCGGCCCGGGTTCGGCCGGTGGCACCCAGATACCGAGTCCCGGGGGCCCGACCGTCGGCTGTGCCCGCGCGAAGAGATCGGGGAACTGCGTCGTGAACTTGTAGGTGCCGTAGCCGCCCATCGAGTACCCCGCGACGTCCGTCGCCTGCGGGTTCAGCGCGTAGTGGGAGGCAACGTCCGCCCACACTTCGAATGTGTCGGCGCCGGCGTGGTCGTAGTACCAGCCGTCGGGTCCGCGTCCGGACGGTGTGATCACGATCGCCGGGTGTTCCCGGTTGGCGAACTGGGACTGGTTGCGTGACCCCGCGAACTGGTTGTAGTTGGCGGACAGCGAGTGCAGCAGCAGGGTCAGGCCCCAGCCGCCGGTCGGTTCGGCGGTGCTGGGCACGTAGATCGCGTACGGCTGGAGCTGTCCGCGCAGCGCTCCGCTGCATGCCGCCGATGAGCCGCAGCCGCCGGTCGCGTAGTCGGCGCCCTGCCCTTCGGCGAAGTGCGAGGCAAGGATGCGGTCGATCACGCCCGTCTGCGGCACTCCGGTCGGGGAGCCAGGCATGTCGTCGTTGGCCTTGGCTTTGAGCTTCGAGAAGTCGACTTCGGCGTGGAAGGCGCTGATGTCGCCCCCGGCTAGTGCCTGCGCCTGTGCGGATTCGCGCCACCAGGCCGGATTGGCGGTCGTTTCGGCCCCGGGCGTGCCGGGCACAGGCTCCTGGGAGTTGAAGCGGTATGCCACGTCGAAGAACGCCGGCGGCGCGGGGTTTGCTCCGGCCCCGCCGGGCTGCGTGGCGCTCGACTGCGCACCCGGGAGCAGGTAGCTGTTCGTGGACCCGTTCCACAAGCCGACCCCGGCTGCCACGCGGACCGTGGAGCCGCCCGGGTTCCACTGGCCGTGGGAGACGAGAACCGTGATCTGCCGGCGCGCGAGGTCCACGCTCACGCTGGGCGCCGGCCCCGGCAGCTGAGCGCCGGTGACGGCGTCTGTGAGCACGGCGCTTTCGCCGTGCACCGTCAAGAAGTACTGGGCCGGGGCGCTGACGTTGGCGCCGAAGGGGAACGGGTGGCTCTGGCCTTCGGTGCCGCCGATCGCTATCGCGGTCGCGACGAGGCTCGGTTTCTCCAGCGTGTTGAGCGTGATCCGGAAGGCGGTCGCGCTGGTGAGCGGCTTGACGCGCAGCTCGACGAGGTTGGCGGCGTTTTCGTCGTAGCCGGGGCCGGTCGGGTAGTCGTAGGTGCCGTCGGGCGCGGAGAAGACGTCGCCGCCCGAGGAGTCGCCGCCGGGCGAGTGCATCGGGTTGGTGGGGTCCGTTATCTCCTTGGCGCCGTGGTCGTCGTAGAGGTAGCCCTGGTAGACGTACTCACCCTGGCGGTAGGCGCTTGCTCCGGACACCAGGATCGGCGCGGCGCGCCAGACCGAGCCGGCGGCGTTTTCCAGCTGGGATGCCCGAGCGGGACGTTCATAGAGGACCGGGGGCCCCGGCCGCGGCGCGGTGCCTTCTTTGGCCGGCAGCGACGCCGAGACCGCGCCGGCGCTCCCGGGCGCGAGCCAGCACAGCGCCAGCGCCCCCGTCGCCCCGAGAAGAACACGTGCCCTCACCCTTGGCGCGCGGTACCCGGCCGCGGCCGCGCCTAAACATCGAGCGCGCGTGGGCGGGTAGGGCTGGCCCTGAAACCGGCGCTGGGCCCGCGCCGCGTGGCGGTCAGAGCGAGGGCTGCGCCGCGGCGCTCGCCGCCTGCCGCGCGGCGGCCGCGTGCGCCTCGCGGCGATGGCGCAGTTTGTCGCGGTGGCGCTTGACCTGCCGCGCCAGCTCGTCGACCATCAGGTTGAGCGAGTGCAGCATCTCGGGGGACGCGTCCCTCGCGCGCAGCGTCACGCCCTTCAGGTAGAGCGTGGCCTCGGCGACAAACGGGTCTGCGACGCGCGGGTTGGGCTCCTTGAAGATCTCGATCTCCAGGCGCGCAAGGTCCGAGACCTGGCGCTCGACCTTTGTCAGGCGACGCTCCGCGTGGGCGCGGATCTTGTCGGTGACCGGAACGTTTCGACCCTTGATGTCGATCTGCATCGTAGGCTCCCTTGGTCGTCTGTGCGTGGCTCCTCGATGCTACGCCGGGGCACGGCGGATGTCCATGAGGTTCGACAGAATGCCCAGGTGATGCGAGCGCACATAGCGTGGACGCCGAGCCCGGTCGTGCTGGTCGGCGCGGCCCTCGCCACGGCGCTCTACGTCCGTCGCTGGCGCGAGGTTCGCAGCGGCTCGGAGCGCGGGGCGGTCGAGGCTCCGGTGTGGCGGCTGTGCTGCTTCGCCGCCTCGGTCCTGTTGGCGCTGACGGCTCTCATCTCGCCGATCGACTCGCTCGCCGATCAGCTCTTCTTCATGCACATGGTGCAGCACACGCTGCTCCTCGACGCCGTGCCGATACTCGCGATCCTGGGCTTCACCAAGGTCATCCTGCGTCCGGTCACGCGCTCGGTGCACGACCTCGAGCGGCGCGCCGGAGCGGTTGCGCACCCAGCCTTCGCGGTCGTGCTGTACGTAGGTGTGATCTGGGCGTGGCACATTCCCGTGGCGTACGACTTCGCCGTGCGCCACCCGTTCGTGCACGTGCTCGAGCACCTCAGCTTCCTGGCCGCCGGCTCGCTCTACTGGTGGCATCTGCTGTCCCCCATCCGCGCCCGCATGCGCCTGCAGGGCATGGGTCCGGTCGCCTACATGGCCTCGACGAAGCTGTTCGTCGGCGCGCTCGGCACGGGCCTCGCGTTCGCCCCGTCCACGCTGTACCCCTACTACGAGCACCTCCCCCGCGTGTGGGGTCTGAGCGCGGGTGACGACCAGTCGCTCGCGGGGCTGATCATGGCGGTCGAGCAATCGCTGGTCATGGGGACCGCCCTCGTGGTGCTGTTCATCGGCGCGCTGACCGAGTCCGAGCGCGAGCAGCAGCGGCGAGAGCGCTACGGGCTGGTCTGAGGGGGCGCGCCCTGGCGCCGGCGCAGGCTCTGCAGGATGCCGGTGTGGGCGCTGATCGCACCGATCAGGATCGAGTCGCTCGTGATCTCCGTGCCGGGGAAGACGATGCTGCCGCGGAGCTGCGCGTGGTCGCCGACGGTGGCCCCGTCGCCGAGCACGACCGGCCCCGTCAGGCGCACGCCCGCGCCGATCGTGACATCGCGCCCGATCCACGCCGGCGCCTGCACCTCGGTGTCCTCGCGCAGCGGTGAGTCGCCCGCCACGATCACTCCCGGCCAGATCTCCTCGCCTTCGATCTCGAGGTGCAGCTCGCCGCGCAGGGCGTCGAAGGTCCCCTCGCGCAGCTCGCCCAGCGAGCCGACGTCGTTCCAGTACTCGTCGAGCTCGTGGATGTAGAACGGCACATCGTTCTCGAGCAGCACCGGGAAGACCTCCTTCGCCCAGTCGACGAACGGCCGGTCGGGGAAGTAGTCGAAGATCGCCGGATCGAATACGTAGATCCCGCAGTTGCCCAGGTCGGAGAGCGCTTCCTCGGGCGCCGGCTTCTCCTGGAAGCCGGTGATGCGCCCCTCGCCGTCGTGGAGCACGACCCCGAACTCGCTGGTGTCGGCAACCTGCTTGACGGCCAGCGTCGCGATGCCGCCGGCCTCGCGGTGGCGGGCGGCGAGAGCGCCGAGGTCGATGTCCGTGAGCGCGTCCCCCGAGATCACGAGGAAGGGCTCGTCGCCGAAGAAGTCCGCGCACGCGCGCACGCCCCCGGCCGTCCCCAGGAGCTCGGGCTCGTAGTGGTAGGCGAGGCGCTCTCCGAAGTACTCGCGGATCGTCTCCGGGAAGTAGTGCAGGTTGGCGATCACCTCGCTGATCCCGTGCCTGTCGAGCAGGTCGACGATGTGCTCCATCACCGGCCTGTCCAGCACCGGCACCATCGGCTTGGTGATCTCGTAGGTCAGCGGGCGCAGCCGCGTGCCGAGGCCGGCCGCCAGGACCATCGCTCTCATCCGCTCACGCCCCCGCCCGCGTCTAGTAGCGGTAGTGATCCGGCTTGAACGGCCCGTCCTGCGGGACGCCGATGTAGGCGGCCTGCTCCGGCGTCAGCTGGGTGAGCCGCGCGCCGAGCGCGTCGAGGTGCAGCCTCGCGACCTTCTCGTCCAGATGCTTCGGAAGGACGTAGACCCGCTTCTCGTACCGGTCGTTCTTGGTGAACAGCTCGATCTGCGCGATCGTCTGGTTGGAGAACGAGTTGCTCATCACGAAGCTCGGATGCCCCGTGGCGTTGCCGAGGTTCAGAAGGCGTCCCTCCGAGAGCAGGATGATCGCGTGCCCGTCGGGGAAGACCCACTTGTCGACCTGGGGCTTGATGTTCACGCGCTCGATCCCCTGCACCTTCGCCAGCCCGGCGATGTCGATCTCGTTGTCGAAGTGGCCGATGTTCCCCACGATCGCCTGGTGCTTCATGCGGCCCATGTGCTCGGCGGTGATGATGTCCCTGTTGCCGGTGGCGGTGATGAAGATGTCGGCGCTGCCGATCACCTCGTCGAGGGTCCTCACCTCGTAGCCCTGCATCGCGGCCTGCAGCGCGCAGATCGGATCGATCTCGGTGATCACGACGCGGGCTCCCTGACCGCGCAGCGATTCCGCGCAGCCCTTGCCGACGTCGCCGAAGCCGCAGACGACGCACATCTTGCCGCCGATCATCACGTCGGTGGCGCGGTTGATGCCGTCGATCAGCGAGTGGCGGCAGCCGTAGAGGTTGTCGAACTTCGACTTCGTGACCGAGTCGTTGACGTTGATCGCGGGGAACAGGAGCTCGCCGGTCTCGACCATCTGGTAGAGGCGGTGAACGCCCGTGGTGGTCTCCTCGGTGACCCCTTTGATGCCCTCGCCGATGGCCGTCCAGCGCCGCGGGTCCTCAGCCAGCGAGCGCTGCAGCAGTGACAGGATCACCGCGAGCTCCTCGGAGTCCGCCCCGGCCGGGTCGGGAACCGCCCCGTCGCGCTCGTACTCGGTGCCCTTGTGCACCAGGAGCGTCGCGTCCCCGCCGTCGTCGAGGATCATGTTGGGACCGCCGGTCCGCTCGCCGTCCTCGCCCTCGGGCCAGCGCAGCGCCTGCTCGGTGCACCACCAGTACTCCTCGAGCGTCTCGCCCTTCCACGCGTACACGGGGACGCCGCGAGGGCTCTCAGGAGTGCCGTCCGGGCCCACCGCCACCGCGGCGGCTGCGTGGTCCTGGGTGGAGAAGATGTTGCAGCTGCACCAGCGCACCTCCGCCCCGAGCGAGGTCAGGGTCTCGATCAGCACGGCAGTCTGGATCGTCATGTGCAGAGAGCCGGTGATGCGTGCGCCCTGCAGCGGCTGGGAGTCCGCGAACTCCCGGCGGATCGACATCAGGCCCGGCATCTCGTGCTCGGCCAGGGTGATCTCCTTGCGGCCGAAATCGGCGAGCGAGAGGTCGGCGACCTTGAAATCGGTCCCGCGTGCGACGGTGGGGGTCATTGCTGACATGACGAGTCCTCCTGTCCGGTCAGGTGAGCGCCCTTGCTGCAGGGAGGCCGAGCGTGGCGGATTGCAGCCCGTCGCAGCGCTCCTCGGCCGTGAAGGACGGTATCACAGCACACCGGCCGCCAAACGGGCCGTCTAGCGTGACGCCAGGGCCGCCTTCAGCTCGTCGATCGCCTTCACCGGGCCGGGGTCCACGCCCCGCAGCGCGGCGAGGTAGATCGAGACCAGATCCCCCAGCAGCACGAGCGAGACGACGCGCTCGATCGCCGTCTGGCCACGTGTCTCCAGGCGGGACGTCGACACGGCGCTGCCCGCGATCAGGCGCTCGGTGAGCTCCATCCGCTCCTTGACACGCGGGTGGGCGTCGGAGTCGTCCAGGAACACCGCCGCGAAGCGCCCCAGCTCGGGGGCGCCGTCCCAGCCGGCGAGCTCGTTGTGGTCGAGCTCGGGGAGTTCGTGCCAGAAGGCCGGCAGCTTGGCGTTCTCGTTGATCTGGGTCTTCCAGCGGTAGGCGATCGGGGTGGTCAGGCCGGCGCCGGCGATGACGGGGATCGTCCCGTGCAGCCGGCGCGCCATCTCCTTGCCCAGCGAGTCCTCGGGCGCGTCCGGCCCCCACTCGGCCACCAGCTGCTCGACGTGCGAGGCGGCCACGTCTATCTCCGGGGTCAGTCGGGGCCCGGCGCCGCTCAGGGCGGCCACCTCGAGCGCCGCGACGATCATGTAGGCCACCGCCGCGCGGGGCTGGAACCCGCCGGGGAGCGGTATGACGGGCACGCCGTCGGCCCTCGCCATCTCGCCGAGACGCCCGCCGGTGGTGACCACCGTCCGCTTCGCGCCGAGCGCGCCGGCGGACTCGTAGCACGCCAGGGTCTCCTCGGTCTCGCCCGAGTAGCTCGCGCACAGCACCATCGTGTCCGGCGTCGTCCACGTCGGCAGCCCGTAGGCTCGGGTCACGAATATCGGACGCGAGGCGTGGTCGCCGAGCGCCGCGCGGGCGAGCGCGCCGCCGATCGCCGAGCCGCCCATCCCGGCGACGACCAGCCCGTCGGAGGTGTCCCAGTCCTGCATGATCGCCGACTCCACCCGCCAGACGGCGTCGCGCAGGTGCTCTGGCAGCGCCAGCACGTCGCCGAGCTGGTCGGAGGCGTCGACCCGCGCGATGGCCGCGCGGGAGAGCTCCTGTACGGCGGGGCTGGCCGTGACGCTGCCTTCGCTCATCTGGTGGTCTTCTCCTGTCGGGCGGTGGAAGCCCGGGTCATGGGCCTTGTGGTCGCGTGCTCCTGCGGGTGCAGCTGTCTCGGAAGACTAGAACTCGATCGCACCGTCGGGCAGCGCGACACCAGGGAAGATACGCGCCCCACGGGTTATGACGTTGTCAGCCCCGACCACGACCCCCTCGCCGAGCACCGCTCCGCCGGAGATCCGGCTGCGGTCGCCGACCGTGCAGCCGGCGGCCACGATGCAGTCGCGCAGCTCACAGCCCGCCCCGATCCGGCTGCCCTCGAGCACGACGGCGCGCTCGACGATGCTGCCCTCGCCGATGCTGACGTCGGCGCCGAGCACGGCGAGGCTCCCGACGTGCGCCCCCTCGGCCACCCGTACCCCCCGCTCCAGCACGGCCGGGGGGATCACGCGCCCGTTGAGCTCGGCCGCGGCGTCGATCGACAGCCAGTCCTCCCCGAGCCGCTCGCGGACCGCCGTGACGACGTTCCCCTCGATGATGTCGAAGGTCCCCTGCAGGTAGCGAGCCGGTGTGCCGATGTCCAGCCAGTAGCTCTCGGAGGCGAACCCGTAGAGCCCGTTGCCGACGAGCAGCGGCCAGATCTCGCGCTCGATCGAGACGTTGCGACCCGCCGGTACGAGGTCGAGCACGGAGCGCTCGAGCACGTAGGCGCCGGCGCTGATCAGGTTGCTCGGGAGCCTGTCCGAGCTTGGCTTCTCCACGAAGTCGCGCACGGAGCCGTCGTCCTCGAGGATTACGAGGCCGTAGGCGCTCGGATCGGCCACGGGCACCAGCGCCAGGGTGGCACGGGCGCCGGTGGCTTCGTGCCGGGCGATCTGGCTCGTGAGGTCGATATCGGTCAGCACGTCGCCGTTGAGCATCAGGAAGCGCTCGTCGAGCATCGGCTCGGCCAGCTTGAGCGCGCCGGCCGTGCCGCGCGGATCGGGCTCTTCGACGAAACGCAGCCGCAACCCCAGCCCGGCATCGTCGCCGAGCACGTCCCGCACGGCCGTGGCGAGGAAGCCGCAGGACATGATCACGTCGTCCACTCCGTGCTGGCGCAGCCAATCGAGCATGAAGACGATGAACGGCCGATCCACGAGCGGCACAACCGGCTTGGGCATCGTCGAGGTCAGCGGGCGAAGGCGCGTCCCCTCCCCGCCGACGAGGATCACCGCCTGCAACAGCTCACCGCCTGCCGATGCCCTCGTAGGAGAGGCCCGCGGCACGCACGACCGCCGGGTCCAGCGCGTTGCGCCCGTCGATGAGCAGGTCGCCGCTCATGGCCTCGGCCACCTCGGACCAGTCGAGCTCGACGAGCTCCTGCCACTCGGTCACCAGCACGACTGCGTCGACGCCGCGCACGGCGTCGAGCGGCGAGTCGGAGAAGCTGATCCCGGTGACGAGCTGGCGCGCCTGCGCCTCGGCGACGGGGTCGTAGGCGGTCACGCTGGCCCCGTCGGCGTTCAGTCGTGCTGAGAGCACGAGCGAGGAGGCCTCGCGCATGTCATCGGTGTTCGGCTTGAAGGCGAGCCCCAGCAACGCCACGCGCTTGCCGACGAGCCCGCCGAGGTGCTTGTGGAGCTTGCCTATGACCCGGCGCTTCTGGAGTTCGTTGACCTCGATGACGGCCGTCAGCAGTTGGAAGTGGTAGCCCGTGTTGCCCGCCAGCTGCTTGAGCGCGTCGACGTCCTTGGGGAAGCAGCTGCCCCCATATCCGATCCCTGCCTGCAGGAACTTCGCCCCGATCCGGTCGTCGAGGCCCATGCCTCGTGCGACCTCGACCACGTCGGCGCCCGTCTCCTCGCAGACGTTGGCGATCTCGTTGATGAACGAGATCTTGGTGGCAAGGAAGGCATTGGAGGCCAGCTTGACCATCTCGGCGCTCGCCACGTCGGTGCGCACCAGCGGGGCGCCGAGCGGCGCGTAGAGCGCGACGACGGCGTCACCGGCCGAGCCCCCGTCGTCGCCGACGACGACCCGGTCGGGATGCAGGAAGTCCCCTACGGCGGAGCCCTCCTTGAGGAACTCGGGACAGGAGACGTAGCCCAGGCCGTCCTTGCCCTGCTCTCCGAAGCGCCGCCTGAGAGATGCCCCTGTCCCGCAGGGAACCGTCGACTTCATCACGAGGGCGTGGTCGCGGGACGGGGGGATCGCGTCGACCACGGCGTGGACCGCGGTGAGATCGGCATCGCCCGAGTACGTCGGCGGCGTGCCCACGGCCACGAACAGCAGCCGCGCGTGCTCCAGGGCGGAGGCGAGGTCCGTGGAGAAGTGCAGGCGCTCGGAGTTGCGCGCGAGCAGCTCCTCGAGGCCAGGCTCGTAGATCGGGACCTCGCCGGCGAGCAGCCGCCGGATCTTCTCGGCGTCGATGTCCACGCACCAGACGTCGCTGCCGAGCTCGGCGAAGCCGGCGGCGGTCACGAGCCCGACGTAGCCGGTGCCGATTACTCCGATTGGCTCGCGGGAGGCGTTCACGGGGCGGCGAAGGCTAGTGGCTGGGCGGGCGGTGACGAGTCGACGGAGGCCGACGCGTGGTCAGGAGGTGCGATCCCGCAGGCGGAACACCGGATGCTTCGGCGCCTCCCGGCGTAGCTCCTCCTCGCTGGAGTCCGGGCCCACGCCGTCGAAGAACACGCCGACCTCGGCCTTCCAGCGTTGCAGGTAGGCGCGCAGGATGGGCAGCTTCTCCGCGTCGGCCACCTCGACCGCAGAGAAAGCCTCTCCGCTACGGCCGAGCAGGAGCCGGCCCTCGCCGCTGGCGCGGAGGTTGCGCACCCACTGCGTCTCTCCGCGCGGCGCCACCAGGTAGCGCGCTCCCTCCAGCTTCAGGAGGTTCACCGGAGTGCGGCGCGGCTGCCCGGACGTCCGCCCACGCACCTCGAGCACCCGCGAGCCGAGAAGGCTCAGCCCCATGCGCGTGAACAGTGCGACGATGGGATTGAACACGCGGCGGGTGAACCACCCGGGGCGCCTGTTGGCGAAATGAGCGGTGGCCGGCCCTGTCGACTCCATGCCTACGCTCCGACTGAGAGGAACGCCTCGTAGCGGCGCACGTCACGGAGCGCCCGGGCCTGCCCCTCGCTGCCCTCCTCGCCGCGATCGGCGGCCGCCCGCGCCTCCGAGAGCCTGCCTTCGATTGCGGAACGGTCGAGCGCGTCCGGGGAGATCGCCTCCTCCACCAGGACCAGCGCGCGGTTCTCGGCGAACTGCAGGTAGCCCTCCGCCTGTGCGAAGCGCACCACCTCGGACTCGGAGCGGTAGAGCCGCAGCTCGGCTGGTTCGAGCAGGGCCAGCACCGGCTCGTGGTTGGCGAGGATGCCGATCGAGCCGACGGCGGTGCGCGTGGAGAGCATCTCGATCTCCTCCGAGAACACCTCGCCCTCCGGGGTGAGCACTTCCGCGGCGAAGCTCGTGCGCGGCATTATCTCTTGGCCGCCTCGACGACCTCGTCGATGGTGCCCTTGAGGAAGAAGGCGCTCTCCGGGACCTCGTCGTGCTTGCCTTCGATGATCTCCTCGAAGCCCCTGATGGTCTCGGCGATCGGGACGTACGCGCCCGGCGTGCCGGTGAACTCTTCGGCGACGAAGAACGGCTGCGAGAGGAAGCGCTCGATCCGCCGGGCACGCTGGACCGTCAGTTTGTCCTCATCCGAGAGCTCGTCGATGCCGAGGATCGCGATGATGTCCTGGAGTTCCTTGTAGCGCTGGAGGATCTCCTTTACGCGGTTCGCCACCCTGAAGTGGTCCTCGCCGAGGATCTCGGCCTTGAGGATCGTCGAGGTCGATTCGAGCGGGTCGACCGCCGGGTAGATGCCTTTTTCGGAGATCGCCCGCGACAGCGCCGTGGTGGCGTTGAGGTGCGCGAACACCGACGCGGGCGCCGGGTCGGTGTAGTCGTCGGCGGGCACGTAGATCGCCTGGATCGAGGTGACCGATCCCTCACGCGTGGACGTGATGCGCTCCTGGAGCTGGCCCATCTCGGTCTCGAGCGTCGGCTGGTAGCCGACCTGCGATGGCATCCGCCCGAGCAGCGCCGAGACCTCGGAGCCGGCCTGCACGAAGCGGAAGATGTTGTCGATGAAGAGCAGCACGTCCTGGCCCTGGTCACGGAAGTATTCAGCCATCGTCAGCCCGGACAGGGCCACCCGCATACGCGCCCCAGGGGGCTCGTTCATCTGGCCGAACACGAGCATCGTCTTCTCGAGCACGCCGGACTCCTTCATCTCGAGCCACAGGTCGTTGCCCTCGCGCGAGCGCTCGCCCACGCCGCAGAAGGCCGAGAGGCCGCCGTGCTCCTTGGCGAGGTTGTGGATGAGCTCCTGGATCAGCACCGTCTTGCCGACGCCGGCGCCGCCGAACAGCCCGGTCTTGCCGCCTTTGGCGTAGGGCGCGAGCAGGTCGATGACCTTGATGCCCGTCTCGAACATCTCTGTCGTCGGCGAGAGGTCCTCGAACGACGGTGCCTCCTGGTGGATGCCGCGGCGCTCGATGTCGGCGGGCAGGTCCTCACCCTCGTCGATCGGCTCGCCCAGCAAATTGAAGATCCGCCCCAGCGTGGCCTCACCGACGGGCACGCTGATCGGCGCTCCCGTGTCTGTCACCTCGGCGCCGCGTGCGAGGCCGTCGGTGGTGTCCATCGCGACCGCGCGCACGCGGTCGTCGCCGAGGTGCTGCTGGACCTCGCAGACGAGGACGCCACGCCCGGTGATCGGGCTGACGCCCGGCTCCTCCTCCTTCTCGGCGGCCGCCGGACGGGGGATCGTGATTGCGTGGTTGATCTCGGGCAGCCTGTCGGGGAACACGGCCTCGATGACGACGCCCTGGATCTCCTCGATGCGCCCGACGTTGCGCTGGGGCGACTCTCCGTTGGCGGATTGCCCGGCGGCTGTCGGCTCGGTGGCTGTGCTGGCGTCCATTCTGTGGTTCTCCTCTTTATCGATGCAACTTTGTTTAGCAGCCGCGGCTAGGTGAGTCCCTCCGCACCGGCCACGACCTCCATGATCTCCTGGGTGATCTCGGCCTGGCGGGCGCGGTTCATCTGCAGGGTCAGATCGGTGATCAGTTCGCCGGCGTTGTCGGAGGCGCTGCGCATCGCGGTCATCTGCGCGCCGAAGAAGCCGGCGGCCGACTCGACGAGCGCCCGGTAGATCGAGATCTCGATGTAGTCGGGGATGAGGCGCCTTAGGATCTCCTCCGGCCCCGGCTCGTATTCGACGAGCGGCTGCGGGCCCTCCCCGGCTGCCTCCTCCCCCTCGGCCACGCCGGTGACGGTTGCCTGGGAGAGCGGCAGCAGCGTTTCGCGGCGCACCTGCTGGCTGAGCGGCGAGATGTAGCCGTTGTAGATCAGCTCGACGCGGTCGAGCTGCCCGTCGATGTAGCCGGTCATGAGGTCGTCGGCGACCGAGCGTGCATCGGCATAGCCGGGGTGATCGGCGAAGCCCGTGTAGCTCCCGGCAAGCTCGTAGCCGCGGAAGGTGAGCGAGGAGACGCCGCGGCGGCCGGTCGCGTACCAGACGGCGGTGCGCTGGCTCTCGCCGAGCTCTGCCGCCGCACGGACGCCGGCGCGGATGATCTGGGAGTTGAAGGCGCCGGCGAGACCGCGGTCTCCCGTGACGAGCACGAGCGCGACGTTGCGCTCGGACTCGTGCTCGGTCAGCAGCGGCAGGCGAGCCGCCTCTGCGCCGGCTGCCTCGGCGGCCTGGCGGGTCATCCGGCGGATGGCCTCGGCGTAGGGACGCAGCGCCTCGATCCGCTGTTCGGCACGCCGCAATCGCGCGCCGGCGACGGTCTCCAGCGCACGGGTGATCTTCTGGATGTTCCTCACCGAGGAGATCCGGTTCCTGACGTCGCGCTGGCTGGCCATGGCGGTGCTGCAGTGCGGCTAGGCCGCCTGCGCCTCCTCCAGAGGCTGGCCTTCCTCGTCGAGGTCGTAGCCGAAGTCGCCGGCGAACGCCTCGATCGCCTCGTGCACGGCCTTCTGGACCTCCTCGGACCAGTCCCCGCCCGCGATCTTCTCGAGCAGGTCGGCGTGCTGGGCGTGGATCCGTTCGGTCAGCGATCGCAGGAACTCCGGTACCCGGTCGACGTTGAGGCGATCGAGGAATCCGTTGGTGGCCGCGTAGATCTGCACGACCTGGTCCTCCACCGGGAGCGGTTCGCGCTCCCCCTGGTTGAGCGTCGCGACGAGGCGCTCGCCGCGAGCCAGGGCACGCTGGGTCTCGGCGTCGAGGTCCGAGCCGAACTGCGAGAAGGCCTCGAGATCGCGGTACTGCGAGAGCTCGAGCTTGAGCCGGCCGGCCACTTTTTTCATCGGCCCGATCTGGGCGTTGCCGCCGACCCGGGATACCGAGATGCCGACGTTGATGGCCGGGCGGACGCCGGCGTTGAACAGGCCCGACTCGAGGAAGATCTGCCCGTCGGTGATCGAGATCACGTTCGTGGGGATGTAAGCCGACACGTCGCCGGCCTGGGTCTCGATGATCGGCAGCGCGGTCAGCGATCCGGCTTTGAGCTCGTCGCTGAGCTTCACGGCACGCTCGAGCAGCCTCGAGTGCAGGTAGAAGACGTCGCCGGGGTACGCCTCACGGCCGGGCGGACGGCGCAGCAGCAGAGACATCTGGCGGTAGGCGTAGGCGTGCTTGGTGAGATCGTCGTAGACGCACAGGGCGTGGCGGCCCGAGTAGAGGAAGTGCTCCGCCATGGCACAGCCGGCGTAGGGGGCGATGTACTTGATCGGCGCCGCCTCATCGGCGCCCGCCGCGACGATGATCGTGTTGTCCATCGCGCCGTTCTCCTCGAGCGTCTCGGCGAGTGCTACGACCGTCGACATCCGCTGGCCGATGGCGACGTAGACGGAGACGATCCCGGTGTCCTTGTTGTTGATGATGGTGTCGACGGCAATGGCCGTCTTGCCGGTCTGCCGGTCTCCGATTATCAGCTCTCGCTGCCCGCGGCCGATCGGGATCATCGCGTCGATCGCCTTCAGACCGGTCTGCATCGGTTCCTTCACCGGCTGGCGCTGGACGACACCCGGCGCCTTGAACTCGGCCGGGCGGGTCTCGCTGACGTCGATGTCGCCCTTCCCGTCGAGCGGCCGGCCCAAGGGGTCGACGACCCGGCCCAGGAGGCCCTCCCCGACCGGGATGTCGAGGAGCCGGCCGGTGCGCCTGACCGTGTCGCCCTCGACGATCTGCTCCCACTCGCCGAAGAGCACCGCGCCGACGTTGTCGGACTCGAGGTTCAGCGCAAGCCCGGTCACGCCGTGCGGCAACTCGAGCAGCTCGAAGGACAGGCACTTCTCCACGCCGTGAACGCGGGCGATGCCGTCGGCGACGGACAGCACGGTACCGACCTCGGTGAGCTCGGCGCGGCCGCTGTCGAGTCCCTCGATGCGGCTCTTGAGGATGCTTGTTATCTCGTCGGGGTTGATCTGCATGAGGTTTCCTATGCGGCTCCTTGGGCAACGTGCCTGCGCAGCTGCTCCAGTCGGTTGCGGATTGAGGCGTCGAGGATCGAGTTGCCCACCCTCACGATGATGCCGCCGAGGATCTCCGGGTCGACGCGAGCGGCGAGCTTGACCCGTCGGCCGGCGCGCTCTCCGATGCTGCGGCCGAGGGCCTCGGTGGTGTCGGGGTCGAGCGCGATCGCGCTGGTGATCTCCACGGGCAGCATCCGGTGCTCCTCTTCCCACAGCTGCTCGTAGTCAGTCCGGATCCGGAAGATCACCGGCATGCGGTGGTTCTCGATCAGGAGCTTGAGGAAGTTGAAGAGCGCCTCGTCGGCCCCCTCGAGCAGCCGGTCGAGGCCGTCCTCCTTCTCCGCGCTGGAGAAGTAGGGCGAGAAGAAGAACACGGCGAGTTCGCGGTTCTCGTGGAGGGCGTCGGCAAACTGACCGAGCTGCTCGCGCAGCACATCGAGCTTCCCGTGCTCGAGGGCGACCTCGAACAGCGCGCGGGCGTACACGCGGGCGAGCTCCTCCATCAGCCCTGCGGAGCACCTGCGGACAGCCCGGCGAAGTCGAGTTCGGCGAGCGCTTCCTCGGCCAGCCGCTTCTGATCGGAGTCGTTGAGAGCCTTGCGGGTGACCTTCTCGGTCGCGAGGATCGTGAGGTCCACGACCTCCTTGCGGAGTTCGTCGAGCGCCCGCTTGGTGGCCGCTTCGATATCGCGCTGGGCGCGCTCGGACGCCTCGGCGATGAGCTCGTGCCCGCGCTCTTTGGCCTCGTGCTCGTGAGCCTGCGCGCTCTGGCGGGCACGCTGGATGATCTCCTCGGCCTGGACCCTGGCCTCCCTGAGTCGCTCCCGGTATTCGGCGAGCATCTTCTCGGCCTCGGTCCGCGCGTGCTCGGCCGTGTCGATGGCTTCTTCGATCGCTTTCTGGCGGCGATCGAGCGCGGCGCTGATCCGGGGGAACGCGATCCTTGCGAGCAGGACCATCGTCGCGCCGAAGACGATCAGCGTCCAGATCATGAGGCCGACACCCGGCTTGATCAGGAAGCTTCCGTTCGCGGCGAGGACGCCCCTGCCGGAGGGCGCGAGCGATGCCGAGAGGTGTGCGAGGGAGACGACCATCTGCCTAGACGATGAAGGCCGCGAGCAGACCCGCGACGAGGCCGTAGAAGAAGGTTGCCTCGGTGAGCGCGAAGCCCAGCCACTGCAGCTGGGTGATCTCGTCGCGCATCTCGGGCTGGCGGGTGATCGCTTCGATCGCCTTGCCGAAGATGAGCCCGATTCCCACTCCGGCGCCCACGGCGCCGAGACCGCCGCCGACGCCGAGCCCGATGGACTTACCGGCTTTGGCGGTTTCTTCGGCGGCCGCCATGATCGTGATGAGAGCTATGTGCACGGCTTATGGCTCCTTTTAGTGCTCTGCGGCGACGGCGCCGCCGAGGTAGATGGCAGTGAGGGTGGCGAAGATGAACGCCTGCAGGGCGGCTACAAGGCCGACCTCGAACGCGAACAGGATGATCCCGAACGGAAGCGTGAACCATCCGAGCCAGGCGACGCCGAGGATCACGCCGAGCGCGCCGGCGAAGAACAGGATGATGAGATGCCCGGCGAGGATGTTGGCGAACAGACGGATGGTGAGCGAGAGGATCCGCATCAGGTTGGAGAGGATCTCGAGGAGGAAGATCGGAACCGCCAGGCCGCCTTGCACGCCACCCGGGACGAGGCCCTTCAGATATCCGATCGGCCCCTTGGCGCGGATGCCTTCGATCGTGTAGGAGAAGAAGACGACCAGCGCGAGCACGAGCGGGATCGAGATGTTCGCCGTGGCCGCATAGAGCGAGAACGCGGGGAGGTGCAGGCCGAAAATGGTCACCTCGTACTCGGTGTTCGTCGGCAGGGGGATGTACCCGATCAGGTTCGAGAAGAGGATGAACAGGAACAGCGCGCCGATGAACGGGAACCACTTCGCGGCCATCTCCCTCGACATGGCGCTGCCGGTGATGTTGTCGCGCATCAGCTGGAACAGCAGCTCGACGGCCGTCTGGACCTTGTTCGGGCGCTGCTGCATCCGCCGCGCGACGTAGATCATGGTCACGCAGGTCAGCGCACCGGCGAGGAACAAGTAGAGCACGGCCTTGTTGATCGAGAAGATCCCGAGGTCGACCCAGTTTTCGAGTTTGAACTCGTTCTGCGGCTTGAACGCTTCGTTCCGGTGTCCTTTGAACCCGTAGATCGCTACCAGCGCGACGAGCCCGGCGATGTAGACACCGAGTCCGATCAGCAGCCGCCGTTTGACCGAGGAGCGGGCAGGCGCTCCGCTTGCATCCGCCGCCGGCGGACCCGGCGGCGCGGGGGCGCCCTGCCGGGGCAGGCCTCCGGCCTCGGTGGCGCTCACGAGGCGCTCGGCCTTCCATGTGCGCGCGGCCGTCCGGCGAGCGTGGCGGGGCGCGTGAAGAACGACATCGCGAAGTACACGGTGAATGCGGCGAGCACCAGCGCGGCGGCCATGATCCCGTCGTCCTTGCCGCCGGCGTATCTTGCGAGGATCACGGCGAGCGCGACGATCCAGATGCGACCCATCATCGCGCCGACCTGCAGTCCGGCTTTGAGCCTCGCGTCGGGCACCCGCGTGGCCCGCGCGTAGGCGTAGGCGGTGGCGGTCCTCGTCAGCAGCCAGGCGACGGCGCCCACGAGATAGCCGAACGCCGGCATGCCGCTGAGGAGCACGAAGGGGCCCGTCGCGAGCACCAGGCACACGTCGAGGTATCGAAGGACGAACACGTCAGCTTGGGGATCCGGGTGGCCGTCCGTGGCACAGGGTCCACAGGCGCCGGCGCGGCGGCGGCGAGTCCACGACGATGCCCGGAGCGTGCCCGGACGGGCAGGCGTGCCGGCGGCTGTGCCTGCGCGCCGTTCGCGCGGCGCGGGCGGCCGGGCGGCGGCAGGCTGCGCGCGGCGCGCGAGCGATCACGGGCAACCGGCGGCACGGCCGCTCGCCGGGATCGGCAGGATCCCCCTGGCTGGAGGCGGGCATGCGTGAAGCATCCGCATTGGCGTCGAAGTCTGGCATGTCGCATGAGCCACCCTACAGACGAGAACGTCCCCGCGCTGTCTGCGACGGAGCGTCACAGGAGCGTCTGGGGCAGCGGCGCTAGTCTACCTGGTCCTGGACTTCGTAACAACTTTGTGACATGCGGTACGCGGGCGACACGCTGTCACTCGACGGCCGGCCGCGGCGCCGCTCTGCGATCGGCGAGGCCGCTCGCCGCAGCCTCGGGACGGCCACCCGCCGGGCCGCTCCCCCCATGCGCACGAGCAGCACCGCGAGGACGAACGTGGCCATGCCGGCCAGGATGTCGAGCACGAAGTGGTTGCCGGTGGCGAGCACCGCGAAGGCCGTCACACAGGGATAGAGGATCGCGATGGCACGAACCGCGCGACGCGCCGACAGGCGCCAGATGGCGAGCGCGCACCAGGCGGCCCAGGCCATGTGCAGCGACGGCATGGCCGCGAGCTCGTCGGCGTGGGAGGCGAGCGCGCCGGCGTGCCAGGAGCCGAATGCGTGGGTGTTGGCGACGACGTCGACGAAACCGGAGAGCATCCGCGGCGGAGCGACGGGGTAGAGCCAGAACACGGCGAACGCCACCAGGTTGGTGACCACGAGCGCGTTGCGCAGCGGCCGGTAGATGTCGGCCCGGCGCCACCACAGCCAGCCGAGCAGGCCGAGCGTCACGATGAAGTGCGCGTTGTCGTAGTAGTCCGATGTGAGCAGGCCGAGCGTGTGATGGCCGGCCAGCCAGCTGTCGAGCCGCAGCTCCGGGTCTATGTGCAGCGCGTGCTCCAGCCGCAGCACGCCGGCCGCATGGCCGAGCGCCGGCGCGAGGCGAAGCGGCGCCATGTTGGTGACGGCGTCATACAGCCAGAGCAGCCAGCCGATCGTCAGCGCCTCCACCCACCAGCGGGTGCGGACGTGCGGCTTCGGGAGCGCTCCGATCCCCGGGACGGCGCCGGCCGCCGTCCCCCGACTGTCGATCGTTACAGCGGTTGACAAGCCGTCGATCTTATCCGCGAAGACGGATACGGACGGTGAGGTGAGCGCACCTGCAGGCTGCTTGTCGCGGCCGGGCACGGGTCGGACGCCGGTGGCCACTCGGCGGCGTGCGTGCTCCCCCTCAGGGAGCCGTGTCCGTGAGGCCTCTTCCGGTGAGCGTGTCGAGCACCCCCGGCAGGGCTGCGGCGGTGCGCCTCCAGGAACCCTCGGCCGAGTAGTCGTCCGCATCGTGCAACAGCAGCACCGACCCGTCCCGCGCCCCGTCGGTGACCCGCTCCCGGATCGACTCGGCCGTCGCCCGCGCCTCCCAATCGCGTCCCCACTGGGTCCACAGCAGCGTGCGCCAGCCGCGATCGCGCGCGATCCGAAGCGCGCTGGCGCTCGCGATGCCGTAGGGCGGGCGGTACAGGCCGGGGGCCACGCCCGTGACGCTCCCGATCGCATCCTCCGCGCGGGCGATGTCCTCCCGCACCTGCCAGGGGGTGAGCCGCAGGAGGTTGCGGTGACGATCGCAGTGCAGGCCCACCGTGTGCCCGGCGGCGACCACCTCGCGGGCCAGCGCAGGGTTTCGCCGGACCTGCTCGCCGACCAGGAAGAAGGTCGCCCGGACGCTCGCACGGTCGAGCGTCTCGAGCACGGCGGGCGTGCCCTGCGCGTGCGGACCATCGTCGAAGGTCAGGGCGTAGCCCAGCCCGCTGGAGGTCCGGTCCTCGATCCCGAGCGGCGCTCGCAGGGCGCGCCAGGCCCCCGCCAGTCCGGGGAACGCATGGGCGAGAGCCGCCCCGGCGGCCAGCGCGCCGGCGAGCGGTAACCACGGGCTGCGATCATCGGGGGCGGACATGGTCGATCTCGTGCTCGGAATTCTCGCCGCGGTCGGCGCCTCGACGCTCTACAGCCTAGGGATCGCGCTGCAGGCGATGGACGCCAAGGAGGCCCCTCGCGAGGAGCATCTGCGCCTCGCGCTCGCCTGGGGCCTGGTCAGGCGGGCCCGATGGCTGCTCGGGACGGGGCTCTCGATCCTCGGCTTCCCGCTGCAGGTCGTGGCGCTGCTGCTGGCGCCGCTGGTGGTGGTGCAGCCGGCGCTCGCGGCCGGCCTGCTCGTGCTGATGCTGCTTGCCGAGCGAATGCTGGGCGAGCACGCCGGTCGCTACGAGCACATCGCCATGTTCGCGATCGTCGCGGGCGTCATCGGCGCCGGCCTTGCGGCGCCTCCGCGGAGCACAACTCACACCTCGGAGGAGCTCACGATCACCCTGGTGCTCGTCGGGCTCGGCCTCGCCAGCCTGCTCCCCTACGTGCTGCGCGCGCTCGGCCGCAGCAACGCCATCGTCACGATGCTCGGCGCGGGCCTGGCGTTCGGCTGGAGCGGGGTGGCGACCAAGCTGGCGTCCGATGACCTCGCAAGCCATCACCTGCTTCCGGCCGCCGCCTGGGCGCTGTCGACCGCCGCGGCATCCGGGGTCGGGGTGCTCAGCGAGATGAGCGCGCTGCAGTCGCGCCCCGCGATCCAGGTGGCGCCGCTGGTGTTCGTGACTCAGACGATGATCCCGGTGGTGCTCGCGCCGCTGCTGCTCGGCGAGAGCTTCGCCGCCACGCCGCTGGGGGGCGTTCCGCTCGTCCTGTCGCTGGTGCTGCTGATGGCCGGCGCGGCGGCACTCGCGCGCTCTCCCCTCCTGTTGGCCCTGATGGCGGGGGAGCCGGTGAGCCACCCGAGCGGCTCGGCGGCCAGCCCGTCCGTGGAGAGCCAGGAGACGATCCGTTCCAGCCCGGTCACGGAGGCGGCGCTGCCGTCGAGCTCCACGACCAGGACGTCGCCGGCTCGCATCGGACGCTGAGGCAGCGGTCCGGTGGCGCTGAGGCGCAGCGCGCCGCACACCGGCGTCGCTCCGGCGCTTCGTGCGAGCACCAGCTGGCCGACGGACAGGCCGCCGCGCGGCTGCAGGTAGTAGAAGCTGTGGCGCAGGCCGAGCGCCCGTGCCTGGGAGCGCAGGACGGTGCGCGTGCGCACCCACCGAAGCGGAGCGGACCCTGGGACTTCGGGCAGAACTTCGTCCGCGAGCGAACGGAGCGCCCGGATCCGCTGAGGCGAAGGTATGCCGGCGTCGTCGGCGACCGACACGTGGATGCCGCGGTGCGCCAGCAGGGCGGCGACCGGGGCGATCTGGCCGGATGGCATGTGGACGATCACGCCGACGGCCGGTTGGCTCGTCTGGACGTGCTTGAGCGGCTGGACGTCCAGCACCTTGCCGGCGACGGCGGTGACCTCGTCGGTCGACATCATCCACGAGCCCACGCCCAGGAGCAGCACGACCTGCGTGGCAACCGCGGCGAGGCGCAGCCGCCAGACCGGGATCGGCCGCACGCGGCGCGGCACGTCGAGGACCACGTCGACGGCGTCGGCGCCCCCGCGCACCTCGTCGAGCCGCCGCACGGCGTCCTCGCGCGTGAAGCTCGCCTGCACGTGCGCGCGCAGCTCATCGGTGTCGTTTGCGAGGTGCACGAGGTCGAGCGCTGCCATCGCGCGGGTGTTCAGGCGCGCGTGGCCCACCGGAAGCCCGTAGGAGACGACAGGCGTGCCGGCGGCTCGGGCCTCGAGGCAGGTGACGCCGCCAGTCGAGTGCACCAGCACGTCCGCCGCGGCCAGCAGCTCGGGCATCTTGTCGGTGAACTCGTACACGCGAATCCGCGGATCGTCCGCGAAGGCGCCGCGCAGCTTGCGGGCGAGCTGCTCGTTGCGGCCCGCCAGGCAGACGATGCTGGTGACATCGGGAACGCGGGTGAACTCCCGAACGGCGCCCGCGATGTCGCCCACTCCCCAGCCGCCGCCGGAGACGACCACCATGCGCCCCTCTTCGGGCAGGCCGAGCGAGCGGCGCGTGTCGAGCGGGCAGCGGGGCTGCAGGAACTCGGCCGAGATCAGGGGGCGCACGAGCCGCGCGCTGCCGTCGCCGGCTATGCGCTCGACCGAGGACATCGACTCGCCGTACATCACGAGGTGCATGTCGATCCCCGGCTGGGCCCAGAAGAACAGGCCCGTCAGGTCGGTGATCGTCGCGACCGCGGGGCAGCTGATCGCGCGCCTGCGGCGCAGGCGCGCGAGCACGACGGTGACGGCGGGGTATGTGGAGACGACCACGTCCGGGTCGTGTTCGGCGATGCGCCGCGCGAGCGGCCGCGAGCCGAGCCGGCAGAGCAGCTCGCGGGTGAGGGCGCGGATCGGCGCCACGTGCTCGAGCAGCCAGTAGACGATCGTGTAGGTCCACGGGAAGAAGCGGAGCTGCACGCGGTAGCCGTCCTCGACGACCGGGCGAAGCAGCGGCCCCATCGCCGAGAGCCCGTCGATGAGCGTCACCTCGGCGCTCTCGCTGGAGCTCTCGATCTGCTCGGCCAGCGCGCGGGCCGCCGCAGCGTGGCCCTCGCCCACGTCGGCGGACAGGATCAGCACGCGGCGCGGCGCGCCGGTGGGCTGTGTCGGATCTGCGCCGGGTCGCTCGCGATTGCGGCGCGAAGTGCGTTTGCGGTAGCTACGTCGCATAGACGGTGTATCTGGCCGGCCGCCGTGGACCGGGGCAGGAGGACCCGCGGCCTGTCGCGCGGCGGGCATGGCAGCGGCCACAGGCTAGCGTGCCCGCAGGACGCTTGCACGCCCGTCTAGACGCAACAATGACGGATATCGGAGCCGCGACCCCCACAGCAAGCGTCCGGATCGCCGCAGGGACACGCTCGGAGACCGGCGGCGGGGCTGACGGGCGAACGCCTCCCGTCTTGCTGCAAGCGCTCGGCGGGCTTGGCCTCGTGGGCGTTCTCAGCACCGCGTTGCTGCTGAGCGCCGATGCCGCCTCGAAACCGTCGGAGTTCGTACCCGCGCGGGCCGGTGGCTGGCCGGATTGGCTGGCCGGGCCGCTGCAGGGCCTCGGCGCCGGCCTGACCAGGAACGGGTTCCAGACGCTGATGCTGCTCATGTGCGCGAGCTACCTTCTCGTGCTGGTTGGCGCGCGCACGCTGCCCGGGCGCTCGATCGCGGTCGCCGTGGTGCTCTCGCAGGTGATCCTGGCGCTGGGGCCGCCGCTGATCTCCCAGGACGTCTTCGGCTACCTCTCCTTCGCCCGGATGGGCGCCCTGCACGGGCTCGACCCCTACACCCACACCGCCGCCGAAGCGAGCACCGACCCGGTGTTCCAGTTCGTGGGATGGCCCTTCAAGCACTCACCCTACGGGCCGCTCTACACGCTGCTCAGCTACGCGACCGCCCCGCTGGGCGTCGCCGGAGGGCTGTGGGCGCTGAAGGCGGTCGCGCTCGCCTCGAGCCTCGGCGCGGTGGCACTGGTGGCGCGCGCCGCCGAGCGGGTCGGCCGCTCTGCCCGCTGGGCGGCGGCATTCGTGGGGCTGAACCCGGTTCTGCTCGTGCTGGCGGTGGGCGGCGCGCACAACGACACGCTGATCCTGCTCCTGCTGGCGCTGGCCCTGTGGCTCACGGCGGGGTCCGCCCCGCGCCTGCGGGCCGGCGCGGCGACGCTCGTGGCCGGCGTCGGCGTGAAGGTGACGACCGGTGTGGTGCTGCCGTTCCTCATCCTCGCCGCACACGGCGCGCGCGAGCGCGCTCGGGTCGCGGCCGCGGCGCTGGTCTGCCTGGCGGCGCTCGCCGTGCTGGGCCTGATCGGCTTCGGCTCGCATGCGCTGGGCTTCCTGAACGCGGTCGGCGAGCAGCAGCAGCTGGTCGCGACCCACAGCATCCCCGCGGAGACGGCGCGCCTGTTCGGGTTGAGTGGCACGCCGGCGTGGTGGCGGCACCTCTATGTGGCCGGCTTCCTCGCCGTGCTGCTGGCGGCGCTGTGGCGCACCGCACGCGGCGCCGACTGGCGCGTCGCCGCCGGATGGTCGATGCTCGCGCTGCTCCTGTCGACGGCCTGGCTGCTGCCGTGGTACGCGATCTGGCTGCTTCCGCTAGCGGCGGTCGGCGGCGATCGGCGCCTGCGCGCCGCCACGCTGATCTTCAGCGCGTACGCGATCCTGATTCACCTGTCGCTCGCCAACCCGGTCCTCAGTCCCCCCCGGCCGCACCGGGCCCAGCACCTGCACGTGGCCGTCCCCGGCGCTCGACACCGCCTGGAACTCGCCGGTTTCCAGGTGCTTGGTGACGTCCAGCTCGATCTCCGCTGGTGAGGCTTCGGGGCGCAGCCGCCGCAGCCGCGCGGCGTCCAGCCGCCGGAACTTGAGGATCTCGAGCACGTAGACGAGGTAGACGCTCGCGGCGATCGCGACGACGCCGAGCGCCACCATCACGATCGTCCAGCCTGTGTAGAGGTGGCCGTGGTGGTCGCTGTAGGGGATGAAGCGGAGTGCCAGTGCCACGCCGGCCAGCATCAGCGTCCATGCGTAGAGGAACGTGATCGTGCGCCTGCTCGAGAAGCCGATGCGGGCCATCCGATGGTGGAAGTGCTCGCTGTCGGGGCGGTAGACGGGCTGCTTGTACTTCAAGCGCTTGAGGACCACGAAGGTCGTGTCGAGGAACGGCACGGCGAGCAGGATCAGCGGCAGCACGAACGACACGACCGCGGTCGTCTTGACGGCGGCCTCGACGGTGATCACGCCCATCAGCAGCCCGAGCAGCTGGGCGCCGCAGTCCCCCATGAAACTCGAGGCCGGCGGGAAGTTGAAGATCAGGAACCCGAGCGCCGCGCCGGCGGTGATCGCGGCGAGCACGCCAGGCTGCTCCCGGCCGAGGTCGAAGGCGATGACACACATCGCGCCGGCGATGATCGCCACGACGCCCGCCGCGAGCCCGTCGACTCCATCGGAGAAGTTGACGACGTTCATCAGGAACACGAGCCCGAGCACCGTCAGGATCGGACCCGCGTTGGTCACGCCGGCGTTGGGGAAGTGGAGTTTGCCGATGAACGGCAGCGTGATCGCCTTCACGGCGACGCCGTAGTGCACGACGATCACGGCTGCGATGATCTGGCCGGCGAGCTTCGCCGCAGGGTGGAGGTCGAAGCGGTCGTCGAGCGCGCCGACGATGACGATGACGGCCGCGCCGAGCAGGACGCCGTGCCACAGCTGGTGCTCGGTGCCGTATCCGGCCGGCAGCCACAGCAATGCCGCGACCAGCGCGCCGCCGAAGATGGCGAGGCCGCCGAGCAGCGGCGTCGCCCTCGCGGAGAGGCCACGCTCGCGGGGTTCGTCGATCGCGCCGACCGCCCGCGCCAGCCGCATCGTGAGTGGCGTCAGCGCGGCCGCCACGGCGAGCGCTACAAGGAACGCGTACAGCGCGTCGAGCTCGTTCGGATGCGCCATCGGTCAGCGCACAGCATCGCAGGCGCCGAGGTCGCAAGCGACGCGGCGTGCCCGCTAGGCCGCCGCCGCGCTCGCCAGCGTCTCGTAGAGCGGATAGCGCTCGACGAGCGCGGCCACCCGCTCGGCCAGCTCTCCGGCGCGCGAGTCGTACTCAGGCGTGAGCGCCGTGGCCAGGATCCGCCCGACCTCGCTGAAGTCCTCCAGCTGCAGGCCGCGGGTCGCGAGCGCGGGGGTTCCGATGCGCAGTCCCGAGGCCTCCATCGGCGGCCGCGGGTCGAACGGGACCGCGTTGCGGTTGACGGTGATCTGGACCTCCTGGAGGCGGTCCTCCGCCTGCCTGCCCGTGAGCGCCGGCTCGCTGTCGCGCAGGTCGACGAGCACGAGGTGGACGTCGGTGCCACCGGTCAGGACGTTGACACCGTGACCGGCCCTCATCAGCTCCTCGGCGAGCGCGCGAGCCCCGTCGATCGTGCGGCGCTGGCGCTCGGCGAACAGCTCGCTGGCGGCGATCCTGAATGCGACCGCCTTGGCCGCGATCGCATGCTCGAGCGGCCCCCCCTGCTGACCGGGGAAGACGGCCGAGTCGATCTTCTTGGCGAGCTCCTGCTTGCAGAAGATCACGCCCGCGCGGGGGCCGCCGAGGGTCTTGTGGGTCGTGGTCGTGACGACGTCCGCGCCGAACTCGATCGGGTTGGGGTGGAGCCCCGCGGCGACGAGCCCGGCGAAGTGGGCCATGTCCACCATCAGCAGCGCGCCCACCTCGTCGGCGATCTCCCGGAAGCGGGCGAAGTCCAGCTGGCGCGGATACGCCGACCATCCCGCCAGCAGCAGCCGGGGACGGCGCTCGCGGGCGATGCGGGCGACCTCGTCCATGTCGATCAGGCTGGACTCGCGGTCGACCTCGTAGGCGGCTACGTCATAGAGGCGACCGGAGACGTTGAGCCTCATGCCGTGGGTCAGGTGGCCGCCGTGGGCGAGCGACAGGCCCATGATCGTCTCGCCGGGCTCGAGCAACGCGTGGTAGACGGCGGCGTTGGCCTGCGAGCCCGAGTGCGGCTGGACGTTCGCGTGCTCGGCGCCGAACAGCTCCTTGGCCCGATCGATCGCGAGCTGCTCCGAGACGTCGACCCACTCGCAGCCGCCGTAGTAGCGGCGTCCGGGGTAGCCCTCGGCGTACTTGTTCGTGAGCACCGAGCCCTGGCATTCGAGCACGGCCAGCGGCGCGAAGTTCTCCGAGGCGATCATCTCGAGCGTTCGCTGCTCGCGCTCGAGCTCGCCACGCAGCACCTCGGCGATCTCGGGATCGACCTCGGCGAGCGGTCGGTTGAAGTAGTCGGGGCTGAGCTCGGTCACGGCGCTCTCCTTGGCATCGGCGACTTTGTGCCCAGGCGCGCGGCGTCTTCGCTGACCGCTCCCCGGTGGTCGATTCCACCTCGCAGCGCCAGTCGCGGCAGCTGCCACGAGGCTAGCACCAGCCGAGGATCGCGTCCTCTCAGCCGGAGGAGGCGAGCAGCTCGCGCACCACGTCGCTCGCCAGCGCTCCCTCGCGGAGCACGTGCCAACGTCGTTGGAGGGCGTAGTCGCGCAGGTCCACGACCGTCGATGCCGTGCCCGGCAGCTCGCCCCCGTCGAGCACGAGGTCGACGCCCTCGCGGATGCTCGCAGGCACCTCGTCCAGTGACCTCGCGTCGGGCTCTCCCGAGCGGTTCGCGCTGGATTGCATCACCGGCCGGCTCACAGCCGACAGGGCGGCGAGCGAGCCAGGCAGGGCGGGTACCCGCAGGCCCAGGGTGCCGGGGTCGGTCCTGCAGGCGGCGGCGAATCGCCGTGCCCTGTTCGCGAGCAGCACGGTGACCGGCCCGGGGAGGAGCGCCGAGAGCGCCCGACGCTCGCTGTCCGGCAGCTCGCCGAGCCTCTCCAGCGCGGGATCGAGCGCGAAGAACATCACCGCGCAGGCATGCGACGGAGGCCTCCCCTTGAGCTCGTACAGCCGTCGCGAGGCGTCCTGGCTGTCGGGATCGCAGCAGATGCCGTAGACCGTCTCCGCTGGGAACACCGCCACACCGCCGCCGGCCACGCAGTCCTGCAGGCGGCGTGCGTCATCGGCGTCGAGCACCGGGCTCATCGCACCCGTTCGCCCACCACGACACGCTCGATTCCGGCGAGATCGCGCTGGAGGCGCACCGCGCCGAAGCCGGCCGCCTCCACGCGGCGAGCGACCGCGGGCGCCTGGCCGGCGCCGACCTCGAGGGCCACCAGCTGCACGCGCTCACGTGGCGCGAGCTGCTCGAGCAGGGCGCCGATCGCCGCGAGCCCGTCCGGCCCGGCGAACAGGGCGGCTGGCGGCTCGTGCCGCGAGATCTCCGGAGCGAGCGCCGCCCGCTCGGAGTCGGCGACGTAGGGCAGGTTCGCGAGCACGGCGTCGAACTCATCGGGGACGCCCGCGAGCAGATCGGCGTGGAGCCAGTGCACGTCGAGGCCGAGACGCCGGCCGTTTGCGCGTGCGACATCGAGCGCATCCGCGCTCAGCTCGCTGCCGGTCACATGGAGATCGGGCCGCTCTTGCGCGAGAGCGAGAGCAACCGCGCCGCTGCCCGTGCCGACGTCGAGGACCGCAGCGCCGGAACGGATCGAGAGGGCACTCTCCACGAGCAGCTCGGTCTCCGGACGTGGGATCAGCACCCGCCGGTCGACGGCGAGCTCGAGACGGCGGAAGCCTTGCCGGCCGAGGATGTAGGCGACGGGCTCCCGTTGGACCGCGCGGCGGTGGACGGCCTCCTGGAAGGCGCGAATCGCCGGCCCTTCCACGGCCAGCTCCCGATCGACGATGAGACGCTCCCGAGAGACCCCGAGCACGTCTGCCAGCAGCAGCTCGGCGTCGAGGCGGGGCGTTTCGCAGCCGGCGGCCGCGATCGCCGTGATCGCGCCGTCGAGGGCGTCTCGGGCCGGGTGCGCGCCCCAGCCCGCGGCACCGCCGGGCCGCGGCTCGGACCCGGTGACCGCGCGCGGATCGATCGCCTGTCCGGGCATCACACCGCCGCCTGCGCCTCGAGCCGCCGGCGCTTCTCATCGGCCTGCAGCGCGGCGGTGAGCTCGTCGAGCTCGCCCTCCAGGACCTGATCCAGGTTGTGGACGGTGAGCTTGATCCGATGGTCGGTGACGCGGCGCTCGCCGTAGTTGTAGGTGCGGATCTTCTCGGCGCGGTCGCCGGTGCCGACCTGGGAGCGCCGGTCGGCCGCAACCTCGGCCTGCTGCTCGGCCAGCGCGCGCTCGTAGAGGCGGGCGCGGAGCACGCGCAGCGCCTTCTCGCGGTTCTGAAGCTGGGACTTCTCGTCCTGCATCGAGACGACGATCCCGGACGGCTTGTGCGTGACCCGCACGGCCGAGTCGGTCGTGTTGACGGACTGGCCGCCCGGCCCCGAGGAGCGGTAGACGTCGATCTGCAGGTCGTTCGGGTCGATCTCCACGTCGACGTCCTCAGCCTCCGGGAGCACGGCGACGGTCGCGGTAGACGTGTGGATGCGTCCCTGCGACTCCGTCTGGGGCACGCGCTGGACGCGGTGCGTTCCGCCCTCGAACTTGAACACCGAGTAGGCGCCCTCGGGCGGGCGGGATTTGATTTCGAAGGTGTACTTCCCGTCGCCGACGTCGAGGGGCTCTGTCTGGAACCCGAGGCGCTCGGCGTAGCGGGTGAGCATGCGATAGAGGTCGCCGGCCCAGAGGCCCGCCTCCTCCCCACCGGCGCCGCCCTGGACTTCGACGATGACGCTCTTCTCGTCGTTCGGATCGCGCTCGACCATCGCGAGCCGGATCTGCTCCTCGAGCTCCTCGATGCGCTCGCGCGCCCGTGCCAGCTCCTCACGCATCTCGGCGTCCTCGCCGACCTCGTCCAGCACCTCCTCGGCACCGGCGGCATCGTCCTGGGCGTGGCGCCACTGCGCGGCGAGCGCAGCCGCTGGCTCGAGCTGTCTGTAGGCGCGGCCGACCTCGGCGTAGCGCTCGCGGTCGGAGATGACCTCGGCGTCGGTCATCTGCTCGCCGAGCTCGGCAAAGCGCGACTCGATCTGCTTGACGAGATCTTCGACCATGCCGGCCAGTCTAGGTGGCCGGCATGCCCGGGAGCGACCGGTCTAGGCTGGGACGCGCTGGGGCCCGGCGAGCTCGACCAGCTCGGTCAGCGTCGCGTCGAGCAGCTCGCGGGCGTCCTCGTCGCGGGGCAGCCCGTCGGGTCCGAGGGCCTCGTCCGCCTGCGGGATCGGTATTTCGCGATCGACCACGCGGGCGCCGATCCTGCCGAGCACCTTGCGCGTCTCCGCCTGCGCCCAGACGGCGCCGAAGAGGCTCGTGCTGGCGCCGATCACCGCGGTCGGCTTGCCCATCAGCGGCGTTTCGCTCACCGGCCGCGAGACCCAGTCGAGCGCGTTCTTGAGCACGCCCGGGATGGAGCCGTTGTACTCCGGCGTGGCCACCAGCACGGCGTCCGCCCCGGCGATCGCGGCCTTGAGGGCCACGACCGCCGGGGGTGCCTCGTGCTCGTCGTCCTCGTTGAAGGGCGGGATCGCGGCGAGCTGGTCGAACAGCTCCAGCTCAACGCCCTCCGGCAGGAGCCCGCCGACACCGCGCAGCAGGCGCGTGTTGTGCGAGTCCCGCCGGAGGCTGCCCGAGATGCCGAGGATGCGCATGATGGCTACGCCTCCTGCCTCACGAGCTCGAGCGAGACCTCGAGCTTGACGTCGTTGTCGACCGCGAAGCCGCCTTTGGGCAGCGGCGCGTTCCACTCGAGGCCGTACTCGCGCCGGTCGACGACCGTCTCGAGCTCGACGCCGACTTTCTCGTTGCCGGCGATGTCCTCGTGCGGGCCCGTGACCGTGCCACGCGCCGTCACGTTGTGGGTGTGGCCCTTGATCGTCAGCTCACCGTCCACCTCGAGTGCGCCGCCCTCTCCGACGCGCACGGCGGTCGAGCGGAAGCCGATCTGCGGGTGGTTGGCGGTGTCGAAGAAATCGGGCGATTTGAGGTGGCCGGCCAGGTTCTCGTCTTTGACGACGATCGAGTCGACGGCGACCGTGCCCTCGAGCCGGGGCTCGCCGTTCTCACCGACGGTGAGGGCACCGTCGTAGTCATCGAACCGGCCGCGGAAGTTCGAGACGACCATGTGCTTGACGGCGAAGCCGACGTGGGAGTGGACCTTGTCGATGCTCCAGGTCCCGGTGGAAATGTTGTTCTGTGTTGCGACGCTCATCGGGGCTCCTCTTTCTCGTGGAGTTGCGGACCTCAGTCCGTTTACCCATTGAGCATAGCACCTAATCGGACTGAGGTCCGTTTAGTAGGATGTAGGTGGATGAACGCCTCCTTCGACCTCCCGCAGTTCGAGCCGGACGCCTCCGAGCGTGCCGACGCGGCACGCAACCGCGAGCGGATCCTCTGCGCGGCCCGGCGGCTGTTCGACGAGCGCGGCGCCGGCTGCGTCTCGATGGACGACGTCGCCGAGGCGGCGGGCGTGGGCAAGGGCACGCTGTTCCGCCGCTTCGGCTCCCGAGCCTCGCTCGCAGCGGCCGTGCTCTCAGAGCGCGAGCGCGGCTTTCAGGAAGCGATCATCCGCGGCGAGCCGCCGCTCGGGCCCGGGGCCCCGCCGCGAGAGCGGCTGATCGCCTTCGGGGAAGCGCTCCTGGACACGCTCGAGGCGCACACCGAGCTCCTCGTGGCGGCGGAAACGGGACCGGTCCGCTACACCCACCCCGCCCACACGGTGCACAGGCTGCACGTGTTGCTGCTGCTGCGCGAGGCCGATCCGGACTGCGACGCCGAGCTGCTCGCCGACACGCTGCTGGCGGCGCTCGGCGCCGACCTGTTCGTCCACCTGCGCCGGCTCCGCAACATGCCGCTGGAGCGCCTGAAGGACGGGTGGCGAGTCCTCGTCTCGCGCACGGTCCCCGCCGACGAGCGCCTGCCCGCCTAGGCGACGACCTCCACCCCGACGAGGTCCTGCGCCGAGAGCTCGCCGGGCGTCTCGCGGGCGAGGACCGCCTCGAGCGCCGCGATCGCCACGGCCAGCTGATGCAGGTCCGGCTCGCGTGTGGTCAGCAGCTGCAGCTTGAGCCCCGGCCACATGATCGCCTGCACCCATCGCCGCCGGCGGTTGCGCCCGGCGAACTTGATCAACTCGAATGAGATCC
The DNA here is from genome assembly GCA_036498265.1 of Solirubrobacteraceae bacterium. Lineage (GTDB taxonomy): Bacteria > Actinomycetota > Thermoleophilia > Solirubrobacterales > Solirubrobacteraceae > Palsa-744. Next base: position 188,481 of record DASYFT010000031.1, on the reverse strand, counting down.
CCGCGATCAGCGGGACTCCCAGGATGCGGGTGGCCACCAGCCAGTACCAGGCCGGCAGCCCGATGGGGGCGAACACGAAGATGGCGACGATCATGACGACCAGCAGGAAGCTCGTCCCGCAGCGCGGGTGCAGCCGCGAGAAGCGCTGCGCGTTGGCGGGCGTCAGTGGCAGCTCGGCCTCGTAGCAGGAGATCGTCTTGTGCTCGGCACCGTGGTACTCGAACACCCGGCGCAGGTCCCTCAGGCGCGATAGCAGCAGCAGGTAGCCGAGGAAGATGCTCGTGCGCAGGACGCCCTCGACGACCCAGAACAGCCACGAGGAGCCGAGCTGATGCTTCACGAGGCTCGTCAGCCCGACGGGCACGAGGAAGAACAGGACGACCGCGATGGCCAGCGCGACGACGACGGTCCCGGCCCACACGCCGCGCGGTATCTCCTGCTCCTCCTCGGCCTCGGCGGGGAGCTGCGCGTTGGCCGAGACCTCGAGCGCGCGAAAGCCGATCGCCAGCGACCCGCCCAGCGCGACGATGCCGCGGATGATCGGCAGGCGCAGCAGCCGGTGCCGGCGCGCGGCCGACGTGAGCGGGAAGCTCTTGACCTCGATCTCCCCGAGCGCCGGCTCCTGTGGCGAGCGGTCGGCCTCGCTCAGCTGCTCCTCGGTCGGCTTGCGGACGGCCACCGACCAGTTCGAGACGCCTCGCATCATCACGCCCTCGAGCACCGCCTGGCCCCCGACGGGTGCGTCGCGCTGCGCCGTCAGCTCGGCGGCCGAGCGGTCGGCGGACGGCGCCGCGCCTGCTGTGGTCACGGGCGCGCCATCGCTCGCGACTGGCGTCGTCGGCGAACCGGCGGCCAGGCGCGAGGGCATCGGGCTATTGCGCGGAACGTGCCGAGTGCAGGCGGCCCTTGGCGACGCGGCGCTGGAAGCGCTCGACGCGTCCACCGGTGTCCATCAGCTTCTGCCTGCCCGTGTAGAACGGGTGGCAGTTCGAGCAGACCTCCACGTGCAGCTCCTCCTGGGTCGCACGCGTGGTGAACTCGTTGCCGCACGTGCATCGCACGTGGGCCTGAACGTAGTGAGGATGGATCTTCGCCTTCATCGTCCCCTCATTCTAGCGGTCGGGCTCAGCCGCCCGCGGGCGCCGTTGCGGTGGCGGGCGGGGTCGCGGTGGCGGGCGCCGTTGCGGTGGCGGGCGGCTTCGGCGGCGGAGGCACGGCGGGCTGCTGGCATCTCGGCGTGCGGAGCTCCTCCGAGCGGATCAGCCGGCCGTGGGCGTTCAGCCAGCGGAACCGCACGGCCGCGCGATAGAAGGCCGGTGCCGAGAGGTTCGTCACCTGCTTGAGGTACTTGAAGACCTTCACACCGGGCGCGGAACCGCGCCAGATGCCGAGGCCGGGCGCGCTGACCGTATGGAAGAGCACTTCTTCGGGAAGGCGCTCGAGCACGTCGATGCGGATCTCCATGTGGGTGGAGCCGGAGATCGCGGTCATTTCTCCCGAGAAGGTCGCCGAGCGTTCCGCCTGCTGCACCGCCGTGACGCACTGGACGAGGGTCGCCGAGAGCCCCGGCTTGCCGGTCGTCGTGCCGGAGTGCGGCGGGGTGCTGGTCGCCGCCGCGCTCGCGGCCGGGCAGCCCAGCGCGAGCGCGCACGCCAGCGGAGCGATGCCGGGAGTCACGCGCCGGAGCGCGCGGAGCCGGCCGATGCGCGGGGACAGGTGCGGGAGTGCGCGGGGGGAGCCGATGGTCCACATCACATGCCTGTAACACGCCCCGCGCCTACAGGTTTCGCGCTGCTTGCGCTCTCGAGCGGACTCGCGCCGACGCTCAGGTGACCTGGTAGAGCGGGCCGTCCCCGCCCTCGGGAGTGGTCAGCCGTCCGCCCTTGGCCGTGATCGCCCCACACTGGACGCAGTTGGTGTAGTTGACGATGACGTCCACCTCGCCGTGCTCGGGGGCATCGTCGGGAATCTCGTAGACGCCTGCCGGGCACATCCAGCGCCACGTCTCGGCGATCTCGCGCGGAACCCGTTTGCGCACCCGGATGTGGTTGGGTGCGTCGTCACGGGTGGCGTTGCCGGTGATGAACACCGACGAGAGCTTGTCGAACGTGTACTTGCCGTCGGGCTTGACGTACACGTCCTTGGTGTCGCCCACGAACATCTGCTGCAGGTCGTTGCGGTGCCATGCCTGGCGGCCCGGCAGCCTGCCCTTGGTGATCTGCTGCAGTCCGCTGAGCGGGCCGCCGATCAGGAGGCCCTTCTGGAGCGGCTGGCGGGCGTTGCGCACCTCCCACAGCTCCTTGCCGACCGACGAGTCCTCGATCACCTGCTCGTAGGACTCGAAGCTCTTCTCTCCGCGCTTCAGGGCCGCGTAGATCGACTCGGCGGCGAGCATGCCCGACCGGATGCAGTGGTGCACTCCCTTGAGCGCCATCGTGTCGACCATCCCGCCGGAGTCGCCCACCAGTAGAGCGCCCGGCATCGTGAGCTTGGGCATCGACCAGTAGCCGCCTCCGGGGAGCGCCTTGGCGCCCCAGGCGACCCGCTCGCCGCCCTCGAGGATCCTGCGCACGAGTGGATGCGTCTTGAAGGTCTGCAGCAGGTCGTGGGCCGACGTCGTCGCGTCGGCGTACTCGAGCTCGACGACGAAACCGATCGAGACGAGGTCCTCGCCCGTCTTCTCGTTGTGCATCGGGTAGATCCAGGTGCCGCCGATCTGGCCGTACTTGTGCGAGAGCTTCAACGGCCAGGGCCCCATCGTGTGGATCAGCCGGTCGAGCGGCTTGGGGACCTTCCAGACCTCCTTGACGCCGAGCTCCCAGACCTGCGGCTCGCGGCCCTCGGCCAGGTCGAACTCCTTGATGGCTGCGCCGGTGAGGTGTCCCCAGCAGCCCTCGGCGAGGACCGTCGCGTGGGCCTTGATGTCCGTGCCGGGCTCGAAGTTCCCGAGCGGCTCGCCGTCCTTGCCCCGGCCCTTGTCGCCGGAGCGCACTCCGACCACGCGCCCGTCCTCCACGATCAGCTGCGTCGCGGCGGTCTCGGTGAGGATGTAGGCGCCGCCGTCTTCGGCCTGCTGCTGCTGGTAGCGGGCGAGCGCCGAGACGGAGACGACCTCGTTGCCGTGGTTCTTGAAGGGCGGAGGCGTGGGTATCCGAATGGCGCGCTTGGCCGTGGGCGTGAGGTAGACCGCCTCCTTCTTGACCTCGCCGAAGGCGAAGCCCTCGCTGCGCCAATCCTCGCGGGTCAGGTCGGGGAACAGCTCTTCGAGCGGCGCCGGGCGCATCACGGCGCCGGAGAGGCTGTGCCCGCCGCATGTCTTGGCCTTCTCGATCACGGCGACGGGCACTTCGCCGAGGCGCTCCATGGTCTCGGGATCCTCGGCCAGCAGTTGTAGCAGCCGGTTGGCACAGGCGAGGCCGGCGGTGCCTCCGCCGACGATCGCCACGCCGACCTCGATCAGCTCGTCCTCGGCATCGAGCCCGTGCTTGATGAACTCCTTCTGCGAGTCCACCGGTGGCGGGAAGGCCGCCGGGGCCACCTTGCCGTTGCCGCTGGCTGAGGACACGTCAGCTTCCCTTCTTCGCTTTCACGGCCTCCGTGAGCTTCGGCAGGATCTTGTTGAGGTCCCCGACGATCCCGAGATCCGAGAATTCGAAGATGGGCGCGTTGGCGTCCTTGTTGATGGCGACGATGTTCTCCGAGGCCTGCATCCCCACCTTGTGCTGGATCGCTCCGGAGATGCCCGCCGCCAGATACAGCTTCGGGGCGACCGTCTTGCCGGTCTGTCCGATCTGAGCTGCATATGGGTACCAGCCGGCATCGACCACCGCTCGCGTCGCGGCAACCGCCGCGGTCGATCCGAACGCCGCGGCGAGGTCCTCGGCCAGCTGGAAGCCCTCGGCCTTGCCGAGGCCGCGACCGCCGGCCACGAGGATGTCGGCGCCCTCGATGTCCACGTCGGCGCCGCGCTGCTCCCCGCGGGTGACCATCGTGGCCTGCTGGGCGTGCGGGCTCAGCTCGAAGGAGAGCTGCTCGACCGGTGCGTCCTGGTCGCCCGTCTCCCTGGCCTCGAAGGCGTTCAGCCGGCCGATGATGATTCCGACGTCGGAGCGGTATTTGACTTCGGAGATCGCCGAGTCGCCGAGGATCGGGCGCTCGGCGATGAGCTCGCCGTTCTCGGCCCGCACCGCCGTGACCTCCATCACGACGCCGGCACCGAGCCGTGCGGCCAGGCCGGCGCCGATCTCGAACCCCAGCAGGCCGCCGCCGAACAGCGCGTAGGAGTAGCCGCCGTTGGTTATCGCCGCGGCCATCGCGTCGACGAGCGGCTGGGCGAGGCCCTCGGGGCCCTCGGCAACGAGCACCTTCTTGGCGCCGTATCTGCCCAGCGAGGCGGCCAGCTCGCTCGGGACGTTCTCGCCCAGCAGGACGGCGTGGGCCTCGCCGCCGAGCTCGGCCGCCAGCTTGGCGCCCTCGGAGACGGCTCCGAGCGAGTTCTTGTTGATCGCGCCGTCGTAGTGCAGCGCGTAAACCAGGATATTCGCCATGACTTTCAGGTCTCCTTAGATGAGCTTGCGCTCGTCGAGCCAGGCGACGATCTTTTCGACCGTCTCGCCGGTGTCCTCGTCCTCGATGATCTCGCCGGCGGCCTTGGCCGGGGGCGCCTTCGCCGCGACCCACTGGGCGGCCGAGTTGTCTCCGCCGACCTTGGTGGCGTCGATACCGACGTCGCCGACGGCGACCGCGTCGAGCGGCTTCTTCTTCGCTCCCATGATCGCCTTCAGGGAGGGATAGCGCGGCTCGTTGATCGCGTCTCCGACCGAGATCACCGCCGGCAGCCTGACCTGGACGGTGTCGTAGCCGTACTCGGCCTGGCGCTCGCAGCGCAGGCCGTCGGCGTCGACGTCCATCTTGATGACCTGCGTCAGTGAGGGCATCCCGAGGTGCTCGGCCACGACCGCGCCGATCGTGTAGCACTCGCCGTCGTCCGACTGCTGGCCGAGCAGGACGAGGTCGGGGCTCTCGCGCTCGAGCGTCTTGGCGAGCGCGTAGCCGGTGGCCGCCACGTCGGAGCCGGCCACGGCCGGATCGCTGAGGTGCACGGATCTGTCGGCACCGAGGGAAACCGCCTTGTGAAGCGCCCGCACCGCGCTCTCGGGGCCCATCGTCACGGCGACGATCTCCTCGACCGGGACGGCACCGCCCTCCTTGATCTGCATGGCAGCCTCGATGGCGTGCGTGTCATACGGGTTGAGGTTCTTCTCGCCGCTGCGGTCCATGCGCCCCGTCGAGGGGTCGATCCTCTTCTCGACGGCGGCGTCCGGAACCTCCTTCACGAGGACGCATATCTTCATTCTGAGGGCTTCTCCTTGGGTCTGTTGGCTCAGATCCTACCTGGTTCCGCGGTTGACTGACGAGTCAATCAGCGGCCGGATCGCGCCCGGCCGCCGGTTGCGCCGCGGATGAAGTCCACGATCGCCTGCGTGGGGGCCCCGGGAGTGAAGACCTCGGCGACCCCGAGCGCCTTCAGCTCGGGGATGTCCTCGGCCGGGATCGTGCCGCCGACGGTGATGACGACGTCCTCGATACCCTGCTCGCGCAGCAGCTCGACGACCCTTGGCACCAGCGTCATGTGCGCCCCGGAGAGGATCGACAGGCCGACCGCGTCGGCGTCCTCCTGGATCACCGTCTCGACGATCTGCTCCGGCGTCTGGTGCAGCCCGGTGTAGATCACCTCCATGCCGGCATCGCGCAGCGCCCGCGCGATTATCTTGGCGCCGCGGTCGTGACCGTCGAGTCCCGGCTTGGCCACCACCACGCGGATCTTGCTCTGGGTGGGCGTGGTGGCGGGGGGCATGGCGCCATACATTATGCGTAGCCACGTCCGGCGCGCCGCCCGGCGCGCGCCGCCGTCACGGGCTCGTGCTCATCTGCCGCGTCGCAGGCGTGCGCGGCGCGATCCGGCGCGACGGGAGGACGCTCGCGAGGGAAGCCCCCGTGACGAGAGGCCCCGTGCAGAGCGACCGGGCTCGCGCCCGCCGTCGCTGTGTTCGCGCACGACGCGCCCGAGCGAGGCCAGCGCGGTGCCGGCGCCGAGCGCCGCCAGCACCTTCAGGCGGCGCCCCAGGCGGTCGAGGTGCAGCACCTCCCAGCCTTCTTCGCCGGCGATCCGCCGCAGGTGGGCGTCGGGGTTGACGACGACGGCGTGGCGCACGGCGCGCAGCATCGGCAGGTCGGACTCCGAGTCGGAGTAGGCGTAGGACGACTCGAGGTCGATGCGCTCGCGCCCGGCGAGCTCCCGCATCGAGAGCACCTTGCCCTCGCGGTAGTTGAAGGGACCGGCCGGGCGGCCGGTGTAGCGCCCGTCGACGATCTCCGAGCGCGACCCGAGCCCGCCGTCGAAGGCGAGCACGTGGGCGAGCAGGTCCGCCATCTCCTGGGAGGCGGCGGTGAGGATGTAGACGAGCTCCCCGGCGTCCTGGTGGGCATAGGCGCGGGCGAGCATCTCCGGGTAGAGCCGCGGCAGGACGCCGGCGAGCACGCGCGGGGAGAGACGCTCGAGGTCGCGGACTCGAACACCGGCGATCATCCTGCCGACCCGCTTGCGCACGTCGTCGGCGCGATCGTCGGTCGAGCCGCGCAGGCGGAAGCGCAGGTTCTCGTAGACGTCGCGGGCCAGCCGCGACCGCGTGATCATGCCGGTCTCATAGGCCGCCCGGGCGAAGAAGATCCCCGAGGACCCCGCCATCAGGGTCTTGTCGAGGTCGAAGAAGGCTGCGGCGCGCGGCTTGCCGTTGGCCGAGCCGCCGGCGCCGTGTCCGTCCTCGGTCACTAGACCTTGAGGATCACCGCGTCGCCCTGGCCTCCGCCCGAGCAGATCGCCGCGCAGCCGATGCCGCCCCCGCGGCGACGCAGCTCTAGCAGCAGGCTCCCGAGGATGCGGGCGCCGGAGGCGCCGATCGGATGGCCGAGGGCCACGGCTCCCCCGTTGACGTTGACCCGATCCTCGTCGATTCCCAGCATCCGGATCGAGTTGAGCGTGACCGAGGCGAAGGCCTCGTTGATCTCCCAGACGTCGATGTCACCCGGCTGCAGCCCCGCCTTCTCCAATGCCTTCCTGGCGGCGCTCGCCGGCGTCGTGGCCAGGTAGGCGAAGTCGTTGGCGGTCTGCGCGTGCGCGACGATCTCGCCCAGCGGCTCCCGCCCGTTGGCGGCCGCCCACTCCTCGGAGGCGAGCACGAGCGCGCCGGCGCCGTCGTTGACGCCGGGCGAGTTGCCGGCCGTGTGCGAGCCCTCCTTGCCGACGAGGCCCGGCAGCCCTGCGAGCTTCTCGAGCGATGTGTCGCGGCGCGGGCCCTCGTCGATCTCGACGACCGTCTGGGTCTTGCGCCCGTTGACGGTGACCGGGACGATCTCCTCCGCGAGGCGCCCCTCGTCGGTCGCCTTCACAGCGAGCTCGTGCGAGCGCAGCGCCCAGCGGTCGAGGTCGGCGCGTGTCATCTCCAGCTCGTCGCCGACCTCCGTGGCCTCGACGAACATCTGCTTTCCCGAGAACGGATTGGTGAGGCCGTCGTGGACCATCGCGTCGAGCATCTTGGCGTCGCCCATCCGGTAGCCGAAGCGAGCCTGGGGGAGCAGGTAGGGAGCGCTCGACATGGACTCCATGCCGCCGCCGACGCCGACCTGCATGTCGCCCGCCCGGATCGCCTGGTCGATGATCACCGATGCCCGCAGCCCCGACGCGCAGACCTTGTTGATCGTCTCGGAGGAGACCTCCTTGGGGATGCCGGCCTTGATCTGCGCCTGGCGCGAGGGGATCTGACCCTGGCCGGCCTGCAGGACCTGGCCCATGACCACGTGCTCGACCTGCTCCGGGTCCACGCCCGCACGCTCCATCGCAGCGCCTATCGCAAGGCCGCCCAGCTCGGTGGCATCCAGCGATGCGAGGCCCCCGCCCATCTTGCCGATGGGTGTGCGCGCAGCGCCGAGGATGACGGTCTTGGCCATTAAGCGTTCTCTCCCGGATGTCGGAGGGGCTGGAGATCCGGAATGGTAGTGCAACCCCTCGCCGCGGCCGCGGCGGCGATGGCCGGCGGCTGTGCCGCCGGCGCCTCGGGCCGGCGTCCGGCAGCGTCGGTGGGCGAACCGCTCAGCGGGCGGATATCGTGCCCGGGACATGCAGGTCGACGCCATCTCGCAGCCCGCCGCCTCGAGCGACGCCGACACCGTAGCGGTGGGCGTGTTCGAGGGCGAGGACCTGGCCGCGGACGTGCCCGAGGATCTCGGGGAGCTGCTCGCATCCGGCGAGGCGCGCCGCTCCTTCAAGAAGCTGGCGCTGGGCCATGCGGCCGGCAAGCGGTGGCTGCTCGTCGGCCTCGGGCCGCGCAAGGACTTCACCCCCGAGCGTGCCCGCGTCGCCGCCGCCCTCACCGCCGAGCGCGCGCGGGAGATCTCCACCCGTGTTCTGTGCTGGGTCGCCCCAGGCGACGGCGACGCCGCGTTCGCGGCGGCGATCGTGGAGGGCACGATCCTGGCCGGCTACCGCTACGAGCGCCACAAGTCCCGCCCCCCCGAGGAGCAGGACGGCGAGGATCCGCCGAGCCGCCTGGAGCGCCTCGTGGTCTCGGGCCCTGACTCGCTCGAGAGCGTGGTCGCCGACGCGGCGACGCTGGGAGAGGCGGTGAACCGGGCGCGAGACCTGCAGAACCGTCCCGCCAACGACCTCACGCCGACCGCGCTCGGCGAGTACGCCGCAGAGCTGGGTGAGCAGATCGAGGGCCTGTCGGTGCAGGTCGAGGGGCGCGAGGGGATCGTGGCCCGCGGTATGGGCGCCTTCGCCGCGGTCGCCCAGGGCTCCCACCAGGAGCCCGCCCTGATCACGATGAGATACGACGGCCCGCCGGCCGGCACGGCGACCGGCCCCACGCTGGGTCTCGTCGGCAAGGCGGTGACGTTCGACAGCGGCGGCATCTCGCTGAAGCCGGGGGCGAAAATGGCGGAGATGAAGTTCGACATGTCGGGCGGCGCGGCCGTGATCGAGGCGGTCGCGACGATCGCCCGCATGCGCCTGCCCATACGACTGGTGGCGGTGGTCGGCGCGACGGAGAACCTGCCGAGCGGCCACTCGGTCAAGCCGGGGGACATCGTGACGGCGGCCAACGGCAGGACGATCGAGATCAACAACACCGACGCCGAGGGGCGCCTGGTGCTAGCCGACTGCCTCTGGCACGCGCGTAGCGAGGGCGCCGAGCAGATCGTCGACCTGGCGACGCTGACCGGGGCCGTGATCATCGCGCTCGGCTCCACGTATGCGGGCCTGATGAGCAACGACGACCGGCTCGCAGAGCGGATCACCGAGGCAGGTCGGCGGACGGGCGAGATCGTCTGGCGGCTGCCGCTGCACGAGGAGTACGACGAGCTGATCAAGGGCAAGTACGGCGACCTCGACAACGCGCCGGAAGGGCGAAAAGCGGGCACGATCGTAGGCGCCGCGTTCCTGTCGAACTTCGTCGACGGCGTGCCGTGGGCCCACCTCGACATCGCGGGATCGGCGTGGGACCTCGACCGCGCCTACGTCGGCAAGGGCGCCTCCGGTTACGGCGTGCGGCTCCTGGTGGAGCTCGCGAAGTCCTACGCCGCCTAGCAGGGCGCCGGCGATGGACTTCGACCTGTCAGCCGACCACGAGCTGATCCGGCGCACCGTGCGGGAGTTCGCCGAGGGCGAGGTGGCCCCCGTCGCCGAGGAGCTCGACCGCACCAAGTCGTTCCCGTACGCGATCGTCGCCAAGCTCGGCGGCCTGGGTCTCATGGGGATCCCGTTTCCCGAGGAGTACGGCGGCGGCGGCGGCGACACGCTGGCCTACGCACTCGCCGTGGAGGAGCTCACCCGGGTTGACTCCTCGGTGGCGATCACGCTCTGCGCGCACACCTCGCTCGGCACCCAGCCGGTGTACCTGTTCGGCGACGAGGCTCAGAAGCAGGAGTGGCTGCCACGGCTGTGCTCCGGGGAACGGCTGGGCGCATTCGGCCTGACCGAGCCGGAGGCGGGCTCGGATGCCGGCAACACCCGCACCCGCGCGCGGGCGGAGGACGGCGAATGGGTGATCGACGGCGCCAAGCAGTTCATCACCAACGCCGGCACCGACATCTCGGGGATCGTGTGCATCACCGCGGTCACCGGCGAGGAGCCCGGCGGCGCGAGGGAGATCTCGAACATCATCGTCGAGAACGGGACCAAGGGCTACGAGCAGGGCGAGCCCTACCGCAAGATGGGCTGGAACGCCTCTGACACCCGGCCGCTGACGTTCAGCGACTGCAGGGTTCCGGCGGGCAACCTCCTCGGCCCGCGCGGCGCCGGCTTCAAGCAGTTCCTGCACATCCTCGACATCGGCCGCATCGGCGTCGCCGCGATGGGCGTGGGGCTCGCCCAGGGCGCCCTCGACGAGGCACTGGCCTACGCCGGGCAGCGCCGGGCGTTCGGAAGGCCGATCTCGAAGTTCCAGGCGATCCAGGGCAAGCTGGCCGACATGAGCACCGAGATAGAGGCGGCCCGTCTGCTGGTCTACAAGGCGGCCCGTGAGAAGGACGCCGGCCGGAACTTCACGCTGACCGCGGCCCAGGCGAAGCTGAAGACCGGCCGGCTGGCCGTCCGCTGCGCCGAGGAGGCGGTGCAGATCCACGGCGGCTACGGCTACATCGAGGAGTACCCGGTCTGTCGCTTCTACCGCGACGCGAAGATCCTCACGATCGGCGAGGGGACCGACGAGGTGCAGCAGATGGTTATCGCCCGGGCTCTCGGGGCATGATCAGGCACGAGATGCCGGACGCGCCCGAGATGGAGCGCTACACAGCACCGCCGGGGGCGGTGCCCAGCCGCGGCGGTGGACCGGCCTCGCTGGCCGACTGCCTGCGCGAGTTCCTGCACCAGCCCTCTCCCCCGTATCTGCTGGGGGCGGTGGCGATCGCGCTGGCGCTGCGGATCGCGCAGGGGAGCTGGAGCTGGCGCGACGCGGTCATGGCGGCCGGCCTGGTCGCAGCCACGCCGTTCGTCGAGTGGATGATCCACGTCTACCTGCTGCATGCCGGGCCGCTCCAGATCGGCAGCCGGCGGGTGGAGATGCTCACCGCGCGGGAGCATCGCGCGCACCACGAGGCCCCGGGCGTGCTGGGAGGCGTCCTCCTGCCGGTCTACGGCGTGCTCGCGTTCCTGGCGATGATCGCCGCCGTCAACTGGCTGCTCTCGTTCCCGATCGGGCTGGTGCTCGGAGGACCGCGACTGGCATACGTGACCACGGGCGTCGTGGTCAGCTTCGCGATCCTCGCGGCCTACGAGTGGACGCACTTCCTGATCCATGCCCCCTACCGCCCGCGAGGACGCTACTTCAAGGCGATCTGGCGCAACCACCGCCTGCACCACTTCAAGAACGAGCGCTACTGGTTCGGGGTCACCTCGACCCTCGGCGACCGCCTGATCGGGACGCTCCCCGACCAGCGCTCGGTCCCGCGCTCCGCCACGGCCCGCTCTCTGCGTCACTGAGGTATTCGGCTTCGCGGACGGCCGCAGCGCGATCGCGGGCCCCGCTCCGGCGCGGTCAACGAGGCTCGAGGACCACGAGCGGGATCTCCCGCTCGGTGCGGCGCTGGTAGTCCTCGTAGCCGCCGTAGACCTGGACGACCTTCGGCCACAGCCGCTCACGCTCGGCGGGCTCGGCGACCCGGGCGTGCACGGGCCGGCGCCGGGAGCCGATCTGCACCTCGACGTCCGGATTTGCCATCAGGTTGTGGAACCAGGCCGGGTTCCGCGGGAAGCCGCCCTTTGAGGCAACCAGGATCACGTTCTCGCCGTCGTCTGCGTAGACCAGCGGGCTGGTCCGGAGCTTGCCGGTCCTTGCCCCCACGTGGTCGAGCAGCAGCATCGGCGGCGCGCCCGGGAAGCGGTGCCCGACGAGCCCGTTGGTGGCACGGTAGACCGTGGCGTGCGCGCCCATCGCGCGCCTCAGCAGCGGCCAGCTGCGGTCGGCCAGCCTCAGGTAGTCCATTCCCGGCCGACCCTACTCGATCGCGCGCTGCACGCGAGGGGCACGCTCGAGCAGGGCTTCGGCTGCGCTGGCGGGGTCGAGCCGGCGTTCGACGACCTCCTCCAGCAGGCGCCCGAACTCCTCGTCCTCGGCGAGGTCCTCCTCGAGCCGGCGGCGCATCCGGGCGGTCGCGATCGCCAGCACCTCGTTGTGCAGGTTGCGCCTCCGGCGCTCGGAGAGCTGGCCGGCCGCCAGGATGTGGGCGCGATGCTGCTCGAGCTTCTCGACGAGCTCCGGCACGCCCTCGCCGCGCGTGGCCTCGGTCTTGACGATCGGCACGCGCCAGGCGCCGCGCGCCTCCTCCGGCGAGCGGTCGAGGTTGGCGAGCGACAGCACGCCGCGGATCTCTCGCACCATCGTGTCGGTGAGCGGATGGTCCGCCTTGTTGATGACGATGACGTCCGGGATCTCCATCACGCCGGCCTTCAGGGCCTGGATCGAGTCGCCCGACCCCGGCATCAGCACCAGGACGATCGTGTCGGCGTGGTCGATGATGTCTATCTCCGCCTGACCCACGCCGACCGTCTCGACGAACACATCCTCGCGCCCGGCGGCGTCGAGCAGCAGCGCTGCCTGCAGGGCGGCCTCCGACAGGCCGCCGAGGGCGCCGCGGTTGGCCATCGAGCGGATGAAGACGCCCTGGTCGAGGAAGTGCTCCGAGAGCCGGATCCTGTCGCCGAGCAGCGCGCCATGGGTGAACGGAGAGGAGGGATCCACCGAGAGGACGCCCACCGTCCTGCCGGCTTCGCGGGTGGCCCTGGTGAGGGCGCCGATCAGCGTCGACTTGCCGACGCCGGGCGGCCCGGTGAACCCGACGACGGCGGCGGCTCCGGTGTGCGGATAGACCTCCTTGACCAGCTCCCATCCCTCCGGCCGGTCGTCCTCGACGAGCGTTATCGCGCGTGCCAGAGCGCGACGGTCGCCTTCCAGCAGGCGCTGCGCGAGTGTCGGTTCCGTCATCGCGGCGCAATCATCGCAGGGGGCGCCGCGTCGCCAGGGTCCCTTACGATTCGGGCGCGATGGAGTTGCTTGCCGACGCCTCGACCGAGCCCGCCGTGGACGCGATCGCCGCCACCGTGCGCCGCGCGCCCGAGCGCCGTCACGGCGGCCCGCTGGCGCTCGCGCGCTTCATGCGCTCGAACCACATGCTGGGGCCACGCTATGCGCTGCTGCTGGCCCGCTTCCTGATGCTGAAGCTGCGCCACGGCAGGAGGCTGCAGACCGACGGGATCTGCTTCATCTGCCCGGGCGTCAAGCTCGAGCTGGGACGCGGCGCCACGCTGCGGATCGGCCGCTGGGCGTGGGTCGGGCACGGCAGCAAGATCCGTGTGCACGAGGGAGAGGTGGAGATCGGCGCCAAGACCGTGATCGGCCAGGAGTGCACGATCTCGGCCTTCCAGTGCGTATCGATCGGACGCGAGTGCATCCTGGCCGACCGGGTGATGCTGATCGACTTCGACCACGGCGTCACCGAGGTCGAGCGGCCGATCCGCCTCCAGGGCATCTACAAGCGAGACGTGCGCGTGGGGCACAACGTCTGGATGGGCTACGGAGCCTGCGTCCTACGCGGCACGACGATCGGCGAGAACAGCATCGTCGGCACGAACGCCGTGGTGACCAGGGACTTCCCGGCCAACTCCGTGGTCGGCGGCGTGCCCGCGCGCCTGATCAGGATGCGTGAGGCGCCGTCCTCGATGCGCTTCGAGTAGCGCCGCCGCCCGACGCTCCTCGACTCGGCGCGGCCCGCTGGGGCGCGCGCCGGGGCCGGTCGGGCGCGCGGGACTAGGGCGCGAGGAGCAACGCGGGATCCGCGTCGACGGCCAGGTTGCGCAGCGCCCCCGGGTCGGGCTCGGCGCCGTCGAGGGCGCGCTGAAGGGCCAGCCGATGCCCGTGGAAGCGCTCGTGCGCATACGGCACCGTGAGCCCGCGCGAGACCATGAACGGCCAGTCGCTGGCCTGTAGCGCGAGCAGCGCCCTCACCGCCTCCCGCGGCGCTCCGTCCGACGCCAGAACCCCCAACTCGGCCGCGCGGGCGGCGAATGCCATGTCGCTGACCGCCGGACCGGACCACGTCGACAGATCGCCCCCCGTCCCCCAGCTGCTCGGCTCGACAGGATTCGAGAGCACCTCCCGCGCCGCCACGGGCTCCGTGCGCTCGAGCGCGTCATCCAGGCGCAGCAGCTCGAGTCCCTGTCTCGTGCACTCATCGACCACGGCGGCCAGCCATGCGATGCCCTCGTACCACCAGTGCCCGAGCAGCTCGGTGTCGAGGGCGCAGACAACCAGCCCGCCCCCCGGGAGGGCCGATCCGCCCTCCCGTCGGCCGCGCCGCAGGCGCTCGATCGTCCGCGAGACGAAGTCGGCGGCATCCGAGCGCGCCCGCGCGACGGCGCGCGGATGGTCGTATACGCCACCGCCGTTGTCCCACGGGTTGTGATGGTGAACGGTGTGGTGGTGGTAGTCGCGGTAGACCGGGCTCGCCGGATAGCCGTCGTCGCTCCAGACCAGCGAGACGGTGTCACGGTCGATCGGGGCGAGCGTCAGACCGGTCTCCGTGGCGAGCGGGCGCAGGTGCTCGCCGGCCCCGAGCCCCAGCCGGCTCGTCAGCTCGACGCACACGGCGCTCACGCCGGCCTGCTCGAGCGGCAGCTCGAGGGTGGGCGCATGGGCGCACTCGGGCAGCCAGAACCCGCCGCGCCAATCGCCGAAGCGCCGGCGATGGGATCGCACGCCCGTCTGCACCTGCAACCTCACGCCGGCGTCGGTTGCGAGCAGCGGCAGGACGGCGTGGGTCGCCGAGGACGTCCACTGAGCGTGCGGGGCGAAGGCCCCGAGCAGGTCTCCGTCGCGACGCTCGAGGTTCTCCAGCGCGCGCCCGTAGTCACCCCAGGCGCGATCCACCTCGCGTGCGAGCTCGTCGTGGCCTGTGGCCCGCAGGCCCGCGGCATCCTCCTCGTGGGTGTGACGGCGGACCTCCTCGATGAAGCGCGCGAACCGCGCGGAGGCTCCCGGAGCTTCGAGCTGATCGCAGAGCACGGGGGTGAGCGACAGCGTGAGCGGAGCGCCGGCGTCGAGCATGTCGAGCAGCGGCAGGTAACAGGTCGCGATCGCCTCCCAGAGCCACTCCTCGCCGAACGGCCACGTCCCGAAGCCCTCGACGTAGGGCATGTGCGTGTGCAGGACGATCGCCAGTGCTCCGTTCGCCCCCGCGGGCTCGCGTCCGGCGACGCTCAACTCCGGCACACCGCGAGGAAGTCGAGCGCGCGGTCCATGTCGGCCTCGCCGGCGGGCCGCAGCACGAAGTCAGCGGTGGAGATCGCGGGCGTGAACCAGTCGTAGAAGCGCCGCGTGAGGCCGATGCGCGGGTGCAGGCTGTCCCAGCCGAGCCGCAGCGCCGTCTCGTGGGCGCGGAGCTTGCCTGCGTGGAAGAGCCCGTACATCTCGACCGACGGGAAGCGGCTGCTGCACAGCGACTGGAACTCCTCGACGCGGTACTCGTGCACGTGCCAGGGGTTGCCGGAACGCGAGGCCCCCTTGGGCGCGAGCGTGAGCACGTTCGGGGTCGACACGAACACTGCGCCCCCGCCCGCCTCTGCGAGCCGCGCCTGCGCGACGATCGCGCGGAAGTGCTCGAGCACCTCGAGTGGCTGCTCTACGTGCTCGACCGTCTGCAGGAAGACGACCGCGTCGGCGGGCTCGGAGAAGCTGCCGACCAGCTCGCGCGCGAAGCGGAGGTTCGGCCGCCGGTAGCGCAGGCGGGCGTGCTCGTGGGCCTCGGGGTTCGCGTCGACGCCGACGACGCTCGCCGCCCGGCGGGCGAGCACGTCTGAGCCATAGCCCTCGCCGCATGCCATGTCGATCACCCGCAGGCCGCCGACGCTGGCGGCGATCCACTCGTAGACCACCAGATGGCGGCGGAACCAGTAGTTCTCCTCGGGCACGTCGGGGAGGGTCCGCTCGCCGGTCAGGGACAGCGGTGGGACGCCCTCGGGCTGGTCTCGCTGGACGAAGGTGGTCGATGTCAACAAACAGTCTCCTGCCAGCTGTTCAAACGGGGGGCTCGGCGCCCGCACGGCGCGCGAGTATATGGTCCCGCCCCGTGCAGCCGACGCTCAGCGCCGAGGACATCCGCGACGCGAACACGCGCTACCACGACGTGGCCGCGGACCACTACGACTCGAAGTGGGGCATCGACTTCGGTGAGGTGGGCTCCGAACAGGTGCGGACCAAGATGCGCAAGGCGCTCGGCCGTGAGCCCGGCCACTACGCGCGCGCTCTGGAGATCGGCGCCGGCACCGGGTACTTCACGCTGAACCTGCTGCGGGCGGGCCTGATCGGCGAGGCGACCTGCAGCGACATCTCTCCCGGCATGCTGGAGACGCTGCAGGCGAACTCGCGCCGGCTGGGGTTGAGCGTCGGGACCGAGCGCGCCGACGCGGAGCGGCTCCCGTTCGCCGACGAGAGCTTCGACCTCGTCCTCGGCCACGCGGTGCTCCATCACATCCCCGACCTGGCTCGCGCCTTCGCCGAGTTCGAGCGCGTGCTCGCACCCGGTGGGACGATCGTCTTCGCCGGCGAGCCCTCTCGCTACGGCGACCGGCTCGCGCACGTGCCCAAGCGCCTGGCGTCCGCCGCGGCGCCGCTGTGGCGGCGCGCGATCGGCGCCGGGCCTGCGCCGATCGCCGGGGGCGGCCGGCGGCAGGCGGCGCTCGAGGGAGTCGTGGACGTGCACGCCTTCGCTCCGGTCGAGCTGCAACGCGTGGCGAGCGCGGCCGGCTTCGGCGACGTGCGGGTCAGCGGCGAGGAGCTCCTGGCCAACTGGTTCGGGTGGACCAACCGGACGCTCGAGGCGAGCGCCCATCCCGACGACGTGCCGTGGGGATGGCGCCTGTATGCCTACCGCGGCTACCTGTTCCTGCAGGGGCTCGACCGGCGTCTGCTTGAGCCCCGGCTCCCGGCGGCGGTCTTCTACAACCTCATGCTGAGCGCCCGCAAGCGCCCGGCGGACGGGAGCCGGTGAGGAGCCCCGGCCGGCGCCTGGCGCGCTGACCCTTCCGCGGCTCGCCCACGGGTTGCGCGCGGCGCGTGCACCTAAACTCACGAGGATGCCCGAGCAAGCCGCCAGTGGCTTTCCGCTCTTCCCACTGGGGATCGTGGCATTGCCGAGCGAGAGCGTGCCGCTCCACATCTTCGAGGACCGCTACCGGCGGATGATCGATCACTGCCTGCTCTCGGACCCGGGCACGCTCGGCAGGCAGTTCGGCATCGTGTGGCTCTCGGAGGAGGAGCTCAAGCAGGTGGGTTGCGCCTGCGAGATCGACACGGTGCTCGAGCGGATGGACGACGGTCGCATGAACATCCTGACCCGCGGCACGCGTCCCTTCCGCCTCCTCGAGCGCCAGGACGACCTTCCCTACCCGGCCGGGGTCGTCGAGTTCCTGGCGGACGACGAGGAGGACGCCGACGAGGAGGCTGCGACGGCGGCGCGCGGCCTCTACCAGGAGCTGGTCAGGCAGGCGACCGACAGAACGCTCGAGCCCGGCGAGCTCGAGGAGATGGATGCATACCGCATGGCTGCAACCGTGGAGTTCCCCGCCGACGCCAAGCAGCAGCTGCTCGAGCTGCGCTCGGAGAGCGCCCGCCTGCGCCTGCTCGCCACGCTCCTGCGCGAGGCGCTGGAGCGGCTGGAGCTGGTCGAGCGCGCGCAGGCCCGAGCGCGCTCCAACGGCAAGGTCCGGTTCGGATAGCGCAGCGGGCGGGGTAAGCCGTCACTGCGGCAGGTGGCAGAGCTGCTGAGAGGTCTGGAGCACGAACAGGGCGAGCTGGCGCAGGACCGCGGGCTGCCCGGCCGAGTTGTCGCTGAAGCTGACGTTGCCGTCGACGTCACGGACGTGGTAGCTCAGCACGGAGCCCGGCTGCGGCGGGAGCGTCAGGTGCCTGGAGGCGGGGCCGTGGAGTTGTTCCTGGATGACGCGCGCCTTGACGATCTGCGAGTCGCTCAGCCTCAGCGGGGCGGCACCGTTGCAGTGGACGACACCTTCTTCGTTCACCAGCAGCGTCAGCGTGGCGTGCGGAGTGGAGCCGTTGCGCTGGACCAGGAAGAGGTCGGCGGCCTGCACGCCGCCGCAGCCGCTCGCCGAGAGGCCGATGGCGAGCGCGAGGAGTGCCGCCGCGGCCCTCACAGGCTCACCGCGACGCCGCCGCGGCGCGGATCGCCCGCCCCCGTCAGCGCGCCGTCGCGCCGCTCCGCCGCCTGGACGCCGCCGAAGAAGAGGTTGCGCTCGCCGAATCGCACGACACGCGTCTCCCCGTCCAGGCCGGCCAACTCGATCCCCGGCTCCGCGAACAGGAGTCCGTCCTCGAAGTGAACTCGCGGCGCGTCCACGGCGTCGCGCACCGCCATGCGATCGTCGACAACGGCGACGATCGTCTGCAGCAGGGCCGAGCGGATGCGGTTGGACCCGGCGCTGCCGAGGACGAGCTCCACCTCGCCGTCGCGCATCACGACCGACGGGGCCATCATGCTCGGCATCCTGCGCCCGGCGGGATGGCGGTGGAAGCCGAGCGGGTTGAGGTCCTCCTCCCCCATCACGTTGTTCAGGTGGATGCCCGTGCCGGGGACCACGACGCCCGATCCCTCGCCGTTTGTGCAGGTCGCGCTGCACGCGCGGCCGTCGGCGTCGATCACCGATATGTGTGTCGTGGAGCCCAGCCGGGTCGCGAGGAACCGCTCCAGGAAGCCCTCTCGTTCGAGGCCTTCGACGAACTCCGGCGTCCGCTCGGACTGGGCCGCCGCCATGGCCGCGACGACTCCGGCGAGCGTCGGTGGCGACGGCTGCCGGTCGAGCAGCGCCAGCGAGTAGGCGAGCAGCGTGCCGCCCGCAGAAGGCGGCGGGTTGGTGAGGATCTGCCGGTCGCGGTAGCGCACCTTGACCGGCTCCCGCTCGATTGCGTGATAGCCGGCCAGGTCCTCGCCGGTCAGCGAGCCGCCGCGGACCCTCAGCCAGTCGCACACGGCCGCCGCCACGGTTCCGCGATAGAACGGCTCGGCTCCATCGCTGGCCAGAAGCTGCAGCGCGTCCGAGAGCTCCGGGTTCCGGAGCGTCTCGCCCTCGCGCAGGATGTGGCCCGCCGGCGCCCACAGCGCTGCGCACTCGGGCGTCGAGGTCAGCAGGTCGGCCAGGATCTTCGCGACGTATGCCTGGCCGGCGTTGAGCACCACGCCGTCCTCGGCGAGCCGAACCGCGGGCCCCGCCAGGTCCTCGAGCGAGGCGGTGCCCCAGCGGCGCACCGCCTCGCAGACTCCCGCGGGCGTGCCGTAGACGCCGCAGGAGGCCGGTCCGATGTGGAAGACCTGGGCGGCATCGCCGAAGGACACGTCGATGCCGTGCAGCTCCGCCTCGCTGCCGTCACCGGCGCGCGTGGGGGCCTCCACGAAGAAGTCCAGCAGCGCCGGCTCCTCTCCCGCGCCCGCCACGAGCATGTAGCCGCCGGCCCCCAGTCCGGTCAGCAGCGGCTCCGTCGTGAACGACACCAGCATCGCGGCCACGGTCGCGTCGACCGCGTTCCCGCCCTCGCGCAGCACCCGCGCGCCGGCCTCCGCCGTC
Source organism: Solirubrobacteraceae bacterium (assembly GCA_036498265.1). GTDB lineage: Bacteria > Actinomycetota > Thermoleophilia > Solirubrobacterales > Solirubrobacteraceae > Palsa-744. The sequence goes on along the minus strand of DASYFT010000031.1, from coordinate 168,797 downwards.
AGGGGATGCCCGGCTGCGACCACGCCCTTCTCAGCCATGCCCATGGGAGAGCGATACCACAGCCGCCCCTACGGATGCGAAGCGCCCGACGACGAACCAGGGGGCCTCTAAGTGGGGAGGATGAACTCTGGTATGTCCAGCTCATCACCCCGCGAGCGCCGCGCCCCGCCGTCAGGTCGCTCACGCCGGCCGGACTCGCCGGAGCGCTGGACGCGCAGCTCGCCCGCTGCCGGCTCCCGGAAGCGGGCGGCGCTCTTGCGCCTGCCGTCCTCGCCGTAGCCGGTTGCCACGACGGTGACCCACACCTGGTCGTCGAGCTTCTCGTCGACCATGGCGCCGAAGATGATGTTCGCGTCCGGATGCGCCGCCTCGGAGACCGACTTGGCAGCCTCGTTGACCTCCCACAGCGACAGGTTGACCCCGCCGGTGATCGACAGCAGGATCGAGCGTGCGCCCTCCATCGAGGTTTCGAGCAGCGGTGAGGACGCGGCCTGCATCGCGGCCTCGGTGGCGCGGTTCTCGCCGACCCCCATTCCGATGCCGAGCAGCGCGCTGCCGGCCTCGCGCATGATCGTGCGCACGTCGGCGAAGTCGAGGTTGATGAGGCCCGGAAGCGTGACCAGGTCGGAGATGCCCTGGACGCCCTGGCGCAGCACGTCGTCCGCCACGCGGAACGCCTCGACCATCGCGGTCTGCTTGTCGAGCACCGAGAGCAGCCGGTTGTTGGGCACGACGATCAACGTGTCGACCTCGTCGGCGAGGGCGCTGACGCCGTGCTCGGCCTGCTCGCCGCGGCGGGACCCCTCGAACCCGAACGGCTTGGTCACGATCGCGACGGTGAGCGCGCCGACTTCCCGCGAGATCCGCGCGATCACCGGGGCTGCGCCCGTGCCGGTGCCGCCACCGGCGCCGGCCGTGATGAAGATCATGTCGGAGCCCTTCAGCAACGCCTTGATGCGGTCGTAGTCCTCCATCGCGGCCTGACGGCCGACGTTCGCGTCCGACCCCGACCCGAGGCCCTTCGTGAGCTCGGCGCCGATGTGCAGGGTGATGTCGGCGGTCGACTGCTGCAGCGACTGCACGTCGGTGTTGACGGCCAGGAACTCGATGCCCTCGACCTCGGCCTCGACCATGCGGTTGACGGCGTTCACGCCGGCGCCGCCGATGCCCACGACGCGGATGATCGGCTGGCCGACCGGCCCGGCGGTGTGGTGCTCACGCGGATAGTCGTCCATCACCGGAGCGGCCGGACGCTCCATCATGTTCTCGGGTATCTCCGAGGAGAACGCGTGGCGCAGGCGCTCTCGCGGCGTGGGGACGTGCACCTCCTCCTCGATCTCGGAGGGTGATGCGCCGAGGCCGGGATGAGGCAGGCCGCTCTCGCGGGGGTGGGTCGGCGGCGGAGCTGCGGCGGCCTCGGTCGCCGGACGCGAGCGAGGCTGCTCGCCGGCGGGCGCGGTACCGGGCGGCTGCTCCTCCGACTCCTCGGTCTTGCGGAACAGGGCCGCGAGCGGCCCTTCGCGCATGCTCGCGCGTTTAGCGTTGGCCATTGGTGAGAACCTCCTGCGCGAGTTGCCGGTAGGACTGGGCCGCCACCCCGTCCGGCTCGTACTTGAGCACGGACATGCCCTTCACCGGTGCCTCGGCAAAGCGCACGGTCTTGCGGATACGCGATGCGAACACACGGTCCCCGAAGTTTTCCTCGAGGATCTCGATCGCCTCCTTAGCGTGGATCGTCCGCGAATCCACCAACGTCGGCAGGATACCCTCGATGTCAACGCCGGGATTGAGGTTCTCGCGGATCATCGCGAGGGTGTTCTGGAGCTGGATGAGCCCACGCATCGACAGATACTCGCACTGCACGGGGACGATCACCTTGTCGGCGGCCGTCAGCGCGTTGATCGTCAGCAGCCCGAGGCTGGGCGGCGTGTCGATGCAGATGAAGTCGTAGTCCTCGCGGATCGGCTCGAAGGCCTTCTGGAGCGAGCGCTCGCGGCCGATCATGGTCGACATCGCGATCTCCGCCCCGGCGAGGTCTATGGAGGCGCAGGCGACGTCTATCTCCCGCTTGCGGATGACCTCGCGGATCGACACCTTGTGGACGAGGACGTCGTACATCGATTTCTCGAGGGTGTCGGGGTCGATCCCCTGCGACATCGTGAGGTTGCCCTGGGGGTCCATGTCGACGCAGAGCACCCGATGGCCCTCCTCCGCGAAGGCGGCGGCCAGGTTGAGTGTCGTCGTCGTCTTGGCCACGCCGCCCTTCTGGTTGGCGAACGCGATGACCTTGGCCTTTCCTTCCACGGGTGGCTCCGATGCTCGATTGCCCAGAATGCCGTCCCGGTCGGTATTCGCATGGTGACCTGCGATTCCTGCACGGGAACTACGATCCCGTGATGACGGCGATCGGCAGGCGCAGGCTGCGGGCGAGCCTCCAGGGCAAGCGCGTCGTGATCTGCGTCGGCGCGGGCGGAGTCGGCAAGACCACCACCTCGGCGGCGCTCGCACTCGGGCTCGCCGCTGAGGGCAGGAAGGTGGCGGTGGTGACGATCGATCCGGCCCGGCGGCTGGCATCGGCGCTCGGCCTCGAGGAGCTCTCGGGGGAGCCCCGGCGGATCGACCCCGCCCGCCTCGCGGCGCAGGGCGTGGAGGTGTCCGGCGAGCTGTGGGCGATGATGCTCGACGTCAAGCGCACATTCGACGAGATCGTCGCCAGCCTGGCGCCTGACGAGCAGGCACGCGCGGAGATCCTGGCCAACCCGGTCTACCGGGAGCTCTCGACGGCTGTTGCCGGCTCACACGAGCTGAGCGCCATAGCGAAGCTGTACGAGCTCTACGAGGAGCACGACTTCGACGTGATCGTGCTGGACACGCCGCCCTCGCGCAACGCGCTGGACTTCCTCAACGCCCCCACGCGGCTGCTGGGGTTCCTCGAAGGTCGCGCGCTTCAGGTGTTCCTCGCCCCGGGTGGACTGACTGCCCGCCTGTTCGGCCGCGGAACCGGGATCGTGTTCTCGATCTTCGCCCGCGTGACCGGCATCGACATGTTCGGTGAGCTCTCACGCTTCTTCCGCTCCCTCTCGGGCGTGATCGAGGGGTTCGGCGAGCGCACGCGCGGCGTGGCGGCGCTGCTGCGCGCTCCGGAGACGACCTTCCTGCTGGTGACCTCGCCAGAGCCGGAGCCCGCCCGCGAGGCCGTGTTCCTCGCCGATCGGCTCGCCGAGTCGCGCATGCACCGAGGGCGGCTGATCGTCAACCGGGTTCACAGCGGCGGTCTGGAGGGACGCTCGGAGCCGGAGGTGCGGGCGCTCCTCGCACCGGACCTCGGCGACGCGCTGGCCGCACGGGTGGCGGGCAATCTGGCCGACTTCGACGTGCTCGTGCAGCGCGATCGCGAGACCATCACCCGGCTCTCCAGCGCGATCGAGGAGCGCAGGCCGCTGCTCGTGCCGCACCTAGACGAGGAGGTCCAGGATCTCCTCGGGCTCTCGCACATCGCCGAGCACCTGTTCGCCTGAGAGCTCCTGCGGAGCCAGCAGGATCTCGTCGGCCACCGTCGCGAGGTCCGGCGAGAGATGGCCGCAGATGACGTCGCGCAGCAGCGCCCGGAGGTGGTCGGCGATCTCCCCCGCGATTGCCTGTCCGTGGGCGCCCTGCTTGGCGCTGCCGGCAATGATGTCGCGCTCGAGCTGGAGCGCCTCGACCATGTGCTCCGTGAGCTGCCGCTGGCGGCGCGGGGTGGCACAGAGGGCCGCGAGCCTGCCGGGCAGGAGGCCGCTGGCGGGCCCCTCCGGCTCGAGCAGCGCGCGCAGCGCCAACAGATGGTCGCTGAGTGCCTCCTGCCAGCTCTCGCGCTCGCACCCGAGCTCGAAGCGACGTAGCGCCCACGCCACCTCGTCGCCGTGCGGTGCGCGCCGGGAGACGAGGTTGCAGAAGGCGCGCAGCTCGTCCTCCTGGTCGGCGCTCACGACGAGCATCCCGTGCGGGCGGCCACCTGCGCCCAGCGCCAGCGTGGTCCAGGAGCCCTCTCCCATCCGCGCCCATGCGAGGGGGCCAAGCGTCACGCGTCCGTCGCCGAACAGGCGCAGCGAGCGCAGAAGGTCCGTGAGCACCTCGCGCCCACGCCCGGTCGCCTCGCGCACGTCGTCCTCCTCGACCGCGAGCACGACCAGCAGGTGCCCAGGCGAGTCGGTCGGCTCCGCTCGGGTGGCGCCTTCGGGAAGGCCGTCGAGCGCGTCGCGCTGGGCGATCGTGAGGCCCTTCGTCAGCGGCAGCTCGCCCGAGGCGATCGTCAGCCCGTGCAGAGTTGCCACGAGAGTGAGCTCGCCGCTGCCGGCGAACGCCGAGGTCTCGAGCCGCTCCAGCGCCGTCCGTAGCCGGTCGGGGCGCAACTCGAAGTCGGTCTGGTCACGGAAGACGTCCTCCAGCAGGGCGGCCATCGCGGCCCGGACCCGCGCGCGGCCACTCACCCGGCCGACGTCGACCCCCACACTCGTCAGATAGCGGTCGAGGCCGTCGTAGCCCGACAGGGCGTCTGCCGCCAGCGCATGGATCGGCAGCCGTTCGATCGCCGCAAGGCGCTCGCGGATGAACTCACCGGTGAGCGACCGGTAGCAGTAGAGCGCAGTCCCGGAGGATGACCCGCGCCGCGCACGCGGCTCCAGCTCGAACGGAACCTCGGCGCCGCCCGCGACGTCGGCCTGGAGGACGTGGGCGGCCGCCTCGACGAACTCCGTGAGCGCTGCCTGGAAGCGAACGGATCGCATGGAGGGCTGACTTCGTCCTAGCTCCTCGCGCTCCTCCCCGGCGCAGCCGGTCTTGCAGTCTGGAGCCGCCTCTGGCCCAGCCGAAGCTAGGCGACGATCAGGGCCTGCGCGTCGAGCTCAGGTCCGGGGGTGCACTCGGCGCCCAGCCAGTCTTCGCCGTAGGCGCGCATGTCGTCGACGATCGGCAGCAGCGCGAGACCCTTGTCGGTCAGCGCGTACTCCACGCGCGGGGGCACCTCTGGGAACGTGTGCCGCTCGACGATGCCCTGCTCCTCGAGGGCCCGCAGCCGCAGCGACAGGGTGCGCGGGCTGATCCCGGCGAGCGACCGTTCGAGCTCGCAGAACCGCGAGCGGCCCTCGGATAGCTCACGGACCAGCAGCAGCGTCCACTTGCCGCAGATGATCTCAGCGGTCATGCATACCGGACATGTCTCATCTACGGCCATTACACGCCTTACTTTACCAACTGAAGTGGCGCGAGGCCGGGATGAGCGACGCCGCTGGTGCTCCATCGAGGCCCCGGGTGACCGACGCACCAACGAGGCGGAGGCGCGGAGGCTAGGCCACCGTGAGCGACTTTTTGGGATCCGGCTCGCGTTTGGACTCGGCGGCGGCCACGTCATCCATCGTCGTCCCCCTGCGTCCCTCGGACTGCATCAGCAGCTTGAAGTCGTGCGGGCTGGAGGCCACCTTCATGGCGTCCTCGAACGTCACCCGGCCGGCCTTGACGTGACCGAAAAGAGCCTGGTCGAAGGTCTGCATGCCGTAGTACCCGCCGCTGGTGATCACCTCGACGAGTTGCCCCGTCTGGGAGGGGTCCACGATCATGTCCCGGACCCGGCCGGTCATGCGCAGGATCTCGCAGACCGCGACCCGACCGCCTTCGGCGCCGGGTACCAGGCGCTGGGAGATGACACCCTTGATCGTGCCGGCGATCATGCTCCTGGCCTGGCCGTGCTGGTGCGGGGGAAAGAAGTCCAGCATACGGTTGATCGACTCCGTCGCGTCGACGGTGTGGATCGTCGAGAGCACGAGGTGTCCGGTCTCGGCGGCCGACAGCGCCGTCTGGACGGTCTCCTCGTCGCGCATCTCCCCCACCAGGATCACGTCGGGGTCCTGGCGCAGCACCCGCCTGAGCGCCCGCTTGAACGAGGCCGTGTCCATACCGACCTCACGCTGGTTGATCACCGAGCGCTTGTCCTGGTGCACGAACTCGATCGGGTCCTCGATCGTGACGATGTGCTTGCTCATCGTGTGGTTCATGTGGTCGATCATCGCGGCCAGCGTCGTCGACTTGCCGGATCCCGTCGTGCCGGTGAGAAGCACGATCCCGCGCTCCTCCTCCGCCAGTTCGCGGACCACCGTGGGCAGTGAGAGCTCCTCGATGGTGCTGATGTGGTGGGGGATCGCACGGCAGGCCATCGAGATCACGCCTCGCTGTTGGAAGGCGTTGATCCGGAAGCGGGCGACGCCCGAGATTTCGAAGGAGAAGTCGACCTCGTGCTCGCCGGCGAACTCCTGGAGCTTCTTCTCGTCCGAGAGCAGCTCGCGCAGGGCGCCCTCGGTGTCAGCGGCGCTCAGGGGCTCGGCGCCGGGCTCGACGGTCAGCTCTCCGTTGACGCGGTAGAGCGGCGACGCATCGACCTTCAGATGCAGATCCGAGCCCTCTTTCCTGACGAGCTCGCGCAAAGCCGCATCGACACTGAACATGCCCCTCTCATCGGCACTGCCACCCGGCGCCTTGAATGCGCGCCGCGGCGGATGGACGGTGTGAGGAACGCCGAAACCGAGCCGCCCGCGGGATCGGCTAGGGCGAGGGGTCGTCGTCCCTGGCCGCATGCGGCCAGGGCAGCGGCCGCACATGTGCGGCCGCAGGGGTGGCGCATGCGCCACCCCAGGGACGGGCCGCGTGCGGCCCGTCCGGAGGGCGCGCATCCGCGCCCTCCCCTCTCAAGGGAACGCGCGGTAGACGCCCCTTCAAGGTCAGGCGCCTCAGGCGACGTCGCGGAGCTTCTGGGCCTCGGCGAGCGACTGCAGCTTCTTGAGCGACTGGTTCTCGATCTGGCGGATCCGCTCGCGGGTGACGTTGAAGGTCCGTCCCACCTCGTCGAGCGTTCGCGGGTGCTCACCGCCGAGCCCGTAGCGAAGCTCGAGCACGCGGCGTTCACGGTAGGAGAGGTTCTCGAGCGCCTCGCGGAGCGCCTCCTTGGTGAGGATCTCGGCGGCGCGCTCGTATGGCGACTCGGCGCGCTCGTCGGCTATGAACTGACCGAACTCGGACTCCTCCTCGTCGCCGACGGGCTTCTCGAGTGAAACGGGAGCCTGCGCCGAGCGCTTGATCGAGTCGACCTCCTCGGGATCGATGCCGGTGACCTCGGCGATCTCGTCGGCGGTGGGCTCGCGGCCGAGCTCGGTGACGAGCTTGCGCTCGGCGCGGCCGATCTTGTTCAGCTTCTCGACCACGTGCACGGGGATGCGGATCGTGCGGGCCTTGTCGGCGAGCGCTCGGGCGATCGCCTGGCGGATCCACCAGGTGGCGTAGGTCGAGAACTTGAATCCCTTGCGGTAGTCGAACTTCTCCGCTGCGCGGACGAGCCCCAGGGTGCCCTCCTGGATCAGGTCGAGGAAGGGCAGCCCCTGGTTGCGGTAGTTCTTGGCGATCGAGACCACGAGGCGGAGGTTCGACTCGACCATCTTCTGCTTGGCGTCGAGGTCGCCGCGCTCGATGCGCTTTGCGAGATCGACCTCCTCCTGGGCGGTCAGCAGGCGAACCTTGCCGATGTCCTTGAGGAACAGCTGCAGCGAGTCCGTCGTCATGTCGGGCTTCAGGTCGAGCGCGGCTTTGGCTTTGCGCCGTCCGCGTTTGTCGGGGGCGCGCTCGACCTGGGCGGCGGCGGCTATCGCGGGATCGATGTCCTCCACGAGCTCGATCTCCGAGCGCTCGAGGAACCCGTGCAGCTCTTCGACGTCAGACTCGTCGAGGTCGAGCTCCGACATGGCCTTGGTGATCTCCGCATAGGAGAGGACCCCGACCTGCTGCCCCTTGGCGAGCAGGCCCTTGACCTCATCCAGCTCCTGAAGCTCGACTACTGACATCGTGTTTCCATTCTTCGGTCGATAGACAACCCGGATCGAGCCACCGGGGCTCCAGCCGGACTATGGGCTGAGGAGAACAACACCGTCAGACATACGGCCGGAGCCCTGCCAACGTTACAAGTCGTTCCTTGGTCCTCCGGGCAGTCATGCTAACGCGTCGGCGCTGCACATCGGAAGGTTTGCCCATCTTCTGAAGCCGGCGCGGGCCCCGCTTAAGCAATGATGTGGCGGTGAGCGGCCCCAACGAGAGCGACGGCCGGGGCGAGGTTCCGGCCGAGCGCCAGAGCGTCCTCGGCAACCTGCCGAGCACACGCCCTCAGCGCTCGAGCGCCCGCCGCGCCGCCTCCCGCGGCTCGACCGCCGCCAAGGCCCCAGCCGCCGCCAAGCCCGCAGCCCCCGCCAAGCGCGCAGCCGGCGCCAAGCCCGCAGCCGGCGCCAAGCCCGCGGCCGGCGCCAAGTCCGGCAGCTCTGGGGCCCGCTCGGGACGGGCGTCTGGCGCGAAGGCATCCACCGCCGCCCGATCGAGCAGGCCCAAGACCGCGAAAGCGGCCGCGGGCAAGCAGCGCAAGGCGCGGACGGCCTCGCGCCGCCACGTGCCGAAGGCGAGGCAGTCCGTCCCGCGGCAGGGGTTCGAGTCGGAGGCCGATCGTGCGCGCGGGCAGGTGCATCCACCTGGGGGCACGGAGCTGATCGCCTCGGCCGTGGAGATAGTGGGAGATCTGGCGAAATCCGGGCTCGCGACGGGCGAGCGCGTGATCAAGGACGTCTTCTCCCGCCTCACGCCCTGAGGGCCGTCTGTTCTTACGCCCCGGAGGGCCATCTGTATACTGCCGCGAACGCCGAGCTGCCCAGACCCAGGTCAGGCAGGCGGGGGACCCAATGCGGATCGACTCAGATCCGCCGGGGCGAATCGGTCCGTAAGGGCCGTAGCGCCGCACTCACGTGCCGCGCGAGCCCGTCAGCTCACCCCGTAGGCGTCGAACAAGATGTCGATCAAGTCGAGGAAAACCCCCGTTCTGCTTGCCGTTGTCGTGGCTACGGCCGGCATCGCTCTGCCCGTCGCGAGCGCCGCAGCGGCCACCGGCGGCTCGGCCGCGCCGTCCGCCGGGGCGGCCGGCAAGGTCAAGCGCAGGGCGCACGGCACGGCCATCGCAACCTGGTTCGGGCCTGGCTTCTACGGCAAGCTCACCGCCTGCGGGCAGACGCTCACGCCGACCGTGATCGGCGTCGCCAACCGGACGCTTCCCTGTGGCACGCTGGTGAAGGTCAGCTACAAGCATCACAGCCTCACCGTCCCGGTTCTCGACCGCGGCCCCTACAGCAACGGCGCCGACTGGGACCTGACGGCTGGAGCCGCGCAGGCGCTGAACGTCAGCGAAACGGTGCGCATCGCCACACGGATCGTCGGCAGCGCACCGAACACCCCCACGCTGGGCCTCCCGCCGAGCGCCCCGGCCGCGCCGCTCCCCGCACTCGCCGGTGGCGCCGCCGCCGGCTGAGCGGCCGGCGCGCCTACTGGTCGAGAGGGGCCGCCGGTCCGCCGGCCGCGGCCCCGGCGGATGAACGCGCGGCGTAGAGCTCGACATCCGCGTGAGCAGCCAGCGCAGCGGGCTGGCGACCGTCCTCGGGGCACACGGCGGTGCCCACGTCCACCTCGACCGACGCGCCTCGACGGGTGGCCAGTCGCCTGACCGCGGCGGACAGCCGCTCCGCGAGCGCCCTCGCGCCGGCGCGGTCGGTGCCGGGCGCGAGCAGCCAGTACCTTCCCGGTCGCTCGCGCGTCAGCGACCCGGATCCCCGGCGCCCGTCCGGTTCGCGGCCATCGACGGGGCCGGCCGTCGCGGCCGAGGTGGAGAGCTCGGCGGTGAGGACCTGCTCGAGATCATCGGCGAGCCCCGCGAGATCATCGCGGTGTCCCTCGCGCCACCTGCGGTCGCGGTCTCGGAGCTCGACGAGGAGCACCGCGAAGGGTCGCGCGTCCGCGCCGAACCGCTCGAGCTGACGGCCGATCGACCCGATCCAGGCGGCAGGGCCCGCCTCGCTGCGTTCGTCGCGGATCTCGATCTCGGCCTCCCGGGGAGGTGCCGGCTCACCGGCGTCGTCGCGCTCGTCCACGATCACCGCGCGCCGCGCGCCCCCGCGTGGCGGGCGCGGCCCAGGGGCCTCGGGCCGGCGCGAGGGCGGAGGTTGGGGCGCGCCCGCATCGGCGCTGCCCTCCGCCTGGGCCAGGGCCGCCGCGAGCGCGCTCGCGCACACGAAGGCGAGCCGATCGGAGACGTCGGCCAACCGTCGCGGGTTCAGCTGCTCGAGACCGGGCCAGCGCAGCTCCTCGAGCAGCGTCTCCCAGAGGGCGCCCCGCATCGCCTCGGCCGCCTCGACGGTGGCCGACGGATCGCCGGCGCCGCTGATAGCCGCAAGCCGTCGGGCCGGAGCGCTCTCCTCGCGCCCGCCCGCCGCGCCGCGCCCCGTCAGTCGATCGAGCTCATCGTCGGAGCCGAGTGCCCGCACGGCCTGCGCGCAGAGCTCAGGCGCCTCGCGCGCGAGATCCTCGAGCGGCACTTCGCCCAGCCCGGCGAGCGGCCGCGCCACCACCATCGCGATCGCCCATCGCCTGGCGATCTCCTCCGCGCGCTCGAGCAGAGACTCGATCGGCAGGCCGGCCACCGGCCCGGCACGCGGGGTGGGATGCATGCCGCGCTGATCGCCCATAGGTGTTGAATATCACCGATCGAGGACGCGATCGACTCCCCGGGATAGCCTGAGGGAGCCGTGGGCAGCGCGGAGCGGACATGACGGGGCTGTGGGTTGCCGGCGCGGCGGCGGCAGTCGTGCTGCTCGGCCTCGCCGGTCGGCTGCTCGTCGGCGCGCTGCGCCCTCGCCCGCGGGCCAGCATCCTCGATCTCGAGGACAGCACGTCGCTCGACACGGACAGCGGCGCCGTTCGCTCGGTCCAGCGTGCCGAGATGGTGCTCGACGAGAGCGCGCTGAGCGGGCTGTGGACCGTCGAGAACCTCGAGCGGCTGGCGCGAACCTACTGGCGTTTCCTGTCGCGGGTCACACTCGGGCTGATCCGCGTCCACTACACGCCCACGGAGCGTTCGGTGATCCTGCTGGTACCCCAGCTGAAGCTGCTCACCTTCGATGCCCCTGAGTACGAGGTGACATCCGACAGGGGGGTCGTGCGCTGGCGGATCGCGCGCGGCCTGCTCGTCTCGAGGCGCGGGCGCAACGGGCGCGGCCACCTGCAGATCGAGGTGCGCCGACGCCCCGGCGGAGAGCCTGGCCGCGCCCGCCTGCACGTCGAGGTCGAGGTGGCCAACTTCTACCCGTCGATCGCCTCCAGGCTCAGCCGCCCCGTGTACAACGCGACGCAGAGCCGCATCCACGTGATCATCAGCTACGGCTTCCTGCGCTCGCTGGCCCGCCTGGACCTCGCGCCCTCGCGCGTCGGGCGCCTGGCCTCTCAGAGCTGATCCGCGCTCTCCCGGCGAGCGCCGCCACGGTGCCCCTCGAGCACGCGCGCCGGCTGACTGACGACCGTTGCGCCGGCGGGGACGTCGTGGACGACCACGGCGCCCGCGCCGATCAGCGCCCCCCGGCCCACCGTGAGGCTCTGCTCGTACGGCGTGATGATCACCGCGCCCGCCCCGATCTTGACGTCGTCCTCGATCACGATGCCGTGGGGCGAGCCCGTCGCGGCGCGCACCGCCAGCGTGACGTTGTGCCAGATCTTGACGCGCCTGCCGATCACGACGTTGCTGTGGATGATCGTGCCGAAGCCGTGGTGTCCGAACTCGATGTCCGGGCTGAACGTGGCGCCCGGCGCGAGTGAGTTGTGGTAGATCGCCGAGTTGACTTTCTTCACCAGCAGCGCCGTGCGCCGGTGGCCGCGCCGCCGCAGCGCCGCCGACAGCCGCCACAAGCGCACCGGGCTCACGCCCTCGCCCCGCCTCCGTGCGAGTAGCGATCGCCGCCGACCGCTCGGAGCTTGGCCCGGTCATGGACCGCGCGGATCCGCCTGATCGTGCCCGAGCGCGAGCGTGTGACGAGCGATTCCGTGGTCGCACCGCCCGCGTGCGGATATCGCACACCCTCGAGCACGTCGCCGTCGGTGATCCCGGTGGCGGAGAAGAACACGTCCTCGCCGGAGACGAGCTCGTCGCGGTCGAGGACCCGGTCGAGGTCATAGCCTGCCTCGATCGCCGCGTTGCGCTCGTCGGCGTCCCGGGGCCACAACCGCCCCAGCAGCTGGCCGCCGAGGCACTTGACCGCGGCCGCCGAAATGACGCCCTCGGGCGTTCCGCCGATCCCCCACAGCAGGTCGACGGGAGAGCGCTCCGTGACCGCCAGCAGCGCCGCCGAGACATCGCCGTGGGCGATCAGGCGCACCCGCGCCCCGGACTCGCGGATCTCGGAGATGCCCCGCTCGTGGCGTGGGCGGTCGAGGACGACGACCATCACGTCGCCGACCTCCGTGCCCTTGCGCTCGGCGACGAGCCTGACCGTCTCGCCGAGCGGCCGGTCGAGGTCGAGCAGATCGGCGATCTCGGGGGCGCCGGCCATCTTCTCCATGTAGACCACCGGCCCGGGGTCGAACATCGTGCCGCGGGGCGACAGCGCGATCACGGCGAGCGCGCTCGGCATGCCGTTGGCGGCGAGCGTCGTGCCCTCGAGCGGGTCCACGGCGATGTCCACCTGCGGCGGCGAGCCATCGCCGATCTGCTCGCCGTTGTAGAGCATCGGCGCCTCGTCCTTCTCGCCCTCGCCGATCACCACGACACCGTCCATCTGGACCGACTGGAGCATGTAGCGCATGCCGTCGACCGCCGCCTGGTCGGCGGCCTCCTTGTCACCCTTGCCCACCAGCGGGGCCGCTGCCAGGGCGGCCGCCTCGGTCACGCGGACGAGCTCCAGCGCGAGATTGCGGTCCGGGCGCTGCGGGGACGAGGCTTCATTCACAGCGCTGGAACCTATATCAGCGGCTGGGGCACTACGATCGTGGCGTGAGCGAGCACCCTCGCACCGTCGACGCGCGGATCCCCGATCCGCTGCAGGGACCGGTTCGGGAGAAGCTCGAGCTCGCGGAGCGAGACCGGGTGGCCGAGCGCGTGCGAGCCGGCGACGCGACGTTGTGGGGCCCCGAGGGGACGCCCGAGATCGCCGACCGCCTCGGCTGGATCACGATCGCGGAGCGGATGCTCGGCGAGCTGGGGACCATCGAGACGTTCGCGCAGGATGCTCGCGCGGATGGCTTTCGCGACGTGGTCCTGCTCGGAATGGGCGGATCGTCACTCGCTCCCGAGGTGCTGCGCCGCTCATTCCAGACCGGGCCCCACGGCCTGCCCCTGCACGTCCTCGACTCCACCGACGCCGAGACGATCTTGGCCACCGAGGCAGAGGTGGATCTCGGGCACACCCTCTTCATCGTCTCCTCCAAGTCCGGCGGAACGATCGAGCCGCTTTCTCTGTTCGCCCATTTCTTCTCGCGGGTGGGCGACGGTCGCCGGTTCGTCGCGATCACCGACCCGGGCTCGGGCCTCGCGCAGCTCGCCGGCGAGCGCGGGTTCCGCCAGACCTTCCTTGGCGACCCCAACATCGGCGGTCGCTACAGCGCGCTCTCGCCGTTCGGCGTGGTGCCGGCGGCGTTGATGGACATCGACGTCCACGGGCTGCTCTCAGGCGCCGCCGACGCGTGGGACACGGCCCCGGGGGATGGCGCGGGCGATGGCGCCTCGGCACAGCCGGGAGCGGGTGCCGTGTGGCTCGGCGCCGCGCTCAGCGCCCTCGCGCAGGCGGGACGCGACAAGCTGACGTTCGTGATCTCCGGGACGCTGCCGGGTCTCGGCCTCTGGCTCGAGCAGCTCGTGGCCGAGTCGACCGGCAAGCGCTCCACCGGGATCCTGCCGGTGGCCGAGGAGCCGGTCGGCGAGCCGGCGGCGTACGGCGCCGACCGCGTGTTCGCCTACCTGACCGACGTCAACAGCCCGGACGCCGAGCTCGACGCCCGGGTCCGGCTCCTGGGCGACGCGGGCCACCCCGTGATCACCATCCCGACCGCCGGGCCTCCCGACCTCGGTCGGGTGTTCATGCTCTGGGAGCTTGCGGTGGCCGTGGCGGGATGGGGGCTGCAGATCAACCCGTTCGATCAGCCCAACGTCCAGCAGGCGAAGGATGCAACCAAGCAGGTGCTCGCCCGCTACGAATCGAGCGGCCGACTGCCCGAGGTTCCGGACGCGGACGAGGCCGCGCTGCGGTCGCTGCTTCTGGAGGCTGGGCCGCCCGAGTACGTGGCGCTGATGGCCTACACCCGGCCGCTGCCCGACGTCGACCAGGCGGTGGCCGAGCTGCGCAGCGCCATCCGCGCCACCACGACCGCTACGACCACGTTCGGGTACGGCCCCCGATTCCTGCACTCGACCGGGCAGTTCCACAAGGGCGGACCCAGAATCGGGCGCTTCCTGCAGCTGGTCCACGACGGGCCGGACGACGTGGACATCCCCGGCGCCCCCTATACGTTCACCACCCTCAAGCACGCTCAGGCGATCGGCGACCTCAACACCCTGCGCGAGCTCGGACGCCCGGCGGAGCGCCTGACGCTCGCCGGCGAGGACCCCGTGGGCGCTCTGCGCGCACTGACCGCGAAGATCAAGGAGCCAACATGACGCAGATCGGTTTCGTCGGGCTGGGCAAGATGGGCGGGAACATGGTTCACCGGATCCGCCGTGACTCCGACCACGACGTCGTCGGCTTCGCCCGGAGCGAGTCGTCGGTCCAGCAGGCCGTCAGGAACGGCGCGGCCGGAGCGAGCTCGTTGCGCGATCTCGTCAAGCAGCTGACGCCACCCCGCATGGTCTGGCTGATGCTGCCGGCCGGGGCGCCGACGGAGGAGACCATCGGGAAACTGTCGCGCCTGCTCGAGCGTGGCGACATGATCGTCGACGGAGGCAACAGTCGCTGGAGCGACGACAAGCGGCGCGCCCAGGAACTCCGCCGCAGCGGCATCGAATACGTGGACGTCGGTGTCTCGGGCGGTGTCTGGGGACTGGAAGTGGGCTACTGCATGATGGTCGGCGGTCCGCAGAAGGCGGTGAGGCGGCTGGCCCCGATCCTCGACGTCCTGGCCCCGGAGACCAACGAGCACAGCCGCGCCGCGATCGGCCCGCGCGGTTGGCTCCGGTTCGGCCCGTCCGGCGCCGGGCATTACGTGAAGATGGTGCACAACGGCGTCGAGTACGGGCTCATGCAGGCCTATGCCGAGGGCTTCGAAATCTTCGACAAGTCCGAGTACGAGCTCGACAACGCCAAGATCGCCCACCTCTGGGGGCAGGGCTCGGTCGTCCGCTCGTGGCTGTGCGAACTGGCAGCACGTGCCTTCGAAGAGGACGGCAACGACCTGGCCGCCATCGAGGGCTACACCGAGGACTCCGGCGAGGGCCGCTGGACGATCGAGGACGCGACCGCGCACGACGTCCCCACGCCCGTGATCACCGCGTCGCTGTACGCGCGCTTTCGCTCGCGGGGCAACGGCGGGTTCGCCGATCGCGTGCTCGCCGCGCTGCGCAACCAGTTCGGCGGCCACGCCGTCAGGGACGCGCCTGACGGCGCAGGCGCGAGGAGACCGGACGCGAGCCGGGCGAAGCCGGCGAACGGAGCCAAGCGCGCGAAGGCTGCCGGCGCCGGCAGCCGTGGCGGCTGACATGGCGGTCGCGGCAGGTGTCCCAACCCCGGTCGAGGAGGTCGAGAACCCTCTCACCGAAGGCCTCGAGCGCCTTCCGGTCGCCCCTACGACGCTCGTCATCTTCGGCGCCACGGGTGATCTGGCACAGCGGAAACTGCTGCCGGCGCTCTACAACCTCGCCCACGACGGCGCGCTGCCACAGCGCTTCCACCTGGTCGGCGTGGCCCGCAAAGAAAAGGCGCACGAGGACTACCGCGCGGAGTGTGCCGAGGCGATCCGGCGCTTCTCGCGGCGCAAGCCCGACGACGAGGTGCTGAAGGGCCTGCTCGAGGACGTCAGGTACATCCCGGGCAGCTTCGACGAAGACTCGGTGTACGCCAATCTCGGCAAGACGCTCGACGAGTTCGAGCAGCTGGCCGGCGAACCCCTCAACCGGGCCTTCTACCTTGCGACCGCGCCGCATTTCTTCCCCGTGATCGTCGAAGCGCTCGGTGAGTCGAAGCTCGCGCATCACGAGGGGGCGGCCGTGCGGGTGATCATCGAGAAGCCGTTCGGCACCTCGCTCGAGGAGGCGCGCGAGCTCAACCGCCGGGTGCTCGCGATCTTCGACGAGACCCAGGTCTTCCGCATCGACCACTACCTGGGCAAGGAGACGGTCCAGAACATGCTGGCGTTTCGGTTCGCCAACGGCATGTTCGAGCCGTTCTGGAACCGCAACTACATCGACAGCGTCCAGATCACGGCAGCCGAGGACGTCGGCATCGGCTCGCGCGCCGAGTACTACGACCAGGCCGGGGCGCTGCGCGACCTGATCCAGAACCACATGCTGCAGCTGCTGTGCCACGTCTCGATGGAGCCGCCCGTCAAATTCACCGCCGAAGAGGTGCGCAACGAGAAGGTCAAGGTGCTCGAGTCGGTGCCCGAGCCCACTCCCGAGCAGGTGCCGGAGATCGCCGTGCGGGCGCAGTATGGCCCGGGCCACGCCGGCGGCGAGGACGTGCCGGGGTACCTCGAAGAGGAGGGCGTTCCGCCCGACTCGACGACCGAGACCTACGCCGCGCTGCGTCTGGAAGTCGACAACTGGCGTTGGGCCGGCGTCCCCTTCTACCTGCGGACCGGCAAGCGGCTGGCACGCAAGGTCACCGAGATCGCCGTGACCCTCAAGCCCGTTCCCCACCTCGCGTTCAACCAGCAGGGGTCGCTCGGCGTGCAGCCCAACCAGCTCGTGCTCACCCTGCAGCCGAACGAGGGCGTGTCACTGCGACTCGTGGCGAAGATCCCGGGGACGCGGATGATCATCCGGCCGGTCAACATGGAGTTCCTCTACGGGACGTCGTTCCTGTCGCAGTCCCCCGAGGCCTACGAGCGCCTGATCACCGACGCCATGCGCGGCGACGCCACGCTGTTCACGCGCAACGACGAGGTCGAGGCGCAGTGGCGAATCTGCGATCCGATCCTGCAGACATGGGCGGGGATGGGCGGCCCGCTGCCCAAATACGAAGCCGGCTCGCAGGGGCCGAAGGAGGCCGAGCTGATCCTTCGCGACGGCGACAAATGGCGAAGGATCTGATGGCCGCCAAGACCGACGCCGTCTGGAGCGCTCACGGGACGACGCCCGACGCGATCGAAGCGGCCCTTCGGCAGCTGCTGATCGAGCGGCACGCCGAAAACGAGAGATTCATGCCGGCGCGGGTGCTGAACATGATCGCTTTCGTCGATCGTGAATGGACCGGCGAGATCGCCAACCGGCTTCGCGGCGTCGGCCGCTACCACGCCTCGCGCCTGATCGTGTTCGCCTACGAGCCGAGGCGCGAGCGGCTCGACGCGCGCGTCACGATCGCCTCCGAAGACGATCCGGACTCGGGCGAGATCGCCCTGCTGCGCGAGACCGTCGTCGTCGAGATCGGCGACCGCCATCTCGACGACCTGATCACGATCGCCGACCCGCTGGTCGTGACCGACCTGCCGACGCTGCTGTGGTCGCCGCACGGCCACGACGACGTGGTGGAGGAGCTACTCGAGCTCTCGCAGGCCGTGCTGCTGGACTCCGTCGACGAGCCGGTCGCGCGCGAGGCGCTCGACCGCGTCTGCGCGCTGACCGGGCGCGCCTACGTGGTCGACCTGGCCTGGCTGCGCTCGACCCCGTGGCGCGAGCGGGTGGCCGGCGCCTTCGACCCACCGCGCCTGCGTCGCGAGCTGCGCACGATCACGAGCGTCCAGGTGCGCCATCACCCGGACTCCCCCGTCACCGCCATGCTCCTGGGAGGCTGGCTCGCCTCGCGGTTGGGCTGGAAGCCCAGCCGGCTGGTGGGTGAAGGCCCGGCGCTGGTCGGCAAGGTGCATGCCGAGCGACAGGACGTCACCCTGCGCCTGGAGCCGGCCCCCGAGATGACCGTGCGCGGCCTCGAGGGCGTCACTATCGAGACGGCGTCGGGTCGCTGCCTGCGGCTCGACCGCGGCCCCGGCGGCCTCCACGCTCGCGCCCGTGACCCGCGTGGCGACGTGCACGAATGGAGGATCCCCGGGGCCTCGCGTGGAGAGACGGGCATCCTCGGCGAGGGCATCCGCCAGGCGCTGCTGCGCGACCCGACGTACATACCGGCGGTCACCGCGGCGCGTGCCATGGTGCCGTGACGCGCCTGACGACCTGCGCAGACGCCGAGTCCGTCGCCGCTCGCGCCGCCGCCCACGTGGAAGGCGAGCTGCAGCTGGCCGTCAGGGGCCGGGGCGTGGCGCATCTCGCCCTCAGCGGAGGCACCACGCCGGGGCGCACCTTCGAGCTGCTGGCGGATCGCATGCCTGGGTGGACCGGCGTCGAGGTCTGGTTCGCGGACGAGCGCTGCGTACCGCCGGATGACGAGGAGAGCAACTACCGCCTCGCGGCCGAGAAGCTGCTGCGGCCGGCCCGCATCCCGGCGGAGCAGGTCCACCGGATGGAGGGAGAGCTGGGGCCCGAGGAGGGCGCCAGCCGCTACGCCCGCGAGCTGCTCGAGCACGTGCCTCGCTCGGGACGGGACGGCACGGGACTCCCGGTGCTGGACCTGATCCTCCTCGGCATCGGCCCGGACGGCCACATCGCCTCGCTGTTCCCCGGCTCTCCGGCACTGAGCGCGGGCGATGACGCTGTGTGCCTGCCGGTGCACGAGGCGCCGAAGCCCCCTCCGGAGCGGATCACGCTCAGCCTCGCCGAGCTTCGGGCGGCGCGCGGCTGCGTGGTGCTGGCCACCGGAGCGAGCAAGGCGGATGCGGTCAACGCGATGCTCGGAGAGCCCACCCGCCACGTCCCCGCGAGCCTGCTCAGGCGCGAGCGCCTGACCGTGATCGTCGACGACGCAGCGGCACCCGAGGGACCACCGGTGTGAACGACGCGGGCAATCAGGAGGTCGTGCTGATCCGTCATGCCGAGACCGAGTGGAGTCGCACGGGCCGCCATACCGGTCGCACGGACATCCCGCTGACGGACGAGGGGCGCCAGGCGGCCAGGGCCCTGGAGCCGAGGCTGCGCGAGTGGCGCTTCGACCGCGTGCTGGTGAGCCCGCTTCGCCGGGCTCGCGAAACCTGCGAGCTGAGCGGGCTGGCGGCGACGGCGGAGGTGCGCGAGGACCTGGCCGAGTGGGACTACGGCGACTACGAGGGGCTCACGACCCCGGAGATCCACGCGCGCTCACCTGACTGGAACCTGTGGTGCGACGGCTGCCCCGGCGGCGAGACGCCGGAGCAGGTCGGCCGGCGAGCCGATCGCGTGATCGCCGAGCTGCGGTCCGCGCCGGGCGAGGTGGCCGTGTTCTCCCACGGGCACCTGCTCCGAGTCCTCGGCGCCCGCTGGATCGATCTGCCTCCGTCGGGGGGCGGCCGTCTGGCGCTGTCGGCAGGGGCGATCTCGGTGCTGGGCTACGAGCGGGCCACGGCCGTCCTGCAGCGCTGGAACGACGCGGGTCCCGCGGGGGGCGCGGCCTGACGCGCCCGCGGCCGGGGAAGGATCTCTGGGCGGGCGGAGTCGAAGGCGGCGTGGAAGCTCTACAGTTGACCGGAGCCGTGGCTGCGAACGCAGAGCAGACGAGCCGTCTCTCCACCGACGCTGAGCAGGCGCTTCTGGCCATGCGCGCGGCGCGCGAGCGGGTGCTCGGACTGGTTCGGGAGATCAGCGACGAGGACCTGGTGCGGGTCCAGTCGCCGATCATGAGCCCGCTCGTGTGGGACCTCGGCCACATCGCCGCCTACGAGGACCTGTGGATCGCCCACCGCCACGGTGGCCTGCCGCTGCTGCGCCCGGACCTGGCGGACGTCTACGACGCCTTCGAGACACCGCGCGCCGTGCGGGGTGACACCGAGGCGCTCGGACCCGCCGGCGCCCGCGACTACCTCGAGGCCGTGCGCACGCGCACCGGCGAGGTGATCGCCGACCGGGGGACCGGAGACGGCACCGTGTGCGAGATGGTCGTGCGCCACGAGCTCCAGCACGCGGAGACGATGCTGCAGACGATGGCCATCGCCGGCCTGCTGCGTGAGCAGGACCGCGCGCTGCGCGATGCACCGATCGACGGGGACTCCCCTGCCGGCTGGCTGCACATGCCGGGCGGCCCCTTCTCCATGGGTGCCGGCGAGGAGGGGTTCGCCTACGACAACGAGCGTCCCCGCCACACGGTCGAGGTGGCCGGATTCGAGATCGCCAGGCGCCCGGTGAGCAACGGCAGCTGGATGCGCTTCAGCGAGGGTGGCGGCTACGAGCGCCGCGAGTGGTGGTCCGACGAGGGCTGGGCCTGGAAGGAGGAGTACGACATCACGCATCATCCTGCCGTGGCCGCGGGTCGAGCGGACGGACCCGCCTGCCACGTCTCCTGGTTCGAGGCCGACGCCTTCGCCAGAGCGCACGACGCCCGTTTGCCCACCGAGGCGGAGTGGGAGAAGACGGCGACCTGGAACCGGCAGACAGCAGGCGGTGACGCCCGCGGGTCGACGCTCGCCGGCACTCGACGGGTGTGGGAATGGACGAGCTCCTGCTTCGACGGGTATCCCGGCTTCGTCGCCCGGCCCTACCGCGAGTACTCGGAGGTCTTCTTCGGCGAGGACTACCGCGTGCTGCGCGGGGCGTCGTGGGCGACGCACCCGCGGGTCGCCTCGGACACCTTCCGCAACTGGGACCTGCCCCAGCGCCGTCAGATCTTCGCCGGCGTGCGGCTGGTGCGAGATCTCTGATGGAGGCATCGACGCCCCCCACTCCCTCGCATGACGCCGCCCCGGCGGCGATCCGCATCGACTCGCACCTCGACGGCTCGAGCGAGCGCTCGCTGGCCGAGGATGTTCTCGACGGGTTGACGCGGCCGTTCAAGGAACTCCCGCCCAAGCACTTCTACGACGCCCGCGGGGCAGCGCTGTTCGACCGCATCTGCGAGCTGCCCGAGTACTACCCGACCCGGGCCGAGCGGGCGATCCTGGAGGACGCGGCCGAGGAGATCGCGGAGCTGACCGGCGCCGTCGAGCTCGTGGAGCTCGGCTCCGGCACGGCCGCCAAGACGCGGGTTCTCCTCGATGCGCTGCACACGGCTGGAACGCTCGAGCGCTACATACCCGTCGACGTCACCGAGACGATGGTCCGCGACTGCGCAGCCGAGCTGACCAGCGAGTATCCCGGCCTGCGCGTACACGGCGTGATCGGGGACTTCGAGCGCCACCTCGATCTCGTGCCGCCGGCGGACGGGCCGCGCATCGTCGCCTTCCTCGGGGGCACGATCGGCAACTTCCAGCCGGGCAGCCGTCGCCGCTTCCTGCGCAAGATCGGGCGCATGCTGGGGCCGGAGGACCACCTGCTGATGGGGACCGACCTGGTGAAGGATCCGCGGGTGCTCGAGGCGGCCTACGACGACGCGCAGGGGATCACCGCGGAGTTCAACCGCAACGTCCTGCGCGTCCTGAACCGGGAGCTGCGCGCTGACTTCGACCCTGAGGACTTCGACCACGTGGCGCTGTTCGACCCGCGACACGAGTGGATCGAGATGCGCCTGCGCGCCCGTCGCGAGCACACCACGATCGTGCGCGACCTCGACCTGCCGGTGCACTTCGACGTGGGCGAGGAGCTGCGCACTGAGATCAGCGCGAAGTTCACTCCCGAGCGCCTCGAGGGCGACCTCTCCGCGGCGGGGCTCGAGCTGGCGCGCTGGCTCACCGATGAGGAGGCGCAGTTCGCGCTGACGCTGTCGCGAATCCGCACCGGATAGTCTCCGCCGCGATGAACATCGATGGATCCTCAGCGCTCGTCGCGGGCGGCGCGTCCGGCCTCGGCGAGGCGACCGTCCGGGAGCTCCACGCCCGCGGCGCACGCGTGACCGTCGCCGACGTCAACGCCGAGAAGGGCGAGGCGCTCGCCTCGGAGCTGGGGCTCGAGTTCGTCGCCTGCGACGTCCGCGAGGAGGACCAGGTCCAGGCCGCCGTCGAGCGGGCAGCGGCGGACGGCGGCCTGCGGATCTCGGTGTGCTGCGCCGGAACCGGCTGGGCGCAGAAGGTCGCGGGATCCAAGGGGCCGCACCCCCTGCTCCCGTTCGAGACGATCATCTCGATCAACCTGATCGGGACGTTCAACGTCCTGCGCTTCGCGTCGGCGGCCATGATCGCCAATCCCCCGCTCGAGGACGACGAACGCGGGGTGTGCGTCAACACCGCCTCGATCGCGGCCTTCGACGGCCAGGTGGGCCAGATCGCCTACGCCGCCTCGAAGGGCGGCGTCGTCTCGCTGACGCTCCCGGCCGCCCGCGACCTCGCCCAGTACGGGATCCGGGTCAACACCGTCGCGCCGGGGCTGTTCGACACGCCGCTGCTCGCGGCGTTGCCCGAGGAGGCGCGCCAGAAACTGGGCGCCGGTGTCCCCTTCCCGCAGCGTCTCGGCCAGCCGGCGGAGTACGCCGCGCTCGCCTGCCACATCGTCGAGAACCGGATGCTCAACGGCGAGACGATCCGTCTCGACGGCGCGCTACGGATGCCGCCGCGGTAGCTGCTCACCGCCTGAGCCGAGCATCGCGCGGAACGTCGCGGGCCGCCCCCGGGCGGCCCTCATAAAACGGTCTGTCAGCGCAGACGTTCGACGAGCATCGCCATGCCCATCCCGCCGGCGACGCACATCGACTCGATGCCGTATGTGGCATCGAGCGTCTCGAGGTCGTTGATCAGCGTGGTCATGATGCGCGCGCCCGTCATGCCGAAGGGGTGCCCGAGCGCGATCGCGCCGCCGAACGGGTTGAGCTTCTCGTCGTCGATTCCGAGCTCCTCCTTGCACGGAACGATCTGGGCGGCGAAGGCCTCGTTGATCTCGACCACGTCGATGTCGTCGATCGTCATGCCGGTGTTCTTCAGCAGCTGCTGGATCGCGGGGATCGGCCCGAGCCCCATGATCTCCGGGCGGATGGCGGCGACGGTCGAGGCGAGGATCCGCACTTTGGGCTCGAGGCCAAGCTCGGCGGCCTTCTCGTCGCTCATCACGAGCAACGCGGCGGCGCCGTCGTTGAGCGGACAGGCGTTGCCGGCCGTCACGCTGCCGTCCTCCTTGAAAACCGGCTTCAGCGATGCGAGACGCTCCATCGTCGTTCCGGGGCGCGGCCCGTCGTCCTTGGTGACGACCTTCTCCGGAACGTCGACCTCGTTGCCCTCCCTGTCGGTGTCCTTGTGCGCCGGCGCCGTGACCGGGACGATCTCCTTGTCGAAGTGCCCCGACTCCTGCGCGGCGACCGCCCGCGACTGGGAGATCAGCGCCCACTCGTCCTGCGCCTCACGGCTCACCTTGCAGCGCTCGGCGACGTTCTCGGCGGTCATGCCCATCGAGATGTAGGCGTTGTAGAGCGAGCCCTCCGAGCCATCGAGCTTGGGGTGGAACTCGAACGCGCCGGCCTGCGGGGCGCGTGAGACCGCCTCCACGCCCGCCGCGATGTAGGTGTCCCCCTCCCCCGCCTTGATCGCGTGGAACGCCATCCGCGTCGTCTGCAGCGAGGAGGCACAGAAGCGGTTGACGGTCGTTCCGGGCACGTGGTGGTCGATGCCCGCGATGAGCGTCGCGTTGCGCCCGACGTTGTAGCCCGCCTCGCCTTCGGCGTTGCCGCAGCCCATCATCACGTCGCCGATCGACCTCTGGTCGAGCTGGGGGTTGCGCTCGATCAGCGCCTTGAGCGGCACGGCCGCCAGGTCGTCGGCGCGCACGGATTTCAGCGATCCCTTGCCCGCCCGGCCGATGGGAGTGCGAATCGCGTCGACGATCACTGCTTCGGGCATCTGCGGCTTTCTCCTTTTGGTAGGGACCGCGCCCGGCGCGGGAGGACAGGATGCTGGGCGCGAGGGCGGCAATACTACGGCATTGGCTGTCCGGCCAGACCGCGGAGGTGAGGCTCAGCCCCACCACGGCGGCAGTAACCACACGGCGTTGCTAGAGATCCAAGCGGCTGACGCCGAGCTCGTCGAAGCCGACGTGATGGGCGAGCTCGTGGCGCACCGTCCTGGTCACCTGGTCGCGCAGGAGGTCCGGATCGTGGCCGAAGTCGCGTCGCAGGGTGTCGCGGAAGATCACGATCCTGTCGTGGACGTTGTCGCGGCTGGCGCCATCGCCCTGGTAGAGGCCGTAGGCGCCGCGGCGGCGGCCTCCGTCCGAGATCACGACGGCGACGTGAGAGAGCGCGTTGTGCAGGAGGTCGGGCAGGTCGTCGAGCGCGTCCCGCACCAGCTCCTCGAAGTCATGGTCGTCGAGCGGGTCGAGCTCCATGAACTCGGCTTCGTCCGGCGCGACCGCCAGACCCTCTCGGGCGAGCTCCTCGGAGTGGCGCACGATCTCTTCGAACTCGACCTCGGACTCAGGGTCGCGCCAGCCGGCCATCCGCACGGCCACGAACGCCACGCCCCCCATCAGGGCGGCCGCAACGACGACGCCCAGCGCGATGTCCTCGAGCGCCCTCACGACGCCCACCGAGCTGAAGCCCTGCCCGACGACGAGCACGACGAGGCCCAGCGACATCGCCACGAGCGCGGAAACGCCGACACGCCGAAGCCGGGTAGAGGCGCCTGGCGAGGACGACCCGCGCACCGAACGGCCCTACTTGAGCGTACGGGCGATCACGAGACGCTGGATCTCGTTGGTGCCCTCGTAGATCTGTGTGATCTTTGCGTCCCGCATCATTCGCTCCACCGGGTACTCCTTGACATAACCGTAGCCGCCCAGCACCTGAATCGCCTCGATGGTCACGGCCATCGCGGCATCCGAGCAGAAGACCTTGGCCATCGACGAGTACTTGGCCCGCTGCGGATGGCGCTGGTCGGCCATCGCACAGGCCTTGTAGAGCAGCTCCCGTCCGGCGGCCGTTCGGATTTCCATGTCGGCGAGCTTGAACTGGATGGCCTGGAACTCGTTGATCGCCTGGCCGAACTGCCTGCGCTCGCGCGCGTACGCGACGGCGTAGTCGGTTGCCCCCTGGGCGATCCCCACCGCCTGCGCGGCGGCTCCGAGGCGCGTGCGCTCGAGCGTGCCGAGCGCGACCGACAGCCCCCTGCCCACCTCGCCGATGACGTTCTCCTGCGGCACCCTGACCTCGTCGAATATCGGCTGCCCGGTAGGTGACGCGCGGATCCCCAGCTTGTGCTCCAGCTTGCCGACGCTGAAGCCCGGCCGGTCGGCCTCGACGACGAAGGCGGTGAGCCGCCGGGTCTCGCTGTCGCTGACGGCGAAGCAGATGTAGAAATCGGCGATCCCGAGGTTGCTGATCCAGTTCTTGGTTCCGTTGATGACCCATTCGTCGCCGTCCTTGACGGCGGTGGTCTTCATCCCGGCCGGGTCGGAGCCCGCCTCGGGCTCGGACAGGGCGAAGGCCGGGGACCACTCGCCCGTGGCGCACCTCGGCAGGAAACGCTCCTTCAGCTCATCGGAGCCGTAGAGCTGGATCGGCAGCGTGCCGAGCTCCTGGACCATGAGGATCAGCGCGCAGGCCGCGTCCACCTTGGCGATCTCCTCGACCGCCATGTTGAGCATCAGCGTGCCGGTTCCGGTGCCGCCGAACTCGGTCGGGAAGGGCAGGCCCAGGATGTCCTGCTCGGCGAGCAGCTGCCTGACGTCCCACGGGTATTCCGCCCGCTCGTCGATCTCGGCGGAGCGTGGCGCAATCTTCTCCCGCGCGATCTGCCCGATCGTGGCACAGAAGTCGACGTGCTCCTGCGGGATCGTGTAGACCTCGTCGACTGCCTCCATGACCGCTGATCCTAGTGATGAGCAAGGGGTGGCGCGGCGCTGGACGTTCAGGCCACCGCCGTCTGTGGGCGTTTGCGCTCCGGGCGGCTTGGGTATTGATGGGACATGCCACTTGGTACTTCCATATTCCTGATTGCCGTTGGAGCGATCCTGCGTTACGCGGTGACCGCCAGCACCTCTGGGATCAACCTGGCCACGGTGGGCTTGATCCTGATCATCGTCGGCGTCGTGGGGCTGCTGCTGTCGATCTTCTACATGACCCTCTGGAGCCCTCGCCGGCGTGAACGCGTGATCGAGCGCGACCCCTACGAAGAACCCCCCCGGGCCTACTGAGAGCTTGATGGCGGCGAACCTACGCCGCCGTTGACCGCAGGTCCCCTGGCGCGCGCCCGCAATCCGGGCGCGCGCTAGCCTGCTGGCGTGAGCCCCGAACGACTTTGGTTGCTCTCCATCGCCCTTCGGCGGCGCGGGCATCGGAGGCTGGCGCTGGCGGTCAAGCGGCTGGGCGCGCTGCTCTACCACAACTCGCTGCCGATCAACGCGTCTGTCAGTTCCGACATCCGCTTCGAGCACCACGGGTTCGGCGTGATCGTGCACGACAACGTCGTGATCGGCCGTCGCGTGAAGATCTTCCACCACGTGACGCTCGCCGTCCGCTCCTGGGCGGGCGTCCCGGCCGAGCTGATCATCGAGGACGACGTCGTGATCGGAGCCAACGCGGTGGTCATCACTCCGGTGGGCGTCTCGCTGCGGATCGGCCGCGCGGCGCGGATCGGCGCCGGGGCGGTGGTGACCCATGACGTCCCCGCGGGGGCGACCGTCGTGAGCGCCGAGCCGCGCGTGCTGATGCATCGCTCCGGCACGAGGCTCGCGCTGGCCGACGAACGCGCCTCGCCGCAGGCGCAGGCCGCCGAGGCCCGCTCGGGCTCCCCCGATGGCGCAGGCGCCGAGCGCTCCGCCCTCGTCGAGGAAGAGTGAGGGGCGCTCCGCATGGGCGATGACGCCGTGGAGGACCGCGAGCAGCCCGGCGGCACAGGGGTGGATCCGGAGCCCCGCGGCACGGGGGTGGACCCGCAGCGCGGCGGCGCGCGAACGGGCCCGCAGCCCGGCGGCACGGAGGTCGACCCGGAGCAGGTGGAGGACTGGCTGGAGGGGGATCGGCCACCGCAGGTGATCGACGTGCGAGAGACCTACGAGCGCGAGGCGGGGCACATCGCGGCCACGCGGCACATCGAGCTGGTGGCGCTCTCCGCGCAGGCCGGTTCGCTCGACCGCGAGCGGCCGATCGTCTTCTACTGCCGCGTGGGCGCGCGCTCGGAGATGGCCGCCCAGGCGTTCAGGACGGCCGGGTTCGAGGCATACTCAATGGTCGGAGGGCTCGTGCGCTGGGCGCGCGAGGGCAGGCCGCTCTCGCCCGAGGGCGGGTACGTGGCAGAGCACTAGGAGCAGACGAGATGGAGGCTTCGGGCGGCCGCGGCGGCGGAGACCGGCGGCTGCGTGTCAACCGTGACGTGGAGATCCCGCTCACCGAGGTGACGCTGCGGACGAGTCGATCCTCCGGGCCCGGAGGGCAGCACGCGAACGTCACCGCCTCGCGCGTCGAGGCTGTCTTCGACGCCGCCTCCTCGACCTCGCTCACCGAGGCCCAGCGGGAGCGGATCATCGCGCGGGCGGGCCCGCGCGTGGTGGCTGTGGCGCAGGACCAGCGCTCGCAGGCGCGCAACCGCGAGCTGGCCCTCGACCGCCTCGGCCGACGGCTGCGCGAGGCGCTCGCGGTCCCGCGGGCGCGCCGGGCCACCCGGCCGACGGCAGCCTCGCGGGCTCAGCGACTCGAGCGCAAGCGACGGGCCGGACGGCGCAAGCTGGAGCGCCGCCGCCCGGCGGGCGATGACTAGCGGCTTAGTAGAGGAGCTCTTTGACGTAGCGCTGGTGCAGCCGGCCGAGCGACGTCTTTTCCGGATGGAAGCCGATCGCGTTCCACAGCAGGCCCGACGCGGGCGCCCACGCGATGATCAGGTAGGCGCCTAGCACCAGCACCGTGACCCGCAGCCTGCGCGAGCTCGAGAGCGCCGCGAGCGGCAGCGCCCACAGCACGTACCACGGCAGGACCCAGCTGAGCGTGACGAGAAGGGCGACGCTTGCCCAGCCAGCCGCGGTGATCGCATCTCTCTGCCGCCACGCGAGCCAGCAGCAGGCCAGGATCGACAGAGCAAGCACGCCGGTCATGACCTCACGGATCGTTTCGTTCTCCCCACCGGTGCCGATCGCCAGTCCGATCAGGTTTGGGACGCTCTCGTTGGTCACGAGCCTGCTCTGGGTGTTGAGGTCGGGGATGTGCAGGCCGAAGGCGAGCAGGCTCACGACGCCGACGATGGCGCCCGCCGCAAGCATGCCGAGGATCACGCCCGCGACCGCCCGCCGGCTGCGCAGGACGGAGGCCAGCACCACCGGAAGCAGGACGCCGGCTGAGGCCTTGATCGCGGTCGCCGTCACGAAGGCGGCTCCGGCGCCGATCTCGGCGAACGGCACGAGCAGCCGATCGCGGCGGCCGCCCTGCGTCTGCCCTGGAGCGGCAGGCGCCTGCCCCGGAGCGGCATCGACCCGCGATCGCACGCGCAGCAGCAGGTAGAAGCCGAGCACGATCAGCAGCAGCATCAGGAAGTCGTTGTGGTCCCCGCCGAGGCCCCAGACGAGCACGATCGGGTTCAGGCCCACGAGCACGATCGCGGCCAGCGGGTCGCGACCGAGCAGGCGGGCGCACTTCCAGACGAGCACCAGGGTCGCGAGGCTGGCCAGGGCCAGGATCGCCTTGAGCGCCCAGAAGGACGCGGCCACGCCCAGCGGCACGACGGCGAACGTCAGCAGCGTGAACAGAGGTCCGTAGGGGCTGAGCAGCTGGTGCCAGTTGCTCAGGGCGAAGCTGGGGTCGCCGTGCGGCTCGAGGATCGGGATCGTGGTGTAGGGGTTGAGGTTGTGCACGACCTCCATGCGCCCGTAGTTGACGTAGTTGAAGATGTCCGTGAGCGCCAGCGGCGGCGAGAGCAGGAAGAGCGCATGCACGGCCACGATCGCCCCGATGACGCCGCGCAGCGGCAGCCGTGAGGCGTTCGCGAAGGCGAACAGGTAGGCGCCGTACATCACGGCGACCGCACCGGTGAAGAGGTACTTGAGGGTGTTCCCGTCGCGCGTGAGACCGGGCCAGAGCCCGCCGAGCGGGCCTGCCATCCACCGCGGCAGGAAGTTCGCGTGCGTGGTCGCCGAGAGCAGGCTCGGCCGGTCGGCCGCCATCACCACGAGCAGCCCGCTCAGCACGACGATCACCACGAGCGCGAGGGTGGCCAGCCGTGCCCGCGCGTCGGCGCCGCTGAGCGCGCCGGCCCAGCGCCCTGAAGCCCGCCGCCAGAGTCCCACCGGGCCCGCAGGCGTTCGGCGCAGCGGCAGGGTGGTGGCGTCGCCCGACATCAGCGGGCCACGATACCCCTCGTCAAATGCAAAGGGCCCGCCTGAGCGGGCCCTCTGGAGTTGGTTCGCGTCGGTAGGCTCAGATGGCCTGGACGTTCACGGCCTTGGGGCCCTTGTCGCCCTGCTCAGGATCGTAGGAGACCTTGGCCCCCTCCTGGAGCGAGCGGTAGCCCTCGCCGTTGATGCCCGTGTGATGCACGAACAGGTCCTTGTCGCCGTCATCAGGTGTGATGAAGCCAAAGCCCTTGTCGTCGCTGAACCACTTTACGGTGCCGGTTGGCATAGTGTGAATTCCTCCACGTTTGTGTGCGTGCTGCGACGCGGAGGATGCTTCTTGAAGCTTCGACCTGCGAGCGCTTGCACTACTTTCGCCGGTCTCATGTGCCGGCCAGACTCCATGACGGTAGCAGGTCATCTCACCGCGATGTTGTCGAGATGTTGCAATCGCTCGAGCAGCCCGGGAGCCGTGCGGCCGTCGCGGCTAGGGTTGCCAGGATGACCGCAGAGGGCGCCACCGATCCGGGCGCGCAGGACGATTCGCCGGTGCGGCTCAGGCGGCTGTTGCCGCCCGGCGAGCGCGTCGCCGTCGCCGAGGTGGTCGAGCAGCTCGGGCTGTGGGATCGGCCGCCCGAGCCGGCAGCTCGTCAGCGCGTGCTCTTGAACATGGTCAGCACGGTGGACGGCCGTGCGACCCTGGGCGGGCGCTCGGCTCCGCTCAGCGGGCGCGCCGACAGGCAGATGTTCCACGGCCTGCGCTCGGCCGCCGACGCGGTCCTCGTGGGAGCCGGCACGGTCCGGATGGAGCGCTACGGCCGGCTCGTCAAAGAGGCCTCGGTCCGGCGCCTCCGGCTGGAGCGGGGGCTCGACGAGGAGCCCCTGGCTTGCATCGTCTCGGGCCGTCTGGCGCTCGAACCCGACATACCGCTGCTCGCGGATCCGGCCGCGAGGGTGGTCATCGTGACCTCATCGGCGGCGAGCCTGCCGGCGACGGCTGCAGAGGTCGAGTACGTGCGCTCGGAGCGCGAAGGCCGGGTCGACCTCGCGGCGGCGCTCGCCGAGCTGCGCTCGCGCTTCGGCGTGCAGGTGCTCCTCTGCGAGGGCGGCCCGCACCTGGGCCAGGAGCTGTTCGCCGCGGGTCTCGTGGACGAGCTCTTCCTCTCCGTGTCTCCCCGGCTCGCGGGCGGCGAGGCCGCGAGCGGGGAGTCGCTGCGCATACTCGCCGGCCCCGAGCTCGAACCCCCCACCTCGCTCGAGGTGCTCGGAGTCCTCGAGTGCGAATCGGACCTGTTCCTGCGCTACGGCGTCTGCGATCGCGCCTCGGCGGCGCTCCCGTCCGGCGCGGACACCGACGACCCTGGGGCCTGAGCGCGCGCGGATCCGGGCTGGTGCGTCTCCCTGGAGACCACGCTCAGCAGTTCGCTGGCGAGGCGCCGGCCCTCTGCGGCCACGCGCGGGATCGCCGCGATCCGCACCACGACCTCGTCGCCGTCGAGCTCCTCCAAGGTGATCCTGGGAGCGTCGCGCAGCGGCGTCTGGATCGAGCGCTCGAGCGTCTCCTGGAGGTCGCCCGGGGTCATCCCGGCCCGCAGGCGCGCCCTCAGGTTGACCGCCTCGGGCTCATGCAGCGGCATCACAGCCGCGGCCAGCACGACGCTGTTCGGGACCAGGGTCGAGTCTTCGCCGCTCGCGAACGTCGTATAGAGCAGGCCGAGCGAGCTGACGGTGCCCTCGATCTGCCCGGCGATCCCGCCCCCCTGGAGCCGGACACGCTCGCCGACGCGAAACGGGCGGGCGCTCAGCAGCACGGTGCCCGCGATCAGGTTCCCCAGTGTCTGCTGGGCCGCGAGCCCAAAGATCACCGCGGTGAACGCGCCTCCCAGCGCCAGCGTGCGCGCCTGGATGCCAGCGACGCTGAGCGCCACGAACAGGGCGATGACGACCGTCGTGAGGCGGATCAGGAAGCCGACCGTGCCAGCCGTGGCCGGGTCGAGTCGCCGGAACAAGGGTGGACCGAGGCCACGTCCGACGTCGCGTGCGATCGCCCACCCGAGGCTCAGCAGGGCGACGACTGTGAGCACGCGCACGAGCGTTTCCAGCCCCGGTTCGAGTTCGTGGGCCGCGGAGCCGTGCCTGCCCGCGGCCCCCAGGATGCTCACGCGATGGTCGTAGAAGAGCACCACGCCGACGAACGCCGGCACCAGCACGAGCGCCTCCAGGCGAGCCCGCTTGACGATGCGGGGGCTGATCTGACGCAGCAGGCCGACCTCTCGCCAGGCCTCGCTTCGGGTCTCGAACATCCTCTGCGGGATCTGGGGGATCCTCGGTGGTGTTCTACGTGTCGGCGGCATGCTCCCTACATGATGGCGTGCCGGGGGCATCGCCTGATCCGGCGCCACCCGCGTGCTCCGCTCCGGCGTGCACTACCCTTCCGTGGCGATGAGCCCCAACCTGCGCAAACTGATCGTCCCGGCGGTGATCCTGGGCGTCGCCCTGATCGTCGTCGCGATCATCTACTTCGTCACTCCCGAGCACTCGCTGCCGTCGTTCTTCCCAGGCCATAGCTCGGCGACGAGCGCCGAAGCGACCCACCACCACACCAAGCACGGCATCGCCGCACTGGTCGTGGCGCTCGCCTGCTTCGCCTTCGCCTGGTTCGCGACCGGGCCCAGGGCCGATTCCGCCGGATCCCGGGCGTAGGCGCCGGCGCGGACTCGGCCGCTCAGCCACCGAGCGCGAACACCAGCGTGCAGACGACGCCGAGGCCGATGCAGTAGATGCCGAACGGCGTCAGCCGGTTCGTCTGGAAGAACCGGAGCAGGAACTTCACCGCGAAGAAAGTGGTCGCCGCCGCGCACAGCCCCGCCACCAGCGCCGGCCCCCTCACGCCGTTGCCGGTCGAACCGAGGAGTTCGGGTAGCTTCAGCACCGCGGCGGCGAAGATGACCGGCGTGGCCAGCAGGAACCCGAAGCGCGCCGAGTCCTCGTTGGAGAGCCCGACGAGGAGGCCGCCGCCCATCGTGAACCCGGAGCGGGAGATGCCCGGAATCAGGGCGAAGGCCTGCGACGTGCCCACCCCGATCGCCTCGCGCCATCTCAGCCTTGCGATGCGCCCGTCGGAGTCGCCGAGGTAGTCGCCCGGGCGCGGCGGACGCCGGCGCAGACGCTCGAACGCCAGCAGCGCGATGCCGTTGACGATCAGGAAGGCCGCCGCCGTCTGGGGCGAGGCGAACAGTTTGCGCAGAGCGTCCTGCAGGAGCAGGCCGATGATGCCGACCGGGATCGTCGCGGCGACGAGCAGCCATCCCAGTCTCGCGTAGGTGTCCTCTGCCCGGATCTCTCGCATCTGCAGCGAGCGGCCCAACCCCTTGACGATCAGCACCCAGTCCTTGATGAACAGTCCCAGCAGGACGAGCGCCGTGGCGAGGTGGGTGGCGATGAGGAAGGTCAGGAAGAACTTGTCGTTCTGGTGGATGTGCCAGCCGGCCAGGCGCGGGAGGACGACGCCGTGACCGAGGCTCGAGACCGGAAACGGCTCGGCGATGCCCTGCGTGAGGCCGAGGATCACAGCCTGGAAGTAGGAGATGGGGTGCACGGTCGCGACAGCTTATGGATTGCCACGGACCGCTGACGACCCTCCGCGGCGGGCGCCGGGCGGGTCGCGCGCCCCGCCGGCGAACGCGCACGGGCCCGGCTCGAGCACGTACGCTCCGCGTCCGATGCCACCCCGACCGGCGCCCACAGAGCCGTCGCTGGCGGAGATCGTGCGCGACTGGGGGCGTATCGGCACGGTCGGCTTCGGCGGTCCTCCTGCGCACATCGCGCTCCTTCGCGACCTCTGCGTGGAGCGCAGGCGCTGGCTGAGCGACGCGGACTTCGAGCGCGCCATCGCGGCCACCAACCTACTGCCGGGCCCCGCCTCGACACAGCTTGCGATCTACTGCGCGTGGCGGCTGCGGGGCACGGCCGGCGCGCTCGCCGGCGGTCTCGCGTTCATCCTCCCCGGACTCGTCCTGGTGCTGGCGCTCTCGGCGCTGTTCCTCGCAGGATCACCGCCCGCCTGGCTGCTCGGCGCAGGCCGGGGAGCCGGCGCGGCGGTGGCGGCCGTCGCGGTGCGCGCGGGTCTCGGCGTGGCGGCCCCGATCTGGCGGCGCACCGGCGCAGAGCAGCGTCCGCGGGTGCTCGCCTACGGACTCGTCGCGGGCGTCGCGGCCGCGCTCGCCGGACCATGGCTCGTGCTCGTTCTGCTGGCGTGCGGCGGAGCGGAGCTCCTGCTCAGGGACCTCGCCGGACGGGCACGCGGGGAGCACCTCCTGCTGGCACCGGCTGCCCTGCTGCTCGCGCGCGTGCCGCTACGCGTGTCCGCGGGCTCCGCTGGCCGCTGCTGGCCGCGACCGGGGACCCGGGCGGCGTGGGGGCCCTCGTGTGGAGCTCGGTGAAGGTCGGGGCGCTCGCCTTCGGCGGCGGGTTCGTGATCGTGCCGCTGCTGCAGGGAGACGCGGTGGGCGCCTACCACTGGATGACACACGGCCAGTTCCTGAACGCGGTGGCGCTGGGTCAGGTGACGCCGGGCCCGGTGACCCACACGGTCGCCGCCGTGGGCTACAGCGCGTTCGGGCTCGCCGGCGGGCTGCTGGCCGCGCTCGTCGCCTTCGCCCCGTCCTTCGCCTTCATCCTCCTCGGGGCCGGGCGCTTCGAGCGCATGCTCGGCAACCGCAGCGTGCTGGCGTTCCTCGCCGGCGCCACGCCGGCGGCCGCCGGGGCGATCATCGGCGCCTCCGTGCCGCTCACCACCGCGCTCTCGGAGAGCTGGGAGTTCGCCGTGCTGGCAGGTGCCGCGGCCATGCTGCTCGTTCTGCGCAGGGGCGTGGTGGCCACGCTCCTGCTCGCGGGGCTGGCCGGCACCCTCGCGGGGGCGCTCGGCGCGCCGATCCCGCGGTGAGCTTCACAAGCTGTTCACGCGTTGGTTCCCGCATGGTCACAAAAAATCGCCGTTTGCAGGGGAATCTGCAGTCATGGACGTGCATGGTCAGGCTCATCTGCAACAGCGGGCCGCGCGCGTCGACATGCACTGCCACTCGACCGCCTCGCAGCTCTCGAGGCTCGGCGTCCAGCGCGCCGCCGGCCTGCCCGAGTGCGCGACGCCGCCGGAGGAGGTCTACGAGCTGGCCAAGCGGCGGGGCATGGACTTCGTCACGATCACCGACCACGACACGATCGCCGGGGTCCTGGAGATCTCCAGCCGGCCGGACGTGTTCATCTCGGAGGAGCTCACGGCGCACTTCCGCGGCGAGCCCCAGGCGGTCCACGTGCTCTGCTACGGGATCTCTGCCGAGGACCACGAATGGCTCCAGGGGCACCGGGGCGACGTCGAGCTGTGCGCCGGCTACATGCTCGACCGCGACATAGCCTGCGCCCTCGCCCACCCGTACTACACCGTCGGCGCCCCGCTCACGGCACGCCACCGCCGGCGCCTGGCGGAGCTCTTCGGCGTCTGGGAGATCCGCAACGGGGCGCGCGCACCGGAGCTCAACCGCCCAGCGGCGACCTACGTCGCCACCCGTGACGGCGTCGGCATCGGCGGCAGCGACGACCACGCCGGGGTCGACATAGGACGGACCTACACCGAATCGCCGCCGGCCGGGACGCCGGCCGAGTTCCTTGCTCACATGCGAGCCGGGGACGTGGCGGCTCGCGGCGAGGAGGGCGGCGCCGCGAAGTGGGCGCACGCGGCCATCGCCCTGGCGGCGCGCTCGCTCGGAAGCGGCGCCGGAGGGCTGGGCGCGCAGCCGGATCCAAGACGCGTCCTCACGATGGTCCGCCGCCTGCTCAGCGAGGCCGACGCCCGCCAGGGAACGGGCGGGGACGGCGGCGTCTCGCCCGAGGACGCGAGCTGCCTCCTGCGCGCCTGGCTGATCGCCGTGGGGCTCGACCACCTCGACGAGCGGGGCCTGCTCGCCCACATGCAGGACGAGGGCTTCAGCCACGCCGACCTCTACCGTCGCGCGTGCCGTGCGCACGAGCGAAAGCTTCGCGCAGCCGTCGACGTGGCGGTGGGGGCGGCTGCCGGCGGGTGCGAGGTCCTTCCGGCCGCCGAAGGGCTGTTCGAAGCGTGCATCGCCGCGATTCCCTACGCGCCCGCCACGGCGTTCCTCGCCAGCGAGCAGGCGAAGCTGGCCGCCATCCCGTACTCCGGTGGGCTCGGCTCCGAGCGCCGGCCGGGTGGACGCGGCGTCGGTGGCGCCGGCCGGGACGGCCGCAGGCCACGGGTCGCGATCCTGGCCGACGGCATCGGCTCCACCCACGGGGTCACGAGGACGATCGAGGAGATCCGCCAGCGGGGGGTGCGGGGCTTCGAGATCGAGGTGCTCGGCACCGACCCGGAGGTCGACCGGCGCCTTCCCGCGGTGGCGGAGGTCGACGTCCCGCTCTACCCGGGCCTGAAGATCGGCGTCCCGAGCCTTCCAGGGGCGGTGCAGACCCTCTCGGATGGCTGCTTCGACGCGATCCACGTGTGCTCGCCGGGGCCGGCGGGGGTCGCCGGCGCGCTCGTGGCCCGGGCGCTCGGTCTGCCGCTGCTGGGCAGCTACCACACCGAGCTCTCGGCCTACGCCGCGCTGCGCTCCGGCGACCCCCGGATCGCGGCCGGCGTGACGATGGCGGTGGGAGCGTTCTACACGGCCTGCGACGTGGTGCTCTCCCCCAGCCCCGCGGCCGATGCCGCGCTTGCCGCGCTGGGTATGCCACGGGAGCGCGTCATGCGCTGGGATCGAGGAGTCGACACCTCGCGCTTTCACCCGTCCCTGCGCGAGCAATCGGCGCCTGCCGGCACGGTCAACCTCCTCTACAGCGGGCGGATCACCCGCGAGAAGGGAGTCGAGCTGCTCGCCGAGGCGTTCCTGCTGGCGCACGGGCGCGACCCAAGACTCCACCTCCAGCTCGCGGGCGGAGGACCGGAGCAGGAGGCACTCCGCGAGCTCCTGGGCGAGCGCGCGACGTTCCTCGGATGGCTCGAGGGCGATGCGCTGGCGCCTGCCTACGCGAGCGCGGACGTGTTCGTCTTTCCAAGCGCCACCGATACCTTCGGCCAGGTCATCCTCGAGGCGCAGGCGAGCGGCCTGCCGGTGCTCGCCGTCGCCGAGGGGGGGCCGCTCTCGCTGGTGGAGGACGGCGTCAGCGGCCTGCTGCGCGAGGCCGACGCGGCGCAGCTGGCGGCGGCGATGCTCGAGCTGTCGGGCTCCGGCGCGCTGCGGGCGAGGCTTGCGGTGGGTGCGCTGGCATCGGTTCAGGCCCGCACGTGGGAGCGGACGCTCGACCGGCTGGCCGACGGGTACGAGCGAGCGCTCGCCCGGCACCACGCCGAACGACAGCCGGACGATGATGCGCGGGGACGCGCCGCCTGATGGCGATCGGCGTCGAGCGGCTCGAGCGGCCCGCCATCCGACGGCCGCGGGCCGGCTCGCGACCGCGCACCATCGCGGTCGCCGTGCACGGGATCGAGCCGGCGACCTTCGAGCGCTGCGCCCTGATCCGCGACTGGCTCGACGACCACGGCGTCGGCCGGGTCACGCTGCTCGTCATCCCCGCGCGTGACCTCCACCCGGTCGGCGAGCGCTCGCCGGAGATGGTCGACTGGCTCGCCGAGCGGCGCCGGCGCGGCGATGCGATCGCGCAGCACGGCTTCCAGTACCAGGCACCGCCTCGCGGCATCTCGGCGCGGCAGCTGATGGCGCGCGCCCACGGCGGGCGTCCGGGCGAGTTCGTCGGGCTGGACAGCGGCGAGACCAGGCGCGCCGTCAACGCGGGCTGGCGGGTGCTCAAGCTCGCCGGCATCGAGCCGGACGGCTTCGTGGCCCCCTCCTACGCGTACACACCGCAGCTGCGGCGGGCGCTGAAGGCTCGATACCGCTGGTGGGCCGGCCTGCTGCGCGTGCACACCGCATCCGGCCACCCTGCCGGCGATCCGCTTGCTCCCGCCTGGAGCTTCGCGGCGACGGGCCCTGTCCGCCGCGCACTCTCGCCGCCACTCGTCCGCGCGGGCTCGTTGCTGCCGACGCGCGCGCTGCGCGTCGACGTGCATCCCGCGGACCTCCAGAACGCCCGCCATATGCTGGCGCTCGAGTGGGTGCTCGGTCGCAACGGCTCCACTCGCACCGCCGTCACCTACGAGCAGTTGGCCGGCGCCTGACGCCGGGAGATGCTCAGGGCAGCACGCCTCCACCGGCGCCGGCGGCCAGCATCGACGCGGAGCGGTAGTAGGAGTTCTCCTCTTCGAGCACCGCTTTCGTGTCGAACGCGACCAGGCGCCCGTCGAGGATCACCATCACGCGGTTGCACATGTCGAGCGTCGACATGCGGTGCGCGATCGTGAACAGCGTGAGCTCGTTCTTGAGCGCCGTGAGCGATTCCTGGATGAGCGACTCCGAGTGAGGGTCGAGCGCGCTCGTCGGCTCATCGAGCACGAGCACCTGCGGGCGGGCGACAAGCGCCCGCGCAAGGCAGATGCGCTGCTGCTGGCCGCCTGACACCGCGTCGGCGCGGGGGCCGACGCGGGTCTCATAGCCGTCAGCCCACCCGACTATCTCGTCGTGTATGCGCGCCAGCCTGGCGGCGCGCTCGACGGCCGCGTCGTCGACGTCGCGGAAGAAGCGGATGTTGTCCGCCACCGTCGCGTGGAGCAGGCGCGGTTCCTGGGGAACGTAGGCGACCAGCCTGTGCCAGTCCTTGCGCGAGAACTGCTCCACGTCCTCGCCGTTGACCAGATAACGGCCGGCGTCCGGTATCCGCAACTGCAGGAGGATCTGGACCAGCGTCGACTTCCCCGCCCCCGAGGGCCCTACGATCCCGATCGCCTCGCCCGCGTTCACCGAGAAGGTTATTTCGGAGAGAACCGGGCGCGCGGCGTTGTAGGAGAACGAGACTCCCGAGAAACCGAGCGTCTGCACCTCCGAGAGCGGACGGCCTCCGTCGACCGGCCGGCTCTCCGAGTAGCGCCTTTCCGCCTCCTGGATGCGTTCGATGAAGGGCAGCGACTGCTGCAGGGACTGATAGGCCGCCTGTATCTGCTGCCCGCTCTGCGACGCCCGCACCAGCAGCAGGACGACCGCGCCGAGCGATCCGGCATGACTGGTGCCGGAGGCGTGCAGTCCGGCGAGCGCGATGATCAGCACCAGGTAGATGAGGCTCTGGTACAGATTGGGAATTAGTTTGGCCACCACCTGGGTGCCGAAGAAGCGATCGCGGCAGGCGGCGATCAGCGCTGCGACCCGGTCGTGCTGCGCGTCGGTGACGCCGAAGACCTGCGACTCTTCCGCGAGCCGGTTCGTCTCGGCGATCCCGCCCGCGTACTCCACCTGAGCCTTGGACAGCGCGCGGCTTTTCATCGCTCCGAGCGTCCGCAGCGGCCTCAGCACCACGAACATCGCCACGGCGATCACGAACACGACGGCGGCCGCCAGGGCGCTCAGGAGCACCGCCGAGATCATCATGATGAGGAATGTGAAAGAGGAGATCACCAGCGTCGCCGACTGCTGGGCCGCGGCTGACGCCTGATAGGCCTGCGTCGTCATGATCTCCTGGAGGCGTCCCTCGCGGTCACGCGACTGAACGCTCCAGGAAGCCTGGGTGAACGTCCGCGAGAGCCTGCTGCGCAGTCCCGCCTGCACGTCCGCGGCGATCATGGCCGGAAGGGTCGAGAGGGGCAGCTGGAGCAGGAGCCGGAGGACCGACAGCGCCAGCCCCACCAGGATCAGTGTCCCGACGGAGGCGTCGATGTGGAAGGGGCCGATGTGGGTGTTGATGCTCTTCGCGCCGCTCACAAGTGTGGCCGCCACCTGGGCGACGATCGCAAGCGTTCCCGCTTCGGTGAAGCCGGAGAGGATCGAGATGACCGAGATCGCGCCGATGACCCTGCGCTGCTCGCCGATCAGCACATCGAGCTGCTTCCACATGGAGATCGGCCGCGGGCGGCTCTGGCCCGCCGGCGGGAGTCGCAATCTCATCTGGGGGTGGCCGGTTCAGAGCGCGCGGGCACTGCGCCTTCGGGCGGTAAGCGGCGCTCCGGCCGTCTCCAACTGTCGCTGGAGGTGCAGGTGACGATCCACGCGCCGCAACGCCGCGCGGAGCGGTCCTCCCCTCGAATCGTCCTCCCCGTCATAGCCTGAGAAGTGTAACGACGGCAGCCGAGCCGACGGGGAGATTCACCTCTGGCTCAACGTTTGCGAGAGGCGTTGAACATGGCCGGTTCGAACGGCTTCACGGCGCCGCGCGCGGCATATCCCAGGTGCCTCAGACCGAACAGGTCCTCGGTGGTGCGCAGCAGCGAGAAGTGGTTGTACGGTTCCTGGCTAGTCGCCCCGCCCTTGATGAACGGCGAGAGCAGCAGCGCTCCCACGGCGCCGCCGCCCCTCGGTGCGAGACCGGCGGGGCCGGGCGCGATGTTCGGGAACTGGGGCTGGCCGCAGCAGGAGCTCGAGTCGGCGAATTCCCCGCCGGAGGGAGCCTCGTCGGCCGTGACCACGAGCAGCCCGGAATCGCGGTAGGCGCGCGAGCCCGTGATCTGTGGCACCACCTGCTTCAGGAACGTGTCGGCGGCCGCCGGCCCCGCGGGCGCGCCGGGGCGGCAGGGCAAGGGGTCGGCGTCGTGGCAGCGGTCCGGCACGATGTAGGAGAAGCTCGGGGTGCGCGACGGCGCGGCGAGATCGGGCCTCAGCTGGTCGATGCCGACGTCCGCCCGGGCGCAGGCGGGCGAGTCGATCACCGAGTGGAAGTAGAGGAACGGGTTGCGGAAGGTCGCGTAGGCCTCGCCGGCCGGCGTCGCCGCCGCGGTGGGATCGGCCGAGCCGAGCGGGGGATGCCCGCAGGCGCCCGCAGGCGCCCCCGGTTCGCCGAAGCCTTCGACGTAGGAGCGCCAGAGGAGATGCCTGGCGCCCAGCTGGCTGCCGAGCGTCTTGGTGGCCGCCGGGTAGACGCAGCCGGCACCCAGTACCTGTTCGTCCGCACCCGGAGTCGCCGGGACGACGTCGGCGTAGACGGGGCAGTTGGCCGCCGTCTGCTGTGTGGGCCCCTGCCCGCTGAGAAGGGCGAGCTCGTTTGCCAGCTGCTCGTGGGCCACGGCGTCGTAGCGCACGAGCAGCTCACCGCGCGGCTCCAGGGTGCCGGCCAGGTAGTGGGCCGCGGATTCCGGCCCGAAGAGGGCCGCATAGGGCTGGTCGGAGAGCATGATCACGAACACGTGCTTGATCGGCGGCAGTTTCGAGGGCGCTGCGGGCGCGGACGCGCTCGGGGATGAGCCGGGGGCTTGCTGTTCGCCACTTGCCGCGGGCGCGGGCGCGGGCGCGTGGGATGGGGCGGGCGTCGTGGCCGTCGCGCTCGAGGCCGCTTCGGCCGCTGGTTCGGGCGTGGGTTGCGCTTCTGCTTCCGGCGGTTCGCTGGTGGAGGACGGGGAGCCGCCGCCGGAGGAGCTCGGCGCCGGGCGGGAGGGTGCGAGCACGACGTGCAGGCGCTGCGCCGATGCGGCCAGGGTTCCGCTGACGTGAGGACCGGCGGCGTCGCCGATCAGAATCCCGAACCCGAGGAACGCCACGACCAGCAGCGCGGAGATCCTGGCTGGTGGGAGCCGTAGCCCCGGCACCGGGGCCAGGATTCGCGGGCGGCGCGCGGCGCTTGTAGCGGCGCCCGGCGCGCGCGGCGCTCCCGTGGCTCCGGCGGCTGCCGCCGGCCCTCCGGCCTCGCCGGCGTCGTATGCCGCATCGGATGCATCGAAGCGCTTCTGCACCCGCCGCATGACCTCCGTCAGCAGAGCGCTTCGCGGCTCGCTTCGGGTCCCGCAAGCGAGGCAGTAGCGCTGGCGGGGGTCCAGCGGGGCGCCACAGTCCTGGCAGCGGTCGGCGTTCCCGGCGCTCACGTGAGCGCCTAGCGGCCGGAGCCCGAGGGCGGCGCATCCGCGTCCCCGCCGTCTGGGCCGAGGAGCGCCTCCATCACCGCCGTGGGGACCTCGGGCTCGACGCCTGCCGAGCTCGGCAGGCGCTCCATGAGCGTCGCTCCGCACTGCCAGCAGAAGACTGCGCCGCGGCTGTGGGGCGCCCCGCACGCGGGACAGCTGCCGGCCACGCCGCCCTCCTCCAGACGCAGCAGCCGCTCGA
This sequence comes from Solirubrobacteraceae bacterium, assembly GCA_036498265.1. Lineage (GTDB taxonomy): Bacteria > Actinomycetota > Thermoleophilia > Solirubrobacterales > Solirubrobacteraceae > Palsa-744. Next base: position 127,445 of record DASYFT010000031.1, on the reverse strand, counting down.
CCTCGGCAAGCTCGGCGTCGCGCTCCTGTAGCAGCGCGGCCCTCCGCACGAGGACGTCGAGACGGAAGTGGTCACGGATGGCCATCTCGTAGGCGAGGCCGCCGAGGTCCCAGTGCAGCTCGGTCACCTGCTCGGCGAGCGTGTCCCGCCTTCTGCGCAGCTCCGAGATGCCCTCGGCGACCGCAGCCGGGGCAACGGCTCCCTCGGGCGGGGCGGCCGGTGGCCGCGGCGGGCGCTCAGGAAGAGGCCGCCTGCCGGCTTTGCCGATCGCGTCTCCGAGAATGCTCATCGACTCATCCCGTCGAGATCACGTTGGGAAGGTTCTTGGATTCCTGCTCGTAGCTCTTGCCTTTCTTTTTCGAGAGGTTCTGGAGGACGGTGGGCGGCGCCGGTTTGCTCAGGCTCGAGCCTGTTCCGCCGCCGCCGGAGGAACCGCCGGCTGCGCCGCCCGCTCCGAAGGAGCGGTTGGAGACCGAGATCACGGTGGCGGCCGGGAAGCTCTTCTTGAGATGCGACAGCGCTTTCTGGGCTTCGGACTTCTTGTGGAAGACGCCCGCGTACACGATGTAGCGCCCGGCGGCGAGACTGCTGAAGTCTTCGGACTTGAGGGCGCCGACGCCCGCTGCGCCCTTGGCGCTCGCGGCCGCCTTGGCGGCTTCCACGGCCGCGACCGTGGTGCCGGACACCGGCAGGGTCTGCAGCTGCACCGTGAAGCCGCTCGTGCCGGCCGGCCAGCTGTCGCTGAAGGTGGGTTCGGCCGCCGTCGCGGCCGTGCCCGAGCCCGAGCCCGGCGTCGTGGAGACCACGACCTGCTGCGGCGCGCCAGCGGACTTCGAGTCGCCCGAGCGCCCGATCAGGATGCCGACGCCCATCGCCAGGAGCAGCACGCCGACCCCTGCGATCACCGTCAGCGTGCTGCTGCGCTGCCAGCCCGGATCTCCGGGCGGATGGTTGACGCCGGCGCTTGGTGGAGCGCTCGGCGGCGTCGCCCGCGGGGGCGCCGAGGGCGCACCGCCGGCGAGCACGCTGCTCGTCGGGGTCCGGCGCTCACCGCACTCCAGGCAGTAGCGCTGATCGGCCGCCATCGGCGCGCCGCAGTTCGGGCAGGAGCCCGGCGCAGCGACGGAATGCGATGGGCTGGCGATCGATTCGGTGGACACCGTGGCTTCGTTCGTGTGTGCCCGCGAGACGGGTCCTCGGCGCCGGACGCAGTGCGCCTCCGGCGGGTCGCTACATGCTCCAGAGAAGCTTGCCGGCTGACGTAAACATTCGGTGAAGGAGGCAGACGGCCGCTCCGCGTTCGATTACGGAGCTATGCGGCCGCGCTGCGCTCTGCGACGAGCCGTCCGGAGGGTTCCTCGAGGCCGCTCGCGCTCACCGCGGTCCGGGCCGCGAGCCCGGTCGCGCGCGCCGGCTCCCTCATCGGGCCATCTGCGTGGCGGCGGTCGTCCTGACCGTCGCCGAGGCGTGCGGCGGCGCACAGTGCGGCTGCGAAGATGAGAGCGGCTGACCAGCAGGCGATGATGAGTACGGCGATCATGGGCTCGACTCCGTGGCCGGGGATGTCCTCCCGTATTCCTCACTAACTATATCAGCTTTATGTCTTATGCCTGTGCCTGAGGCCGTTGCCCGGGCGACCGGTCGCAGAGATCGCCGCGACCCGACAGAGATCGCCGCGGCCTCCGCAGAGATAGCCGCAACCCCGCTATATGATCCGCTGGCCTCCGCATCGGGAGCCTCGTCATGTAGGAGCCAGCGTGGGCCATCACGTGGGAGCCTCTTGTCGAGACCGCAACGATGCGGCGTCCGGCGGGTTACAAGAGGGGCACGCCGGCGGCGCCGGCTCGACGCCATGTATCGGCAGACCCCCGTGCCGTCGGCCCCGTCAAGCGACCAACGCGCGTCATGACATCCATCGAGAACACGGAAGGCCTCGGATGAGAAGCTGGAAGAGGAGTCACGTGGCGCTGCTGGTAGGGGCGGCGCTGGTACTCGCACCCGCATCGCAGGCGGCGACCAAGACCGGCTCGGTGACGCCGCGCGTGGTCACCACCGGCGTGACGCACGTGCTCACCAGCTCGGCGCTGCTCAATGCGATCATCTACCCGAACGGCACGCCGACGAGCTACTACTTCCAGTACGGCCCCACGATCGCCTACGGCTCGCAGACGCCGACGGTCAGCGTCGGAATGGGCACCGCGAAGGTCAAGGTCGGCCAGCCGATCGGGGGCCTCCAGCCCGGGGTCGTCTACCACTACCGAGCCGTCGGTGTCTACGGTCAGAACATCGTCGTGCCGGGTCGCGACCTGACGTTCACACCGACGCAGATCCCGCTCAGCTTCGTCGTCGCCAAGCAGGTGCAGGCGGTCTACGGGACGCCGTTCATCCTCAGCGGGAGCCTCAGCGGCTTCGGCTCGGCGCACCGCTCGGTCGCGCTCGAAGCAAGCGCCTTCCCGTACCTGGAAGCGTTCACCAATATCGGCATTCCGGCCGTCACCGATGCCGCGGGGCGCTTCTCCTTCAGGGTCGCCCATCTGAGCCGCAGCACCCAGTTCCGGGTGAGGACGCTCGACCTGCGTCCTGTCCTGAGCCCCGTCATCACGGTCCGGGCGGCCGTGCGCGTCTCGCTGAACGTCCGCTCGAGCGGCCACGTCGGTCTCGTGCGGCTGTTCGGCACGGTCACCCCGGCCGCCGTCGGCGCGCAGGTCCAGTTCCAGCTGCAGAAGGTCGTCCGGCCCCGAAACTCCGAAGAATCCGAACCCGCGACCAGATGGGCCACCCAGTTCACCACGATCGTGAAGAAGGGGGGACGGACGTTCTCCCGTTTCAGCCTGGTCGCGAAGGTCCGTCACGGCGGCCACTACCGCGCCTTCGTGAGGCTGCGTACGGGCGCGCTTGCCTCGGGGACCAGCGCAAACAGCGTGCTGCTGCACGCGGCGCCGGTCAGCACCCGCCGGCCCTAGACCAAAGCCTGAGCGCTCGCAGGCGCGCCACCGCGTCTCGCGGCGACGCCGCTCAGCGTGCGGGGGCCGAGCCGGGCGCCCGCAACATCCGCAGGTGCTCGCGGTAAGCCGACAGCGTCTCGCGCCCGATCAGACGCCAGGAGAAGGACTCGGCGACGGTCCGGCAGCGCTGTGAGAGCTCGCCGTAAGAGCTGTCATCGAGCGCGAGCAGCTCGACCAGGCGCGCGGCGAAGGCGGCCGTGTCACCGGCCGGGACGAGGAGGCTCGGGTCGACCCGGCCGATCGTTTCGCGCGGACCGGGGACGTCGTAGCAGACGCTGGGGATCCCGGCGGCCATCTTCTCGAGCACGCCAAGCCCGAGCCCCTCGATGTAACTCGGAAGGGCGCCGGCGCGCACGCCCTCCAGAAGGCCGCAAAGCTCGGCCGAGTCGTAGGACGGAACGATCCGCAGTGAGCGCTCGCCCTCGTCGACGCCGAGCTGGTCCGCGAGCTCCCCTGCGTCGACGTGCGTGCCCAGGAACGTGAACTCTGCGTCCGGGCGGAGGCCGCGAACGCGCGCGAAGATGTCCGGCCAGTCGTGCGAACCCTTGCGCGCGTTCCAGTCTCCGATGAAGGCAACGCTCGGTCCCGTCGAGACGCGACCTGCGGTCAGGCCGCCGAGCTCCCGCAGCCGCTTCTCGCTCAGGCCGAGCGGCAGGACGACGGTCTTCTCGCCGGCCCCCAGGCGATTCGCCAGGTACTCCTTCTCGTCGCGGTTGGGAACGATGATCAGATCGCCCAGCCGGAAGGTCCGGGCGACGTGCGCGAGGAACCGCCTTTTGCGCCAGCGGCGCAGCGGGCGGGCGAAGAGGCGCGCGTTGGTGCTCGTCGGCCAGCGGCTCTGCGCCTCGCGGACGAAGTCGTCGTAGAGGGGCGCGAGCCCGACCGAGCGCACCACCAGCAGGCCGTCGAAGCCGAGCCGGCGCTTGGAGAAGGGCAGGTTGCCCTGATGTGCGTCGATGACGTCGAAGCGGTCCGCGACCGCGCGCACGCGACGCACCGCGGCCGCGGCGAAGGCGTCGGGCGAGACGCCGAGGCGCCCACCGCGGCGTCCGCCCAGGATGGCCGCCCGGTCCATCACCTCCACCTCGCAGCCGTGTTCGCGGAGCACGTCTGCAAGCTCGAGCTGTCCGCGCGCGCCGCCGAGCTCCAGCGAGGCCGGCAGGTGCATCACCATCAGGACCCTCGGCGGGGGCTCCTCCCCGGAGAGGTCGGCCGGAGAGTCGGAGGTGCTGCCGCCAGGCTCACCCCGGCGGAAGCCCGCGGCGGCGTCAGCGCCCATCTGCGCGCACTGAGCTCCGCCTGCCACTCACGCTCGCCACACTACCGGACGCTCGATCCGCCTCGAGCACGCCGGCGCCGGGCTCCTCGTGGCCGCTCCCGGCGATCGTGGTAGCCTGCCGCGACCGCCGTGGGCCCTCTCGACGCTCATGGCGATGGTCGGGCGCTAGGACACAATGGACCTGCTGGCAGAACTGCTCCGGCGCACGCCTCCGTTCAAGGGAAAGGGCCGGGTCCTCTCACATTGGGTGAGGACCAGGTCGGGGCAGCGAACTCGCGTGCTGCCTGGAGGTCTCAGCATGTCGCTCGACATGACGGTGCCCTACGAGGCGATGGTCTGGATCGGCTGGGAGGAGCAGCAGGAGCTGCTGGCGCTGCCGCGACTGCTGCGACCGGGTGACACGTTCGTCGACTGCGGCGCCAATATCGGCCTGTGGTCCCTGGTCGCCGCGGCGATCGTGGGGGCGCAGGGACGCGTCGAGGCGTTCGAGGCCAGTCCCGGCGCCGCCGCACGGCTGGCTGAGAACGCGAAGCAGAGCACCGCGATCCGCGTGCACGCGGCCGCGCTCTCCGATGGCCCCGGCACGCTGCGCTTCGACGTCGGCGAGACCCACAACGTCGCGCGGGTCAGCGACGACGGCGCGATCTCGGTCCCCGCCACGACGCTGGACGCCGCGCTCGAGGGAGCGGTAAGCGGGCTCAAGCTCGACGTCGAGGGCCACGAGCTGCAGGTTCTGCGGGGAGGGGCCCGGACGCTCGAGAACCGACCCTGGATCGTGGTGGAGTTCAACAAGGAGCACGCAGGCGCGCGCACGCTCGGCGAGTGGCCGGTGCACGAGCTGCTCGCCGGTCTGGGGTACCGCGCGAGCACCGTGGACGGGGAGCCGCTCGAGGCCGGCTGGATGCCACGCTTCGGTTACGCGAACGTGCTCTACCGCGTCTGAGGGTCGGGGGCCCCGCTCGGGGCGGCCCGGCCCGCGGGCGCACCTCCGGACGAGGCGGAGGCCGGCCCGCCGGCGGGCGGCGAGCGCTCCCGTCGCCGCCGGCGGAAGGCCTTCAGTGCGTCCGCCACCGCGTAGGCGCCGACGGCCCGCCTGCGTCTGACCGTGGCGGCCAGCTCGGCGACGGTGAGTGCACGGTTGCGCAGCGTCGGCTGATACACGAACGAGTGACAGAGCGCCGCGAACAGGTGCGCCCCCGCGGTGATCCGCACGTCGTTGAACGAGCGTGCGGCGGGGTCGAGGTGATGGATCACGTAGGTCGTGTCGAGATGCCTGATCTCGTAGCCCAGCCAGTGCAGGCGGCTGCCCCACTCCATGTAGGCGGCGCCGAAGCGAAAGCTCTCAGAGAAGCGCAGCCCGCGATCGAATATCTCTCGCGGGTAGATCGCTGCCCCGTCGGCTATCGCCCAGATCGGCCGGCCCGGCAGCGGCGTGACCGAGGAGCCTCGGGCGTTGAGCTGCGGCGGGCACATCCAGGCCTCCTCGCCGCCCTCCTCGCCGGGCAGGCACTCGCCGATGATCCAGACGACCGCCGGCGCGCGCCGCACGGCGTCGAGGCACGCCGCGATGTGGCCCGGCGGGAACTCGTGATCGTCGTCCATCGTCCGTATGTGGCTCCCCGTGCACGCCAGTGCGGATGCGTTGCGGTTGGCATACAGACCGCGCTGCGGTCCGGAGACGTAGCGAGCGCCGTGGGCGAGCGCTATGTCCCTGGTGCGCTGACGATGCTCGGCGGAGGAGTCGTCGGACACGAGCACCTCGTAGGGCTGTGACCCCTGGGCGCCGAGCGAGCGAAGCGTGCGCTCGAGGCTCTCCGGGCGGTTGCGCGTCACGATCGCGACGCTCAGTCTCACCTCCGGCACGGGGACTCGCTCTAACCCGCCGTCCGCGGACCGAACAGCTCTCCGCGATAGGCGGCGTCGATCGCCTCGCTGAGCAGCTCGCGCTCGCCCGTCGCCACGACGTGCCCGCTCGCCGGACGGGACTCGAGCAGATCCTTCATCCCGGTGTCCTCGCTGACGATCACCGGGACGCCGCAGGCGAGCGCCTCCACCGGTGCGTAGCCGAAGCCGTCGCTGTAGCTGGGATGCACGTACAGCCTTGCCGTCTGCAGATGGGGCAGCGGATCGCCCTGGACGACCTGGATCCGCGGGTCCCGCGCGACGGCGCGCTCGAGGAAGCGCCGCACGCCGCGGGAGCTCCAGCCGCCGACGAGGTGGAGGCGGATGTCGCCGTGCGGGAGGGCGCGGACGGCGTCGACGAGGAGAGGGACGCCCTTGACCACGGACAGGCCGCCGACGTAGACGATGTCAAAGGTGCCCGCGGCATCACGCGCAGCGCCGGCGGAGTAGCGCGGGTCCGGGCTGAGCGGGAAGAGCGGCAGCTGCTCGGCATCGAACCCCTCCTCGACGAATGAGTCGCGCACGTAATGCGAGGACACAAAGACGCGGTCGGCCAGCGAGTACTCGATCAGCGTCCGCTCGACAATGCGCGTGGCCCACGATCCCTCCAGCGGATGGAGCCGGTGGGCGCGTTCGTACTGGCGGATGACGTGCTTGATGTGCGCGGTCGCCGACACGATCGACGCGGAGGCGTAACCGGCGGCGCGCGCAGCACGGAGCTGCTCGGCCGCCACTCCGTTGAACGCGATCAGGTGCTCGGCCGCCGGCAGCCGGCGCGCGCAGTCGTCGTCGAACTCGACGCTCTGCTGAAGCGTGCGCCTCGCGGCGTCCTGACGCGGCGGCGACAGCGACAGCAGCGAGCGCAGCGCCCGCGTCGCAGGCCCGCGTCGCCGGACCGCCCGGCGCGCGGGATCCTCTGTCCCGTAGACGCAGACCGTGCCCGCCCCGCGCCGGGCGAGCGCGTCGACGATCTCGCTCAGATGCCGGCCGAGCCCGCCCGCGCCCGGCACCGCGGGACACGAGAGCGCGACGCTGCCGGCCGGGAGCACCGACTTCTGCGCCGCGTGCACCTCGGCCCGCCATCCGGGCCCGGCGATCGGCTCGGCGTCCTCGGCAGGCGCGCGCTCCTCACTCAGGCGAGTCATAGCCCCAGAGGCCGACGAGGTCGCGCGACAGGTAGTCGCTGAGCGCCACCACCTCGTCACGGTAGCGGTCGCGCAGCTCGCTCATCACGCGCTCATCCGCCGCTTGTGGCCTGCCGTAGACGACGCGGTGGCGGAACGCGCGAGCCGCGCCCCGGCGCAGCCGGGTTGGTGTGATGGCCTTGACCGTCGCGCCCACCCCTCGCGAGACCGGGCCGCCTCCGCCGTAGAGACCACGTACCACGCTGTCGAGCTGGAGCGAGCGAACCCTCACCGTCGGGTTGGCCTCGGTGACCTCGACCCGCACGCTGTCATCGACCCCGAGAAAGCGCAGGACCCTTCGCACCGTCGCCTCGTTGTCCCTCCTGAAGTCGTCGTAGATGAGGATCAGGAACTGCTCCGGGGGGAACACCGCATGGAACCGTCGCAGCTGCTCCACGTAGTGGACGTGGTCGGAGTAACGCAGCACCCGGCGGCCGTCGATGAAGCGCTCCTCGTTGGCGACCGCCCTCCGCAGGTCCTTCTCCAGCTCTGCGTGTTCCTGCACGAGCTGCAGGTGCAGCGAGCGCACGAATCCGGCCGGCTCACGGAGGATCGCGATGCAGCGCGCGTCGGGTTGCGCCGCCGCGATCGCCTGCGCCGCGACGCTCGAGCGCAGGTATGCCGGCGAGGCCTCCCCGGCTCGCTGACCGGGTTGCGCCGCGGCGAACAGATCGAGGTACTGCTCCCACGTCCTGGGCGCCGTGCCGGAGGTCTCCGGTTCGAACAGCGGGCGCAGGTCGCTCGCGAAGAAACGGGGCTCCTTGAGGTCGGGCATGAAGATCTGCGGATGTCGCCGCAGCATCTCGTAAAGCGCCGTGGTGCCGCTCTTGTGATGGCCGACGATGAAGAAATCCGGCACGCGCCGGCCGGCGGCCCGCTCGGCGGCCGGCAGCTCACTCGACATGGTCATAGCCCCACAGCGACACCAGGTCCCGGTCGAGGTACTCGCTCAGCGCCACCACCTCTCCCTTGAACCGGGCGCGCAGCTCGGCCGTGAATGCGTCGTCCGGCGGCCGTGGGCTGCCGTAGATGACCCGCCGCCGAAGCGGGTACAGCAGGTCGTTGCGCAGGCGCCAGGGGGTCAGGCCCTTCACCGTGTTCCTGAGCGCGCTCGCGAGCGGGCCCTCCCCCCGGCGAACGTCGCGGATGAACGTGTCGAGGCGCCTGGCCCTCAGCCGGACAGTCGGATTGGCGTCCAGCACGGGAAGCGAGACGGTGTCGTCGACCTCGAGAAAGCGCAGCACCCGCCGTACCGTCGCCTCGTTCTCGCGCCTGAAGTCGTCGTAGATCAGAACCAGCACCTGCTCTGGCGGGAAGACGGCGTGGTAGCGGCGAAGCTGATCGACATACCTCACACGCTCGGAGTACATGAGCGCTTCCGGCCAGTGGGCGTGACGCGGGATGCTCCGCCCTTCGCGGCGCTCGCCCTCCAGCGCCATCGCGCTTCGCAGGTCCTTCTCGACCTCCGCATGGTTCTGCAGCAGCTGCAGATGCAGCGAGCGCAGGAAGCTCGCCGGCTCGCGCAGGATCGCGATGATCCGCGCATCCGGCTGGGCCTCGGCGATCCTGGAGGCGGCGGAGTGCGACCAAAGGTAGAAGGTCGATGCCTCGCCGACGCGCTGGTCACGTCCGGCCTGGGCGAAGAGCGAGAGGTAGTCCTCCTCGGTTTCGCGCACGGCGCCCGTCTGTTCGAAGACCTGCGCACCGGCGGTGAAGATCGGCGCGTCCGGGTTGCGCGCGAAGTACATCGGCTCCTTGACGTCCGGCATGAAGATCTGCGGGTGACGCCGGAGCATCTCGTAGAGCGCCGTGGTGCCGCACTTGGAATGGCCGGCGATGTAGAAGTCGGGGAATCTCTGCTCTAGCCGGGTGCGCGCGCCGACGGGCTGATCCACCTCTGCCATGGGGGCATGATATCCGCCTCCCCACGGCGCCCAGAGCCTGCCCGGCGCCCGTCTCGAGGGGTCCGCGGGCGATTCGGGTGACGCCCTCGCGCCTATACTGCCGGGCCGGTGACGTCGTGAGCCCGAGCCGCCCGCACAACCTCCCGCGACGGCTCTACCAGCGTGCGAGACGGCGAGCGGCGGCGCGCGAGGAGCGAAGCTTCCAGAGCGGGCTGCGGAGTGACCCGCAGGCGCCCGCCCTGCTGCTCTCCCCCCACTGGGACGATGCGGTCCTCGACTGCTGGGCGGTGCTGGCGGGCCGGGACGAGGTGAACGTCGTCAACGTGTTCGCGGGCGTTCCCGAGCCCGGCAGGCTGACGCTCTGGGACGCGATCACCGGTGCCGAGGACTCCGCCGAGCGCGCGCGCGAGCGACTCGCCGAGGATGCCCTTGCGCTGGCGGCCGCGGGCCGGCGGTCGATCGCCCTGCCTTTCCTGGACACGCAGTACCGGCGAACTGGACCGCCCGCCCTGGGCAAGATCGACCGGGCCGTGACCGTGCACGTGCGCGAGGTATCCCGCGTCTACGCGCCCGCGGCGCTCGGCTCGCATCCCGATCACGTGCTCGCGCGCCGCTACGCGCGCATGCTCGCGCTGGGCGGCGTGCCCGTGACGCTCTACGCCGATCTCCCCTACTGCATCCTCCACGGCTGGCCGCACTGGGTGGACGGCCGCGCCCCCGATCCCCACCGCAACGTCGACGCCTTCTGGCTGTCCTTCCTTGAGGACGTCCCCGAGATGCCGCCGCTGCGCTCGGCGGAGGTGGTTCGCCTGACACCCGAGCAGGCCGCCGCCAAGCTCGCCGCGATGCAGGCCTACCGCACCCAGTACCCGGCGCTGAGCTACGGCGCGACGGGGCTTCTCGACGACCCGGCGCTGCACGGCTTCGAGGTCCGCTGGAATCTGCCCGCGCCGGCCTCCGCTTCGCCTCAGCCGGCGTCCTCGTAGCCCCACAGAGATACGAGGTCGCGTCCCAGGTACTCGCTGAGGGCGCTCACCTCGCCGCTGAAGCGTCGCCGCAGCTCGGCCACCAGCACGTCGTCGGGCGGCCGCGGGGTGGCGTTGACTATCCGCTCCCGGGTCAGCGTCAGCGCGTCGAGCCGAAGCCGCCGTGGTGTGATCACCTTGATCGCCCCCTTCGCGGCGCGGGAGACCGGTCCATGCCCGACGGAGAGGGCGTGGACCAGGTTGTCGAGCTGCTGTGAGCGCGTGCGCACCGAGGGGTTCACCTCGAGCACGTCGATTGGGACGGAGTCGTCGACGTCCAGGAACCCAAGTACCGTTCTGATCGTCTCCTCGTTGGCGTTGCGGAAGTCGTCGTAGATCAGCACCAGCATCTGATCCGATGCGAACACCTCGCGGTAGCGCTCGAGCTGCTCGACGTAGTGCACGTGGTCCAGGTACTGGAGCAGCTGCGGCCGGTCGGAGCGGCGCGGGATGTGCCGGCCCTCGCGTCTCGCGGCTTCGAGCTCGAGCGCGCGGCGCAGATCCTGCTTGGACTCGATGTGGTTCTGCAGCAGCTGCAGGTGAAGCGAGCGCAGGAAGCTCACGGGCTCGCGCAGGATGGCGATGATGCGCGCCTGCGGCCGGACCTCCGCGATCGCCCTCGCCGCAGTGTGCGACATCAGGTACGAGGAGGTGCCCTCGCCGATCCTCTGGTCCGGAGCTGCGCCCTCGAACAGCGCCGCGTACTCCTCGAGGCTTCGCGGCGACACGCCGGAGGCCGGGTGCTTGAAGCGCGGGCTGAGGTCGGTCGCGAAGAACCACGGCTCCTTGAGGTCGCCCATGTGGATCTGCGGATGCCGTCGGAGCATCTCGTAGAGGGCCGTGGTGCCGCTCTTGGGGTGGCCGACGACGAAGAAGTCGGGAAGCCTTCCCGCGGAGCCCGTCAAGGTGAGAGCCTCAGCCGTGGAGAGGGGTCAAGGTGATGGCCCTCAGCCGTGCAGAAGCCCGCGGGCGGCGAGCAGCTCGAGCACCCGCTCAACCTCCCGCTCGACCGTTTCCCTGCTGCTGCCGAGCACGAGATCCGGTTCGGACGGCGGTTCATAGGGCGCGCCGACGCCGGTGAGACCGGCCAGCTCGCCGGCGCGCGCCCGGGCGTAGAGACCCTTGGGGTCGCGCTGCTCGCAAAGCTCCAGCGGAGCGTCGACGAAGATCTCGACGAAGCCGAGATCGTCGGCCGCGTGCAGAGCCGCCGCGGCTTCACGATCGGCGGCATACGGGCTGACGAGGCTGACCAGGGCAATCGTGCCGGACTCGGCGAGCAGCCTCGCCACGTGCGCCGTGCGGCGCACGTTCTCCCGCCGCGCCTCTTCATCGAAGCCGAGGTCGCCGTTGAGGCCATGGCGAAGGTTGTCGCCGTCGAGCAGGAAGGCCGGCTGGCCCACCTGCACCAGACGCTCCTCGACGGCGGCGGCGATCGTCGACTTCCCGGCCCCCGGAAGGCCGGTGAACCAGAGCGTCGCGCCGAGGTTGCCGAGCGAGCTCCAGCGGCGGTCGCGCGTCATCCTCGAGCCCTGCCACCTGACGTTCGGGCTGCGGTCGTGCTTGGCGTCCTCGACCGGCTCCTCCACCTCCGTGTCGAGCACCACCGCGGCACCGACCGTTTCGTTGGTCGCCTCGTCGATCAGGATCAGACTCCCGGTGAGGCGGTTGCGGCGGTAGGAGTCGAAGACCAGAGGGGAGCTGAGTTCGAGGTGCACGCGTCCGAGGTCGTTGAGCTCGAGCGTCGTCGCCGTCTCGTCGCGGTGCAGGGTCTCTACGTCGATCCGGTAGCGCACATCGGCCGCCCCCAGCATCACCGATCGCGTGGTGTGCTTGACCAGGTAGCGCCTGCTCCGGCTCAGCGGCTGCTCTGACATCCAGCAGAGCAGGCACTCGAACTTGTTCGAGACGGTCGGCTGGTTGTGCGGGCGGACGATCGTGCTTCCGCGGCCCACGTCGATGTCGTCTGCCAGACGGATCGCAACCGACATCGGCGGGAAGGCCTCCTGGACGGTGCCCTCGAACGTGTCGATGCCGGCGATCGTGCTGCGCTGGCCGCTCGGCAGGACGAGCACCTCGTCGCCGGGCCGAAGCACGCCGCCGGCCACCTGTCCGGCATACGCGCGGTAGTCGGCCACCGAGGTCGACGGCGGGCGGATGACCCACTGCACCGGGAAGCGCACGTCGATCAGGTTGCGGTCGGAGGCGATGTGGACGTGCTCGAGGTGGTAGAGCAGCGGCGGCCCCTGATACCAGGGCATCGCCTCGGAGCGCTCCACCACGTTGTCGCCCAGGAGCGCGGAGACCGGGATGAAGGTCACATCGGGAAGCTCCAGGCGCGCCGCGAAGCGATCGAACTCCTCGACGATCCCGTCGAACACCGACTCGTCGAAGTCGACGAGGTCCATCTTGTTCACGCAGACCACGACGTGCGGGATGCCGAGCAGCGAGCTGATGAAGGCATGGCGCTTGGATTGCGCGACGACGCCCTTGCGTGCGTCGACGAGCACGATCGCGAGATCGGCCGTGGAGGCACCGGTGACCATGTTGCGCGTGTACTGCTCGTGCCCGGGTGTGTCCGCGATGATGAACCGACGCTGGGCCGTGGCGAAGTATCGGTAGGCGACGTCGATGGTGATGCCCTGCTCGCGCTCGGCGCGGAGCCCGTCGGTCAGGAGCGAGAGGTCGAGGAAGTCCTGGCCCCGGCGTTCGCTGGCCTGCTCGACGTGCGCGAGCTGGTCGCTGAACACCTGCTTGGAGTCGTAGAGCAGCCGCCCGATCAGCGTGCTCTTGCCGTCGTCCACCGACCCTGCCGTGGCGAAGCGCAGCAGGTCGGCGGGCCGCTCGGTGAGCCGCCTGAACATCTCCCTGGCGTCGCCCGCGAGCGGGCCTGCGTGTGCCTGCACCGGTGCCTCGGAGCCGTTGCCGTTGCCGACGACGCCCGGGGATGAGGGCCGCGCACTCATCAGCTCATGTCCCCCACCGTCCGGTGGCGATAGATCGACGGCACCTCCAGCCCCTCCTCGGCTACGTACTGCCACACGTCGAGCTCGGTCCAATTGGAGATCGGGAACGCCCGCGCATGCTCTCCCCTGTGAATGCGGCCATTGTAGAGGCTCCGCACCTCCGGGCGCCGGTGGTTTGGCTCCATTGCCCGAACGTGTCGGCCTCGAGCGTGCGCAGGTGGGGTGGGTGGTAGGTGGCGAGCATCCCTGCGCGGTCTCCAGCCTGCCTGACTTCCGGGCAGGCAGATGTGAAACTTTAGGGTTCGCCCGATCAATGTTCAAGCCGGCGCCCGGCCTCGCGCGAGCGCGCTGCCCGCCCCGCGCCGGCGCGCGTCTACGCCGCTCCCTCGCACCGGCGGGCGTCTACAGCCGCTCCAGCGCGCGACTGTAGACGGCGAGCGTGGCGGCCACGTGGTGGTCGACGGAGAACCTCGCCTGCGCCGTCAGACGGCCGGCGCTTCCCATCTCGGACGCCAGCGACGGGCTGTCGGCTATTCGCTGGATCGCCTCCGCCCATGCCGCAGGCTGCCTGGGTGCGACGAGCAGCCCCTCTCGGCCGTGCTGGACGATCTCATTGGGGCCGCCCACGTTCGTCGAGACGACGGGCACGCCGAGGGCCATCGCCTCGACGAGCGCACGGCCGAACGGCTCCTCCCAGGAGGGGAGCAGCAGGACGTCGAGGGCGCGCATCAGTTGCGGCACGTCCTCGCGCTCGCCCAGCCACGAGACCCGGTCCTCGAGTCCCGCGGTGGCAACCAGCCGGCGCAGGCCGGTCACGTACGCCTCGTTGTCGAAACGCGTGGCGCGGGCGACGAACTTTGCCGAGCCGATCAGCAGCAGATGCGCGTCGACGCCCGCGTCGCGCAGCAGCGAGAGCGCTTCGATTGCGGTGTCCTGCCCCTTCCATGGGCTGAGCTGCGCGACCACTCCGAGCAGCACCCGGCGACGCCCGGCTTCCCCCAGCGCCCCACGGGCGGCCGCTCGGTCGATGCGCTGGGGATCCCAGCGGGCGAGATCGACGGCGTTGTAGACAACCTCCGTGCGCGCGTGCGGTGCGAGCGCTCGCACCGAGGCAGCCGTGTAGCGCGAGTTGGCGAGCACCGTCGTGGCGGTCGCGGCGATGAGGCGCATGGTGGCCGTGCTGAGAGGCCCGGGCGGCAGGCAGTCGCGCACGTGGACCACCTTCGCCGCCGGCGACACGCGCGCGAGGGCCGCGACGATGCCAGCGCGGATCGAGTTTGCGTGAACGACGTCGGCGTGGTGCCGGCGCGCGGCCCGGGAGACCTGCAGCGATGCGCGGCTGAGCTCCGCGAGCGCCTGCGGCGTGTGCAGCGGGTGGAGCCTCAGGCTTCCGGCGGTGCCGGTGATCGCCGTCGTGGCGACGCCTAGCCGATCGAGCGCCTCCTGGAGGTCGCCGTGCGGCGAGGCGACGAGCGCGGCGACCTCGGGAGGCAGCGCCGCGACCAGGCTCAGCAGCGAGCGCTCACCGCCGCTGACCACCCCGGTGTGGTTGACGTAGAGGACGTTCATTGTCTGGCAGCCGGCCGCTGGAAGCGGCGGCTCGTCATGCGGGAGTCCCGGCGTTCTCGCTCTCGGCCGGAGCGGAGAGGCTCTGCCCCGCGGCGGAGCCGAGCTGCTCGAGCAGGACGGCCCGCACCTGCTCGACGATCGCCGCCCAGTAGTAGCGTCGGGCCCGCCGGGCGCCGGCGGCCCCGAGGCGCACCGCGAGCTCCCGGTCGATGAGCAGCCGCGTGATCGCCGCGGCGACCGCCTCGGGATCGGCCGGATCGACTAGCAGTCCCGTCTCGCCGTCGATGACCGCGTCCAGCGCGCCTCCCACATCGCCGGCCACGACCGGCTTGCCGTAGGTGGCGGCCTCGAGGTAGACGATGCCGAACCCCTCGCCGGCCCGGCCCTCGCCCGGCAGGCGGCTCGGCATCGCCAGCAGGTCCGCGCGTCGCAGCCAGCCGTCGCGCTCCTCGTCGGAGACGGAGCCCACGAAGCGGATGCACTCGGCGACACCCTGCTCGCGGGCGAGCGCCTCGAGCTCCGGCCGCAGCGGGCCGTCGCCGATGACCACCCACTCCACGTTCGGCACCTGCGCGCGGATCGATGGGAGCGCCCTGACCAGCACGTCGTGACCCTTGTAGCGGTCGACGAGGCGGGCGATCGTGACGAAGGTGGGCCGCCCGGCCGGCTGCGGCCGGGGGTCGGTCGGCGGGTCGACGCCCGGCGGTATCAGCCGCAGGCTCTCGCCGGCGATACCGCCGGCCGCCGCGAGCAGGCCCGACGTGTAGGAGCTGATCGCGATGACCGCGTCCGCCCTGCGTGCGGCAAATCGCGCGAGCCTCGGTTTGTCCGCGATCTCCTTCGCGTAGAAGTACTGAACGGTTCGCCCGCCGAGCAGGCCGCGGAGGATCGCCGCGGCCGGGCTGGTGACGATGTGAGCGCTGAGGATCAGCTGCGGGCGAAACCGGACGCCGTCGATCAGGGCGATCGCGTTCAGGACGAGGTTGCGGGCGGCGCCCGGACGCCGGGGCGCGCGCACGCGCCGGATCGCGAGGCCCGCGCTCCGGTCGAACCCGTCCGCTCCTCTGTCCGCGAGCGTCACCACGCGGACCTCGAACCCGCCGAGTCCGGCGGCGAGACGGTGCGCGACCACCTGGATCCCACCGCGAGCCGGAGGGAAGTCGGGCGTGAGGATCAGCAGCCGCGGCATCCGCCCGCGGCTGCGATCGGCACGTCGGGCGGCGTCGGGCATGCGCCCAAACATAGACCGACGAACGTCCAGCCGCATGGTCCGCCGTCAAGCGAGGCTCGCGCCGCGCCGATCGTCCCGTGCAAACCGAGCAGCCTGCCTCCCCACTGAATGTCACCGATACAGATGCCCTCCATCTTCGGGCCCCGGCGGCGGGGTGTCTCGCTTCTGCCGGCCGCCCGCTCGGCGTGCCTGTGCATCATGCTTCTCCTGATGGTCCCGACGCTCGCGCGGGCCCACACCGGACGCGCCGCCCACAGGGTGGCGGCCCGCAAGCAGTGCCTCGGGCGCGCGCCGCGCGGTAGCGCCGCGCGGAAGCGAGCCGCCAGGCGCACAGCCGCGCGGCAGGCGTGCGCCAGGCGCGTCGCACGCACTCCTCGCACGAGCGGATCGCGGCCCGCATGGCTAGGCGGGCTCACGGCCACCCCCCTGTACCCGGCCGGTGACGTCCCGCCGACCCCACAGGGCGGCGTCGAAGGAAGCCGTGGCGGGCAGGCTGGCGGCGGGAGCGGCGAACGTCCGAGCCCGCCTGAAAAGCACCCGCCGGTGCGACCGGGCATCACGCTGCCGATCGAAACGGGTGAAGTGGTGAACGACCCGATCGACCCGCGCTTCCTCACGGACGTCCCGTTCGGATCCTTCTCCTTCTGGGTGCAGCCCTGGCGCGCGTACCTCGACACCTGGCCGGCCTCGCGGTTGCTCGAATCGGTCGGGATCAACTTCAACGTCAACCCGGAACAGGCCGAGGCGACTGCCCAGCTGCTCCACGACAGCGGCTTCAGGCTCGCCCGCCTGGCAATCGACTGGCCGGCCCTCTCCTACAGCGATCCGACGAAGTTCGTCCCCATGCACCTGGCGAACATCACCGCCCGCCTCACCGCGCTCCGCGACCACGGCCTGCGTCCCCTGATCGTGCTCCAGGCCTACAGCGGCGCACCGACCCCCGAGAAGCACGTGACCCTCGAAACGACGTCCGCGGCGCCCGCCGGATCGCAGACCGTGAAGCTCGCGGCTGCAAGCGCCGCCCAGGTGGTGCCGGGCAAGACGGGATTCAACTACCTCGTCTTCAAAGGCACGCCGGACGTGCTCGTCACCTCGGTCGGCGCAGAAGGCCTGGCCACGCTCTCGAGGCCGCTGCCGAACCCGCTGCCGGCGGGTCCGCACTCCGGCACCACGCTCCTGTACGCGCCGTTCGGCCCGCCCAAGCGGGCAGACGGCGAGCCCAACCCGGAGTTCCAGGCGACGCTTGCCGGCTGGGTCAACTACGTCGCCGCCGTGTCCAAGCTCGCCGCCGGCATCGTGGGCCCGGGCGGATTCGACCTCGAGGTCTGGAACGAGCTCACCTTCGGGTCGCAGTTCCTGAACTCCGAAAACTACTACACCGCGTCGGGTGAAGGTCAGAGCCGGGCCGGCGCCCCGTCGGCCGCCGCCGGGGCGAGCACCGCAGAAGCCGGCGGCGCGAGCACCCCCGAAGCCGCCGGCGCGAGCACGCCCGAAGCCGAAGACCCCGAAACGGATTACCGGTCCGAACGCCTCGGCGACGGCGAACCCGGATACGCATCTGAAACGGACAAGGAAGAATCGGAAGACGAAGCGGGAACCGAAGGTGAACCACTTGGCCCGCAGGAAGGTGAACTTCGCGGCAGCGTGGTGACCAAAAGGCACAAACGCCAGGTGAACAACGAAGTGCAGAGGGCGATCCTTGAAGCGACGGTGGCCTACGTTCGCGACCCCGCCAACGGACTGTCTCCATCGGTCGGCGTCACGAACGGCTTCGCAAGCGAGACTCCGTTCCCGTCGGGGGCGGCGGCGCCGGTGGGCCTTACGGCGATCAGCAAGCATCCGTACGTCGGCGCGATCAGCTTCCCCTCCGAATACCACGAATGGCATGTCTATGCGCGCAATGCCCAGGGTGAACTCGACACGTCGTCGAGGTCGAGCTTCAAGCCCCTGTTCATACCGACCTACCAGTCGCTGTTCCCCGAGTACACCCTGACGGCCACATCGACGGAGACCCTCATCCGCGACATCTCTCCGGTGACCACGCCGATCTACCACTGGCCCCACGGCCGTGAAGTGGGACCCGCCGGTGGGGCGCCGGTCCAGAAGTGGGTGACGGAGTACAACCTCGGCATCGGCAAGGCACCCGTCGTCGGCCCCGACGAGGTGACTCCGCAGAGCGGGCCCGCGGCGACCCTGAGCACGGCCGACCGGGCGCATTTCCACGCCAAGGCGCTACTGCGCAGCCTCGTTTCGATGGTGGGGAAGGGCATGACTCGCGACTACTTCTTCGCCGCTGCGCCGGGGGCTTTCAGCCTGATCGGCGACGACTTCTTCTCGGCGCTCGAAGCCCATCCGGGCACGTATCCAGGCGACCAGCTGGGCAGCGAGGTGATGCACTCGTTCGCCAGGACGCTCGCGCGCTTCCAGGGGCCCGGTCCGAGCGGGGCCGCCCGCCAGCTGAAGCTGCTCTCGATAGCCCAGGACGGCAACCATGCGCAGTTCAGCGGGGACGGCACCGACCCCCATCCGCCGCTCTACGATCGCGACGTGCTGGCCGTACTGCCGTTCCAGTCCTCCCCGACGCGTTTCGTCATCCCGGTGTACGTGATGACACGCGACTTGCTCACCCTCTATGACCCCACCGCCCCTGCGAGTGACCTCACCCGCTTCGACCTGCCCGACGAGACTTTTCGGATAACGCTGGGCAACCTCCCGGAAGGCGGCACACCGCCGAGCGTGAGCGCCTACGACCCCATCCGCGACCAATCGACACCCGCGCGCCTCCTCTCCCGCGAAGGGGAAACGGCGGTCGTCGAACTGTCCGCCACCGACTACCCGCGCCTGCTCACCCTGGAATACGCCGGCGGCTAGTGGCGCCGCGCGACCTAAGATTCGGGGTCGACGCAGTGCCACACCCTCCACTCGACCATGCTCCCGCACACCGATTCCAAGCGACAGACATCGGGGGCGCGCGGTCGCAGGCTTCTGTCACTGCTCGTAGCGCTGCTGCTGGCGGCATGCGCCGCCGGCTGCGGCAGCTCCGTCAGCGGGTCGACACGTGCGACGCCCCCGCCCGAATCCGGTGAAGAATCCGCGGAACACGGCGAAGAAGCAAACAAGAAACGAGAAGAAGCAGCGGAAACAGCCAGGAACCGCGAACTGCTCTCGGAGCTGGAAGCCAAGAAGAAAGAAGAAGCCGCGGAATCGAAGGCCAAGCAGCGCGAAGGGGCCGCGGAAGCCAACGCGAGGAAACGCGAAGCCGCTTCCAAGGCCGAAGCCAGGAAGAAGGAACGGTCCGCTCAAGCGAACGCCCGCACGCGCCGGCAGGCGGCGCAGGCCGAAGCGAAGAAGCGCGAAGAAGCCGCCGCTGCCGAAGCGAAGCAAAAGCGCGAAGCCGCTCAGAAGCGCGAAGCCGCTCAGAAGCGCCAGCAGGAAGCGGCGCGCAAGGCACACCACCAGGAACGCAACACCGGCTCCATCGTGCTGCCCGCCCCGAGCGCTCCGCCGGCCGGGCGATGACCCGCGCGCGCGAAGCCGAGCGCGGGGGCGCACGGCGCCGCGACGAGCACACCCGCCCTAGAATCTCCGCGTGAGGACCCGCATCGACCACGCCGGGCGCCGAGGACGCGCCGCCGCACCGGCCGCCGCGCTGGTCCTCTGTGGCCTTGCCATCGCCGGCTGCGGCGGCGGCTCGAGTGCGTCCGGCGAAGCATCCGAAGCCGGCACCGCGGGCAAGGGCGCCGCCGCCGGGTCCGAAGCGGCCGAAGTGGCACAGGCGCAGAAGCAGGCGGCTGACGCCAAGCGCCACCAGGAAGCGCTCGAAGCGGAAACGAGGGCGAGGCGTGAAGCCCGCGCCAGGGCCGAACGAGCCAAAGCGACCGGGAACAGTGCCAAACGGGCGAGCAGCCGCCGCACCGGCGTCTCGAAACCGGCGCACGGCAGGCGCTCCAAAGCGCCGAAACGCCGGACGCAGCGCCGGAGGACGCGCACCACCGCCCCCGCCGGCGAAACCGCTGCCGAACGCAAGGCGCGGCTGCAGTTCGCCCGTGAAGAAGCGGCCGAAGCGGCCGCCGCCAAGCGGCGGGAAAGCGAAGAAGCCGGGCGCTGAGGCGCCGCTAGCGCGAGCGGACCTCGAGCGCGGCGTTCGGCCGCAGCCTCGAGAGCACCGGCCGCCACGGTGCCTGCAGGATCGCTGTGACTCGCGAGCGGGTGCCTCTCGCCGGCTCGGCTCTTAGCGCGATGACCTCAGAGCGGATCAGCCGGTTGCCGAGGAACGGAATGCCGGTCCGCAGGGCTCCGAAGTCAGGAGGCGTGACGCCGGCGCCGGTCCTCTCGAGGATCGTACGGACCGTCGCCTCAGGATCGGCGATGAAATCCTCGTAACGCACGAATGTGCGCCGCGCCGGTGGGTGGCGGAGGAACACCAACACCGACAGGAGGTTCGTAAGCCACAGGTACACGTTCGCGGTGAGCGTCGACTTGGAGTACTGGGCAACGTCCCGGCGGTTGAACGAGGCGACCACGCTCTGCGGGTCTCGCAGCAGATAGACGAGATGCAGGTCGATCCGGTCGAGGCTCTGGAGCTCACGCGCCCGCAACGGGTAGTGGGAGGTGTCGACGACCACCGCTCCTCCCGTCGCCCGGTCGATGGCACGGTAGACGCTCTCGGCCACCCGCCTGTAGGGAGCGCGCAAGCGCCGGCGCGCCGGCCACATGTGGATGCGGAACAGCGAGGCGGAGCGCTCCAGCGCTCGCTGGCTCTCCCTGCCGTAGAGATCGTCGGCATCCTCGACCTGCTCGCGGACCGAGCTCCAGAACCGCCTGCGCTCGTCGTCCTCCAGCAGCGGCACTCCGGAACGGGCGAGCCAGTCGTCGAGCTCACCCGCGTAGAACACCCCGGGGCAGTTGCCGAGGCTGACGCCGAAGATGGTGCTGCCGCTGCGTCCGGCGCCCATCACGTAGATGACGCGGGGTCGGTCTGTGGCGGGCCCTGCCATGCGCGCGTAGGCTACCCGCGATCTACGCGCACAGCGGGTCGGCGAGCAGGCTGCGAACGGCCTCCGTGGTGCGCGAGAGCCCCATCTCGCGCTCGGCGAAGACCCGGCCCCTGAGGCCGAGCTCCTCGCGCGAGCGCTCGTCCTCGAGCAGCACCGACAGCGCGTCTACCAGCGCGCTGTCGGTGGGCGCTACCACCTGCGCGGCACGCCGCTCGACGAGCTCCGACCAGGTCTGCGGGCCGTCGAGCGCCACGACCGGGCGGCCGGACGCGAGCGACGCCGCCAACGTTCCCTTCCGCGAGGTCGGTCCGGCTTCATCGACGAAGAGGAGCACGTCGCACTCGGCGAGCGCATCAGAGAGCTCCTGGGCGGGAAGCGCGCCGGAGAACGAGACGGCGTCCTCGAGACCCCGCTCGCGGGCGCCGTCCAGCCACGCGTCACCCGCGGATGAGGAGCGCCCCGGCGCGCCCAGCAGTCGCAGCCGCGCACCGAGGCCGCGCCCGCGGAGGTCGCCGAGGGCGTCGAGGATCACCGACATGGCGGCGCCCTGATAGGAGTAGCCGAACAGCCCGATCAGCTCGTGGCCGTGGCCTCCGTCGGGGGCCGACGGTGCCGGCAGGTTCGAGAACACCGGCGCGAGCAGAACCCGGCGGCGCGGCAGCCACGGCCGCGAGGTCAGCCACTGCACCCTGGCATCGCCGGTCGTGATCGCGGCGCAGGAGGTGCGCATGACCGGTATGAGCGCGGCACGCTGGGCGATCGCCCAGACGTTGCCCCGCCAGTCCCTGTACCTCCATGGATATGCGAACTCGTGCAGGACGGACACGACCGGAGCACCCGAGCTCTGGAGCGCGGCGAGGGTCGGGCGCACGAACAGCGGCAGGCCGCGGTGGGCATAGGAGAAGACGGAGTAGTGCAGCAGGATCGCCCCCGGCCTGTTATCGGAGAGGGCGGGCGCCAGCTCCCGCGTCCACGCCAGGACCTCGGCTCGAGCGCCGCGCAGCGAGCGCTCTTCGCGCCGCAGCCAGTGAAACGTGCACGAGTGGCCCCGGCGGGTGAGGTCCGCGGCGAGAAGCCCTGCGTGATCGCGCACGCCACAGGTGGGACTCACGGAGATCCCGACGACCGCGATCTCCATCGGCATGACCTCCACCGATGACCGCCTATGCGCTCAAGCTCTTTCGGCGGACGTCATCGCCCGATCAACCTGCGGCGGCGCGGCTGGACGGGTGCGAACGCGAAGCCGTAGCTCTCTATGTCCCTGCGTGGCACGGAGTTGACCACCGCGCCGAGCACCGGTGCGCTCGCCGTCCCCGCGAGCAGCTGCGCCAGTCGCTGGGCGGACACCTCGCGGGTATGTCCGATCCGCGCGACCAGGACGATGGCGTCGACCAGCTGGAGCAGCGGCATGGCATCGCTGACTTCGGGCGGCGGCGGCGCGTCGATGAGCACGTAGTCGAACTCCTCAGCCAAGGCGCGGAGCATCTCGGCCATGCGCTCGCCGGAGAGCAGAGCCGGCGGGTTGGCGACGCTTCCGCCGCCGACGAGCGCCGACAGGGAGCCGATGCTGCGCGACTCGACGACCGTCGAGACGCTTCCCGCAGGCGCTGTGCCGTCACCCGCGGGGCTCACCGTGGCGCCCGACCTCGCGCTCTGCAGCGCCTGCTCCATCGGGACCGTTCCGGTGAGCACGTCCGCCAGTCCGTACTGCCCGTCGAGCCCGAGCAGGCGTGCCTGGGCGGGCCGGCGGAAGTCTGCCTCGACGACGGCGACCCGCTCACCGGAGTCGCTCTGCACTCGCGCGAGGTTGGCGATCAGCGTGGAGCGGCCGTCACCCGCGTCCGGGCTCAGGAAGAGGATCGTTCGTGGCGCGCGCGCACCCCCGGCGGCCTCCCGCGGATCGCGCAGCCGCAGCGTCGTGTGCAGACGCCGCAGCGGCTCGAGCAGGCTCTTGGCGGGGGCGCGCTGGCCGTCGGGGCGGACGACCGGCGAGCGCACGGCTGGAAGCGCTGCGAGGATCTCCGTGTTGAACAGCGCTTCGACATCGCCGAGGCCGCGCACCCTACGGTCGAAGCGGCTGAGCACGTAAGCGGCGATGCTCGCGAGGATCAGGCCGATCACGAAGCCGAAGATCGCGTTTTTTTTCGGGGACGCCGAGGCGCCCAGCGACTGCGCGCGGGCGGTGCCGACCTGCTGCACGCCGGAGAAGGTGGTGAGCGCGGTTTCGAGCTGGCTTATCTTGCTGGCGAGGTTGGCCGCCTGGAGCGTCGAGGTGCTGCTGGGCGCAGCCGATTTCGACCCGGTCTGGCCCGCCGGCGGCGGGGTTTCGATCCTGCGCAGCTGCGCTCGCGCCGTGACGATCTGCGCCTGCAGGCCGGCGAGGTAGTCGCGTCGCTGTCTTTTTATGTAGACCTGCGCATACGCGTTCGCTAGGGCGATCGCCGGTTTCGGTTTGGCGGCTTCGGTGGTGATGGTGATGAAGTCACTGGCTGCGTTCGCGGTCGCCGTCGCCTTTGCCCGCGCCCCCTGCAGGTCGTGTTCGGCGCGTAGCATTTCGCGGGCCGGTTTGCCGACGATCGGGGAGTTGATCAGCCCGACCTGATCGGCGAGAGCACGCCCGGTGAGGGTCGACTTGCCCGTCCCGCCGCCGGCTCCGGGTGACTGTTCGGAGCCGCCGCCGAGGAAGAGCTGGGTCGTGGCCTTGAAGTTGGAGTGCCTGTGCTTGTAGTACTCGTAGGTGGCTGCCGCCACGAGGATCGCGACAGCCAGGATCAGCCACTTACGCTTCCAAAGCGGGGCAAAGATGCTCGCTGAGTCGCTCCTCGTATCGTTCATCGCTTAGGATCCGTCCACGGCCCCGCGCCCGCCAACCTGAGGGCCCACAACTCCAAAGAGTACAGTCCCGGCGCGGTCTGACGGGCATCTGGCGCATGGCTTCGGCCAGTGTGTGACACGGGCGTCACGAAGCCGCTGTCGCTTGCCGCGGCCCACCCTGCGCACCGACTCGGGAGCCACCGTCATTCTTGGCGGCAAGCCGCCGGCCCGGCCCGGCGAACCAGTAGGCGGCGATCCCGGTGGCGAACCAGAAGTAGGGGCCGGCGGCCGAGCTTCCCAAGATGGGCCCGGACAGCCCCATGATCAGGAAGGCGACGGGCAGCGCGAACACGGCCGCAAGGTCGATCCGAAGCTCGACGTCGGCGACCCCCCGCAGCCGCCGCAGGGCCAGCCAGATCAGGTTGAGCACGATCCCGATCCACAGGAGCACTCCGGGCAGGCCGAGTTCGTCCGCCGAGAAGTTGAACTGCGTCTCCGCGCCCACGCTGTGGCCTTCGAGCCGTTCACTGACCTGCCCGCCGAAGCCGCTCGCCGCGCCGGCGCTCGCCAGCCCCACGCCGAGCGGCGCGACCGAAAGCTGATGCGGCAGGAGCGAGAGTTCTCCGGTCTTTTTGTCTTTGGCAGACACCGCGTTGGCCGGTGCGATTTCGGCATACCGATTGAACGTCCCCGGCGCCTCGATCGACACAAGCAGCGCGCCGAGCGGGAACGCGAGCGCGAGCACCACCACGAGGGCGCCGAGCGGGCGCGTGATTCGCCGTCCGGCGCTTGCCGAGAGCAGCGCGAAGGCGAGCAGCGCCAGAACGGCGCCGACGACCTGAAGGCGCCCGAGCCCGGTCACCACGCCGAGCAGCGCTCCGAGGCAGAGGACCAGCCCGAGCCATCGTCGCCGGCCGCGCCAGGTTGCCAGCAGCGCGAGCGTGCATGGGACGGCGATCAAGCCGATGCTGCCACCGAAGCCGGCGTCCTTGCCGAGACCCGGCGGACGCACCCGCGCGACGCCTTCGCTGACATAGAGCCGTCCCGAGAGACCCTTTTTGCCCCCCTGGTTGCTGCCGTTGACGAGTTCGCTGTAGCCGGGCCCCCAGCTCGCCAGCTGCCCCGGACTGAGCTTGGTCTGGTAGGTGCTGACGATCCCATTGGCCAGCGCTATGACTCCGAGCAGGAGGAAGAACTTGCGAAAGCGCTCCTTGGATCGCATGATCGCGTAGCCGAAGAAGAAGAACGGGACGAACTCGAGCTGCTGGCGAAAGCCACCGAGGGCCTTCACGAATCCGCCGGTGTGCGGGTTGAACGCCTCGGCCAGGACGAGCGCCACGAAAAGCACCACCCAGCCCGACAGCGGGGGCAGTCGGATCGGCTGCCTGCTGGCGAGCAGCCTCAGCAGCGCCCCGAGGCTCACAGCGAAGATCAGGATGTCGCGGCCGACCGACGCCAGTTCGTGACCGCCGGTCCCCAGCTTGACCGGTCCGTCCAGTAGCCCGAGATAGAGCGCGAGCAGCATCACGGTGACATGCAGGCGCGTGTCCGCGACGAGCACGACAACAGCCACGGCACCGGCGGCGATGCCCACGGCGAGCGCAAGGTTCGGCCGCGGCACCGAGAGGGCGATGGCGAGCGCGATCGCCAGCGGAACGAGCCCGGCGCCGACACCGACGAGAAGCGCCTGGCGCAGGCGCGGTCCGAGTAGGGCCGGCGGCACGCCGGTGCTCGAACCGGACGGTTGCAGATAAGGGGTGCTCATAGTGAAGCAGTGCTCGCGGAGGGCACCGCCATCCCGGCACCGGCCTCAAAGGGTACCGCGCGATACCGCATCCAGAGCCGATTTTCTGGGTCCCGCGGCGCGGGCGGAAAGGCACGATCATCTATCCTGCCCGGACCGCTCGGCGCGGTGTGACAGCGCCGGGACGGCGGGACGATCAGAGGAAAGGATGGGCTTGGCGGGCGCTCCGGAGACGCGGATCTTGTGCTTCACGACCCAGGGTCACGATCACGTCACCGATCAGCGGATCCGCCTCCTACTCGAGCCTCTGGATCCCGAGGTCTACCCCTTCGACCACAGGCACAGGCTGAGATCGGCTGCGGGCCTGATCAGAGCCGCCGTCGCTCGGCGGCCGGCGCTGATCGTCATGGAGGGAACCGGGATCGCGGGCGGCGTCGCGGTGATGGCAATCCAGGCGCTGCTGGGCATCCCTTTCGTCGTGTCGAGCGGCGACGCCGTCGGTCCCTACCTCGGCCTGCGCTCGCGCCTGCTCGGCGTGGCCGGCGCGCTCTACGAGCGCCTGCTCTGCCGCCGCTGCGCGGGCTACGTGGGCTGGACTCCCTATCTCGTGGGGCGGGCGCTCACGTTCGGCGCCCCGCGCGGGATGACGGCGCCCGGATGGACCCGCGGGCACGCGTCGGAGGGTGGCCGCGAGCAGGTACGCGGGAGACTGGGCATCGCCCCCGAGGCGATCGTCGTCGGCCTCACCGGCGCCCTGCAGCTGGTGAGCCGTGTGGGGTACGTCTACGGCGCGGAGCTGGTGCAGGCCGTGCGGCGCCTGGACCGCACCGACGTGGTGGTGTGCATCGTCGGCGACGGCTCCGGGCTGCAGCGGCTGAGGGACATGGCGGGCGAGGATCTCGGCGGCCGCGTGCTGCTGCCCGGCCGGGTCCCGCCGGAGGAGGTGCCGGACTACCTGGATGCGTTCGACATCGCCAGCCTCTCGCAGAGCGTGGACCGGGTGGGGTCGTTTCGCTACACCACCAAACTGAGCGAGTACCTCGCTGCCGGCCTGCCCGTGCTCAGCGGCCAGAGCCCGGTCTCCTACGACCTCGAGAGCGCCTGCTTCTGGAGGCTGCCGGGCGGGGCGCCGTGGAGTCACACATACGTGGATGCGCTGACGGAGCTGTTGGAGACCCTCACCCGCGATGAGATCGACCGTCGACGTGAGGCGATCCGCGAGCGCAACTGCGACCCGTTCGACAGGCGCGTCCAGCAATCGCGGATGGGCGAGTTCGTGACCGACCTGCTGGCCGGCCGAGGTGAAGCCGGCTCCCTCTGAGGGCAGCGGGCAATCCAAGCGGCCGTGATCGCCGAGCACTCACCCACCCCTTCGCAGGCTCACGGCGAGTCCGTGTCCCTCGCGCACGACTACCTGCTGGTCATGCGCGGCGCCGAGCGCACCTTCGCGGCGATCGCCGAGCTGTATGTCGACTCTCCGATCTTCACGCTCCTCTACGACGAGGGCGGTACAGGCGGGCGCTTCGCGGGGCGCTCGATCACGACCTCGCCGCTGCAGCGGTTGGGCGTCGGGCAGGCGTCGTTCCGGCGGCTGCTGGTGCTCTACCCGTGGGCGATCGAACGGCTGCGGCTGGGCCCCTCGGACGTCGTCCTTAGCAGCAGCAGCGCGTTCGCGCACGGCGTTCGCGTACCGCCGGGGGCGGTGCACATCTGCTACTGCCACGCGCCGTTCCGCTATGCCTGGTACGAGGAGGAGAGAGCGCTCGCGGAGACGCCCGCCGCGCTGCGTCCCCTGCTGAGACGCGCGCTGGAGCGCATGCGCCGCTGGGACCTGGCAGCGAGCAGACGGGTCGACACCTACATCGCCAACTCACGGCTGACGCAGGAGCGGATCCGCCGCTACTACGGCCGCGAGGCCCCGATCATCCATCCGCCGGTCGAGACTCATCGCTTCAGCCCCGGCGAGCCGGGCGAGTCGCTGCTGATCGTCTCCGAGCTCGTGCGACACAAGCGCCTGCACATCGCCCTGGAGGCGGCACGGCGAGCAGGGGTGCCCGTTCGCGTGGTGGGGTCCGGGCCGGAGCACGCTGCGCTCAGCCGCGAGTACCCGGAGGCGGAGTTCCTGGGCCGCGCGGGAGACGAGCAGCTGGCCAAGCTCTACGCGAGCTCACGCGCGCTGCTGATGCCGAGCATGGAGGAGTTCGGCATCACCGCGGTCGAGGCCCAGGCGAGCGGCCGGCCCGTCATCGCGGCCGCTGCCGGTGGGGCGCTCGAGACCGTCCTCGACGGCCAGACCGGCCTGCTGGCGGAGCTCGACGACGTCGACTCGTTCGTGCACGCGATCGAGCGCCTCGGCGAGCTCCATCTCGAGCCGGCCCGCGCCGTCGAGAACGCAGCGCGGTTCTCGGTCGCCGCCTTCCAGCGCCGCATCGCCGATCAGGTCGAGCGAGCGCTCGAGCTCAGGCGATCTGGTCGTAGCCCCAGAGGCTCACGAGATCGCGATCCAGGTACTCGCTCAGCGCCACGACCTCGGGCTTGAAACGCCGGCGCAGCTCGCTCATCAGCTCCTCGTCCGGAGGCAGCGGGTCGGCGAAGACGAGGCGCCTCTGCGCGCCGAAGATCAGCTTGCGGCGCGCCTGCCTCGGCGTGACCGCCTTGATCCCCGCCTTGAGCGCGCGCGAGACGGGGCCATGGCCCACGTACAGCGCGTGCACCAGCTCGTGCATCTTCTGTGAGCGAACCCGGACCGTCGGGTTGGCTTCCGTCGCCTCGATCTGGAAATCCTCGTCCACGTCCAGGAACTGCAGCACCCGCCGGAGCGTCGCCTCGTTGTCGCGGCGGAAGTCGTCGTAGACCAGCACCAGCACCTGCTCGGGCGGGAAGACGTCGTGAAAGCGCCGCAGCTGCTCGACGTAGCGCACGTAGTCGGAGTACATGAGCGCCTGCGGCCAGTACGAGTAGCGGCCGGTGTGCCTGCCTTCGCGCCTGCCCGGCTCGAGCGCCATCGCCTTGCGGAAGTCGGGCTCGGTCTCCACGTAGATCTGGACGAACTCGAGGTGCAGCGAACGCAAGAACGCCGCCGGCTCGCGCACGATCGCGATGATGCGGGCGTCCGGTCGCACCTCGGCGATGCCGCCAGCCGCAGAGCGCGACCACAGGTACAGGGAGGTCGCCTCGCCGACCAACTGGTCGGACCTGGCGCCGGCGAACCACTGCTTGTACTCCTCGAGGGTGTGCGGCGTGCCGCTCGGACGCGGCGGGGTGTTGACGAGCAGCTCGCGTGCGAAGAACCACGGCTCCTTGCCGGGCGGCATGTAGACCTGCGGGTGGCGCATCAGCATCTCGTAGAGCGCCGTCGTGCCGCACTTCGGATGTCCCACGACGAAGAAGTCCGGGACCCGCCCCTCGCGTGAGCTCACGCCGTTGGCCGAAGCGCCGTGTGGCGCACTGTCGGTCAGTTGAGTCGACTCAGGCCGGCCGTCGTCCAGCATCAGCTCTCCCTGCCGTTTTCGTCCCTCGGATCCAAGCGAATGCGATGCGCGACCTGGGCCATGCGCACCGCGGAGGAGCATCGCACACGGCGCTCGCGGGCGTCAATGATCTCGCCGCCCCACTCGCCTCAGCCCGCGAGCCGCGCATAGAGGTCCTCGTGCCTGGCCACCATCTTCTCCCAGCCGAACTCGAGCGCCGACTCGCGCGCCGCCGCGCCGAGGCTCGCCCTCAACGCCGGGTCGGCGGCGAGCTGCTCCAAGCGACCCGCGATCGCCGCGGGCTCGGGTGCGATCAGGAACCCGTTGCGGCCGTCGTCGATCAACTCGCGAACGCCGCTCACGGGCGTTGCGAGGATCGGCAGACCGTATGCCGCCGCCTCGAACGTGACGAGCGAGAAGGTCTCGTAGCCGGAGGGCAGAACGAATGCGTCGGCGAGCTCGTAGACCGGCTGGATGTCTGCCACCACCCCGAGCCAGTGGACGCGGTCCTGCACGCCCAGGGAGCCCGCGAGCTCACCGAATCGTGCATGGTTCCCGCGGCCGGCGACCACGAGGTCCCATCCGCCGGCGCGGGCCAGCGATTCGATGACGGCGCGCAGCCCCTTCTGCTCCCAGTTTCCCCCGACGAACGCCAGCACGAGGCGGCCCTCCGGTATCTGCAGGCTCGCCCTGAGCTCGCGCGCCTCCTGTTGGTGCGTCCCGCGTGCGAAGGCGAGCAGGTCGACCCCGTTGTGGATCGTCACCACTCGCGGGGCCGTGTCGGGATAGTGCTCACGCACCTCGTCCGCCACGCCGTTGGATACGCACACCAGCATCGCCGTCCGGTTCCGGCGGAAGCAGGCCCGCTCCGCCAGGCGCTTGACGGCGCGCGCCAGTCGCGCGTACGCACGGGCGGCCCTACTCTCGTCCACGGGCGTCGAGCCATAGACCTGGTGGCAGCAGTGAACGGCGATGCTTTCGACGCGGTTGACGACGACGGCGCCCGCCGTGTGCACGATCCCGCGCCGCCGCCGCCACACCACCACCGAGCCGGCGAGCATGAACCAGAGGTAGGCAAGGAGGAACGGCCGCCGGGGCCCTGGAACGCGGTGGAAGTCAACCCCGGCCGAGGGTGGCAGCTCGCAGGTCCGCGCGATCACCGTGACCCTGTGACCGAGGCGCCCGAGGCCCACCGCCAGCTCGGCCAGCTGTCGCTCCATGCCCCCGACCGCACCGACGTCGTTGGCGACGATCGTGACCTCGCCCGGCCGTCCCGTTCCCTCCTTGGGCGCCGGCTGGACCGCCGCCCGCGCGGAGGCCGAGCCACGGTTCAGCAGCAGCTGCATCATTGCGCACCCATCGTATCCGCCGCCGTTTTCCCGGCACGGACGGCGGCAAGGCGCTCGAAGAATCGCCGCTGCATGGCGGCGTTGGTGAACTCGGCCAGGAAGCGCTCGCGGCCTGCGCGAGCGATCCCCTCGCGCAGCTCCGCGGAGCCGAGCAGCGCACCCAGGGGCTCGGCGAGGTCCTCCGGCTCACCTGACCGTGCCAGCAGCCCTGTCCGGCGATCCTCGATGATCTCCGCCGGGCCGGCCGAGTCGACGGCCACGACGGCCACGCCCCTCGCCATCCCCTCGAGCAGGACGATGCCGAACGGCTCATCCGCGGACGCGTTGACGAGTACGTCCATGCGCTCTATGTACGGTCCCGCGTCTGGGACCTGGCCCGTCATCGTGACCGCCTCCGAGAGCCCGAGCTCGCCGATGAGCGATGGCAGCGACTCGGCGTAGTCGGTGGACAGCCCGTACGCGTCTCCGCCCACGATCACCAGATGCAGCTCCTGGCCTCGACGCCGGAGAAGCGCCTGCGACTCCAGCAGCTTGTGCTGACCCTTCCACGGCTGCAGTCGACCGACGATCCCGACGATGGGGACGTCCGTCGGAAGGGCGGGCAGGACCTCCTCGGAGCCGGGCTGCGGGCTCGGAGCGCCGGGTGCGACGACGAACGTGCGGCGTGACGGGAAGAGCCGTGCCTGCGCACGCGCGGCCACATGCGAGGAGCAACCCACCGCGACGGCCGGCAGCAGGCTGGCCAGGCGGTCCATCCAGTGGGCCGGCGCGGGGATGCCGTGCTGCCACCAGATGACCCTCGAGCGCATGCCGGCCAGGACCGCCGCCGGCGAGCCGTAGAGCTGGGTCTTGGGGGACCAGTTCAGGATCAGGTCGGGCCGGCGGCGGCGAAACACCCTCGCCAGCCGGATCACCGTCGCGATCCAGCGGTGCACATCGCGCAGGCGCCCGGCCCGGATCACCTCGACATCGAGTCCCGCAGCAGCCAGCTCCTGCGGCCAGCGACCGTCCTCGAAGAAGACGAGATCCATCCGGTGCCCGGCGCCGGCTGCCCCGTCGAGGATGCCCTGGAGCATGGACTCTGCGCCGCCGAGGCGCTCCCCCCACGGAACCGTCACCAGAATGTGCATGGGCCTTCCCTAGCCATCGACGGCTCGGTCGCTGACGCTCGGAGGAAGTGTACCGGCCGCTCTGGTAGCCCCTCGTACCAGGGCCGCGGGCGTCGCAGCCGACGGGCGAACGGGCGGCGAGCGGGCGGGCGAGCCGCCTCGCGGCGAGGCAGGGGCCGCTGCATGGGGTATTCGATAGGGTGGCCCGATGCCCACCAGACCCCTCCGGATCGCCTGGGTGGGGCCTGGTCCGGGCGAGGACGGGGGCGTCGCAGGCGTGGCCACCGACCTGCTCGCCGGTCTTGTCGGGGAGGGTCATCGGATCGACTGCTTCCTGCCGGGCAAGGAGCGCCCGGTGTCCTCCCGGCTCAGCTCGCTGGAGAACCTCACCTTCGTCTGGGGGACCAGCACATGGAAGTGGGACCGGTGGTACAGCCGCGCGAAAGTGGCTGCGTTCGTGAGCGGCCTGATCACGCGCGCGCTCGCGGCACTGCGGCTCCGTCGAGAGATCACACGCCGCCACCAGCGCGAGCCCTACGACCTCATCTACCAGTTCTCGACCATCGAGAGCCTTGCGGTTCCCACGCGTGTCGCAAGAACCGCTCCCCTGGTGATCCACCCCGAGACCCACATCGCCGGCGAGCTCAGGTTCCTCATCGCCGAGCGGAGGCTGAGCTGGCAATGCCAGCCGCGCTACATGTTCGCCGTCGTCGCGGCCGTGATGTTCGCCCGGATGCTGGTGCAGAGGGCGAGGATCCGGCGTGCCGGCCTGCTGGTGTGCATCAGCGGCGTCTTCCGCGACCATCTCGTGCGCGACTACAGCTTCCCGCGCGAGCGCACCGTCGTGGTGCCGAACCCGGTTCGGGTCGAGCGGTTCACGGCCGGCGAGCGAGCGCCGGGGACGCCCGCCACGGTGCTCGTGCTCGGGCGCGTCGCGGCCCGCAAGGGGATCGACGACGTCGTCGCCCTGGCAGCGCTGCTCGACCGGCGCGGTGCGCAGGTGCGGCTGCGCGTGGTCGGCGGCCCCAGCCTGTGGTCGGACTACACCGGCCTCCTGGAGGACCTGCCTCCCGGAACCTCCGAATACGCCGGCTCGGTGCAGGCGTCGGAGGTTCCCGCGGAGCTGGCGGCGAGTGACCTACTCCTGCAGGCGAGTCGTTACGAGCCCTTCGCGCTGACGGTCGGCGAGGCGCTCGCCTCAGGCGTGCCTGTGGTCGCCACGAGCGAGGTGGGGGCGATCGAGGCCGTCGAGCGCTCCGTCGCGGCGGAGGTCGCTCCGGGAGACGTGGAGGCGATGGCGGCGGCGATCACCGACATGCTCGAGCGACTCGACGAGGATCCACGCGCGCTACGCGCGAGGGCCCGCGCCGAGGCCGAGCGTCTGTTCGCTCCAGCGGTGGTCTGTAGGCAGATCTCGACCGCGCTCGAACGGCTTGTGGATCCTCAGATCAGCTCGGCGAGCCAGTCGGTGCCGCCGGAGCGGATCCTCTCGTAGATCCGGTTCGAGAGCTCGATCCGGCGCTTCTGGGTCCGCCGTTCCCATGACACCACGCGCCGTACCTGGATCGCCTTCATGGCCCTGCCGAGCACCGGCACCTCCCGGCCCGGCAGAGGCCTCGGGCCTTCTGCCTCACGATGGGTCCCGCTGGGCCCGCCGGCGCGGAAGCCGGCGCCGTGGTGGTAGACGACGTCGCCGTAAACCGCGAAGTAGACGGGGTCGAGGTTGCGGCGGTTGCTCCGCAGGATGTCGACCCATGGGGTGTGGGTGAGTTCGAGCCGCCGCAGGAGGTTGCCGCCGACGTCGCTGCGGCGCAGGCCCCTCGGCCCCGGCCAGGCGGGGCCGGCGGACCAGTCGCCGGGGAGCCGGCGCCACGTCCCCACGGTGGTGACGCAGAAACACGGGTGTGGCTGCGGCTCATCGAGGTTCTCGGCTCGCCGCACGGCGACGAGCTCGCCCCGACCGAGACCGTCCTCGATGAGCGGCATCGGGTCGGCGATCGGAAAGGCGTCGCCATCGAGGAACATCAGCAGGTCGTCGTCGTCGGCCTCCTCGGCGATCTCCATCGCGAGGTGGTTCAGCTTGCCCGCATGGGGACCGCGCTGCTCGAGGATGCGGTCGAAGTGCGAGCCGTAGGCCGGGTCGATCTCCTCGAGCGAGGACCAGGTCTGGTACGGGACCGTGATGTGCTTGCGCAGGTATGCAGCCTGGATCTCGATCCAGCGCGGCGACCTGAAATGCGCCGTTGCGACGTAGAGCACTCAGGCGAGAGCTACAGGCCGCGGCGGCCGAGCACGTGCGGCACGGTGCGCAGCAGGATCTTGATGTCGGTCCACAGCGACCAGTTGGCGACGTACAGGTAGTCGATCGCGACCATCTCTCGGAGCGGCACTCGCGCGGGGCCGAGGATCTGCCACGGCCCGGTCATGCCCGGCATCAGCTCGAGGCGGCGGCGGTGCCAGCCCTCGATCCGCTGGTCCTCCTCGATGACGAGGGGCCGCGGTCCCACGAGGCTCATCTCGCCTCTGACGATGTTCAGCAGCTGCGGCAGCTCATCGAGGGCGCTCCTACGCAGGAGGCGCCCCACACGCGTCACGCGAGGGTCGAGCGCGATCTTGAACAGCCCCTCCTTCGCCTCGTTGCGATGCCGAAGCGACTCCTTCATCTCCTCCGCCTCCGGAACCATCGTCCGGAACTTGAGCATCTGGAAGCGGTGTCCGTGGCGGCCGACGCGCAGCTGCCGGAAGAAGACCGGACCGCGGCTGTCGAGCTTGATCGCGACCGCGATCGCGATCATCAGCGGCGAGATCGCCAGCAGGCCGACCGACGCGCCGAGCACATCGAAGGCGCGCTTGAAGGCGGCCGATGAGCGGGTCAGGTCGAACCGCCGGACACCCATGACGGTCACGCCGTGGAGATCGTCGAACTCGACGGAGGAGCCGACCACCTCGAGCAGCCGTGGCAGCACGCTGACCCTCACCCCGACGGCCTTGAGGGTGCGCACGAGGTTGAGCATCTCCCCCGCGTCGGCGCTGCGAGGCGCGATGATCGCGCGGTGCACATCGAGTGTGCGCGCCAGGTCGCGGATCTCGGCGAGCCTGGCTTCGGAGAAGCTGTCCGTCGACCACGGCGCGACCTTGTCGAGATCGAGATGCGCGACCACCTTCGCCTTGACCCCGCCGTGACCGGAGAGCTTGGAGCGGATCGTCTCGGCCGAGACCTCATCGCCGATGAACAGGCATCGCTCCACCGGGGAGATGCGAAGCGAGATCGCGCGCGAGCTGGCGCGGGCGAGGATCAGCAGACCGGCAAGCGCGAGCCACAGGAAGAGGGCCTCGTGGTGGTTGAGCTGCCCCTTGACGAGCAGGCCTCCGGTCAGCCACGCCACGAGCGCGCACAGCGTGGCCAGCTGGAAGAGCTTCGGTGCCTCGTCCAGCGTGGTCTTGCGCAGGAGCGTCTCGTCCCGGTCGTACAGGCCGGTGAGCTTCGCGCCGACCAGCAGGATCGGGACCGCGGCGATCGCCACCCAGGTGAGCTGAACCGAGCGGCTGGAGAGCTCGACGGTCAGGACGAACGCCCCGACGATGGCGACGACGTCCGCCACGAGGAGCATGCGACGGAAGAGCGCGTCCCTGCGCATGCACGCAGCCGGGCCGCGAACCTCGGAGATCCCACCCGAGACGGCCATGCGACGCCGCGTCCCCAGCCCCAGGAAGCCCCTGGACTCCGGCAACGCCGAACGCGGCGCCCAAGGTACGCTCGCCGCTTCGCTACCGCTCCCCGTCTCGACACTCATAGCGCCTCCGCCTCCTTGCTCGCCACAACCAGGCCCCCGTATGGTGAGCCCACCGACCCGAACAAATGTCGAGATTCCGTGACCTCCACTCCAGAGCCCCCGATCATAAACATGAGCCTCATCCAGCGCAAGCCCCGCCTTTAGAAACCCCCGCCTGCTCGGAGATCAAGCGCTGATCTCGCCCGGAGTGTTGGGCTATCATGCCCGGCTTCGGGGAGGAGCAGCGGTCGGCGCGGCAGGAGGCTTGACGCGCCCGCGTGCCGCCTCGGGACAGCCATGCACGTCGATCCCTACATCGTCCTGGGCAGCGCGATCATCGGCCTGCTGGTCGGCATGACCGGCGCCGGTGGCGGGGCTCTGATGACGCCGATGCTGATCCTGCTGTTCGGCGTCAAGCCGTCCGCGGCGATCTCCAGCGACCTCGTCGCCGCCGTTCTGATGCGTCCATTCGGAGCAGCCGTGCACCTGCGCAAAGGCACGGTCAACCTGCAGCTCGTCAAGTGGATGGTAATCGGGTCGGTGCCCGCGGCGTTCCTCGGCGCCTACGTGCTGCACCTGATGGGCAACGGCAATGCGGCCCAGACCAAAATCGAGCGCGTGCTCGGGGCCGCGCTGCTGCTGGGCGCGGGGGCGATGGTGCTGCGTTACATCCTCGACCGGCGCGGCGGCCGGGAACGCACGGGCGTCGTCCACGAGGTCGTGCCACACCCGCTTCGCACCATCGGCATCGGCGTGATCGGCGGAATCGTGGTCGGGATCACGTCGGTCGGCTCGGGCTCGCTGATGATCATCATGCTTCTGTTCCTCTACCCGATGCTCGGCGCCAACCAGCTCGTCGGAACCGACCTCACCCAGGCCGTCCCGCTGACGCTGGCGGCGGCACTCGGCGCGCTCGCCTTCGGGCACGTCGAACTCGCGGTCACCGTCTCGCTGATCATCGGCAGCGTGCCCGCCGTGCTGGTCGGCTCGCTGTTCTCCTCGAGCGCGCCGGACCGCTACGTCAGGCCGGTGATCACGTTCGTCGTCGCCGCCTCGGGCCTGAAGTACATCGGTATCGGCACGACCGCGCTCGGCTGGATCCTGTGCGGGATCCTGGCGGTCGGGGGCGCCGGCTGGGTGTTCGTGAAGCGGCCCTGGCAGACGGCGGATGCGCGCGCGGAGCTCGACGCACCGGACGTTTCGGACGCGCCTGAGGCGAGCTACGTCGCAGAGATCGATTAGCCGCCGGTAGCGGATCACGTCCGTGGACGTGTCCAGCGCCGTTCCGAATGCTCAAGTCAGGGCCTTCCGAGTCCGAAGACAGGAATACGCTCCGGCGGAGTCCCTTAGGCGGCATGCTCTTTTTGATCATCCCTCTCGTCTGGCTTGCGATCGTCGCGATCGTCGTGGCAGCCTGCCGCCTAGTCGCGCGCACCGACGCGAACCCGACCGCCCCGGCGCCTGCGCCCGACGAAGGCGCCCCCGTGCTCAGCATCTCCGGACTCACCGTCTGGGACTGCCCCGATCCCGTCCAGCTGCGCAGCCTGGCCGACGACCTGTCGGCGCCCGGGCCGGGCCTGACACGGCCCGCCGCCCGCCGCCCCGACGGGCATCTCGTACGCAGCCCGCGGGTGCTCCGCCGCCACGGCACCCGCTCGCCGGCGCGAACCTGAGCGGACAAACGACGACCGGGCCGCCCCCTCCTGGGACGGCCCGGCCGGTACCCCTCTTCCGCTCAGCCGCCGCCGGTCCGTCGCGGTGGCTGTCTCGTCATCCCTCTAGTACGAGATTTTCGCTGCGCCCTGCTGGGCCTCTTTGAGAACCGTTCCAACGAGCGGCTCGTAGTCGTGGTTCTTGATCAGGAACTGACCACCGGCTTTTTTGTTGGCTTCTTTTTCGGAGACCGGGTCGAGCACGAACTGCAGGAAGTTGTTGACCGTTGTGGCCTCTTCCAGGCTCGTTCCCGTGTAGTCGCTGTAGCCGCCGATGAACGCGAGGTCGAACGTCAGCCCGCAGATCGTGTATTTGGGCTCGACCGTCTTGGTCGTGACTTCACTCCAGCTTTCCTGCACGTTGGCGGGCGGGAAAGCAACCGTGCCGTTGGTGTATTCCTCTTTGGCGCAGTTTGATTCGCCGAGTTTTGCGATCTCTTTGTTGCTCGCCGGGTCCTGGTAGGTGACCGGTTCGATCGTTTTGTTCTGGATCGGGACCCAGAACGTTGCCTTGTTCGCCCCACCTTCCGGCGGGATGAATTTGGTGTTCGCACGAGCGTCCGCCACGTTGGCGTAGCCGATCGAGCTGGGGGTCGCCGCGACGAGGGAGACGAGTTCTCCGCCGCCCTTTGCTCCCGGCCGTTTCACGGCGTCAGCCGTCGGCCAGCTGGTGTTTTCCGGACCTTCAGCGATTTCATCCCACGTCTTGCTGCCCGTGCTTTCGCCGGCGAAGTTCGTCGTTTCAAACGACGTTTTGCTGATCAGCCCGAGGTACTTCTTGAAGATGTGCGTCGTACCCGAGCCGTCGAAGCGAACGATGTGCTGGATCGGCGTTTCGGGGTTGCAGCCCGTCCCGCTGACTTTGTCACCGTTTTCTTTGATTTCGCTCCACTTCGTAATCGAGCCGCGCCAGATCGCCTCGAGCGTGCTGTTGTTCAGCACCAGGCGGCCTTTGTTGGACGTGCTCGTCCCGACGCATTTTTCAGGCAGGTTCACGATGACCGCGACCGCTGCCTGAAGAACGGGAACGGTTGCGACCGTCTTCGGGATCAGGCTGATCTCGTTTTCTTCGATTTCGCCTTTCGCCGTGGGGTTCGGTGCTTCGTCGGTGCCGACGAACGCGTTCGTGGCTTCATAGTGGTGTTCCACTTTGCCCACGCCCCACGACTTCAGCCCGGCACCGCTGCCCGTCGAGCTGTAGCTGACGGTCGGCGTCCCTTTCGTGCCCTGCGTGCCGTTGCACGCGTGTTTCTCGAGCTGTGTGTTGAACGCCGGGTCCCACACGCCCTGCGCAAGTTTCTGCAGTGAGGACCCCTGCCCGGTGATGTTCGAACCCGAGCACTGCGTGCCGAGCGCCGCGTTGGCGGCGCCGGGCGCTGCGAGCGCGACCAGCGCGGCCGCAGAGACGATGCACGCTGGAATGAGCCTGCGTGCGGAGAAAGACGTCATTGCTTGACTACCTCCTGGTTAGCAGCTTCCATTGCTGGATGTATGGGAGCCCTACTCCCATTGGCGGGACTCTCTCAGCGGGAGGTGGTTCTGAGGTTACAAATCTGGTTATCGGGCGCCGTTCACCGGATCGTAACATCCCGATTTTGTCGTTTCATACAGCGTTGAAGCCGCACCGAGCGGGTGGCCCCAAATGGGACACTGCGGCACCCTTTCAATTACTCGAGCCCAGCGCGCTGATTGTGTCCGTCAGTGCTTGGAGGCGCGCAGCGTGACCAGGTATTGCGTCGTATGCATTGCCCCCTGCGAGTCGCGCGCGACGATCGTGGCTCGGACTCGCAGCACGTGCGAGCGAGCCAGCAGGGCCTTCGCCTTCGGCGAGAGATGAAGCTTCAGCGTCTTGACCTGGCCGCCCGCAAGCGTGAAGGAGCCGGAGGTGAGCGTCAGGATCGCCTTGTGCTTACCCGAGCTGACCGCCTTCAGAGTCTTCAGCGCTACCGTCCCCGTGCAGCTGCTCTTGCCGGCGCAGTTCACGACGAGCTGGAGCACACCTGCCTTGCTTACGACCAGCGAGGTCTTGGCGAGGCTCGCGATGTAGGGCAGGACGCCCGTTCCCGGCGGAGGAACAATCGAGGTGCCCGGAGGAGTCGTGGTGTTGCCCGGTGGCGGTGGCGGTGGTGGCGGTGGCGGCGGCGGCGGCGGCGGTGGCGGGCTCGAGACGGTCACGTTTTCGCTTCTGTGGCCCGTGATGCCGAGCGAATCGGTCACTTCCAGCGTCACCGTGTAGGTGCCCGCTTTGCTGTAGGTGTGTTCGATCGTCGAGGTCGGCGGCGTCCTGGTTTCGGGCGAGGACCCGTCGCCGAAGTTCCAGACGTACTTGGTGATTTCGGCGCCGTTCGGGTCACTCGCTTTGGCGGTGAGTTTCAGCGTCAGGCCGCTGGCCTGCGCCGTGAACGCGGCGACCGGTGGCGGCTTCCCGACCCTCAGGCTCAGCTGCTTGACGATGGTGGGCGTCGCGAGGTTGTCAGTGTGGATCGTCTCGGTGACCGTGACCGTTTCTTCTTTCGCGAACTTGTGGGTCACTTCGGTGGTTTCGAACTCGTCCTTGCTCACGGTCTGAGTGGCTGTCCCGTCACCGAAGTTCCATTCGACGCTGAGGGCGTTCGCCTGCTTCACCTTCGAGGTCAGCAGGACTTCCGCGTTCGGTTTCGCGCTTTCGACGACCTGTCCGTTTTCCTTGGCGATGGGAGCGCTTGCGCTCGCTTCCGGACAGTTTGAGCCGCCCGGCCCGAACTCGACAACGCTGGGGGCCGCTGGATTCGCGTCGAAGATGAAGACTCGGCCTTCGCTCCCCGCCGCGACGACGGGATGGCCTTCGAAGCTGATCGCGCACTTGACGGTGCCTGATAGCTTCGTCCAGACCTGCCCGCCGGTCCATCCGATCTCGGCGCCGGCGGAGCTGAACGCCACCGCACCGAAGCTCGGGCTGAAGGTCCCACCCGGTTCTTCGTGTTTGATCGCGGCGTATGCGTAGAAGCTGCCGTCTGGCGCGATCGACAGCGCGCCGCCTTCGCTTGGCGCCGGGGAGCCGGGCGGGAACGACACGATGTTCGGTTCGGGCGAGGTGAACTTGACCGCCGGCTTCGGAGCTTCGCTGGATTCGAAGTTGGCCGGGATTTCGTCGATCTGTTCGAAGAATTCTTCGTTCCCCGCGACGAGCGTGCCACCCACGACGTAGACCTTGCCCGAGCTCGAGACGGCCGGAGACGTCGCCTCTTCGGAGGCGAAGAAGGGCGTTTCGCCCTTGTCGACGTAGCGTGCAGGCCGGATTAGCCCTTTCGAGGTGACGCGCTCGAACGCGACCCTCAGCGCCGGTTCTTCAGGTTCCCGGTCTTCCTTGCCCATGACGACGATGTCGTGGGTCTTGGGGTCGGCCGCGATGCCGCTCGGTTCCAGCAGCGGTTCACCGAGTTTTTTCCCCTGCGGGTGAAGCGACACGAGAAGTCCCTGTTTCTTGAGTTCGCTTTCTTTGGTGCCGGCGGCCGGTTCGAGTTTCGTGCCGTTGGGTTCGGTCTTGAAGGCGTAGATGCTGCCCGCGGCGCTCGCCCCCGGGTCGAATTCGGCGGTTTCGCTGCGCGGCACCACCGACAGTGCGTAGATGCGGCCTTCTGGATTTTCGGCGGTCTTCGGATCGATCGCGATACCCTGGATGCCGTTGCCGACTTCTTCCGAGTTTTTGAATTCGAACTGCGTTTCGGCTACGAATTCGCCTTTGACGTTGAACTTCTGGATGCGGAATTTGCCCGGTTCGGGCTCGTCGCCGACGTAGCTGCTGTTGTCGGTCGGATCCACCCCGAAGGCAACCTCGGCACCAGTCTCGTTGAACTGTGTCTGCGCCGGCCCAGCCGAGCCGAAGCGCATCAGTTCGCCATAGCTGGCGTCCGCCGGCGCCGTGGTGGCCGCGCCGGTCGCCAACACGGCGAGCGCAGAGAGGAGACAGCGTCGGACGGCGCGGACCGGCATTGCCGAAAGACTGCCTTGTGCGGGCGCCGATGCTGTTGCGAACCCGTGAACGGCAGGTGAAGAGATCTTCTCTAGGGCCATCTGCGCCTGGCGCTCATGCGGCGCTGTGAGCGCATCGTCGAGAGCGTCGCGGGTGCCACACGCACATCGCGGCGGCCGCGGCGCGGGCGGCGCTTCACCGAAGCTCCCGCGAGCGCCGCGAGCAGGACGATCCCGAGGATGTACCCGGCCGGCATCTCGTGTTCGGCCGACCGGTAGGCGGATGCCTGGTTGCCGACCGACTCGGTCGCCTCCTCCTCCTCTTCTTCACGTTCAGGTGCCTCGACCGGCGAGGTGACCGCCGAGGTGCCGCTCGGCGGGGTGGGACGAGCCGGTGTCGGGACCGGCGGCGGGACTGCCGCGAGCAGCGGCGTGGCGGGGGCGGGCGTGAGGAAGAAGGGGAGCGCGGGGGTCACGCGCGCCGGCGGCGGGACCGGAGCGGCGGCGGGGATCGGTGGGACGGGCACGAGCGGCGGGGTCGCCGAGGGCGGCGGCGAGGACCCCGCGGGGGCGGGCGCCGGAGCCGGCGGGACGGGTGCGGGCGAGGACTGTTCGACGGGAGGCAGTTCGGTGAGCGGCGTGGTCCCGCAGGGCTGGCGAACGCTTCCGGCCTGGACGGTCACGGGCAGCGAGGAGGACAACCCTCCCGCGGTGATCGTTACGATGGTCGTACCCGCGTTGTAGGCGCAGAACAGTTCCGAGTGTTCGTCGTGGATGGGCTTGCCTTCGGGGCCGTGGAGCACGGCGTGCGGTTCGCCTTCCACCAGGGCGAGGTTCTGCTTGACGAAGTCGCCGACCTGCGGGCGTGAGGAGCTGAAGGTGTACTCGGGAAAAAGCCCGTTGGCGCACAGGGCGCTACGGCAGATCGACGGGATCGGGATGTAGGGGTCGACTTCGCGCACGTGCGCGGAGTTGCGCGAGCGGTTGCCCGCACGGGGACGGCGCGCGAGGCCGGCGAAGAGCGCCGGCTGGCTACGGCGCAGCAGCGTTCCGTCCTTCGCTTCCATGGCCAGCTCGCCGATGCTCGGGATCAGCCGGGCGCTGACGGCCACGCGGTTGTTGCCCAGCGGCTTGGCGAAGTCGACCTGCGCCAGGAGAAAGCCGCTCGCGCCGAGGAAGGCTCCCGTTGTCTCGGCGTTGGCGTTGACATAGCCGAGCGTCCCCGACCCGAACGTCGGGATTGATTCGCCGCCCGAGCGCAGCGGGAACGTCACGTTCTGTTCGGGCGAGTCGTAGAAGTAAGCCGACGCGCCGCCGCCGACGATCGTGCGGGCGACCGCCGCCGCCGCACCGTCGCCGGCGCCGATCTGCGCGTTCAGGTCAGCTTGGCCTACGACGATCGCGGGCTCCCCTCCCGCTTTCGCGGCGCTCAGTTCTTCGGCGAGCCACCCGAGCTGTGGTTCGCCGACGTCGGTGCTGTCGTCGAGCACGATCACGCGCACCGTTCCGGCTGATCCGGTCGAGTCGACCGCGTAGTAGGGGGACTGGCAGCCGGCCGGCGTGCTGCAGGCGGCGGCGTTGGGACCCGCGGGGGTGGGTTCGCCTGGCGCCGGCGCCACCCGACCGAACGGCTCGCGGAACCCGCCAAACGCCTGCTCGAAGCCGGCCTCGGTCTGCGTTTCGTCGAGTTCCGTGGGGCCGATGGACGCATAGGGCGGAAGCGGGCTCGAGGCGAGCAGGCTCGCGTAGCGGCCGAGCTCGCGGCGGTAGGGGATCGGCAACGTCCGCACCGAGACTTCGCCGGCGGTCACCCCGGGGCCCGTGTACAGGAACGCCCGAACGCCGGGGATCTGCCCGGCGCGCGCCAGCGCCGCCGACAGCCACACCTGGGGGCCGATCGCGGCGTTGGACTGATCCGCGCAGGGGGCGGAGCACTGGGCGCCGCCGGCGATCGCGAAGGTGGCCTGCGAGCCGTCGGTCGGAACCGGCGAGGACGCGATCCCCGGCGGCGTGGAACCGTCCGCCGGATAGCGCTCGACGTCGGCCGTGTCGAGGATTCCATGGCTTTCGTTGTCGACGAAGCCACCAACCGCCCACCCCTGGGTGCCCGTCGGATCGACGAGGACCGTGGAGATCGGGTCCGGCTCGAACACGGTGTCGTAGAAGCGGTAGTGGCCCGGCGGTTCCCTCACGTTGTTCAGTTCGTGCTGCTCGTCACTCCAGCCGGTCGCGGTCTGGCGCAGCAGGGCTCGTTCGGGGTTGGCGCCGAGTCCGTAGGGCGGTACCAGCGGAGGAGGAAGCCCCGGCGGCGATGGCGGGGGCGTTTCGACGCCACCGAGGCTGCCGGCCGCGATGGCGCGCAGAGCGCCCCCTTCGCGGAACAGCGCGAGCGATCCCGGCGAGCCGCCCCCCGGGAACGGCGTCGCGACCGGCTGCCATGGGGCGCCCGCGTTCTGGCGCTCGAACACCTGCGGCGCTTCCGTCGTGGATTCGCGCGTGAAGGCGGCGCCGCCGTCGGCGAGCCCGGCGACGACGCCCGCCGTGCCGCCACCGATCGCCGCGGCGGCGGCTTCGTCGACCCGCCATCCGGACCCGTCGTTCAGCAGCAGGCCACCGGCGAACACGCTGGAGTTGGGATCCACCCGTTTGCGGTAGGCGACGATCGCCTCCGAGCCCGCGAACGCGATCGAGGTGAGGTCGGCGCCGGCGGCGGCCGGCGGCAGCGCTTCCTGGGTCCAGGTCTTGCCGTAGCTGAGCAGGACGCCGCTCGAACCGACGGCGTAGCCACGGGCGGGATTGGTGGGATCGAAGGCGATCCCGAGCAGGTTGCCGCGGAAGTTGTAGGGCGTCGCCGGATCGGGTTCCCACAGTCCGGTCTCCCCGCGCCACAGCCACATTTCCCCGAGATCGCCGACCGAATAGGCGCGCGTCGGCGTCGGCCAGGCGACAGCGCGCAGCCTCGGCTTGGCGATCCGTCCGCCAGTGCCGAACAGGCTCTCCGGCATCCAACCCTTGCCCGGCTGATAGCGCGCGACCTCTCCCTGGTCGCCGACGGCGAGGGCCTCGCTCGAGAGCGCGCCGATGGGGACGCCGGGCTGCGGCGCGATCGCGACGAGCGAGTGGTGGAAGGCCACGGGCCAGGTAGACAGGCGGCTCGGACTCGGGTTCAGCGTCAGGTGGACCGGCAGCCGTTCCTGTCCGAGCCAGCCCTCGCGAGGGTTCGAGAAGGCGGCCCCGAACGTGCCGCCGACATCGTCTTCGC
The DNA here is from genome assembly GCA_036498265.1 of Solirubrobacteraceae bacterium. Lineage (GTDB taxonomy): Bacteria > Actinomycetota > Thermoleophilia > Solirubrobacterales > Solirubrobacteraceae > Palsa-744. The sequence goes on along the minus strand of DASYFT010000031.1, from coordinate 83,202 downwards.
CTCCGCCGAGAGCGAGAACGCGGGTGAACGACCTGCCGTCGAGACGCAGACTGACGCCGTCGGGGAAGCCGGTTATGACGCGTTCGCCGAGTCCTTCGGGCGTCGACGGGTTCGCCCAGGCGATGCTCCGGGAGGGACCCGTCGGCAGCGGTTCGGGCAGTTCTTCGTCGCACGCGGGCGTGCCGGGCGGGGAGCCGGCGGGGACGGTGCACCAGCTCGCGACCACGTGACCGCCGGCACCCCCTTCCGGCTTGAAGAACATCGTCGTCGAGGCCTGGATGTCGTTGCGCTTCCCATCGACCCAGACCCCTTCGGAGGTGACGGTCAGCAGCTGGGAGGCGATCTTCGGCGGCTCACCCAGGCCGGCGACGCTGAACAGCTGTCCCTTGACGACCAGGGGATGAGCCTGCCCGTCGCCTTCTCCGGCGCTCAGCGCCACCGGCCGCCAGGCTGCACCGTGTTCGCCACCGACCGCGCGCCGGAAAAGGGCCACCGAGCCGGCCGGGTAGGCGCCGGGTTCGGATGAGAGCTGGGCGAGCAGCCAGGCGTTGGATGGGGAGCCGGCTCCGATGGCCAGCACGCGGAAGTCGCTCGCGCTGGCCGCGGGGACTTCTATGGGCTCGCGCCGCCACGTGCTCCCGTCCCAGTGCAGCACCGAGCTCTCCACCTTCCCGGGTTCCCGTACGGGGACGATCAGCGCTCCGGCGTGTCCTCCGCCTTCATCGAGCGGCGCGATGAGCGGGGCACGTTTGGTGCAGAGGAGGTGCTCTCCCGGCGTCAGCGCGGCTTCGCCTTCGGGGGGCAGCGGAGCAGTCTCCTGGAAGGCGCCGCCCGGGCTGCGGACCAGGACGACCGGCTGGGCATGCGGCGTGCACGCTTGTTCGGATTCCTGATCCCCCGGAACGGTCCCGGCGAGCACGCCGCCGCCCGCGGGCGTCATCTCGCCGGCGAGCGGGCTGGGCTGCCCTCCTTCGGGCGTGAAGAGCCTGAAGCGCTGCAGTGGCTGGCCGGCGCTGTCCAGCAGGGCGGGTCCAAGCGTCCAGCCTTCCTGACTCGTGTAGCGCACGAGGACGGACGGGAAGGGCGAGCCTGCAGATGCCTGTTCGCCCACCCCCCAGGTCTCGTTGCCTGCCTCCAGCGGCGAGGAGCCGATCATCGTCACCCTGGGCACGGGCACCGAGGCGTCGTCCTGCGGTTGCGGTTCGCCGGTCGCAGTCTGCGCGAGCGCCCTCGAGGAGGCGCCCTGGCCGGGCAGCTGCCCGGCCAGCGCCAGCGCGAGCGTCGTGGTCGCGAGCGCGGCGACGCAGAGCGCCCACCGCACGCGCCGGCGCAAGGAGATCAAGGGAGCAGTCCCGACAGCTTCGGGAACGCGACCAACCGGGTGCTCACCGATTCGCTGGATCCCGCCGCCGCTGAGACCGTCGGCAACGGCGCGAGCGGGTGGGTCTTCAGTTCGAGCTTCGTCGGCCAGCGGTGGACGTTCAGCCGCAGCAGGAGCTTGCGGTTGCCGGCGCCCAACGTGACCGTTCGCGTGCTCGCCACGATGGCGTGTCGCCGTTTTGCGATCAACCTGACGCGCGCCCGGACCGCCAGATGGAAGCGCAGTTCGAGCGTGCTGCCGTGGACCACCCTCGTGTGGATCTTCGACAGGAGCGCGACTGGAACGCGTTCCGCGCCGGCCGTCACCGTCACTTCGGGCAGCGCGCCTCCTTTCGGCGTTTCGCCGGGGAGCCCGGAGTCGTCGGGTGGCGGCGAGTCGGGAAGCGTCTGCGGGACGCCTTCGTCTTCCGGGCGTTCAGTGATCAGGCCGGCGAAGGCCGGGTCGGTGTCCGGTTCGAGCTGTTCGCCGTTCGTCAGGTGGAACAGCCAGCCCTGCGTGGTCGCAAGCCAGCAGTCGTGCGCCCCGGGACAGGCGATCTTCGCCGCCGCGCCCTTCGGGCCGATCCCTTCGCCGGGCGCCGGGAGGCTCTGGCTGTCTTCCTGCGACACACCGCCTGCCGAAGAGATCCGGGCGACCGCGGCCGCCGCCGTGGGGCTGGGCTGGGCTGCGTCCTGCTGGGTGTCGAGTGCGAGCCACGCGCTTTCGGTCCCCGGCTCCGCAGCGATGCCGTCCACGACCTGGCTGGGGAACAGCGCTGCCCCCGACGGTTCGGTGCCCGGGCCGAGCAGCTGCCGCCAGGAGCCGCCGGCGTTGCGCGCCACCGTCACCTGTGCCGGCGCCGACCCGGGCGGTGCTTCGGCCTGCGGGCCGGCCGCCCCCCAGGCGATGCCTTCGGCCGTGGACAAATGGAGGAAGTCGAGCGCTCCGGCGAACTCTTCGGGCGCGTAGAGGGGCAGTCGCAGGACCGGTTCGAAGACGGGCTGTACGCCCGCGGGGTTGATCGCATGCAGCACCGGCGGGCCCGGCGAGGGTTCGCTGACGCGATCGCCGGGGGAGATGCGGACGCTCTCGAGCATCTGGCCTTCCGATGGGCTCATGTCCTGCACCGAGTGGCCTTCCGCGGTGTAGGGCAGCTCGCTGACGCCGCCCCCGTCCCAGTGCAGGTGGAACGCTCCGGTCTGACCGGCCGGGAGAGGGTCTCCCGCGAACCAGCAATCGGCTGGGCCGAGGCACCCGGCGGCGTGCATCGCGGCGTAGGAGTTCGCGTTGAAGGCGGGCGACGCGTAGGAGGCGACCACGCGGCCTCCCGAGAACCGGCAGAGGGTGTTGTCTTCGACGGGCGCCGGTTCGCCTTTGGCGTTGGGCGGCTGGCCCGGCCGCTCGTCGGAGATCGTCCAGAATTCGTCCGGACCGGCCCAGGCGATTCGCCCGTCGGTCGCGCCGCAGACGTTGGCCAGCTCGTGCCAGCCGATCCCGTTGTAGGCCCAGACTCCAGGCGGGATCGTGCTTCCGTTGCCGGCCGTGATGAGCACCCCGCGGTTGGGGGCCCAGAATTTGATGTCGCCGATCTTGCCGAGGCCGACGGGCGTGCACGGTCTGCCCGGTTCCGAGGAGCAGCCCGGCACGCCGGGTGGCGGTGGAGGCGGCTGGGGCTGTTCGAGCCGCCAGCTGGCGCCGCCGTCGTCCTGCAGGCCTTCCGCCAGCGCTCTGGTGCCGGTCGCACCCCAGAGGATCGCCAGCGAGAGCGTGACGGCCGCGACGAGCAGCGGAAGTCTGAGGGCCCGGACGCTCATCGGTGCCCGCTCGCCTTGTGGTGAGCTGACTTGTGAGGACGCGCCTTGGCGCGCGTCACCCGGCGGAACGTCACCGTGAGCGTTTCGTGCAGTGACGGGCGGCCGGGCGAGCTGAAGAGCAGCCGGACGTTCGCCGACAGGCCACCTCGGCGCGCGGCCAGCGACTTGTACCTGTGAGCGAGGCTGAGGGTGAGCGTCACAAGCCCGTCGGCGTGCGCCGATCCGTTGCGCGAGGCAACCGTGCGGGTCGCGAGGACAGCGCCGCGCCTGCTCCGGCCCTTCGACCGTCGTGAGCTTCTTGCCGGGGTCACCACCTGAACGCGCACAGCCGCGCTCGCCCCCGCGTGCAGCGTTCCCGCCCCGGGCACCAGGACCTCGAGCAGCACGCTTCCGTCGCGGCGCGAGAACGCGGTGACGCCCAGCCGCCACGACGGCACGAGCGCAGGGTTGGCCGGCGGGCTCGAGACGTACGCTTCGGTGGGCGTCGGCGTGAACACCTTGCGCACGACCAGGAAGGCGTCGCTGCCGTCGAAGATTTTGCTTTCGTGGCCGAGCGGCGGCGTGTTGCCGTCGCCGTAGACCAGGTTGGAGGCGGTCGAGGAGAAGGACAGCGTGTTGCCGTCCGCGCTGAAGGACGGGGACAGCGCGCCGTCGGCCACCTGGCTGTACGGATCTTCGCCCGGCGGCTTGACCGGGTGCGGATGTTCGCTGCCGGCTCCTTCGAAGCCATGGGTGACCCGCGTCAGCGTGTCGTCTTCGAGGTCGACGTCGAAGAGCTCGACCATCCCGGGCACGGCGGCGGGAGCGGTCACGTAGGCGGGTGACCCGAGCGGGAACACGGTCCGCTTGGTCGTGAACGCAACCTTGCTCCCGTCGCTGGAGATGCCGAGATCGATTATCGGCGCGGTCGTGGCGAGATCGCTGTTGTTGCCGCTGGCCGCCTCCGTGAGCGGCCTGATCGACCCGTCGCGCATGTTCCCCACGTACAGGTCGCTGTTGTGCTCAGCGGTGCCGAAGCCCGATCCGGAGGCGAGGAGCGGCGCGTTGGCGAGGAAGGCGACCGTGTAGCCGTCTGCGCTCAGGCGAGGGATGATGTCGCCGGTTCCCCCCGCCCAGGTGCCCGGGAAGTTCGGTTCCTTGAAGACCGCGAACGGCCCCGCCGATCCGCCGGCGAGCCGTCGGGTCGGCGCCGAGGGACCGTCGGCGATCCGCCTCCAGAGAGGTTCCGCGTAGTTGCGTTTGAGCGTTTCGCCGGCGGCGACGGGTGCCTGATCGCCGACGTCCTGGCCGAGCCACGCGACCGTCGACCCGTCGGCGCTGAGCGACGCGCCGAAGAAGGGCGGGGCGACGTAGGCTTCGATCGGTCTGAACCGGGGCGGCACGCCCAGCCCGCCTTCGGCGTACACGGCACCGAGCGTGTTGGCTCCTTCGACGGCCGACACAGGCTTCGGTTCGATCCCCTGCGGATACGCCGAGCTCACGAGCTGGGTGCTCCTCGTATCGAGTTCCCGCACGGCGACCTGGAGCGCCGGCGTGTGCGGCCTCGGGGTGAGGCCTTCTTCTCGTTCTTTCTGTTCGAGTTCCGGGTCCGGCACCAGGTTCGAGACCGAGGTGGTGACGAACGCGACCTTGCGCCCGTCGCCGCTGAGAGCCGAGCGACCCGCGGCGAGCGACCCGTAGAAGGATTCGCTCGAGGCCGCGTACGTCAATCCTTCGTCGGAGCCGTTCGCTGCCGAGGCGAGCGTGAAGGCTCCCGGCTGGGAGGCTTCGAGGCCCATGTCGCGCACGTAGACATCCGGCCCGGTGTTGTGGTCCCCGGGCGCCAGCGCGGCCGTCGTCGTGAAGCTGACATAGCGGCCGTCGTCGCTGATCGATGGAAGCTCGGCGTCCCCGCCGGCGACCTGTTCGACCGCTCCGCTGGCGAGGTCGCGCCGCCACACTCCCGTCAGCCCGCCGAAGGAGCCGTCGAACGCCAGATAACGGCCGCCGGCGGAGATCACGGGGTCGTGGGCGTACTCCGCCTGCTGGCTGGGGCTCTCCGATACCAGCGAGATCGGTTCGAAGACATCAGCGCGCGCGCCGGCCGCGACGGCGAGCAGGACGGCGCAGCAGACTGCGGGAAGCAGGACTCGGCAGCGCGTCATCGCACGCTCACGGGGTGGCGGATGATGCCCGCATTGCCGAGCTTGTCGCGGACGTGGACGGTGATCACGTAGATGCCCGCGTGGCGGTAGCGGTGACTGAAGGTGGTTCGCCTTCCGGCCGTCCCCCCGTCGCCGAAGCTGATGCTCACCGCGTGGGTTTCGACTCCCGGCCCAGCGTCGGTTATGCGGATCCGGACCGTCGCGCGGCCGCGCGAGACGGACACCTTCACCGAGGGCGGTCGTGCGGCGACCCGCACGCTGGCAGGTGGCGTGAGCGTGGCCTGGCCGTCGGCGTCGGTCGCGAGTACCTGCACGCGGTGACCGCCGTTGCCGAGGGCGTGGGGACTGATGTGCAGGGCGAACGCCCCCGCCGGGGTGGGCTGAGCACGGCCATCGACGACCACCCTGTAGGTGAGCGGCCCGACGGCGCTCGTCGCAGGCAACCAGGAGACGAACCCCTGTGACGGGCGGATCCAGCTGTGCGGCACGTTGACCACGAACTGCTCCGGCGGTGCCGTGACCTGCGCGGCCACTATCGCGGCGTGACCCAGCGGGCCCTGCTGGAAGGCCACGAGTCCATCTCCCAGGCCTGAGCGCCCGACCCCGAGATCGCCGACTTCCCCGCCGGACCCTCCGCTCACCAGGGCGGTCTGCACGCCACCTTCGGGGAAGTCCTCGCGGACGGCGACCGCCTGAGCTCCATGCGCGTCCGCGCTCGGCCAGGCCGACACTCCGCCGCCGGCGGGGTTCATCACGCTGGCGCTCGCCTGGCCCACGACCGCCGGTCCGAGCGAGACGGCGCCCGACAGACCGTGGTCGTTCCCCTGGATCACACGTGGCGTGCCGTTGCTGTCGTAGATCAGCCTCATGTCCTGCTTTTCGTCGATGTCGATGCTGGGAGGGCCGACCGCGGCTGCCGCTCCACCGGCCACGGCCGTGTCGACGACCGCGGCGCCCTGGAACTGCGAGCCGTCCGCCGATTCGCCGTCGGGCAGCGTGTTGAGGAAGATCCGAGGCCCCGGCAGAGGTGAGCCCGGTCCCGCCGTCTGCCGGTAGGCGACCTCAGCCTGGCCGAGCCGTGAGAAGGCGACGGTGGGGGCGTCGGCATCGCCCGAGATCGGCGCCCCGCCCAGGCTCGCGGCGCTCACGGGGAGCACGAAGTCGAGCGTCCGCCCGAACAGGCGCCGCGCCCAGATCCGGGCCACTCCGCTGATGTCGGGCTCCTGCCAGACCACCACGCCGTTGCCGGTGGGCCCGATGGCGATCCGCGGGGCGTTGAGTGCCGTCGGCGGGCGCATCGAGATTCCCACGTTCCGGTTGACCGCCCCGAGCCGCGACCACGTCTGCCCGTTGAAGTGGGCGGTCCGGACCTCCTCCGCCACATCCCCGGGACGGAGCAGCGGGATCGTTTTGGAGGTTTCGTTGACCACCCTGTAGACGACGTCGGCCTGACCGGTCGAGCTCATCGCCAGGTCGGGGCTGGTGCCGGTCCCGTTGCGGACGTTCGGATCGATGATCATCGCCGGCCCGAACAGCGAGGAACCCGGCCCCAGCGTCGCCCCGAGCAGCTCGTCGACCGGAAGGCTGTTTTCGGTGGCGAACGGCGTGGCCCAGACCACGACGAGCTCGCCGCCGTCGGCGGCGCCGATCCGCGGCCAGCTCCCGGCGAACGGCTCTTCGGTGTCGACCCTGATCGGTGGCTGCCAGCTGCCCGCGATGTAGCGCGAGACGAAGACGTGCGCCACGCCTTCGACACGCTTCAGGTACACGAGTCCCCCCGTGCCGTCGTCGGCCATCGCCACGCCGCCGAACCCGGCGATGTCCTCGTTGGGGCCATCGATCGTCACGGCGGGCAGGATCACCGCCCGGGCCCCGCCGGCAGCGAGCAGGAGGAGGACGCATGCGAGCGCCAGCGCGAGCACCACCTTGGCCGGCAAGGCGCGGAAGTGCGCTCCCGAGAGAGGGTCGTTGCTGATGGCGAGGGCCGGCATGCTCGTCGCGACCCGGCGTCAGCTTTCCGGTTTGTTCAAAGCCCCCGGGACCTTGTTGAAGGCGCAGCGGAAGTTCTCCGGGTTGCTGATCGGCACCGAGCCTGCGAAGCCTCCCTTCTGCCCGTTGCTGAAGACGGTCACGTACTGCAGGGATTCGGGCAGCGGGTTGGCGGGCAGCGGCGTCGGGTTCGCCTGCCCCTGGCGCGGATTGCCCGTCGAGCCTTCGCTGACGCCCTCGAAGCCGGCCGCTGCCGAGCCGGCCTCGGTGGTGACGAGAGTCGAGGTCATCTCGCGCTGGTCCTGCAGCCCCCGGCTCGGGTCCAGCTGGACGGTGGCTGTCAGCGGAGAGTCGTGGATCGTCGACTCGAGCTTGACCCGGTCGGCTGCGCCGACGAGCTGTGCCGCGGTCGGCAGCCAGCCCCCTTCGGCCTCACACGCTTTGCTGGCCCAGATGTAGTTGTTCTTGCCGGCCTGGGCGTTGGTCAACGGGTACGGCGCGGTGTCCATGCACCAGGAGCCGAGGTCGACCGTTGCAGGAGGGCAGGTTCCGGCGAGCTGTTCGGCTGTTTTGCCGCCGACCCGCGACGCGTTCTTGACGGTCGGGATCGCCGCGGGCGGGAATTTCCGGTTCTTGCCGAGCAGGAGGATCCCGCCGGCACGCGGCTTCGCGCTGATCGGATGTCCTGCGATCGCGCTGACCACGGCATGGCGGGCGGCGTCCGCGAGCCCCGTCGTCGAGAACACCAGCGCCACCAGCGCGATGACGGTCGCGGGGCTCGGCCGGCGCAGCAGCCTCATGGTCCTTGCTTGGGGTCGCGCGTGGTGAAGCGCGGCGGCGCCGTGCGGCGCACGTCTCGCAACTCCTCGAGCGAGACCTCCTGAACCGTCGACAGCACCGCCTCGAGCGCGACGCCCGAGAGCGTCTCCTGCTCGAGTAGAGCGGCGGCGGTCTCCTCGACGGTGCTCCAGTTGCGGTCGAGGATCGCAGCGGATCGCGCCTCGGCGTCGCCGACGAGCCGCTCGATCTCGTTGTCGATCAGGTTCAGCGTCTCGGGGCCCACCGACCCGAGGTCCTGGAGAGAGGCGCCGAGGAAGACCTCGCCGCCCTTCTCGCCGATCGTCACCAGCCCGAGCGCCTCGGACATGCCGAACGAGGTCACCATGCTGCGGGCGAGCGCCGTCGCGGCATGGAGGTCGTCGTTGACGCTCGTGGACACCTCGCCGAACGCGATGCGCTCGCCGGCGAGGCCCGCTGTGATCACGATCAACTGCCGCTGCAGGTCGGCCTTGCTCATGATCACCTGGTCACGGTCGGACAGCATGTGTGCGGCCGTTCCGAGCTGGCGCCCGCGGGCGACGATCGAGAGCTTGCGCGTGGAGGCGGTGTGACCGAGAGCGTCGGTGACGACGGCGTGCGCGGACTCGTGGATCGCGATCAGCCAGCGCTCGTCCTCGGTCAGGATGTGGCGTTTGGCCGGTCCGGCGACCACCCGGTCGATGGCCTCCTCGAGCGTCGCCTGGTCGATCTGCGCCCTGCCGTCGCGGACGCTGAGGAGCGCGGCCTCGTTGATCACGTTGGCGAGCTCGGCGCCGCTGAACCCCGGCGTCTGGCGGGCCACCTCCTCGAGCGACGCGTCGGGGGCGAGCGGGCGCTTGCCGCCGTGCAGGCGCAGGATCTCGACTCGGCCGTGCACGTCCGGGGTGTCGATGACCACCTGGCGGTCGAAGCGCCCGGGTCGCAGGAGCGCGGGGTCGAGGATGTCCGGGCGGTTGGTCGCGCCCATCACGACCAGGCCGCCGTCGCCCGCGAAGCCGTCCATCTCGACGAGGATCTGGTTGAGCGTCTGCTCGCGCTCGTCGTTGCCCTGACCGATGCCGGCGCCGCGCTTTCGGCCCGCGGCGTCGAGCTCGTCGATGAAGATGATCGCCGGGGCCGCTTTGCGGGCCTTGCGGAAGAGATCGCGCACGCGAGCGGCACCCACGCCGACAAGCGACTCGACGAAGTCAGAGCCCGACAGCGAGAAGAACGATGCGTCGGCTTCGCCGGCCACGGCCTTCGCCAGCAGCGTCTTGCCGGTTCCCGGGGGGCCCACGAGCAGCACGCCCTTCGGCGCGGCGGCGCCGACGACCAGGTACTTGCTCGGATCGGCCAGGTAGTCGCGGATCTCTCGCAGCTCGGCGACTGCCTCTCCGGCGCCGGCCACGTCGGCGAACGTGATCTTGTCGGCGCTGCCCTTGCCCTTTTTACGACCCTTGCCGGTGAACTGCGAGAAGGCGGCGATCCCTCCGGCAGCCCCCTCGGCGCCGACCCGGGTGAACAGCGAGAACAGGCACACGAGCAGCAGGATCGGGATCAGGAACTGGACGATGATCGTCCTGGTCGCCTTGCCGGCCTGCTGGTCCACCGCGACGGTGGCCCCGCTGCCGTTCAGTTCGCGCAGCAGCTGCTGCGTCTGGGCGCCCGAGGAGGGGTAGGCCGCCCACAGCGCCTGGGGAGCCCCGGCTGCGACGGGTTGAGGGATCACCGTCTTGCCCTTCTTGCCCTTCGGCCTCACGATCGGTGGGGGTTCGACGAGCGCCCCGGCCGCCGAGACGGGCGGGGCGGTGGCGGGCGTCGTGATCTCCACCCTGCTGTCGTGGTCGAGCAGCAGCGCGTTCGTGATCTGGTGGCGCTGCGCGAGCTTCTCGACGGTGCTGATCGGGACCTGGCGTCCTGAGCTGCTGGGCTTGATCGAGCCGAGCAGCGCCGCGAATGTGATCGCGAGCCCGATCGAGGCGAGCAGGAGGAACAGCGACAGCGGATCGCGAAATGCGGCTCGCCGGACGCCGCCCGCGAAGTCGCCCACAGCCACCAGCACCGGGTTGCGCCGATGCGCGAGCGCGGAGCGCACGCCGGTCGCACCCTCGTGCGAGAAGCCGTTGGTGGACGGGGTCTCCTGGGAGTCGGTCTCGTCTGTCATCTCACCAGCTCGGAGCGAGGCGCGGCAGCGCTCGGCGCCGCCGTCGAACCAACGCCGATCGAGCGGCAGCCAGCGTCACATGCGGGCAGCTGAAAAGCAATGCCGTTCACAAAAACAACACATCGGCGCGCTCTGCCTTCACAATTTCGACACAACTCGTTCACACCGCGGCGTTCACAAAAACAAAACACCCGGCAAACGCTGGCTCGACAGTCTTGCCGAGGGGTGACGTTCATCGCGCGCAGCGCATCGATCCGTGCCTCGAGTTGTTGGCGGCGTCGAGCGCCTCTCGACGCTCAGTTCACTCAACGGCCCCAAAATGCAAAGGAGCAGTAACGTGCGTGCGCACCGAACTTTGATTCTCTCGCTGGCCCTGGCCGTGGTTCTAGCCATCCCGGCCAGCGCAGCCGCCAAGCGCCTGATCATCGGCGGCTCGACCTCGGTCCTCCCACTTGCTCAGAAACTCGCGAGCGCCTACCACCAGGCGTTCCCCAGGATCCCCGCGCCGAAGGTCGGGGGCGGGCAGTCGGATATCGGCATAAGCGGCGCGGCGACGGGCCGCTTCGACATCGGAGACTCCTCGCGCAACCCGATCAAGGGCGTGGACCCCAAAGGCCTGATCTTCACCAAGATCGCCCGCGACGGCGTGTGCGTCATCACCAACCCGCAGAACCCGATCGGCAACCTCTCGCAGGAAAGCGTCGAAGGGATCTTCACCGGTCGGATCCGCGACTGGAGCCAGGTTCCGGGCGCCCGCATCAGTGGCCCGATCGACCTGTTCGACCGCGACGGAGCGTCCGGTACGCAGGATGCCTTCCAGCACATCTTCCTCGGCGAAACCCTCAAGATCTCACCGAGCGCGACTGCCGAGACCAGCAACGGCCTCGAGCAGAATGCGGTCTCCGGAGACAAACAGGCGGTGGGGTTCGTGTCGTTCGCCTACACCGCGGGCGTCAACCCGGTCGGCTTCGGCGGAATCGCCTGCAACCTGCGCAACGCGAAGAGCGGCGTGTACGGCGGGGTGCGTAACTTCTGGATGGTCACGAAAGGCCTGCCGAAGGGCGAAGCGCTGAAGTTCATCAGCTGGGTGACCAGCGGCAACGCCGTCACGAAGAGAATCATCAACTCGAGCTGGATCTCGATCCACTGACGGGTGCCCGCCGGCGTTCTCACCTCCACGCGGGTCCGGTCGGACGCCGGTACCGACAAGCGCGCCGAGCGTACGCTCGGCGCGCTCGCCGTTGCAGTGCTCGTGGTGATCGCGCTGATGGTGGTCACCGTCCTGATCAAGGCGTGGCCGTCGTTCTCGCACAACGGGCTCAGCTGGTTCGGGTCGGGCGGTGAAGTAGACACCGAGCTTCGCGCCATGCGAGAAGGGACCCCGCTGCCGGGTCACTCGATCTACTACTTCCGCGCCTGGCCGCTTCTGTGGGGGACGTTGATCACGACGCTCGCCGCGGTCGTGTTGGCCCTGTTGGTCTCGACACTCGCCGCGATCTTCGTGACGGAGTTCGCGCCGGTCCGGGTCCGGCGCGTGATGGAGCCCGTGATCAGGCTACTGGCCGGCGTGCCGTCGGTCGTATACGGGCTGATCGGCATCCTCGCCCTGGCCCCCTGGATCAACGAACACCTGATCTCCAACTCGCGCAAGCAGTCGGTGATCTACGTCGTGCAGCTGAACGGGGCGAACCTGGCGACCGGCACGATCATCCTGATGGTGATGATCACGCCGATCATGGTGGCGATCACGACCAACGCCCTGACCTCGGTTCCGTCGGCATGGGTGGAGGGCTCGGCAGCGCTGGGTGTGAACAGGTGGCGCACGATCTGGCGGGTGTCGCTGCGCACCGCCCGACCGGCGATCGCCGCCGCGACCGTCCTCGCGACAGCGCGGGCACTCGGCGAGGCGGTCATGCTCGCGATGGTCTCCGGCGGTCGTGCCTTCTCGGCCAATCCGCTCGACGGCATCACCTTTCTCTTCGAGCCGGTGCGCCCGCTGGCCGCCGAGATCCTGCAGGAATCGGAGGGGCTCACGATCGGCCCGCTCAGCCATACGCTGTATGCGATCGGCGCCGTCCTGCTCGTCTCGGCCGTGATGCTCTCGCTGGCAGGGTGGGCGGCGAAGCAGCCACTCAAGCGCTACGGCATCCGCGCGTGATGGCGGGCACCGCGCTGTCCCCGCCGGCGATGGCGCCCCCCGCCGCGGTGAGCCCGCCGCGAGACTCGACGGCATCCTGGCCGCTGGCGGATCGGATCGCCTACTGGCTGTGCTGGGCGACCGGGATCGGCCTCTGCCTCGTGGCGGCGGCGATCGTCCTGTACATGCTGGTCAAGGGGATCTCGTTCCTCAAGCTGAGCATGTTCGTCAGCTCGCCCGCGCCGTCGCTGCACCAGACGCAGAGCGGCGGCTTCAGCGACCCGATCATCGGCACGCTGCTCGTGACGGTGATCGGCATCGCGATCGCCGCACCTCTCGGGGTGGCACTCGCCGCGTGGGTCTCGGAGTACGGCCGGCCCGCCTGGCTGTCGCGAACCGTCGAGTCGGCGCTCGAGATGATCGCCGGCGCGCCCAGCGTGGTGCTGGCGATCTTCGGCCTGTTGATCTTCTCGCAGGGGTTCCTCGGGTTCCTGTCCCAGCACGCGGCGAGCGGCGGCGTCCTCGGACAGTCGTTCCTGAACGCGGGGATCGTCATGTCGGCGCTGGCGCTCCCGCTCGTGTTCGCCTCCACGCGAGAGTCGCTCGCGCAGCTACCGGACCGCCTGCGTGAGGGCTCCTACGCGCTCGGCAAGACGAGGGCCCGCACCATCCGCCGGGTTCTGCTTCCGGCCATCCGGCCCGGCATCGCCAGCGGCGTGGTGCTGGGCATGGGCCGGATCATCGGCGATACCGCAATCATCACGATCCTGCTGGGCGCGACGCTGAAGAACGAACCGACGGGGAACACCCCGTTGATCGGGACGCTGCGAGGAACCGGGTCCACGCTGACCAGCTACGTGTTCAACAACTCGCCCGCCGGCGAGGGGAACTCGCACGAGAAGGCATACGCGGCGGCGTTCGTCCTGCTCGCGATCGTGCTGGTGCTGAACGCGGTCGTCACACGGCTCACCGAGGGACGCGGCGAAGGCGCCCGCACGAATGCGCTCCGGCAGCGGTTCCCCGTCTTCGCCTGGATGGAAAGGCGGTCGTGGACCCGCTGATGCCCCCGCCGGTGCGGCGGATCCGGATCGACCGGCAACCCACCGTCGCCGAGCCACCACCGGACAACGGCTCAGCCGTGGCCGCCCCTGCCGCGGCTGCGGCGGCCGCCCAGCTGAAGGCGAGACGTGCGCCCGCGGCAGCGGTGCGCCAGCGCATGAGCCTCGAATCCGTGTGGCTGGCCTACGGGGAGAACTGGGTGGTGCGCGACGTCAGCCTGCCGGTTCGCCAGGGGGAGGTGCTGGCCATGATCGGCGCATCCGGCTCGGGCAAGACCACGCTGCTGCGTGCTCTGAACCGCCTCACCGAGATCACCGCCGGCGCGGCCCGGGCCGGGCAGGTCACGCTCGACGGGCAGGACATCCACGCGCTCGAGGTCAACGACCTCAGACGGCGTGTGTCGATGGTCTTCCAGCAGCCCAACCCGTTCCCGATGAGCATCTTCGACAACGTCGCCTACGCCCTGGCCGAGCGGCCGCGGCGCGGCTCCAGGCGGCGCCGGCGCACACCGGAGCTCGAGCGCGCGGTCACCGACGCGCTCCGGCGGGCCGGGCTCTACGACGAGGTTGCAGAGGACCTCGAGCGCTCGGCGCTGAAGCTGTCCGGCGGCCAGCAGCAGCGACTGTGCATCGCGCGGGCCCTGGCGGCCGAGCCTGAGGTGCTTCTCCTGGACGAGCCCTGCTCGGCTCTCGACCCGATCTCGACGGCGACGATCGAGGAGCTCATCGTCGGGCTGCGGGATACGGTCGCGATCGTAATCGTCACGCACAATCTCCAGCAGGCGTTCCGGGTGGCCGACCACGTCGCCTTCATGCACCTCGGCGAGCTCGTCGAGTACGGTCCGAGCGAGCAGGTCTTCGGCAGGCCGATCCAGCAGCGCACGCGCGACTACGTCAGCGGGGCGTTCGGTTGAGGCTGGGGGCGCTCGTCCTCGTGGCGCTGGCGCTCACCGGCTGCGAGACGACGGCGCAGAAGAGCGCCAAGCTGGAACGCGCCGCCAAGCGGCTTGCCGCGGGCAGGCAGGCGACGCCGGCGGCGACCGCGGTCACGCACCCGAGCAGCATCGTCCGGGTGGTGCGCGCGAGCCTGATCAGGAGCTCCGAAGGGGCGGCGGCGATCGTCACGCTCCGCAACGCCTCCTCAAAGGCGCTGACCGACCTCCCGATCGCCATCACGGTGAAGGACGCAGCCGGCCGGACCCTGTTCCAGAACAACGCAACGGGACTGGAAGCCGCGCTGGTGTCGGTACCGTCGCTCGCGCCGCACGCCACTGTGACCTGGGTGGACGACCAGATCCCGGCGGGCGCCGGTGGGCCCGGGGCCGGCACCGTGATCGCACGGGTGGGCGAATCGCGTGCGCGGGCGAAGAGCATCCCTCGGCTCCCCGTCACGGGGCTTCACCTGATCGAAGACCCGACGAACGGGATCGGGGCGAGCGGCGTCGTGACCAACGGCTCAGCGACCTCCCAGCGGAGCCTCGTCGTGTTCGTGCTCGCCACCCGGGGCGGCGTGATCGTGGCGGCCGGCCGGGCGGTGGTCCCGGAAGCGCCGGCCCACTCTGCGCGCCCCTTCACGGTGTTCTTCATCGGGGATCCCCACGGCACGAGGCTCCAGGCGACCGCGGCCGTGAGCCCTTCGATCTAGCGCCGAACCGTGCCGGCGCGGGCGAGCCTGCGAGCGCGGCATCCTGCCGGGCTAGGTGGTGAGCCGGCGGCCCCGCTGCTTCAGCGTGATCCCCTCGAGCACGTGCGCGACCGTCTCGCAGGCGTCGACCGCCGCCTCCAGGGACTCGAAGATATCCTTCCAGCGGATCACCACCATCGGGTCGATGCCGCCGGCGAACAGGGAGGCCACGCCGTCGCGCTGGAGGCGGTCGCCCTCGTTCTCCAGCCGATGGATCTCGACGAGATGCGGCGCCAGCTCCGTGCCGGTCCGCAGGCCCCGCAGCGCCTGCGCGATCTGCTCAGCGGCGCCCACGAGCACCTCCGTGAACGCCACGGCCTGCTCCATCGGCGCCTCGACGGCGTAGAGACCCAGCTGTGCTGCCACGTGCTCGGCGTGGTCGACGACGTCGTCGAGCGCAGTGGCAAGCACGTAGCCGTCGCCAGCGTCGAACGGCGCGCGCACCCGCCCGCCCGTGGCAAGCCGGTGGATGATGTCGTGTGTGATCCGGTCGCCTTCCTGCTCGCACACCTTCAGGTCCTGCGCGAGCGTGGCCCGCTCTGGGTAGTCGACCAGCAGGTCGTGAAGCAGCAGTCCGGAGCGCTGCACGTTGCGCCCCGACTCCTCGACCAGCCCCATCAGCGTGCTGTCGAGAGGGCGTCGCAGGAAGCTCACGTGGCGAGGATATTGCCCCGGCGGCCGCCGGGCGGTGCTTTCACGCTTTTTTCACGCCACGATCACGACTTTGCAACTACCTGAGCGTCGGGCCCTGCGACGCTGTCGTCCGTGGCGGCGTCTCCGGAGAGCCCGGACATCCTCTATGTCGGCGAGCTGGAGATACGCCTCGAGGAGGGGCTGGTGCTCGCCACGGGGCGAGCGCTCACGCTGTCGGTCCGGGAGTTCGAACTGCTGGTCGCCATGGCCCGGCGATCGGGGGCGATCATAACCCGGGAGGAGCTCTACAGCAGCGTGTGGGGCGGCGAGCTGCGCGCGGGAGATCGCTCGGTAGATGTCTACGTGAGCAAGCTGCGGGGCAAGCTGGAGAGCGCCCTGCCCGACCGCCGCTTCATCCACACGCACCCCGGATTCGGCTACCGCTTTCAGCCCGAGCCTTCACGAAATGTTCACATGGAGCCGGCGGGCGGCTGACGAGACTGTCGTCCATGCGCCTGACCGGCGTGAGCAGCGGCGCGCGTGCGGCGCTGCGGAAATCGATCCATAGAGGAGACGTAGTGATCAAGAACAGGATTGGCGCGCTCGCAGGTTGTGCGCTGCTCGCACTTGGAGTGGCCGCCTGCGGCTCGAGCAAATCAAGCAGCACGAGCTCAGGCACCACCTCCACCAGCGGCAGCTCGGCAACGATCTCCGGGGCCGGATCGACGTTCGCGGCACCCGTCTACCAGCAGTGGGCCTCGGCGCTGTCCGGAACCACGGTCAACTACCAGGCGGTCGGCTCAGGCGCTGGAATCACGGCGCTCGAGAACAAGACGGTCGACTTCGGCGCGAGCGACCCGCCGCTGAAGCCCGCCGACGAATCGGCGATCGCCAAGAACGGCAGCCCCGCCGTGCAGATCCCGATGTTCCTCGGCGCGATCACGGTCTCCTACAACCTCCCCGGCGTGGCCACGGGCATGAAGCTCGACGGCAAGACGATCGCCGACATCTTCCTCGGCAAGGTCAAAACCTGGAACGACGCCGAGATCAAGGCGCTCAACCCGGGCCTGAGCCTCCCGTCGACCACGATCACCGTCATCCACCGCTCGGACTCCTCGGGCACGACCGCCGGCTTCACCGGGTTCCTCGCAGCGGTCGATCCCGAATTCAAGAGCAAGGTCGGCGAAGGCAAGGACGTGCCCTGGCCGACGGGTACCGGTGCCAAGGGGAACGCCGGCGTCGCGGGTGCCGTGCAGCAGACCGCCGGGGCCGTGGGCTACGTCGAGCAGGCGTACGCGCTGCAGCACAAATTCACCTATGCGGCGGTCAAGAACAAGGCGGGCCAGTTCGTCCTGCCGAGCCTCGAATCGACGAGCGCGGCGGCTGAAGGCATCACCGTGCCGCCGAACCTCGGCATCAAGATCCAGAACCCGTCCAGCCCGAAGGCGTACCCGATCACCTCGCAGACGTTCATCGTGGTCAACAAGGACCTCTGCAAGGCCGGCGTCCCCGGCGGTGAAGGGGCTGCCAAGGGAGTGGGCAAGTTCCTCGCCTACGGGCTGGGCGAAGGGCAGTCCGTCCTCTCCCAGGCGGACTACGCCACCCTGCCCTCTGCGGTCCTGGCCAAGTCCAAGGAAGCGGCCGCGGGCCTCCAGTGCAACGGGGCGGCGCTGGGCGGCTGAGCTGCGACCCCGTCACCTCTGATCCGGTAGACAAGGGGTCGTGGAGGCTGCATCGATTCCGGGGGGCGACCGCGGGCTTCTGCTGCGGTCGCCGCTCGGGCGCCTGCCCGATCGGGCGCTGAAGTACGGGCTCACCGCTCTGGCGGCGCTGATCCTGGCGCTGATCGTCTACTTCTTCATACGGCTCGTGGGTGAAGCGCGTCCCGCGTTCGCCAGGTTCGGCGTCTTCGGGTTCACCTTCGACAACAACTGGAACGTCAGCGCCGAACAGTTCGGCGCCCTGCCGCTGGTCGTCGGGACGCTGATCACCTCGGCGCTGGCCCTTCTGATCGGCGTGCCGGTCGCCGTCGCCACGGCGATCTACGCGACCGAGCTCTGCCCGCTGCGCCTGCGCGCGCCGCTCACCGTGCTCGTCGAGCTGCTCGCGGCCGTGCCGTCGGTCGTGTACGGGCTCTGGGGCATCTTCTTCCTCGCCCCCAAGCTCCAGCCGGCGGAGCAGTGGGTCGCCGACCGGCTGTCGTTCGTTCCGTTCATCGGCGGGGGCACCGTCACGATCCCCAACTACTTCGTCACCGGGCTGGTGCTCGCGATCATGATCCTTCCGATCGTCAGCGCGATCGCCCGCGAGGTGATGGCGACCGTCCCCGCCGACCAGAAGGAGGCGGCGATGGGCCTCGGCGCCACGAGGTGGGAGATGATCCGGATCGCCGTCCTCCCGTACTGCCGCTCGGGAATCGTCGGCGGCGCGATGCTGGGGCTCGGCCGGGCGATCGGCGAGACGATCGCGGTGACGATCCTGATCGGCAACGCGCCGCAGCTCGGCTCGCACCTCTTCGGGCAGGGCTACAGCCTCGCGGCGGCGATCGCCAACGAGTTCGGCGAGGCCCAGGGGCTCCACCGCTCGGCGCTGTTCGCCGCCGGACTGGTCCTGTTCGTGCTGACGCTCCTCGTCAACGGCATCGCGCGCGCGCTGGTGCTGCGCGCCGCGAGAGCGGGCAGGACGGCAGGCGCCGGGAGCGGCGCGGCCGGTGGGCACCGCATCGCCGAGAGGGCGGCGGGAGCATGAGCGCCCCGGCGGCCGAGCAACGGTTCGCCCGTTTCGCGGTCAGCCCTTCCCGCAGGCGCAGAGACCGGTTCGCGCGCACGGCGATCCTCGCTGCGACATTGATCGCGCTCATCCCGCTGGTGCTGATCGTCTACTACCTGCTCCGCAAGGGGCTCAGCTCCTGGAGCACGAGCTTCTTCACGACCGACCCGACCGGCAACACCTTCTTCAAGAGCTCCAGCATCGGCGGCATAAAGAGCGCGATCCTCGGCACGATCGAGATCGTCGCACTGGCCTCGGCGATCGCCATACCGATCGGCGTGGGCGTCGCCGTGTGGTTGGTGGAGTACGGCAGGGAGAGCTGGTTCGCGCAGACGGTCAGGTTCTTCATCGACGTGCTCACGGGCGTGCCGTCGATCCTCTTCGGGCTCTTCATCTACATCGTCCTGGTGGTCGGGACGGGCAGCTCCTACGCGGGCTACAAGGGCTCGCTCGCGCTGGCCCTTCTGATGCTGCCGGTGGTCACGCGCGCGAGCGAGGTGATCCTCCAGCTCGTCCCAGGCGCGCTACGCGAGTCCGCGCTCGCGCTCGGCGCGCCGCGCTGGCGGATGATCCTGCGGGTGGTCCTCCCGACGGCCCTCCCGGGCATGGTGACCGGCGTGCTGCTGGCCGTCGCACGTGCCGCCGGCGAGACGGCGCCGCTGCTGTTCACCGCCGCCGCCACGCTCAAGACGAACTTCGACCTGGGCCAGTTCATGAACTCGCTACCTGTGCAAATCTACAACGACGTCACCTCGCCGACCACCGCCGTCGTCAACCGCGCCTGGGGTGCAGCGCTCACCCTGGTAGCAATGATCCTCGTGCTCAATGTCATCGCCCGTCTCATCTCCCGACGAAGCCGTCTTGCATGAGATCCCCACGACCGCAATCGAGCGTCACCGACGTGGAGCCTGAGCGGCGATCCGAGATTGACGAGCAGGGAGGCGAGGCCGGCGACCCAGCCGCCGGCATGCAGTCATCCGCCGCGGTCGCGACCACTCAGCAAGCCGCGCCGGACGCCGAGCCGGGGCTTGCGGTGCGCCTGGAGCAGCTCCGCGCCTTCTACGGCGACGCCGAACAGGTCAAGGGGATCGACCTCGAGTTCCGCGCGAACCAGGTGACGGCGATCATCGGCCCGTCGGGGTGCGGGAAGTCGACGATGATCCGCTGCATCAACCGGATGCACGAGGAGATCCCCGGAGCGCATGCCGAGGGCCGCGTGCTGCTCGATGACCTCGACGTCTACGCCCCGTCTGTCGACGTCGTCGCCGTGCGGCGGGCGATCGGGATGGTCTTCCAGAAGCCGAACCCGTTCCCGACGATGTCGATCTACAACAACGTGGCGGCGGGCCTGCGGCTGAGCTCCGGCCGGCGCGGCGACCTTCGCTCGAAGGTCGAGTCCGCACTGCGAAGCGCCGGGCTGTGGGATGAGGTGTCGGGGCGACTGGACGAGCCGGGCGCGGGCCTCTCAGGCGGCCAGCAGCAGCGCCTGTGCATCGCCCGCTCCCTGGCGGTCGATCCGGAGGTGATCCTGATGGACGAGCCATGCTCGGCCCTCGACCCGATCGCCACCCTGAAGATCGAGGAGCTGATCGCCGAGCTCAAGAAGCGCGTCACGATCGTGATCGTCACGCACAACATGCAGCAGGCGGCCCGGGTCGCCGACCGGACGGCCTTCATGCTGGATGGCCGCGTCGTCGAGGTCGGCCCGACGCAGGAGATCTTCACCAACCCCGGCGACCCGCGAACCGAGGAATATGTCACCGGGAAGTTCGGCTGAGCGCGGGGGCGCCGGCCCCGTCCCGCCTGAGCTCGACGGGATCGGCTCGGCCGAGCGCAGCGAGGACCCGACAGGCGGCCGCGCTCACTTCCAGCAGCAGCTGCGCGAGCTCGAATCGCATGCGCTGGGCGGCCTGGACCTGATCGTCGAGCAGCTCGACCGCGTCCTGGAGGCGCTCGACCATCAGGACGTGGAGCTCGCGCAGATGGTGATCGCCGACGACGACCGGGTCGACGGGCGCTATCTCGAGGTCCACCAGGGAATCCTCTCGCTGCTCGCGCTTCAGGCCCCGGTCGCGGGAGACCTGCGCCTGGTGGCCGCCCTGCTGCACATGATCAAGCACATCGAGCGCATGGGTGACCAGTGCGTGAACATCGCCAAGATGATCCCCCTCTCAGGCCACGAGCCGCCGGTTCGCCGCGAGCTGCTCGAGGCCCTGGCGAAGATGGGGGCCTTCGCGCGCTCGGAGGTCGTCCAGTCGAAGGCCGCGTTCGCCGCGCGCGACGTGGGACTGGCGGAGGACCTCGTCCGCCAGGATCGCGAGATCAACCGGCTCAACCGCGAGATCTTCCGGCTGGCGATCGAAATCGGCGATGACCCGGACACCCGCGAGTGGGCGATGCACATGACGCTGGTCTCCAGGGCGCTCGAGCGGATCGGCGACAACGCCGTGGACATCGGCGAGCAGGTGGCGTTCGTGGTCACCGGGCTCTTCCGCGAGTTCTCGGACTCCTCTCACCCGCCCGGGACTCGCGCAGACGCAGCCCCGGGCGCCGGTCCACCCTTCTGAAACCGCGGCGGTTCGGCCTTCCGAGCCTGTCTCTGCCGCCCCGCACGTAGCCGACCCCAACTGTGAAGATCCTGTTACGTCAGGCCAGCGGACGGTTGACCGTGGTCTCGATCGCTTACACTTCGCTCCGATGACGGCAAGCGTGCGCGCCGAGGATCGGGGGGGCCGGTCAGCAGCTTCTGAGGTCTCGCCGTCTCCGGCTGCATCCCTGCGGATAGCGGTGCTCGATCGCGACAGCGGGTTCATCCAGGTGCTCAGCAAGCGGCTGGACCGTCTCGGCTGGGAGCACCGGGTGCTGGCGAGCCCCGTGCCGGCGGAGGCCGTCGTGTCGATGCGCCTGAGCGCACTCGTCGTCGACCTCGCGGTGCTGGGGCCACAGGCCTGGTCGTGGCTCGAGCGGCTGTGCGCCGCGCTGCCGGAGCTCGGCATCGTGGTCTGCACCGGTCCGTCCACGGTCGCCCAGCGGGTCCGGGGCCTGCGCCTCGGCGCCGACGACTGGATCACCAAGCCCTGCCACCCCGAGGAAGTGATTGCCCGCGTGCAGAGCGTGGTGCGGCGGCGTAGGCGGAGCACGGGCCGGGCCGAGGCCAAGCCCGTCGTGGCCGGCGAGGTCGTGATCCGCTCCGACCGCTTCCAGGCGTTCGTCGGCGATGAGAGCATCGATCTCACCCGGCGCGAGTTCGAGCTGATCGAGCTCCTCGCGGCGGCCGAGGGTCGCGTGCTGGAGCGCGAGGAGATCTACTCGAGGCTGTGGGGCTACACGATGGTGCGCGGCGACCGCTCGGTGGACGTGTTCGTGCGCAAGCTGCGCCAGAAGCTCGAGAAGGCCTCGCCGGACTGGCGCTACATCCACACCCACTTCGGCATCGGCTACCGCTTCGCGGCCGAATCGCTCGAGGTCGTGGACCCCGACGACGTGCCGTCCTCAGTGCCCGCCGCCTGGGACTCCGGCGATCAGGGCAAGCTCCCGGGGTCGCACGAGGACGACGAGCTCACCAGTCGGGCCGCCCTCTAGCCGCACCACCGCCAGCCCACCCTTCTTCAGATCGATCCTGCCGCCGGTGAGCTCGGCGACCACTCGCGAGAGGTCCGGCTCGTGCCCGACGAGCAGCACCCGTGCTTCGGGCCCAACGTCGGCGAGTGCCTCCTGCGCCTGCCGCGCGTCGAAGCCGCCCGCCAGCGGCGGGTACTCGCGCAGGCGCTCGCGCGCCTCATCGCTCCACGCCTCGGCGGCCAGCTCCGCGGTCTGACGGGCGCGCGCCTTGGGACTGAAGAGCACCGCGTCGAAGCTCACGTCCATCTTCACCAGCGCGAGACCGGCGGCTCGGGCCTGCTGCTCACCTCTCTCTGTCAGACGCCGTTCGGAGTCGGGTCGCACGCCGTGAGGCTCGGCTTCGGCGTGACGTAGTAGCCAGAGCTGACGAGCCATCTCCTCTCGGCCTCACCTTAGCGCCGACTGATAGCGTGCGCCCCTTGACCGAGGGAGACGAGCGAGCCTTCGCCGGCGGCCCAGTTGCGAGGGAGGCGCGTTCGTTCAGCCGGTACGGGCGCCATGTGATCCGCCTCGGCGCGGAAGTGCCGCGCCGGCTGGAGCGGCGACGACTGCTCGCGCGCCTGCCGAAGCATGCGCTGTGCGCGGAGATCGGCACATGGCGAGGCGATTTCGCGGAGACGATCCTGCGCAGCAGACACCCGCGAACGCTCCACCTGATCGATCCTTGGGAGCACCGCGGCGAGGACGCATACGAGCGAGCGTTGTTCGGCGGCGGCGCCCTCGACGGCCAGGGCGAGATGGACGCCATCTACGACGGCGTGCTCCAGCGCTTCCGCAGCGCGATCGAGAGCGGCCAGGTCAAGGTCAGGCGCTCGAGATCGGTCGAGGCGGCCGCCGATTTCCCGGACGAGTCGCTCGACTGGGTCTACATCGACGGCGACCACACCTACGAGGCGGTCAAGGCGGACCTCGCCGCCTACGCGCGCGCCGTCAAGCCGGGCGGCCTGCTCGCGGGCGATGACTACGGGCTTGCGGGCTGGTGGGGGGACGGCGTCACGCGAGCCGTGGATGAGTTCGCCGCGAACGCGCGCCTGACGATCATCGGGACGCAGTTCCTGCTCGAGAAGCCGAGCTAGCCGGCTGCCGGCAGGGTGTACCGTGAGGGTGGCATGGAGCCCACCGGTGAACCCACCCAGATCCGGCTCGCGGACGAGCCGCAGCCGGCACCCGCCGCGGCCCTGGAGGACCCGTCGCTGTACCTGAACCGCGAGCTCTCGTGGCTCGATTTCAACGACCGCGTCCTGCAGCTGGCCGAAGACGAGGGCCTGGCGCTGCTCGAGCGACTGAAGTTCTGCGCCATCTACACCACGAACCTCGACGAGTTCTACATGGTCCGCGTCGCCGGGCTACGCGACCAGATCGACGCCGGAGTCGAGAACCCGAGCCAGGATGGCCGGCTTCCCTCCCAGACGATCGCGCTGATCCGCGAGCGCGTGCTCGAGCAGGGCCGGCGGCTGACCGACTGCTTCGAAGGCAGGCTCAGACCCCAGCTCGCCGACCACGACATCCCGGTCGTCGGAGTGGAGGAACTCGACGAGGAGCAGCGCGCCGAGCTCGCGAGGCACTTCCAGAAGGCCATCTTCCCGGCCCTCACGCCACTCGCCGTCGCCCCGGGGCGCCCGTTCCCGTACATCTCGAACCTGTCGCTCAGCCTCGCCGTGCTCGTGCGCGACCCGCTCAGCGACCAGACGGTGTTCGCGCGCGTGAAGGTCCCCACAGAGATCCTGCCGCGCTTCGTGACGCTCGAGCGGCCCGCGCCGGCTCCGCCGTTGCTCGTGCCCCTGGAGGACGTGATCGCGCATCATCTCGATGCTCTGTTCCCCGGGATGGAGATCGCCGACTACGACGTCTTCCGGGTCACCCGTGACGCCGACCTGGAGGTGTCCGACGACGCGGCCGACCTCCTGCAGGCGGTCGAGGACGAGCTGCGCCGGCGGCGCTTCGGCGAGGTCGTGCGCGTCGAGGTGGGCGCCGAATGCTCGGAGAAGCTGCGCCAGGAGCTGGCGGGTCTGCTCGGCGTGGAGGACGAGGAGGTGTTCCCGGTGGAGGGCCTGCTCGACATGGGGTCGCTGTGGCAGATCGTGAAGCTGCCCGGCCATGCCGAGCTCCGGGAAGAGCTGCCGCTGGGCGTGACGCATCCACGGCTGCTTCGCCACGAGGGGGAGCGCCCGGACGTGCTCGGCGCGATGCGCGAAGGAGACCTGCTCGTCCACCACCCGTACATCTCGTTCGCGACATCGGTGGAGCGGTTCGTCGAGCAGGCCGTGGCCGACCCCAACGTGCTGGCGATCAAGCAGACCGTGTACCGGACGAGCGACGACTCGCCGCTCGTGCCGGCGCTCATCGATGCCACCGAACGCGGCAAGCAGGCGGTCGCGCTGGTCGAGCTGCAGGCACGCTTCGACGAGCGCCTGAACATCCACTGGGCGAAGGCGCTCGAGGAGGCGGGGGTGCACGTCGTCTACGGCCAGCCCGCGCTCAAGACGCACGCGAAGTGCGTGCTGGTCGTGCGACGGGAGGGCGACGGAGTGCGCAACTACGTGCACATCGGGACGGGGAACTACCACTCGGCGACGGCGCGCCTCTACACCGACTTCGGGCTGTTCACCTGCGACGAGCAGATCGGGGCGGACGTCACGGACATGTTCAACTACCTGACCGGCTTCGGGCGCCCACTGCGCTACCGCAAGGTGCTGATGGCGCCCGACCACCTGCGCGCCGGGATCATCGACCAGATCGAGCGCACCATCGCCGCCCACTCCCCCGAGTCGCCGGCGCGGATCGCGATGAAGATGAACGCGCTGGTCGACGGGCGCTGTATCCGCGCCCTCTACCGCGCCTCGCAGGCCGGCGTGCGGGTGGACCTCAACGTGCGCGGGATCTGCTGCCTGCGACCGGGCCTGGATGGCATCTCCGAGAACATCCGCGTCGTCTCGATAGTGGGCCGCCTGCTCGAGCACTCACGCGTCTACGCCTTCGAGCGCGGCGGCGAGAGCAGTGTCTACATCGCCTCCGCCGACCTGATGCCGCGCAACCTCGATCACCGCGTGGAGCTTGCGGTCCCGGTGGGGTCAGAGGAGCTGCGCGCCGAGCTCCTCGACACGCTCGAACGTGCCTTCGCCGACAACCAGAACTCCTGGGAGCTGGACGCCGAGGGAACATGGCACCGACGCACGGTGGCGCCGGGCGAACGGCCGCGCAGCCTGCAGCTGGAGCTCGCCGAGCTGTACTCGGCACGCGCCGCGGCCGAGCGGCCCCCCGGCGAGCGGGACCTCGCGGTCGTCGGCGACGATCACTGAGCGGCGGGCGCTGGGAGTCCGTCGAGTACCGCTCTGAGGTCGTCCACCGACTGATAGTCGAGGCCCAGCATGTGGTCGTGCCGGTGACGCACGACGCCCTGCTCGTCGATGACGATCACCGCGCGCTTTGTGCCCAGGCGTGCCGAGTGGGCGCTGTAGGCGCTGGCCACCGACTTGTCGACGTCCGCCAGCAGCGGCACGTTGAGGCCGTGCTTGGCGGCGAAGGCCTCGTGTGATGCGAGGTCCTGCGAGGAGATGCCCACGATCGTCGCCCCCAGGCCGGCGAAGTCCTCGGCGCGATCGCGGTAGGAGCAGAACTGTTTGGTGCAGACCATGGTGTTGTCGCCGGGGTAGAACAGCAGCACCACCCGCTCGCCGCGGTGGTCCGAGAGCCTGAACGTGCCATCCGTGCCGGGAAGCTCGAAGTCCGGCGCCTGCTCGCCGACCTGCGGGGACTTTGCCATCTTCGCTCACCCTCCTCGTCGTGTTGGCGGACCGCGATGCGGCGCTTTCGCAGGATAACGGCCTCACTGCTCACCCCCGGTCGACCGGGGCCCGACGATCAGGTGATGCGCTAGAAACTGACGCCATGCGCGCGCGCCAGCTCACCGGTCCGGCGCTGCTGGCGGCCGGATGCCTGCTCGTGGCTTCCTGCGGCAGCAACGCCCCGGCGGACGTCACGACGCCGACGGCGGCCCGCGCCGCGATCCCCGCGGCGGCGCCGGGCGCCGCCCGGCTGCTCGACTGGCCGGAGTTCGCCCTGGATCCCCAGCGCAGCGGCGTGAGCGAACGGGCAACGGGGATAACCGCGGCGAACGTCGCCCGCCTGCACCGCCGGACCGTCACGCTACCGGGAACGGTCGACTCCTCCCCCCTCTACCTGCACGCCGTTCCGGTGGCGGGCGCTGCTCACAACGTGATCGTCGTGACCACCACCTACGGCAGGACGCTTGCGCTGGATGCCGACAGCGGGAGGACGTTGTGGACGTTCACGCCGGCCGGCTACGGCAGCTGGGCGGGCAGCTCCCAGATCACCACCACGACGCCGGTGGCCGATGCCGACCGGCAGTTCGTCTACGCGGCCTCGCCGGACGGCCTCATCCACAAGCTCTCGCTTGCCGGCGGCAGCGAGCAGCGAGCCCCCTGGCCCGTGAGGGTCACCCGTGACGCCGGCCACGAGAAGCTCGCCGCCGCGCTCAACATCGACGGCCCCGACGTGATCGCGACGACCGGCGGCTACTTCGGCGACGCCCCGCCCTATCAGGGGCACATCGTCCTCATCGACCGTGCAAGCGGCCGCGTGCGGGGCGTGTTCAACACGCTCTGCGCCAACCGCCACGCGATCATCGTTCCGAGCAGCTGCCGGGCTAGCGACTCGGCGATCCTCTCGCGCAGCGGGCCGGTCGTCGAGCCCGGCGGCCAGCGACTCCTCGTCTCGACCGGCAACGGACCCTGGAACGGCACGACCAACTTCGGCGACAGCGTTCTCGAGCTGACGTTCCCCGACCTGGGACTCCGCCAGTCCTTCACGCCCACCAACCAGGGGCAGCTCAGCGCCAGCGACAGCGACCTGGGATCGAGCGCGCCGGCTCTGCTCGGAGGCGATCGGACCGCGCTCGCCGGCAAGGACGGTGTGATCCGCGTGCTGGCGCTCTCCCGCCTGGACGGTCATCCACCGTCGGGCTCGCCCTCCCGTCCGCATCCGCTCGGCGGCGAAGTGCAGCGCCTCGGCATCCCCGGCGGCGGTGAGCTCTTCAGCGCGCCCGCGGTCTGGCGGAGGGGGCGGCACACGACCATGTTCGTGGCGGATGAAAACGGCACGGCGGCGTACGTCCTGCGCGCCGGGCGCCTCTACCGCGCGTGGGAGAACGGAAACCCGGGGACGAGCCCGGTGATGGCCGGCGGCCTGCTCTACGTCTACGACCTCAGATCGGGCGGGATCTACGTCTACCACCCCGGCTCCGAGCGGCCGATCGCCAAGCTGCCCGGCCGCTCCGGACATTGGAACAGCCCGATCGTCGTCGACGGGCACATCGTCGAGCCGGAGGGCAACGCGAACGACCATTCCCTCAGCGGCCAGCTGGAGATCTTCTCGACGGGCTAGCGACGCCGCCGGGGCGCTAGCCTCGACCCATGACGGCGAACTCGCTTGCCGGCCACCTGCTGCTCGCATCACCGTCGCTGCGCGACCCCAACTTCACGAGGACGGTGGTGCTGATCGGCGTGCACAACGACGAGGGCGCCATGGGCGTCGTGCTCAACCGCCCCTCGACGGTCACGGTGCGCGAGGCGGTACCGCAGCTGGAGCCCGCTGTGGACGAGCTCGAGCCGGTTTACGTCGGCGGACCGGTGCAGCCCACGTCCGTCGTCTGCCTGGCGGAGTTCGTCGAGCCGTCGCTGGCCGAGCTGCTGGTACTCGGTCGCATCGGCTTCCCGGCGCCGGACACGGGCATCGAGGAGCTCACCGAGAACACCGCCCGGCGGCGCGTGTTCGCGGGTTACGCGGGGTGGGGCGACGGCCAGCTCGACGCCGAGGTCGAGGACGGCGACTGGATCGCACAGCCCGCGCTGCCGGAAGACGTCTTCAGCGACGCCCCGGAGGATCTCTGGAGCAGCGTCCTGACACGGAAGGGAGGAACCTACGCGCTGATCGCGCGAATGCCGCCGGACCCGAGCGTCAACTGACCTCGTCGCCCACTCCCGCCTCGGCCTCCGGCGCCGCGGGCTCGGTGGTTCGAAGGGGCACCTGCAGGGCGGTTCGCAGGATCCGCTCGAGGGCGCCCGATTCGCGAAGAGCGCGCACCAGGTGGTGGCGGCCCTCACCGAACCGATACAGGCGCAGGCCCTCGAGGCCCACGAGCCGCTCGGCATGCAGGCGGTCGACCAGCAGCGAATCGTCGAAGTAGACGTTGTAGCGGGTGCCGGCGCGGCTGGACGCCGGGATCGCCACGGCCAGATCGGCCCAGCGATCCTCGATCGCCCCCGCATCCACCAGCGGCAGCAGCGTCTCGTCCCAGCGGTGGTCTCCTATCTGCGCCAGCGCGGCCGGATCGAGCGTGGTCTGCGGCGCGAAGCAGAGCGCGGTGTCGGCACCGAGCAGGGCGCCGAAGAGGAGCGCGGCGTAGCCGCCGGCGGAGTTGCCGGCGGTCACCAGGCGCTCGACGCCGTGACTCGAGATCAGCTCGCCGAGCGACTCGGCCACCGCCTCGATCGACTCGCCGTGCTCGGGCGTCCCGCGGTGATACCAGGCCTGGCGCACGTCTCGCACGAACAGCCGTTTGACCGGGAACTGCCCCGTCAGGCGCAGGAACTCGAAGGGCGGCATTCCGATGCGCCCCTGAAGGCCGCCGAACGCGAGCAGCAGCGTCCGTGAGTCGCTTCCCATGTCGAGGCTCACGGAGATCGGGTCACGCGCGCCCTTCGGCGTCCTGCGTTCGTGGCGTCGCCTCAGAAAGCGGGCTCTGCGCCTCAATGCCGTGATCACTGGGCGCTCAGCGTACTACCCTTCCCGAAGGCGCCTCGGCGCCGCCCGCCCGCCGTGCGACCGGAGGATGCCTTGCGATGGTGAAGCTCGCCCGCTGGACGACAGCCGACAAAGCCGACGGTCGAGAACGGGCGCACCGGGGAGCGGAGGGCTGAGGCTCCTTCAGCGGGGGCCCGTGGCGGGCCTCCTGCTCTGCCTCGCGTGCCTGGCCTCGTCCGGGACCGCAGCGGCGGCCGCGGCGCCCGCGCCGACATCGACGCCGACAGAGCCGACGTCGGCCCTGATCCTGTTCGTTCCCGGGGGCGAGTCGCAGCTGGCGAGCGTGGCGGGCCTGTCGGTGGGGATCATGTCGGCAACCCAGGGCAGCTACCGCACCGGCCAGCTGGTCCTCGACGTGAGCCAGGGCGCACGGGTCTCGTCCTCGACCTATTCCAGGCCGCTGCCGAGGCTGTCGCTGCGACTCCTGGGAGCGGGCGGGATGATCGACGGCTGGCAAGCCGCGCGCCGGCGGGCCGGAGAGGCGCCCCAGCTGCTGGATCCCGGCCTGCTGGCCGCGAGCGTCCCATCCGGCGGCGCCTATGTCGGAGTGGCAGGAACGAGCCACGTGGACGGTGTCCTGGCGGCCGACCGCACGGGTCGGATCGCCGCTGTCTCGCTCGGCTCGCCGGCCACGGTCCTTCCTCGCATCGACGCGCTCCGGCGGGCGGACCGCCTCCTCGTGGCGGACCTACCGGACGGACCCGCCGGCCTCTCCGACCTGCGCGCGCTCGCTCGGACGCGGCCTCGCGGGGAGCTCCTGATCGTCGTCCAGCGCGCTCCCGACCGGCGCGGCGGCGAACTGCTCTGGAGCGCCGTCGCGGGCCTCGCCGGCGGCGGCCGGCGGACGCTGAGCTCTCGCACGACCAACCAGCGGGGACTGATCTCCGCCATCGATATCGCGCCGACCGTTCTGCGTCACCTGGGGCGCGCCGTTCCCGCCGCGGTGCGCGGAGCGCCGATCACGACGGACGGCAGCCTGCGCTCCGGGCCCCTGCGGGGGCTGATGTCGCGCCTCCACGTGATCGGCGGCCGGCGCCTGCGGGCGCTCGGCTTCCTCGTGGCGGCGTGGGCGCTCATGCTGCTGGCGAGCGCCGGCTCCCCCCGCGGCCGGGCGCGCGCCCTGCGTGCCGGCGCGACTGGCCTGCTGTGGGCGCCGATCGCCGTTCTGATTCCCGCCGCGCTCGAGCCGAGCGCCGCTGTCGAGTACCTCACGATCGTGATCGCCTGCCTCGGCCTGGGCGCGCTCACGGACATCCTCCTGCCGTGGCCCCGGGCCCCGCTCGCTCCGGCGATCGCGGCCGTCGTGCTCCTCAGCGCGGACGCGCTCGCAGGTACGCAGCTGCTGATGCGCTCGCTGCTCGGGCCGAACCCGATCCTGGGCGCGCGCTTCTACGGGATCGGCAACGAGCTCAAGTCGGGCCTTGCCGTGCTCGTGCTCGCTGCGGTCGCCGCCGCCCTCTACCCGTCGACGCGCGGCGCACGGGCGGCTGCGACGATTGCGGCTGCCGGCGTCGTGCTGGCGGTCGTCGAGGGATCTGCGCGGATCGGAGCCGGCGTGGGCGGCGTGATCCTGGTGAGCGCCGGGTTCGCGCTCGCCGCAATCATGATGCTCCCTGGCGAGGTGACCCGGAGGCGCCTCGAGGTGGTCCTGCTGGCGCCGCTCGTGGCGATCGTGGCCCTGGCGGCGGTCGACCTCGCCACCGCGCACGGTGGCGGCCACTTCACCGGCAGCATCCTGCACGCGCGGTCGGCCACCGACCTGCGCGATGTGATCGTGCGCCGCTACACCGCGGCCTGGGGGGAGCTCAGGAACCACGCGATGCCCGTGGCCACAGCCGTGGCGATCGCCACGGCGGCCTTCGCCGTGGCGCGCCGCCACGCGTTGCTCGCCCCCGTCGGCTCGGACCCGGCCTGGCCGGCGGCGCTGGCCGGGGGGCTCACCGCGGGCGTCGTGGGCGCGCTCGCCGAGGACTCGGGGCCCGTCCTGCTAGTCGTCGCCACCTTCACGCTCGGCTGCGTGGCCGCCTACCTGTGGGGAAGAGCGCCGCTCGCGGACGCTCCTCGCCACAGTGCCGGCACGGGCCGGGCGGCTATTCCATCGCCAGTTTGCGTCGGCGGTCGAACAGCAGAACCGCACCGACGATGATGATCACAGCGATCACGATCCCACCGGCGATGTAGCGGAGTTTGTGGTGGACCGGGGCTTTTTTCGCTTCGGTGGCGGCCTGGGTCGGCGTCAGCACCGTGACCGGCACGTGCCGGGCCTGCAGCGCCGCCGCTATGCCGGGCTCTGCCTTGGGCGGGTACTTGTAGAGGACGTGGCGCCCGTCGGTGAGCGTCAGGTGCACCGAGCGCACCCGCTTGTTGAAGGTCGCTTCCTTGACCTGTCCGCCGGCCAGCTGCTGTTCGTAGGCCTGCTTGGTCTCGTGTTCGAATTTGACGGCGCTTTCGGCCGCGCTCGCCGATGCCGGCAGGGCCGCCAAGAGGCAGCAGCCGAGCAGGAGCAGGAGGGGTCTGCGCGCTCTGGGGAATCTGTGCATCCGCGGAACCCTACCGTCTCACTTGCGAGCCAGCCTCACTGCCTTCAGGCGCTCCACCTTGGGCAGGACCGTCTTGCGCATTCGGACCGAGAGCGGCGTCACCTCGACCGCCTCGTCCTCCCGCACGAACTCGAACGCCTCGTCCAGCGTCGGCTTCTGGTGGGTGTCGAGCCGTACCAGCACGTCAGCCGTCGAGGACCGCATGTTCGTGAGGTGCTTCTCCTTGGTGGGGTTGACGTCGAGGTCCTCGGAACGGGCGTTCTCACCGATGATCATCCCCTCATAGACCTCCTCGCCCGGCCCGACGAACAGCGTGCCGCGCTCCTGGAGGGTCATCAGCGAGTAGCTGACCGTGTCGCCACGCCGGTCCGCCACGAGCGCCCCGCTGGTCCGGGTGAGCAGGTCACCGGCCCACGGCTCCCAGCGATCGAAGACGTGGTGCATGATGCCCGTGCCCCGGGTCTCGGTGAGGAACTCGGTGCGGAACCCGATCAGGCCCCGCGCCGGGACGAGGTAGTCCATCCGCACCCAGCCCGTGCCGTGGTTGGTCATGTGCTCCATGCGTCCCTTGCGCGCGGCGAGCAGCTGCGTGACCGTGCCGACGTGCTCCTCCGGCACGTCCACCGACAGACGCTCGACCGGCTCGTGGCGCTTGCCGTCCACCTCGCGCTCGACCACGTGGGGCTGTCCCACCGTCAGCTCGAAGCCCTCCCTGCGCATCATCTCCACGAGCACCGCCAGCTGGAGCTCGCCGCGGCCCTGCACCTCATAGGTGTCCGGCCGGTCCGTCTCCCGGACACGCAGCGAGACGTTCCCGACGAGCTCCTGGTCGAGGCGGTCCTTGATCTGCCTGGCTGTCAGCCTCGAGCCATCCTTGCCGGCGAGGGGCGAGGTGTTGACGCCGATGGTTATCGACATCGCCGGCTCGTCGACGGTGATCACGGGCAGCGCTCGCGGGTCGCCGGGGTCCGCGAGGGTCTCGCCTATCGTCACCTTAGCCATTCCGGCCACGGCGATGATCTCGCCGGGGCCGGCCTCGCTGGCCTCGACGCGGTTGAGCGCGTCGGTGACGTAGAGCTCGGCGACCTGCGCGCGCCTGATCGAGCCGTCGGCCCTGCACCACGCGATCTGCTGGCCCTTGCGGATGCTGCCGTGGCGAACGCGGCAGATCGCGAGGCGGCCGACGTAGGGGGAGGCGTCGAGGTTGGTCACGAGTGCCTGCAGCGGGTGCTCGGGGTCGTATGTGGGCGCCGGTATGCGCTCGAGCAGCAGGTCGAGCAGCGGCGCCAGATCGGCCCCTTCGAGCGGCTCGCCGGGCTCGTGGTGCAACGAGGCGATCCCGGCCTTGGCGTTGCAGTAGACGATCGGGAAGTCGATCTGCTGCTCGTCGGCATCGAGGTCCAGGAACAGCTCGTACACCTCGTCCACGACCTCGGCCACTCGGGCGTCGGGGCGATCCACCTTGTTGACGACGAGGATCACGGGCAGCTTCGCCTCGAGCGCCTTGCGCAGCACGAAGCGCGTCTGAGGCAGCGGACCCTCGGAGGCGTCGACCAGGAGCAGCACTCCGTCGACCATCGTGAGGCCGCGCTCCACCTCGCCGCCGAAGTCCGCGTGCCCCGGCGTGTCGATGATGTTGAGCTTGACGTCCCGGTAGCGCAGCGAGGTGTTCTTGGCCAAGATCGTGATGCCCTTCTCGCGCTCGAGGTCCATCGAGTCGAGCACCCGCGTGGCGACGTCCTGGCCCGCACGGAAGGCGCCCGACTGCCACAGCATGGCGTCGACCAGCGTGGTCTTGCCGTGGTCGACGTGCGCCACGATCGCGACGTTGCGAATGTCCTCTCTTGCTACAAGCACGGCGGACAGGCTAGCGGCGAGCGGCCCGCATCCCGGTGCGCATCCCGAACCGCGCCAGCGCCCGCGGATAGCGCTCAGCCTCTGCGATCGTCCGCTCGAGCGCTGCCGCGAAGCGCCTGATCTCATCCTCTTCGATCGTCAGCGCCGGCAGCGCCTTGATCACGTTCATGCGATGCCCCGCCACCTGGCACAGGATCCGGTGCTCGTGGAAGAGCGGCACGGTGATCAGCTGGGAGAAGAGCCCCGGTTGGCGGCCCTCCACGGCCTGCCACAGCCTGCGAGCAGCCGCCCCGCCGGGGGGGCCGAACTCGATCGCCCACATGAGGCCGAGGCCGCGCACCTCGCGGACCACCTCGAAGCGCTCGACCAGCGGCTGTGTGAGCTCGAGAAGGAGCGCGCCCATCCGCTCGCTGCGCTCGACCAGGCCCTCGGCTTCGAGCACGCGCAGCGTGGCCAGCGCCGCCGCGGCGGCAAGGTCGTTCCCACCGAAGGTGGACCCGTGGCGCACGGCGCGCTCCATGCCGTCGAACACCCGGTCGAACGCCGCGCGCGAGACGAGGACCGCCCCGATCGGCACGAGGCCGCCCGAGAGCGCCTTGGCGACGCAGACGATGTCCGGTTCGAGCTCCCAGTGCTCGAGGGCCAGGAATCGTCCTGTGCGACCGATCCCGGTCTGGACCTCGTCGCAGGCGAACAGGGCTCCGGCATCTCGGCACAGCCGTTGCGCGCCCTGCAGGTATCCCGCCGGCGGCAGGTTCACGCCCTTTCCCTGGACGGGCTCGACGATGAACGCCGCGACGCCGCCGCCCGCGAGCTCGCGCTCGAGCGCTTGCAGGTCGCCGAACGGGACCGGCTCACAGCCTGCGAGGAGCGGTCCGAACCCGTCGCGGAACTCGGCGTTGCCGTTCACCGACAGCGATCCGAGCGTCAGGCCGTGGAAGGCATGCTCGGCGTAGAGCACCCTCGCTCGCCCGGTTGCCGCGCGCGCGATCTTGATGGCCGCCTCGACGGCCTCCGTGCCGGAGTTCGCGGGGATCATCGCAGCCACGCTCGCGGGCGCGCGCGCGAGCAGCTGCTCGGCCAGCACGCCGCTCAGCAGCGTGACGCCGAGCTGTGGCAGGTTCCCGGTTCGCGCCGCCATCACCTCCTCCACCGCGGCGATCGCCTCGGGGTGGTTACGCCCGATCGCGAAGACCCCGTAGCCGCCGAACAGGTCCAGGTAGCGCTCGCCGTCGGCATCGATCAGGTGCGGCCCCTCCCCGCCCGTCCAGACCTTGTCGAACCCCAGCGTCCGCAGGATGCGGCCCATCTGGGGGTTGAGGAAGCGGTCGTTCAGCGCCATCTCCTCGCCGCGCCTGCGGCTGAGGACCTCGCGTACGCTCGGCTGGGCGGCCTTGAACACCGGCTTGAGCGTAGCTCTAGTTCCCGGCGCCGGCCCTGGACCGCGAGATCGCCTGCATGGAACGGCCGAATCGGCATGCATAGCGCGGCCGAATGGGGGTACAATGTTGCCAGCCCGGC
This sequence comes from Solirubrobacteraceae bacterium, assembly GCA_036498265.1. Taxonomy (GTDB): domain Bacteria; phylum Actinomycetota; class Thermoleophilia; order Solirubrobacterales; family Solirubrobacteraceae; genus Palsa-744. The sequence goes on along the minus strand of DASYFT010000031.1, from coordinate 48,291 downwards.
TGTGTGGCGGGCCGCTGTGCCGTCGAGAGAGCCAAACGAACGGAAGGGAGTAGAGATGCCATCAATGGCCAATGCACCAGCATCGACACACCCAGCCCCCGCTGGCGTCGAGGATCTGCGCGAGCTGTTCGTGCGCTGGCAGACCCACGGTGACGCGGCAGCCCGTGAAACCCTCCTCACGCGGTTCATGCCCCTCGCGCGCAGCCTGGCCCGCCGCTATGGACGCTCGTCCGAGCCGTTCGAGGACCTCCTCCAGGTTGCGTCGCTCGGGCTGCTCAAGGCCCTGGACCGCTATGACGCCGATCGCGGCCACCCGTTCCCGTCCTTTGCGGTGCCGACCATCCTCGGCGAGATGCGGCGCTACTTCCGCGACTCGGGCTGGGCGGTGCACGTGCCGCGCGGCGCCCAGGAGCGCGCGCTGAAGGTACGCGACGCCCAGGAGCGCCTGGCCAACGAGCGTGGGCGCGCCCCCTCGGTCAACCAGCTCGCCGAGTACCTCGAGTTCGACACCGAGGACGTGATCGACGCATTGCAGGCCATCCAGGCCTACGAGACCCTGTCGCTGGACGCCCCGCGGCCCGGAGCCGACGGCGACGTCGTGGCCTACGGCGACTCGGTGGGCAAGGACGACGACCGCTACGAGCTCGTGGAGCTCGACGCGACGGTCACCGCCGTGCTGGGGCACATCCCGCCACGTGAGCGGCTGATCCTACGGATGCGCTTCGTCGACGATCTCACCCAGACGGAGATCGCCGAGCGAGTCGGGATCTCTCAGATGCAGGTTTCAAGGCTGCTGCGCCGCTCGCTCGATCAGCTGCGGACGCTGACGCATGCGTCCTGAGACGGGCGTCAGAGAGCTACAGAACCGCACCACCGCTCCCGGGGGCCATGCCAGCCGACACTGTCGGTTCCGGTCGATCGTGGCTCGATGGCCGACAAGGTCCCGAACGTCTGCCTGAACCTCTCGAACAGGCCTGAGAACGTCCTGGTCGTTCGCCAGGCGCTGACGGGGCTTGCCGAGAACCAAGGTCTCGATCCGATCGAGACGAACGACATGAACACGGCCGTCACCGAGGCCAGCAACAACGTCGTGCAGCACGCCTACGAGGGCGATGAGGGCCCGCTCGAGGTCGAGCTCTACACCGAGGACGCTGCCGTGATGGTCGTCGTCCGCGACCACGGCGTGGGCATCCGTCCCCACGCCGAGGACACAGAGGACGGGCATGCCGGTATCGGCCTGCCCGTCATCCACGCGCTCACCCAGAGCGTCGAGTTCAGGAACCTGCGCAGCGGCGGCACGGAGGTTCGCATGCAGTTCGCCGCGGCCAACGCGGACGCACTGGAACCGCCGACTGACGGCGGCATGGAGGTGATCGCCGGCGCCGAGGCGGGGTCAGACGGCGCCAGCACCGTTGAGATGACGCTGGCACCGACCATCGTGGCGCAGGCCGTCCTGCCGCGAGTCCTCAGCGCGCTCGCCGCGCGAGCCCATTTCTCAACCGACCGGATCTCCGACATCCAGCTGGTCGCAGACACGGTGGTCGCCAACGCCGGCGACTCGATCAGCGGGACCCATCTGGGCGTGTCGGTCAACCTCGCCCCTCGCGACCTCGAGCTGCTCATCGGCCCGCTGCGGACGGGATCCGCGAGCCGGCTGATCGAGTCCGCCGTCGACGGGGCCGGCCGGGTGATCGAGCGGCTGGCCGATGACCACCGCGTCTCCACCTCGGACTCCTCCGAGACGCTCGCACTGCGCCTCGTGGACCGCAGCTGACGCTCGCCGAGCCTTCCGGCGGCGTCCTTCGGAAGGTCTGAGACGCTGGACGGCCGGGACGCGCGGATCGCGTTCGCGCGCCCCGGGGTCCGACGGCGTGCCTCAGTACTGGGCCGCTGCGCCGCGCCGCGTCCGCTCGAAGCGCAGGCCACCGCGTCCGATGCGCGCGATGAAGCCCGCGATCACGGCCCCGACGAGCAGATAGGCCAGCAGGGCGATGCCCCAGTTGACGGTTATCTCCCGCTTGGGGTGGTTGCCGCTCCACTGGATCAGCCCTGTGAACGCGCCGGCGAAGAAGTTGGCGCCTTCGTGTATGCCTTCGACGATCGAGTTGTGCGGGTTGGCGTCGACGTCGCGCAGGACTATCGCCAGGGCGATCAGCAGGGCGATGAGCGCAGCGACCGTCATCACGAGCCGCGCCAGCATCACCACGCCGGCCCCGGCGGCCCCCACGGCCGCCGCGCCCGCGTCGCGCGTCCTCCATGCGAGACCTCGCCGGCGGGGTCGAGCCGCGCCTTCCGGTGTGCGCCCTGCCGGTTCCATGCGTTCCGCAGGCCGCGGTTCGGCCACTGCGCCGGGCGCCGTCTCGCGGGCCGGTTCGGCCATTGCGCCGGGCGCCACGCGGGCGGGTTCGTCCATCCCGCCGGGTCCCGTCTCGCGGGCCGGTTCCGCCATTCCGCCGGGCGCCGCTTCACGCGCCCTCGTCGCGGTCGCCGGGCCCTCGCCCGCCACTGGGGGGGCTTCTTCAGCCGCGGCGCTTCGCCTTCTGAACCTCATGTCCACCTCCTGTTCTGCGGCATGACTCAGAGCCGCTGGACAGATCCCCTCTTCTCTACCCGCCGCCATGGCGGCTAAGCGGCGAGGGCAGCTCATTGCGGACCGCGGTCCGGCGTCATATTCTCGGCGCCGTCCGGGCTCAGACCCTCGGCGCCGTCCGGGTTCAGATGCTCGGCGGGTTGGGATCCGGCGGGACGGGAGAGGGGTTCGGAGCAGGGGTCGGAGGGGCCGGGTCCGGCTGGGGCGGCGCCGGCGGCATCGGAGGACGCGGCGTGGGCGGCACCGCGCACTCGCGGGTCGACAGGAGACGGCCGGTGGGTGCCCCCGTCGCCCTCATGTCCTGTCCATCACCCATCTGTGCAGGTGCTGCAGGTAGTCGGAGCCGGTGACCGCCGCGAACATGCCGGCGGTCGCCCGCGTCGGGCGCGGGGCGAGGACGAGCCCGGCGATGAACGCCCCCGCGATCCACTGGTCGAGGCAGTACGGGCACGAGAGCAGCTCCCCGATCGCCCGGCGCAGCCCATGGCCGGTGGCGCGCTCGCGGAGCTCGAGCGGCGGTTCCTCTCCCTGCACCTCGGTGAATGGCGCGCGCAGCGGCCTCGTGACGCGATCGCGGGCGATCGTTCGGCTGAGCTTGTGCGTGCCGAGCGCCACCAGCGCCAGGTCGCCGGCCGAAAGACGCTCTGGCAGCCGCCTGCGACACGCGACGAGCATCCCGCCGAAGGCGCCCGCGAAGGTGGTGCCGAGGGCGGCATAGGAGCCCAGCGGACGCTCGTCTTCGCCGGCGGCGGCATCCTGGCCGGCAGGTCGCTGCCGGCCGGAGCCGGACCGATCCGCCTCTGCGGATGACTGCTCGGCCCGCGGGCTCGTCGGTGCGTCGGCCATGTTCCAGCTCCTCCTCTTGACCCCCACACCGCATGTGTCGCCCCCCATTGTCGGTGACAGCCGCCGGGGGACGCGACTGGCACCCGCGGGGGGGCGACACTGCGAGTTCACTTGGCCCCCTGGGGGGCGTAAGACAACATGCCCCCTTTGCAGATGTCTAAACAGGCTGCCGGACAGAGCTCCGCATACACGTGCGTTTCCGCACGGGCCCCGGCGGGCCGAGCAGGTAAGCCTCGAGAGCCTCGCCAAGCCGCTGACCGCAGCGGACGCGACGGTCACCGCCGCCAGGCCGGCACCGGCCGCCACGACGACTGTCTGAGACCGGCGCCTGCTACGGCCACACGGCGTTGCGCCGGCGCGGGTGAAGAGCCGCGCCGGCGCTCAGCCGTGCAGACGTGATCGAGTCAGCGTGCCGTGGCTCCTGCGGCGGCTGCTCTGTGACGGCCCTCCTGGAACTCCTCGACGATCTTCGAGCAGAACGCCGGAAGGTCCTCGGGCTTGCGGCTCGAGACGAGCCCCTCGTCGACGACCAGTTCCTCGTCGACCCAGCGGCCGCCGGCGTTGCGGATATCCGTTTTGAGGGACGGCCACGACGTGATCGTGCGGTCGCGCACCAGGTCCGCCTCCACGAGCGTCCAGGGGCCGTGGCAGATCACGCCCACCGGCTTCTCTTCCGAGAAGAGCTCCTGCAGGAACCGGACCGCGCGTCCGTCGAGCCGCAGCTCGTCCGGGTTGGCGACGCCGCCGGGGAGCACCACGGCGTCGTATTCACTCGGCCGCGCCTCGGCCAGGGTCTTGTCGACAGGGAACGTGGAGGCCTTGTCGAGATGGTTGAACGCCTGCACCTCTCCCTCTTCCGGTGCGATCAACTCCGGCGTGCCGCCGGCTTCCTTCACCGCCTTCCACGGCTCGGTTAGCTCGACTTCCTCGACCCCCTCCTGGGCCATCATGAAGGCGATCCTCTTGCCACTCAACTCCGATGACATGTCTTCCTCCTTCCGGACGCTTTTCCATGATGGCTACCCAACGAAAACCACTGAAAACGACAGGCTCCCACGTTTGACGGCGCTGAGGACGGGGCATCACTGGACGGCACCGACGACGTGCGTCCGACTTTTGGAGTCCAGCGAGAGAGTGAGGTCGAAGAGATGGTGGCACTGATCGTGCTGTTGCTGATATTGGCGATCCTGGGGGGACTCGGGTTCGCGGCGCACGTGCTGTGGTACGTGCTCATTGCGGCAGTCGTGCTCTGGCTCATCGGTTTCTTCATAGGCGGCGTCGAGGGCGGAGGTCGTAGACGCTGGTACGGGCGCTGGTAGCTCAGGCAAGTCTTGCCCGTGCGCCGTCGGCTCGGGGACGGTGAGCAAATTGCCATCGGCGCCAAGTCAGAGAACGACCTCGCCATGCGGTTCCTGCGGGGCGCGCCGGCGGTTTCCTGACCGAGCGCTGAGGCTAGTGCAACGGAGTCCTGTCGAGCTCGCGACAGAGCGCGCCGACCGACTCGAACACGTCGATGGCACCGGCGTCGCGTAGCTCGTCCTCGCAGAAGCCTCCCGTGACGACCCCGAGGGTCCGGACACCCGCTCGCGCCGCAGCCTTCACGTCCCAGACGGAGTCTCCAACCATGACCGCCTCCTCCGGAGCGGCGCCGGCTTTCTCGAGCGCCGCGTTCACGAGGTCGGGCTCGGGCTTGGTCGCCCGGACGTCTGCGGAGCTGGTCCAGCCGTCGGCGAGCTCGCGCGCGTCGAGCAGGTCGAGGTAGCGATCCAGCTCATCGGGCTTGGCCGACGTGGCCAGCAGCACGGTGTGGCCCCGGCGGTGCAGCGCCTCGATCAGCTCCCTCGCTCCCTCCATCGGCTGGACTTCGGAGATCAGCTCCATGTAGTGGCGCTTCTCGGCGCTGCGCACCTCGTCCCCGCGCTCGCGCTCGAAGCGCTCGTCGGTGAGGGCCGGCACGAGCTGGTCTCCGCCCATCCCGATGTGGCGGTGGATGCGCCAGAGCTGGAGCACCGTCCCGCAGTCGCGGAACGCGCGATACCAGGCGATCGCATGTTGGTAGTTGGTGTCGACGAGCGTGCCGTCGACATCGATCACCGCGGCGCCCATGCCGCCGCTCGCTGCTTCTCGGTTGCCATGGCTCTCTCCCTGTCGTGATCGGCCCTTAGAGGCGCAGCTACCCCCGCCGTCGATGTCCAAGCGGCACGGCACCGGGCAGAGAGCCGATAGACACCGATCGCGGCGGGGTAGAAACTGCACGATGGCCGACAACAGCGATGGCGGACAGAGCTCGGGGAGCGAGACGATCGCGCTCCTGAGCGCCGGCGGCACCGTGGGAAGCGCGACAGAGACGGCCAGATCCGGGTGAGCGTCCGTCCGCCACTCGCCGCCTGCCGGCGAGGCGAGCTCACCATCCGCAGGCCACCTCGCGACCGCCCCGTCTGAGGGCAGCCGCGGGGCCAGATGGCAAGACTGAGGAGATCCGACTGCGCTGCCCCCGGCGTTGCGAGAAGGCGGCGCGGGAGGGGATTCGTCTACGTGGGACCGGACGGCGAGCAGATTCGGGACGCCGCCGTCCTGCGGCGGATCGCCGAGCTCGCGATCCCTCCGGCGTGGACCGATGTCTGGATCTGCGCGGACCCGCAGGGGCATCTGCAGGCGACCGGCGTCGATTCGGCGTCCCGCAAGCAGTACCTCTACCACGAGGCCTGGCGCGCCCACCGAGACCGGCTGAAGTTCGAATCGATGATGGCATTCGCGCGGGCGCTGACGCGTCTGCGAAGGCGGGTCGGCCGGGACCTGGCCGGCGAGGAGCTCACAGAGACGAGGGTCCTCGCCTGTGCGGCGCGGCTGCTCGATCTCGGGTTCTTCCGGATCGGCTCCGAGGACTACGCCGAGCAGAACGACTCCTACGGGCTGACGACGCTGCACAAGCAACATGTCTCGCTCAACGGCCGCGGGGCGATCTTCGACTACCGCGCGAAGTCGGGCCAGCGCCGCGTGCAGGCGATCGGCGATCCGGACCTCCTTCCCGTGCTGTCCTCGCTGAAGCGGCGCCGCGGCGGCGGCGAGAACCTGCTCGCGTATCGAAACGGCCGCCGCTGGCGGGAGATCCACGCCGAGGACGTCAATGCGTACATCAAGGCAGCGGCCGGCGGCGACTTCACCGCGAAGGACTTCCGCACCTGGAACGCGACCGTGCTGGCAGCGATCGCGCTCGCCGCTCAGCCGCAGCAGGCCGGCGGCAAGACGGCCCGCAGGCGAGCCGTCGCAGACGCGATCAGGACGGTGGCGGCCTACCTCGGCAACACGCCGGCGGTGTGCCGCGCCTCCTACGTCGACCCGCGCATCATCGACCGGTTCCACTCCGGCAGGACGATCGCCTCGGTCATCGAGCGGCTGCCCGATGGGCCCGAGCTGGCCGACGAGCGCGCGCGCAGGCGGATCGAGCGGGCCGTGCTCGAGCTGCTGGCGGACGGATGAGCCTGGCGCGAGGTGCCCAGACGCGCAAGGATCTGAGCATCCAGCAGCCACATCACGCAGGGGACGATGTCTCCGTGGAGATCCTCATCGAGGCGGGCGCCGTGCTTGCCACGTCGCTCGAGGTGAGTACGACGATCGGGCAGATCGCCTCGCTCACCGTGCCTCGCATAGCCGATCTGTGCGTGATCGATCTGCTCGACGATCGGGGCATGATCGAGAAGGTGGCCGTCGCGGCGGCCAACGAGAGCATCGCCAAGGGTCTCGAGGAGATGCGCCGGCTGCATCCGGTGGACCGCGACGGCGAGCATCCGGTCGCTCGCGTGATCCGGAGCGGGGAGCCGGAACTGCTCGCCGAGATGAGCCGCACGCGGCTTCGCGGCCTGGCCCAGAGCCCTGAGCACGCCGACTTCATGATCGAGAACGACTACCGGTCTGCGGTCGTCGCGCCCCTGCTGGCGCGCGGACGGACGCTGGGCGCCCTGTCGCTGCTGCGGCTCGGCGAGTGTGAGCCCTATCGCCACGACGAGCTCGAGCTGGGGGTCGAGCTCGCGAGGCGCGCCGCGCTGGCGCTCGACAACGCCGGCCTGTTCTCGGACCTGCGCGCGGTGGAGCAACGCCTGGAGGCGATTCTCGCCAACCTGGCCGAGGCGATCCTCGTCGAGGACGAGCAGGGAAGCACCGTCTTCGCCAATCGCGCCGCCGCCGAGCTGTTCGGGGTCTCCGGCCCGGACGAGCTCACCGGCTCCCAGCCCGGCGCGATCATGTCGCGTTTCCTGCTCTGCGACGAGCACGGGCGCAGGCTGAAGCTCGACGAGATGCCGGGACGCCGTCTGTTCGCCGGCGAGCGGCCGGAGCCGCTGCTCGTCAGGAACGTCGTCCGAAGCACCGGAGAGGAGCGCTGGCTCCTCGTGCGGAGCTCTCCGATCCTCGACCCGGATTCCGGCGCGGCGCGCTACGCCGTGAGCGTCCTCGAGAACATCACGGGGGTCAAGCGTGTGCAGCTCGCCGAAAGCTTCATGGCGGAGGCCAGCCGCGTGCTGGCATCCTCGATGGACTACGCCGAGACTCTCCAGCGCATCGCCAGGCTGGCTGTTCCGCAGATCGCGGACTGGTGCGCTGTGGACGTCGTCGACGGGCACGACAGGCTCGAGCGGGTCGCGCTCCATCACAGCGATCCCGAGAAGGTGGCGCTCGCCGAAAGGCTGAACACGACCTACGGCCCGGCGCTCGATGAGCCATCCGGGGTGCCGGACGTGATCCGCACCGGTCAGGCCCGCCTCTTTACCGACGTCAGCCAGGAGGCGCTCGCAGGTTACGCGCGCGACGACGAGCACCTTCGCCTTCTCAGCGCCATCGGCGCAAGGGATGTGATCCTCGTTCCGCTGGCAGCACCGGCGCGGACGCTCGGCGCGATCACGCTCGTGAGCTCGGAGTCGGGCCGGCGCCTGACCGAGGCCGACCTGGGTCTCGCGATCAGGCTCGGCCGGCGTGCGGGCACGGCCGTGGAAAGCTCGCGGCTGTACACCGAGCGCACGCGCATAGCCGACGTCCTGCAGGCGGCCCTGCTGCCCGAGTCGCTGCCGGAGATCCCCGGCCTGGAGCTCGAGGCCCTCTACCACGCGGCGGGCGAGCTCAATGATGTCGGCGGCGACTTCTACGACGTCTTCCCCTACGGCGAGGATCGCTGGATGCTCGTGATCGGCGACGTGTGCGGGAAGGGCCCACGTGCGGCCGGGGTGACGGCGCTCGCGCGCTACACGCTGCGCGCGGCCGCGATGCTGGGCCAGCCCCCGCAGGGCATGCTCTCGGCCCTCCACGCCGCGCTCCGGCGCCAACCCCTGGGGGCGGATCTCTGCACCGTCTGCCTCGTCGCGCTCGAGAATCGCGGAGTGGGTGCACGGCTGAACGTGACACTGGCGGGTCATCCCGCCCCGATGGTGGTCGGCGCCGACGGCGAGCCACGGCAGGTCGGGCGACCCGGCACGCTGCTCGGCGTCCTCGATGCGCTCGATCTCAACGAGGTCGAGGCGGAGCTCGCCCCGGGCGAGACGCTGCTGCTGTACACCGACGGCGTCCTCGAGGCCGGGGTGGCCGGCAAGCAGCTAGGCGAAGGTGGACTGTTTGAGCTGGCCCGCGAGGGCAGGGAGCTCACGCTCGCGGGCCTGCTCCAGCGGATCGTCCAGACTGCATCCCTGCGCGCCGACAACAGGCTCCGCGACGACATCGCGCTGATCGGAGCGCGGCTGGCCGCCTCGCCTGGTCCGGTCTAGCGGAGAGCCGGCACGGGACCTAAGTGCGCGAGCCGGCCCACCTCCGCGACGCTGGTTCCGGTTGCCGATTTCCGCCTTGCTGGAGCTAAACTAGCGGGATGGGGGCAGACGACCAGCTGACGATCGAGGCGAGGCGCGAGACCGACAGAGTCGTGATCCGGCTTGTCGGCGAACTCGACATGGCCAACGCGCCGCTGCTACAGGCTGCGATCGAGCAGGACGACGTCGAGGGCAAGCCGATGCTCGTGCTGGACATGCAGGAGCTCAAGTTCATCGATTCGACAGGGCTTCGGATCATCCTGTGGGCCCGTGAACGCTGCCAGGAACGCGATCGCGAGTTCGCACTGACACCCGGTTCCCAGCAGGTGCAGCGGCTGCTCGCGGTCAGTGGCGCCGGCGAGCACCTGCGAATCATCGCCAGCCCCGACGACATGCTGGTCTGAGGGCGCTCTCCGAGCGCAGGCCCCACCGCCTCCACGCCAGAAGTCGGACTCCCCGCCTACGCCTCCAGCTCGGCGAGGCGGCGCTCCAGAAAGCGCCGCTCGGGGGCTGACCGCGTCAGCTCCAGCGCACGCCGGTAGGCGGCGCGGGCCTCGGCGGGTCGCTCCAGCCGGCGAAGGAAGTCCGCGCGCGTCGCGTGCAGGTAGGGGTACCCCTCGAGGTCGAGGCCGGCGATGGCGCTCAACCCGGCCTGGACGCCACTCGCCTCCGCCACCGCCACCGCGCGATTCAGCTCGACCACCGGAGAGCGGGTGAGCTGTGTGAGCTCGCCGTAGAGGGCCGCGATCTGGGGCCAGTCGCTCTGCTCGGCGGCGTGCAGCGCCGCGATCGCGGCCTGCAGCACGTACGGGCCCCGTCCGCGAAGGGCCAGCGCCCGGTCGAGGGCGGCGCGGCCTGCGGCTATCTGCGACCAGTCCCACAGCTCCCGATCCTGGTCCGCGAGCAGCACCAGCTCGCCACCCCGTAGCCGGGCCGCGCGCCGCGAGTCGTGCAGCAGCATGAGCGCGAGCAACCCGCACACCTCGGGCTCGTCCGGCATCAGCTCCGCCAGCGAGCTGCCCAGGCTGATCGCGTGCGACGCCAGGTCTCCGCGGCCGTCGTAACCCTCGTTGAAGATCAGGTAGATGACGGCGAGCACCGCGGTGAGACGGTCTGGCAGCAGGTGCGGGGGCGGGATTCTGAACGGGATGCCCGCCAGCTTGATCTTGCGCTTGGCACGCACCAGCCGCTGCGCCATCGTGGCCTCCGGGACCAGGAAGGCGCGCGCGATCTCCTCGGTGCTCAGACCGCCCAGGGCGCGCAGCGTGAGCGCGACCTGGGCCTCGGTGGAGAGCGCCGGATGGCAGCAGGTGAAGATCAGCTCGAGCCGCTCGTCAACGAAGGTCTCCTCCTCCATGTCATCCTCCACCGCCTCCGGGATATCGAGCAGCTTCGACTTGGCCGCCAGCGTCCGCTCCCTGCGGATGCGATCGATCGCTCGGTTGCGAGCCGTCACCACGAGCCAGCGGCCGGGATTGTCCGGCGCTCCTTCGCGTGGCCACCGCTCGGCCGCGATCGCGAAAGCCTCCTGGGCGGCCTCCTCGGCGAGATCGAAGTCACCGAGGAAGCCGACCAGCGCCGCGAGGACGCGCCCCCACTGCGCGCGGAAGACGTTCTCGATCAGCGTTCCACCAGAGGACGGACCTCGATGGCGCCGCCCAGGCGGGCGGCCGGGATGCGCGCCGCGAGCTCGATCGCGGCGTCGAGATCCGATGCCTCGAAGAGGTAGTAGCCGCCGAGCGCCTCCTTCGTCTCCGGGAACGGTCCATCAGTGGTCAGCGTGCGGCCGTCCTCGACGCGCACCGTGGTCGCCGTTGCCGGAGGCTGGAGCTGGGCGCCCCCGTTGATGCCGGCCTCGCCCGAGATGGCGAGGTACTCGCCCATCACGGCCTGTTTCTCATCCTCCGGGAGCGTGTCGAAGGTGGACATCGAGTCGTTCGTGTAGATCTGGAGCAGATACTGCATCGGGCGTCTCCTTGCTCGGGATTATGGTCGCCTCTTGGACGAACGGCTCCTGCCGGAATCGACATCCGGCCGATATATGCCTTGACAAACATATAACTGTATGCTCAGATATTGGGCCATGAGCGCCACTGCCTTCGACGTCGTGGCAGAGCCGTCCCGACGCGAGATCCTCGATCTGCTCATCGATGGCCCGCGACCTGTCGGGGAGCTGGTTGCCATGACGGGGCTCAGCCAGCCGAACACCTCACGCCATCTGCGCGTCCTGCGCGACGCGGGGCTCGTGGAGCGCCACGCCGATGGCCAGCGACGCCTGTATGCGCTGCGCAGAGACGGCTTCGCGGACATCGAGCGATGGCTGGCTCCCTACGCGCGCCTGTGGCACGACGGTCTGGACGCACTGGAACGACACCTCGAGCGAATGGAGTAGGCATGCCTGACACGACGCAAGCGACGCTGCTGGAGGAGGACGGCCGTGCCGCGCTCCGCTTCGAACGGATCCTGACGCATCCCCCCGACCGGGTCTGGCGGGCGCTGACCGAGAGAGCCGAGCTCACCGCCTGGCACCCGACGCCGTTCGAGCTCGAGCCGGTGCTCGGCGCCCCCATCAGGTTCCAGCCCCCCGCGAGCGTGCCCGACTGGCCCGAGGGCCGGGTGACCGCCTGCGAGCCGCCGCGGCTGCTCGCTCACACCTGGGGCGAGGACAGCCTGCGCTGGGAGCTCGAGCCACATCCCGAGGGATCGCGGCTGACGCTGACCCACAGCTTCGATGACCGCTTCAAGGCCGCCCGCGATGCCGCCGGCTGGGAGCTCTGCCTCGCCGCGCTCATGGCTTCACTCGACGGTGTCGCGCCGCCGCCGGCGGCGGGGCCGGACGAGGTGCCGCCCGGCTGGCGGGAGCTCAACAGCGACTACGAGAGGCGCTTCGGCATAGCGCCGGAGCACGCCACGCCGCCACCCGGAGCCTGAGGCTCATCCGCCGGGGCGCACCACGGCTCGCGCTCGCGCCTTCCATTGCGGCCTGATCATCGCGCGGCGAGCGGCTCGTCCCCGGGCGCGACGACCGGCTCGCTCGCGTCCTCTCCGTCGCGGCGCACGAGCACGAAGTTCTCGACTGCGTAGTCGGGGTCGATGTGGTTGGCGCTCAGGAACGCCAGCACACGGCGGCCGGTGATCTCCTCGACGTTCGCGATCAGCTGCGCGCTCATGGTCCTCTGGTAGGCCCTGCGGGTCTCGAGCACCAGTGCTCGCTCGCCGTTGCGCACGAGCCCCCGCTCGCCCTTCGTGAGCGTGTCCTGGAGCACGACCGTGACGAGGTCGCCGACGATGTAGGTGCGAGCCTTCGTCGGCCCGCGACCCGTGTACTCGCTCAGGAGCCGGACCGTGGCGTTGGAGATGGCCGAGGACATCGCGCCGTGGCTCGACGTGTCGTCGGGAAGCCTTGACAAAGGTCACTCGTTCCTCGCCCCCTCCTCCAGAGCGGAACGCGCGAATGGAAGGAGGGTGGCGAATCATTCCCCACGCGCGATCCGTGTTTCGCTCTCGTCCCGGTCCATTGGGAGCCGTCCGACGCGAACTCACGTGGCGCCGATTGTATCCCGTGGCCCCACGGCCGGCGGGTCATAGAACCCGCCCCTCACACGTGTAGACGTTCGTCCTCTCGCCGCGCGCGAAGCCGCATAGGGTGAGGCCTCTCTCGCGGGCAAGGTCGACCGCAAGCGAGGTCGGCGCGCCCACCCCCACGAGGATCGGCGCGCCGGCGACGGCCGCCTTCTGGACGAGCTCGAAGGACAGGCGCCCACTGACGCAGAGGATGTGCCCGTGCAGCGGAAGCATGCCGTCGAAGAGCGCACGGCCCACCACCTTGTCCATGGCGTTGTGGCGCCCGACGTCCTCGCGGACGCAGATCACCCCACCCCGCGTGTCGAACAGGCCTGTCGCGTGGAGTCCACCGGTCCGCGCGAACCCGGGCTGGAGGAGCCGCTCGGGGAGCGATGCGAGCAGCTTGCGCGCCACGCGCGGGCCCGGTGGCAGCGCGTGGCAGTGGACCGCGACCTCCTCCAGCGCGCCCTTGCCACACACCCCGCAGGAGGATGTCGTGTAGAACCGTCGCGGGGACAGCGAGCGGGCCAGCCGCCCATGGACTTCCACGGTGTTCGCCGCCAGGTCGTCGGTCAGCCCGATCTGGACCGGACCGTCGATCAAGCCCTCGCCACTGAGGAAGCCGGCCGCCAGCTCCTCGTCGTGGCCCGGGGTCCGCATCGTGACCGCGATCGGCTCTCCCTGCACGCGGATCTCGAGCGGCTCCTCCACCGCCACGACATCCAGCTCCCCATCGCGCCGGACGCGTCTCACGGCGCCCGAGGGCGGTTGCGAGAAACCGCCGTCGCTCGAGCCTTGGACGGCGAGCCCCGGCGTCCTTGCGACCGGATCGGTCATTGGGTCCGGGCGACGGACGGCCATGCCCTAGCCACCGATGTAGGACATCTCGATCTTCGGCTCCGCCCCGGCGCGGTGCTCCCCTGAGCGTTCGGCCGAGTACCTGTCGCTCCTGCCCGTCCACGCATCGACCAGACCGCGCTCCAGGTCGCGCGCGTCGCCTCCGCGGAGAAGCGCACGCACGTCGTGGCCGCGGCGCGCGAACAGGCAGGTGAACAGCTTTCCGTCAGCCGACAGCCGGGCGCGGGTGCAACTGCCGCAGAACGGCGAGCTGACGGAGTGGATCACGCCGATCTCGCCACCACCGTCGCGGTAGCGGTAGCGGCTCGCGACCTCGCCCGCGCGCGTCGGCGCGAGGGGCTCCAGCGGCCAGCGGGCGTCGATCGCGGCGAGGATCTCGCCGGCCGGAACGACCTCCTGCTCACGCCAGCCGTTGGTCGTCCCGACGTCCATGAACTCGATGAAGCGGACGACCTCCGGCCGATGACGGAAGCGCTCTGCCATGTCCAGGACGCAGTGATCGTTGAAGCCGCGGCGCACGACCATGTTGACCTTCACCGGCGCGAGTCCGGCACGGCCGGCAGCGTCGATGCCCTCGAGGATCCGCTCCGGCGAGATCGGAGCATCGCTCATGGAACGCAGCGCGCGCGGCTCGAGCGCGTCGAGGCTCACGGTAACCCGGTCGAGACCGGCGTCCCGGAGGCGTTGCGCGCTGCGCGCCAGCAGCAGGCCGTTCGTCGTGAGCGCGAGGTCCGAGATGCCCTCCACGCGCGCCAGCATCTCCACGAGACGCTCCACCTGCGATCGCAGCAGCGGCTCGCCACCCGTGAGGCGGACCTTCGTCACGCCGCGGCCCGCCAGCACCTCGACTACGCGTGTGATCTCCTCGAAGCTCAGCAGCTCCTCGCGCGGCAGGAATCGAAACCCCTCGCCGAAGACCTGCCTGGGCATGCAGTAAGGGCAGCGGAGGTTGCAGCGGTCGGTCACCGAGATCCGCAGGTCGCGCAGAGGCCTCTGCAGCAGGTCGAGCATCGCCCTCAAGCTACCCGGGATCGCCGCGGACGCATCCGACTAAGCTGCGGGCGTGACACGAGACCAGTGGATCGCTGCGTTCGCCGCGCAGATCGGGGAGCGGCCCCCCTCGGTGCAGGAGATCAGGGAGCTGCTCGACCTGGCCGGTCTGGCCGCCCATGGATCTGAGCGTACCGCCGCGCCGCTGGCCTGCTGGATCGCAGGGCGTTCGGAGATGCCATTGGCAGATCTCCTCGAGGCGGCCCGCCGCGTCGGTGACCCGCCTGGGTCCACGGAGGGACCTGGAACCTAGCCGCGCGTGTTGCCGAGCCACTCGTCCGCCTGCCGCAGGTCGCCGAGGTCGTTGACGTTGAAGCAGAGCCGCTGCGGATCTCCGAAGCGTTCGAGTACCTCCTCGGCAAGGATGCTCGGCGCGAGGCGGGTGAGCGCGTCGCGCAGCGCCAGGCCATCCGCCAGGGCGTGCTCCATCTGGGTCAGGCCGGCGACGGGGACCCGCGCGAGCAGCGGCTGAGGACGGTCCCCCACCTGCGCCATCGCGGCACCCTCGAGCGCCGCCAGCCAGGCAAGCAGCGGCGCGGTCACGAACGGCATGTCGCATGCGAGCGCCACCACGGCGCTCCGGCGAGCCTCGCCCGCGAAGCGCAGGGCCGTCACCAGGCCGCACAGCGGGTGGCGGGGTTCATCCGGCTCGACGAGGACCGGGACCTGCAGAGGGGGCAGGCCGGTGCTGGCCTTCGCCACGACGACGGCGTCCAGCCCGGCGCCGGCGGCGGCCTGCAGGGCGTGGCAGATCAGCGGACGCCCGGCGAGAGCCGCGGTGGGCTTGGCGCCGCCGAGCCGCCGGCCGCGCCCTCCGGCGAGGACGGCGACGATCGCAGGCCCGTCGGTCATGCGCGCGAGTGTCGCATTACAGTGGCTCTCGATGAGCGCCGGCAAGCTGGTCGAGATCGATGATGCCCGTCGCCGCGTGCTCGCCTGCGCGGAGCCGCTCCCCAGCGAGACCGTCGCCCTCGGGGCGCGGGTGCTCGGGCGGGTGCTCGCAGAGGACGTCACGGCGGGTGAGCCGGTGCCTGCATTCGACAACTCCGCGATGGACGGGTTCGCGGTTCGCGCCATGGAGGTCGAGGGCGCGACCGCATCACGACCGGTCGCGCTGCGCGTCAGCGGCGAGTCCCGAGCCGGCGCACCCGCGCCGGCGGCGCTCTCGCCCGGCGAGGCGATCTCCATCTCGACGGGCGCGATGGTCCCGCCGGGCGCCGACGCGATCGTTCCGGTGGAGCACACCCGGCTGCGCGGCGATCGCGTCGAGATAGCGGCCACGGCAGACGCCGGTCAGCACGTGCGGCGTGCCGGCGAGGATGTTCGCCGGGGCCAGGCGGTGCTCTGCGCCGGCACCGCAGTCGGAGCCGCCGAGCTTGGAGTGCTGGCCTCTCTGGGTCGGGACACGGTGGCCTGCACCCGCCGTCCGCGCGTGTCGGTCCTGGTGAGTGGAGACGAGCTGCTCGGTCCCGGCGAGCCGATGCGACCCGGGGGGGTGCGTGACTCGAGCTCCTTCTCCATCTCCGCCCTCGTCCGGGCCGCCGGCGCCGAGGTCGTGAGCAGCTCGCTGGTCCGCGACGACGCCGCCGCGACGCGAGAGGCGATCCGGCACGCGCTCGCCGACGTCGACGTGATCGTCATCTGCGGGGGCGTGTCCGTCGGCGAGCACGACCACGTCCGCCCGGCCCTCGAGGAGCTCGGCGCCCAGCAGGTGTTCTGGGGGCTGGCCCTGAAGCCCGGGCGTCCGGCCTGGTTCGGGACAGTCGACGGCAAGCTGGCCTTCGGCCTGCCGGGGAACCCGGTCTCCTCGATGGTTACGTTCGTGCTGCTCGTCGGCCCCGCCCTGCGCGCGCTGATGGGTGCCCGGGACGCCCACCACGACGCGACGGCGGTCATGGACAGCGACTACGCGAAGGCCCCGGGACGCGCCCACGCGCTTCGCTGCCGGCTGAGCACTCGCGAGGACGGCTGGCACGCCGAGCCCACGGGAGCCCAGGGGTCGCACATCCTCACCTCGATGATCGGCGCCGACGCGCTTGCCATCGTGCCGAGCGAGGCCGACGGTGTGCGGGCGGGCGAACGTGTCCGGATCGAGCCGCTCCGATGTCTCGGCGCTCTGGCATGACCGCCGGGGCGGCGTCTCAGGAGCTGGTGGTACGGGTCCGCCTGTTCGCGATTCTGCGAGAACGTGCGCGCCGTGACTCGATCGAGCTGCGCCTGAGCTCGCCGGCCACCGTCGCCGACGCCCTTGAAGCGCTGTCCGCGCTTCCCGACCTCGGCGAGCTGCTGAGCCGCCTGCCCGTCCAGATGGCGGTGAACCGGGACTACGCGACCCGCGAGACGGAGCTCGCGCCCGGTGACGAGCTCGCGCTGATACCGCCCTTGAGCGGTGGCTCCGGCAGCGAGGAGCGCCCGCACGTGCGCGTCTGCGATGAGCCGCTCTCGATCGGGCGCCTGTCGCGCGCGGTCGCCCATCCGAGCGCCGGCGCGATCGTGATATTCCAGGGAGTCACGCGCGAGGTGGCACGCCTGGAGTACGAGGCATACGTCGAGATGGCCGAGCCGCGCATGGAGCGGATCATGCGACAGTGCATCGTGGAGCATCATCTCTGCGCCGCCGCGGCCGAGCACCGCGTCGGCAGCGTCGCGCTCGGCGAGCCGAGCGTGATCGTGGCGGTCTCGGCGCCGCACCGGGCCGAAGCCTTCGCCGGCGCCGGCTCGGCGATCGACCGGATCAAGGCCGAGGCGCCGATCTGGAAGCGGGAGCACCTCTCCGATTCGCAGGCGCGGTGGGTGGAGTGAGCGAGCGGCGGCTGACCCACGTGGACAGCACCGGAGCCGCCCGCATGGTGGATGTCGGTGCCAAGCAGGAGAGCGAGCGGGTCGCGATCGCGCGTGCGCGGGTCCGGATGTCGACGGAGGCCGCACGCGCGGTCCTGTCCGGCGACGCCCCCAAGGGCGAGGTTCTGGCCGTAGCCCGCTTGGCCGGCATCCAGGCAGCCAAGCAGACGGGCCAGCTGATCCCCCTGGCGCATCCGCTCACGCTGACGCTCGTCGACCTGAACGCGAGCGTCGACGTCGAGGCTGGCATCGTCGAGCTGGTGAGCGAGGTTCGCACCGTGGCCCGCACCGGCGTCGAGATGGAGGCGATGACAGCCTGCGCTGTCTCCGCGCTGACGGTCTACGACATGGTGAAGGGCCTCGAGCGCGGGATCGAGATCGAGGAGATCGTGCTGCTCGAGAAGCGCGGCGGCCGCAGCGACTACCACCGCGGCGACGCCCGGCGAGACGACGCCGAGGAGGAGCCGCGCCGCTCCGCCGACCTTGTCGGCGCCCGGCGCGTCGCCGAGGACGAGCCCGGAACCGCCCACCCGCGGCGCGCGCAGCAGCGCACGGCGCCGCGGACCGCCGTGATCACGATCAGCACGTCGAAGGCGGCGGGACGCGGCGAGGACGAGAGCGGCGCCAGGCTGGCCGAGCTGGCCGAGCGCCTGGGGGCCCGGTTGGCCGGACGCGAGGTGATAGGCGACGACCGCGAGCAGATAGAAGCGCGGTTGCGCCACTGGGCGCAGGAGGGCTGCGCGCTCGTGCTGACAACCGGCGGCACCGGCGTGGCGCCGAGCGACGTCACCCCGGAGGCCACCGCTGCGGTGATCGATCGTGAGGTCCCGGGCATCGCCGAAGCCATGCGGGCGGCGTCCATGCCGCACACCTCGCACTGGATGCTCTCGCGCGGACTTGCGGGGGTCCGGGGCGACACGCTGATCGTCAACCTGCCGGGCAACCCCGCGAGCATCGAGCAGCTGGGTGACGTGCTCGTACGCGCTCTGCCCCATGCCATCGACCTGATCGAGGGAGGCCAGGGCGGCCACTGAGCCGCTCGCCGTTCTGGCGGCGCGCTAACCCGCTGCGCGTGCCCGTGCGCCGCCGGTGATCCCGGCGAGCTGCGCCGCCACCCGCAGGTCGGCGGCGAGCGCCTCCAGCGCGGCGTGTCGCGCATCGCTGTCCCGTTCGCGCACGACGCTCGCCGGATGCGTGGTGACCACGACAGGCGGCTCGAACAGCGGGCTCTCGAGCGGGTGCCCACGATTCTCGCGGAGGGCGGTCGCGCGGCCGAGGAGCGAATGCGCCGCGATGGCCCCGAGCGCAACGATCGCGGCGGGCGATACGAGCTCCACCTCTGCCTCGAGCCAGGGCCGGCATGCCGCCAGCTCGCGTGCGTTCGGCCGCTGGTGGATCCGGCGCCTGCCCCGCATCCGGTACTTGAAGTGCTTTACGGCGTTCGTGGCGAAGACGGCCGAACGGTCGATGTCCGCGAGCTCGAGCGCCTGGCCGAGCACCCTGCCGGCGGGCCCGACGAACGGGTGGCCCTGCTTGTCCTCCTGGTCGCCCGGCTGCTCGCCGACGAGCATGAGCTGGGCATCGGGCGGTCCCTCGCCGAAGACCGTCTGCGTGGCGCAGCGCCACAGGTCGCACGCGCGGCAGCCCGCGGCGTCCTGCCGCACCTGCTCGAGCGTCCGCTGGGGGCGCTGCCGGTCTCCGTTGCGGCGGCCGCCGGCTGTGTGGGGTGCACTCGCCATGAACGGGGCTTACCCCCGCTCGGCCACGTCAACCTCGGCGGGGAGAGGGCGTGCTAGCGCTGCGCCGCGAGCCTTCCGCGCCCGTCTGCCGCGTCCCCGTGGTTCTCGCTGAAGCGCGGAAGCACGCCGCTGGCGTAGGCGTCGAAGAACGCGTCGGGCACACCGCCGATCTGGTGTACGTAGACCTCGTCGAATCCCGCATCCGCGTAGCGTTCGATCGCCTGGACGTGGCGCTCGAGGTCGGGACCGGATGTCACAGACTCGGCCACCATCTCCTCGGTCACGAGGCTGCAGGCCTGTTCGAAGTGGCCCGGAGTTGGAAGGATCTGTGCGAGTTCGCCTGGCAGCGCCTCGTTGGGCCAGAGGCGGTGGGCGGCGGCGCGCGCCCGGTCCTCGCGCTCGTCCCAGCAGACCTTCATGCCTCCGGCGACGAGCTTTCCCTCCCCCCCTTCGCGGCGAAACTGCTCGACGGCATCCTTCATCGGAGCCGTGGTGCAGAAGCCATCGCCGATCCGGGCCGCGAGCTTCGTCGACCTCGGCCCGAACGCCGAGACAACCACGGGAGGGGGCCGCTCGGGAAGATCGTAGATGCGGGCTTTCTCCACCTGGTAATGGGTGCCGCGATGGGTACGCATGCCCCCCTGCCAGAGCTCCCGAATCAGCTCGATCGCCTCTGCGAGCATCTCCTGGCGCAGATCCGCCGGCGGCCAGCGGTCGGCCAGGATGTGCTCGTTGAGCGCCTCGCCGCTGCCCACCCCCAGCGCGAAGCGACCGTCGAGCATGACGCTCGACGTGGCAGCCGCCTGGGCGACGATCGCCGGATGGATCCGCATGATCGGGCAGGTGACCGCTGTCGTGACGGTCATCCGCGAGGTCGCCTCCGAGATGGCGCCGATGACCGACCACACGAAGGAGCTGTGGCCCTGCTCGTCGTTCCACGGGTGGAAGTGGTCGGAGATCCACAACCCGTCGAAGCCGGCAGCCTCGGCCAGACGCGCCTGCCGCACGAGCTCCTTCGGCGCGTACTCCTCGCTCGAGAGTGAGAACCCGACCCTCATCCCGTTGAACCTACCCCGGCTCTCGTGCCTCAACCGCTGCGGCGCTCGCCGGACGGTTCCGGCCGGCGGCACGGGGTAAGCCAGTGAGATGGCCGTGCAAGACAGCGGTCCGGCGTCCGGCGCCGCCCGTGTCGCTCGCGCGCGGCGCGTTCATCTCCCCCGGGCGCTTCGCGTCCTCGGGCCCGGGGTGCTCGCCGGAGCATCCGACAACGACCCCACGACCGTGGCGACGGTGGCGGTGGTGGGATCGACCACGGGCTACGCCCTCGGCTGGCTGGCCCTGCTCGTGTTCCCGATGCTGGCCGTGGTGCAGGCGATCGCGTCCCGCGTCGGACTGGTGGCGCGGCAGAGCCTCGGAGACGCGGTCGCGACCCGCTACGGGCGCCGGTGGTCGAGGCTGTTCCTCCTCTGCCTCCTGCCGGTCAACCTGCTCACCCTCGCGGCGGACCTCAAGGCGGGCGCGGGCGCCCTCGGGTTGCTCAGCGGCGTCGATCTGCGCTGGTTCATCATCCCGCTCGCCGCGGTCGCGCTGGCGATCCCGGTGCTCGGAAGCTACGACCGTGTCCGCAAGGTTCTCGAGGTCGTGGCGCTGGGACTGCTCGCGTACGTGTTCGCCGCCTTCGCGGCCAAGCCGCACTGGGGAGCGGTTCTGCATGGGAGCTTCGTGCCGTCGCTGCACTGGAACAGCGAATACGCGAGCGGCGCGCTGGCGCTGCTCGGCACCACGCTCACCGGGTACGTGTTCGTGTGGGAGACCATCGAGATGTCGGAGGAGAGCGAGCGGCGCACGGCGCGGGAGGCTCAGCTGGACGCCGTTGCGGGCGCGTTCTTCGTGGTGGTGGTGTTCTGGTTCATCCTCGTCGCGACGGGCGCCACGCTCGGCGTGCACCACGTTCGCGTCGAAACGGCCGAACAGGCCGCGAGCGCGCTGAAGCCGATCGCGGGGGCCGCCGCGAGCGCCATCTTCGGGAGCGCCCTGCTTGCGTCCGCACTGCTCGTGCTCCCGATCCTCGCCGCCACGACCGCGCACGTGCTCGGATGCCATTGCGGCTGGCGGCGAAGCATCTCGGATCCTCCCCGGGAGGCGCGGCCGTTCTACGCGGCGATGGCGGTGGGCCTCCTGATCGCGGCGGCGATCTCCTTCACCAACATCTCGACGATCAAGATCCTGTTCGCGGCCAGCATCGCCGGTGGTGTCGGCGCGCCGGCGTCGCTTCTCTTCCTGCTGATGGTCGCGCGCGACCGGCGGACCATGGGCGACGGGCGCATCTCGCTCGGCCTCTCGGCGAGTGGCTACGCGGTCGCGCTGATCGTCACGGTCGCAGGCGGCGCGGCGCTCGCCACGAGTTGAGTCGACGATGAGCCAGGGACCAAGGGCAGAGCGACGCCGCGGCGAGCACCGCACGACCGCCGTCGTGATCACCCGCGATCGCTCCGGTCAGCTGCTCCGGAGCCTCGAGCGTCTGCTGGCGCTGCCGGAGCGACCTCACATCGTGGTCGTTGACAACGCCTCGCGCGACGGAACGGCGGGCGCCGTCCGCAGGCGCTTCCCGGCCGTCGAGCTGATCGCCCTCGAGCGAAACGTGGGAGCGGCCGCGCGCAACGTCGGCGTGAGCGCGGCGCGGACCCCGTACGTCGCGTTCAGCGACGACGATTCGTGGTGGAGCGACGGAGCGCTCGGCCGGGCAGCCGACCTGCTGGACGCACGGCCCCGCCTCGCGCTCGTGGCCGCGCGCATCCTCGTGGGCCCGGCCGAACGCCTGGATCCGACATGCTTGCTGATGGCGCAGAGTCCCCTCGGCGGCACGCCGGAGCTGCCCGGGCAGGCGGTTCTCGGCTTCCTGGCGTGCGGCGCCGTCGTCCGCCGCTCGGCCTTCCAGGCAGTCGGCGGTTTTCGGCTGGAAGATGGCGTGGGCGGAGAGGAGCAGCTGCTCGCGGTCGACCTCGCCGGCGCCGGCCACGAGCTCGCCTACGTGCCGGCGATCACCGCTCACCACCATCCGTTGGCTCGGCGCGAGGACTGGGGCGTACGCCGCTCGGAGCGCATGCGCAACGACCTCTGGTTCGCGTGGCTGCGGAGGTCGTTCGCGCACGCCGCGGGGCGGACGTGCCGGCTCGCCGTATCCGCGCTGGTCGATCCGCACGCCCGATCAGCTCTGGGCGGCGCCCTGCGCCGTGCTCCCCAGGTGCTCGCGCGCAGGCGACCCGTCGGCCGGCGCCTCGAGCGTCAGCTGCGGCTGCTGGAACGATGAGCCGAGCCTGTCGAGCTCCGCGAGCTCTGCCAGCACATCAGCCACGCCGATCTGGAGCAGGCCCGGATCCGGGCGCCCTGCGTGGGGATCGCCACGCAGCCCCGCCCACAGCACGCGATGGCGAGATTGCCCCCGTGGCGGCCCCCACTCCTGCGGCGCGACCGGACCGAACAGCAGCACCGACGGGGTCCCGAGCGCGGTCGCGAGGTGCCCCACCCCGGTGTCCCCGCACACGACGCGTCCCGCGGCACCCACCACCGCCGCGAGGTCGAGAAGCCGCGTGCGCGCTGCCAGGACGGCATCCGGAGGGAGTCCCGCGGCTCGAGCGATGCCCTCGGCGAGCGCCGCCTCGGCCCTGCCCCCGCTGAGCAGCACGGTTCGACCGGCGCGGACCTCGGCCCTCGCCAGCGCCGTCCAGCGATCCGGGGGCCAGCGGCGCGCGGCGCTCGATGCGCCGGGATGCAGCAGGGTCGCGCCGCGCAGCATGGCCGCCGGGATCGGCAGCGACGTCTGCTCCGGCGATGGCAGCTCGAGGTCCAGCGCCCCGGGATCGCATGGCACCCCGGCCTCGCCGAGCATCCGGCACCAGCGGTCCACCTCGTGCTCGGCGGCGATCCAGCGCGGACCCGGCCGCGACTCCGGCACCTGCGGATGCGCGAAGGCCATGAGGCGACCGGGGGCCAGGTCGAGCAGCCGCCGGTGACTGTCCGGCCCCCGGCCATGGAGGTTGACCGCGACAGAGACGCCGTCGAGGTCCGAGGGGAGCGTTGCCAGGCCGCTCGCATGGACGACCTGGTCGATGACAGGCTCACCCCGAGGACCCCTGAGGAGCCGGAGCAGGGGCGCCAGCGCTCGCGGGGCGGCGAGCACCCGGTGATGGTCGGGGAACGCGGCAGCCAGGCCCCGCAGGGACGGCGCCGCCGTGAGCAGGTCGCCGAGCCCAAGCGCGCGGAGCACGAGGAGCGTCGGGCTCCTCAACGGCTGGGCGCCCCGAGCGTGCCGTGAGCGCGCTGCGGGGCACCGAGCGTGCTCACGGCCACGACGTCTCCTCGGCCGGGCACACCACGAGCTCGCGGAGCTCGACCCCGTGTGGCCGGCGCAGCGCGAACACGACGGCTGCCGCGACCTCCTGCGGCGGCGCGAGGACGGCGTCGGCCGCGGGTTTGTACTTCTCCTCTCGACCGTCGAAGAACGCGGTCTGCATGCCTCCGGGGATCAGAAGCGTCACCCCCACCCTGCCGGCCGTCTCGAGCGCCAGCGAGCGCGTGAAGCCGACGACTCCGAACTTGCTGGCGCAGTAGGCGCTTGCGTCGCTGAGGACGCGCAGCCCCAGCGTGGAGCCCACGGTGACCACCCTGCCACCGGCCTGTTCGAGCCGGCCGAGCGCCGCCCGGATCACGGCGACGGTGCCGAGGAGGTTGACGGTCACGACCCGCTCCCACTGCTCGCGCGGGATCTCCTCGAGGCGCCCACAGGCGTCCATGCCGGCCGCGGTCACAACCGCGTCGAGCCCGCCGTGCTCCTCGGCGACCTCGTCCACGACCGCTTCCGCCCGGCGCGTGTCGGCGAGGTCGATCTCGTGCCAGGCGTGGTCTCCCGCCGGCCGGTTGCGGTCGAGCGCAACCGGCGTTCCTCCTGCTTCGCTGACCGCGTCGCACACGGCCGCGCCGAGCCCGGACGCGCCACCGGTCACGATCACCGTCCCGACATCAGCTTCCGCCACGGCCAACGACCTCCTTCAAGAGTCGACTGGTGGAATGTCCTTCCAGGTAGGGGAGCGTCGCGACGCGACCCCCCCAGCGCTCCACGACCTCCCGCTCCGGGAGCTCCGCAGCCTCGTAGTCGCCGCCCTTGACCCAGACGTCCGGTCGCAGGGCGCTCAGCAGCTCCGCAGGGGTGTCCTGGTCGAAGAGGGCCACAGCATCGACGCAGGCGAGCGCCGCCAGCACGCGGGCCCTGTCGTCCTCGCCGACCAGCGGACGGCCGGGGCCCTTCAGGCGCGACACCGACGCGTCGGAGTTCAGGCACACCACGAGGGCGTCGCCCAGTGCGCGGGCCGACTGGAGCGTGCTGATGTGCCCGGCGTGCAGCAGGTCGAAGCAGCCTCCCGTGGCCACGAGCGTCCCGCCGTGCGAATGAACGGCCGAGGCCAGCGAGAGGGCGCTTCGCGCAGGCGCGTGCGGCAACCCCTCGGTCCAGACCGGCGCGGCCTGCCGGACGGCGTGCGAGCGCGCCGCCCATCCGCCAGCCCCGCCACCTGCGACGAACCCGCTCGCGCTGCCGACGCCGATCCGCACCGCCTCCACAGTGCTCGAGCCGTCGGCGAGCGCGCCGGCCGCCGTGGCGGCGAAACGGTCGCCGGCGCCGCACGAATCGCCCTCACAGACGAAGGGCGCCGTGATCGCGATGGAGCCGTCGCGGTGGCACACGACCGCTCCCTCCCCGCCGCGCGTGACGCAGACGTGCTGCGCCCGCCACCGCGCTGCGAGCTCCCTGCCACAGCTCTCGGCCGCCGTCGCGCCGGCCGCATACGTGGCTGACGCGCCGGCGAACGCCCGGGCTTCATCGCTGTTGGGCGTCGCCAGCGCGACGCCGGGGACGGGCGCCGGCCCCCGGGGATGCGTGTCCCAGACGACGGTCCTCGCACGTGCCGCAGCGACCAACGCGGCGCGAACCGTCGCCTGCTCGCTCAATCCGCGGCCGTAGTCGGAGACCAGGATCGTCTCGGCCCAGCCGATCGCCGCGCGCGCCGCCGCGCTGAGCGCGCCGGGACGGGCGTCCGCCCGGCCGCGGTCGATCCGCACGAGCGTGCGCCCGCGGTCGCGCACGCGCACCTTCTGCGGCGTTGGTCCCGCGAGGCCCAGGTCGAGCAGCTCGACGCCCGCGTCCTCGAGCAGCCCAGCGAGCTCGCGGCCGGGCCCGTCGTCACCGAGTGCCGCGATCAGCGTCACCTCGCGTCCGCCGGCCGCGGCAAGCGCCGCCGCCAGCGCGGCGCCGCCGGGCCGGCTGACCGTGCCGCCTTCGTCGAGCACCGGAGCGGGTGCATCCGGGCACTCTCGTTCGACGTGGCCCTCGAGATCGCGGTCGAGCAGCGCGTCTCCGATGACGAGCAGCGGGTTCACCGGTATCCGCGCCGCTCCCACGCCGCTCATGCGAGCGCCGCCTCGTGGATCAGAGAGTGTCGGCGGAGTGCCACCTCCCGGTCGACGGCGGCGCAGAGGACGTGCGTGGCGACCATGTGCACCTCCTGAACCGTCGCGGCGGAGTCGGCCTCGACGCTGAGCGCCCTGTCGCAGTCGGCGGCGAGCGTGCTGGCGGAGCGGCCGCACATGGCCCAGGTACGCATGCCGATCTCCCTCGCGGCTCTCACCGCGGCGAGCACGTTGGAGCTCTCGCCCGAGGTGGAGATCGCCAGCAGCACATCCCCCTGGCGCCCGTGCGCCCTCACCTGGCGCGCGAACGCCTCGTCGGGACCGTAGTCGTTGGAGATCGCCGTGAACGAGGAGCTGTCGGCGTGCAGGCAGAGGGCGCTGAGGGGGCATCGCTCGGTCTGGAAGCGCCCGACGAGCTCGGCCGTCAGGTGCTGCGCCTGGGCCGCGCTGCCGCCGTTGCCGACCGCCAGCAACCGGCCGCCCTCGAGCATCACGCCGGCGAGCTGCTCTCCCCACTCCTCGACCAGCTCGACGTCGGACTGCAGCTGGTCCAGCGCGCTCCTCAGCGACCTGAGGTGCTGCACGCCGCCCGGAAGCCCGTCGAGGCCAGAGGCCCGCCGAGCCGCCTGTCCCCGGCGAGGCGAGGCCAGGCCTGCGTAGACGTCCATCGTCGCGGCTCCGATCCGGCCCCAGTCATAGAGCCGCCTCGCGCGCTCGACACCGGCACGGCCGTAGGACGCCCGCCGGCCCCGGTCGTCTAGCAGGGCCGCGAGGACCTCGGCCAGCCGGTCCGGGTCGCGCGGGGGAACGTGCACCCCGGTGACATCGTCGAGGACGGTGTCGACCATCCCGCCGACGGCCGATGCGACGACCGGCACGCCACAGGCCATCGCCTCGAGCGGCACGATGCCGAAGGGCTCGTACCAGGGCACCGCGACGAGCGCGTCGGCCGACCGGATGAGCCGCGCAACGCCATCTCGCTCCAGACGCCCGCTGAATACGACGCGATCGGCCACGCCTTCGTCCTCGACGAGCGCCTGCAGCCGCCTCGCGTCGGCGTCCTGCGAGAGACGGCTGCGGTCCGGCCCTCCAGCGATGACGAGCTCGACATCCGGGAGGCGCGTGAGCGCCGTGATGACGTTGCCGATCCCCTTGCGTTCGACTAGGCGACCGACCGTCACGAGCCGCGCGCGCCCCGGCGTACGCGGTGCGCGCGGCCCGTCAGGGGTGAACAGCGCCAGGTCGACGCCGCAGGGAACCACGGTGAGCCGGCCCCGGTAGGCGCCCAGTCGCATCAGCTCGAACACCTCGTCGGTGCACGTGGCGATCACGTGGTCGGCGTGCCGGAGGATGTCCCGCTCGACGTCCAGCCGGCACACGGGGCTGGTGTCCCGCTCGCCCTGGTAGCGGCGCTTGACGGTGCCGAGAGCGTGGAAGGTGTGCGCGACCGGGATCCCGAGCGGGTGCGCGGCCTTGAGCGCCGCCATCCCGGACATCCAGAAGTGGGCGTGCACCAGGTCGGGACGTTCGGCCCGCCAGAGCTCGTGCAGCCGTTCGGCGAAGGCGTCCATGTGCGGCAGCAGCTCGTCCTTGGCGAGCGGCTCGGGAGGACCGGCATCGACGTGGTGGACCGAGACGTCGCCGGCCAGCGGCACCCATTCGTCGAGCGCTCGGCCGTCGCGCCTGGTGTGGACGACCACCCGCGCACCCATCCTGGCGACGGCGCGCGAGAGCTCTGCCACGTGCACGTTCTGTCCGCCCGCATCGACGCCCCCCAGCACCGCGAGCGGGCTGGCGTGCTCGGAGACCATTGCAACCCTGAGCTTCTGCGAGTCTCTCATCCGGCCACCTGCCCGAGCAGCGCATCCCAATCGCCGAGGAACCGCTCGAGGCCGTAGCGACGCAACGCCACCGCCCGCGCCTCCCGGCCGGCCCGGAGCGCACGGTCGCGGTCGTGGACGAACTCGCGGATCGCCCGGGCGAGCACCTCCACCCGGGTCGAGATCACTCCAGCCTGCGGAGGAACCGCCTCGGGAGCCTCGGTCGTCGCGAGCGCGACGACCGGCATGCCCAGGTGCATAGCCTCGATCAGCGATAGGCCGAGCGATGTCCAGCGGATCGGGTGCAGGTAGACGCGACGGCGCGCCATCTCGACATGCAGCTGCGACTGCGGCACGTCGTCGATCCCGCCGAGGGCGCGCGCGTCCATGCCGAACAGGTCGACCGGCGTGTCCGATGCGAGCCGCTCGAGCAGGTCCGTGCCGGTGACGCGTGCGCGCCGGCGCGCTTCGTTGATCACCGCCGCCGCCCGCGGGAGCTCTCCCGTGTAGCGGTAGCCCGGATCGACGATCCCGTGCTCGATCACGCACGTGGCCGTCCCGCCTGCATCCCAGAAGAGCGAGTTGAAGTGGGTGACGTGCACGAGGGTCAGCTCAGGCATGTCGGCCACGGGGTGGCGCATCTCACCGATCCGACCCTGCGGGGCGTTGTGCTCGACATAGACCGCCGGCAGGTCGCGTCCCGGCCGGCGCCCGAGCCACTCCTCGGCCAGCGCCAGCTCGCTCGGACGTTGAAGCACGATCGCGTCGACGTCGAGCTCGCGCATGTCTCCGGGGCTCACCTCGCGGACGCGCTGCGGCCAGCGCCACGTGCGCGCGCGGCCCCGCCCGTCGGGCCCACGTCCCGGCACGACCGGGACGAAGTACTCGTGGTGGCCCTGGACGAAGGCCGTCGTCCAGGAGCCGTGCACGTGCCAGAGCAGTAGCCTCACGCCGACCTCTCGCCGCGGGGCCATGCGCCCAGCACGCGACCCGGGCCTCGGCGGCGGGAACGGGCGCGCCTGGCGCCGGAGCGCGCGCCCCGATCGGGAAGCTCGCCGCGGAGGAGCCGCAGCGGAGCGCGACGCTCTGTGAGCCGGACGAGCGCGTCGGCCGCACGCTCCGCCGTCACCCCATCGACGCATGGGTGACCCGCGACAGGGCACTCCCGGGCCCGGCAGCCGGCACAGGGCACCTCGTCGTTGAGCAGCTCGAACGGCACGCACCACGGATGCCAGCGCGCGGCCGGCACGGTAGGGGCGTAGATCGACACGGTCGGCGTCCCGACGGCGGCCGCGACGTGAGCCGGGCCGGTGTTGCCGATCACGATCGCGTCGGCCGCCGCGATCACCTCGACGAGCTCGCCGAGGCTCGTGGCTCCGGCGAGGTCCAGTACCCGCTCCGTGTCCGCTCCCCGGCAGATCCCCGCCGTCAGCCCGCGCTCCTCGGCGGACCCGGTGAGGACGACGTTTCGCCCCCGCGCGGCCAGCATCCGCACGAGCTCGCGGTTGCGTCGCGGAGCCCAGGCGCGAGCCGGAACGGAGGCGCCGGGGTGAACTACGACGTACGGTTGCATTGCCTCCGCCCGGTCGTTCAGCCAGCTCGCCCGCTCGATCCGGAGCCGGCCGTCGTCTCCGGCCGGGAGGCCGTAACCGCAGGCGTCGGCGAGCGACAGCCCCCGCATGACCTCGTGCAGGTCCTCGTCGACCCGATCGCGGACGTCGAGCAGCGATCCGGGGTAGTCGTCGCTGATCGCCGCTATCCGCGGAACACCGGCGACCCGCAGGAGCAACGCGAGCGGCAGTGGGCTCTGGTGAAAGGAGGTGAGGATCAGCGCCTCTGCGAAGTCCCGCCCGGCCACCGCGCCCACGAGCTGGTCGATATGGGACTCCGCGATCGGCTCCGGCTCAGGGTCGATCCAGTCGGCTCGCCACACGATGACCTCGCGTACCCCGGGCAGGAGCTCGGCCGCGGCCACGCCGCGGGGCCCGCAGAGCATCGTCACGTGTGCACCCGAGGCCGCGACGGCCCGGACCGCAGGACCAGCGAGCAGGACGTCGCCGAGATTGTCCTGGCGTGCGATCAGCACTCGCCGGCTCACAGCGGGACTCCCAACCGGGCGACGGCCGCGAGCAGGTCCGGGGCGCTCTCCGTCGCCTCCGCCACCTCGTCGCGTCTGGTGGCGGGCGTCGGAACCAGCACGCCGCGTGCTCCCGCCGCGAGCGCGGCATCGACATCGGAGCCGATGTCTCCGATCACCGCGCAGTCCGCCGGGTCCACGCCGAGGAGCTCGGCGGCGCGGAGCACGAGCCCGGGCGCCGGCTTGCGGCAGCCGCAACCCTCGCCGGGCCCGTGCGGGCAGTGCAGCCAGACGCCTACGGGGCCGAGAATCTCGTCCACGCGGCGATTGACGGCTCTCACCTCCGCCTCGCTGATCAGGCCGCGCGCCACGCCGCTCTGGTTGGAGATCACACCCACCGCCACGCCGGCCGACCGCAGGGCGTCGAGCGCCTCGCGGGCGCCCGGCCTCGGCGCTACGCGCGCCGGGTCGCCGTTGTAGGGGACGTCCTCGATGAGCGTTCCGTCGCGGTCGAAGAGGACGGCGCGGGGGCGACGGCGCTGGCGCTCGTGAACACCGGCCCGCCAGCGAAGCTCGCCGCGTATCCGCTGCCCGACGGCGGCGAACGGCAGCACCGTGCTCGTTGCGAGCATGCGCGCCACCTCGGCAGGATCGCGGGGACCCGGCGCGATCCGCGCGCGGGCCAGCTCGGCGATGCCGAGGGCGGGGACCAGCGCGGCGAGCATCGCCTGGCGCGGCCGGGCGGCGAGCCGCGAGACGATGGCGGCCGCTGTTCCGGCGGCGCACAGCAGGTGCCAGGGCAGCCGCCCGCGCGGCGCTTCGCCCCGCTCCCGCCAGCGTCTTCCGTGGATCCTGCGCATCAGCGCGTCGTCGGCGTTGCCGCGCTGCAGCCTCACGCTCGCCCAGAACGACGCCGGTCCCGGCGGATGCACGACCTCGCGCCGCCCGCGGACGATCCGCATGCCGAGCCCCGTGACGCGCAGGCCGAAGTCGCAGTCCTCGCGGTAGGCGTGGTTGAAGCGCTCGTCGAAGCCGCTGAGGCGCTCGAGCACCGACCGGCGGTAGGCCATGTCCGCGGTCGCCCACAGCGCGCGCTCCAGACCCGCCACGTTCCGCTCCCAGTCGGTGGGACGCCGATCGGCCGGGAGCGGCACGCGGACGCGACCCTGCGAGCCGGCAACGCCAGCCGGGAGGTCTTCGAGGTCGCTTTCGAGCGCCCGGCACCATCCCTCGGCGGGCACGACGTCGTCATCGAGGAAGGCGACCCAGTCTGCGCTCGAGCTGCGCCAGCCGGCGTTGCGGGCGGCGGCGGGTCCGCTCCCGGGCGCAACGACCACCTTCAGGGGACCAGCGGGGCGGCTCGAGCCCACGTCCAGAAGCGAGGCGAGCGCCGAGCGGGACCGGCCCCGGCTGTCGTCCACCACGATGATGCTCCCGGGGCCCGCCCCCGGCGCTTCGGCGGTCAGAGCCTCCAGCAGGCGACGAAGAGAGGGCCTGCCAACCGTGGGGATGACGACGTCGAAGCTCACGCCGGCACCGGCGGGTGAGCGTCGTCCGCGCGGGCGTGGGATGCCGGTGCGTGCACGCCGGGGCGCCGGACGACGAAGGGGCCGATCGCAAGGACGTCCACCGGCGCGGAGCCGAAGCACTCGAGAGCATCTCGCGGGTCGTCGACCATCGGCCTTCCCGCCGTGTTGAGGCTCGTGTTGACGACCACGGGGACGCCCGTGCGGCGCTCGAAGCTCTCGAGCATGCGGGCGAGCAGCGGCTCCTGCGCCGGATCGACCGTCTGGATGCGCGCGCTGCCGTCCACGTGCACCACGGCGGGGATCCGAGGCGCCCAGGCAGGGGCGACCTGGTGGGTGAAGAGCATGTACGGACTCGGCAACGGGCCATTGAAGATCGTGGCCGCCCGGTCCTCGAGCACCATCGGCGCCACGGGCCTGAACTGCTCACGGCCCTTGACGTCGTTGAGGCGCTCGAGGTTCTCGGCGCGCCGGGGATCCGCGAGCAGGCTGCGATGCCCGAGCGCGCGGGGCCCGAACTCGCTGCGGCCCTGGAACCATGCGACCACGAGGTTCGCGGCGAGTGCCTCGGCGACGGCGCCGGCGAGGTCCTGGGGCCGCTCGTAGGCGATGCCGGCCCCGTCCAGCCAGTAGGCGAGATCGTGCTCGCTCCACTCGCGGCCCAGCGCCGCGCTGCCCATCGGCCCGGGGTGATCGCCGAGAAGGCGGGAGACGTGAAGCGCGGCGCCCAGCGCCGTGCCGGCGTCTCCGGCAGCGGGCTGGACCCAGACGTGCTCGAACGGCGTCTCGCGCCACACCCGCGAGTTGGCGACGCAGTTGAGCGCCACGCCGCCGGCCATCGTGAGCCAGGGCTCGCCGGTGCGGGCGTGAAGCCAGTGGGCGAGCTCGACGAGGACCTCCTCGAGGCGGCACTGCACGCTCGATGCGAGGTCGGCGTGGTCGGCGAGCCAGTCCCCCCCGCCCGGCGTGACCGGTTCTGCGAAGCGCGACCATTCGATGCGATCCACCTCGAAGCCGCCGTCGTCGGTGACTCGTACCGCGCTTCGCAGCTCGGACAGGAAGCGCGGCCTGCCGTAGCCGGCCAGCGCCATGACCTTGTACTCGTCCGACGCGCGCCGGAAGCCGAGGTGCTCGGTGAGGCCCTCGTACATCAGGCCGAGTGAGTGCGGCAGCTGCTGTGCGGCGAGGATCTCGAGCCGTCCGTCGCGGGCGTGCCCCGCCAGGTGCGAACCGGACTCGCCACGTCCGTCGACCACGAGGACCGCGCAGGAGTCGCACG
Organism: Solirubrobacteraceae bacterium; assembly: GCA_036498265.1. Classification (GTDB taxonomy): domain Bacteria; phylum Actinomycetota; class Thermoleophilia; order Solirubrobacterales; family Solirubrobacteraceae; genus Palsa-744. The sequence goes on along the minus strand of DASYFT010000031.1, from coordinate 15,850 downwards.
GCGCGGCCGCATAGGCGGACGCTGCATGTGCGACGTGGTGGGAGACGAAGCGCACCCGTGCCGGGTCGAGCCCGGGAAGCGCAGAGCGGAGGAACAGCGGAGCGCGTTCGGCGTAGAGGGTACGCAGTCCCTCCCAGTCTTCGCCCACCACGTCGCCCGCGAAGCGCGGCGCAAGCTGGGGGTCATAGGAGTAGGCCACGGCGTCGAGGTCGCACGGCTCCAGTCCGCAATGGCGCAGACACCAGGCGGCGGCCTGCTCGGGAAGCTCCCAGGTGGAGAACGGCACGGCCGCCTTTCCGTGCTTGCGCCTGCTGAAGCGCTCCTCCTCGGCAGCGGCGGCGATCTCGCCGTCTACGACAAGGGCTGCCGCAGGGTCATGGAACACACCGTTGACGCCAAGCACGCGCATGAGCAACTCTCCGTGTCACGAGCACCACGAAGGTCCGACATGAGCCCTTGCCGGCTTGTCGTCCCGGTTCGTTTTAAGAGGGAAGACAGATGCCGTTTTTCACACTTGTCTCCGCGGCGGTTTTACCCTCGCCCATGTCGACTAAACGCATCAGCGGCTCACGCCGAGAGGTGAACCGCTCAGCCTCGGGACTGCTGCTCGTCGTGAGCCGGCTGTGGCAGCGCCCAGCTGGACTCGCCTGCGCGCAGCTTGCGCTCGACGGCCCACCTGCCGTCCTCGAGCTCCACGGTCGCGACGAGGCGCCCGTCCTCGCGCGTGCGCAGCTCACCGCTCGTCGGGCCGGTGGCTCGCACCTCGAGCTTCGGCTCGTGCGCGAGTGCGCCGAGGGCAATCTCCTCCACACGTGAGGCGTCGAACCGCTCCGGGCGTTGATCGCGCAGGGTCGTGGAAACGGCGTTCAGCGCCCGGCTGATCTCGACGTCCGTCGGCGCGCTCACGCGCTCGCCCGGCTGGACGCCGCGGTGTGCTCGTCGCTCGCGCGACGCCTTGTCACCCGGCCGCGCTGTGGATCGATCGTGTACCTCGGGTCGCGCGCAGAGGCGAACCCGGCCTTGAAGACGCTCCAGCGCTCGCATGCCGCACCCGCCAGCAGCAGCGACCCAGCGGCGACGGCCGCGGCCCGGCTACGCCTCGCGCGCGCCGCCAGCAGGAGCGCGCCGGCTGCCGTCGCGCCTCGCGCCGCGCGGGACAGGGCGCCGCTGGTGCCCTCGTGGTAAGGCTCGGCGAGGTCGCCGAGACGCTCCTCCATCAGCCTGGCCAGCGCGAGCTCCGCGACGGCGCCGATGAGGGCCAACCGCCTGGCGGGAGCGGCGTGCTCGACCGGGGTGGCGACGATCGCGGCGGCGCCGGCGCTCGCCGCGGCGCCCGCGGCGAAAAGGCCGGGGAGCTCCCGCCGCGCCTCGTGCCAGACCGGTACGGCCGTCTGGGCGATCAGGGCGCCGGTGTAGGTGGCCAGCGGCAGGCCGAGGGCCGCGGCCGCCGGGCGCCCCACGATCGCGAGGCGGCGGAGCCGTCCGGAGAGGGCGCTGAAGGCGGAGACCGCGGTCGTCGTGCCACTGCCCGCGAGCACCCACGAGCCGACGCTCATGGGGGAGGTGACCTTGAACATCCGGAGCATGTTCAGAAACCGCTCCGGCCGGCCCAGATCCTTGATCAGCAGCACCGGGCTGATGCTGAGCGCCGCCAGGGCGATCGCCCACACGCGCCGTGCGAGCACCTCGTTCCCCCGCAGGCCGGACAGGAAGGCGAGACCGCCGGAGGCACCACCTAGCCCGCCGATGAAGAAGTACCAGGGGATCTCGGGCGACCAGACGGGCTCCTTGATCACCGGCTGGCCGTAGTAGGAGCGGCGCGTGGCGCCCTCCTCTCGAGTCGCTGCCCGCGGCCCGCCGTCGGCCCGCATGGCACCACGGGAAGCGTTCACCTCCCTCCTCCGAGAACGGCGGCGGCGAGCGCCACACCCAGTCCGGCGGCGGCTGCGCCCACGGCCTTCCAGCTCGTCGCGATGTCCCGTGTCGCATCGACCGGGTCCGGCGGCAGCCCGTACACCTCCGGATCGTCGAGCAGCAGGAAGAAGGCGCCCGCGCCGCCGACGCCGTCCTCGGAGTCGTGCAGGTAGAGCTGCGCCTTCTCGGCCCCCGCATCGACGAGCGTCTCGACGCGGGCCTGCGCACGCTCGCGGAGGTCCGACAGCTCGCCGAACTGGATCGAGTCGGTGGGGCAGGCCTTGGCGCAGGCGGGCTCCAGGTCGTCCTTCAGGCGGTCATAGCAGAGCGTGCACTTCCAGACGCGGCCGTCGCCCTCGCGGCGGTCGAGCACGCCGAACGGACATGCGGAGACGCAGTAGCCACAGCCGTTGCAGACGTCCTCCTGGACCACCACGGTGCCGAACTCCGTGCGGAACAGGGCGCCGGTCGGGCACACGTCCAGGCACGCCGCGTGAGTGCAGTGCTTGCACACATCGGAGGCCATCAGCCAGCGCATCCCGTCACCCTCCTGATAGGTGCCAAGCCCGGCTTCCTCGACGAGCTGGTCCAGCGTGGCGCTCTGCGCGAGCGAGCCGCCGCCATCCACGCCCAGCTCCTTGCGCTGCTCGATGAAGGCGACGTGCCTCCACGTGTTGGCATCGAGCATCACGGTGTTGTCATACGATTTGCCGGTGAACGGCTGCGTGGACTCGGGCACGTGGTTCCACTCCTTGCATGCCACCTCACACGCCTTGCAGCCGATGCAGACGCTGGTGTCGGTGAAGAACCCGACCCGGGGCTTCGCCTCGGTGCCGTAGCTGCCCGGCCAGGAGTGCGTCTCGAGCTTCATCCGGACACCCCCGCGCGGCGCCTGTAGTCCTCGACCAGCTCCCGGAGCGCCGGGCCGCGAGGACGCCGGCCGGGGCGGATGTCGCAGGTCGCGGTCTTGTACTCCGAGATGTGGACGTTCCGGTCGAGCACGATCGGGAGCAGCTCGTTGGCGGAGTCACCGGTCACGAGGCCCTTGCGGCCCCAGTGGTAGGGCAGCCCGACCTGGTGCACGGTTCGGGGCGGATCGGAGCCGATGGCCAGCGGCTGCAGCCGATCGGTGACCAGCACGCGCGCCTCGATGACGGTCCGCGTCGTCGCGATCGTCGCCCAGCCGCCGTGCTCGAGGCCGCGCTCGGCGGCGAGCTGCGGGCTGACCTCGCAGAACATCTCCGGCTGAAGCTCGTTGAGCACGGGAACGCTGCGCGACATGCCACCGGCGGTGTGGTGCTCGGTGAGCCTGTAGGTGGTGAAGACGAACGGGAACACCTCGCCGCCGGGCTCGGTGCCCGGCGGGTTGTAGGGGTTCTCCGGCCGCTCGAAGACCTGGCGGGTGGGGTTCGCGCGCTCTCGGTAGAGCAGGTTGTCGATCGGCGACTCGTGGGGCTCGTAGTGGGTGGGAAGGGGCCCGTCGACGAGCCCGCTCGGCGAGAACAGCCAGCCGAGGCCGTCCGGATGCACTATGAAGGGCGAGCTGCCGCTGATCGCGTCCATGCCCTTTGCGTCCTCGGGGGGCTCGTAGGAGGGCGGCTTGTCGGGCTCGAAGTCGGGGTTGTCTCCGAGGCTCGTCCAGCTGCGCTTCTCCTCGTCCCACCAGACGTAGCGCTTGCGCTCCGACCACGGCTTGCCCTCGGGATCGGCGGAGGCGCGGTTGTAGATGATCCGCCGGTCGGCCGGCCAGGCCCATCCCCACTCGCGCGCGATCCAGTTCTGCTCCGAGCCGGGCTTCTTGCGGGCCGCCTGGTTGACGCCGTCGGCGTAGACGCCGGCGTGGATCCAGGAGCCGCACGTGGTCGAGCCGTCGTCCTTGAGCTCCTGATACTTGGAGATGAAGCTTCCGTCGGCGTGGCGTCCGCTCACCTCCTGCATGATCGTCTCGGCGTCCGGCTCATCCTGCGGTCCCTGCGTCGGGTAGTCCCAGGTGAGATCCAGGATCGGACGGTCTTTCGGGTCCTGCGACCGCGCGAGCTTCGCGCGTACGCGTCTGCCGAGCTGGTGAGTGAACCAGAGGTCCGAGCGGCAGTCCTCCGGCGGCTCGACCGCCTTGAACCGCCATTGCAGCAGCCGCTGGGTGTTGGTGAACGAGCCGTCCTTCTCGGTGTGGGCCGCCGCGGGGAGGAAGAAGACCTCCGTGCCGATGTCCTCGGCGCGGGTCTCCCCCGTGTCGATCTCCGGCGAGTCGTACCAGAAGGCCGCCGTCTCGATCTCGATCATGTCCCTCACCACCAGCCAGTCCAAGCCGGCGAGCGCCTTGCGCTGCAGCGAGGAGTTGGCCGACCCGACGACCGGGTTCTGGCCGATCACGATGAACCCCTTCGTCTTGCGGTCGATCATCCGCATCATCATCGGGTAGTGCGAGTGGTCGCCGTCTATGCGCGGCAGGTAGGGGTAGGCGAAGTTGTTCTCGGGTGTCGCCGCCTCGCCCCACCAGGCCTTCAGCAGGCTGACGGTGTAGCTCTTGAGGGCGCCCCAGGCTCCCGTTTCCGGCCCGTTCAGCTCGACGAACGTGTCGAGGTCGTCCTCGGAGGTGGGGTGCGGCATCGGGATGTAGCCGGGCAGGATGTCGTAGAGCGTCGGGATGTCCGTCGAACCCTGGATGTTCGCGTGGCCGCGCAGGGCCAGGATCCCTCCGCCCGGGCGCCCGATGTTCCCCAGCAGCAGCTGGATGATCGCGGCAGCGCGGATGTTCTGGACGCCGTGCGTGTGCTGGGTCCAGCCGACCGCGTAGCAGATCGCGCTCGTGCGCTCACGGCCCGAGTTGCGGCACAGCGTCTCGGCGACCAGCAGCAGCTTCTCGCGTGGCACGCCGCAGATCCGCTCGACCACCTCCGGCGTGTAGCGGGAGAAGTGGCGCTTGAGGATCTGGAAGACACAGCGAGGATGCTCGAGCGTCCAATCCTGCTCCGGCGGTTCCCCGTGCTCGAGGTCCATCCCGTGCGCGCCGTGCGCTTGGTCTCCCGAGACATCGCCCGTCTGCTCCTTCTTGCCGGCGGTCAGCTCCCCGTCGGTCCCCTCATAGCCCCAGCTCGAGACCTGGTAGGCGTGGTCGTCGGGCAGCCAGCCGGAGAAGAGACCGAGCTCGTCGACGTCCTCGAACTCCTCCTTGATGATCACCCGCGCGTTCGTGTAGTAGCGAACGTACTCGGTGAACTCGCGGCCGCCCGAGAGGATGTGGTTGATGATGCCGCCGAGGAACGCGATGTCCGTGCCCGCCCGCAACGGGACGTGCGCGTCGGCGATCGCGCTCGTGCGTGTGAAGCGGGGATCGGCGTGCACCACCGTCGCTCCGCGCTCCTTCGCCTCCACGACCCACTGGAAGCCCACGGGATGCTGCTCCGCCATGTTGGAGCCCATGATCAGGATGGCGTCAGAGTTCTGGAGGTCCTGCTGGAACGTCGTCGCGCCTCCGCGTCCGAACGAGGTCCCCAGACCGGGGACCGTGGAGGAGTGTCATATGCGTGCCTGGTTCTCGATCGACACGGCCCCGGCCGCCGAGAAGAACTTCTTCATCAGGTAGTTCTCCTCGCTGTCGAGCGTGGCTCCCCCGAGCACCGCCATGCCGAGCGTGCGGCGCAGCGGCTTGCCGTCCTCGTTCTCGTCTTCCCAGGTCTGTGCGCGCGTCTCGATCAGGCGGTCGGCGATCATGTCCATCGCCACGTCGAGCTCCAGGTCCTGCCACCGGGTGGCGTGCGGCGGCCGATATTTGACCTTGTACTCCCGGATCGGGCTGTTGACGTAGCTCTCCGATGCGGATCCCTTGGGACACAGCCGCCCGCGTGAGATCGGGCTGTCGGGATCGCCCTCGATCTGCACGACCTTCTCGTCCTTGACATAGACGCGCTGGCCGCAACCGACCGCGCAGTAGGGGCAGACCGACTGGACGACGCGATCGGCTGTCTTAGTGCGCGGCTGGAGCTGCTCGGAGCGACGCGACCTCGCCGACCTCCCGAGGCCCAGCGGATCCCCCTCGAGCTGACGTAGGAATGCAACTCGCGGAAGCTTCGCGCCCACGTCGCTCACTCTACCCCCCGCCACACCCGAGAAACGACTTCCGCGCGGGGACGGACGCGTCCGTCAGGACCACGACACCGCCGGCTTTCAGCGGATTGGGAGGCACCGCCTGCGGGTAGAGCCACCTCACTTTGGATGCGCTCCTTCCGCCGCCCTCGGCCGCCGCGGCGCCGGCGCTGCATGGAGATCCGATGGGCATCGTCGACACGCGCGCGCAGTACCGGCACCTGTTCGACATCTACGTGCCGATCGCCCTGGCCGTGTTCGCCCTGATCGTGCTCGCGGTGCTGCTGGCCGTGCTCGTCTACCGCCGCCGGCCGCCCGAGAGGGCGGCGCGCTGGCACGAGAACGACCGGCTCGAGGGTGCCTATGCGCTGCTGCTGTGCGCCGTGGTCGCCTTCCTGCTGTATCTGACGTTCAGCACGGAGCACAAGGTGGACACGGTGTCGGCCGGTGAGCGCCCGCAGCTGGTGGTGAACGTGACCGGCGCCAAGTGGGAGTGGCACTTCAACTACCCCGGCTACGGGATCGATCTGTACAGCGGCGCGGTCGGTCATCAGGACCTCGTCGTACCCACCGGCGAGGCGATCCGGTTCCGGCTGACGTCCGTGGACGTCATCCATGCCTTCTGGATCCCGCAGCTGCGCTACAAGCACGACCTCATCCCCGGGTCCACCCAGAACGTGACGCTGACGTTCTCTAGGCCTGGTCTGTTCGCCGGAGAGTGCGCGGAGTTCTGCGGCCTATTGCACAGCGACATGGTCTTCAACGCGCGGGCCGTGAGTCCCGCCGCGTTCGCGTCCTGGGCGCAGAGCGAGCGGTCCGCGAGCGGAGCCGTGCCGTGAGCGTGACAGCGCCGGCGGTGAGCACCGCCTCGCGCGCGTCCGGGCTGTTCGGCGCGGCCGCGAGCACCGACCACAAGCGCATAGGCCTGAACATGGGGCTCGCCTCGCTCCTGTTCTTCCTCGGCGGCGGCGTCATGGCGCTCCTGATGCGCACCCAGCTCGCGCAGCCGCACATGCGGTTCGTCTCGGATGAGACCTACAACGAACTCTTCACGATGCACGGCTCGACGATGATCTACCTGTTCGTCACGCCGATGGCGCTGGCGCTCGCGGTCTATCTCGTGCCGCTGCAGATCGGCGCCGCGTCTATCTCGGCGCCGCGCGTGGTGCTGGGCGCCTTCTGGGTGTGGCTGTCGGGCGGGATCATCATGCAGCTCGGCTGGCTGACCGAGGAAGGCGCCGGGCGCTCTGGCTGGTTCTCCTACGTCCCGCTGGCAAACAGCGCGAACACCCCCGGTGTCGGCCAGGACCTCTGGACCGTGGGCGTGATCCTGGCCGCCGTGGGGCTCACGCTCATCGGGGGCTGCGTCCTCGCGACGATCGCGCGGCGGCGCGCGCCGGGCATGTCGATGATGCGGATGCCGGTGTTCACGTGGACCGAGCTCGTGAGCGTGCTCATGGTGGTCGGCTCCTTCCCCGTGCTGATCCTCGCCATGTCGCTCCTGTACGCGGAACGGCTGGGCGCCCACGTCTTCACCGGCTACAGCGGGGCGATCGACTACCAGGACCTGTTCTGGTTCTTCGGCCACCCGGTCGTCTACGTGATGTTCTTCCCGTTTCTCGGAGCCGCCGCCGAGGTGATCGCGGTGAACGCGCGCAAGCGATGGTTCGGCTATGCGGCCTTCGTGGCCTCGATGCTCGCCTTCGCGGCGCTGTCGATGAGCGTGTGGTCGCACCACATGTACACGACCGGTGGTGTGACCAACCAGTACTTCGCATTCACGTCCACCGCTCTGGCCGTGCCGGCGGGCATCGAGTACTTCGACATGGTCGGCACGCTCATCGGCGGCTCGATAGTGCTGCGCACCTCGATGCTGTTCGCGCTCGGCTTCTTCCTGCAGTTCCTGATCGGAGGCCTGAGCGGCATCTTCGTCGCCTCGCCGGTGCTCGACTACCACGCCGAGGACTCCTACATCGTCGTCGCGCACTTCCACTACACGCTGTTCGCGGGCAGCGTGTTCGGGTTCTTCGCGGGCGTCTACCACTGGTTCCCGAAGCTCTCCGGCGCGCGGCTGCGAGAGGGGCTCGGCCGTCTGCACTTCGTCCTGCTGGTCATCGGCACCAACCTCACGTTCCTCCCGATGTTCTTCCTCGGTAACGACGGCATGGTGCGTCGAATCGCCGAATACCCGCAGCATCCGGGCTGGGGCACGCTCAACCTGCTCGAGACCGCCGGCGCGGGAGTGATCGCGCTGGCCATCGCGGTCTTCCTCCTCAATGTGGTCGTCTCGCTGCGCAGCCGCGATCCTGCGGGCGAGGACCCGTGGCTCGGGCACACGCTGGAGTGGGCCACCTCCTCTCCGCCGCCGCGACACAACTTCGAGCGTGCACTTCCACCGGTCACCTCCTACGCACCGCTGCTGGACCTCCGCGAACGGGCGGAGCGCGAGGACTCCCGGACGGCTCACGTGACGGCGGGGGGCAGCGGGTCGGCAGGCCGTGGCGCGCCGGATGCGGGACCGGAGGAGCGCACCTCGTGAGGGGCGGTGCGATCCCGGTGCTCGCCTGGGCAGGCATCCTGACGGTGCTGCTGGCCGTCAACGCCGTCTGGACCGGCGACGAAATCCAGATCGCCGAGTACGGCTTCGCGGTGCTGGTGATCGTGCTGGCCGGGGTCCTCCTGATCGCCAGGCACCGGGCGGCGATCCGCCGCGGCCCGCCCGAGCCACGGCCGGCTCGCGTCGAGGCCGTCCCGGATCTCAGCTTCGCCGCCGTGCTGGCGGCGATCGCCGTCGCCTCGATCCTGTTCGGCCTCGCGTGGGCCTACTTCCTCGTCTACTTCGGCGCCGGCCTGCTGCTCCTCTCCCTCGGGCGGCTGGCCGTCGAAGAGCAGGCAGCCCGCGCCAGCCGCGAGCGCGCCGAGAAGCGGCCGGCGGCAGAAGAGCCGGACGCGGAGCGCGGAACGTGACGGTGCTTGCCGCGGCCCCGACCATCCCATCTCTGCTGGGAGGGCATTGGTCGCCGGCCTGGGGAGTCGACGCCGCCGGGGTCGGTTGCGCCGGCGCCTACCTGTGGGGCGTGATCCGCACAGGCGTGCGCTGGCCGGCCTGGCGGACGGTCTCGTTCCTCTCGGGGCTGGGCGTGATCGTGCTGGCCCTCCAGTCGGGCATCGACACCTATGACCAGCGCCTGCTGTCGGTGCACATGCTCCAGCACATGCTGCTGCTGCTGCTCGCGCCGCTGCTGCTGCTGGAGGGGCGTCCCCTGATCCTGGCCCTCAGCCTCCTGGGCCGGCAGGGCCGCGCGCGATTGATGCGCCTGCTCGCCGGGTCGCGGCCGTTGATCAACCCACCCGTGTGCCTTGCCGTGTTCAGCGCCGCGGTGCTCGCCACGCACGTGCCGCTCTTCTACCAGTCCACAATCCGCCATCCGCTGGTGCACGTGGTCGAGCACGCGCTCTTCCTCGGCGCGGGCCTGCTGTTCTGGTGGCCGCTGCTCGACGGCGATCCCTCGCCGGCGCATCGCCTGGGCGGGCTCGGCCGCCTGGTGTACCTGCTCGCCGCGATGCCGTCGATGGCGCTCGTGGGCGCCTACCTGAACCGCGCGCCGTCGCTCGCCTATCCGGACTACGCCGCGCCGGCCAGGGCGCTCGGCATCTCGGCCGTCGACGACCAGCAGCAGGCGGGGGCGATCATGTGGGTCGGCGGCAGCTCCTTCATGATCGCGATCGGCCTGCGCCTGGCGATGGCGTCCTTGATCGGCGAGGAGCGCCGTCAGGCCGCCCGGGAAAGGCACGCGCCGCGAGCGCGGGCCAACCGAGCCGAGGGCCTGCGAGCCGACGCCGTGCGAGCAGAGTCGACGCCGCCGCGGGTGGTGGTTGGGGAGCCACGGCGATGAGCGGACTCGCGCGTCGCTGGCTCACGCGCCGGGCGCGGACGCCGCGGGCGCTGCGGGGAGCAGCCGCGCTCTTGACGGGCACGGCGGCCCTGCTGATCCTGGCCAATCCGCGCTCGCCGCAGGCCAACGGCGCCGCATCCGGATCCCCGGCGGCGGGGCCGCGCGCGGTCTCGGCTCCGGCCGGATCCGTATCCCCCGCGGCCGCGACGGGCGGCGTGTCGGCTCCGGCGGCCGCGCCGGAGCCACCGGGAACCGGCCGCAGCAAGCTACCCGAGGCGCCGGCTCCGGGCGAACGCACGGTGCCCACTCCGAGCTCGCCCGCATTGCTTGCCGAAGGCCGGAGCCTCTACGCGGAGGGGTGCTCGTCCTGCCACGGCCTGGACCTGAAGGGCCGCACCCGGATGGCGCCATCGCTGATCGGCGTCGGCGCGGGACCCGTCGACTTCTACCTGTCGACCGGCCGGATGCCGCTCGAGAACCCGCACGAGGAGCCCCTCCGAACCACGCCTCTGTACTCGCCCGCTCGGATCCGCGCGCTGGTGGCCTTCGTGAGCTCCTTCGGAGGGCCCCCCGCGCCGACAGCCGATGCCGCGGCGGGCGACCTCGCTCTCGGCCTTCACGACTTCACGCTCGATTGCGCGGGATGCCATCAGATCGTCGGGCGGGGCGGCCTGACGATCGGTGCCGTTGTCCCGGAACTGCAGAGCGCGACACCGCAGCAGGTTGCGGAGGCGGTCCGGATGGGCCCATACGTGATGCCGCACTTCGACTCCAAGCAGCTCGACCAGCACGCGCTCGACTCGGTCGCGCGCTACGTGCTGTGGACGCGCGCGCCGTCGGACAGGGGCGGCTGGGGCATATCGAACCTGGGCCCGATCCCCGAGGGCATGGTCGCCTGGTTCCTCGCGTTCCTCTCGATGGTGATCGTCGCCCGGCTGATCGGCGAGCGGACGGATTGAAGGGAGAAGGCATGAACGACGAGCACCAGGCGCGCCGTGGCAACCTGCGGCGCCTGGCATCGATGATCGCGGCGCTGCTGACGGCTCGCGCCGTGCGCGCCGCGTTCGCCCGACGGCGCGCGCGGGCGATCCCGACGACGGCTCGGAAGGGCGAGGATCCGTCGAGGCGGGAGCTTCCGCGCAACCGGCGCGCCGAGGCGCTCGTGGCGCTCCTGCTGGTCTGCGCAGGCGTGTTCGCGTTCGGCTTCACGGTCGTCTACGTGGCGGCGGGGGCCAGCACGCAGCTGCTCGGCATCGCCCTCGGCGGTGCCCTGGCACTCGTGGCGGCGGCGGCGATCGTCGCGGGCAAGGCCGTGGTGCCCCAGGAGACGAGCGTCGAGGAGCGCGGCGTTCTGCTCGACGAGGAGGAGCTCGGGGAGGTGATCGAGATCGTGGAGTCAGGCGGCGAGGGCATCTCCCGCCGAGCCCTGCTCGCCGGCGCCGCCGGGCTGGCGGGCGCGGGCGTGCTCACCGCGGCGGTGACACCGCTCGCCTCGCTCGGCCCCGACCTCGACGCGATCCACCAGACGCCGTGGCGGCGCGGCGTTCGCCTGGTGGATGACCAGGGCAGGCCCTACAGCGCCGCGGACGTGCAGATCGGCGCCTTCTACAACGCGCTGCCGGAGCACGGTGAACCGGACGCGTTCGGCTCCGGCCTGCTCGTCGTGAAGCTGCCCCCCGACCTGATCCACCTGCCTGCCCCACGCCGCGCGTGGGCACCCGAGGGGATCCTCGCGTACTCGAAGATCTGCCCGCACGCCGGCTGCGCGATCTCGCTGTACCGCTACCCGACCTACCAGCCGACGAGCGTGGGACCGGCCTTCACCTGCCCGTGCCACTACTCGACCTTCTCGCCGGGCGAAGGCGGGCGGCTCATGTTCGGCCCGGCGGGGCGGGCGCTCCCGCAGCTGCCGCTGATGATCGACGGGGAAGGGAACCTGCGTGCCGCCGCGGGCTTCCACGAGGACATCGGCCCGTCGTGGTGGAGCGTGCGGCGCAGCCAGTCATGAGCATCGCGCCGGAGAGATGGTCGCTGCGAGGCGCCCCTCGTCCGGAGGGACAGCGGTGACCCTGGGTCGCCGGGACCGGCGCCTCGAGCGCACGATGCGCCTGGGCGAAGAACGGCTCGGGGCATCCCGGGCGATCAGGTGGGCGCTGCGCTACGTCTTCCCCGACCACTGGACATTCCTGCTCGGCGAGATCGCGCTGTACGCGTTCATCGTGCTCGTCGCAACGGGCGTATTCCTGACGCTCTACTACGTCCCCAGCGACTCGCAGGTGATCTACCGCGGGCCCTACGAGCTGCTGCAGGGCCAGCAGATGTCCGAGGCCTATCGCTCCGTGCTCGACCTGAGCTTCAACGTGCCCGCCGGGCTGTTGATCCGCCAGGTCCATCACTGGGCTGCGGACGTGTTCATCGCGGCGATCGTCCTTCACCTGATCCGCATCTTCTTCACCGGCGCCTACCGCAAGCCGCGCGACCTCAACTACTTCATCGGCCTGACGATGCTGATGCTGGCGATCCTCGAGGGCTTCGCGGGCTACTCGCTGGTGGACGACCTGCTCTCGGGGATGGGGCTCGCGATCGCCTACTCGGTCGCGCTGTCGATCCCGTTCGTGGGAGCGCAGCTCGGCTTTCTGATCTGGGGCGGTCAGTTCCCGGGCTCCCGGGTCTTCCTGCCGCGCCTGGAGATCATCCACGTGCTGGTGATCCCGGTGGCGCTGGCGGTGCTGATCACGATGCACCTGGCGATGATCATGCGCCAGCACCACACCCAGTTCCCCGGCCCGGGACGCCGTGAGCGCAACGTCGTGGGAACACCCCTGTGGCCCGCCTACGCGCTGCGCTCGATCGGGCTCGCGCTGGCGGTCGCCGCGGTGCTCTTCCTGGTCGGAGGGCTGATCCAGATCAACCCGATCTGGCAGTGGGGCCCTTATCACACCTACCTGTCCGAGAACGGGGCCCAGCCCGACTGGTACATCGGCTGGCTGATTGGCGCCCTGCGGCTGATGCCGAACTTCGAACCGACGATCAACGGTCACACGATCATCCCCAATCCCTTCTGGGGCGGTGCGCTCTTCCCGCTGATCGTATTCGCAGCGATGTACAGCTGGCCGGCACTGGAGCGATGGTTCACGCGCGACCGCCGCCGGCACGATCTGCTCGATCGCCCCCGCGACCGGCCCCTGCGGACCGCGATCGGGGCCGCATTCCTGAGCTGGGTCGTGATCATCTTCGCGGTCGGCTCGACCGACCGGCTCTTCTACCGGCTCGACATCTCCTACACAGCCCAGATTCACTTCTGGCGGATCGGCGTCTGGGTGCTTCCGGTGATCGTCTTCTTCGCGACGCGGAGCGCCTGCCGAGCTCTGCAGCGCAGCGGCGTCCACCCGCTGCGTGACTGGCAGGGCGAAGTCGTCGTCCGGCGAGCCGACGGCAGCTTCGCGACCGTCGGGCTCAGCGATGACGGCGACGAGGAACGCCGAGAAACCCGGCGAGAGTGAGCGCGTTGCGCGGCGCGAATTCCTCCCAGTCGTTGTTGAAGTAGCCGTCCACCTCGCGCTGTCTGCGCGATCCGCCGCGGTCGCGACGCAGGCGCTGCTCGGCCCGTCGGTTCGTGTGCCCGGAACCGCGCCCGTCCGCTCGATAGCGACCTCGCCGGACGCGTGATGCTGACCACGCACCCATCCGCGATCCGCGGGTCCGAACCCGGAGGCGCGTGCGTCGGCGATGGCCGCGTTTGTCTCGGACCTGCGGATCGTCGCCGACTGGCTCTCAATGACCCCGCTCACGCTGCAGCTGCACCGTGTATTTGGGGTCCTGGGCCGATTGCATCCCAGCCGCGAAGATCGCGAGGCGGGCCAACAAGGAGGAGCCCAGGAGGGCACCGCCGCCGAGGACGGCACCGAACCGGCTGTGACGGGCGACCGTCGCGGCGCTCGCCGCACCCGCCAGTGTCAGGAGCCTGGCGGCGCGCAGCCGGCGCCCGGCGACACCGGTGTTGAGAGTCTCCGCGATCGGACCCAAGCGTCGCTCCAGCGCGAGTTCGGCGGCAAGCTCACCCGCTGCGCCGAGCACCGCCATCCGGGCCGCGGGCGCGTTCTCATGCCGCGGCGCGGCGATCAGTCCGTAGCCCCCGGCAGCAGCGGCGGCGGAGCTCGCGAACAACAGAGGCAGTTCTCTGTGACCCTCGTGCCAAGCCGGAACGGCTGTGTTCGCGACCAGCGCGCCCGTGTAGGAGGCGACAAACGATCCCAGCACCCCAGCGCCGAGCCCGGCGGTGCGACCGCTGCCCGTGGCCCTGCCGGCGACGTCAGTCGCGCTCGCGAGGTAGTTGAGCGGCGCGTAGGCCGACAGCACCCAGGTGCCGACGCTCATCGGGGAGGTCGGCTTGATTACGCGCAGCATGTTGATGAACCGCGCCGGTCGGCCAAGGTCCTTGATCAGCGCCGCGAACGAGATGCTGACCGCGGCGCTCGCGCACAGGCGGGATCGACGCGCGAGCCGCGGTCGGTCCGAGACATCCGCCACGGCGGCGAGAATCGATGAGGCGCCGGCCAGGCCACCGGTGAAGAGGTACCCGGCGATCTCGCGCTCGGCCCAAACCGGTGGGTTGATGATCGGCTTGCCGTAGTAGGACTCGGCGGCGGCCTCACGTGGCCGCGCGGTTTCCGTCCTGCCGCGAGGGTCCTGGCTGGTCTGGCCCGGCCCGACAGCCGGGCCAGACCAAATCCGCGCTTCTCTTCCGGGGCGCACCCCCGCCAGTCCATCTCGGGTGACCGCAGCATCGCTCATCGCCCAGCCCCGGCGATCGAGACGACGCCGATCGCCAGCAGACCGCCGGCTGCCAACGCCACCTGCCGCCACATCCGCGGGAGGTCACGGGTGGTCACGACCGGATCTGGCGGCAGGCCGTAGACCTCCGGCTCGTCGAGCAACAGGAAGAACGCACCGTCGCCGCCGACGCCGTCGCCCGGGTCGTGACCGTAGAGTCGCGCCTCGACCACGCCCGTCTGGTGGAGCTGATCGACCCGATGTCCGGCGCGCTCGCGGAGCTCGTCGAGCACGCCGAATTGGATCGAGTCGGTCGGACACGCCTTTGCGCAGGCGGGTTCCTGGCCGACCTGCAGGCGGTCGTAGCACAGCGTGCACTTGAAGATCCGTCCGTCTTGACCACCGGCTTCGGCGGTAGTGCCGCGCCTGTCGAGCACGCCATAGGGACAGGCGGGGATGCAGTAGCCGCAGCCGTTGCAGACGTCGGCCTGGACGACAACGGTGCCGAACTCGGAACGGAAGATCGCGCCGGTCGGGCAGACGTCCAGGCAGGCAGCGTGGGTGCAGTGCTTGCATACGTCGGAGGCCATCAGCCAGCGGAACCCGTCTCCGTCGCGCTGGAAGTTGGGCTCGTGTCGACCGACCGGCAGCCGCTGCTCGATGAACGCGACATGCCGCCAGGTGTCTGCGCCGAGTCCACCGGTGTTGTCGTGGGAGTCGCCGGTCCAGTTGAGGCCGTCCTCGGGAACCCCGTTCCACTCCTTGCAAGCGACCTCGCACGCCTTGCAGCCGATGCAGACCGACGTGTCGGTGAAGAAGCCCATCCGCGGCGGCGGATCCCGGTGACCGCTGGCGCGGGCCGGATCGCCGTCGGCGAGCAGCACCTCGAGCAGCCGGTGCTCGCTGGCGCTCACGCCTTCATCCCCGTGCGCTCAGTGATGCCGGCGCGCCGGCGATACTCCTGAACCAGATCAAGACGGGCTCGGCCTCTGGGGCGCCGCCCCGGCTGGATGTCGACCGTCAGCGCCTTGACCTCCTGGATGTGGGAGCTCGGGTCGAGCGCCATCGCGGAGAGCTCGTTCATCGAGTCCCCGCGCGCGTAGCCGTTGGGACCCCAGTGGTAGGGCATGCCGAGCTGATGGACGATGCGCCCCTCGACCCGCAGCGGCGTCATGCGATCG
>DASYFT010000030.1:0-234114 GCA_036498265.1 Solirubrobacteraceae bacterium | reverse complement strand
GCGCGCGTCGAGCGCCGCGTCGCAACCGCTGAGCACGCGCTCGCCCGGTCCCATGCCGCTCCTGCCTCGGGCCGAGTGAGGCCGGATCTCGAGGACCGCATGGGCTCCGCGCTCGCGTACGGCCGGTGCGAGCAGGATCCCGAGAGGGTCCTCGAGCACCACCACGTCGCCGGCCGCGACGGCGTCGCCGACGAGCCGCTCACCGCGCTGCATCACCTGAGCGAGCTGCTCCGCGTCGGATCGGTCGAGCCGCTCGCCGCTGCTCCTCGAGAGCAGCGCCCTCAGGCGCTGGCCGATCCGTCGCAACGGGTCATCGACCGGAAGCTCGATCGGTTCCGGGCCGAGCGCCGGGGGCACGTACGCCCGGAGCGCACGCGCGCGCGCCGAGCTGCCCTGGATGGCCGTGGCGCACCACACCGCCCTTCCGGCCAGGCCATCCTCCGCACGCGCACGCGCCAGCGCGAGCACGCGCGAGTCCCGGCTGCCGGAGTACTCGGCGAAGTTCTCGAACAGCAGGCTGGTCACATCTCCTCCGCAGGCTCCGTCTGCATCGGGGTTAGGCCGCGGCCGAGCGTGCTTCAAGGCGGTCTGGGGCCGGGGGACGGGTGCGGCCGGCCGGGTGTGGACGCCGCGTCGGTTGCGTGCCCGCGGCCGGGCCCTCGAACGTCGCCCCCTTGCATCCGGGCGGCCGGGCGCTATTGAAGGCCGTGTTCCACATGACCATAGGTACGAGCCTCTTCCTGATAGCGGTCGGCGCGATCCTCAAGTACGCCGTGACCGCGCACGTCGAAGGGATCGACCTCCAGACCGCCGGCCTCGTGCTGATGATCGTCGGCGGTCTCGGCCTCGTGCTGGGGGTCTACTTCCTCGCGCGCGGACGGTTGAGGGACGTGCCGCCGCCGCCACCGCTGTAGACGCGGGCGGAGCGGGAGCTGGAGCGACGTGGAGCTCCCTCGTAGCGGCTGAGCCGCACTTCCAGCTGCTCTATCCGCGCAAGCAGTTCGGAGGCCAGCACGGCCCCGCCGTAGTCGATCCCGAAGTCGCGCCGCAACCGCGCCGCCAGGGCGAGGCGCCCGGCGGCGTCGCTCGCGAAGAGCGGCTCCTGCCGGGTGCCACCAACCTGTTCGACGAGCCCGAGGCGAACGAGGCGGAGGACCACGTCCGGGTGCAGGCCGCTCTCGCGGGCCAGCGTGTCGAGCGTGGCCGTCCGGCGCTGGCCCGCGGGTCGGCGCAGCACGAGGCCCCAGCCGGTGCCCGCGCGAGCCATCAGCGGCCCGCCCTGGGGTCGAAGCTCGAGACCGCGCCCAGGCGCTCGAACAGCTCGCGTTCCTCGCTCGTCAGTTTCTTCGGCACCACGATCTTCACCACGGCGTACAGGTCCCCGGGTTTGCCGCGCGGCGACGGCAGGCCCTTCCCTCGCAGGCGCAGCCTGCGGTCCGAGGAGGATCCAGCCGGGACCTTCACCCGCGTGCTCCCGGTCAGGGTCGGGATCTCCACCGAGGCTCCGAGCGCTGCCTCCCAGGGCGCCACGCGCACGTCCGTGTAGACGTCGCGACCCTCGATCCGGAAGCGGGCGTCGGGCCTCAGCCGGACGCGCAGGAACAGGTCGCCGGCGCGGCCGCCCCCCGCGCCGGGGCTCCCCTCGCCCGCCAGCCTTATCCTCTGGCCGTCCACGACGCCGGCGGGGATGTTCACCTCGTAGTCGCGTCCCCCTTCGAGTGAGAGCCGCCGTCGCCCTCCCCGCGCCGCTTCCTCGAGGGAGAGCTCCAGGGTCGCCTCCTGATCGCCGCCGCGGGTGGAGAAGCCGTCGAACGCGCCGCCGGCGCGCCCGCGTGTGCGGGTCCGGCTGCCGAACATGCTGTCGAAGAAATCGCTGAAGCCGCTGTCTCCGAATTCCACGCGGGTTTCGCCGCCGCCACCACCGCCGCCGAACCCGCCGGGGGTTCCGCCGAAGCCGCCCTGTCCGGAGCGGAAGCCCTCGAAGTCCGGGCTGCCCGACACGTCCTGGCCCGCTCTCCAGTTGGCGCCCAAGCGGTCGTAGCGCTCCCGCTTCTCGGGATCGCGAAGCACCTCGTACGCCTCCGAGACCTCCTTGAAGCGATCCTCGGCCCCGGGATCCTTGTTGACGTCCGGGTGATATTCGCGCGCAAGTTTGCGGTATGCACGTCGGATGTCCTCGGCGCTCGCGTCACGAGGTACGCCGAGCACCTCGTAGTAGTCGCGGAAAGCGACGGCCATCAGTCGCCGTCGTGGCGCTGCGCGTCAGCCACAATCACCTGTGCGGGACGCAGCACGTGGCCATCTGAGCCAAATCCTGACCGCACCACCTCAACCACCGTTCTGTCTGGGACCTCATTGCTCGACCGTACCCCCACCGCCTCCAAGCGCTCGGGATCGAAGGCTTCGCCCGGCGTTCCGAAGCGCTGGACCCCCTCGCGTCGCAGGATCGCGTCCATCTGCTCGAGCACCGCTCGGAGCCCTTCCGCCGCGGGACCCTCCGGGGCCATCCGCAACGCGCGCTCGACGCTGTCGACAGCCTCCAGCCAGTCTCGGATCAGGCCCTCCCTGCATTCCGCCACGCGGCGGTCGATCTCCCGAGCAGTGCGCTTGCGGTAGTTGTCGAGATCGGCGAGCGCCCGCTTGTACCGTTCCTCGAGCGCCGCCAGCTCCGCCCGAGGGTCCGGCGCCTGCGACCCGGGTGCTACCGGCTCCCGCTGCTCCGCGGGCTGCTCCGCCGCCGGGGCCGCCTCCGGTCCGTGGTCACTCGCGGGTGAACTCTGCATCGACCACCTCCTCGTCCTCGGCCTCCTGGTCGGCCGATGCGCCGTTGCCGCCAGGCTCCTGTCCTGCAGGCGCCGCGGCCGCGCTCGGCAGCGAGTGGACCATCTGCTGGAGGTCTGCGATGAGCGGGCGCACGCGATCGAGCCCCGCCTGGTCGGTGAGCGCCTGGCGCGCGTCTGCGACCAGCTGTTCGGCGCGCGCTTTCTCGTTGACCGGCAGGCGGTCCTGCAACTCGCCGACGAGCTGCTCCACCCGGTGAGCCAGCGTGTCCAGCTCGTTTCGCGCGTCGATCTCCTCGCGCCGGCGCCGATCCTCCTCGGCGTGCTGTTCGGCTTCCCGGATCATGCGCTCGATTTCGCCCTGGTCCAGGTTGGTCGTCTCGGTGATGGTGACTTTCTGCTCGGCACCCGTGTCCTTGTCGCGGGCAGAGACGTTGAGGATGCCGTTTGCGTCGACGTCGAAGGTGACCTCGACCTGCGGCACGCCACGTGGTGCCGGGCGGATCCCCTCGAGACGGAAGCGCGCGAGCTGGCGGTTGTCGGAGGCCAGCTCCCGCTCGCCTTGGAGAACGACGATGTCCACCGCCGTCTGGTTGTCCTCGGCGGTGGAGAAGACCTCCGTCCGGCGCGCCGGGATCGTCGTGTTCCGCTCGATCACCTTGGTCATCACGCCACCCAGCGTTTCGAGGCCGAGTGACAGCGGGATCACGTCGAGCAGGACGACGTCCTCGACTTCGCCCTTCAGGACGCCCGCCTGGAGGGCGGCGCCGATGGCTACGACCTCGTCGGGGTTGACGCCCATGTTGGGATCCTTGCCGCCGGTCAGCCGGCGCACCAGCTCCTGCACGGCCGGCATTCGCGTCGCGCCGCCCACGAGCAGCACCTCGTCGATGTCATCGGCGGTCAGCTTTGCGTCCGCAAGGGCGGTTTCGACGGGCCCGCGGCAGCGCTCGATCAGGTCCTGGGTGAGCTGCTCGAACTTGGCGCGCGTCAGCGACAGGTTGAGGTGCTTGGGACCGGACGCATCGGCGGTGATGAACGGGAGGTTGATCTGCGTCGTGGTGGCCGAGGAGAGCTCGACCTTCGCACGCTCGGCCGCCTCATACAGACGCTGGAGCGCCTGCGGGTCGGAGCGCAGGTCGATGCCCTGGTCCCGCTTGAACTCCTCCGCGAGCCAGTCGACGATGCGTTTGTCGAAGTCGTCGCCTCCGAGGTGGCCGTCGCCACTTGTCGAGCGGACCTCCACGACGCCGTCGCCGACGTCGAGCAGTGAGACGTCGAAGGTGCCTCCCCCGAGGTCGAAGACGAGCACTGTCTCCTGGCCCTTCTTGTCCAGCCCGTACGCCAGCGCCGCCGCTGTTGGCTCGTTGATGATGCGAAGCACCTCGAGCCCGGCGATCGCGCCGGCGTCCTTCGTGGCCTGCCGCTGCGCGTCGTTGAAGTAGGCGGGGACCGTGATGACCGCCTCGGTGACGCGTTCACCCATGAATTTCGCCGCATCCTCGGCCAGCTTCCGCAGGATCAGGGCTGAGATCTCCTCGGGCGAGTACTGTTTGCCGCGGATGTCGAACCGCACGGCGTCGTTGGGTCCTTTGACGACTTTGTAGGAGACGATCTTGGCCTCCTCGTCGACTTCGCCCCACTTGCGGCCGATGAATCGCTTGACGGAGTAGATGGTGGCCTCGGGGTTGAGTATCGCCTGACGCTTTGCCACCTGCCCCACGAGACGCTGGCCGTCATCCGTGAAGGCGACGACCGAGGGGGTGGTGCGGCCGCCCTCCGCGTTGGGGATGACTTCTGCCTGTCCACCCTCCATCACGGCTGCGACCACCGAGTTGGTGGTACCAAGGTCGATTCCGACTGCCTTCGGCATCGTGCTGCTCCTCTCCGGTCGCCTCGCGGCTGGGATGGGCTGTACACGCCTCGGCGACGGTGGCTCGCAGGCATCACCCGGCCTGCCGCGCAGCCGGCGTGCGCTTCGGTCGTTAGGTCGCTTCTCGCTCCGTTCAAGGACCATTGGACGGGGGCGCGACTCGGCCTAAGCACTCCTCCACGGCTGTTCACGATCCAGATCGGAGCCTCGCCCGCCACCAGGCGCTCGATCGCGATGACCTCGCGAGCGCGCTGGCGAGCCAGCCCGCCTGGAGGATCTGCGACGGAGCGCTCGTCCGTGAGCTTCTGATGCGGGATTTCGACGAAGCGATGCGGCTGTTCGACCTGGTGGCGCGCGGTGCCGTGGACTACGGCCGGCGCCCCGACATGTGCATCTCGGAGTTCAACCACGTGCGCCTCTCGATCAGCAACCCCCACCACGCCGGCCTCACCCTCGCCGAGGTGCGCCTCGCAGTGAAGGTGAGCGCGCTCCTCGACGGGTTCGGGCGCGAGGGCACCTCGAACACCTGACACGCGCGCGGCCATCCGGGCGAGATGGACGCTGTTCGGGCGAAATGGGCGCTGTTCGGGCGAAAGGGGCGCTGTTTACGAGTTTTTGGCGCTTTTACCGGTCACGGCACACGGGTACTTCGTTTGCCGGCTTTCGCCGGGGGTAGACCGTGACGAGAGCCCGGCGTCGTGACTGCACGAAGCGGCGGAGGGTTTGGCGCACGGGCCGCGTGACGGTCGACGGGCTTCGCCGGCGGAGCGGGAGGTGGCGGAGGCTCGACGGAACCGGTCTCTCCACCGATCGCTCCAAGGGAGAGGCTTAGTGGTTGTTCTCTCATCGACCCGGCTCCACCGCCCATCGGACGGGGCACTCTGCGCGATGACGCGGGGCTGTCGTGTGCCGGGCCTCGCCCTTCCCTCAGCCCGGGCTCACCTGGCGCCTCGGCGCCCGTGGCGAGCCGCGCAGCGATCCAACTGTCCAAGTTCAACTCTGGAGGAGTCGAGATGGCGTTGGCAACGCGTCGCACCCAAACACCGACGGAGCCCAGCACCCGCTGGGACCCGTTCGGCGAACTAGAAGACCTCAACCGTCAGATGTCCCAGCTGCTGGACAGCGTGGCCACGGCCCCGGGGCTCGACGGAGGGGCCTGGGCGCCCCCGGTCGACATCGAAGAGACGGAGGACGCCTGGATCGTCGAGGCCGAGGTTCCCGGCGTCAAACGAGGCGATGTGAACGTCGACGTCCGCGATTCCCAGCTGGTGATCTCAGGTGAGATCAAGGAGCGGGAGCGCAGAGGGATCCTCCGCCGCCGCACGCGGCGGGTAGGGCAGTTCGAATACCGCGTGACGCTGCCCGGGGAAGCCGACGCCGAGCGGATCAAGGCCGATCTCCACGACGGTGTCCTCAGCGTCCGCATCCCCAAGCCCGAGGGGTCGAGGCCGCGCCAGGTACAGGTCAAAGGGGAATGAGATGGAGGCGTCACTCTCACACCCCGCCAAGGAGTCGACCGCCACGCAGCCGTGGCGTGCGTCGCCCCGCTCGGCGCAGTGGCCGGCCCTGTCCAGCACGAGCGAGCGGCGGCTCGTGGTCGCCGCGGCGCGCGGCGACACGATCGCACGCGAGGAGCTGGTTCAGGCGTTCATGCCTGCGATCGGCACGCTTGCGCGTATCTACAGGAACTCGCCGGGAGTCGACCACGCCGAGTTGATGCAGGAGGGCGTCGTCGGCCTGCTGCGTGCGCTGCGGCGGTATGAGCCCCGCATGAACACGCCGTTCTGGGCATACGCCTCCTGGTGGGTGCGCCAGGCGATGCAGGGGCTCGTCGCTGACCTCACGCGGCCTGTTGCGCTCTCGGACCGGGCACTGCGCGCGATGGCGCGTGTGAAGCGGGCGCGTCACACGCACCTGCAGGCCCACATGCGCGAACCGTCCTGCAGCGAGCTGGCCGACGCCACGCGCCTGCCCCGCGAGCAGGTGGAGACGCTTCTCTCGCTCGAGCGCGTGCCGCGGAGCCTCGAGGAGCCGCTCGGATCCGACAGCTCCGGCGGCAGGACCGCCGAGGACATGCTCGTCGACCCCGTGGGCGAGGATCAGTACGACGAGGTCGTCGAGCGCGTGGGCGCGGACGAGGTCCGCAGGCTGACCTACTCGCTCGACGAGCGGGAGAGAGAGGTGCTGCTGGATCACTTCGGCGTCGACCGCCCCGCCCAGACGCTCCGGCAGATCGGCAGCCAGTTCGGTCTATCCGCGGAGCGGGTGCGCCAGATCGAGGAGCAGGCGCTCCAGGGGCTCCGCGCGGCCCTCGTGGCCAAAGGCATCGACAGGGGGTCGGCCGGTCCGGAGGGACGATGCGCGTGAGAACGCTGCCGGCTCGGTCCGGCGCCGGTTGGGGACGCGCTCCCTGGCACGGCGCTCGTTGTGGCACGGCGCTCGTCGGGCGCGGTGCGGGTCGGGAGCGGAGCGGTTTGAAGCGAGCGCGGCTCGTCCTAGCGACGAATGACGAGAGGGCTACCTCGACCGGTGGCCTACGACCTAGAAAGGGGCCAAGAAGATGGCGACGATGCTCATTGAACCGCTGGCGCCGTGGCTGCGGGATGTGAACCGCTCGGGCGCGGTCCCGATGCCGGCCATGTACACACCACCCGCGGATGTCCTGGTGAAGGATGATGAGGTGAAGGTTGAGATGGACGTCCCCGGCGTGAGCGCCGATGACCTCGAGATCGAGCTCGAGAACGACGTCCTCACGATCCGCGGCGAGCGCCGATTCCCGTATGACAACGAGCAGGATGATCGCGCGTGGCGACGCGTGGAGAGGCGCTTCGGGCGCTTCGAGCGTGTGCTGCGCGTACCGCGCGGGCTCGACCCGAATGCGATCGACGCCGAGTTGCACCATGGCGTTCTAACCGTACGCATCCCTCGGCCCGAGCCACCCCAGCCGCGCCGCATCGAGATCCGGCACGACGCCGGCGCGAGCGGAGAAGGCAAGCAGGGGCGAGCGGGAGAAGGCGAGCAGGGGCGAGCGGGAGAGGGAGCCCGAAGCGGCGAAGGCGGGTAGGCGCGGTAGGGTGATCGCATGCCTCGCCAGTGGCCGGTGCTGTCCTACGACCAGTGGCATGAGACATGCGACACCCTCCATGCGCACACCCAGCTGCTCGGCAAGCTGGCCGTCCGCTTGGCGCCGCCGGAGCCCGAGCTTCAGCATGCCGCACTGCGCCTGACGGCGCGCGGCTGGGAGACCCTCCCGCTACCCGCGCCCGACGGGACGGGAAGCATCGTGGTCACCCTCGACCTGCGGACCCATGAGGCGCTCGTCGAGCACAGCGACGGGGGACTCCGCCGGATCGCTCTGACGCCCGACCGCTCGGTTGCCCAGGTCACGCGCGAGGTGCTCGCGGCGGTCGGCGATCTGGGCGGCGAGGTCGAGATCGACCCGCGGCCGCAGGAGGTCTCCTGGAGCGTCCCGCTCGACGAGGACGAGGA
Organism: Solirubrobacteraceae bacterium; assembly: GCA_036498265.1. GTDB lineage: Bacteria > Actinomycetota > Thermoleophilia > Solirubrobacterales > Solirubrobacteraceae > Palsa-744. The sequence goes on along the minus strand of DASYFT010000030.1, from coordinate 225,972 downwards.
GCATTCGCGCTACGACGCGGAGGACGTGCGGCTCTATTTCGCGGCGGCAACGCAGGCTGCGGGCGTACTCACGGCGTACCGCGCACCGTATCGCGGGCGCAGCACTCCGGTGAACGCGTGGTGGGGGTCGTTCGACCTGGCCGTCAACCTCTTCTCCGGGGACCCCGCCGACCCGCCGTCGGACGACTTCATAATGCGCAACGCGATGGATGCGAAGGAGGTCGCGGTGGGGTGGTGGCCCGGCGATCCGCGCTACGGCCGAGCGGCGTTCTACGGCTACGCGCACCCGGCGCCGGACGCCTTCGCCGGCGCGACGCTCGCGCCGCCGGCGGCCCGGTGGGAGGGTGAGCTCGGCCTCTTCATCCTCGATGTTGCCGACATCGCGACCGAGGCGGACCCGCATGCGCTGGCGCTCGAGTTCTCCCGTTCGGTGTTCCGCCACGCCTGTCTCGTGTGCGGATGGGACTCCGCGCTGGCCGCGAGCGCCGAGGGCAGCCCGCCGCCGGTCAGGTAGGCGCGTGCTGGGCGGCCCGCGAGGGTACGGGGTCGCGCAGTGAGCCGTCGTCGGTGCGCTGTGCAGTCGCGGCCAGCCAGGCGGTGCACAGGGCCGCGGCCGCCGAGAGGTAGAAGACAGCCGGGTACCCCGCGAGCGCCGCCGTGGCTCCGGCCAGCGGACCACCCAGGCCCACGCCGAGGTCGAAGAACGCCGTGAACGCCCCGAGGGCCGTGCCGCGACTGTCCTCTCCGACCTCGCCGACGACCATCAGCGCGAGCGAGGGGAACAGCATCGAGAAGCCGGCGCCGACGATCACGGCCCCCAGCAGCGCCACCGGCAGGGATCCGGCGAGCGCGATCACGACGAGCCCCGTTGCCTCCAGCAGACCTGCGACCGTCGCCGTGGGCGTCGCGCCCGCCCGGTCGGGCACCCGGCTCAGGGCAAGGCGACTCGTGAAGACGGCGATGGCGAATGCGGTGAAGACGGTCGCTCCGCCCGCTATGCCGCGGGCGTGCAGGTGCAGCACGACGAACCCGGCGAGCGCCGCGTAGCCGATGTTCGCCAGCGCCAGCGCAGCCCCCGGCCTGCGCGCCGCGCGTGGCAGCAGCGCCGGTTGCGGGCGATCGATGCCTGATCCGCGCGCCGGCTCCGGAATCCGCGTGGCGATCGCGGCGCCCGCCAGTGGCAGCGCCGCCGTGAGGATCCAGACCGCGTCGTAGCCGGAGCTCGTGCGCAGCAGCTCGCCGGCGAGCGGTCCCAGTGAGAGGCCACCCCAGACCGCGAGCCCGAACAGGCCGAGGGCGAGGCCCTGGCGGTCGCGGGGCGCAAGGTCCACGGCCCAGGTCGCGCCGGCCGTGTAGACGGCGCCCTCGCCCGCTCCCACGACAAGCCGGCCGAGGATCAGCGAGGGGACTCCGGTGGAGAGGAGGTAGAGGCCACCGCCAAGCGACATCGCAAGCGCCCCGCCCACGAGCACGCCGCGACGGCCGCGACGGTCCGCGCGGCGGCCCGCCAGTGGTCTGCAGACGACCGCAGTCAGAGCGAACGCCCCGACCACCACGCCGACCGCCACGTCGCCCGCGTGCAGCGGGCCCCGCACGAAGGAGGGCAGAACCGGCAGCGCGGCCCCGATGGCGAGGAACGCGAGCAGCGCAGCGATGAACACACCCGCGGAGGCGGCTATGCCGGCGCGTCCCGCAGAGCTCGTCCCGATCACCGGTTGCTGAGTGTATGCGCCGGCGGGTGTCTGCCCGTTCCCCTCGCCCGAAGTACACTCACGCGCTCTGCCTGCCGATCGAGACATCCGGTTCCCGGGCGAGTCAGACGACTACCGTCGCAACCGCGAGGCGCTGCTGGATGCGGAGATCGATCTCCGGCGTGCCATCGAGAGGGTCGCCGAGCAAAGGCGCGAGCTGCCGCTCGGAGGCCCCGTGCCCGAGGACTACCGCTTCGAGCAGGCCGGCGGCGGCGAGGTGAGCTTCTCGGAGCTGTTCGAGCCCGGCAAGGACACGCTGGTGATCTACAGCTTCATGTTCCCTCGCTTCTCGAGCGACACGAGGCCCGGACCGGCCGGCGAGACGGGAAGGCTTCCCCTGGCCGAGACGCCGTGTACCTCCTGCACCTCGATCCTGGACTCGCTCGATGGTGCCGCGCTGCATCTGCGCCAGCGCATCAACCTCGCAGTCATCGCCAAGTCCGATCCCGAGAGGATCGCCACCTTTGGGCGCGAGCGCGGGTGGAGGTACCTACGACTCCTGTCCTCGCGCAACAACACCTACAACCGCGACTACCACGGAGAGACGCCGGAGGGAGAGCAGTACCCGGTGCTCAACGTGTTCATACGCGACGGCGACAGGCTGCATCATTCATGGGCGAGCGAGCTCGCCTTCGCTCCCCGCGACGACGGCCAGGGCCCACGCCACGTGGACCTGATCTGGCCGATCTGGAACGTGCTCGACATGACACGGGAGGGCCGGGGAGCCCACGAAGACCTCACCCAGCTGCGCTACGACTAGCTGGCGCCGGCCTTCGCCTTGGCCCACTCAGCCTTGTGAGCGCGCTTCGCCGCCTGGTAGTCGAGCAGGGCCTGCGGCGAGTCGACGTCGCCGAGGGTGGGATGGGGCGGCACGAGCCCCTCCGCCACGGCGACGCCGTAGTGCTTCGCGAGGATCGCCGCGAGCGTCTTCAGCTTCATCTCGCCGAAGCCGGGCAGTGCCGCGATCCGCGCGCGTAGCGTGCTCGCGTCGGGCGCCTCGCTCCACAGGCGCTCCGGCCGGCCGTCGTAGTTATCGCGCAGGTGGACGGCCAGGTCGTGGACGCGCTCAGCCATTTTCGCCGGATAGCGGTGGATGGCCGGCTTCTGGCGGAACGCCTGCTCGAGGTCCGCGCTCGCCAGCGTGTCCGCATCGATCGCGCCCAGCCGCTCGCGCAGCCGCAGCGGTCCCAGGAACGCCTGCTGCACGGTGACCTGCTGGTCGAGCGCGAGACCGACGAGCAGCGCCATCGGATCTGCGGCGATCAGCGCGTTCGCCTCGTCGGAGTCGGTGAAGTGGAGGCGATCTGACATGCCCCGATCCTACCGGGGCCGGCCGCCTCGCCGGGACGATCAGGCGTGCTCGGCGATCGCCGCAGCGACGAACAGCACGGCCTGCACCCGTGCCACGGCGCGCACGGCGTCGTCGGGCGGCAGCAGCTCCGGGTGGTGCAGTGGCCGAACCTCGAACCGGTCAGCGCCCCGTAGCCCCACGAACGCCATGGCGACGGGAGCGAGTGCGCCGAAGAACGCGAAGTCGTCCGATCCGCATGAGCGCCATTCGGGCGCCGCTTCGAGGCCGGCGCGCGCCAGCATCGCGCGGGCGCGCGAGACGATCGCGGGGTCGTTCTGGAGGGCGGGCTCGCCGGGAACCAGCTCGACGACGGCGCTGCATCCGTGCGCGGCGGCCACTCCGGAGGCGACCTCCTCGACGAGCCGGCGAAGCGCCACTCGATCCTCGGGCCGATGCGCACGCAGCGCCGCGAGCGCGCGCGCTTTCGCCGGGATGACGTTCCCGGCCTCGCCGCCGGCGATCTCGCCGACGCTCAGCACGGCGGGATGCATCGGGTCGATCCGCCGAGGCGCCTCGGCGTGCAGCGCTACGACGACCTGGGAGATCGCGAGGATCGGGTCGCGCCCGAGATGCGGATAGGCGCCATGAGACGGCTCCCCCGACACCGTGATCTGCGCGTAGTCGCACGACGCGTTGACGCTGCCCTGGTCGAGCGCCACCGTGCCCCACGGCAGCTCCGGGTGTATGTGCGCCGCCACGATCGCCGCCGGCGCGGCCGCGGCAAGCTCGTTGCGTGCCAGCTCCTCCGCGCCTGACGGGTAAGCCTCCTCGCTGGGCTGGAAGACCCCCATCACCGACGCCGGAAGCGCGCCGCCCAGCTCGTGAGCGGAGCGCAGGAGCGCGACGAGCGCGGCCATGTGCACGTCGTGCCCGCACGCGTGCATGGCGTTCCCGGCTGCGCTGAACGGCGCTCCCGTGCTCTCCTTTACGGGCACGCCATCGAGCTCGGCCCGCACCGCCACCACCGGCGCCCCGGCGGGGCCCACCCGCACGATCCGCCCTGTCCCCGCGACGGTCTCGCCGGCGAGAGGCAGCTCAGCCGCTATGGCCGCCGAGGTGCGCGCCTCCTCGTGAGCCAGCTCTGGATGTTCATGCAGTCGATGGCGAAGCTCCACCGCGCGAGGCAGCTCCCGCTCGATGCCGGCGAGCAGCGCGTCGAGCAGCTCCTCAGTAGATCGCTGCATACCGCGCGCACAGCTCCTCGAGATCGATGTCGGAAGCCGCTGCCACCTCCGCTCGCTTGACGCTCAGGTAGGCCTCGTAGAGAAGCGGGCTCATCCAACCGCGCGCGACCTCGTCGCCTGCCAGCGCACGCAGGGCGTCCTCGAGCGATGCCGGCAGTGCCCCCACCCCGAAGCGCTCAGACTCGGCGGCGTCCAGCTGCGCCGGGTCCTGTTCGAGGATCGGCGGAGCGGGCAGCTCGGAGCGCACCCCGTCGAGCCCCGCGTGGATCAGCGACGCCAGGGCGATGTACGGGTTGGCCGTGGCATCGGCGCCGCGGTACTCCAGGTGCAGCTGGCGCGAGGGATCGCCTCCGCCGAGCCCGACCAGCGACGGTATGCGAAGCAGCGCCTCGCGATTGCGCAACCCCAGGCAGACCGCCCCGGCGCTCCAGCGGTGGGGTTGCAGGCGGGCCGCGGAGGCTGGGCTTGGCGCCGTGAGCGCGCTCAGCGCGGATGCGTGCGCGAGGATCCCCGCGGCGAAGCGCTCGCCGAGCTCGCTGAGACCCGCCGGCCGGCTCCCGTCGTAGAGCACGGAGGACCCGGCGGCGTCCCGCAGGTCCAGGTGGATGTGCACGCCGTTGCCGGCCTTGGCTGGGTCGAGCAGTGGCGCGAAGCTCGCGCGCACGCCTTCGCGGCGGGCGACCTCGCGGACGACCTCACGCACGACGACCGCTCGGTCCGCCGCGGCCAGGCCCTCGGCGACCTCGACGGGGACCTCGAACTGATCCGCGGAGTACTCGGGGAAGAAGCGTTCGGGCTGCGTGCCGGCCTCCTCGAGCGCAGCCATGACGGTGCCGGCGAACGGCTCGGCGCGCCGCTGCGCCTCCAGCGAGAACGGCAGCGCAGGCCGCGACTCTCGCACGAGCTGGAACTCGTGCTCGAAGCTGGCGACGGCGCGGACGTCCAGCTCGGCCGCGAGCTGCCCCAGTGCCTCTCGCAGAAACGCCCTCGGGCAGCACTCCCAGGGACCGCCGTCAGTCTCGACGATGTCACACAGGAGCAGCTCGAGCGCCGGGGCGCCGTCGGCGGGGCCGACCCTCACGCGGGTCGCCGGGTCGGGGGCCAGCCGCAGGTCTCCTGTGGAGCCGAACGGGTTCGGGTCCGCGAGCGGCCCGAGCGGCGTCAGGGCATGGTTGGCGGGGACCCAGCCGACCCCGATGAGGAGCTGCTCGTCCAGCCGTCCCGCGGGCACGGAGCGGCCGCGAACGATCGCGCCGAGGTCGCAACACACGAGCGCGACCAGCTCGGTTGCGATCACCTCAGCATCTCTCGAGCGACCGTTCCGTTGTCCCACATCCCCTCGCGTAGCGCCAGGGTCTCCGCTGCCCGGCGCACGGCCGCGGCGTCGCCGGGCGAGACGATCGCGAGCATGCCGCCGGCCGGCAAGTCGGGACGCTCCAGGGCGGCGGCGAGTCGCTCCTGTGGCTGCATGTGGACCCCGTGGCTGCCCAGCGAGGGATAGGTGTCGGCGAGGGCGTACAGGGACCCGGCGGGTCCGCGCACCCGAGCGGTCAGGCAGACGAAGTGGCCGACGTCCCAGTCCGGGGGCGGCCCGGCGTCTGCGCCGTCGTAGAGATAGTCGAGCAGCTCGCCAGGCGTTGCCCGCGAGCCCCAGAGGTGACGGGTCGCGATGTTGGCGAGGAGCGCCGCGGGGCGATCGAGCGCCGCCGCAGAGTCGAACAGGCCGCCGAGCGTCTCGGGCGTCCACGGCCCCGTATAGGGGATGGCCGTGAGCTGCCCGCCCGAGACGGTCTGCACGGCCTCGAGGAGCCCCAGGGCCGTGGTGCCCGAGAGGTGCGGGTCCTCGACGAGCGGCAGCGTCGCGCGGTAGTCGCGCCGGCCCGGCTCGCCGCGGGGCAGGATGTCCGGGTCCGGGTGCCTGGAGACGACGCTGCCGGCAGCCAGCGCGACCGTGTCCTGGTCGACCGGCTCCCCGTCGTGCTCCTCGATCCCGGCCGCGCGCAGCGCCAGCGAGGCGCAGAAGGCTCCGCAGAGGTCATCGCGCTGTGGAAGCTCGCGCGCGTGCAGCTCGAGCAGCCCACGCGCACCCGGCAAGAGCGTGACATCCAGTGACGGGAGCCTCGACATGGAGCCAATATACGTACGCTTGCCGGAGGTAACCGGCCGCGCGCCACTGAAAGGAACCGATGTCATGAGCTGGGACTTCTCCACCGATGCCGACTACCAGCAGCAGCTCGACTGGATGGCCGAGTTCGTGCGCGCCGAGATCTGGCCGCTCGAGTCGATCTGGCACGAGCTCGGGCTCGACGGCCTGCGCAGGGCGATCGCTCCGCTGCAGGACCAGGTCAGAGAGCGCGGCCTGTGGGCGACCCACCTTCCCCCCGAGCTCGGAGGGCAGGGCATGGGGCAGGTGCGCCTCGGGTTGATGCACGAGATCCTCGGCACCTCGCCGCTCGCTCCGCTGGCGTTCGGCAACGCCGCGCCGGACTCCGGGAACTCCGAGATCCTCGCCCTCGCCGGCACGCCCGAGCAGAAGGATCGCTGGCTGCATCCGCTGCTCGCCGGCGACCTGCGCAGCGCGTTCAGCATGACCGAGCCGGACACGGCCGGATCCGACCCGACGCAGCTGCGGACACGCGCCGTGCGCGACGGAGACGACTGGGTGATAGACGGGCACAAGTGGTTCTCCTCGAACGGCTCGATCGCCGACTTCCTGATCGTCATGGCAGTCACCAACCCCGACGCGCGGCCCTCCCAGCGAGCCTCGATGTTCATCGTTCCGGCCGACACCCCGGGTGTGGAGATCCTCCGCGACGTGCCGACGATGGAGCACCCGTGGGAGCACTACGGCGGCTACGGCGGACACTCGGAGATCGTCTACCGGCAGGTTCGCGTTCCGGCTGACGCGTTGCTGGGCGGCGAGGGTGAGGGCTTCGTCCTCGCCCAGCACAGGCTCGGTCCGGGGCGCATCCACCACTGCATGCGCTGGCTCGGAGTGGCGCGGCGCGCCTTCGACATGATGTGCGAGCGCTCGACCTACCGCTACGCCCATGGATCGCTGCTGTCGGAGAAGCAGACTGTCCAGAACTGGATCGCCGACAGCGCCGCCGAGATGCAGGCGGCTCGGCTGATGACGCTCCACGCCGCCTGGGTGATGGACACCGAGGGCCCGCGGGCCGCTCGCACGGACATCGCGCTGATCAAGTTCTACGGTGCGAAGGTCCTGCACGACGTCGTCGATCGCGCCATCCAGCTGCACGGCTCGCTCGGCTACTCGACCGATCTGCCGCTGGAGCAGATGTACCGGTTCGCCCGCGCCGCCCGCATCTACGACGGGCCGGACGAGGTCCACCGGCAGACGGTCGCGCGCCAGATACTGCACGGCTACGCTCCGCCGCCGGACGAGGTGCCGAGCGAGCATCTCCCCACCCGCCGGCGGCAGTCTCGCGAACGGTTCGGCGACCTGCTGGAGGCGGTCACCGCCAACGACTAACGCAGGCGCCACGGCGAGCTCGCGGTGACTCTCGGCGGGCGCCCGCCCGGCGCTCGTTCTACGCTGCTGGCGATGGCCGCCGATGCCACGCGTCCGGTTCGCACGTTCGACCCGGCCTCATTCGAGCGCTTCCGCTTCCTCGCGCGGACGATGGACGCACGCGGGCGCGTGAGCCTGCGCTACGCCCTCGACGACGGGATCGAGTTCCTCGAGGAGTTCGACCTGCCGATCGCGGGGACACTCGGCGACCGTGAGCGCGCACGGGTCGACCCCCTTCTGGCGCTGCTTCATTGGGTCGCCGGCGTCAGCTACTTCAAGACGGCGCTGCCGCCGAACCTCAGCCTCGAGACGGGCGTGCCTTCAGCGGCCGTGGCTGAGCTGCTCGACGCGCTCTACTCCGAGGGACTTGCGGAGCTCGCCTACACCAACGGGCTCACGGCGCTGCCCCGTCCGAGCTTCCCGCAGGGACGATCCGCCCCCGTGAGGGCGGACGAGCCCTGGACGCCGCGGCGCGTGCTCGTGCCGGTCGGCGGCGGCAAGGACTCGGCGGTGGCGGTCGAGATAGTCCGGCGCTCGGGAGTCGAGGCAGCGCTGTTCTCGATCGGGGACGCGCCGCCGATCGCGCGCACGGTGGCAGTCGCCGGTCTCGAGCATCTGCTCGCGCAGCGGCGACTGGACCCCGGGCTCGCGGAGCTGAACCGCACCGGGGCCATCAACGGTCACGTGCCGATCACCGCGATCGTCTCCTGTGTAGCGCTGCTCGTCGCCGCTCTGCACGGCTTCGACACGATTGCCATGGCGAACGAGCGCTCCGCCTCCAGCGGGAACCTGGACTGGGACGGCACCGAGGTCAACCACCAGTTCAGCAAGGGCCTCCGGGCCGAGCGGCTGCTGCAGGCCGCGCTCGGCGAGCTCGACTGCGGGGTGCAGCTGTTCTCCGTGCTGCGGCCTGCCTCGGAGCTTGGCATCGCCCGCGCGTTCGCCCGCATGGAGGCCTACCACGCCGCCTTCACGAGCTGCAACGCGATCTTCAGGATCGATCCCGCGCTGCGGTCGGCCTCGTGGTGCTGTGATTGTCCGAAGTGCCGGTTCGTGTTCCTCGCGCTGGCGCCGTTCAGCAGCCCGGCGCATCTGCGTGAGCTGTTCGGAAGCGACATGCTGGACGACGATGACCAGTTCGCCGGGTTCGCCCTGCTCACCGCGACGGGCGGTCACAAGCCGTTCGAGTGCGTCGGCGAGGAGGAGGAGAGCCTCGCGGCCATCCGGCTGCTGGCGGCTGACCCCCGCTGGAGCGAGCATCGCGTCGTGCGGCGTCTCGCCTCCGAGGTGCTCGGCCGGCTCCCGGCGAGCGCCGGCGACCCCGAGCGGGTGCTGGCGCTGAGCGACGAGCACGCCGTTCCCGAGGCTCTGCTGGCGGACGTCCGTGCGGTTCTCGGAGCTTGAAGGAGCGAGCGTCGGCGTCTGGGGCGCCGGTCGCGAGATACGCTCGTTCGCAGAGCAGCTGGCGCGTCGCCTGCCCTCCGCGAGGATCGCCGTGGCGGCCTTCGACACCGCCCCCGACGGGGACGTGCCCAGGCTGTTGCAGGCTCCTGGGGTGAAGGTGGTGACGGCGGCCGAGGCCGTCCCCGCCCTGACGGCCTGCGACGTGGTGGTCCGCTCCCCGGGCGTTTCGCTGTACCGCAGCGAGATCCGCGCGCTGGGCCGGGCCGGCGTACCGGTCACGACGGCCACCGCGCTGTGGCTTGCAGAGCGGGGCGGCCGGGGGGTGGTGGGCGTGACCGGCACGAAGGGCAAGAGCACGACGGCGTCGCTGATCGCGCACCTCGCTCGCGCGGCCGGTACCGAGGCGCAGCTGGCAGGGAACATCGGAGCGCCCGCGCTCGAGCTGCTCGACCGGCCGGCGCAGGACATGGCGGTGGTGGAGCTCTCGAGCTACCAGATCGCCGACATGGAGATCGGCCCGCAGGTCGCGCTGATCACGACGCTGTTCCGCGAGCACACCGACTGGCACGGCTCCGAGGAGGCCTACCGCGCGGACAAGCTGAGGATCGTCGAGCTGCCCGGGGTTCGCGTCACCGTCTTCAATGCCCGCGACGCAAGGCTCTCCGCCGCGCTCGGCGACGGAGCCGGCGCGCTGCGCTACGGCGTGGCCGACGGGTGGGACGTGCTCGCGGGCGATGTTGCCTTCCGGGGCGCCACCGTACTGCGCGCCGGCGAGCTGCCGCTCCCGGGCGCCCACAACGCGCTCAACCTGTGCGGCGCGCTGGCCGCGCTCGAAGCGTTCGGCGTCAGACCGCCGCCGCTGCCGGCGGGCTTGGACGGCTTCCGTCCGCTCCCCCACCGGCTGGAGATGCTCGGCGAGCGAGCCGGCGTGCAGTGGGTCAACGACAGCATCTCCACCACGCCCGAGTCGACGCTGGCCGCACTGGCGAGCTTTCCCGATCGCCGGCTCGTGCTGATCGCCGGCGGCCAGGATCGCGGCCAGGATCACGCGGAGCTGGCGCGCATGCTCGCGGCCCGGCGGGCGACCGTGATCGCCGTTGGCTCCACGGGCCCTCGCCTGCTGGACGCGGCCCGCGACGCAGGCGTCCCCCCTGACCGGGCGCTCGCGGCGGACGACCTGGAGAGCGCCGTCGCGAGCGCGAGCGAGCTGGCGCGGCCGGGAGACGTCGTCGTGCTCTCGCCGGCCGCCCCCAGCTATGACAGCTTCCGTGACTTCGAGCAGCGGGGCGACCGCTTCCGGGCGCTCGTCGGCGACCGCTAGCGCGAGCGGGCGCGAGCGGCAGGCGGCTCGCTCAGCGCTCGCCTGTTCCGCGGTGCCAGAGCAGGACGTACCAGACGGTGACTGCGATCACGACCGCGATCGGCAGAACGAGGCTGAGGATCGATCCGGTGAGGAAGCCGGACGCGAGCGGGATGACGGTGATTGACATGAGCCTCCTAGTGCTCGCCCGCCAGCCGCGAGGGCTTCGCCCTGATCGAGGCGGGCGTGAGCCAGCGGTGGACGTAGAGGAATATCACGATCAGGAAGCTGATCGAACCGGGCACCCACATGATGCCCGCGGCGAGTTGTTGATCGGCCAGCGCCGAGATCCCGCCCGGGCGGCTCGCCTCGTGCGCATAGGACGCATAGAGCGGATGCGGCGCCAGCGCGAGCACGACGGCGAGCACCCAGCTGACGACCATTGCTCCGACGATGTAGCCGACTCGCTGCCCGGATGAGAGCGGGGCGTGCAGCGGCGGAGAGTCGATCACCTGCTTCCAGAACATCAGCGCCGTCGCGAAGAACAGCGTGTGCTCGAGCGCGTGCAGCGCGATCGAGTGGAGCGTGGCGTCGAAGAGCGCCGGGACGTGCCAGGCGAGCAGCACGACGGAGAAGAGCACGAAGCTCGGCAGCGGCCTGCCGAGCGTGCGGGCGATCCAGCGCAGCGGGGCCGTGCGCTCCCCGAGCGTGAGGTCGCGGCCGAGCGAACGGCGCGTCGCCAGCGGTAGCGCGCGCCACAGACGCACCCATGGGCGTGCGGCCACCATCAGCGGTGGCGCCACCACGAGCAGCAGCACGTGCTGGACCATGTGCACCCAGAACAGCTTCCGGCTCAGCGCGTCCACGGGAGAGTTGAGCGCGATCGCGAGCACGACCAGAGACGCGTAGAAGGAGAGTGAACGCCAGCGCTGGGCAGCCTCCGATCGAGGCGCCGTGACCGTGCGCCTGCTGCCGATCCAGTAGAGGATCGCCAGCGCGATCACGAACACGAGCGGCACGTCGAACGACCAGTCCCAGAACCCCGGCGTCGCTGCCGCTGCGAACACGATCAGAGGAGGTAGAGGACCACGTAGGTCAGGACCCCGATCGCGGCGAGGAAGGTCCAGTAGAACGCCACCGCGTCCAGCGCAGGAGCGATCAGGGTGTCAACGTCCCTGATGTCACCCTCTCGCCCGGCGGGTTTGCGGCGTGCGCGTAGCTCGCTCGCGACCTGCGTCTCGAGCCAGTACATGGTGAACAGCACCGCGATGATGTAGAGGGCGCTCCAGGCGCAGAACACGCTGGCGAAGCCGCCGTCTGTCGGCCCGAAGTGCTGAACCGTGTACTCGACGCACTGAAGCGCCACGGCCGCGACGCCGAGCACGACGCCACCGGCTGCGGCGGTGGGCCAGCTGCGCGAGCCGGCTTTCATCTGACGTGAGCTGATGAGCGTCAGAGCGGCGCTCACGACGATGCACGCGATCATCGCCCCGCCGAGCGCCTGGTTGGGGGTCAGGCTGATGTGGACTAGTTCCTGTTCCTTCAGCAGCGCGGCGGTCGGCTTCCAGAAGTGCTCCTGGTTGAGCGAGCGCAGGTAGAAGTAGGCGAAGACGAAGGACAGGAAGAAGAAGGCGGTCGCTCCGGCGAGCAGGCGGGAGGCGACCGACAGAGCCCGCGCGCCGACGTCGGGTGGCTCGGGTGGTATCTCGGCACCTGCCGGCACCGCAGGCACGGTGAAGCCGTACGGCACGTTCTCGCTCGAGGACGCCATCGTCAGGCCCCCGCGGACGCGGGTCGTACCGCTCCGACCGGCAGCGGCGTGCCGTAGGGATACGGATCGGCGTCGAAGACCGGGATCTGCTCGAAGTTGTTGACCGGCACCGGGGTGGGGATCTGCCACTCGATCGACTTCGAGCGCCACGGGTTCTGCACCGCCGGGATACGCACGAGGATCAGCGAGTAGACGGCGTTGGCGAGGAAGATCAGCATCGAGAAGCCGAGCACGAAGGCGGAGATGGACACCCACACGTTGAGCGTGTGCAGGTTCGGCGCATACTCGCTGACCCGCCTCGGCTGTCCCTCCATGCCGACCGCGAACAACGGCAGGAACGTCGAGTTGAACGCGATGAACATCAGCCAGAAATGCCATTTGGCCAGGCGCTCGTTGAATCGTAGGCCGGTCATCTTCGGCACCCAGTAGTAGATCGCGGCGAAGAACGTAAAGATCAGCCCGCCCATGATCGTGTAGTGGAAGTGCGCCATCGAGAAGAAGGTGCCGTGGGTCGTGGTGTCGCTCGGCGTGTCGGACAGGAACACGCCCGACAGGCCCCCGATCAGGAAGTTGAATCCCCACGCGAGGCAGAACAGCATCGGGACGGTGAACGACGTTCGCGCCTTCCACAACGTGCCCATGAAGCACAGGAAGATGAATCCCGTGGGAATCGAGATGATCTCGGTGGATAGCATGTAGAACGGACGCAGGTCGGCGTTGATCCCGCTGACGAACAGGTGGTGCTGCCACACGAAGAAGCTCAGCAGGGTGACGCCGAGCATGCCCGAGACGGCCAGCCTGTAGCCCCACAGCGGTTTGCGCGTGAAGACGGGGAGCAGCTCGAGCACGATGCCGAATCCGGGAAGCGCGAGCACGTAGACCTCAGGGTGCCCGAAGAACCAGAAGAGGTTCTCGAACAGGTACGCGCTGCCACCTCCGCCGGGTATGAAGAAGCTCGTGTCGATCGTGCGGTCCAGCGCGGCCATCAGCAGCGTTGCGACCAGCACGGGCGCGGCGAGCACCATCAGCACGGCGGTGGCGAGCACCGACCACACGAAGATCGGCAGGCGCGACCACGTCATCCCGGGGGCCCGCATGGTGATGATCGTCGCCAGCATGTTGAGCCCGAGCAGGGCCATCGAGATGCCCACCAGCGCGAAGAACAGGATGTATGAGTCCATCCCCATTACGGCCTGGTCGTTGAGCGGCTCATAGCCGGTCCAGCCCGTGGGGAAGCCGCCGAAGAAGATCGTCGAGGTGAGGATGAAGCCCGCGGCCATCAGCAGCCAGAACGTGAGCGCCTCGATGCGCGGGAACGCCATTCGCCGGGCGCCGATCAGGATCGGAACGAAGTAGTTCGCGAACGGCCCGAGGATCCCCGAGGTCATCATTCCCATCATCATCGTGCCGTGCATGCCCACGAGCGAGAGGTACTGATTCGGGCCGACGACGGTCGGTGTGGTGTGCAGGAGCTCGGTGCGGATCAACATTGCGTTGAGCCCGCCGATGAAGAAGAAGACCCCGATTCCCACCAGGTATTGGAGCCCCACGACCTTGTGGTCGGTGCAGAGGCCGAAGTAGCGCCCGATCCCCTGGTCCTCCTTCTCCCGCAGGGACGCCGGCCGCCCGAGCAGGCGGGAGAGCGGGTAGTTCGCGAAGCCGAGCCCGATCAGGAAGCCGACCACGCCGAACACGTACGCGAGCAGCAGCGCGACGTCGTTCTCATCGATTTTTTTCTGGTATTCGAAGCTGTCGCCGGTGATCTGGTGTCCAATGAACCAGCCCAGGTAGTAGCCACCGACTCCGAGCAGGACGGCGGTGAGCAGGTTGAAGCCGATGAGCCGGCGCCAGAACGGTCGCCCGATCGGCTGGGGGGTGGGAAGGGCTGCTGCTGTAGTGCTCATCCGCCGCGCCTCGCTGGGTTGGGTTGATAGGTCTTGCTGTAGGGCGGTAGTTCCTTTGTCGCCGGCGCATACGCCACCTGCGCCTGGCGGATCCATGTGTTGAACGCGGCCGGTGCGACGACCCGGCCCGTGTCGAACATCTCGCCGTGCCAGATGCCGCAAAGCTCTGCGCAGCGAACTTCGAAGGTCTGCACCCTGGTCGGCTTGACGAAGGCGACGTTGTCAACCTGCGGGTTCGCGTCCGCCTTGACGCCCAGCTGTCGTGCCCAGAACGAATGGATCACGTCGAGTGATGTGACGTGCAGTTCGATCATCCTGTTGTCGGGCAGGACCAGGTGCGGAACCTCGACTCCGCCGTAGGTTGGATAGCGGTAGGTGAACGCCCATTGCTGGGCGATCACCTGTACCGGCAGCTTCGGTCCCGAGGGCGTCGTCAGCGGCTTCGGCCCGCTTCCCGAGCCGGCGCCGTTGTCGGCGAACAGGCGCACCGACCCGTAAACGGCGAGCGTCAGGACCATCACCGAGGTGATCACGATCCACGTGGTCTGGAGGCGTGCGTCACCCCGGATGGCGGGCCCTTCCAGGACGGCACCCTTGGGCTGGCGGAAGTTGATCACCGCGTAGATCAGGTAGAGCACGACCAGCAGCAGGACCGGCGTCGCCATCCCCAGCAGGACCGTGTTGTCGGTCACCTGCCCCGCGGCCTGCTCGCTGCTCTTCCCTGGCGGGAGGATTGGTCCGAGCAACACGATCACCAACGGCGTGGCGATGAGGCTCGCGACCACCCAGATGGCTCCGAAGCGGCGGGCGTGGTTCGGTTCGCTCATCGCCTAGACCACGTCTATGAAGCCATCCATGTAACCCAGGGTCTGCATCGGCCCTCCGTTGCCGAAGTACCAGCCGGCGGCGCACGGAACGAAGCACTGCCAGCGAAAGCGGCCCTTCCGGAAGGTCCGGAAGCTGAACGTGATAGTGCGATGGTCGAAGAGCGACGGTTCACAGGGCCCTTCTTCGCACGGATGCTTGGCTTCTTCGGGCACGCCGGCCAGCGGAACGAACACGCCGAGCTCGGGCACCGCGAAGGTGTGCGAGGCTTCTTCGGCCGGGATCGAGTTGAACGGCTTGCCGTCGAGCGTCGCCGGCCCCACGGTCCCCTGGCTCTGGGAGAGGAACGGGTTGCGCAGGCCGGTGGGGCTGTCGAACTGATAGATCGTGACGTGTACGAGCGAGTTCGTGGGCACGCTGAAGTCGGTGCTGCGTACCCAGCGACCCTTCGTCCTGACGCTGTAAGTGACCCAGTCCGGCTTCGTCGGACTGAGCTTCCCCGCCGAGGCGACCGTCTCGAGCGTGAGGGTCGTGGCTTCGCTGTTGACGGGCGCGGTGGTCGCCGCGACGGTTTTCGGGAAGCTCGTCGCCCAGTCCGCGACATACAGCGCTATCAGGCCCGCGACCACGGCGACCGCCGCGATCACCGCCAGCAACTTCTTCGCGAAAAGGCTCAACCCGCTCCCCAAAAGCTCACGCACTTCTCCCTGTGAAGCAGTTGTTCCCCCCGGTGACGCCACTCTATATATGCCCCCGGACCCTGTAAGGCAAGCTTGGAGCTTTCTGAGCAGATTCTCATGGAAGTTATCGCCACCTCCGGAGTCGTCGACGCCGGACGGCGCGATCGGGTGCCCCGGCGATGCCCGGATGCGGCCCCCGTGCCGTGCCGCGGTCGCGGGATACGATCAGTGCTTGCCTGACTCCAAACAGCCCGACCCCGCCACCGGCGACGCGCCGCGCGAGAGCGAGCCGTCTGCGCGCCCCGGCGTGCCCGAGCGCCCCTCGCTCGAGGGCCTCGAGGAGAGGTGGAGCGCCGTCTGGGAGCGTGACGGGGCCTACCGCTTCGACCGCGCGGCCGTCCGGGAGCGCATCTTCTCGATCGACACGCCGCCGCCCACCGTCAGCGGGTCGCTGCACGTGGGCCACGTCTTCTCCTACACGCACACCGACACGCTCGCCCGCTACAGGCGGATGCGCGGCATGGACGTCTTCTATCCGATGGGCTGGGACGACAACGGCCTGCCGACCGAGCGCCGGGTCCAGAACCACTTCGGCGTGCGGTGCGACCCGTCTGTCCCCTACGACCCCGACTTCACCCCGCCGCCGGCGGGGGCGTCGGAGGGGGAGCCCGTGCCGGTCTCGCGCCCCAACTTCGTCGAGCTCTGCCTGCAGCTGACGGAGAGCGACGAGCGAGCCTTCGAGGAGCTGTGGCGGACGCTCGGGCTGTCGGTCGACTGGTCGATGACCTACACAACCATCGGCGCCCTCGCCCAGCGGATATCGCAGGCGTCGTTCCTGGGGCTGCTCGCCCGCGGCGAGGCCTATCAGCTCGAGGCCCCGACTCTGTGGGACATCGACTTCCGTACGGCTGTCGCGCAGGCCGAGCTCGAGGACCGGGAGCGTCCCGGAGCGATGTACCGCGTCCGCTTCGCCGGGGCGAGCGGGGGAGCGGACGCGCTGATCGAGACCACGCGTCCGGAGCTGATAGCCGCCACGGTCGCGGTGCTGGCCCACCCCGATGACGCACGGCACCACGAGCTCGTGGGCGCCGACGTGCTGACGCCGCTATTCGGGACGCGCGTCCCCGTGCTGACGCACCCGCTCGTCGACCCGGAGAAGGGCACGGGCCTCGTCATGGTCTCGACGTTCGGGGACGTCACCGATGTCACGTGGTGGCGCGAGCTCGACCTGCCCGTGCGGTCGGTGCTCGGCCCGGACGGCCGATTGCAGGAGGTCCCCTGGGGCAGTCCGGGCTGGGAGACCGACGACCTCGAGCGGGCGAGGGCGAGCTACGAGCAGATCAGCGGGCGGACGATCAACCAGGCGCGCAAGCGGATGATCGAGATGCTCGAGCAGGATGGCGACCTCGTCGGCGAGCCGGAGCCGGTGACGCGCGCGGTGAAGTTCTTCGAGAAGGGTGAGCGGCCGATCGAGATCATCACGAGCCGCCAGTGGTTCATCCGCACCGTCGAGCATCGCGAGGCGCTGATCGAGCGCGGCCGCGAGCTCCACTGGCACCCGCCCTACATGCGAGCCCGCTACGAGGACTGGGCCCGTGGACTGAACGGCGACTGGTGCGTGAGCAGGCAGCGCTTCTTCGGCGTCCCCTTCCCGGTCTGGTACAGGCTCGACGAGCGCGGCAGCGTCCTCTACGACGACCCGATCGTGGCCCGCGGGGAGCGGCTTCCCGTCGACCCCTCGACGGACGTGCCCGACGGCTACGAGCCGGCGCAGCGCGGCCAGCCGAACGGGTTCGTCGCCGATCCCGACGTCATGGACACCTGGGCGACGTCGTCGCTGACGCCGCAGATCGCCGGCCACGCGGGCGAGGACGACGAGCTCTACCGGAAGGTCTTTCCCATGGACCTGCGCCCGCAGGCGCACGACATCATCAGGACCTGGCTCTTCTACACGGTCCTGCGATCGCATCTCGACGAGGGTGTGCTCCCCTGGCGTGACGCAGCGATATCGGGCTGGGTGCTGGACCCGGATCGAAAGAAGATGTCCAAGTCCAAGGGAAACGTGGTCACGCCGATGCATCTGCTCGAGGAGTACGGCGCCGACGCCGTGCGCTACTGGGCCGCCAACGGGAGGCCGGGTGCCGACACCGCGTTCGACCCCCAGCAGATGAAGGTGGGGCGGCGCCTGGCCGTGAAGCTGCTCAACGCCTCGAAGTTCGCGCTGGCCGACCTTCCCCCCGAGGGCCCGGCGCTCAACCATCCGCTCGACCGGGCGGTGATCGCGCGCCTGTCCGGCGTGGTCCGGGAGGCCACGAGCTCGTTTGAGGACTACGACTACGCGCGCGCGCTCGAACGCACCGAGGAGTTCTTCTGGTGGTACTGCGACTTCTACCTCGAGCTGATCAAGGGACGCCGCTACGACCCTGACCCTGACGTCTCGGCGTCGGTCAGCCACGCACTCCGCCTCTCGCTGTCCGCCTTCCAGCGGCTGTTCGCGCCGTTCCTGCCGTTCGTGAGCGAGGAGGTGTGGTCGTGGTGGCAGGAGGGCTCGGTGCATCGCGCCCCGTGGCCGGACGCCGACGAGCTCGCCGCGTCCGCCGCGGGTGCGCACCGCAACGGGGAGGAGATGGCCCTCGAGGTGACGGCCGACGTGCTGCGCGAGGTGCGAAAGGCGAAGTCGCAGGCACGCCGGCCGATGCGCGCACCGGTGCGCCGGGTGGTCGTGCGCGACACCGCGGCGCGGCTGCAGGCGCTCGACCTCGGCTCGGGTGACCTGGTCGCCGCCGGCGCGATCGAGCTGCTCGAGCCCGTCGAGGATGACGAGTTCGTCGTCGAGGTGGAGCTGGCGCCCGAGCAGGAGCCGTGAGCTCGGATAGGGTCCGCAGCCGATGAGGCGGACGCTCGTATCCGAACTGCCGGAGAAGGTCGGCGAGCGTGTGCGCGTCCGCGGCTGGGTTCAAACGGTTCGCGACCAGAAGCGGGTGCAGTTCCTGGTCATCCGCGACGAATCGGGCCTCGTCCAGGTGGTGCTCCCGAAGGAGGATCCGCCCAGCGAGCTCAACGAAGCCGTCTCCTCGCTCACCGTGGAGTCGGCCGTCACGATCCTCGGCACGGTCATCGCGGATGACCGCGTGAACCTCGGCGGCCTGGAGGTGCGGCTCGAGGCGCTGCACGTCGACTCGCTCGCGGACCCCGAGCTGCCGATCGCGACCGACTCGGCGCTCGACAAGCGGATGGACTGGCGCTACCTGGACCTCCGCCGGCCGGACAGGCGGCTGATCTTCGAGGTGCAGACCACGGCCGAGCACGCGATGCGCGAGTTCTGGCACCGAGAGCGCTTCATCGAGCTGCACACGCCGAAGTTCATGGGCTCGGCGAGCGAGTCGGGGGCCGAGCTGTTCAGGGTGGAGTACTTCGAGCGCGAGGCCTATCTCGCGCAGTCCCCCCAGTTCTACAAGCAGATGGCGATGGCGGCGGGCTTCGGCAAGGTGTTCGAGGTCGGACCCGTCTTCCGGGCAAACCCCTCGTTCACCTCGCGTCACGACACCGAGTTCACGAGCGTGGACGTCGAGATCGCGTGGATCGACTCACACGAAGACGTCATGGCGTTCGAGGAGCAGTGGCTCGCCCACGTGCTCGCCCGAGTCAAGGAGACCCACGGTCCGGACATCGAAGAAACGTTCGGGACCGAGGTCGTGGTGCCGACGCTGCCGTTCCCCAGGGTGACCCTGGAGCGAGCCAAGGAGATGCTGCGCGAGCGGGGCCACGATGCACCTGGACCCGACGACGACCTCGACCCGCCGAGCGAGCGCGCGCTGTCGGCGATCGTTCGCGAGCAGGAGGGTCATGAGTTCGCCTTCGTGACTGACTACCCGACGACCGTGAGGCCCTTCTACCACATGCGCCACGCGGAGCGGCCGGATTTGACAAAGAGCTTCGACCTGCTCTGGAAGGGCATCGAGCTGACGACCGGGGCCCAGCGCGAGCATCGCTACGCGCAGCTGCTCGCCCAGGCCGAGGACAAGCGAGTCGACGTCGGTCCGATCCAGTACTACCTCGACTTCTTCCGCTACGGCGCCCCTCCCCACGGCGGCTTCGGGTTCGGGCTGACCCGCCTGCTGATGCAGCTGCTCGGCCAGGAGAACGTGCGCGAGGTGACGCTGCTCTACCGGGGCCCGCACCGGCTCGAGCCGTAGCGCGCCGCGAGCGCTGTCCGCAGGCCTGGAGCGCTGGAACCTGGTGCTGCCTCGGGGCCCAGCGCCGGGGACGCGGCCGTAGCGTCCTGTCCGCATGTGTCTCTAACTTCAAGCCATGCTCGTGAGCGAGCTCACAGACGGAGTCGAGGTCGACCAGGTCCTGCTGGTCAGGGAGGCGGAGCGCCGCCCACGCCGCGATGGCGGCGACTACCTCCGCCTGCAGCTGGGCGACCGCACCGGCGCGGTGGCCTGCATGGTATGGGAGGAGCTCGGCGAGGTCGAGCAGGTCGTGCTCGCCGGCATGCCGATCAGGGTTCGCGGGCGCTACACCGTGCATCCACGCTTCGGTCCGCAGATCAACCTGCACGAGCTGCTACCGGCCTCGCCAGGAAGCTACTCGCCCGAGGACCTCGTCGATGGCCCGGCACGCGGCGTCGACCAGATGGAGGACGAGATCCGCGATCTCCTGCGCACGATCCAGGAGCCGCACCTGCGGATGCTGCTGGAGGGCGTGTTCGGCGAGGACTCGGAGCTGTGGGCC
This sequence comes from Solirubrobacteraceae bacterium, assembly GCA_036498265.1. Lineage (GTDB taxonomy): Bacteria > Actinomycetota > Thermoleophilia > Solirubrobacterales > Solirubrobacteraceae > Palsa-744. Next base: position 205,533 of record DASYFT010000030.1, on the reverse strand, counting down.
GGCTACCGCGTCGCCCCGGCGGCGAAGTACTACCACCAGGCCTACCGTCACGGCCTGCTCGAGCACTGCCTGGGGGTCGCACAGGCGGTGAGCGCGATCAGCGCCACCTTCCCGGGGATCGACCGGGACGTTGCGGTCACCGGCGCGCTGCTGCACGACATCGGCAAGCTCGAGGCCTACACGGACGATCTCGCGAACATCGACCTGACCGATGCGGGCAGGCTGCACGGCGAGATCGCGCTGGGCTACTTCCGCATCCGGCGCGCGATGGAGGAGATCGAGGGCTTCCCGGCCGAGCTCGCCCAGGCGATCGGGCACATCATCCTCTCGCACCACGGGACGCTCGAGCACGGCAGCCCCGTCGTCCCGTGCACGCGCGAGGCCACGTTGGTGCACATGGTCGACAACCTCGGCGGCCGTCTCGGCAGCTTCGACCGGCTCGAGAAGGCGCTCGGCCCCGGCCGCCGCTGGTCGCCCTACGACCGGGCGATCGGCGCCGGCGCGTTCTTCGCCGAGCGCCAGAGCGAGCCGGCTCAGGACGTCAGCCCGCCGGCGCCGGCTCGCGAAGCGGCCTGAAACGCCGCAAATAGCGGAGGGCCCATGGTGCCGCGGCGTATCCGTCTCCCCGCCGGCTTCTATCTTTTGAGGCCATGGCAAAGGACACCGAGAAGCTGATCCGCCAGCTGTCGCTGATCTCCTACCTGATGGCCGAGCGGCGGCCGGTCACCGCCGTCGAGATCCGGCGGGACGTCGAGGGCTACAGCGGCATGAACGAGGACGCGTTCGCGCGCCGCTTCTATGCCGACCGCTCGGAGCTCGAATCGCTGCGCATCCAGCTGACGGTGGAGAGGCCGGCGGATGGAGCGGCCGAGCAGGAGAACTACTCGCTGCGCCCAGAGAACTTCCATCTTCCCCCGATCGCCTTCACCGACCAGGAGCTGGCCGCGCTGCAGACCGCCCTCACCCTGCTCGACGGGGAATTCGCCTATGCCGAGCCGCTGCGCCTCGCGCTGCAGCAGATCACGTGGGGCCGCCCGAGCCCCCTACGGGCGCCCGAGCAGCGCTCGGTGGCGCTGGGGATCACCGCGTCGGCGGGCGGTCACGACCTGTCCGCGCGGCTCGCCAAGGTGGAGACGGCGATCTTCCGCAACAAGACGATCGTCTTCGACTACTACACGATGGAGCGGGACGAGGTGAGCTCGCGCCGGGTCGATCCCTACCACCTCCTGTTCCAGGGCGGCCAGTTCTACCTGCTCGGCTACGCGCACGAGCGCGAGGCGATCCGCGTGTTCCGGCTCTCGCGGATCCGCGGCAAGGTCTCCTACGCGACCAAGGCGGAGCACGACTTCCACCGTCCGACGGACTTCGACCCGCGCGCCTACGCCGGACGCGCCGACTGGCAGTTGGGCGAGGAGCGGGGCGTCGCGGAGATCCTCATCTCCGACCGCATCGCCTGGCAGGTCGAACGCCATTTCGGCCGCTACGGTCAGCTGCAGCCGGCCCAGGGCGACGCCGCCGCGGCGGAGGGGGACAGGGTCTTCCTCACCAGCTACTCCAGCGAGCGGGGGCTGATCTCGTGGGTCCTCGGCCTCGGCCTGCACGCGCGGGTGCTGGGCCCCGACGAGCTCAGGGCCGGATACGAGCACCGCCTGCAGCTCCTCGAGGAGCGCCATGGCGAGACGCCGCCCAGCAAGCCACGCCGGCGTGCGCAGGCGGCGGCGGGCGATTCCGCGAGCGCAACTCGCTCTGCGGCAAGGTCGCGGTCGCGCGGCGGCCGCCGCTCCGGGGGCGATGACGGCGAGAACGGCTCAGGACGCGCCGACGCTGCGATCCGGCCGGAGCGCTTCGCACGCCTGGTGACGCTCGCCAGCATCCTGATCGCCGCCGGGCGCGTGCAGGAGCGCGTTGCCATCGGCGACGTGTGCGAGCGCCTGCAGATCAGCGAGGACGAGCTGCGCGAGGACATCAACGTGCTGAACGTCGTCAACTTCGGTGGCGGCTCCTACGTGCTGTATGCGGAGATCAAGGAGGAGGAGGGCGAGATCGAGGTCGACCCGGAGCCCTACAGCGACAACTTCGACAGGCCGGCCCGGCTGCTGCCGGTCGAGGGCAAGGCACTGGTCGCGGCGATCGACCTGATCGGCGAGCACATCCCCGAGGGCTCGCTCACCTCGGCGCGCGAGAAGATCGTCGCAGCGCTCGGCGAGGATCCGATGGACCAGGGGCTGCAGGTGGCGAGCGCCGCCGGCGACGACGCCGGCGTCGCCCGGCTTCTGTCGAAGGCGATCGTGGGCCGCCGCGTGATCGAGCTCGAGTACTACAAGGAGAACGAGGACGAGCTGTCGCTGCGACGCGTCGAGCCGTATGCCCTCACGAACGGCCGCGAGGGCTGGTATGTCGCGTCGTTCGATCCCGAACGTGGCGGCGTGCGCCACTTCCGCCTCGACCGCATCAAGCGCGCCACGGTGACCGACGAGAAGTTCGATCCTCGGCCCGAGGTCGACCCCGCGGCCGAGGTGGACGGCTGGCTGCGAACCGGCGAGGTACAAGCCTCGCGCAGCGCGCGCGTGTGGGTCTCACCGGAGCGTGCACGGTGGGCACGCGAGGCGCGCCGCGTGGTCGAGGAGTGGGGCGACGGCGCGGTCGTCGTGGAGCTCAGCTTCGCCGGAGTCGACTGGCTCGTGCGCGAGATCCTCAGGGAAGCCGGCGACGCCGCGGTGCTCGAGCCCGAGGACGCGCGCGAGGCCGTCCGCGCGGCAGTCGGGCGGCTGCGCGAGGTGAACGCGGCCCCCGCCGGCGTCTAGCGCATGCGGCGCCCCTCAGCGCCTGGATGGCGTTCGCGCGCATGAGCCGGCGCGAGCAGATCGTCATGAGCGACGCCGAGGTCGATGCGTTCCTGGACGAGGAGCGCACCCTGACCTGCGCCACCCGAGGCCCGCGCGGCTGGCCGCACCTGATGCCGTTGTGGTACGTGACCCGGAGCACCGCAGACGGCGGCGGCCGTCGCCTGTGGTCGTGGACCTACGCGGCGTCGCAGAAGGTGCGCAACCTGGAGCGCGACCCGCGCGCGACGCTTCAGGTGGAGACGGGGGAGGAGTACCAGCAGCTGCGGGGGGTGATGGTGGAGTGCGAGGCCGCGATCCATCGCGACCCCGACACGGTGGCCGCGCTGGGAAGGGAGATCTTCAGGCGCTACGCGACGCCGCGCGGAGCCCCGCCCGTGGCCGACCTTCCCGCCGAGGTGGCGAGCATGGTGGACAGCCAGGCCCTGAAGCGGGTGGGTCTCGAGTTCGTCGAGCTGCGCCGCGCAAGCTGGGACCACCGCAAGCTGGGTGGTTCCTACTGAGCTCCGCGGGGGGCGGCTGAGAGAGGTTGCGCGCGGCACGTGCAGCAGAGGCCGCTCGGTAGGGTGGTCCCCCGATGGAGCCGCTCAAGGGACTGATCCTCTCCGGAGGCAAGGGCACGCGTCTGCGCCCGATCACGCACACGAGCGCGAAGCAGCTCGTGCCGGTGGCGAACAAGCCGGTGCTCTTCTACGGCATCGAGGCGATGGCCGAGGCGGGAATCGAGCAGGTCGGGATCATCATCGCGCCCGGGACCGGACCGGAGATCGAAGCAGCGGCGGGAGACGGCTCGCGCTTCGGTGTGGTGATCACCTACATCGTTCAGGACGAGCCGCGCGGCCTGGCGCACGCCGTGCTCACCGCCGAGCCGTTTCTCGGGTCGAGTCCCTTCGTGATGTACCTGGGCGACAACCTGCTCCAGGGCGGGATCTCGGACCTCGTCGCCGCGTTCCGCGAGCACGGGCCCGATGCGCTGATCCTGCTCACCCCGGTGCCCGATCCCGAGCACTACGGCGTGGCCGAGCTCGACCGCGGCGCGGCGCCCGGGGAGGTGGGACGCGTGGTTCGACTCGTGGAGAAGCCCGCCGAGCCGTCGACCGATCTCGCGCTCGTCGGCGTCTACATGTTCACACTCGCGATCCACGACGCCGCTCGCGCGATCGAGCCCTCAGGGCGTGGCGAGCTCGAGATCACGGACGCGATCCAGCACCTGGTGGACTCCGGAATGCGCGTCGAGCCCCACATCGTGCGTGGGTGGTGGAAGGACACAGGCCGCCTCGATGACATGCTCGAGGCCAATCGCCTGATCCTCGACAACCTGATCGGGCGCGTCGACGGGGAGCTGGTCGACTCGCAGGTCGACGGGCGCGTGGTCATCGAGAAGGGCGCTCGCCTGGAACGCACGATCGTGCGCGGGCCCGCGATCGTGGGGGCGGGAGCGCGGCTCAGCGACTGCTACGTGGGCCCCTACACCGCGATCGGCGAGCGCTGTGTCATCTCGGGAGCCGAGGTGGAGCATTCGATCCTGCTGGCAGGCTGCTCCGTGTCCGACCTCGACGGGCGCATGGAGTCCTCGCTGCTCGGGCGGAACGTCACCGTGCGTCGCGGCGAGCGCCAGCCGCGCGCCTACAGGTTCATGGTCGGGGACAACTCGGACATATCGATTCTGTGAGGCTGCTTCTGACAGGGGCCTCCGGCATGCTCGGCCTGGATGTGCTGCGCGCGGCCGAGCGCGCCGGGCACGAGATCGTCGCGCTGACGCATTCCGAGCTCGACATCGCCGACGAGCGAGCCGTCGAGGACGCCTTCCGGCGGGTGCGTGCCGATGCCGCGCTCAACTGCGCCGCCTGGACGGACGTCGACGCGGCAGAGACCAATCGCAACGAGGCCTACGCCGTCAACGCCGCCGGCGCCCGGAACCTCGCCGTGGCGGCGGCGGAGCGAGGGGTCCCGCTCATGCACGTCTCGACCGACTACGTGTTCGCGGGCGATGCCCCGCTCCGGCCTGACGGCCGGCGCCGTGCCTACCTCGAGTCGGACCCGACGGGTCCGCGCTCGGTGTACGGCGAAACCAAGCTGACCGGCGAGATCCACGTGCTCGAGGCCTCGCCGCGCAACACCGTGGTGCGGAGCTCGTGGCTGTTCGGCACCGGTGGGCGCAACTTCGCGGACACCATGCTGGCGCTGGCGGCAGAGCGCGAGGCCGTTCAGGTCGTATCGGACCAGGTCGGCTGCCCCACCTGGACCGGTCATCTCGCACCGGCGCTGATCGGCCTGCTCGAGCGCGAGGTCACCGGTCTCGTCCACCTCGCAGGCGCCGGTCACGTCTCCTGGAACGGGTTCGCCGTCGAGATCTTCCGCCAGGCGGAGGCGGTCTGCCGGGTCGAGGAGGCAACCACCGGGCAGCTCGAGCGCCCCGCCCGGCGACCTTCCTGGTCGGTCCTGGAGTCCGAGCGCGACGAGGTCCTGCCGCTGCCGCCATGGCAGGACGGCCTGGCGGGGTACCTGGCGGCTCGTGCTGGGATGATCCGCACATGAGACTGCTCGTCTGCGGGGGCGCAGGGTTCATCGGCTCGACGTTCGCCCGCCAGCGGCTGCGTGAGCACGACGACGAGGTGACCGTGCTCGACAAGCTCACCTACGCCGGCCGCGAGGAGAACCTGCACGACATCGCCGACGCTTCCGGATTCAGGTTCATCCGCGGCGCGATCGAGGACGAGCAGGCGGTGGCGGCTGCGATCGAGGCCGGCTCTCCCGAGGCGATCGTCAACTTCGCGGCCGAGACCCACGTGGACCGCTCGATCGCCGAGCCGGATGCGTTCGTGAGGACGCATGCGCTCGGGACCTACACCCTGCTGGAGGCCGCCCGTGAGCACGATCTCCGCTACGTGCAGGTCTCCACCGACGAGGTCTACGGCTCGATCGAGGTCGGTACCTTCACCGAGGAGAGCCCGCTGCGCCCGTCCTCGCCCTACTCCGCGACCAAGACAGGCGCGGACCTGCTCGTGCAGAGCTACTTCCACACCTACGGACTGGCCGCCCTGATCTGCCGGGGGTCGAACAACTACGGCCCGTATCAGTACCCCGAGAAGCTGATCCCGTTGATGATCCTCAACGCGATCCACGGGGACCCACTGCCGGTCTACGGCGACGGCATGCAGGTGCGCAACTGGATCCACGCCACGGACTTCTCTCGCGCGATCGGCCATGTGCTGGAGCATGGCGCCGCCGGGGAGGTCTACAACGCCGGCGGTCCCGACGAGGAGCCCAACATCGCCGTGATCAGGCGGATCATCGAGCTCAGCGGGGCCGCGGAGTCGCAGATCGAGCACGTCGCCGACCGCCCGGGCCACGACAGGCGCTACTCGCTGTCCTCGGAGAAGGTGAGGGCACTCGGCTGGTCGCCGGCGGTCCGCTTCGCCGAAGGCCTCGCCGAGACGGTCGCCTGGTATCGCGATAGCGCCTGGTGGTGGGAGCCGATCCGCTCCGGTGACTACCGCCGCTACTACGAGCGCCAGTACGGCCGCTCACTGCAGCGCTGACACCTTCCACTTGCCGCCTTCTCTGACGAGCGAGATCGTCCGGAAGACCGCTTTCCCGCCGTAGGTGCTCCTCACGCGTGCCGTGGCGGTGGTTCCGCCCGCGCCGAGCTGGATCGACTCAACTTTGGTTTCGAGGCTGTCTATCTCCGAGACCTGGTCTTTGATCGCGCGTTCGCAGCCCTTTGTCCCGCCGAGGCGCTTGACGACGGCGGCGGCCAGGTCGTTGGCGCAGATCTTCTTCTGTTCGCCCGCGGTGGCGTCTGCCTGAAGGGTGGAGATCGTTTCCGCTATCGCGTGCTGTTCGCCCTTGAAGCCCGAGGTCGAGACCGCGTTGCCGCACGCCGCCGGTCCGACGGCGAGCAGCGCGAGGCAGACCGCGCCTGCGGCGCGCCGGTGGTCCAGAGCATGGGTGAGAAGCGGCATACGGGCGCCAGAGAGTACGCGAGCAGTGCGGCTGCCGCGTGGTCGCGCCGCCGGCGCCGCGACTAACGCTCCTCGTCCGCGCGGCGGTAGCCCAGCCTCGCCGAGATTCGGTCGGCTGTCGAGAACAGATGCGGGCTGAGCCCCTCGACCATCTCCTCCAGGGAGATCGCCGCGTTCTGAGCGGAGAGGCCCACCGCAGCCACCACCTCGCGACCGGAGTCGCGCACCGGCGCGGCGACTGCGAACAGGTTGGAGGCCAGCTCCTCGTCGTTCACGGCGAACCCCGCGTCGCGTACCTGGTCGAGCTCGTCGCGGAGCGCGCGCTTGCTGGTGATCGTGTTGGGGCCTCGCTTGCCCGGCTTGGTCGACGCGAGCAGGGCCCGCCGATCGGCCTCGGGCAGGTGGGCGAGCAGCAGCTTGCCCATCGCCGTGCAGTAGGCGGGCAGCCTGGAGCCTGGGCTCTGGCGCACCTCGGCACGGCTCTGATTGCGGCGGAAGCTGCGCACAAGGTCCACGTACAGGACGTCGGTGCCGTCCAGCACGGTGAGCGCGGCGGTGTAGGAGGTTCGCTGCCTCAGCTCCTCGAGATAGGGACGGGCGTGCTCGCGCAGCCCGGTCGAGTTCAACGCCGACATCCCCAGATCGGTGACCCTCAAGCCGAGCCGGTACTTACGTGAGGCTCCCTGCTCGAGGTAGCCGAGCGCGACCAGCGTGATGACGTAACGATGTGTCGTCGAGCGGCTCATACCGAGCTCGTCCGCGATGTCGGCGATCCCCAGCACCGGCCGCCCGGAGCTGAAGCAGCTGAGGATCGCGAGGCCACGCTCGAGCGACTGGGAGTAGCGCGGCTCGCGCAGGCTCGGGATGGACCAGGCGGGCTCGCCGCCGTCGAGCGATTTGGAGCTGGAGCTTGTTCGAGGCATCGGTCGGGCAGGTCCCCTCTGGTCCCGGTCGGAGATGCGTTGCGAGTGTCTCAGCGCTGGATGATGGCCGCCGGTCGACGGATCGGCCGCGGCATCATAAACACTGGAGTTCCGAGAAGATACTCGCGGTGAACAGCCGCCGCGCCATGCGTCGCGGGCCGGTTCGGGGGCGGGTTCGGCGACCGGCGCTAGTCGCCGACGGGCAGCTCGTCGCCGAGGAAGTGCTTGCTCAGCATCGTCTGCTGACCCTGGTAGTTGGAGCGGAGCTCCTCGCCGTAGAGCACGTCGGGCTCCTCCGCCATGCGCTCGAAGGCGAGCTTGCAGACGGGCTGTCCGTGCTCGACCATGAACGACACGTCGCGCGCCCGGACCTCCAACGCAGCTCGGCTGCCCAGTCGTGAGCCATCGCGCGAGTAGCCGAAGCCGGGATCGAAGAAGCCCGCATAGTGCGTTCGAAGCTCGCCGGCCGTGGGGTCGTAGGCGAGCATCTCCGCGGCGAAGCGCGGCGGGACGCTGACGCCCTCGGAGGAGAGCAGCAGGTAGAACACCTCCGGCTCGAGCACGATCCGTCCACCGCGCTCGGGGTGCACGGCCTCCCAGTAATCCCGCCATTTGAGCGCGCCGACGCGCGTGAGGTCGATCGGCAGGCTGTTCTTCTTGGCGCGGTAGCCGACGATGCTGTCCTCCGTCCCCGATACGTCCAGGCTCAGGAAGACCCCGTCCGAGACCGACAGCTCGGCGGCCGTCAGCACGTGTGAGCCGCGGTAGAGCAGGGGGGAGCGCTCGTGCAACGACAGCAGCTCGGCGTCGCCCAGGCGCGCGTCGCCTCGCATCAGCCGAACCTGGTTGAGCGCGAGGCCCGTCTTCACCCGGATCGCGAAGGTGCGGGGAACCACCTCGAGGTAGAGCCTGCCTTGGTAGCCCGCGGCGATCTCGTCGAAGCGGTTGTTGCGATCGGTCAGGACACGCGTGAACACGTCCAGCCGTCCGGTGGAGCTCTTGGGGTTGGCCTTGGCCCGCACGCCGTCGGGGAGGTGAAGCTCCTCGATCAGCGGCACGAGGTAGGGGCGGTCGCGCTCGAGCGTCGCGCCGTCGCGCAGGTCGATGCGTTCGAAGGCGATGTCCTCGATCTTCTGCTCGACCGTCGAGTCGCTGTCCGGCAGGAAGCTGCAGCGCAGCGCCCATGCGTGATCCCCCAGGCGCAGGTCCACGCTGGCGGGCTGCACCGCCTCCGGCAGGACGCGCCAGGCCCCGGCCGACAGCCATTCGTGGTCGATGGCCTCGCGCAGGCGCTGGGCCGGCAGCACCCCGGTGAGACGATCCGTCTCCCGGGTCGCGTCGTCCAGCCCGGCGGCTGCCGCCGAAGCCGTGGTCACGATCGGACTCGCTTGCTCATCGCCGACCAAGTCTAGGCGCGCGGGGGGCCCGAACACGGGGGCGCCGGATCGAGGCGCGCGACCGCACAGCTGTCCACGCCGGCTTGCACGGCGGCCGCCGACCTGTCTAAATCTCGAATCATGGGAATAGATGGGAAAGCGGGCGGCGAGCTCACACCGCTGTACAGGCGCCTGCCATACGGCCCCAAACGGATCGAGCGCGAGGAGGTGGCCCGCAACCAGCGCGCGCGGCTGTACGGGGCGATGATCGAGGCGGTCCACCAGCGCGGCTACCCCGGCACGACGGTCGCGCACGTGATCGCCCTCGCGGGCGTCTCGCGCCGGGCGTTCTACGAGCAGTTCCGCAACAAGGAACACTGCTTCCTCGCGACCTATGACATCGTGGTCGCCCGACAGCGCAAGCTCGTGATCGATTCCTGCAACGGCGAGCAGGGGTGGACCAACCGCCTGCACGCCGGGTGCAAGAGCCTGCTCGACGACGTCGCCACGGACCCCAAGGGTGCTCGCCTCGTGCTGGTCGAGGCGCTCGCCGTCGGTTCTCCCGCGCGGGAGCGGATGCATCTCGCCGGGCTCGCCTTCGAGCGCCTGCTCGCGAGCGTGTTCGCGATCGCGCCCGAGGAGGCGGCCCTGCCTCCGCTCGCCCCCCGTGCCGTCGTCGGCGCTGTCCGCCAGATCGTCCTGCTGCGGGTGCTCGAGGGGCGCCAGACCGAGCTCCGCCTGCTGACCGACGAAGTGATCGACTGGATCGAGTCCTACCGCTCGCCGGCTGCCGCGAGGCTCGGCGCGGGCGCTCGGTCAGCAGGCCCCGCATCCCGCTCCGGCCCCGCCCCGTCCCGCTCCGGAGCCATCGCATCCGGCTCCGGCCCCGCCCCGTCCCGCTCCGGAGCCATCGCATCCGGTTCCGGCGCCACCCCGCCCCCCTCCGGCGCCGCAGCGGAGGAGCCCGCCGGCCGTGCCGCCTTCCTGCAGGGCGACGGCGAGCGTTCCAGAGCGCTGCGATCGTTGGTCGACCTGACCCTCGGCGAGGGCTACGCGCGCGTCAGCGAGGTCCAGCTCGCGCGGCGCGCGGGCATCTCGGTGGGGACCTTCCACGAGCACTTCAGCGACACCGGGCAGTGCTTGCTGGCGGCGCTCGATGAGTTCTTCGGCGAAGCGCTCGCCGCGGCGCGCGACGCGCTCGAGCGCGGGACGGCGTGGCCACAGGCGGTCGACTCGGCGATGCGGGCGTTCGTGGGCCACCTGGTCGCAGATCCCGCCCTTCTGCGGATCGCGTTCGTCGATCTCTTCGAGCTGGGTCCCGGCATCGTCGGCCGGCTGGCGGGGTGGGTCGAGGCGTTCATCGGCCTGCTGACGAAGGCGGGCCCGCCGCCGCGGCGCGGGCCGGCGCTCGCGCTCGAGGCGGTCACCGGGGCGATCTGGGCTGTGATCGCGACCTACGTCGCGGGCGACCGCCCCGCGCGCCTGCCGGCACTGACCGAGCAGCTGACGTTCCTGGTGCTGGCCCCCTACATCGGCCCGAAGGCGGCGATCGAGGCGATCCAGCAGACGGGCATGCAACCCCGCGCCGCGTGAGCGCCGCTTGCACGCCCGGCCACCACCGCGCGGGCGCGGTGACTCTGCAATGGTGGAGCCGAGGATGCAGCCCTCGGTCAAGCGCATGCGTCGCGTCGGTCACAAGGGCGCCGCTCACATCGAGCCGGGCAACACGCTCGCTAGCTTCGACGCGGCGCTCCAGCACGGCGTCGACATGATCGAGCTCGACGTTCTGAGCGAGCACCGGGACGGGACGGGGGCACTGCTCGTCGCCCACGACTACGAGGACATGCACTCACGCGTGCCGCTCAGCTTCGAGGAGGCGCTCGACCACCTCGCCGGCGAGGAGTTCGACGGGATCGAGCTCGACGTGGACATCAAGCTCCCGGGCTACGAGATGCGTGTGCTCGAGCGACTGCGCGAGAACGAGCTCGTCGCGCGGACGCTCGTCAGCGGGATGTTCCCGGCGGCCCTCGCCGAGATCCGGGTCGCCGAGCCGGCGCTACGGCTCGGCTGGTCGGTACCGCGCGTGCGCCGTGACTGCACGACCGACATGCTCACCGCGATCCCCGCCCTGGCGATGCTCACCGGCTACCGGGCGACGCTGCCGCGCCGGGTCCGCGGAGCGCTCGCCGAAGGGCGCTTCGATGCGATCATGGCCCACTGGCGCGTCGTCACCAGATCGCTTGTCCGCGCGGTCGCCGAGGGCGGGGGCGAGCTCTACGTCTGGACCGTGGACGACGCGCGGATGATCGCGAAGCTCACGGCCATGGGCGTGGACGGGATCATCACCAACGACCCGCGGCTGTTCAGCCGATCGAGCACGTAGCAGCGCTGTAGCCCGCCGGGTCGGCGCCGGAGAGGCTGTGATGCGCCGCCGTGGTCGTGCGCACCGCCGAGAAGAGGACGCTCGTCCCGCGGCGCCACTCGAAGTCCACCACGCCACGCAACGTGAACGGCGCGGCGCCTCGGACCAGTTTGAAGCTCGCGCCGTCCTGCCGGGTCGAGGTGCCGGTGCCGACCGCGACGAACGGGGACTTGGTGCTGGAGGCGTCGATCCACTGCTTGGCCACGGGATCCATGTACTGCAGCCGGAAGCTCATGTACATCTTGTCGCGCGGATGGCCGTCGCCTGGCATCGAACCGCGGATCCCGACCCAGTTGCGCTGGTCCGGGGGGTTGCACACGTCCACCGTCGCCCACAGTTCGCGCGAGCTCAGCAGCGCATGGCGCAGCGCGGCGCCTGTCAGGCGGCTGACCGGGCCGGTTGCAGCGGGCGCCGGCGAGGGCAGCGCGGCGAGAGTGGGGGCCGGCAGCGCTGCAAGCGCCGTGAGGGCGGCCAGGACCCTCTTCGCTCGGGACATGCCCTGAAGATAGCGGCGCCCAGCGCCGTCCGGCGCCGGTGTGGTATCTCCTGCAAGATGGCGGCGACGCGCTCAGCGGAGGTGGTGGAGCTGCTGGGACGCGTGCCGGTGTTCTCGACGCTCGAGCGGGGCGATCTCGAGCGGATCGCGCAGTTCGCCGTTCCCCGCCGGTTCGAGCCCGCTCAGACCGTCTTCCGGGAGGGCGACGCGAGCGACACCTGCTACGTCGTCCGCGAGGGTCACGCGCGCGCCGTCCGCAGCCATGGCGACGGCCGCACGATCACGCTGGCGACGTTCGGGCCCGGCGACATCTTCGGCGAGCTCGCGATGTTCGAGGACGAGCGGCGCTCGGCGACTGTCGAGGCGATCGAGCCGACGAGCGTCGTCGCGGTGCTCGGGCCCGACATGCGCAGGCTCATGGGCGAACATCCCGAGATCTCGACGCGCCTGGTGATCGCGCTGGGCAGGCGGCTGCGAGAGATGAACGAGCGGCTCTCGCGGCAGTCCTTCCAGACGGTCCAGAGCCGGGTGGCGGTGGTCCTCGGCGAGCTGGTGGCACAGGAGGTCGCCGCGGGCAAGGGGCCGGCAGACGTGCTGCTGACGGCGACCCAGGCCGATCTCGCCCAGCTCGCGGGGTCCTCGCGCGAGTCGGCCAGCCGCTTCCTCGCTGTGCTGGAGCGCGCCGGCGTCATCTCCCAGGGCCGGGGCCGGCTGGTCGTCCACGACCCGGATGCCCTCGGGCAATATGTCTTCTAGGCGCCCCGCCTCCCGCGCGCGTCGACGGGTGGCCTCCCGGCGCCCCTCCACGGGGCCCCGCGAGTACTCGGCCGGAGGCGTGGTCGTACGCGGCGATGAGGTGGTCGTGATCGTGCCGACCCGGCGCGCGGCCGACGGCTCGCGCGTGCTGGCGCTTCCGAAGGGGCACGTGGATCCCGGCGAGACGCCCCTTCAGGCGGCCGAGCGGGAGGTTCGCGAGGAGACGGGGGTGCTCGCGCGGCCCGTATGCGAGCTCGGCGAGGCCCGGTACTGGTACCGGCGGGACGGACGCACGATCGGCAAGACGGTCACCTTCTACCTCTTCGAATACGTGGGCGGCGACACCAAGGACCACGACGACGAGGTCGAAGAGGCGCGTTGGATGCCCCTCACCGAGGCGCGGTCGCAGTTGACCCACGCCGCCGAGCGCGAAATGGTGGAGCTGGCGCTGGCCTGCCTGGAGAAAGACCGATAGCCTGCCGTCGGGCCCCGAAGCGCCGACCGGCCATCCCAGCCCGAGAAGGCGCTCCTCCGACCCTAACCCACGATGCAGGTCCTCAACTTCTACTCGACGATATTCGCCGACGAGCTCAAGCGCGGGCGCAAGACGGCAACGATCCGCCTCGGCGACAAGTCAGGCAAGTACCGCAAGAACCAATCGGTGCTGGTCACGATCGGCTACCAGTACTCCCCGCGTGAACGGATCTTCGAAGCGGTGATCGACCAGGTCGAGGTCACGAGGCTCTCGGACCTCTCGCCACGCGACATCAAGCACGACAACCCCGAGTTCCGGCGGCACGAGGAGCTGATCAACTTCCTCGAACAGATCTACGGGCGCGCGGTGTCGATGGACGACACCGTCACCGTCGTTCGCTTCTCGCAGATACTCGAGAACCCCAGCGGCATGACCGAGGCCATGAAGGGCTTCGGCGGGGCTCAGAACTAGTCGCCGGCCGTCGCGGGCGAGGGCCCCGGCCCAGACCGCAGGGATCGATTCGCCGGCATGATGAAGGCTCGCCTGCGGTCGATGGCAGTCGATCGGTCGGACTGCCAGGATCCTGGGAACGGCGCCGGATCTTCTATATATTGGGGCAGTAGTTGGCACTCTCCCCCCGAGAGTGCCAAGCGGTGGGCCGCTCCGGCGCTACGGCTGGCGACCCGCCGGCCGCACTCTCTAGATGGAGGTTCATTCGACATGAAGCTGAAGCCCCTGGGTGATCGCCTGATAGTCCAGGCGATCGAGGAGGAAGAGACGACCGCGAGTGGCATCGTCCTTCCGGACACAGCGAAGGAGAAGCCGCAGAAGGGCAAGGTCGTCGCCGTCGGCGATGGCCGCCTCGACGAGGACGGCAAGCGCATCCCGCTCGACGTCAGTGAGGGCGACGAGGTCCTCTACAGCAAATACGGCGGCACCGAGATCACATTCGATGGTGAGGACCTGCTCGTGATGCGCGAGTCGGACGTCCTCGCCAAGGTGGCATAAGGAGAAACCTGAAATGGCACACAAGGAGCTGAAGTACGACGCCGAGGCGCGCAAAGCGCTCGAGGCCGGCGTGGACGCGGTCGCCAACGCGGTCAAGGTCACGCTCGGGCCCAAGGGACGCTACGTCGTGCTCGACAAGAAATTCGGCGCCCCCACTATCACCAACGACGGCGTCACCATCGCTCGCGAGATCGAGGTCGAGGACGTCTTCGAGAACCAGGGCGCCCAGCTCGTGCGCGAGGTGGCGACCGCGACCAACGACGTGGCCGGCGACGGGACCACGACCGCGACCGTGCTGGCACAGGCGATCGTTCGCCAGGGCCTGAAGAACGTGGCGGCCGGGGCCAACCCCCTCGCGCTCAAACGCGGCATCGAGAAATCGGTCGACCAGGTCGTGGCCAACATCGCCTCACAGGCCAAGGAGGTCTCCGGCAAGGACCAGATCGCCCGCGTGGCGACGATCTCGGCCGGCGACGAGGAGATCGGCGATGTGATCGCCGATGCCATCGACAAGGTCGGCAAGGACGGCGTCGTCAACGTCGAGGAGGGCCAGACCTTCGGCATGGATCTCGAATTCACCGAGGGCATGCAGTTCGACAAGGGCTACATCTCGCCCTACATGGTCACCGACCAGGACCGCATGGAGGCGGTGCTCGAGGACCCCTACATCCTGATCGCCAACCAGAAGATCGGCTCGGTGCGAGACATCCTGCCGGTGCTCGAGCAGGTGATCCAGAGCGGCAAGCCGCTGCTGATCATCGCCGAGGACGTCGAAGGCGAGTCGCTGGCCACCCTCGTGGTGAACAAGCTGCGGGGGACCTTCACCGGTGTGGCCGTCAAGGCGCCCGGCTTCGGCGACCGCCGCAAGCGGATGCTCGAGGACATCGCCATCCTGACCGGCGGAGAGGTGATCACGGAGGAGCTCGGCCTGAAGCTGGAGAACACCAAACTGGACCAGCTCGGGCGCGCGCGCCGCGTAGTGGTGACCAAAGACACGACCACGATCGTGGACGGCGCAGGTGACGCGGAGGCGATCAAAGGCCGGATCAACCAGATCAAATCCGAAATCGAGAACACGGACTCCGACTTCGACCGGGAGAAGCTCCAGGAACGACTGGCCAAGCTGTCCGGCGGCGTCGCGGTGGTCAAGGTGGGTGCCGCCACCGAGACGGAGATGAAGGAGAAGAAGCATCGCGTCGAGGACGCGCTCCAGGCGACTCGGGCGGCCCTCGAGGAGGGCATCGTGCCGGGTGGCGGCGTGGCGCTGCTCCAGGCCGCCTCGGCGGTCACGATCGACGCCGACGGCGCCTCCACCGACGGCTCGGACGACGAGCGCACAGGTGCGCGCATCGTCCTGCGTGCGCTCGAGGAGCCGCTGCGCCAGCTCGCCGAGAACGCGGGCCTGGAGGGCTCGGTGGTGGTGAACGAAGTGCGCAACGCCAAACCGGGCTACGGCCTCAACGCGGCGACGAACGAGATCGTCGACCTCGTGGCGGAGGGCATCATCGACCCCGCGATGGTGACGCGCTCGGCGCTCCAGAACGCGGCGTCGATCGCCAAGAACATCCTCACGACCGAGGCGATCGTCGCCGAGGTGCCGGAGAAGGACGGCGCCGGCGGCGGCGGTGGCGGCATGCCGGACATGAGCGGGATGATGTAGCGAGCAGCTGTAGGTGGCGCGCCGCGCTGCCGATGAGCAGCAAGAGGGCCCGGCATGATGCCGGGCCCTCGCTTTCTCGCGGCGTCTCTGCCTGTCTCTCCCCGCCCCGCTACGCGACCTCTGCGACAGGCCGAGGGCCCTCGCCGATGTACTTGGCGGTCGGGCGGATCAGCTTGGCCTCGCGCTTCTGCTCGAGGATGTGCGCCGACCAGCCGGCGACGCGTGCACAGGTGAACATCGGCGTGAACAGCTCGGGCGGCACTTCGGCGAGGTCGAGGACGACGGCCGACCAGAACTCCACGTTGGTCGCGAGCACGCGGTCGGGCCGCCGCGCATGAAGCTCGGCGAGCGCGGCCTTCTCGAGCGCCTCGGCCGCCTCGAACCGCGGCGAGCCGAGTTCCCGGCATGTGCGCCGCAGCACGCGAGCGCGTGGATCTTCGGCGCGGTAGATGCGGTGCCCGAAGCCCATCAGACGGTCTCCGCGGTCGAGCGCGTCGGATACCCAGCGCTCTGCATCGCCGGTCTCTTCGACCTCATCGAGCATCTTCAGCACGCGCGAGGGTGCACCGCCGTGCAGCGGACCCGACAGCGCGCCGACCGCCGCCGAGAGCGCCGCGGCGACATCCGCTCCCGTGGAGGCCACCACGCGCGCGGTGAAGGTCGACGCGTTCATGCCGTGCTCGGCAGCCGATATCCAGTAGGCGTCGATCGCCTTCACGTGGTCGGGGTTGGCCTCTCCGCGCCAGCGGATGAGGAATCGCTCGGGAATCGTGCGTCCTTCGTCGACCTCCGACTGCGGGACCGGCGGCTGGCCGGCTTCGCGCGCGGACTGGGCGACGAACGACAGGGCCATCACAGAGGCGCGGGCGAGGTTGTCGCGGGCCTCCTCATCGGTGATGTCGATCAGTTGGGCGAAGCCCCACTCGGGAGCGAGCATCGCCAGCGCGGACTGCACGTCCACGCGGTGATCGCCGGAGCGCACTGTGAGCGCGTGCGGTTCAGCGGGCGGCAGCCCGGGTTTGAAGCGCCCGTCGACGAGCAGCCCCCAGACCTGCTCGTAGGGAACTGCGCCGACCAGGTTCTCGATGTCGACGCCGCGGTATCGCAGCGCCCCGCCCTCTTTGTCCGGCTCGGCAATCTCGGTGGCGAACGCCACCACGCCTTCAAGGCCTGACTGCACCTCGCTGATGGTTTGGACCTCGCTCATTGCACTCGCTTTCTGGGCTCGCTGCCGACGGGGTTAGCTGCCTTCTGGGCAGGCACATATCGTCGCAGGAAAGTGCAGGGGGGTAGGCTCTGCGCGAGCAGCCCGCGCCCCGCCGGTCACGCGATCGGCCGGCGAACCAGAGGAGGAGCCGTGTCCGACAGCAATCTGATGTTCCGCCCGGCGACCGAGCTCGCGAGGATGGTGCACTCGGGAGAGGTCTCGGCATCCGAGCTCGTCCAGATCTCGCTCGAGCGGATCGAGGAACTGAACCCCAGCCTCAACGCGTTCGTCCAGGTCGACGAGGAGCGCGCGCTCGCCGCGGCGCAGAAGATCGGCCCAGGCGATGAGCGTCCGTTCGCCGGTGTCCCCGTGGCGATCAAGAACAACCGGCCCGTGCAGGGGCTGCGCCTCACCTACGGCTGCTCGCTGATGTCCGACTTCATCGCCGACTACGACCACAACGTCACGCGGCGGCTCAGGGACGCCGGCTTCGTGATCGTGGGCACCACCACGCTCCCCGAGTACGGGATCCTGCCGACCAGCGAGGCCCGCCTGTTCGGCCCGACACGCAACCCCTGGGACCTCGACCGCACGCCCGGCGGCTCGTCCGGTGGCGCTGCGGCCGCAGTGGCGGCCGGAATCGTGCCCGTCGCGCACGGAAACGACGGCGGCGGCTCCATACGCATTCCCGCGGCGTGCTGCGGGCTCGTCGGCCTGAAGCCGGCGCGCGGGCGGATCTCCGCGGCGCCCGAGCTCGGCGACTCCTCGCTCGGCATCGACGGCATGCTCACCCGCACGGTGGCCGACACCGCCGCGATCCTCGACATCCTCGCCGGCTACGAGCCGGGGGACGCCACCTGGGCGCCGCCGCCGGCCGAGCCGTTCACGAGCGCCGCGGCACGGCCGCCCGGCCGGCTTCGGATCGCCGCCACGGTGCTGCCGCCCGTGCCGGACGCCGTCGTGGACCCGCTGTCCCGGAAAGCGGTCTCTGACGCGGCGCAGTTGCTCCGATCGCTCGGCCACGAGGTCGAGGAGGTCGATCCCCCGTGGAGGATCGAGGGCCTCAGCGAGCTGTTCGGCGCCGTGTTCTCGATCCACATCGCCCTGTCGATCGCCTACTCCGGCATGGTGGCCGGGCGCGAGCCGACCGCCGATGACATGGAGCCGATGAGCTGGGCGATCTACTCGATGGTCAGCAAGCTGTCGGCCGTCGATGGCATGGGGGCGACCGTAAGGCTGCAGAGCTTCGCCAGGCAGCTGATCTCGTTCCTCGCCCCCTACGACGCGCTGCTCACCCCGGCCCTCGCCGAGCGTCCGCTGCCGCTCGGCACGCTGGACACCGCCGCGCCAGAGCCGCTGTCCGCGTTCGTCCGCTCGGGCCTCTTCACCCCGTTCACGCCGGTCTTCAACGCGAGCGGGCAGCCCGGCATCTCGTTGCCCCTCTACCACGGCGAGGACGGCCTGCCGCTCGGCGTCCAGATCGTCGGGCGACCGGCCGGCGAGGCTGAGCTGCTGGCGCTCGCCGCGCAGCTCGAGGAGGCCTCCCCCTGGGCTGAGCGCCGGCCGCCGCTGGCTGTGGGTGTGCTGGACTAACCGCTGCCCAGGACCGCCGCCATCCGCTGCGGCGCCACGCCCAGCCGCTCGGCGTCGGCGGCGCCGCTGGGCGATGTCATGGAGACCTCCATCAGCTCGGCCTCGTCCCAGGTGGCAGGGGTGCGCGGTCCCATGGCACGCTCGAGCAGCCGCAGTCCGCGCGAGACGATCGGGGTGGGGACGTTCACGAGCGGTCGGCGGCGACCGGAGGAGTCGAGCAGGATGCGAATCATGTCGTTGTGGCTGAGCGTCTCCGGCCCCGCCAGCTCGTAGCGGCCGTGGCGCTCCTCGGGCGGGTCGCGCAGAGCAGCGATCACGCAGTCGACCACGTCCTCGACCCAGATCGGCTGGTACAGCGCCCGGCCCCTGCCCGAGACGGGCATGAGCGGGAGCAGCGCAAGGCGCTCGAGGAGCGTCAGCCAGGGGTCGCCTGGCGCGTAGATGATCGACGGGGCGAACACAGTTGAGCTGAGGCTCGACTCCCGCACGGTCCTCTCGGCCACGGCCTTCGCCCGCAGGCAGCGCGTCCGGTGGTGGGTCGAGGCGCCCAGGGCGGAGAAGAACACGAAGCGCTCCACCCCCTGGCGCTCCGCGGCCTCGACCATCCGCCAGGTCGCGATCCCGTCGAGCTCCTCGATCGAGCCCCGCGGCTGGTCGCGGATGGCGGCCGCGAGGTGCACGACCGTCTGAACGCCCCGCATCGCGTTTCGGAAGGAGGGGGGGTCGGCGAGGTCGCCGAGGGCGATCTGGACCCGCACACGCTGTGCTCCCAGGCGCCGCGGATCGCGCACCAGGCACCGGACCTCCGTGCCTTCGCTGAGCAGATGGCGGAGCAGCGTCGAGCCCACCAGGCCGGTCGCGCCGGTAAGCAGGAGCATGCTTCGTACAATATGGCCTCGCCGAGCGAAGACCCGCTCAAACCGACCCAGAAAGAAGCGAATGGCCTACGTTATCGCCGAGCCCTGCATTGGCACCAAGGACAACTCGTGTGTCGAGGTCTGTCCCGTGGACTGCATCCACCCGACGCCCGACGAGCCGGGTTATGACGAGGCCGAGATGCTCTACATCGACCCGGAGGAGTGCATCGACTGCGACGCCTGCGTCGAGGCATGCCCCGTGGATGCCTGCTTCGCAGAGGACCAGCTGCCGGACGAGTGGCAGAAGTACTCGCAGATCAACGCCGACTACTTCAAGAGCGGCGAGGGCGGAGCGGCCGCGGCGAGCGGCTAGGCCAGTGCCGAGGCGTAGTCCTCGGCGAGAACGTCGAAGACGGGCACGTCCTGCAGCGCGTCGGCCAGCCGAGCGCGCAACTCCGCGGAGTCGAAGCGATGCGACTGCGGTGCGAGCGGGTTGACCGTCACCGCCCTGAGGTCGATCGCCGCGAGCGCCCGGATGGGCACCCCCTGGCGGGCGTACCACTCAGGCCCGCGGTCGGCCAGGAAGACGTGCGTGCTGTCGCGCACGACCACGACGAGCTCGCTCCCGCGCCGCCGCGCCGCCGACGGCAGCCCGCGCAGGAACGCGTCGGGAAGTGCGCCGTCGACCACGAGCCAGCGCGCCTGCGGGTGCTCGCGTAGGAGCCGGCCGGCCTGACCGGCGTCCGCGGTGAGCACGAACCGGGGCGCGAGCGCCGTCGCCGCTCCATCCTCGCCCACGAGCACGGCTGAGCCGTCCGCGGCGCCCGCGGCCGCTGCCAGCACGGCCGCGTCCTCGACGACCGGCAGGCGCACGAGGTCCACGGCATCGCGCGTCCGGGCGACCACCTCGCCGATGTCCTCGCTCAGCACCGCTCCGGTCGACATCAGCAGCCCGTCTGCCACCTGCGGGGAGGAGGCGGCGCGCCGGTCGATCGCACCATCGATCAGCACCTGCTCGGCACCGAGCGCCTGCATCGCTTCCGCCACCGCGAGAACCTCCGCGCCGGCACTCGGACCGGCCACCTCGACTGCGCCGGCGTCCGACATGCGAGCGATCGTCACCTGGCCGAGCGGCGTGCGGATCCCCGTGCGCTCGAGCAGCTCGTGTCCCAGACCGCTCGCACGCAGCAACGCATCGGTCGTCGCCACCAGGCTGCCCGCCGGCAGGTTCACGCGCGGCTTCTCGATGCGCACGTCGATCACGTCACGTTCCTCGCCGTCGCGCCCCACGGAGGTGACGCCGACCCGCCGCCCGTCGCTTTCGAGCTCGCGCAGCAGCGCCGCGAGCGCCTCGGTCTTGCCGGTGTTCTTCGCCAGCCCCACGAGCGCCAGCCTGCTCACCGAGGCGGTCAGCTCGGACAGGCGCAACGGTCAGCCGGCTGTGGCCACGCGCGCGGCCAGCTCCCGCACGATGAACGTCGCCAGGTGATGGGGGTAGGTGCCCTTCGAGAAGCCCGCGTCGTAGCCGAGCTCCTTCGCCAGCTCGGCCGACACGCGCGGCCCGCCGCAGGCGAGGATCATCTCTGCGCGCCTTCCCTCCGCCTCGACCATCTCGACGAGCTCGGTCAGGTTCTGCACGTGCAGGTTCTGCTGGGTGACGGTCTGGGAGACGAGGATCGCATCCGCTCCGACCTCGATCGCCTTGGCGACGAGCACGCTGTTGGGAACCTGACTGCCGAGGTTGTAGGTCTGGAAGGAGCGATAGCCCTCCAGTCCGTGGTGCCCGTGGTAGCCCTTGAGGTTGAGCATCGCGTCGATGCCCACGCTGTGGGTATCGGAGCCTGTGCTTGCGCCGACCACGACGATCCTGCGGCCGAGCTGCTCCTCGGCGAAGCGCTCGATCTCCTCCTCGCTCATGTACTCGATGTCGAATCCCTCGTCCTGCAGGGCCGTGAAGTCGACCGCCTCCACGCAGCGGCCGTACATCACGAAGTAGGTGTAGCCGTCGGTCAGCTGCTGGTAGTGGACGACCTCCGGCTCCTCGAACCCCATCCTGCCGGCCAGCTCGAGCGCCGCCTTGCGTGCCGCGAGCGAGTAGGGAACGGGCAGCGTGAAGCTGAGCTGCACGAGGCCGTCCCCGAGGTGGTCGGCGTAGGGCCTCACGGCCGTCAGGTCCACCGCCCTAGGCATAGCTGGCCTCGTCCGCGACGGCCGGGTCGCGCATCAGGTCGACCACCGGGTTGAAGTAGCCCTCCTCCGTGGTCACGATCCCCTCGATGCCACGGCCCTCCTCGACCGTCCGGCTGACGTCGCCGAACGTGGCCTGCTCGATCGCCTTGAACAACCCCGTCTGGGCGATCCGCTCGAGCAGCACGTGAGCCGCGGAGAGGACCTCCTGAGCCCTCGTCTGGATGATGCCGCCCGGCTTGAACTGGATCTCGTCGCCGAGGTCGTGCGCGGCGTTGAAGACGTAGTCGACGTTCTGCAGCCCGAGCACGCGATCGTGGATGTGCGGCGTGAAGATGCCCTCCGTCGGGACGCCGATCGTCTGGACGCCCTGTCCCGTCGCGATGGTCACCAGGTTGAACAGCGTGTCCGCGGCGTGCGTGCGGAAGAGATTGCCGTCCATGTGCCTCGTCGGCGGCATGTACTTGACCGGGCAGTCCGGGAACAGCTCTCGCGTGAGCTGAGCCTGCGCCCACTCGTACAGCAGCCCGTTGCGGACCGGCACGTCGATCTCGAAGGCGTCCCCGAGCGCGATCTGGTGGTCGGGCACGCCGGACTCACGCGCCAGCTGGTGGTTGATGAACTGGGACGCGGTCACCGACGGCGCGGCCTCGATCGCGTCGGCCGTGCGCAGGTAGTTGTCCTCGCCGGTGTTGATGACCACGCCGAAGTAGCCGTTGATCATCCGCGACACACGCTGGTCGATCAGCCCCCGCACGATGTTGATGTCGCGGTACAGGATGCCGTAGAGGGCGTCGTTGACCATGTTGTCGAAGCCCTCCCAGGCGCCCATCGAGGCGATCTCGGACATGCACAGCCCCGAGCAGAAGCTGGACAGGCGCACGTAGCGCCCGTGCTGCTCGGACCACTCGTCCATGGCCTCGCGCATGATCCGGAAGTTGGCCTGGGTGGCGAACGTGCCGCCGTAGCCCTCGGTGGTGGGTCCGTAGGGCACGTAGTCGAGCAGGCTCTGGGCGGTCGAGCGGATCACCGCCACGATGTCTCCGCCGGCCTCGGCCACCGCCCTGGCGTGCACGACGTCCTCGTAGACGTCGCCTGTGGCCGTGAGCACATAGCGCAGGGGGGCCGGGCTCTCTCCCAGCCGCTCGCGCATGGCGCGGCGCCCGTCGAAACGCCTCGATATCTCCTTCAGGCGCGAGGCGCACTCCTCCATCACGCGGTCGTGGATGGCCCGCTCGTCGGCCGCGTCGAGCTCCGTCAGGCTGAGCTCGGAACCACTCACCGCCTCGGCGATCTGCTGCGGCGAGCGACCCGTCTGCAGCATGGCGTTGCCGAGCCAGTGGGCGATTCCCCGCCCCAGGCCGCCCCGGTCGTGGACGTGGTCCACGAGCACGTTGGGCAGCGGCACATCGAGGCTGTCGGCGCCGTCGACGCCGAGCAGCCTCGTCACGCTCCGCTCCACCGAGACGGTGGTACGCCCTGCGATCTGCTCGGTGACCTGCTCCGCGATCTGCCGCGCCGCCTGCCGGCAGGCGCTCACCACGCCGGGGTCGAGGTCCAGCTTCGAGCCGTTCATCGCAGCTCCCGCACGATCGGGAAGGGGATGACCTCGCGGAGGGTGTCCCGTTCGGTGAGGATCATCACGAGGCGGTCCACGCCCATTCCGCCGCCGGCCGTGGGCGAGTAGCCGTACTCGATCGCACGCGCGTACTCCTCGTCGTTGGGATGGGGGACGTCGGCGTCGTCGATCATCCGGCGCTGGCGCTGCTCGACGAACCGCTGCCACTGGTCGATCGGGTCGTTCAGCTCGGTATCGCCACTGACGAGCTCGATCCCGCCGATCACGGCGTCGAAGTGCTCCGCGAGCTCGGGGTGCCTGGAGTGGCGCTTGGTTATCGGGAACGGCTCGAGCGGGAAGTCGAAGACATGCGTCGGCTGGTTGATGGTGCTCTCGATTTTCTCGGTGTATATGTCGCCCACCACCTCCGCCCACGTGGCGGCGGGATCCGACGGCTCGTCGAGGAGCTCGGCAAGCTGCTCGCGCGTGGACTCCATGAAGTCGACGCCGAAGCGCTCCTGGATCAGCTCACGCATCGTCACCCGCCGCCACGGCTTGGCGAGGTCGATCTCCTCGCCGTTGCGATGGATGACCGTGCGGCCGAGTGCCTTCCGGGCCACGTCACGGAACATCTCTTCGGTGACGGTGGCCACGTCGTTGTAGTCCGAGTACGCGCACATGAACTCGATGATCGTGAACTCGGGTGAGTGCTTCGGCGAGATCCCCTCGTTCCGGAACACCTTGCCCATGTCGTAGACGTTCTCCATGCCGCCGACGATGAGCCGGTTGAGGAACAGCTCGACGGAGATGCGCAGGTAGAGGTCGCGGTCGAGCGCGTTGTGGTGCGTGGTGAACGGCCGTGAGCCTGCGCCACCCGCGAGCGACTGCAGCGCCGGTGTTTCGACCTCAACGAAGTTCCGTTCGGCCAGCCACTCGCGAATCGCCAGGATGATCTTGTTGCGCGTGATGAACAGCTCGCGCGTGTCCTCGTTGGCGAGGAGGTCGAGCTCGCGGTAGCGGTAGCGGGTGCCCGTGTCGCCCAGGCCGTGGTGCTTGTCCGGCGGCGGTCGCAGTGCCTTGGTGAGCAGCTTGACCTCCGAGGCCTCGAGCGCCAGCTGGCCGCGCTGGGTCACGTAGACGCACCCCTCGACGGACACGATGTCGCCGATGTCAAGGTTCAGGATCCTGTCATACGCCCCCTGCCCAAGTGAGTCGACGCGTAGCACGACCTGCACCTGGCCGGAGAGGTCTCGCAGGTCCAGGAACGACGTCTTGCCGTGGCCGCGCCGCGAGATCAGGCGTCCGGCGACGACGTAGCGAAGGTCCGGGTGCGGTCCGTGGTCGAGCTCGACCGAGTCGTGTGCCGAGAGCACATCCGCGATGCGGGTCCGCGTGTTCCACAGCGTGACCGGGGGATAGGGATCGATGCCCTCGGCGCGAAGCCGATCGACCTTGGCGCGTCGTTCGTCGAATTCGACGACTCCCTCGCCGGTGGCATGACCGGAGTCGGACCGGTCGTCCTGCTCCTCCTCCTGCTGGTTCTTGACTGGCATATTCGAAGACGATCCTCTCAGCTGGTAGACGCTTGTTCAAGCGGCCGGGATGCGGGCTGAGCCCGCTCGAGGCCGCCGGCCGGGGGCCCCTGTCACGGGCCCGTGCGCTCACGGGCCGGTGCGGCCCGCCGCCGGAGCCCTCAGGGCATGTCGCTGTGCGCTCGAGGCCCGCGCTCAGGCCATCGGCAACGACATGCCCACGGGTTTGGGGCCCGCCGTGGGCTCGGACGCCGCGGCACCGGCCTCGACGAGCGGCAGCACCGGCAGCTCAACCGGCGAGATCGCGATCAGCCCGCGCGCGATCTGGTGGATCGCCTGTGCGGCCGGATCGTCGGGGCGCTCGATCACCAGCGGAACTCCCTCGTCGGACTGCGCGCGCAGCGGCATGGTCAGCGGCACGCGGCCGAGCAGCGGCACGTCGAGCTCCTCGGCGAGCTCGTTGCCGCCGCCCTCTCCGAAGATGGCGAACCGCTCACCGGACGGTGTCGTGAAGCTCGACATGTTCTCGATCACACCGCCGATCTCGAGCGAGACCTTGTGCGCCATCTGGGCGGCGCGACGGGCCACTTTCTGAGCGGTCTGCTGGGGCGTCGTGACGATCACGAACTGCGCCTGCGGCAGCAGCTGGGCGAGCGTCATCGACACGTCGCCGGTACCCGGCGGCAGGTCGACCAGCAGGTAGTCGAGCGCACCCCATTCGACGTCCTGGAGGAACTGGGTCAGGGCCTTGTGGAGCATCGGGCCACGCCACACGACGGCGGAGTCCTCCTCCACGAAGAAGCCGATCGACATCACCTTCACCCCATGCGCCTCCAGCGGGATGATCTTGCGCTGCGGCGAGACCGGCGGGCGGGTCGATCCGAGGCCGTACATGCGCGGGATCGAGTAGCCCCAGACGTCCGCGTCGAGGACGCCCACGCGCTTTCCATCACCCGTCAGCGCCGCGGCGAGATTCGCCGTCAACGTCGACTTGCCGACGCCTCCCTTGCCAGAGCCGACGCAGATCACGTTGCTGACCTGCGCAAGAGCGCCCGCAGGTAGGCTCGCCCGTCCCAGCTTCTGCTGCAGCGCCGCCTTCTGCGCGTCGTCGAGCACGTCGAAGTACACGTTGACATGCGCCACTCCCTCGACCGCGGAGACAGCGGTTGCGACGGCGCTCTGGAAATGTCCCTTGATCGGGCACCCGGGGGTGGTCAGCGACACGGTCACGTCGACCACGCCGTTGGCGCCGGCCTCGATCGAGCGCACCATGTCGAGCTCGACGATCGAGCGGTGCAGCTCAGGGTCTATGACCGCCTCGAGCGCCCCGCGGATCTCGTTCCTGTCGATCACACGCCCATTGTGGCAAACCGGGGAGCCGCGCCCGGCGCCTACGCCTCTTTCCCGTAGGACCCCCTTGAACAGAGGGCCCGTTAAAGTGACCCGCGGACGGTGGGAGCCGCCCGCGGGTCGAGGGGAGGAGAGGGTGCTACTACTGCCGGCGGGATATGAGGCCGGCAGACTGCCCCGGTGGCCGCGTGCGGCGGCGGCCGCCCGGCCTCTCCGAGCCGGGTCGGGGGAAGGTGGGGGTTCAGACCAGGCTGAGGACGCGCTCCTGGACGCGGTTGGCCAGATCCGGCACGCGGTTGGCCAGATCGGATCCGTTCTTGGCGACGGCCTCGCGACGCGCCTCTACCGTCTTCTCGATCTCGCGCCGGCGCTGGCGGAGTTCACGCTCGAACCGCACACGCGCTTTGCGCACCTCGCGCTCGAGCCGGTTGCGGGCGGTGACGCCGCGCCGCTCGAAGCGCCGCAGCTGCGCCTGGGCTTTGGTGGGCGAGGAGTAGCTCGAGATCGTGTCGCTGACCGTCGAGACGACCCGGTCGCGCGCGATCAGCGCGGCTCCGACCGGGATCAGCACGGCACGCTCGGCGTAGTCGCCGAACACGTCCGCCGTGTCACGCGTTGCGGTCCGGGTCTGACGCAGCGCCGCCTCCGTCTGGTGGGTGGCCCGTGTGCGGGCCGCCTTGGCGCGGGTCGCTTTCGCCCGCGTGCTGCCACGCGCAGGTGAAGCGCTGCGGCGACTCGAGGACGCTTTGCTCGACGCCGGTTTGCGAGCGGCTTTGGCTCGCCCTTTCGACCGGCTGGGTGAAGTGGTGGTGGGAGTTGCCATTTAGACCGAATCTCCTGTTCTTCCTTCGTCCGCCGTTAGGAGCGGCTGCGGGATTGCTTGCTTTCAGAGTTCCTCGCTGATGCTTCCCAGCGAACACATGTTTGTAACCCCGAGCAAGAGAGATCGTTACACGTCGATCCTAGCACGGCGTGAAATCCCTGTAATCAGGGGCCGCGCAGCAGATCAGCTTGTAACAGGAGGAACATGCGTTCGCTCGAGCGACCCGCCCGAGGGATCGCTGCGCACGCGGGAGACCCACTCCGCCGGGCGCTCGAGCTCGGCCGTGCTCGGCAGCGCGTCCGGGCCACGCCAGGCAAGCGCCAGCAGCTCGGGGCCGCCCTCGCGGACGACCTCGTCGCAGAACCGGCGGCCGATCTCGTACTGGCGCAGCTTGAGCTCCAGCCCGAGCAGACGCTCGAGCACCCGCCAGGGAAGTCCCCGTCCGGCGCGCCGCCGGTTCATCGCCGCGCGCAGTCGCGGAAGCGAGGGCAGCACCTCGGCCCCTACGGCGTCCATCGTGTGCTCGGCGTGGCCCTCGATCAGCGACATCGCCGACTGCATCTGCTCGACCAGTCGCCAGCGGTCCTCGCCGAGCGTCAGCCGCAGCAGCTGGCCCTGCCGTGCACGGTCGAGCATCTCGCGCAGCTCCGCGCCATCGGGGAGCCTCGGACGCCGGGCGCCACCGGAGGAGGCTGGGTCATCGGGCTCCGAGCGCCCGCCGATGCTCACCTGCAACCTGTCCACGAGCTCCTTGAGCAGCGACCCGAGGTGGTCGCGTAGCCACGGCGCTCCCGAGAACTGGACGGCGTGGGTTATCTCGTGGATCGTGACCCACAGGACGAGCTCGTCCCGATCCACGCCCAGGTTGCGCGCCGCCTCGGCGAGGTTGGGGGCGACCAGCAGCAACCGGGGTGGCACCGAGGAGTCCAGCAGCGCGAGGTCGTACTGGCCCAGCACGCGCTGGGAGAGCATCCCCGTCAGCGCGCCCACCTGGGCGCCGAGCAGCAGACCCGAGGCCGAGCGCAGAGGGCCGAGCAGCGGTCCTGCCAGGCGGCCCGTCTCGTCGTCCATGCGGTCGGTGAGCGTCGCAAGCAGCGGTCGCATCGTCTCGAGGTTGGCCGCAATCCAGGTCGGGCGATCGACCGCCTCGAGGGCCGGCAGCTCCGCCGGCATCGGAAGGCCGCTGTACTCGCTCACACGGCCGGCGAAGTCGCGCGCCACGGGCTCGACCGATGAGGCCGATACGCCTCCGTACGGGGGCGAGCCGGCGATCAACTCGCCGATCCTCTGGGCTGCGCCCCAATCGATCACGTCCACCAAGAGAGCGTAGCCATGCGGGGGCCTCGTGCCCGTATCCTGGGAGCGTGTCCGGGTCGAGAATCGCGCCAGCGCCGCCGGAAGGCCCGGCCGTCGCGGAGCAGCAGGGCTCCTTCCTGAAGCGCGCCGAGGTGCGCGACGTCCTTGCCTGGCTGCGCCTGCTCGTCGACCCGCAGGACGCGGCCGCCGTGGTGAGGGCGCTGGGACGGCCTCCGATCGAGCTGCGCCAGGTCGAGCTGGCGCGGGTGATTCAGGTCGCCCGCCGTCGCAAGCTGGACCTGGTTCTCGGCGTTGCGGCGGCCACCGAGTCGCCGCAGGTGCCACCGGAGGCAAGGGAGCGCATCCAGCGCTTCGTGGAGCTTCACCGAAGCGCCGCAGCCGATCTCCACACCGTCGCGCCGGACTTGCTGGTCGGCCGTCTGATCGAACGGCTCGGCGTGCGCCGGAGACGTCTGCTGGCGCCCGCGGATGCCGCCGAGCAGCAGGCCAGCCTCGAACGGCTGCGCGCGCTCGCCGGGGAGTTCGTGCGACGCAGGCCGGAGTCGAGCATCGGCGAGCTCGTGCGCCACCTGGCCGCGGTCGTGCCGGAGGGCGAGGCGCAGGCGCCGCAGCACAAGGCCGGGAGCCCGCCGCCGTACACGGCCGGCGACATCGCCGCAACCGCCCACGCCCCGTCCGGACTCGCCGACGGGGAGGGGATCGAGCCGTCCGTGGCGGCGGCCGATGTATCCAGTGGTGACCTTGAGGCGATGCTCCATCTGCTGCGCGAGGAGGTCCTGGCCGGCGTGGCGCGCATCGGCGGCCGGCTCGGCGAGCTTCGGCTCGATACCGATCTCGACATCTCCCACGGCGTCGTGCGCTATCTCGAGCTGCTCAAGCTCTCGGCGCTGCTCCAGCGTCCGGACGGGCAGGGCCTCGCGGAGGCACTTGCGGACGTGAACGCCCGCCTGCTCGCGGCGACCACCCCGCTGCAGCGCGAGGTCCTGCTGAGCTCGCCGCTCGACGACACCCTGCTCGCGGTCGACGGCGACGCGCACGCCCGCGCGCAGGCCCTGGCGCCGCGTGAGCAGCACTCGCTCGGACCGTTCCTCCCCCGAAAGGGGATCGGCCTGGCCCTGTCGGCATCTGACATCCAGACGTACCGCAGCTGTCCACTGCGCTACAAGTTCGCCCGCGTCCTCCGGATCCCCACCGAGCAGACCGTGGGTCAGCGGTTCGGGATCGTCGTCCACCAGGTGCTCGAGCGCTTCCACTCCGACGGGGGTGTGACGCTCACGCAGATGCTCGAGCTGCTCGACGCCGGCTGGCGACGCAGCGGGCTCGGCGACGGCGACGCGGAAAGGGAGCTGCGCGAGAAGGCGGCAGCGGCGCTGAGGCTCTACCACGCGCGCCTGCACGAGCAGGATGCCGATCCGGTGTGGTTCGAGCGCCAGTTCGACTTCCGTCTCGGGCTCCACCACCTGCGGGGACGCGTCGACCGTGTGGACCGGCTCGCCGAGGGATCGGGCGAGCAGTACGAGCTGATCGACTACAAGACCTCACGCCCGAAGACGGCGGAGCAGCTGGCGGATGATGTGCAGCTGTCCCTCTATGCGCTGGCCGCCCGCGAAGACTGGCAGCTCGAGTCGTCGCGTCAGGCCTACTACTACGTGCTGGACGACCTCAAGGTGCCGGTGCCCCGCACCGACCGCGACGCGGACTCGGTCAAGGACATCGTCCTCGAGGTCGGCGACGGCATCCTCGCCCAGGCCTTCGAGCCCACCCCAAGCCAGGCGGCCTGCTCGATCTGCGACTACCGCATCGTCTGCCCGGCCGCCGAGCGCTGACGGCTAGGTGCCCTCACGCGGTGACGGCTACGTGCCCTCACGCCCCCGCTGGCGCAGGAACCGCTGGAATTCGCGCGCCAGCATGTCTCCCGAGGGCACGTCCTCGAAGGAGGCGTCCCCCTCGCTCTGCGCAGCCTGCTCGAGCCGCTCCACGAAGGCCTGGATGTCCGGATCGCTCTGCACTGCCAGCGCAACCTGTCGCTCGTAGTCCGCGGCGGCGGACTCGAGCTCCGAGACGTCCACGGAAACACCGATCAGGCCTTCGACCCTGCGCAGGAGCGCAAGCGCGGCCTTCGGATTCGTAGCGGCGGCGACGTAGTGCGGTACCGCCGCCCACAGGCTCACCGACGGAAGGCCGGCGTCGGCGCAGGCTGCGTGCAGCACTCCGACGATCCCTGTCGGCCCCTCATAGCTGGAGGGCTCGATGCCTACCCGCTCCATGAGGGCGCGGTCGGAGGCGTGTCCGGTCATCGCCACCGGATGCGTGTGTGGCACGTCGCCGAGCAACGCTCCCAGCGACACCACGACCTGCACCCCGAGCACCTCGGCAAGGTCGACGATGTGAGAGCTGAAGCCGCGCCAGCGCAGGGACGGCTCCACGCCCTGGACCAGGACCAGATCGCGCGGGGCGCGCGGGGCGGGCGCCTCGAAGATCTCGACCGAGGGCCACCTGATCTCGCGGTGCTCGTCCTCGCCGAGCCTGACGCACGGGCGGTTCGCCTGGAAGTCGTAGAACTCCTCCGAGTCGATCCGGGCGAATCGTGTGGCGTCCAGCGACGAGGCCAGGAAGGAGACGGCGCTGGAGGCGGCCTCGCCCGCGTCGTTCCAGCCGCGGAAGGCACAGATCATCGCCGGGGCCCTGAGGCCGTCGGGGCGGCGATCCCAGATGAACGGCTGCATCCGAACCACCGTACATCATGCGCCGATGGCCTCCGTGACCCTCCCGCGCTCCAGCGAGATCCAGACGATCGCCACCCTGCGCGCGGGCGAGGACCTCGACGGCGTGTTCGCATGCACGCGCAAGGAGCGCCAGATCTCACGGGCGGGCAGCTCCTACCTGACGATCGAGTTGCGCGACAGGACCGGCAGCATCCGTGGGCGCGCCTTCCGCGACGCAGACCTGCTCGCCGGGCGCTTCGAGCGCGGCGAGCTGGTGCGCGTTCGCGGACGGGTGGAGCGCTTTCGCGACGAGCTCCAGGTGGAGGTGCGGACAATCGTGCGAGCCGATGGAGAGGCGGCGGACCCGGCGCGCTTCCTGCCGGTCGCATATCGCGACCTGGATGAGCTGGAAGGCTTCCTCGAGCACCTCGCGCGCGAGGTGTACGACCCCGGCCTGAAGGCCCTCCTGCAGGCGCTCATGGGCGATCGGCAGCTGCGCGCAGAGATCCGGCGCGCGCCCTGCTCGATCCCCTCCGCCGGCGCCCGGGCAACCTCGACCCATCACGCCTATCTCGGCGGGCTGCTCGAGCACACCGTCGCCGTCGCGACGATGGCGCTCGAGCTCTGCACCCTGCACCCGCGCCTGGATCGCGACCTGCTCGTTGGCGCCGCCATCGTCCACGACCTCGGAAAGACACGCGAGTTCACCTACGGCGCGGAGATCGAGCGGAGCCGCGAGGGCAGGCTGCTCGGCCACGTCGAGCTCGGGCTGCGCCTGATCGCGGGACTCGCGCCGGCCGCGCTCGACACCGAGCGCAGGATGGCTCTGGAGCACTGCGTCATGCTCCACCACGGACAGGAGGCGGCGGGCGGTCAGCGCTTCGCCTCGCCCGAGGCACTGGCGCTGGCTCGTCTCAACGCACTCGACGCGCAGGTCAAGGGGGCGCTCGAGCACGGCGCCGTGCTCGCCTGACGCGCCGATCCGCTGTCAAGCGCGTCCCGGAAGCTGCCGATAAGGCCGTGATGGGCAACGCTGCCGTGTCACCCGCCGAGTCACGCCGCGCGCAATCCGCGGCGAATCCCGGAGACCCCAAGTCCGGCCCGCCCGAGGTGGGCGGCGGGGAGGGGCCCGGCCGCCTACGACCGGGGCAAAGCCCCGCCGAGAGCCCCGACCCGCTAGCCGGGCCGTCGCCGAGCCAGGCTCCCGAGGCCGAGGGGGAGCAGCCCAGCAACGGGCTCTACCCGCCCCGGCGCAGCGGGCGCTCGACCCGCATGATCGGTGAGGTCGCCGTCGACCTGGGCTTCGCCGATCGTCACACCGTCGAGGAGGCGGTCGCAGCGGCGCGCGCCCAGGGACGACCGACCGGGCTGGTGCTCGTCGAGCGTGGAGTGCTTCGACACGACCAGCTCGCGCGCGTCGTGGCCGAGCGCTTCGGGCTGGATTTCGTCGATCTCTCCCTCTACGACCTCGACATGGGGGCCGTGAACCTCGTCAGCGCCGAGACCGCGCGCCGCTACCAGGCGGTACCGGTCGGCTTCACCGATGACGGTTCGCTGGTGCTCGCCATGGCGAACCCGACCAACGTGCTGACGATCGACGACATCGGGATGATGACCGGCCGGCGGATCAGGCCCGCCGCGGCGTCCGTCGAGGACCTGAACCTGCTGCTGACCCGGCTCGTGCAGATGGACGAGTCGATCGAGGACATCGTCGAGGACGAAGTCGAGGAGGACGAGCAGAGCCTGCTCGTCTCAGAGGCCGACAGTGACGCCCCGATCATCAAGCTCGTCCACTCGATCGTCGCCCAGGCGATCCAGCAGGGCGCATCGGACATCCACGTGAACCCCGAAGAGGGTGACACGCGAGTGCTCTTCCGCGTCGACGGCGTCCTCTCCCCGGCGGCGACCATCAAGCGCAAGATGGCCTCCGGTGTGGTCTCGAGGATCAAGATCATGGCCGAGCTCGACATCTCCGAGCGCCG
Organism: Solirubrobacteraceae bacterium; assembly: GCA_036498265.1. Lineage (GTDB taxonomy): Bacteria > Actinomycetota > Thermoleophilia > Solirubrobacterales > Solirubrobacteraceae > Palsa-744. Next base: position 172,498 of record DASYFT010000030.1, on the reverse strand, counting down.
CGTCCCGCAGGACGGGCGCTTCGGGTTGACGGTCGACGGGCGACGCGTGGACATCCGCGTGGTGACCCTGCCGCTTGTCGCCGGCGAGGGAGTCGTACTTCGCATCCTGGACAAGGGGAGCGTGGTCGAGGGTCTCGATGCGCTTGGTATGCAGCCGGCCGACCAGCAGCGCTTCGATCGTGCGATCAAGCGCCCGAACGGCGCCGTCCTCGTGACGGGTCCCACGGGATCGGGCAAGACCACGACGCTCTATGCCGCGCTGGCCGTCCTCAACGACGGCGACCGGAGCATTCTCACGATCGAGGATCCCGTCGAGCAGCGGATCCCCGGCATCAAGCAGATGCAGATCGCCCCCAAGGCGGGCGTGACCTTCGACCTCGGCCTGCGATCGATGCTGCGCGCGGATCCCGACGTGATCATGGTCGGCGAGATCCGGGACCGCGAGACAGCCCACATCGCCGTCGAGGCCGCCCTGACCGGGCACCTCGTCCTCTCGACCCTGCACACGCGCGATGCTCCGAGCGCGCTCGGCCGGCTCATCGACATGGGCATCGAGCCCTTCCTCATCTCCTCTGCCGTCGACTGCATCGTCGCCCAGCGCCTCGTACGGATGCTGTGCAAACACTGCAAGCGGCCCATGCACCTGCCAGATCACGTGCTCGAGGAGTACGGCCTCGCGGGGGCCGAGCCCTACGACGCCGTCGGCTGCTCACGCTGCGGCGGGTCCGGCTATCGCGGGCGGGTCGGCCTCTACGAGGTCATGAGCGTCAGCGAGCCGATCCGCGCGCTGATCCTCGAACACGGATCCGTCGACGACATGGTCGCGGTCGCCCTCGGCGAAGGGATGCTGCGCCTCAGGGACGACGGCATGCAGAAGGTCCGCGACGGCCTGACCTCGATCGCCGAGGTCGAACGAATGACCACCAGCCTGCTCTAGCAAGTCCTGCGACGACTGGCGCGTGCTCGAGCAGGTGTGGCGAGGCCAGGGGCGGGCTCGAGCAGGTGTGGCGAGGCCACGTGGCCTGCTCATTAGGGAGCGGCGCCCGCCACGCCGCTCCCAGCCGGCACTCGCTACCTGTGGCGCCGCGCTTTCTTCGCTTTCGTGTGGTGCTTTGCGCCCTTCTTCGTCGCCCTCTTCTTGAGGGGAGCGCTCTTCGGGTTCAGGCGTGTACCGCCGGAGAACCCGTCGGCGCGGCAGCCGACCGGCCGGCCGAGCTCGAACGGCCCCGAGATCGCCTGCGTGACCACGCCTTTTTCGAGATACGCGTAGGTCACCGTGAGCAGCGCGTCGACGCGTGGCTCCGCGCACAGGCGAGTGCCGATCGCGAACTGTCCGGTGACGGTCTCGTAGCCCGCCTTCGCGGAGCCCACGCAGTTCGCCGCGAACCCGGGAATGTCACCGGAGCACGAGAACGTGTCGGCAGCAGTGTTGCCTTTCGCATCGGTGACGAGCGGCGGGCTCTGGATGCCCGTCAGCGGGATCTGCGGTTGAACCTGGTAGCCGGTGATGGGACCGTTGCAGTAGAAGATGTAGCGCACCTGCTGTTCTTCGCTGCCTTCTTCCGGGGTCCCCGGCGCGAGGTGCCCGAGGCAGTTGTAGTTGTTGGGGTTGGATTCTTCGGCGCCGCTCACCGCCGGAACGGCGAGCAGCAGCGCCGCCGATCCGACGGCCACGGCGAGCCACGTCATGGCCATGCGGTGGGCTTTGGCAAATGGGTGCAACGGGTCTCCGTTCCTTTGTTTGATGTGCCTCTCACCGGTGCAGCACCTTTTCGATGCTCTGCTCGGGTGAAGTCGGGTCGAAGGCGAGCGCGGGGCGGGCGCCGGCGGTCGCGAAGGGCGAGATCACCAGCGCGCCCACGGGGGGCTGGGAGGTGAGCGTCGCGCGAGTCGAACCAGCGGGCAGCCCGGACGCGGTGCCCGCGGCGATGGAAGCGAACGTCACGACGATCAGGCCGTGTTCGCGATACGTGCTACCCGATGTGATCGTGGCGATGGTCTGGCGCAGGAATTCGTCGGCGCTCTTCAGCGCCCCCGGCGTGCCTTCCGTGCAGGCGGCCCCGGCTGTCCCTTCGGGGCAGGGCGGCTCGACGATCGTGTTGACGAGCTGTGGCGGGGACCCGGCGATCAGCGCGGTCTCGTCGGCGAACGCGGCGCCCGCCGCGGCGGACCAGCCGCTCAGAAGCGACCCGGAGGGGACGGCCTGGCCGGTGATGTAGGGCGCGCTCGCCGGTTCGCCCAGCGCCTGGGTGAACGTCGAGCCAGCAAGCTCGATCAGCCAGACGCTGGTCGCCGGTGGGACCGCGCTCGTCTTCGGGGCTGGTTCGGGGGCGGCCGCCGGCGCCGGTGAGGAGGCGGGCTGTGTGGTTGCAGCGGGGGACGTGGTGGAGGCCGGGGCAGGCTGCGCGCTGGGTACCGGGGCGGCGCTCTGGGACGCCGGTGTCACAGGTTCGGCTTCCTTCGCCGCGGGTGCGGGCGATGGGGACCCTCCCGGCGCCACACCCGCCAGGAGCGAGTGCAGCAGGAGCCCCGAGGGTCCGGCGAACGAAGTGCTGGGGGAGGGCCCGATCGCCGCGCCCACCGCGACGCCGATGCCGAGCATCGCAGCGGCGAGCGCCGCAGTCACGCGGGGCGAGAGCAGGCGCGCGCCGCCCGTCGCGTCCGTCACGGGTCGCTCGGATGCGTCGGCCGGGGCGCCCGGCCTGTCCTCGGTGGGTGTGTCCATATGGGTTTTCTGAAGGCGGGCACACGTCCCCCGGGCCCCCTTCATCACAAAATACCTAATGTCGATCAGAACTGTGCACTTATGCTATGTTGCCGATTCCTTCTTGTCAACCACACGTCACCGATTCCGGGGGTACCTGTTCCATGCATCGAATCCGCCGTCTCTCCGCCGCCTTCCTGGTGGCCGGCGCGCTCGGGGTTGCGGCACCCGCGGCCGCCTCGGCGCTGAGCGTGATAACGATCAGCGGCGCGACCGCGTCCTTCCCGCTCGTGTCGCTGCTCGCACAGAAGTACGTGAAGACGCACCCCAACAAAGTGAAATTCAAGATCGCCCAGGGCGGTGCGCAGATCGGCATCAACGACGTCGCGGCCGGGCGCGTGACGGTCGGCGATGTCTCGCGCGACCCGCTGTCGAACGATCCCAAGGGGCTCGTCTTCTACCCGATCGCCAAGTACGCCATCTGCGTCGTCACGAACAAAAACAACTCACTCCCCAACCTGACGCAGTCCCAGGTGATCTCGATCTTCACGGGCAAGAGCCGCAACTGGAGCCAGGTGGGAGGAGCGTCGGCGAGCGGCCCCATCGACCTGATCAGCCGCACGTCGGTGGCGGGCGTCCTGACGAACTTCCAGACGCTGTTGCTGGAAGGCAAGAAAGTGTCGAGCCTTGCCGCCGAAGAGCCCTCCGAGGGACTCATGCGGCAGCAGGTCGAAAACGACCCGAACTCGATCGGCTTCCTGTCCAACTACCAGTCGGACAAAGGCGGTGTGAAACCGGTCGGGCTGAACGGCGTCGCCTGCAACCGAGCCAACGCCGTCTCGGGTCAGTACGGCGGCGTCGCCCGCTTCTACGAGGTGACGAAAGGCAAGGCCAGCGGAGCCGCGTCTGCGTTCATCGGCTGGATCGAGAAATCATCGGCCGCGCGCAAGATCATCTCGACCCAGTGGATACCGATCGTCTGATCGCAGGGTGCTGAAGCGCCTCAGAGATCCCTGGAGCGACAACCGCGCCGAGCGTACGCTCGGCGCGGTCTCGTTGCTGGTGGCTGCACTGGTGGTCGCGATGATCGTCTTCGTGGTCGCGCACGCGTGGCCGACCTTCGCCCACAACGGCCTCGGCTGGCTGCGTTCGGGAGGGCACCTCGAAAACCAGATCGCCAACATGCAGTCGACCAGCGTCCACCCGCCGGCGGGCGCATTTCACGTGCGGGCGTGGCCGCTGGTGTACGGAACGCTGCTGAGCACCATCGGTGCGGTCGTGCTAGCCCTGGCGCTGTCGCTGCTCTGCTCCATCTTCATCGTCGAGCTGGCGCCCGCGCGGCTGCGCAAGCTGGCGATTCCGGTGATCCGTCTGCTTGCCTCGGTGCCGTCCGTCATCTATGGCCTGATCGGCGTGCTGGTGCTCGTCCCGTTCGTCGGCAACCACCTCATCACCTCGGGTCAGAAGACGTCGGTGCAGAACGTCGTGGAGCTCACCGGCGCGGGCCTGCTCGTGACCGTGGTGATCCTCACTGTGATGATCACGCCGATCATGGTCGCGCTCATCTGCGAGGCGCTCGTGTCGGTCCCGAGCTCCTGGCGCGAGGGCGCCATAGCGCTCGGGCTCAACCCGCTCCGGGCTGTGCTCGCCGTGAGCGTTCGCGCGGCCCGTCCGGCGATCGTCGCCGCCGCCGTGCTCGCGACCGCGCGGGCGCTGGGCGAGGCGATCATGATCTCGATGGTGTCGGGCTCCCGCTCGTTCGCTCCGAGACCGAGCGACGGGCTCGTGTTCATATTCGAGCCGTTGAGGACCCTGGCATCGGCGATCGTCGACTACCACGAAGGAGTGGGCGCGCCGGCGCTCAGCTCGACGCTCTACGCGTTCGCCGCACTCCTTCTCTTCTCCGCCTTCGTGCTGTCCGTCGGCGGTTACCTGATCAAGCTTCCCCTGCGTCGCTACCAGGTGCGCGGATGAGCGTCATGGCGCAGTCCCCGGTGGCGCACCCGGAGCCCTCGGGACAGCGGATGACGAGCGGGCGCGGCAAGCGCTCCTCGCCGATGACCTGGCGGCTTCGCGACAGGGCGGTCCTCGTCCTCGCATGGACCGGGGGCGTCGCACTGTGCCTGATCGCCGCCGCGATCGTGATCTACATGGGATATCGAGGCATCCAGTACCTGCGTCCGAAGCTGCTGTTCCAGCGACCGGCGATCAGCACCAACCAGAACGAATCCGGCGGCTTCCTGGACCCGCTGCTGGGGACCGCGGTGCTCACGGTCATCGGCATCCTGCTCGCGGTCCCGCTCGCGGTGGGCAGCGCGCTCTGGATCACCGAGTACGGGCGCCCGACCTGGCTCGCTCGAGTGGTGGAGTCGAGCATCGAGGTCGTCGCCGGGACGCCGGACATCGTCATCGCGCTGTTCGGCCTCGCGATCTTCCAGCTGGGCTTCTTCGAGCCCTTCTCCTTCAGGTCCTCCGGCGGCGGCGTGTTCGGCAAATCCTTCATCGCCGCCGGGGCCATGATGTCTCTGATCGCGCTGCCGCCCCTCTACACCGCGACGAGGGACGGCCTGCAGGCTGTGCCGGCGCACATGCGCGAGGCGGCGTTCGCGCTCGGCAAGACCCGGATCGCGACGATCCGGCGAGTTCTGGTGCCCAGCGTCCGGTCGAACATCGCCACGGGCGTCACGCTCGGCGTCAGCCGGATCATCGGCGACACGGCGATCGTCGTGCTTCTGCTCGGCGAAACGCTCCGCCTCGACCCGCAGGGAGGACTGCCGGGGGTCGACCTGCTGCGCGGCACCGGCTCGACGCTCACCAGCTACGTGTACGGGAACTCGCCGGCCGGCGAAGGCGCCGCTCCGCAGAAGGCCTATGCGGCCGCGTTCGTGTTGATGGTGTTCGTGCTGGGCCTCAACCTCGTCGTCGACCGGATCGGCAGGTCGCGGTCGGATGCGCTCGGACTGGCTTCCGCCGGAGGCGTCGTCTGAGGTGGTTGCCGCCCGCCTCGGACGCCTTCACAAGGGCACGGAAAGTCGCTAATCTCAGTTACCCGATGGAGAAGGTCAACCACAAGACCGGGGGGGAAAGTACCCAATGACCCCCGAGGAGATGCTGCTCGAGAGGGAGGCGGCCGAGCCGACTGCGGACGCAGGCCCTGCCGTCCCGCCGGTTCGCACGATCGTGGTCGACCGGTCGCCGGTGCCGGCGCTGCCACCCCAGGAGCGGGAGGCGGTCAGGGCGAAGTCAGCGGCCGTCGGGCCCGAGCGCCTTCGGCTCGAAGACGTCACCATCGACTACGCGTCGAAGACGGCCGTCAACTCGGTCTCGCTCTCGATCCACCAGGGCGAGGTGCTGGCCCTGATCGGCCCCTCGGGCTGTGGCAAGACCACGCTGCTGCGGACGCTGAACCGGCTCACCGAGCTCACGCCGAGCGCGTCCCGCGCCGGACGGGTGCTCCTCGACGGCCAGGACATCCACGCCATGCCCGACACGACTCTCCGCGCGCGCGTCGCGATGGTGTTCCAGCAGCCCAACCCCTTCCCGATGTCGATCTTCGACAACGTCGCCTTCGCCCTGCGCGAACAATCACGCAAGCGCCCGCGCCGCCGCGAGCTCGAGCCGCTGGTCGTCGATGCGCTGCAGCGTGCAGGCCTCTACGACGAGGTCCGCGACGACCTCGAGCGGCCCGCGCTGCGCCTGTCGGGAGGCCAGCAGCAGCGCCTCTGCATCGCACGCGCGATCGCGCTCCGGCCGGAGGTTCTGCTCATGGATGAGCCCTGCAGCGCGCTGGACCCGATCTCCACCGGCGTGATCGAGAAGCTGATCGGCGAGCTGCGGCGAGAGCTCGCGGTCGTGGTCGTGACCCACAACCTCGCCCAGGCCCATCGTGTGGCCGACAAGGTTGGGTTCATGTACCTCGGCGACCTGATCGAGTACGGCACCACCTCCGACGTGTTCGACAACCCGCGGGCCTCGCGCACCCGCGACTACGTGCGCGGCGCGTTCGGATGAGCCGCGCCGCCCCTCGCGCCCGGCACCCGAGACGAGGGTGAGCACCGTGAGCCTCATGCCCGTCCCGTCCGAGCAGACCGGGCCCTCCTGCTCCAACTGCGGCGCATCGCTGGCGGCCGATCAGCGCTACTGCCTGACCTGCGGCCAGCCGGCCTCGCCCGTACGGCTGGCCTTCCTCGACGTGCTCCAGACCGATCAGGCCGCCGGCGCGACGGCACGGCCGATCACATACGCCCCGGTGGTGGAACCGTCCGCGGGACCGACCTGGATCCGCCGCTACTCACCGCTGTTCAGCGTGGCCGCCGTTCTGCTCGTGGCGCTCCTGATCGGGCTGCTGGTCGGGCATTGGGCCACCCAGGGGTCGACCCCCGGCAAGCAGGTCGTCGAAGTGAAGGGCCTCGGCGGACTGCAGGCCGCGGCCGCCGCCGCCCCGTCGACCGCGACCACCACCACCGCGGCGCCGAGCACTGCCACGAAAGCGACTGCCAAGAAGGAAGCCGAAGAAGCGAAGGTCGAATCGAGAGAAACCCCGGCTGAAAAAGCACCGCCTCCCAAACCGGTCAAAGTGACGCAGAACAAGCTCCAGAAACTGAGCTCCACGACCGGCAAGAAGCACCAGGAAGAAATCAACGCCCTGGGTGCCCAGCCGATCGAAACCGGCGGCTAGCGAGGGCCGGGTCCGATGAGCTCCATGAACGGACAGCCGAGTGCTCCACACGGCGCAGGTCCCGTCACTGCGCCGTCCTCCGGTGAGGCTGCCGCGGGCCGGGAGGCGCCGTCGCTGAACGCGGCGATCACGGATCTGCGCCTGCGTCGCCGCCGGCTCGCCGAACGCGTCGCCGAGCTGACCTGGGACCTCGGCGGGCTCACATACGAGATGGCGATCCGCGACCACTACAGACTGGACGTGCTCGCGCGCAGGGCCGCCGAGCTCCAGCAGGCCGACGCCGAGCTGGCGGAGGTCCAGCGGCTCATGGCCACCGCCGAGTCCGGGATAACCGGCCAGTGCCGCTCATGCGGAGCGGTCCACAGCCGTGGCGCGGGCTACTGCTGGCACTGCGGAGCCCCGCTGCTCCAGGAGTCGCGACCGTCCGTGCTCGAGGCGGCGGGCGTCGGCGAGCCCGCGGGTCTCGACCACACGGGCGCCTGACCCGCCGCCGCGCCCGTCGTGAGCGCCACAAGGCGCCGCAACGATCGTCCAGATCATCTGGCCCCCGGATGGGCCCGGTCTAGCGTGCGGCGGGTGAGAGCCGCTCGCCAGCGTGCGAATCAGGCGCGATGCGCGGCGGCGATCGCCGGGTTCGCATGGCTCGGCGCCCTGCTGGCGCCGGGCCTCGCCCGGTCGAGCTCACATGCGGGGGCCGGCGCCCGCGGCCACTCGCCGCCGGCGCCGTTCGAAGCCGGCTGTCCGATCCTCCCCGCCCGCAACCCGCTCAACACCGACATATCGCGGGCTCCCCTCGATCCCCACTCCGCCGCCTACGTGGCCAGCATCGGCCTGGCGGCCCATCTGCACCCCGACTTCGGGAGCAACCCCGGCTACGGCATCCCCTACACCGTCGTCGGTGCGCACCAGCCGAAGGTGCCGATCAGGTTCACGGAATATGGCGACGAGTCCGATCCCGGCCCGTATCCCGTGCCGCCGGGCGCTCCCGTGGAGGGCGCCGGGGAAGCCGGGGACCGCCACGTGCTCGTCCTTCAGCGCGGCAGCTGCAAGCTCTACGAGCTCTACTCGGCCGCCCGCACGGGGGCGGGCTGGGATGCCGGCTCCGGCGCGGTGTTCAACCTGCGAAGCAACGCGCTGCGTCCCGCCGGCTGGACCTCGGCGGACGCCGCCGGGCTGCCGATCCTGCCGCTGCTGGTCCGCTATCCCGAGGTCAGGGCCGGGCACATCGACCATGCCCTACGCGTCACCGTGGCGCGCACGCCGCGCGGCTACGTCCCCCCGGCGAGGCATTTCGCCTCCGCCAGTTCGGACCCAAGCCTCCCGCCGATGGGGCTGCGGCTGCGGCTGAAGGCCGGATTCAGCCTTTCCGGCTTCCACGGCCAGGCGCTCGTCGTCCTGCGAGCCCTCGAGCGCTATGGCCTCATCGTCGCCGACAACGGCTCCTCCTGGTACATCACCGGCGCGCCGGACCGGCGCTGGAACGACGAAGACCTGGGTCAGATCAAGCGCGTGCCGGGGTCGGCGTTCGAGGCCGTGCGCACGGGGCCGATCGTGCGCACGGGCTGAGCTGTCCCACACCGCTCGGAGACCGCAGTGGCCTCGGGACGAGCCGGCGCGAGAGGGTCGCTGCGCGCGTGAGCGGCCGCCGGCGTTGCCGGTCGGCTGCGAGCCTCCTCCCGCCCGGCGGTCAGGCCTGGCGCGTCGGCTCGACCGGAGCCTCGGCGGGGGGCGCCGGCTCGGGTGCCGCCTGCGCGGCGGCCGGCTGGGAGACGGGTGCCTGGGGTGGCTGCTGGGTCGCCTGGGTGAGCGCCGGCGGCTGCTGGGCGTTGTCCGCGCCCGTGACCGAGTCCTTGAACTCGCGCATCCCGGAGCCGAGCGAGCGGCCTATTTCCGGCAACCGTTTCGCTCCGAACACGAGCAGCAGGATCACGACGAGGAAGGCGATGTGCAGTGGGTTGTCGAGTCCCATGTACCTGCAAGTCTAGGCCATCGCGGGAGCCGTGCGCTCAGCGCGCGTCGCTCGCCTCCGCGTCGCCTTCCCTCAGGGCCCTCCGAACCAGCTGGGCCGCCACCACGAGGATCAGCGCGGCGAAGGCATCGCGCAGGAAGGCACCGGAGAGCGCGTTGGCGAGCGCAACTCCGCCGGCGGCACCGACGACGGACAGGATGCCGAGCAGCAGAGCGTCCTCGCGGCGGACGTTGCCGTAGCGGTCCTGGCGGTAGGTCCCGACGATCGCCACGGGCACGATCGCCAGCAGCGACGTCGCCTCGGCTTCGTGCTGGCCCAGTCCCAGGAAGAGGACCAGGCCGGGGACGAACAGCACGCCTCCACCGACGCCCAGCAGCCCGGCGACGATCCCGGCCGCGACCCCGATGGCGACGGCGCCGATCACCGCACGACCAGCTCGACGGCGCTTGCGACGAGCACGGCAGCGAACATGAGCGCGATCGAGCGGGGGCGCAGGCGCTGCTGGAGCCAGGTTCCGATCAGCACGCCGCCGACCGCCGGCACCCCGATCAGCACCGCGTCGAGGACGCGGACGTTCCCGTACAGGCCCTGCACCCCGGCGGCGAAGGCGGCGATGAAGACGATCGCGGCCAGCGACGTCGCGGTCGCCGAGCGCTCGTCGTAGCCGAGCCAGAGGATCAGCAGCGGCACGATCACGCTGCCCCCACCGACGCCGAACAGACCGCTGAAGACACCCGCCATCGTGCCGATCGCCGTCAGCTTCAGGGTGCGATTGGGCGAGAGGTCAACGACCGATTGCACGAGCAGGCGGATCGGCGACCATGCGCGCCATACTAGACAGCGTGTCCCCCGCTGCGATGCTCGTGGAGGCGCTCGAGCCGATCCGCGCTGACCCTCCCCATTCTTCGGTGCTGCTCGATATCGACGGCACCCTCGCGCCGATCGTGCGCCACGCTGCCGACGCACACGTTCCCGAGGCCACCCGGTCGTTGCTGATCGAGATCTCGCGTCGCTACGGTCTTGTCGGCTGCGTGAGCGGACGGCGCGCCACGACGGCCCGGCAGATCGTCGCGATCGGCACGATCGCCTACATCGGCAACCACGGAGGCGAGCTGCTGCGCCCGCGCGCCACCGCACCCGAGGTCGATCCCGAGGTGGCCGAGTGGACGGCACGGGTGCGGGACTTCGCCGCCCGTGCCTACACCAGCGAGCACCAGCGGATCCGCGTGCGGAGCGAGGACAAGGACGCCATCGCGGCGTTCCACTGGCGCGGCGCGCCTGATGAGGAGGCGGCGGAGCGGGCCGTCCAGGAGATAGCCAGGCAGGCCCAGGAGGAGGGGTTCGTCGTCCACTGGGGCCGCAAGGTCCTCGAGGTGCGACCGCCCGTGGTGCTCGACAAGGGGCTTGGCATCGCGGCGCTGCTGCGCGGCTCGCCGGTGACGGCTGCGGTCTACGTCGGCGATGACACGACCGACCTCGACGCCTTTCGCGGGCTGCGTTCGATGGCGCAGTCGGGCAAGCTCGAGCACGCGGTGTGCGTGGCCGTGAGCTCCGACGAAGCGCCGCCCGAGCTGGCGCAGGAGGCAGACGTGACGGTCGACGGCACCGACGGCGTGCGGGGACTGCTCGAGGCGCTGCTGTAGCACCGTGCGGTTCGTCGACTTTCTCAGGACCACAGTGCTACTCAGTGCCGGCGCGGCGACCGCGCTGGCAGCCGTGGCGGTGCTCGCGTCGAGCACCAGCTCCGAAAAGTCCCTGATCCTTTTCGCCGTCGGCTGGTGGGTGCTTGCCGCGGCGATCGGGCTGCGGGTCGGGCGCCGAGCGCAGACCAACCCGCCGATCGCGCGGCTGCTCTCGAGCGCCAAGGCGAGCACCACGCTGCCCGAGCATCACCCGAGCGCCATCCTGCTGAACCGGCTGTGGCCGCTGCTGCTCTTCACCCTGCTCTCCGGCGGGCTCGCCTTCCTCGCTCCCCAGATCCCGGCGATAGCCGCCGGCTTCGCGATCATCTGGGCGCTCGCCTGGCGGCGCCAGGATGCTGCCGTGGCGGCGATCGAGGAGCGCGACGGAGCCTCCTTCTACGTGCGTCGGACGTCCCCGGTGAGGCCGATGGAGCTGCTGCGCACGCCAGGCTTCAAGTCGTCGCGCGCCGAGCGCGTCAACGGCGCCGTGACCTGACATGCGCGACCAGCGCGCGGTCGACGTGCTGATCGTCTCACTCGGCTCTACGGCCGGCCTGCGCGCGGCGGACGAGGAGCTGCGCGCATCGCTGCAGCGGGCAGGGGCGGTTGTCGAGCTCGTCCGCGCCGACGCCCCTGACCCGGTGCGCTCGCTGATGCTGACCGACCTCGCCTGGGCCCGCGCCGCGCGAACAGCGCAGACCCGGGCGCTTTCAAGGCTGGACGGCGCCGGCCCCGGCTGCGTGATCTACTCGAGCACCACCGCGGCGCTTTTGTGGCGGAGGCCCGGCGCGATCCGCTTCGACGCCCCCTCGGCCGGTAACCGGCCAGGGCGCCACGGGTTTTGGCAGCGGCCCCTGGAGCGCCGCCGGCTGGCCCAGGCGCCGCTTCTGCTGCCGTGGAGCGGCGGGGGTCGCGACGAGGCGCCGCTCGGGGGCGCCCGCGAGCGCGCGCTGGTCGTCCCCGTCCCGGTCGAGGCCTCCGGCCCTTCCGGCGGGGCGCGCGACGTCGCCGCCATCACCTACGCGGCGAACCCCTACAAGAAGGGACTCGATCGCGTGCTCTCGGCCTGGAGGACGAGGCGCCACCGGCTCGATGACGCCGAGGAGCTCCTGGTGGCGGGCGCCGGCGCCGATGATCTCGCCCGCAGCGGAATCGACCTCACCCAGCACGAGGACGTCCGGCTCGTCGGTCCGCTTGCCTCCGCGGAGTACCGGGCGCTCCTGCGGCGCTCCCGCGTGTTCGTGTGCGCCCCGCGCAGGGAGGACTACGGCCTCGCGCAGCTCGAGGCGCTCGCCGATGGCTGCCAGCTCGTCACGACGCCGTCCCCCGGGCCCTACGCGGCGCTGCCGATCGCGCGAACGCTGGACCCGCGCCTGGTGAGCGACGATCTCGCGACGGCTCTCGAGGCGGCGCTCGAGTCTCCGCTGGACGACTACTCCTTTCGCGCGCGCGAGGCGCTCGCGCCGTTCGGCCGCGGGGCGGTCGATTCCGTCGTCGCCGAGCAGCTACTTCCGCGCCTGCTCGGCTAGATCCCCGGCGGCGCGCCGCCCACGCTTGCCGACCCGCGTGAGCTCCGCGAGCGGCCGCGTGTTTGCGACCTCCGAGGAGCTGAGCCACGCTCGGCGCGCGGTGGCGATCCCCCAGCGCATGTTCTGCAGGGTCGCGATGCGATGCGCGTCCGAGTCGACGACGATCAGGGCGCCTGCGCGCGCAGCCGCTCGAGCGTGCACGTCGGACAGGTCGCGCCGGTCGGGGTTGGCGTTGACCTCGAGCATCGTGCCCGTCCTCGCGGCCGCCGCGAAGACGGCGCCGAGGTCGACCGCGTAGGGCGCCCGCCGCTCGATCAGCCTGCCGGTCGGATGCCCGATCGCATCGATGAGGGGGTGCTCGATCGCGGCGATCATCCGCTCGGTCATGGCCTGCTCACCGATGCCGAAGGCGGTGTGGACGCTCCCGATCACCCAGTCGAGCTCGGACAGCAGCTCGTCGTCGTAGTCGAGCGACCCATCCGGCAGGATGTTGACCTCGCTTCCCGCGAGCAGCTCGATCCCCTCGACGCGCTCGTTGGCCTCGTGAACCAGCTCGATCTGGCGGCGCAGCTGCTCGGCCGAGACATCGTTTCCGAAGCCGTGGCTGGCAGAGTGATCGGTGATCGCGAGGTACTCGTAGCCGCGCTGCCGCGCCGCGCGGCCCATCTCCTCGATCGTGTTGTGGCCGTCGGAGGCGATCGTGTGGCTGTGCAGGTCGCCGCGGATGTCGCCCAGCTCGATCAGCCGTGGCAGGCCGCCCGTCTCGGCCGGCTCGCCGGCCGGCCTGCGGTCGCCGTTGCGCTCGGCGTGGCTCGTTCGTGCCGCCTCGAGCTCGCCGCGGTTCTCCCGCAGCTCCGGCTCGATGTAGTCCATCCCCAGGAGCTCGTAGACCTCGTGCTCTGACGAGCAGCTGTGCGTGACGCCCGTGCTGTCGTCGAGGATCCCGTACTCGGACACGTGAAGCCCGCGCCGAACGGCGGCCTCCCGCAGCGCGGCGTTGTGCTCTCCGGAGCCGGTGAAGTGCTGCAGCAGGTTCCCCAGCTGCTCCGGCCGGCCGATCCGCAGGTCGACGGATAGGCCCGAGTGCGTGCGCGCCCTCCCACCCGACCCGCCCGCGGAGGTGACGGTCTCGATCTGCTCCAGGCCGGCGAGGGCCTGCGCGAGATCCGCCGGGCTCGCGGCGGTCGTCGCCACGAGGTCGAGATCCTTGACGCTGTCGGCCAGCCGTCGTGCCGATCCCGCGAGCTGCACGCGGCCCTCGCTCCCGACGTGCTCGCGCAGGCCAGCGACCAGCGCATCGCCGATCTCCAGGGCTCTCGGCAGCAGGATGCGCGGCGCCGGAGCGCCGGCGGGCCGGGCGGAGGCCTCATCGAGCGCGGCCAGCACGCTTTCCTCCAGCTTCGGCCCGAGCCCCCGAACCGTTCGCAGTCGCTGGGCCAGCGCCGCCTCGCGGAGCGCCCGTGGCGAGTCGATGCCGAGCTCGGAGTGCAGCAGCCGCGCACGCTTCGGACCGAGCCCCGGAAGGCGCGTGATCTCGATCAGTCCGGCCGGGAACTTGGCGCGGAGGCGCTCGGCCGCGGGAATCGACCTCGTCTCGAGCAGCGTGACGATCTTGTCCTGGAGGGTCGTGCCGATCCCCGGCAGCTCGGTTGCGCGACCCTCTCGGGCCAGCGACGCCACCGACACCGAGGCGTTGCGCACGGCCTTGGCCGCGCTGCGATAGGCCTGGACCCTGTGCACGATCGCCCCGTCGAGCTCGTAGAGGTCGCCGAGCTCTTCGAACGCGTCGGCGATCGTCGTGTTGGAGAGCTTTGCATCGGCCACGCGCTCCAGGGTAGGAGGCCCGCGGCGGGCGAGCGGCGCTCACCTCCGGCCGGGACACGCGCTCACGCTCTAGGGTACGCGGCCGATGTCCGGCGAGCCGTGGCTGATCCTGCCCACATACAACGAGGCCGAGAACGTCCAAGCCATCGTCGCGGCGTCCGGCGACGTGCTCGCGCGCACCGCCCCCGACGGCTACCGCGTCCTGATCGTCGACGACGGCTCACCGGACGGCACAGGCCGGCTGGCGGACGAGCTGGCCTCCGAGCTCGAATGGGTCGAAGTGCTCCATCGTGCCGAGAAGAACGGCATCGGCCCCGCCTACCTGGCCGGGTTCCGTCACGCGCTGGATCGCGGCGCCGGCTATCTGATGGAGATGGACAGCGACTTCTCGCACGATCCCGCCGATCTGGCTCGGCTGCTCGATGCGGTCTACGCCGGCGCCGACCTGGCGCTGGGCTCGCGTTACGTGCCGGGTGGCGGGGTGAGCGATTGGGGGCTGCTGCGGCGGTTCATCAGCGAGGGCGGCTCGGCCTACGCGCGGGTCGTACTCGGGCTCCAGGTGCGCGATCTGACGGGCGGCTTCAAGTGCTTCCGGCGAGACGTGCTCGAATCGATCCACTTCGACAGGGTCCGCTCGCGTGGCTACGCCTTCCAGGTCGAGCTGACCTACAGGGCCGTCCAGGGCGGGTTCCAGGTCGTGGAGGTCCCGATCGTGTTCCGTGATCGCCAGCACGGCAGCAGCAAGATGTCCTGGCGGATCGCCGCCGAGGCCATGTGGCTGGTCCCCGGCCTGCGCTTCAGGTAGCCGCCGCACCCGTCGATGCAGAGGCGATGGATGCCTCCGCCTACGCGTTCGCACATGGCGTGCGTCACACCCGTGCGACGCTGGACACCTGGAAGCGGAGCCCCGGCCCGGTCCTCGGCAGATGGTTCGCCGGCGCCGCCGCGGCCGCCGCCGGCCTGCTGATCGCCGTCTGGGTGATCGCCTCACTCGACAACGGCTACGAGCAGGTCATCGTCCTGCGCCCGCCGTTCGCGGTCGGTGACGTCGGCAACGTGCTGGCGGTGCTCCGCAGCAACCTGCTCGTGCTGGCTCTGCACGCGATGGCCTGCGTCGCCGGTTTCATCGCGGGCAGCGCGCTGCCGATGCAGGCACAGCACCGTCACGGCGTCTCGCGCTGGATCCACGAGCACGGCGGGCGTCTGGCCATCGCGTTCGTGGCGGCCGCGACCACGTTCTCGCTGAGCACCCAGGCGTATCTGATCGGGCACTCACTCGCCGGCGTCTCCGGCTTTCTGCGCGTCTCTCCGGGGCTGCTGCTCCTCGGGGTGCTGCCGCACGCCATACCGGAGCTCGTGGCCCTGTTCCTGCCGCTCGCCGCATGGATCATCGCCAGCCGGCGGGGGGACTGGGAGCAGCTGCTCGCGGCCACCTTCGTGACCGTCGCGATCGCCGTCCCGATCCTCGTGGCCTCCGCCTTCGTCGAGGTCTACGTCTCCCCGCACCTGTTCACCGGCCTCACGCACATCCATCCGCCGATCGTTCGAAGCTCAGAGGGTTGGCTCGTGACCGTCCGGTGAGAGGCTGCTGCCCGCGCTAGCTGTCCGTGTCCTCGCGCTTTTCTGCCTCGGCGCGATCCTCGTCGCGGAAGAGGATGACCAGGAGCAGGATGGCGCCCGCCACCACCACGCCGATCACGAGCAGTCCGCTGACCGCAAGCGGGAGCATCGGCACACCATAGCTTCGCGGTCGAGCCGCCTGCCTCGCATGGTTGGCCTTTCGGGCCGGGTTGCGACCACCCCGGGATACCCTCCCTTCACTTTGTATAGTGGTAGTAGGCAAGCGACCAAGGAGATCACATGGCAGGCACCCTGATGCAGGTCACCGATACGAACTTCGAGGCCGAGGTGCTCGAGGCGGAGGGCCCCGTGCTCGTCGACTTCTGGGCTGCCTGGTGCGGCCCGTGCCGGGTCGTGGCACCCGTTCTCGAGGAGATCGCGGCGGAGCGCACCGACCTGCGCATCGTCAAGCTCGACATCGACGAGAACCCGCAGACGGCCGCCCGGTTCCAGGTTCTGTCGATCCCGACGATGATCCTGTTCAAGGCCGGCGAGCCGGTCAAGACCGTGATCGGCGCCTACCCGAAGAAGAAGCTCGAGCAGGAGCTGGAGCCCTCCCTCACCGCCGCCTGAGCGCATCAGGCGGCGAGCGCGCCACTGAGCGCTTGGGCTGACTTCAGCGCGGCGCCTCCTGCAGCCGGCTGAGCGGCTGGCCTGGCTTCAGCGGGCTGCGGCCTGCAGCCGGCGAAGGCTGATCGTGAGGGTGAGGCCATCGACGCTGGTCTGCTCGGAGTAGTCGGTGCCGTCCGCTGATCGCTCGCTGTCGTCTGCCAGTCGAAGCTGCACGGCCAGGGTCTCTCGGGCGATGTAGTCGCGGTGCTCCGCGGCGGCCTCGAGCAGCGGGGCGTCGCCGGCGAGGACGAGCTCGATGCGGTCCTCCACCTGCAGCCCCGCGGACTTGCGCGCGTTCTGGATCGCGTGAACCGTCTCGCGCGACCAGCCCTCGCGCCGCAGGTCGTCGTCGATGGCGAGATCGAGCGCCACCGCGTGTGCACCCTCGCGCTCCACGCTGTAGCCCTCGGGGGCCCGCATGGTGAGGATCACATCCTCGGCCGAGAGCGTGTGATCGCGGCCGCCGACCGCGATCCCGAGCGGCACTCCGTCGCGCACGGCCGCCGCAACGCGGGCCGGGTCCAGGGCTGCCACGGCGTCTGCCGCGAGCGGCATCTCGCTGCCGAAGATGGGCCCGAGCGTGCGGTAGTTCGGCTTGACCTGGTAGCTGCCCAGCTCCTCGGCGGCCGCCACGAAGCGCACCCGCCGTACGTTCAGCTCCTCGCGCACCACGTCAGCGAGCCGTTCGATGCCCTCGCGCTCCCGCCCGGCCGCGACCACGACCGCCTCGTCGAGCGGCTGTCGCACCTTGATCTTGGCCTGGCCGCGCGCGCCCAGGCCGAGCCGGACGGTCTCGCGCGCCAGGGCCATCGCCTGCTCGAGCTCCTCGTCTCGCGGCGCGAGCTCCTGCTCGCGCGGGAAGTCGCACAGGTGCACGCTGGCGAGCGAGCCGTCCAGGTTGTCGTAGATCTCATCCGCGATGAACGGGCAGAACGGCGCCAGCATCTTCGCGACCGTCAGCAGGCACGTGCGCAGCGTCCGAAACGCGGACTCCTCGCCATCCCAGAAGCGCCTGCGCGAGCGGCGCACGTACCAGTTGGACAGCTCGTCCACCAACCCCGCGACCGCCCGTCCCGCGCCCGTCGCATCGTAGGCATCGAGCCTCTCCGCAACCAGCTCCGCGGTCGCGGCCGTGCGCGAGAGCGCCCACCTGTCGAGATCGTCGCTCGGTCGGTCTCCCGGCCCGGCCTCGCCCGCGCCGCCGGCATCCAGTGCGTCGGCTGACGCGTTGGCATAGAGCGCGTAGAAGTAGTAGGTCGACCACAGCTGCTTGAGGAAGAGCCGCACCCCCTCTCCGATCGCCTCGACGGAGAACCGGTAGCCGTCCCACGGCTGTTTGGACGTGAAGAAGTACCAGCGCAGCGCATCCGCTCCGTAGGTGTCCAGCACGTGCCAAGGCTCGACCGCGTTGCCCCTGGACTTCGACATCTTCTGGCCGTGCTCGTCGAGGATCAGCCCGAGGCAGACCACGTTGCGGTACGGCGCCGGCCAGGAGAGAAGCGTCGCGATCGCCAGCAGAGAGTAGAACCAGCCGCGGGTCTGATCCTGCGCCTCGCAGATGAAGTCCGCCGGGAAGCGCTCCTCGAACGTGTCCCGGTGCTCGAACGGGAAGTGGTGCTGCGCGAAGGGCATCGATCCCGAGTCGAACCAGACGTCGATGACCTCAGGGACGCGCTCCATCTGCTCTCCACAGGGCTCGCCCTCCGAGGAGTCGGCGTGCGGGCAGGGGAACCGGGCGGCGTCCACGTAGGGGCGGTGGTGGTCGTCGAGCTCCGCTCCCGAGCGTTCCGCCAGCTCAGCGAAGGAGCCGATCACGTGGAGGTGCCCGCGCGGGCAGCGCCACACCGGCAGCGGCGTCCCCCAGTAGCGCTCCCGCGAGAGAGCCCAGTCGACGTTGTTCTTCAGCCAGTCCCCGAAGCGTCCGTGCTTGACGTGGGGCGGGTACCAGCTCACGGTCTCGTTCGCGGCGAGCATCTCCTCGCGCAGCCGCGACGTCGCGATGTACCACGACGGTTTGGCGTAGTAGAGCAGCGCTGTCCCGCAGCGCCAGCAGTGCGGATAGGAGTGCTCGTAGGCCTCGACCCTCAGTACCAGGTCCCGCGCGAGCAGATCCTCGATGAGCTCCTCCGTGAGCGCCGGGTCCTTGACGAAGCGCCCCTCCAGCGAGCGGCCTCGACGGTCACGGACCCGCCCGTCGTATGTGCCGTCGGGACGCACGGGGTTGTAGAGCGTGCCGGCCTCGGTCGGGTCGAACGCGACGCTCGGCGCCGCGGCCGCGACGCGGTAGTCGTCCTCGCCGAAGGCCGGCGCGAGATGCACCACGCCGGTTCCGTCCTCCGTCGTCACGAAATCGTCGGCGAGGATCGGCAGCTCGCCGGGCTCGCGATCCTCGGCCGCGAAGATCGGCCCGCGATAGGCGCGGTAGCGCTCGACCAGCTCCGATCCCGAGAGCCGCTCGAGGATCTCGGCGGCCTCGCCGAGCACCGGCTCGACACGGTCCTCCGCGAGCAGGAAGACCTCATCTCCGGCACGGACCCTGGCGTAGGTCGCGCTCGGCGAGACGGCGACGGCGACGTTGCCGGGAAGCGTCCAGGGCGTGGTCGTCCACACCAGGAGCCGCTCCTCTCCGGCGGCCACCTGGAGCTTGAGGTACAGGCTCGGGTCGACGACGTCCTCGTAGCCGAGCGCGACCTCGTGTGAGGACAGGGTCGTCTCGCAGCGGGGGCAGTAGGGGACGACCTTGTGCCCCTCGTAGAGCAGCCCTCGCCCGGCGATCTCCGCCAGTGCCCACCACACCGACTCCATGTAGGGCTCGTCCAGCGTCCGGTAGGCGTGCTCCAGGTCGAGCCAGAAGCCGATCCGTTCGGTGAGCCGGTTCCACTCCTCCACGTAGGCGAAGACGGACTCACGGCAGGCCGCGTTGAATGCCTCTATGCCGATCTTCTCCTCGATCTCGGCCTTCGAGGTGATCCCGAGCTGCTGTTCGACTGCGATCTCGACGGGCAAGCCGTGACAGTCCCAGCCGCCCTTGCGCTCCACCCGGTACCCGCGCATCGTCTGGAAGCGCGGATAGATGTCCTTGAACACGCGCGAGAGCACGTGGTGCGTGCCGGGCGGCCCGTTCGCGGTCGGAGGTCCCTCGTAGAAGACCCATTGCCGGGCGCCCTCCCGGGCGCGCAGCGACTCGGCGAAGACATCTCGCTCGCGCCAGCGCTCGAGAACCTGCAGCTCGAGCGCCGGAAGCTCCTGGCGGGGGTCAACCGCACGCCGGGGCAACAGCGGATTGCGTGGACGCTCGTTCACAGGGCGGCCCATTGTAGGTGCGGGCCGCGGCCGCGCCGGGGCGGCGGACGCTCCGCGCTGGGGCGCCGCGGTCGCCCCGTAGCCTGCACCGCCATGGCCGTTCCGCGTGAGGGCTCCTCGAGGGGGGTACTCTCGAACGGTGAGCGCGCGCAACGACCTGACGCCGGAGCGCCTCAGGAGCCTCGCAGCGATCCGGGCACCGCAGAGCACGGTGCTCAGCCTCTACCTCAACCTCGATCCGGAGCGGTTCGCCACCGCGCGGGCGCGCACGTCCGAGATCGACTCTCTGCTCGACGGCGCGCACCGCGAGATCGAGGCGGGCGAACGTCCGCATTCCGAGCTGATGGCGCTACGCGCGGCGCTCGAGCGCGCTCGCGAGATCCTCGCCGACGGCGAGCAGCCCTGGGCCGAGGACGCGCATGCGGCGGCGCTCTTCATCTCCCCGCCGCTCGACCTGGAGGAGCTGCTGCGGCTTCCCCACCCCCTCGACAGCGCGGCCCTCATCGGAGACGAGCCGTTCATCGCGCCGCTGACCCAGCTGGCCCCCGCCAGCGTGGTCTGCGTCGCGCTGGTCGACGAGCGCCACGCTCGCATCCTCCTGGGCTCGCCCGAGCGGCTCCAGCGCGCGAGCACCATCAGCGACCCGGTCCATGGGCGACAGGACCAGGGCGGCTGGTCTCAGGCGCGCTACCAGCGCTCGCAGAGCGAGGATGTGGAGGCCCACCTGCGCCACGTGGGCCGCGAGCTGAAGGACCTGCTCAGCGAGTCCCCGTACGACCACCTGCTGGTCGCCTGCACCGAGCCGCTGTGGCCCCGCGTGCTCGCCCACCTGCCACCCGAAGTGCGGGGGCGCCTGCACGACAAGCGCTTGTCGCTGGACGTTCCGGACGCCGGCATAGAGGACATCGTCGCAGCGGCCGACTTCGTGCTCGAGGACGCGCGCGCCCGCCATGTGGAGGACGTGCTCGCCGAGCTGCGCGAGCACCTGGCCCGCAACACGCGCGCCGCGGCGGGCCCCGACGCCGTCCTGCTGGCGCTGGTCGAGCGCCGGGTCGAGGCGCTCCTCTACGAAGCCGAGCTGCAGCTCGCCGGCGTGATCTGCCCGCGGTGCGGCTGGATGGGCGTCGAGGCGCAGAGCTGTCCCAATGACGGCGGCGAGGTCCAGCAGCGCGAGAGCATGCTCGAGGACGCCGTGGACGCCGCCCTCAACCAGTCTGCCGAGGTGATCCCGCTGCGCGACACCCCCGCGCTCCGCGCCTTCGCCGGGATCGCCGCGACCCTACGCTTCTAGGTCGCGCGGTGCCTACAGTGACACCCCTGCCGCGCCAAGCCAGTCGCGGATCGGCGCAGGAGGCACGCCGTGGTACTCGGCTCGGGCGGCGAGGCGCAGCAGCGTCGTCGCCTCCGAGTCGATCTCGTCGCGCCTGAACGCCAGATAGACGGCCACCGCGCGCGCCATCGCCAGGGAGGAGTCCGGCGGCAGCGAGAGGTTCTCCCAGTCGGGCGCTATCGCTTCGAGCACTTCATCCAGCCGAAGTTCGACGTCGCCGATCGCCCGGATCGGTTCGTCGGCGTCCTCGAAGCGGGCCAGCAGGTCGCCGAGCCGATCGTCGACCTCGCCGATTTCGCACACCTCGACCGCCCGGTGAACAGCCTCCGCGGTGGTGACCGGGTGCTGCTGGGTGCTCATCCCAGTTGTGTTCCCGCGGCGCACACGCCGAAACCCGCGCCGACCATACGATGGGAGACGTGAGGCTCCGTCTCTACCACCACCCCGACGGCGCCCGTGTGGCCTACCGCGAGGTCGGCACCGGCAGGCCGCTGGCGCTGCTCCACTCGGCGATGCTGTCACACAAGGAGTGGGAGCCCGCCGTGGAGCAGCTCGCCGACCGCTACCGCGTCGTGCTTCCCGACCTGCCGCTGCACGGCGACTCCGAGGACCGGACCACCCATCCCTACACGATCGACTGGTTCGCCGAGGTGCTCGGGGGGTTCGCCGCCGAGGTGCTCGGGCCGCGACCGCTCATGGCGGGACACGACGCCGGCGCCGAGATCCTCCTGCACGCCGTCCTCGCCGGCCGTGTGCATCCGTCGCGGCTGGTGCTCATGCCAAACCGGCTGCACGCGCCGCCGACGCGGCGGCTGCTGCGGGCGACCTGGCGCGTAGCGGCGCAGGCCGCCGTGGTACCCGGCCTCGACCGCCTGCTGAGCCACGCCACCAAGGCAGTGTTCACGCCCCAGCGCGCCATAGGGCTCTCCGCGCGCTCGAATCCAGCCGCCGGCGACCTCGTCAGACACGCCTTCGCAGACGTGCCGGGGAACTCCAGCCTCGCACGCTCGTGGGCGAGGTATGCGCGCGCGTGGCCGCGCGGGGCCCAGCGGCACCTGCTCGAGCTCTACCCCAGACTCGACATGCCCGTGCTGCTGCTGTGGGCCGACCGCGATCCGCTGTATCCGATCGCGGCCGCCGAAGAGGCCCTACGCCTGCTTCCCAACGGTCAACTGCGCGTGCTCGAGAGCACGGGCTTCCTGATGGCGTACGACGACCCGGTAGGGCTGGCGCGCGAGCTGGCGGCGTTCTGCGGATAGGGTTCGCCGCCCTGCTCGAATACCATCAAGGAGAGTCGATGCCGGACAAGCAGCTGTGGGGCATGGAGACGACGAAGGCTGTTGAGAACTTCCCCATCTCGGGCGAGACGGTTCCAACTTCGGTCATCCACTGGCTGGCTCGCATCAAGGGCTCTGCCGCTGCGGTCAACGGCGAGCTGGGGCTGCTCTCAAAGCGCAGTGCCTCCCGCATCGAGAAGGCTGCCGCGGAGATCGCCGCGGGCAGGCACGACTCCCAGTTCCCGATCGACGTCTTCCAGACCGGCTCCGGAACCTCGACGAACATGAACGCCAACGAGGTGATCGCGCGCCTCGCGGGGGAGAGCATCCACGCCAACGATCACGTCAACATGGGACAGTCGTCCAACGACGTCTTCCCCTCTGCCGTGCACCTGGCCGCGCTGGACGTCGCCGAGAACGAGCTACTGCCGGCGCTCAAGCAGCTCGAACGCTCGCTCGCCCGCAAGGCGAGGAGCTTCCAGAACGTCGTCAAGGCAGGCAGGACGCACCTGATGGACGCCGTGCCGGTGACGCTCGGCCAGGAGTTCGCCGGCTACGCCGCCCAGATCGGGCTTGCCCAGGAGCGCGTGCGGGCGGCGCTCGAGCACGTCGGGCAGATCCCGCTCGGTGGCACCGCGACCGGCACCGGGCTGAACACCCACCCGCGGTTCGCCGAGAAGGTCCGCGCGCGGCTGAAGCGGGAGTCCGGCCTCAAGCAGATCGCTGCGCCACGCGACGCGTTCGAGGCTCAGGCCAATCGCGACGCGCTGGTCGAGCTGTCCGGGGCGCTGAAGGTTCTCGCGGTGTCGCTCACCAAGATCGCAGGCGACATCGCGCTGATGGCCTCCGGGCCGCGTGCCGGCATCGGCGAGATCATCCTGCCCGAGCTGCAGAAGGGCTCCTCGATCATGCCGGGCAAGGTCAACCCCGTGATCCCCGAGGTCGTGCTGCAGGTCGCAGCGCAGGTCATCGGCAACGACGCGGCGATCACGGTCGGGGGGCTGCAGGGCCAGTTCGAGCTGAACGTACGGATCCCCCTGATCGCACGCAACCTGCTCCAGTCCCTCGAACTGCTCTCCGCGACCACGCGCGTGTTCGCCGAGAAGTGCATCGACGGCATCAAGGCCAACCGCTCTGGCACCGACGCCTCGGCGGCGGCCACCCTCGCGGTTGCCACCGCGCTCAACGGGGCGATCGGCTACGACAAGGCGACCGTCATCGTCACGAAGGCCACGGAGTCAGGACGGCCGTTGCGCGAGGTCGCCCTCGCCGAGGGCGTGGACGCGAAGGTCTACGACGAGACGATCGACCTGCGGCGGATCGCCCGGGGGAACCGCGGATGATCTGACGCGAGGATGGCCCCGCCGGGGTAGCTTTCCGGTGATGGGCCGCCGCCTCGTGATCCCGATCGGCGCCGTGTCGCTTGTCGCGGTGGCCCTCGCCGCCTGCGGCGCCGCCGCGCGCAGCACGGGCTCGGCCGCCGGGCGCCCTCCGGCCACGCTCGGCACGACCGTCTCCTCTGCCGGGTCACCCTCGGCTGCCCCCTGCGGCGCGGCGGCTGCAGAGACGCTGGCTCGTACCGCCGGCCTCATCGCCACGCGAATCTACGCGGGGGAGCTGTCCGGTTCGGAGACGCGCAGCGACCAGCGCCAGGTCGAGGGGTTCGTCCCCCTGCTGTCTGCCCTCGCCGGCGGGGAAAGCACGGCCATCAAGGCGGCGGTCACCAGCCTCGTCTTCTCGCACACCCACGTCGTCCGGCTGCGCGTCACCCAGGGGTCCAGGGTGGTGGCCGACGTCGGCGGTCCATACATACTCGCCCCGGTCGGGGGAGGCCTGCGCTTCCACGGCAGGACGGTGGGGCGCTACGTGCTCTCGGTCCAGGATGACCTCGGCTACATCAAGCTCGTCACCCGCTTCATCGGCGCGCCGCTCGTCATGCGCACCGGCTCGCGTTCACTGCCCGTCGAAGGCCTGCTCACGCCCGGGCCACCCGCCATCCCGGCGCATGGACCCGTCACCTATGCGCACAGGTCCTATGAGGCGTTCTCGTTCGACGCCAGCGCCTTTCCCGCCGGCCCGCTCCGGGTCTCGCTGCTGCTGCCGCTGGGCCCAACGCTCGCCGCCAGATCCTGCGCCGAGATCCGGACGCAGGAGACGGGGCGCATCGCGCAGCGCATATCGCGGCGGTTCGCGCTCTCGCCGTCCACCTTCGCCACCTACATCAGGCTCACCAACACGCTTTCCGGAGCGCTCGTCTACATCCGCTCGGGCTCGCGTCAGCTCGCCGGTAGCAGCCACCCCGCTCCCACCAGACTGCCCACCGGCGGAGCGGTGACCCTGGGCGGCACGCGCTTCGGTGTCTCCTCGTTCGCCGTCGGCACCGCCGCCGGGCAGGCGCGGGTCTATGTGCTGGTCCGCTGACGGGCGAGCGCTCACAGGGGACGGTGGTTTGCCGCCGCCGGCAGCGGGGTAGCCGCCAGCCAGAGCGCGACGCCGCCGGGCGCCCGCCCGCCGCGCGCTCGGGAGCGGACATGAGATGAGCGCGGGGTCGATGGCTACGACCGCAGTGAGACCTGGTGCTCGAACGCTCTGGCGCAGGCTCGAGCCATCCGCCCGCAGGACCCTCGGGATGATGGCGCTCGTCGTCCTCGCCCTTCACGTGGTC
This sequence comes from Solirubrobacteraceae bacterium, assembly GCA_036498265.1. Taxonomy (GTDB): domain Bacteria; phylum Actinomycetota; class Thermoleophilia; order Solirubrobacterales; family Solirubrobacteraceae; genus Palsa-744. Next base: position 147,305 of record DASYFT010000030.1, on the reverse strand, counting down.
GGCTTCGTCGCGCTGTTCGTGCTCGTCGCTCCCGCTCGCTACCGCGTCGGCGGGGCCGGTGCACTGACGGTCGGGATCGGAGTCACGGCCTACACCCTCGGCCTGCGCCACGCCTTCGACGCGGACCACATCGCCGCGATCGACAACACCACCCGCAAGCTGATGTCCGAGGGCCGGCGGTCGCCGAGCGTCGGCTTCTGGTTCTCGCTGGGACACTCCACCGTCGTCTTCGCCCTCGCGTTCCTGCTCGCCATGGCCACCAGGTCGCTGGCGGGCCCGCTCCGAGGCGGCTCCGCCGTTCGCGGCCTCGGCGGCATCGGAACCTTGGTCTCCGGCGGCTTCCTGTACATGATCGCGGCGCTCAACCTCGTGATCCTCGTCGGCATCTTCAGGGTCTTCCGCGACATGGGCCGCGGCTGCTACGACGAGCGGGCCCTCGAGCGAGGGCTGGAAGGCCGCGGGATGATGAACCGGTTCTTCGGAGGGCTCACGAGGACCATCACGAGGCCCAGCCAGATGTATCTCGTGGGGCTGCTCTTCGGCCTGGGGTTCGACACCGCCTCGGAGGTGGCCCTGCTCGTGCTCGCCGGAGGGGCGGCCGGCGCCGGGCTGCCCTGGTACGCGATCCTCTGCCTCCCCGTGCTGTTCGCCGCCGGCATGTCCCTGATGGACAGCATCGACGGCTCCTTCATGAGCCTGGCCTACGGCTGGGCGTTCTCGAAGCCGGTGCGGAAGGTCTACTACAACCTCACCGTCACAGGGCTGTCGGTGGCCGTGGCGCTCGTCGTCGGCACGATCGAGATCGGCGGCCTGGCGGCAGAACGGCTCGAGCTCTCGGGCTCCTTCTGGGCGTGGCTGGAGGCCATTGACATCAACTCGCTCGGCCTGCTGATCGTCGGCATGTTCGTGCTCACGTGGGCGGTCGCGCTCGGGGTCTGGCACCTCGCGCACATCGAGGATCGCTGGAGCGCCACGGTCGAGCGGTGACCGGGACCGTGCCGCGGCAGCAGGCGCGCCCACCACGTTAGAAGCGGCCGTTGCCGGGTAGGTGCGCTACGTGGGGCAGCGAGGCCCCCCGGGTCGAGAGAGCTGCGATGTGCCTAGCGATTCCAGGGCAGGTGGTGGAGGTTGTCGACGAGGACAACCGGCTTGCCACGATCGAGATCGCCGGCGTGCGGAGGACCGTCAACATCGGCCTCCTCGATGTCGGCGACAGCACCGCGCGGCCAGGCGACTGGGTGCTGATCCACGTCGGGTTCGCGCTGTCCAAGATCGACGAGCAGGAGGCGCGGGCGACGCTGGCGCTGCTCGAGCAGATGGGCGCCGAGTACACGCAGGAGCTCGAGGAGCTCAAGGCCAGCGTGATCGAGTGATGGGGCCGACCGGATGATCAGCGGCAGCCCCCTGACCGGGTCGAGGCGATGAGGGAGCCGATCGCATGAGCGACTGCCTCGCCGCCCCGGGTTGCATCACCTGCGGCGACGAGGCTGTCCCGATGCGCGTCGTGGACGTGGACGGCGAGCGCAGCCTTGCCGTCTGCCGGGCGCCCGGCGGAGAGCCGTCAACCGTCGAGACCGCGCTCGTCGACCCCGTTCATCCGGGCGAGGCGCTCCTGGTGCATGCCGGCACGGCCATCGGCCGGGCCACCGGCGAGGGGCGCGAATGAGGTTTGTCGACGAGTTCAGGGACGCCGAGCTCGGGCGGGTCCTCGCCGGTGAGATCGTTGCCGCCGTCGAGCCCGGCCGCCGGTACAAGGTGATGGAGGTCTGCGGAGGCCACACGCACTCGATCTACAAGTACGGCGTCGACGACCTGCTGCCCTCGAACGTCGAGCTCGTCCACGGCCCTGGCTGCCCGGTCTGCGTCATTCCGATGGGCCGCGTCGACGACGGCATCGCCCTCGCGCACGAGCCGGGGGTGATCTTCACCTGCTTCGGCGACATGGTCCGGGTGCCGGGCTCCCGCCAGACGCTCCTGGACGCGAAGGCCGACGGCGCTGACGTGCGGATCGTCTACTCACCGCTGGACGCGCTGCGCATCGCCAAGCAGAACCCGGACCGCCAGGTCGTGTTCTTCGCGATCGGCTTCGAGACGACTGCGCCCTCCACCGCGCTGACGCTGCGCCGCGCGAAGGCCGAGAGCGTCGAGAACTTCTCGGTCATGTGCTCGCACGTGACGATCGTGCCGCCGCTGCGTGCGCTGCTCGAGTCGCCCGATCTGCGGCTGGACGGGTTCATCGGCCCGGGGCACGTGGCCACCGTCGTGGGCGCGCGGCCGTTCCAGTTCCTGCCCGGGCAGTACGGCAAGCCCGTCGTCATCTCCGGGTTCGAGCCGCTCGACATCCTGCAGTCCGTCCTCATGGTGCTGCGCCAGCTCGGCGAGGGGCGCGCCGAGGTGGAGAACCAGTACTCACGAGTCGTGCCGTGGGAGGGGAACCTCCGCGCGCTGGAGATCATGAGCGAGGTCTTCGCGCTGCGGCCGCATTTCGAGTGGCGAGGCCTTGGCTTCATCTCCCAGAGCGCCCTGCGCATCAGCGACGCATACTCCGACTGGGACGCCGAGGAGCGGTTTTCGGTGCCCGGCGTGCGCGTCGCGGACCCCAAGGCATGCCAGTGCGGCGAGGTGCTCAAGGGGGTCATCAAGCCGTGGGAGTGCAAGGTGTTCGGCACCGCCTGCACGCCCGAGCGGCCGATCGGAACCTGCATGGTCTCGCCGGAGGGTGCCTGTGCCGCCTACTACAACTACGGGCGCTTCGCCCGCGAACGCGAGGTCGCATGACACCGGGGAGCGTCTCCGAGCGCGAGTCGCGCATCCTCGAGATCATCGAGACCGCGCGTGCGAAGCGCGCCAGGTTCCGCGACTCGCACATCACCATGTCCCATGGCGCCGGCGGCAAGGCGACCTCCTCGCTGGTCGAGGGGCTGTTCGCGCCCGCCTTCGCGTCCGCTGCGCTCGACGAGCTGGCGGATGCGGGCTCCGTCAGCGTCGAGGGGCTCGACCTTGCCATGACCACCGACTCGTTCGTCGTCAAGCCGCTGCGCTTCCCCGGTGGCTCGATCGGAGAGCTGGCGGTCAACGGCACGGTCAACGACCTCGCGATGGCGGGCGCGCGGCCGCTGGCGCTCACGCTGTCGCTCGTGCTCGAGGAGGGCCTCGCGGCCGAGACGCTTCGCGAGGAGGTCGGGGCGATCGCCGATGCCGCGCGCGTTGCCGGAGCGCAGGTCGTGGCCGGGGACACCAAGGTCGTGGAACGCGGTCACGCCGACGGGATGTACATCTGCACCAGCGGACTCGGGCTGCGCGACCCCCGCGCCCGCCTCGCCCCCGGCGCGCTCAGGCCGGGTGACCGCGTCATCGTCTCCGGCACGATCGGCGAGCACGGGACGGCGATCATGCTGGCGCGCGGCGAGCTCGGGCTCGACGCCGACATCGAGTCCGACACGCAGCCGCTGTGGCCGCTCGTGGACGGGCTGCTGGAGAGCGCCGGTGGGGCTCTGAGCTGCCTGCGCGATGCCACGCGGGGCGGCGTCGCCTCGGTGCTCAACGAGCTCGCGCGCGCGTCGGGCGTGGCGATCCTGGTTCGCGAGGCGGCCGTGCCCGTGGAACCCGCGGTCGCCGGTGCGGCGGAGATCCTCGGCATCGACCCCATGTACGTGGCCAACGAGGGCAAGCTCGTCGCGTTCGTGGCCCCAGAGCGAGCCGAGCAGGCCCTGGCTGCGCTGCGGGCGATACCGGGCGGCGAGGCGGCGGCCGAGATAGGCGAGGTCAAGGCCGACCCCCCGGGCATGGTGCTCGTCGAGACCGCCTTCGGCGGACGCCGCGTGATGGACCAGCTCGTCGGCGACCCGCTGCCGAGGATCTGCTGATGCACGAGCTCTCGATCGCGGAGGCGATCGTCGACGTCGCGACACGGCACGCGGCGGGACGGCGTGTCGTCAGGGTCGATGTTCGCGTCGGGCACCTGCGCCAGGTCGTCCCGGCCTCGCTCGAGTTCGCCTTCACGCTCGTCTGCCAGGGAACGGCGCTCGATGGCGCCGAGCTCGTGATCGAGCAGGTGCCGGCGAGGGGGCGCTGCCGGCGTTGCGGCGCCGAGAGCGCGCTCGAGGACATGCCGCTGCGCTGTGGCGGCTGCGGCGAACTCGACCCCGAGCTCCTCGCCGGTGAGGAGCTGCTCGTCGACGCGCTCGAGCTCGAGGAGGAACCGGCCATGAACGAAAGGAGCGGAGATGGCAGCCACGTTTGAACCGCAACCGTCCGGGGTCGACGAGGTCCACATCCTCTGGATCTCGGAGGGCATGAGCTGCGACGGGGACTCGGTGTCGGTCACAGCCGCCGGGCAGCCGGGCATCGAGGACGTTCTGCTCGGCGCCATCCCGGGACTGCCCACCGTGCACCTTCACAACAAAGTCCTCTCACCGACGCTGGGGGGCGAGGAGTTCCTGCTGCCGTTCCGCCTGGCGGCCCGGGACGAACTGGGGGCGCCTTTCGTGCTCGTCATCGAGGGGTCGATCCCCAACGAGAAGATCAACGGCGACGGGTACTGGACCTCGTTCGGCAACGACGAGGCGACCGGCGAACCGCTGACGCTCGACTACTGGCTGGACCGCCTCGCGCCCAAGGCATGGGGTGTCGTAGCCGTAGGCACCTGCGCGACCTACGGCGGCATCCATGCGATGGCCGGCAACCCGACCGGTTGCATGGGCCTCGCCGACTACCTCGGCTGGGACTTCCGGTCGGCCGCGGGGCTTCCGATCGTGAACGTGCCCGGGTGTCCGGTGCAGCCGGAGAACTTCATGGAGACCCTGACCTGGCTCCTCTACCAGGCGGCCGGCCTCGCCCCGACGATCCCGCTGGACGAGGCGCTGCGTCCGCAGTGGATCTTCGGCAAGACGGTCCACGAGGGCTGTGATCGCGCGGGCTACTACGAGCAGGGTGACTTCGCGCTGGACTACAACTCGCCGAAGTGCCTGGTCAAGACGGGGTGCTGGGGCCCGGTCGTCAACTGCAACGTGCCCAAGCGCGGGTGGATGGCGGGCATCGGCGGCTGCCCGAACGTCGGAGGCATCTGCATCGGCTGCACGATGCCGGGGTTCCCCGACAGGTTCATGCCGTTCATGGACGCGCCTCCAGGGAGCACCGTCTCCGCCGGGATCGGCGGCGTCTACGGGCCGGTGATGCGGAAACTGCGGAGCATCACCAACAAGACCATGAACAAGGAGACCAAGTGGCGGCACAACAGGCCCGAGCTGACCACCGGCTACGACCCCCGCTGGGGCAACTAGAGACGAGAGGAGACCGAGATGGCAGTCACTCGCGAGAGCGTCAAACCGGAGGCCGGCAAGCTGGTCGACATGTCGTGGGACCCGATCACGCGCATCGTGGGCAACCTCGGGATCTACACGAAGATCGACTTCGAGAACCGCCAGGTCGCCACCTGCAAGTCGACCTCGTCGATGTTCAGGGGCTACTCGGTGTTCATGCGCGGCAAGGACCCGCGGGACGCGCACTTCATCACGAGCCGCATCTGCGGGATCTGCGGCGACAACCACGCGGTCTGCTCCTGCTACGCCCAGCAGATGGCCTACGGCGTCAAGCCCCCTCCGCTCGGCGAGTGGATCGTGAACCTCGGCGAGGCGGCCGAGTACATCTTCGACCACATCATCTTCCAGGACAACCTCGTGTTCGTGGACTTCTGCGAGCAGATGGTGCGCGAGACCAACCCCAGCGTGCTCGAGAAGGCGGAGAAGACCGAGGCGCCGGGGGCGAACATCCACGGCCACCGGACGATCGCGGACATCATGCGCTCCTACAACCCCTTCACCGGGGCGACGTACAAGGAGGCGCTGCACATGAGCCGCATCGGGCGCGAGATGATCTGCCTGATGGAGGGGCGCCATGTGCACCCCTCGACCATCTACCCGGGCGGCGTGGGCACAGTCGCGACGCCGACCCTCTTCACCGACTACCTGTCGCGGCTGCTGCGCTGCCTCGACTTCATCAAGTCGGCCGTCGCGATGAACGACGACGTCTTCAACTTCTTCTACGAGGCCCTGCCCGGCTATGAGGAGATCGGCCGGCGTCGCATCCTGCTTGGCTGCTGGGGGGCGTGGAACAACCCAGACTTCGTCGACTACGACTACCGCCACATGGAGCACTGGGGCAACGAGATGTTCGTCACCCCGGGAGTGGTGGTCGACGGCGAGCTCGTCACCACCAACCTCGTCGACATCAACCTCGGCATCCGCATCCTGCTCGGCTCCTCCTACTACGACGACTGGGAAGGCGAGGAGACCTTCGTCCGCCAGGACCCCCTGGGCAACCCCGTCGACCAGCGTCACCCGTGGAACCAGACCACGATCCCGAGGCCCCAGAAAAGGGACCTCGACGGCGGCAAGTACTCGTGGGTGATGAGCCCGCGCTGGTTCGACAAGCGCACCGGTGACCATCTCGCGCTCGACACCGGCGGCGGCGCGCTGGCGCGGCTCTGGGTGACGGCGCTGGCCAACAAGGTCGACACGCCCTACGTGAAAGCGACGGGCAACAGCGTCCTGATCAATCTGCCCAAGACACCAAACACGCCCGAGCAGACGCTCGAGTGGAAGATCCCGCAGTGGTCGAACGCGATCGAGCGCGACCGTGCCCGCATCTACTTCGTCGCCTACTCGGCCGCGATGGCGATGCACTTCCTCGATCGCGCGATGACCGAGCTGCGCTCGGGACGGACCAAGGTCTTCGAGGACTTCGAGGTCCCCGACGAGGCCATCGGCTGCGGCTTCCACGAGGCCGTGCGTGGCGTGCTCTCACACCACATGGTCATCCGCGAGGGCAAGATCGCCAACTACCACCCGTATCCGCCCACGCCCTGGAACGGCTCCTCCACCGACTCCTACGGCACGCCGGGGCCGTACGAGGACGCAGTCGCGGGCCAGCCGATCTTCGAGGAGAACTCGCAGGAGAGCTTCCGGGGGATCGACATCATGCGCGCCGTGCGCTCCTTCGACCCCTGTCTGCCGTGCGGGGTGCACATGTACCTCGGAAAGGGGCGGACGGTTCGCACGGTCCACTCCCCCATGTTCGGCGAGCAGCACGGGTAGGCGAGAGGATGAGCGAGACGACGATGGACGGCGCCCAGGATCTGCTGGCACGCGTCGAGGGTCTGCTCGAGCAGCTCGAGAAGCTGCCCGATCCGGACTCCCGCGACACCGCCACGCAGGCCGTCCAGGCGGTCCTCGACCTCTACGGCGAGGGCCTCGAGAGGATCGTCGACGCTCTCGTCGCGCGTGAGGACGGCGGCGCGCTCGGAGAGGCTCTGGCGGACGACGAGCTCGTGGCCCACCTGCTGCTCGTGCACGGGTTGCATCCGATCCCCGTCGAGCAGCGCGTGACCGGCGCGCTCGAGAGCGTGCTGCCCTACCTCGAGTCCCACGGCGGCAACGTCCAGTTGCTCGGCGTCCGCGACGGGGTCGCCCATCTGCGGCTGCAGGGAAGCTGCTCCGGCTGCCCCTCCTCCGCGATGACGCTCAAGCTCGCGATCGAGGACGCCATCTTCAAGGCGGCGCCCGACGTGGAGGAGGTGCAAGCCGAGGGCGTGGCGAGCGCCGAGCCGCAGGCGCCGCCGGGCGGCCTGCTGCAGCTCGAGATGGCGGGGCCGGCCGTCGCCCCCTCGCTGTCGCCGGCGGCCTGGGCGACGGCGGGCGGGATGCCGCAGCTCGAGGGCGGTGGCGTGCTTCTCAAGGACGTCTCCGGCGAACAGGTGCTGTTCCTGCGCCCGAACGGACGCGTCTACGCCTACCGGCCCTCCTGCCCCGGCTGCGAGAGCTCGCTCGAGGCCGGCACGCTGCGGGCGAGCGAGCTGACGTGCGCCGCCTGCGGCAAGCGCTACGACGTTCTCCGGGCGGGTCGCTGTCTGGACGCGCCACACCTGCACCTCGATCCGGTCCCCCTGCTGGTGGACGAGGCCGGCCTGGTCAAGGTGGCGCTCGGGGCGGTCGCCTGAGGCCATGGCCGCCGCCGGAACCCTCGCCGGATCGCGCCTGAGGCGACTCGCCCAGCGCCCCGCAGGCGAGGGTGAGGAGGGCGCGACGGCGGATGAGCGCTGCGAGCTGTGCAACGCGCCGATCTCGAGCAGCCACCGCCACATGCTGGAGCTCTCCTCCCGCGAGCTCGTGTGCACGTGCCGCCCGTGCTCGCTGCTGTTCGATCGCAGCGGCTCGGGCGCCGGCCGCTTCAAGCTCGTGCCGGAGCGGCGGCTGCGGCTGGAGGGCTTCTCGATGAGCGACGAGGCCTGGGAGGAGCTGCGGATCCCCGTCGACATGGCGTTCTTCTTCCGCTCGAGCGAGGCCGAGCGCGTGCTCGCGTACTACCCGGGTCCGATGGGAGCCACGGAGTCCCAGCTCGAGCTCCGCTCGTGGGAGGAGCTGGAGCGCGGCAACCCGATCCTCGGCGGCTTGGAGCCGGACGTGGAGGCGCTGCTGGTGAACCGCGCACACGGGGCGAGGAGGCAGTGGCTCGTGCCCCTGGACGAGTGCTACCGGCTCGTCGGGGTGATCCGCATCCACTGGCGCGGCCTCACGGGCGGCCGCGAGGTGTGGCATGAGCTCGAGCGCTTCTTCGAGGAACTGGACAGGCGCGCGCGAAGCGCGCCGGAAGGGAGCTGACGATGGCGAGCATCAAGACGGGCCGTCCCTACACGGGCCAGGACAAGCCCACGCACGTGAAGGGAACCAAAGCCGGCAACTCGGTCGGCAACTACGCAAAGATGAAGGGTCACAACCCCGACGGGACCTCGACGGCCGCGCGCTCGACCGGCGTGAACATCGCCGCGGAGGAACCGATCGACCCGAGCATGCCGAACCTGTCCCCGGCGTAGGGCCAGATGGCGGCTGTCTCACATCCGATCGGGGCGCCGTCCGGCGCGGTGCCGGAGCTCTCGTTCGCGGTCGCAGACGCGATCGCCGAGCGCTACAGCGCCGTCCCGACGATCAACTTCATGCTCCGGGTCGAACGCGCCGGCGGCGGCTCCGTGCGCTCCATCCTGCTCGACACCCAGATCCAGATCGCCGCACGCGGGCGCTCCTACGGCGAGGGCGAGCAGGCGGGGCTGCTCGAGATCTTCGGGACGCCGGATCGCTGGGCCACCACGCTGCGGACGCTGCTGTGGACTCGCACGACGCTCGTCGTGCCGCCCTTCTCCGGCGCGACCGAGGTCGTCGTCCCGGTCGCCTGCTCGTATGACCTGGAGCTCACCGCGACGGGCTACCTGTCGGCGCTCGAGGACGGCGAGGTGCCGCTCGAGTTCCTGTTCTCCGGGTCGGTCTTCTACTCGGCCGCGAACGGCATGCTGCAGACCGCGCGGATCTCCTGGGACCGCGAATCCGCGTATCGCCTGCCGGTGAGGGTGTGGCGGGAGGCGATGGATCGGCACTTCCCACAGGCGGCATGGCTGCGCCTCGCTCGCCCGACGTTCGACCGCCTGCGCGCCTACAAGGCCGAGCACGGTCTGAGGACGCTGGATGACGCGGTGGAGCGCCTGATGGGGGAGAGGTAGGGCATGCGAGAGGACCCCGTCCGCCGGATCGCCGACGCCGTGCTCTACGAGGGCTACCTGCTGTGGCCGTATCGCAAGTCCGCGCTCAAGAACCGGCAGCGCTTCACCTTCGGCGGGGTCCATCCCCACGCGTGGGAGGAGCCGTCCTCGATGCAGGCGCAGGTGCTGCTCGAGGGCCCTGAGGACGCCGACATCGAGGTTCGGGTGCGCTTCCTGCAGCTGCTGCGCCGGCAGGTGCTGAGGCACTCGTCGCGGGAAGCCGAGCCTGAGCCCGTGGAGCAGCTCGAGGCGGACGGGCGGCGCTGGGTGTCATGGGATGAGGCGACCGAGCGCGAGCTCTCGCCGGGGCCCATCGAGGTGCCCGCCGGCGAGCGCCGCGAGCAGATCCCCGGTGGCGAGGTCGTGCGCTCGTGGCAATCGCTGCAGGGCACTGTGGAGCTTGCCCGCGAGCGGTTGGGCGCCGCTCTGGAGCGGGTGACGGTGAGCGTCGCCAACACGAGCAGCTGGACGGGCGATGACCGTGAGGATGCGCTCCGGCAGACCTTCTGCTCGACCCATGCGATCCTGCGGGCCCGGGGCGGCACCTGGGTGTCGGCGACCGATCCACCGCCACGGTTGCTGGCCGAGGCGGCGACGTGCCGGAACGCCGGAGTGTGGCCCGTCCTGGTCGGCGATCGACGGGACCGCGGCACGATCCTCGCCTCGCCGATCATCCTCCCGGATCATCCCGAGGTCGCGCCCGAGAGCCCGGGTGACCTGTTCGACTCCTCCGAGATCGACCAGATGCTCGTTCTGAACATCCTCGCGATGACGGACGAGGAGCGCCGCGAGATGCGCGACTGCGATCCGCGCGGCCGGGAGATCCTCGAGCGCACGGAGGCGCTCACCCCCGAGCAGATGATGCTGCTGAACGGCGCCGTGCGAGAGCTGGCGCTGGAGCGATCGCGATGATCGGCGGCCGGCCGCCGTGGGAGGAGCTCGAGCGCCGGGGACCGGACTTCGTGGAGGTGGCCGGCGTCGCGGTCCGCGCCGGCAGCCGCGTGCGCCTCGCGCCGCGCGGGGGCGGCGACGTGTTCGAGCTCGCGCTCGACGGGCGGATCGGCGTCGTGCACGAGGTCCTCCAGGACTACGACGGGCGCGTCCAGCTCGCCGTGACCGTCTCCGATGACCCCGGCCAGGACCTGGGCGCGCTGCGGCGGCCCGGCCACCGCTTCTTCTTCGACCCGTCGGAGCTGGAGCCGCTCGAGCCGGCCCCGACCGAGCGACAGGCCTCGAGCCGCGTGCTGGTGGCGGGGATCGGCAACGTGTTCCTCGGCGACGACGGCTGGGGGGTCGCGCTCGCCGCCCGTCTGGCAGAGCGCCGGCTTGCGCCCGGGGTGGAGGTGGCCGACTTCGGAATCCGCGGGATGGACCTCGCCTACGCGCTGCAGGAGGGCTACTCAGCCGTCGTGCTGCTCGACGCCACCCCGCGCGGCGAGCGCCCCGGAACCCTGTACGTGATCGAGCCGGAGCTCGATCAGATCGACGCCGGCGTGGACGCCCACGGAATGAACCCGGAGAGGGTGCTGGCGCTCGCACGCTCGCTCGGCTCGTCGCTCCCGCGCACGCTCATCGTCGGCTGCGAGCCGCAGACCCGCATGGGCGCCGACGACGAGCTCATCGTGGCCGAGCTCACGGAGCCGGTGCGAGCGTCGCTCGAGCCGGCCGCCGAGATCGTCGAGCAGCTGCTGTCCGAGCTCACAGGAACAGAGGAAAGGAAGGGATGACGATCATGCACGACATCACCATCAGCCGTTCGGTCCAGCTGGGCCTGCTGCTGGCGATCCTCGCGGGGGTCGCGGCGATCACCGCCGCGCAGCTGCCCGAGCTCGAGCGCTACCTCCGAATCAGGTCGATGTAGCGATGCACCGGGTCAAAGTCAGGGTGGTCGAGGACGCGCTCGACGCCAACAACACGATCGCACGCGCGAACAGGCAGGACTTCGATCGTGCCGGGGTGACTGTGGTCAACCTGATGAGCGCCCCGGGTGCCGGCAAGACAGCCCTGCTCGAACGCGTCCTCGTCGACACGGGAGACGTGAAGGTCGCCGTCCTCGAGGGCGACGTCGAGGGCTCGCTCGACGCCCAGCGACTCGCCTCACCCCACATCCCGGTGGTCCAGCTCAACACGGGGCCAGGGTTCGGCGGCGAGTGCCACCTGGACGCCAACATGGTCCGCTCGTCGCTTGACTCGCTGCCTCTCGCGGACATCGACCTGCTGATCATCGAGAACGTCGGCAACCTCGTCTGTCCGGCCGAGTTCCGGGTGGGAGAGGACATCCGAGCGATGGTCTGCTCCGTGACGGAGGGCGAGGACAAGCCACTGAAGTACCCCCTCATGTTCCGCGCCTGCGAGCTGGCGATCGTGAACAAGATCGACCTGCTTGCGCACGTCGACGTGGATCTCGAGAGGCTCCGCGCGAACCTCCAGACGGTTCATCCGGGGATCCGGCACATGCTGACGAGCGCCCGCACGGGCGAGGGCGTGGACGCATTGCGTGACTGGCTCATGCGGCGCGTGAGGCGCGGCGAGCCACACGCGGTGGCCTGATGCAGGCTCTCGCGCTGGCCGCCGCCGAGCGCCGCCGGGCAGCCGGCGAGGCGTTCTTCGGCGCGCAGGCCGAGCGGATCTCGAGGCTGTGCCATCTGATGGCCGAGCGCTTCGCGCGCGGCGGACGCCTGGTCGCGTTCGGGGAGGGCCCGGTGGCGCGCTCCGATGCGCGTCACGTGGCGGTCGAGTTCGTACACCCGGTCATAGTGGGCAAGCGTGCGCTGCCGGCTCTGGCGTTGACCGCCGAGGGTGGGCCATTGCCGGCACAGCTGAAACTGCTGGCAGAGCCGGAGGACATCGCACTCGCCTTCGGAAAGCATCCCGAAATGGTGGCCGCCGTCAACGCGGCGCGCCTGCGCGGCTGCCTCACCATGTCCGGGTCCCACGTCGGGGCCGAGTGGGAGCTCGTGCCCGAGGAGGACGACCCGTTCGTCGCGCAGGAGCTGGTCGAGACGCTCTATCACGTCGTCTGGGAGCTGGTGCACGTGTTCTTCGAGCATCGCGGGCTGCTCAAGGGCCGCACCGAGCGGATCGTCCAGGACACGGGAGCGTCGAGCTTCCTGTATCCGTTCCTGGGCCAGCGCGAGGACGACCTCGAGTCCGTGCTGGCGGACGTCCGCGGATCGGTGCTGGCCAAGGCGGACGAGGCGGCGGAGCTGCGCATGCAGACGCTCTGCGACGGCGAGGACGAGATGCGTGAGGCGGCACGCGCGATGCGCACGCGCCTGGACGGCGGTGGTCGCGTCCTGGCGCTGGGCAACGGAGGGTCGGCAACCGATGCGATGGATGCGGTGGCGGATCTCCGGCTGCCGCCGGGGCGGTGGCCCGCGCGAGCCGCGATAGACCTCACGGAGGATCCGGCGATCCTCACGGCCATCGCGAACGACGTGGGTGAGGACTCGATCTTCTCGCGGCAGATCATCGCCCACGGCCGCGAGGAGGACACCGTGCTGGCCTTCTCGACGAGCGGGGGCTCCCGCAATGTCCTCGCGGCGCTGGGCGAGGCACGCCGGCGGGGCCTGCTGACCGTGGCCTTCGTCGGCTACGACGGAGGGCGGATCGTCTCGGAGGGACTGGCGGAGCAGGTGATCGTCACTCGCTCGGAGCACATTCCGCGGATCCAGGAGGCGCAGGCGAGCGCGTGGCACGTGCTGCGCGAGCTCGTGGAGACACCGCTGTGAGCACGGTCTCGGAGCCTCCGGTCCATCGCGACCGTGTGCGCGCACGCGCACGTGTCGGCGGGACGGTGCAGGGGGTCGGCTTCCGGCCGTTCGTCTACCGGCTGGCCGCGGAGCTCGAGCTTGGAGGCTGGGTGCGCAACGACGAGCGCGGCGTGGAGCTCGAGGTGGAGGGGCCGGCGGGTGCCATCGATGCCTTCCTCGCGCGCCTGCCCGCGGCGCCGCCGCCGCTCGCCGTCGTCGAGGAGGTGCACGTCGAGCGGATGGCTGTGATGGGGGAGAGCGCGTTTGCGATCGTGCCGAGCGCGCGCTCGGCCGATGCGGACGCGCTCATCACGCCTGACGCCGCGACCTGCGCGGCGTGTCTGGCGGAGCTGTTCGATCCCACGTGCCGCCGCTTTCGCTACCCCTTCGTGAACTGCACGGATTGCGGCCCTCGCTTCACGATCGTGCGCGGCATCCCCTACGACCGGTCGCGGACCACCATGGCGGACTTCGCCATGTGCGCCGACTGCGCGGCCGAGTACGACGACCCGCGGGACCGCCGCTTCCATGCGCAGCCCAACGCCTGCCCGCGCTGCGGCCCGCGTGCGCGTCTGCTGCTCGGCACAGGGCCGGACCGTCCGGGGGACGCCGACGACGTCGCGCGCGCCGCCCGCCTGATCGCCCGGGGCGCGATCGTGGCCGTGAAGGGTCTCGGCGGCTATCACCTGGCTTGCCGCGCCGACGATGAGAGCGCGGTGGCCACGCTGCGGGCTCGCAAGCGGCGCGAGGACAGGCCATTCGCCCTGATGACCCGCGACCTGGCGGGCGCGCGACGCCTGGCGCTGGTCGAGGAGCACGAAGCGCGGCTGCTCCAGGGCCCGGCGCGGCCGATCGTCCTGGTCGGGCGCAGGCACGGCGCAGCGGTCGCCCCAAGCGTGGCCCCGCGTGCCCCCGAGCTGGGGCTGATGCTGGCATACACGCCGCTTCACCACGTGCTGCTGGCGGACCTGCAGGCGCTGGGCGGCGACGCGGTCGTGTTGACGAGCGGCAACGTCTCCGATGAGCCGATCGCCTACGAGGACGAGGACGCGCTCGAGCGGCTCGCCCCGATCGCCGACGCCTTCTTGACGCACGACCGGCCGATCCACATGCGCACGGACGACTCGGTCGTGCGAGCCGTTCTCGCCGGCGGCCGGCGCCGGACGCTGCCCGTCCGCCGCTCGCGCGGGCATGTGCCCTCGAGCCTCGACCTGCCCGTGCCGGCGTCCCGAACGCTTCTCGCCTGCGGAGCCGAGCTCAAGAGCACCTTCTGCCTGGCGCGGGGCCGGCGGGCGTGGCCGTCACATCACATCGGCGACCTTCGCAACTGGGAGACGCTGCGCTCCTTTCGGGCGGCGGTCCCACATCTCGAAGGACTGCTCGCGGTGACCCCGGACCTCGTGGCGCACGACCTCCATCCCGACTACCTCTCGACCGCCTACGCCCTCCAGCGAGATGACGTCGAGCTGCTCGGCGTGCAGCACCACCACGCACACCTCGCGGCGGTGCTCGCCGAGCACGGCGAGCGTGGACCGGCTGTCGGCGCGATCTACGACGGAAGTGGCTACGGATCCGACGGCACGGCGTGGGGCGGAGAGCTGCTGGTGGGAGGCCTGACGGGGTTCAGGCGCGCCGGCCACCTGCGCCCGGTCGCCCTCCCGGGCGGGGACCGGGCCGTTCGCGAGCCCTGGCGGATGGCATCCGCGTGGCTCGCCGAGGCAACCGGCTCGGCGCTGGCGTCCCCGCCCCCGGCGCTCCAGGGAAGGGTGGCGCCGGAGCGCTGGAGCGCCGTCGCCCGGATGCTGCGGGGAGGGGTGGCCTCGCCGCCCACGACCAGCGTGGGAAGGCTGTGCGACGCCGTCGCCGCGCTCTGCGGTCTGCGCGCGGAGGTCAACTACGAGGGACAGGCCGCGATCGAGCTCGAGGCGCTGGCCGATCCTGCCGAGCGCGGTGCCTACGAGATCCGGTACGCCGGCGGGGAGCTCGATCCGCGCCCCGCGATCGTCGAGCTGGAGGCGGATCTGGCGGCCGGCGCCGGCGTGGGGAGGGTCTCGGCGCGTTTCCATCGCGGCCTCGCTTCGGCCACCGCCGAGGCCTGCGTGGGCATCGCCGAGTGCGCCGGCCTGGAGCTCGTCGTGCTCGCGGGCGGCGTCTTCCAGAACCGGCTGCTCGTGGAGGGCGTCGCCGCGGCCGTGCAGGCGGCGGGCCTGCGCGTGCTCACCCCAGAGCGGCTGCCACCGAACGACGGAGCGATCTCGTTCGGCCAGGCGGCGATCGCGGCTGCCACGACCGGGAGCTGACCGGTCGTGCGCGCTAGCCCTTCGGCAGCGCGTGGAACAGCCGCGAGAGCGTCGACACCGCGGGCTTCGGCTGGGCGCCGTAGGTGAACAGGCCCTTCTGGTTGAGGCCTTCGATCAACCTCACGTGAGGCAGCACTCCGCGGATCGAGCCGCCCAGGAAGCTCGGGTTGAGCGGGTAGTCCCGGAGCACCCAGATCAGCATCCCGCTGAGCTTCGGGTCCGCCTCGTACACCGCCACGTGGGCGGCCAGAAGTCGCGCCTGGTAGCTGTAGCTGCCGGGGCTGCCGGGCGGGTTCATGGTGTTCGATTCGGCCCCGAACTCGCTTATCAGCAGCACCTTCCCGGGGAACGTCCGCTCCATCTGGGCCAGCCGTGAGCGCATCTGCGCTCTCAGCTGGGGGAGGGTGTCGTTGGGGCTGTCGTACCAGCCGCTGTAGTCCGTCTCGGCGACCGCGTCCGCTCCCGAGTAGAGCGATCCGGCCTGCTTGGGCGGGTGATCCCCCCAGACGTCGACGGCGACCAGCCGGCCGGGGTCGTGGGCGTGCAGCCAGCTCGCCGTGGAGCGCACGTACTGCACCTCCGCGCCGTTGCGGCCGTTGTTGGCCACCTCGTCGACGAGGTTCCAGGCGAAGATGGACGGGTGGAGCCGCGCTGCGAGCACGGCGGTGCGCGCCTGCCCTTCCGCCGCAGCGAGCAGCCGCGGCGTGCTCGAGTACCAGTTGCCCGCCCCTTCGACCGGGCCGATCCCCTGCCACACGAGGATGCCGGCGGCGTCGAGGCGTTCGAGGAGCCCCGGGTCGAGCGGGTGCTGGGCCCGCGCCGCGTTTGCGCCTATCGCCTGCAGCTCGCGGACGATCCTGTCCTCGTCAGACGGGCTGAGCGCGTCCCCGTGGCCGAGGGCGTCCTCCTGGATCGTGGCGCCGTGCAGCAGCAGGTGCCTTCCGTTGAGGTAGATCCGGCCGCCGCGCCAGGTGATCTGGCGCAGGCCCACGCGCGCCCGGTAGCTGCTCTCCTGGCCCACGGCCAGCGTCAGGTCGTAGAGGTTGGGGCTCGTCGGGGACCAGAGCGCCGGCGAGGGGACCCGCACGCTGGTCCTCGCGATGGCGCTCTGGCCGGCCCCGAGGGTGAGCGGAGGGAACGCGACCGGGACCGCCTGCTGTTCGTGCACGAGGCTTCCTTCGGGCACGATCGTCCGGCTCGGCCCGTGGTTGTGGACTTCCACGGCGAGGTCGACGGTGGCCTGTCCGGCGTTGGGGGAGTCGGGGCTGAGGGTGGTCTCGATCGAGGGGTTCGACAGCTCGCTCTCGCCGATCGGCCGGACGTCGACCGGGCCGCTGAGGCCGCCCCAGTTGAACCAGGTCCGGTGAAAGCCCTGGCGCGCCTGGGCCTGCGGGTCTCGCCAGTCGATCCGTACGACGACCGTATGCGTCCCGGCGGCGAGAGCGCGGCGCGCTTCGAACGGCAGGTAGGAGCCGTGGTGGGTCGCAGCGGCGCGACCATCGATCCAGACGTCCGCCAGGAAGTTGGCCGATTGGAAGCCCAGGGCATAGGTTCCCGGTTGTGGGGCCTGGAAGCTCGCGCGGTACCAGGCGATCGACCCTTCGTAGTTGCGCAGGCCCGCCGTGCCTTTGAACGAGCCTGCCGCGATCACGTTCGGCACCGTCACCGTGGCGCCGCTGAAGCCCCCCCTCTGCCAGCCACGCGATGCTCCGCGACCGGAGGGATCTGTGCGCAGCACCCAGCGTGTGAGCGGCGTCCGCCCACCGGGGCCTTCCGAGCCGAGAACCTGCTCGGCAGCTCGAGCCGCCGGCACGGAGCCGCCGCGGCTCGCCGACTCGCTCACAGCCGCCGTCGTGGCCAGTGCCGTGCAGACGGTGGCCAGCACGAGCGTGCGTTTCTTAGGCATGGAGGGCATGGTCTGTTCCGGACGGGATCTCGGGTGATGCGAGCGGTCCGCGATCGGGAGCCGCACATTGTGGCGCCTGACGCGGTTGCCCCTTCAACAACCGCGTGGCGCGTTCAGAGCGCAGCCGGGACCGGCGATCTCGCCGCGCCCACGAGGCCCTCCAGCAGGATGCGCGCGCCGGCCTTGGAGAGCGGCTCGTTCAGATTGCCGCACTTCGGTGACTGCACGCAGGACGGGCAGCCGCTTGCGCACGGGCATCCGGCCACCAGGCGGAGCGCGTCCTCGCACAGCTCCTCGAAGCGCGAGAAGGCGGCACGCGTGATGCCAACTCCGCCCGGGTGTCCGTCGTAGATGAAGATCGTCGGGCCCCCGGTCTGGGGGTGGAGGTTGGTCGAGAGCCCGCCGATGTCCCAGCGATCGCACATCGCGATCAGCGGAAGCACGGCGATCTGGGCGTGCTCGGTGGCGTGCAGCGCGCCGAGCAGCATCTCGAGCGGGATCCTCCCGGCCAGCTCGCCGGCGTCGAGCTCGAACCACAGCGCCTGGGTGGCGAAGCTGGTCGGCGGCAGCTCGAGCCCCACGAGTTCGACCTCGGCGTGGTCCGACAGGCGCCGGCGTTGATAGGCCAGGACCGTGTCGGTGACGCTGACCTCGCCGAACGAGAGGGTCACCCCGAGCACATCGCGGCGATCGAGCAGGGCGACGATCTCGGTGTCGGTCTGGCGCTTGGGCTGGGTGTACCAGTCGCCGTCGAACGGCGCGACCAGAGCGCGGCGCCGGTCCAGGTCGAGATCGTTGACCTCGTAGGAGCGTCCCAGGTGCATGTAGATCGCGCCCTCGTGGACGGTCGAGTGGGCGCGTGCCGCCTCGGTCGAGCCGAGCAGCTCCCCCGATGAGACGTCGACGATGGCGAAGGTGTCCGGAGAGGCGGAGCGCAACGACACCTCCGCCGCGGGGTACCCGTCCGCGCGTCGCAGCACGTAGGTGTCGGAGGCCCAGCCCGCTGCGGTGGAGTCCTGGTCCCGGCGGGCGCTGCTGCCCTGCGGCAGCGGCCGGCGCCGCAGCGCCCCGGCGCTCAGCAGCACGTCGGCGTGCGCCTGCCAGCGGGGGCCGAGGAACTCGCGGTCCTCACGCGAGAGAGGGCCCTCGTGTGCCGCGCAGAGGAGGTGCGCCCGGAAGATCAGCTCGCTCTCGTGGTCCAGGATCGCCGCCTCGACGGGGCGTTCGAGGAACTCCTCCGGGTGGCGGCAGAAGAACTGGTCGAGCGCGTCCTCGCCGGCGACGTACACAGCCAGGCCGCGACCCTGATGCCCAACGCTCGAGCGTCCGGCGCGGCCCCACATCTGCCGGAGCGACGCCACGGTGCCGGGGAACGTGACCACGACCGCGGCGTCCAGCCCCCCGATGTCGATGCCCAGCTCCAGCGCGTCGGTCGTGATCACCGCCCGTAGCTCGCCGCGCATCAGCCTGCCCTCGAGGTCGCGGCGCTGCTGGGCCGTGTAGCCGGCGCGGTAGGGGGCCACCCGCTCGGCGAGCTCGGGATCCGTCTGCCTGAGATCCTGTTCGACCAGGCGGCTGAGGACCTCCACGCCCTTGCGCGACTTCATGAAGCAGATGGCGCGAGCGCCGTCGCGGACCAGACGTGCGAGCAGCTCGGCCGCCTCCGCCAGGGCGGAGCGCCGGGCGCCGATGAGCTCGTCTGTCAGCGGCGGGTTCCACATCGCGATCCTCCGCCGCGGCGCAGGAGAGCCATCGTCGTCGATCAGCCTCACGTCGTCGAGCCCGGTCAGGCGCTCGGCCAGCTCGACCGGGTTGGCGATCGTGGCCGACGTCAGCAGGAACCGGGGTTCGGTGCCGTAGGCGGCCGCGATGCGGCGCAGCCGTCTGAGCACGTTGGCGACGTGGGATCCGAAGACCCCTCGATACACGTGCGCCTCGTCGATCACGACAACCGCCAGGTTGGCGAAGGTCTCGGCCCATGCGGGATGGTTGGGAAGGATCCCGACATGAAGCATGTCGGGGTTCGTGAGCACGACGTTGGCGCTCTTGCGGATCGTCGCTCGCGTCTCGCGCGGCGTGTCCCCGTCGTAGATCGCCGGCCTGACGCGCTTGGTGAGGCCGAAGGAGGCCAGCGCGCGCGCCTGGTCCTGTGCCAGCGCCTTCGTCGGATAGAGGTAGAGGGCGCGCGCCCGCGCGTCGCGGCAGAGGACGTCCAGCGTCGGGAGGTTGAAGCACATGGACTTGCCGGATGCCGTACCCGTGGTGACGATCGTGGGGGCCTGCCAGGCACTGTGCAGCGCCTCGGCCTGATGGCTGTAGAGCCGCTCCACGCCGAGCCGCTCCAGAGCCGCCAGCACGTCCGGGTGCAGCTCGCTCGGCGGCTCCACCAGCCTCGCCCGGCCCGGGCCCTCGTTCGCCTCACGGACGAGCCGGCCATCCTGCAGGCCCGTGTCCAGCAGCTCGCTCCAGGGATCGATTCTCCGGTCTTGGGCCACGGGCTTGAGATAGTAGAGGCGATGTCATCGCCGCCGGCCGAGCATTGGGCGAAAGCCCGCTCCTTCCACCATTCGCGGTTCTCCGCCGAGCGGATCGCCGCCGATCGCCGCCAGAGCGTGTCGGTCTGCCTTCCTGCGCGGGAGTGCGCCGGGACAGTCGGCCAGATCGTGGCCGAGCTGGCGATCCTTCGAGAGCTCGGCGTGATCGACGAGATCGTGGTGGTCGATGCCGCCTCCGCGGACGGCACGGCGGCGGTCGCCGAGCGGGCGGGCGCAGTCGTGTGGCAGGAGGCCGAGCTGATGCCGTCATACGGGCCGGTGCTCGGCAAGGGCGACGCGATGTGGCGCGGGCTGTCGGCGCTCGGGGGCGAGATCGTCTGCTTCCTCGACGCCGACACGGAGTGCTTCTCCGCGCATTTCGTGATCGGGCTGCTCGGACCGCTCGTGTCCGAGCCCTCGGTCTCGTTCGTCAAGGCCTTCTACCGCCGGCCGCTGGCCGAGACCGGGGCGCCCGCCGAGGGGGGCGGCCGGGTGAACCACCTGATGGCGCGCCCCGCGCTGGAGCTGTTCTATCCCGAGCTCGCGGGCGTGCGACAGCCGCTCGCGGGCGAGGTGGCGGCGCGGCGTGACCTCCTCGACCAGCTGCCGTTCGCGACCGGCTACGGAGTCGAGATCGCCATGCTGATCGACGTCTGGCGGACGCTGGGGCTGGACGGGATGGCGCAGGTCGACCTCGACGAGCACCGCAATCGCCACCAGTCGCTGTCCGCGCTGACGCCGATGGCCGCCACCGTGCTGAGCACGATCGCGCAGCGTATGCGTCGCGAAGGGCGCCTGCGGGGCGTGGAGGGCGAGCTGGTGGAACGGCCGCCGCTCGCCAGCGTGGCGGTGCCGTGAGCCGCTGCGTCTACCTCGATCTCGATGGGACGCTGCTGGGCCGCGGCGCGTCGCTGCTCCACGACGGCGCCGGAGACGTGTCGATCGACGGCATACGCGCCGTTCAGGCGTGCCTGCGCGCAGGTGTCGAGATCGTGCTCATGTCCGGCCGGCGGCGGGCGCAGGTCCGCGAGGACGCCCGGCTCCTGGGCCAGCACTCCTACATCTTCGAGGCGGGGGCCTGCGTGGTGCTCGATGGCGAGGAGCACTGGCTCACCGGTGGCCTGCTGCCGGGCGAGCTGACGATCGCAGAGCAGATCGAGAGCAAAGGCGCCCCCGCGCTGCTGCTGGAGCGCTATCGCGGCCGTCTCGAGTACCACGAGCCATGGCACACCGAGCGCGAGGTCTCGCATCTGTTCCGTGGCCTCGTGGACGCCTTCGAGGTGGACCGGGTGCTGTCCGAGCACGGGCACGGGGACCTGCGCCTCGTCGACAACGGGGTGGTGACGCGTCGCTCGCCTGCGCTGGCGGAGCTGCCGCACGTGCGTGGCTACCACCTCGTCCCCGCAGGCGCATCCAAGGCGGGAGCGGTCGCGTTCCACCGCCGCGCACGCGACTACCCGCGTGAGGAGACGTTCGCCGTCGGCGACTCCCGCGAGGATCTCGCGTGCGCCGAGCAGGTGGACGTCTTCTGGCTGGTGGCCAACGCGGTCGAGCGCGATCCGTCGATGCGCGATGCGATCGCGGCCCACGACAACGTGCGGGTCACCGAGGCCGGTCACGGAGCGGGCGTCTACGAGGCCGTCCTCAGCATGCTCATGGGCGTCTCCTGACCGGGCGCCGGCGGCGAGGAGCGTAACCCGGCCAGGGCCGCGGGCGGCACGTTCGCCGGCCGACGTAGCCGTCTCCCAGGCCTAGCCCAATCGGAGTAGTCTGTCCCGGAGGACGGCTTCGGTAGGTGGGCCCCAAGAGGCCGCCGAGCTACCAGGTCGTTTTAGGGTGCGAGAGCTGCGAGCGCTCGCCGGGGGGTCAGGCGCACGCGGACTCGCACCCGCACTTTGCGCGCCCGTGGCAACAGCGAGCTTGGGGTGAGCAGCGGGCCGCCCTGGTTCTACCCCCCAGGGTCGGGGCGGTCCTCTAACGGGCGCGCCGGAAGTGAGCGCGACTGAGGCTTCGTTCGCGGTCGTTGCGGCGCCGGTCTCCTAGCCGCTCCCCGCCAGGCGGCGCCAGAGGCGACGCCAGAATCCCGGCTGGGGGCGCCTGCGCCAGAGCGCCGGCGGGGGGACGGTCGCGCGGACCAGCGCCACCCAGCGGTCGAGCGGCAGCTCGCCCGAGATCAGTCGCCCGAGGGCTTCGGTCACGGGCGCCACGATCCCTGCGCCGCGCAGGGCCCCGGCGAGCAGCGGGACGGACTCAAGTGCCTCGACGGCCTGCCCCACGCGAGCTGGGATCTCCGCGGCGGGGACGCCCGCTGCCAGGAGCTCTCCCGCCCGCCGGTTGCGGCTCTCGCGCGCCAGAGCCGTCGCCACCAGGTCCCCGGCGCCGGCGAGACCGATCATCGACTCGGGGCGCGCGCCGAGGGTCTCCGCGTAGCGCCAGACCTCGGCGAATATGTGGCCGGCGGCCGCGCCGGCGGCGTTCAGGCCCTGCGCCTCCGTTGCCCCGGCCGCGAGCGCCGCGGCGTTCTTGGCCGCGCCCGCGAGCTCGACGCCGAGCGGGTCGTTGGACTGCTCACACACGACCCCGGCGCGCGTGAACACGTTGGCGAGGCCTCGAGCGAGCTCCTCGTCGCTCGAGGCGGCAACCAGGGCGGCGCCGGCATGGACCATCTCCTGCGCGTGTGCTGGGCCGCCGAGGCAGGCCACCCGGCTGGGGCCGAAGCTGGCAGCGAGGACCGCCGTGGGCGGCAGCCCCTCCGGGGCGACGAGCCCCTTGGCGACGGAGACCACGGCGGCGCGGGCCCCCAGGCCCGATGCGCCGAGCGAGGCGATCACCTCTCCAAGGCCGCGCGAGGGCACCGCGAGGAAAACGAGGTCCGCCCTCGCCAAGCCGGCCGAGGCCGGCTCGATGCGAAGCGACGGCGGCAGCTGGACCCCCGGGAGGTAGACGCGGTTCTCGCGCGCCGACTCGATCAGGGTCGCCTGCTCGGCCGTGCGCGTCTGCAGCGTCGTGCGCAGCCCGCCGCGCGCGAGCAGCACGGCCAGCGCCGTGCCGAAGGAGCCGGCGCCTATCACGGTCGCCCGCCTTGCGCCGGGTGTGGGCAGCGAGCGGGCGCGCGCGGCCCGAACGGCCGGGCTCGGAGTAGGCTCGGGCTCGTTCATCTGATGCGCGAGCCTAGCGATAGACACCGGCGCGCCACACGGTGGCGCAACTGGGCGGGCGATGAGCGCTGCGCTCCCGTCCACGTTCGCGCGCCCGCCTCGATGGAGGAGCTCCAGGCGGCCGTGCAGGAGGCCGGGGGCGCCGGCCTGCGCGTCCGGGTGGCCGGCGCCGGACACTCCTTCAGCGACATCGCCCTCACCGAGGGGGCGATGCTGTCACTGAGCCGCCTGGCGGGCCTCCTCGACGTCGACCGCTCCGCCGGGCTCGTGCGCGTGCAGGGCGGCATCACGATCCGGGAGCTCAGCAGGCAGC
Organism: Solirubrobacteraceae bacterium; assembly: GCA_036498265.1. Taxonomy (GTDB): domain Bacteria; phylum Actinomycetota; class Thermoleophilia; order Solirubrobacterales; family Solirubrobacteraceae; genus Palsa-744. The sequence goes on along the minus strand of DASYFT010000030.1, from coordinate 123,756 downwards.
TCATCGCGCACGGGCTGGCGCTGGAGAACCTCGGCGACGTCGACGCGCAGACGATCTCCGGCGCCATCTCGACGGCGACGCACGGGACGGGCGCCGCGCTGCGCAACATCTCGGCGCAGGTCAGCGAGCTGACGCTCGTCCTGGCAGACGGGTCCACGCTCTCCTGCTCGCCGGAGCGAGACCCGGAGACGTACCTCGCGGCCCGCGTCGGCCTGGGCGCGCTCGGCGCGATCGCCGAGCTGACGCTCCGCTGCGTGCCGGCGTTCACCCTCCGCGGCATCGACGCCCCCGCCCCGCTCGAAGAGACCCTGGAGCGCTTCGAGCAGCTCTCGCTGGCCAACGATCACTTCGAGTTCTTCGTGTTCCCCCATGCCGACCTGGCCCTGACGCGCACCAACAACCGCACCGACGAGGAGCCTCGCCCCCGCGGGCGCCTCGGGTCCTACGCCAACGACGTGCTCCTCACCAACCACGCGTTCGGGCTGATCTGCCGCGCGGGACGCCGCTCTCCAGGCCGGATTCCGCAGCTGAACCGCCTCGTCACCCGCCTGGCGGGGCACTCCGAGCGAATCGACTCCTCCCACCACATCTTCGCGAGCCCGAGGCTGGTCCGCTTCACCGAGATGGAGTACGCACTGCCCCGCGGGCGCACCGTCGAAGCCGTTCGCCGGGTGCTGGAGCTGATCGAGCACGAAGGCTTCGCGGTCCCGTTCCCGATCGAGGTGCGGACCGTCGCCGCCGATGACGCGTTCCTGAGCACGGCCGTCGCGCGCCCAAGCGGATATGTGGCCGTGCACATGTATCGCGGCATGACGTGGGAACCCTACTTCCGTGCGGTGGAGGCGATCATGGACGAGCTCGGCGGCCGTCCTCACTGGGGCAAGCGCCACTTCCAGACGGCCGCGACGCTGCGCCCGCGCTATCCCGATTGGGATCGCTTCCAGGCGGTGCGCTCGAGGCTCGACCCCGATGGCCGCTTCTCCAACGACTGGACCGAGCGCGTGCTGGGGCCCGTGCAGCACGTGACCCCGCCGGCCTCGACGGAGCCGCTGAGCAGTGGCGAGCCCGCCCAGGCCTGAGGAGGCCCACGCCCGCCTCGAGCGGGCGACGGCGGGCCTGCAGGCGCCGTTCGCGATCGTCGACCTCGACGCCCTGTGGGCGAACGCTGCCGACCTGGAACGGAGGGCCGCCTCAAAGCCGATCCGGCTCGCCAGCAAGTCGGTCCGCTGCAGGACGCTGCAGGAACGGATCCTCTCGCGCGCCGGCTTTGGCGGGACGCTCGCCTTCACACTGCCCGAGGCGCTATGGCTCGCCTGGCACGGCGCCGAGGACGTCGTCGTCGCGTACCCGACCGCCGACACCCACGCCATCCGTTCCCTGGCCATGGAGACGCGCGAAGGCATCGGCGCGCGGGTGACGCTCATGGTCGACAGCGCGGAGCAGCTCGACGTGATCGAGCGCGCGGTCGCACCCGCGCAGGCGGATCTGCGCGTGTGCATCGAGGTCGATGCCGGCTGGAGCGTCCTCGGGGGACGCGTCCTCCTCGGCGCCAAGCGCTCTCCCATCCGCACTCCGCGACAGGCGGCCGCGCTCGCGGACGCGATTCTCGAGCGGGGCAGCCTGCGGCTCGTGGGCGTCATGGCCTACGAGTCGCAGATCGCAGGTGTCGGCGACACCCCGCCGGGGCGCCGGCTGCGGGGAGCCGCGATCAGGCTGATGCAGCAGCGCTCGGCCCGCGAGCTCGCACAGCGGCGGGCCGAGGCCGTGGCCGCCGTCCAGGAGCGCCTCGCCGCCCGCGGCGCTCCAGCGCTCGAGTTCGTCAACGGTGGCGGCACGGGGAGCCTCGAGCGCACGAGCGCCGAGGCCGCCGTCACCGAGCTCGCCGCGGGCTCCGGGCTCTACGGCCCCACCCTGTTCGACGCATACAGGGCCTTCACACCCCTGCCGGCCGCGATGTTCGCACTCCCGGTCGTTCGCCGGCCGGGCGCGGGCGTCGTGACGGCGCTCGGCGGCGGCTACCTCGCGTCGGGGCCGGGCGACGGCGCTCGACTTCCGCAACCGCACCTCCCGAGCGGCCTGCGGCTGGACCGTCAGGAGGGCGCCGGAGAGGTGCAGACGCCACTGCTCGGAGAGGTTGCCGACGCGCTCGCCGTGGGTGACCGCGTGTATCTGCGACACGCCAAGGCGGGTGAGCTGTGCGAGCGCTTTGCGAGCCTGCACGTGATCGAAGGCGATGACGTGGTGGACGAGCTCCCCACCTACCGCGGCGAGGGGCAGTGCTTCCTGTGACTGAGTTTGAGCGCCGCGGGGCTCAGGCCACGGCGGCGAGCTCCCTGCCGGCGGCCACGAGCGCGCGGACGCTGTTCGCCTGGACGATCAGCTGGAGGTCGAGGATGCGGGCGTCGAACGCGTTGAGGTCGTTCGCCGCGGTCACCGCGTAGGCGGGCACGCCGCGCTGGCGCGCTCGGGTGGCGATCTCGAACGTCACGCTGCCCGCCAGCGTGCGCTCCTGGAGGTGGGCGTCGGCGACGATCACCGCCCGGGCGCGCAGCATGCGGGCGTCGAAGCCGAGCGTCGAGAGCACCTCCGGAACCTCCTCCGCGCAGTGCGTGGCGATCGGGCAGAGGTCGGGCTCGGGCCGCCCGCCGGCGCGCAGCCCGCGGCCGATTGCGCCGGCGACGCGAGCGGCCGAGAGACCGCCGAGCTCGCCGGCGGCCACCAGCAGCGTCTGCGGAATCGCGGCGCCGCGGGAGCTCCGCGACGCGGCGCGCGGCGTGGCTGCGGTGCGGGGGCTCACGATCCGGCATCCTTCCATCAATGGCCGCCCAGAAGGGGGAGCACGTCGTCGTCGAGGTCTGCGGGCACGAGCTGCGCGTGAGCAATCCCGGCAAGCTGTTCTTCCCCGAGGCCAAGCTGACGAAGATGGACCTCGTCAACTACTACCTCGAGTGCGACGAGGCCGTCGTGCGTCACCTGCGGGATCGCCCGACCGTCATGAAGCGGTGGGTGGACGGTGTCGAAGGCAAGCCCTTCTTCCAGAAGCGCGTCCCCGACAGCGCCCCGGAGTGGTTGCAGACGGCCACCGTCACCTTCCCCAGCGGCCGCCACGCTCGGGAGCTCGTGCCCAATGACGCCGCCCATCTGGTCTGGGGCGTCAACCTCGGCGTGATCGACTGGAACCCGTGGCCGGTGCGCCGGTCCGATCTCGACCATCCGGACGAGCTTCGGGTGGACCTCGATCCCTGCCCCGGAGTGCCGTTCTCCGAGGTGCGCCAGGTGGCGCTCTCGGTGCGCGAGGTGCTGGAGGAGCACGGCCTGCGCGGCTTCCCCAAGACCTCCGGCTCGCGCGGCGTGCACGTCTACGTCCGTCTCGTCCCGGAGCAGAGCTTCGAAGAAGTGCGCCGCGCCGCGCTGGCGCTGGCCCGCGAGGTCGAGCGGCGGATGCCCGGCCGCGCGACGAGCCGCTGGTGGAAGGAGGAACGGCAGGGCGTCTTCATCGACTACAACCAGAACGCCCGCGACCGCACCGTGGCCTCCGCCTACTCCGTGCGGGCCACGCCGGACGCGCGCGTGTCGTGCGCGCTGGAGTGGGACGAGGTCGCCGACGTCGAGCCATCGGAGCTCAACATGCGCACCGTGCCGGAGCGGCTGCGGGAGCGCGGAGATCCCTCGGCGGAGATCGACGAGCACGCCGGCAGCCTCGACGGCCTGCTGGAGCTGGCAGCGCGCGACGAGCGCGACGGGCTCGGCGACGCGCCCTGGCCACCGCACTTCCGCAAGCAGAAGGGAGAGCCTCCGCGAGTGCAGCCGAGCCGGGCACGGGCGGGCGGCGAGAAGCGCTCGTGACGCTCGCCCTGACCCCCACGGTAAAGCCACAGCTGGCCCTTTCACGCAAGGACCTGCCGACCGGTGAGGACTACTGCTATGAGATCAAGCTCGACGGTTTCCGCTGCCTGGCGTTCGTCGACGGCGATGAGATCTTCCTGCAGTCGCGCAACGGCAGGCCGCTGGGCCGCTACTTCCCCGAGCTGACCCTGCCGCCCGGCCGCTACGTGATCGACGGGGAGATCGTGGTGCGTGACGGCGCCGGCCACGAGGACTTCGACGCGCTCGGCCAGCGCATCCACCCGGCGCAGTCGCGGATCGAACGCCTCGCCGGTGAGACGCCGGCCGTCTACGTCGCCTTCGACCTGCTCGCGCTCGACGACGAGTCGCTGCTGGAGCGTCCCTTCTCGGAGCGCCGCGCCGCGCTGGAGCGGCTGCTGGCCTCCGACGGCTTCGCCGCGGCGCCCGTCGAGCTGATGCAGACCGTGGACCGGGCGCAGGACGCCGCGCCGTGGCTCGAGCACGCCGAGGGCGCCATCGCCAAGGAACGCTCCGCCCCCTACCGTCCCGGCGAGCGCCGTGGCATGGTGAAGGTCAAGCGGGTGCGGACGATCGACGCGGTCGTCGTCGGCTGGCGACCCGGCAAGGCGCCCGGCACCGTCGGGGCGCTCATCCTCGGCCTCTACGACGGCGAGGAGCTGCGTGTTGTCGGCCACTGCTCCGGCCTCTCGGCCGCCGAGAAGCGCCGGCTGGTGGGCTTCCTCGCGCCGTATGAGTCGGGCGAGCGCGGATCCGCGGACCCCAGCCGCTGGAGCGCCGGCAAGGACCTCGAGTGGGTGGCGCTGCGCCCCGAGCTCGTCGTGGAGATCGACTTCGACCACGTCTCCGCCGGTCGCATCCGGCATGGTGCCAAGCTGCGCCGCTGGCGCGAGGACAAGCCGCCGCGCGAGTGCACATACGACCAGCTCTCGCGCTGACCGTCGACTAGCATCAACCGTGTGAACGGCGACAGTGGCACGGCGGCGACGGTCGCCGAGGAGGAGTACCTCCAGAGCCTGTTCTGGCTCCAGGAGGCGGGGCTGCCGATGACCGGCGCCAACGTCTCACGGGCGATGCAGCTCTCCGCGCCCACCGTCCACGAGATGATCGGCCGCCTGGAGCGCGACGGCTACATCAGGCGGGCCCCCGACCGCTCGATCACGTTCACAGACAGCGGCGCCGACTACGCCGAGGGAATAGTGCGCCGCCACCGCCTGATCGAGCGGTTCCTCACCGATGTGCTGGGCGTGCCGTGGGACGAGGTCCACGAGGAGGCCGAGCGCCTCGAGCACGCCATGTCACCGGTGCTCGAGGAACGCATGCTGGCCGCGATCGGCGACGCCAAGACCTGCCCACATGGGCACCCGATCGTCGCGGGCGCCCGCCTGGCCGGCGTCCCGCTCGCCGATGTCGAGGTGGGGGCCTCGGTGCGCGTGTTGCGCTTCGAGAACGAGGCCGAGGACCTCCTGCGCTACCTCAAGCTGTCCGGGATCGAGCCGGGGATGGAGGCCCTGGTGGCGGATCGCGACGACGAGGAGGTCGTCCTCGAGGGTGCTGGTGGCCGCCGCATGCCTCTCACGACGAGCGTCGCGGAGACGGTCTCGGTCATAGCCAAGCCGTCGCCGCCGCCGCGCACCGCGCTGCCCGAGCGACTCGTGCTCGGCCAGCGCTACGGGCGCTAGCCCCGAGCTGCGGCCCCGGTCAGAGCGAGCGGTAGGCTTCGGCGAGGCGCGCCACGCCGGTTTCGATCTGCTCCGGCGTGACACCGGAGTAGGCCAGGCGAAGGGTGTTCTCGCCGCCGTCGAGCACGAAGTCGGTGCCCTTGACGAAGGACACGCCGCGTTCGGCCGCCGCGTGGTGGAGGGCTGCCACGTCGGTGCCCGGGGGAAGCGTCACCCACATGAAGTAGCCGCCCTGCGGCGGCACGAACTGGGCCTCCGGCAGCTCGCTGCGCAGCGAGCTCGCGAGCGTCGCCGCCCGGTCGGCCAGGGCCGCCTTGACCGTCTCGATCGAGCGATCGATGGCGCCCGATGCGCAGAACTCGTAGACGATCGACTGCGCCACCATGTTGGGCGATATGTAGGTGTTGGTGGCCAGCTGGGCAATCGCCCCGATCAGGTCCGGCGGCCCGACCAGGTAGCCGACGCGGCTGCCCGGGCAGATCGTCTTGGAGAACGACGATGCGTACACCACCCGCTCGGGGTCCATCGAGAGCATCGTCGGCAGCGGCTCGCCGCTGAAGCGAAGCTCGACGTAGGGGTCGTCCTCGAAGATCACGAAGTCGTGCTCGCGCGCGAGCTCGAGCAGCGCGCGGCGCTTGTCCAGCGAGAGCGTGTAGCCGGCCGGGTTCTGGAAGTTGGGGATTATGTGCGCCAGCTTGGGCCGCGCCCGTGAGCCGCCGTCCAGCAGGCGCATCAGCAGGCCCGTGTCGATGCCGTCCGGCTGCAGCTCCACGGCGTGTAGCCGCGCGCCGCGCTGGCGCAGCGAGAGCAGAGTGCGGTCGTAGGAGGGGCGCTCCACGACAACCTCGTCGCCAGGGCTGATCAGGTGCTCGAACAGGAACGCGTCAGCCTGCATCGACCCGTTCGTCACCAGCACGCGCTCCGGCTCGACGCCGTGCTTGTCGGCGATCCAGCTGCGCAGGCGGGGATAGCCGACCGCCGTGCCGTATGCCGTCGTTCCGGCCGGGTCGCTCTCGAACGCCCGCACGGCGGCGTCCCTGAGGCCGTCCACGTCCACGATGTCCAGCGACGGGGCTCCGCGCGCGAAGGAGATCGTGGGGCCGCCGGTCGTTGTGGAGCCACTGGTCGCTGGCACAGTCGAGAAGCTTAGGCGTCCGAGCAGCTCGTCGTAGTCGTGGGTGAGCTCGCGCGCCGCCTGCTCCAGCCGCTCGCGGAACCGCAGCAGCTCGGCCGTGGTGGGGGGCACGGGCCCGATCGCCGGCGCGGGCTGCCGGCCTGCCGCCTCTGGGGGGGTCTCGCGCACAGGCGTGCCGGCCGCGGATACGGGCTCGCTCTGGATCTGGCCGCCCGCCCACGCCGGCTCGCGCTCGAGTGGGCCCCTGGGAGGCGCAGGCTCGCGCTCGAGTGGGCCGCCCGGAGCCGAGGGTTCGCGCTCGGCCGTCTCATCGACGATGCGACCGCGGCTCTGGCCTGCGTCCGCGGACGTGGCCTGGGGCGCGGGCGGCTCGGTGGCCGATGTCCCGGCGGAGTTGCGCGGAGCCGACGGCGGCGACCCGCGTGAATCGTCACGGCCGAGGGCGCCCAGCGCCTGCTCGAGCTCGATCAGCTTGCGCTCGAGCTCGCCGAGGGTCTTGGCGACCTCCTGGTCCATGGAGGCCTAGCCTAGCGGCGGAATGCGCCAGCCACACGCCGGCGACGCGCGCGGCTGCGCCGCGACGGGGGTCCCCCTGGACGCGTCCCCCCTCAGGAGGAGGGAACCGACGTGCCGCCGAGGACCTCCACCGCTATCTCGGCCGCCTCGGTGGGCGTCCGGCCTACGCGCACTCCCCGCGCTTCGAGCGCCTGCGCCTTGGCGGCCGCGGTGCCGGTGGAGCCGGAGACGATCGCGCCCGCGTGGCCCATCTGCTTGCCCGCAGGGGCGGTGAACCCGGCGATGTAGGCGACGACCGGCTTGCTGACGTGCTCGGCGATGTAATCCGCCGCCTCCTCCTCCGCCGAGCCGCCGATCTCCCCCGACAGGACGATCAGGTCGGTCTCCTCGTCAGCGGCGAACAGCTCCAGCACGTCGACGAACGAGGACCCGGGCACCGGGTCCCCGCCGATCCCCACGATCGTGCTGCAGCCGAAGCCGGCACGCGCGATCTCGTTGCCGATCTGGTAGGTGAGCGTGCCCGAGCGCGAGACCACTCCGACGTTGCCCTGCTCGAAGAACGACGCCGGGATGATCCCGACGTTGGCCTTGCCCGGCGACAGGATGCCGGGGCAGTTGGGCCCGACAAGGCGCGTCCTTGGATGATCACGGCGGAGCGTGTTGTAGACCCGCAGCTCGTCGTGCGCCGGGATCCCCTCGGTGATCGCGATCACCAGCTCGACGCCGGCTGCCGCCGCCTCGAGGATGGAGTCCGCCGCGAACCGGGGCGGCACGAAGATCATCGCCGTGTTGGGCCGCGCCTCGGCCATCGCCTGCTCCCAGGTGTCGAACACGGGAATGCCCTCGACGTCCTGGCCGCCCTTGCCGGGCGTCACGCCGCCCACCACGTTGGTGCCGTAGCGGCGGTTGTTGAGCGTGTGGAAAGAGCCCTCCCGGCCGGTGATCCCGGCCACGGCGAGTCGCGTCCCCTCGTCGACGAGGATCGACATCAGACCTGAACGCCCACGCTGTTGCCCTGCCTGGCGGCCAGCGCCACCACCATCTCCGCCGCCTCGTTCATGGTCTTCGCCGCGTGGACGTTCGGTAGCGCCGCCTCCTGCAACAGGCGGCGGCCCTCCACGTCGTTGGTCCCATCGAGCCGGACCACGAAGGGCACGGACGGTTTGATGTCGTCGAAGGCCGCGATCAGCCCCTTCGCCACCTCGTCGCCGCGCGTGATCCCGCCGAAGATGTTGAAGAGGACCGCCTTCACGGCGTCGTTGGCCAGGATCAGCTGGACCGCCTGCTTGATCTTCTCCGCGTCCGAGCCGCCGCCCGCGTCGAGGAAGTTGGCCGGCGAGCCGCCGGCCTGCGCGACCACGTCGAGCGTCGACATCACGAGGCCCGCGCCGTTGCCGAGGATCCCGATGTCGCCGTCGAGCTTGACGTACTGGACGCCCTCCTCCTTGGCCCTACGCTCGATCGGGTCCTCGTTCTCGCTGTCGGCGAGCCCCTGGTTCTCGGGGTGGCGGTAGAGCGCGTTGCCGTCGAGCGAGACCTTCGCATCGAGTGCCCTGACCTCCCGCCCACCGGCCTCGCCGGCGCCGGCAGGCGTCACGATCAGCGGGTTGATCTCCGCCAGCGTCGCGTCCTCGGCGCTCCACACCTCATACAGCGCCACGAGGGCGTCGGCCACACCGTCGACCACGTCGGCGTCGACGCCGCCGTCGATCGCGATCTGCCGCGCTTGGGTCCGCGACAGGCCCTCGAGCGGGTCCACGTGCCGGCGGATCAGCTTGTCCGGCGTCTCCTCAGCGACCTCTTCGATGTCAACGCCGCCCTCCACGCTGAACATCACGAGAGGCTTCTTGGCCGAGCGGTCGAGCAGCACCGAGGCGTAGTACTCGGCCGCGATGTCCGAGGCGTGCTCGATCCACAGCGTGCGGACCGTGTGGCCGTGGATGTCCATGCCGAGGATGTTGCCCGCGTGCTTGGTCGTCTCCTCAGCGTCGGCGGCGAGCTTGACGCCGCCGGCCTTGCCGCGACCGCCCACGAGGACCTGCGCCTTGACCACGACCGGATAGCCGACCTCCCCGGCGGCCTTCACGGCGTCCTCGACCGTCGTCACCGCCTTGCCTGAGGAGACGCGCAGCCCGTGGCGGGCGAACAGCTGCTTGCCTTGGTACTCCAGCAGGTCCATCGCGGCGCGGGACTCTAACGCAACGACGGGGCATCCGCGCACGCCCCCGCGGCACGCGCTGGGAGCCCCGATCGGTCGCGGCGGTCATAATGCCGCGCGATGCCCATTCCGAAAAACGTCACGTTCGTCACTTTTGACGTCTACGGCACCCTCATCGACTGGGAGACCGGGATCTACGAGGCGTTCGCCAAAGAGGCGGCCCGCGACGACTTCGAGATCGACCGCAACGTCCTGATCCCGCTGTTCCACGAGATATCGCGGGAGATCGAGGGCGGCTCCTACGAGCTGTACGCGGAGGTTCTGAGGCGCACGGCGATCGAGATCGCAAAACGTCTCGACTGGCCGCTGGAGCCGTCCCGCTCCGGGTTCCTGCCCGACTCCGTCCAGCGCTGGCAGCCGTTCAGGGAGACCAACGCCCAGCTCCAGAAGCTCAGCAAGAAATACAAACTGGGGCTGCTCTCCAACATCGACGACAAGCTTCTCGGCCAGACCCGCAGGCACATCCCGATCGACTTCGACCTGGTCGTCACCGCGCAGCAGGTGCGCTCCTACAAGCCCGAACTCGCCCACTTCACCGAGACCGCCCGGCGGATGGGCGGCAAGCGCGGCTGGGTACACGTGGCCTCGAGCCACTACCACGACGTGGTGCCGTGCATCAAACAGCGCGTGCCCGTGATCTGGGTCAACCGCAGCAAGGAGACCCTCGACTCGTCGCAGAAAAAACCGACGGCAGAGGTGGCCAACCTGAAAGAGGCCGCCAAGCTCCTCGGCGTCTCCTGAAGGCGCCGGACGGATGCGGGCGGTCTCGCTGCACCGGGACGTCGTCGTCCTCACCAGCGCGCTGCTGCAGGTCAACTGCACCGTCCTTCGCGGCCCCTCGGCCGATGCGCCCGAGACCTTCGTCATCGACTCGCCGGTGCTGCCCGACGAGCTCGAGCTGCTGCCCCGGCTGATCGATCAGGCGGGCTTCCCGGCCCCGAGCGCGCTTCTGGCCACCCACGCCGACTGGGACCACCTGCTCGGGCGCCTGGCCTTCGCCGACGTGGCGCTGGGCGCCGGCGAGAGCACGGCCGAGCGGCTGAAGGACGAGCCCGGCGCCGCGCAGCGCGAGCTGCGGGCCTTCGACGAAGAGCTCTACATCGAACGTCCACGTCCGCTCGCGCTCGGCGCCGTCGAGCCCCTGCCGGTGCCGGGACGCTGCGGGCTGGGCGACGCCGAGCTGGAGCTCCATGCCACCGGCGGCCACACCGCGGACGGCATGGCGGTGGTCGTTCCCTGGGCCCGTGTGCTCGTCGCCGGCGACTACCTCTCGAGCGTCGAGATCCCCACGCTCGGCGACGGGGGCGATGTGGAGAGCTACCTGGTGACGCTCGAGCGCCTGCGCCTGCTGCTCGCCGGCTGCGAGCAGGTGGTGCCGGGCCACGGCCCGGTCATCGACCGGGCCCGTGCGCTCGGCATCCTCGACGAGGACCTCGCCTACCTGACGGCGCTGGCCGAGCGCGGCGCCGACGCCGAGCTGCCAGGCGGCCGGCGCTCGCCCGAGCAACGCCGGCTGCATGCAGGAAACGTCGCCGCGCTCTAGGCGCCGGCGCCGTCGGAGCGGATCGCCGCCCGCGCTCTAGCCGCCGGCGCCGTCGCTGCGGATCGTCGCTATCGGGGCGCCCGCCTGGATCGGGGCGCCCTCCGAGATCGGCAGCTCGACGATCGTGCCCGCCTTGTGCGCCGTGATCTCGTTCTCCATCTTCATCGCCTCGATGATGCACAAGAGCTGCCCCTCCTCGACGGTGTCGCCCTGCTTGACGAGCACCTTCCACATGTTCCCCTGGAGCGGAGAGGGCAGGATGTCCGGCCCTCCTGCACCGCCGCCGCCTCCGGCGCGGTCGCGGCCACGCCTCGGTGGCGAAGCCGCGGGCGAGGCGCCGTTCGCCGTGCCGGCGCCGGCAGCCGGCGGTGGGCCCAGCACGCGGACGTCGAAGCGCTTGCCCGAGACCTCCACGGAGTAGGTCTGCTCCACCTGGTGCTCGTCCTCCTCGGCCGGGGCGCCCGCGGCCGCCCCGGCGGCGTGCGCGAGCGCCTTCAGCCACTTCTTGTCCTCGACGAGGTCCCTGCAGGTCTCTCCGCGCGCCCACTGCTCGCTCGCGAGCAGTGCCTCGTGGAAGGGGATCAGCGTCTTCAGCCCCTCGATCTCGAATTCGCCGAGCGCCCGGAGCATCCGCCTCGTGGCCTGCGCGCGGTCGGCATCCCAGACGATCAGCTTGGCCACCATCGGGTCGTACATCGGGGAGACCTCACCGCCCGCCTGCACGCCCGAGTCGACGCGGACACCGGGGCCGCTCGGCTCGCGGTAGGCACCGATCCGGCCGGGCGCCGGCGCGAAGTTCTTCGACGCGTCCTCCGCGTTTATCCGGCACTCGATCGCGTGTCCGCGCAGGCGAACGTCCTCCTGGCGGTACGCGAGCTCCTCGCCGGCCGCCGCGCGGATTCCCTCCTTGACGATGTCGATCCCCGTGGTCATCTCGGTGACGCAGTGCTCGACCTGCACGCGCGTGTTCATCTCCAGGAAGAAGTACTCCGGCGCGGCGTCCTCGCGTGCCGAGAACAGGCCCTCGATCGTCCCGGCGCCCACGTAGTCCACCGCGCGCGCCGCCTCCACCCCGATCTGCCCGATCCGCTCGCGCATCGCCTCGTCGACGATCCACTCGGGGGCCGGCGACTCCTCGATCAGCTTTTGGTGGCGGCGCTGGATCGAGCAGTCGCGCTCACCCAGGTGGATCACGTTGCCGTGGCGGTCCGCGAGGACCTGCACCTCGACGTGGCGGGGGTCGGGCAGGTAGCGCTCCAGGTAGACCGTCGGGTCGGAGAAGAACTTCTCGCCCTCACGGCTCGCGCCCTCGAAGGCTCCCTCGAGCTCATCCTCGGAGAGGGCCACGCGGAAGCCCTTGCCGCCGCCGCCGCCAGCCGCCTTCACCGCCACCGGGAAGCCGATCTCCTTCCGCGCGATCTCCAGGGCGTCGGCGACGCTGGCCACCGCCTCGGTCGTGCCCGGCACGATCGGCACACCCGCCGCCTGCATCAGCTCGCGCGCCCTCGTCTTCGATCCCATCGCCTCGATCGCGCTCGCGGGGGGGCCGATGAAGACGATCCCTGCCTCCTCGCAGGCGCGCGCGAATGGGGCGTTCTCGGCCAGGAACCCGTAGCCGGGGTGGATCGCCTCGGCGCCCGAGCGGCGAGCCACGTCGAGGATCTTCTCCACGTCGAGGTAGTTCTCCGCGGCGGGGCCGGCCCCGAGGTTGTAGGCCTCGCCGGCGCGGGCGACGTGGGGGGTGTCGCGGTCCAGCTCCGAGTAGACGGCCACGCTGGCCACGCCGAGCTCGTCGAGCGCTCGAGCGATCCGGACGGCTATCTCGCCGCGGTTGGCGATCAGTACCTTCGCGAACATCGGGGCGGGACTTTAAATGATCATCCCCGCGCCGACCGTCCGGTTGCTCGCCTCGTCTATCAGGATGAAGCTGCCGGTCCGGCGGTTGCGGGTGTAGGGGTCGAACACCAGCGGCGCGCTCGTGCGCAGGCGAACGCGGCCGATGTCGTTGAGCTCGAGCCGCTCCGGAGGCGGATCGCGCTCGAGCGTGTGCACGTCCACGACGTCATCGATCCCGTCGATGATCGCCATCGCGCTGCGCGAGGTGTGCTTGATCACGTAGCGCGAGCCCGCCGCCATCGGCTTCTCGGCCATCCAGCAGACATCGGCCACGAGCTCCTGCGCCACCGCGGGAGCCTGCTCGGGCACGCAGATCATCTCGCCGCGCGAGATGTCGAGCTCGTCCTCCAGCCGGAGCGTCAGCGACATCGGCGCCATCGCCTCCTCCAGCTCGCCGTCGTAGGTGTCGATCGCCGCGATCCGCGTGCGCCCTCCCGCCGGCAGCACCGCCACCTCGTCGCCGCGCCTCAGCGCCCCGCTCGCAAGCTGGCCGGAGTAGCCCCGGTAGTCGCTGCCGCCGCCGTTCGATCGGGCGGCGCGCGCGCCGTTCGCCGGGCGGATCACCCATTGCACCGGGAAGCGGGCCGGCTTCTCGTAGGGGTGGTCATAGGCCACCTCGACCTGCTCGAGCAGCTCCAGCAGCACCGGGCCGTCGTACCAGGGCATGCGATCGGAGCGCTCCACCACGTTGTCGCCGTTCAGCGCCGACATCGGGATGTAGGTGAGGTCGCTCACGCCCAGCAGCTTCGCCGCGAAGCCGCCGAACTCCTCGACCAGCTCCTCGAAGCGCGCCTGCGAGTGATCGACCAGGTCCATCTTGTTGATCGCCACCACCATCTGCGGGATGCCGAGCAGGGCGCTGATGAACGCGTGGCGCTTCGACTGCTCGAGCACGCCCCTGCGGGCGTCGATCAACACGACGGAGACGTCGGCCGTCGAGGCCCCCGTGACCATGTTGCGCGTGTACTGGTGATGCCCCGGGCAGTCGGCGATGATGAACCTCCGCCGCGCCGTGGCGAAGTAGCGGTAGGCCACGTCGATCGTGATCCCCTGCTCGCGCTCGGCGCGCAGTCCGTCGGTGAGCAGCGCCAGGTCGAGCGTCCCCTCGCCTCCGCGTCGCTCGCTCGCCAGCGCCACGTGCTCGAGCTGGTCCTCGTACACCTGCTTTGAGTCGTACAGCAGCCTCCCGATCAGCGTGCTCTTGCCGTCATCGACAGAGCCCGCCGTGGTGAAGCGCAGGAGATCGAGCGTCACCTCGCCGCCTGACCGCCACCACGCACGCCGCGCGCGCGAAGCGCGCCCCTACGAGCAGGCCCTTCGGGCACTAGAAGTACCCGGCCTTCTTGCGGTCCTCCATCGCCGCCTCGGAGACCCGATCGTCGGCCCGGGTCTCACCGCGCTCGGTGATCCGCGTCGCGGCGATCTCGAGGACGACCTCCTCGAGCGTCGTGGCCTCCGATCGGACGCCTCCGGTGCAGCTCATGTCGCCGACCGTCCGGTAGCGCACGGTTTCGGGGAAGACCTTCTCGCCGTCGATCAGCTCGGTCCCGTCGCGCCAGGCGTAGAGCATGCCGTCGCGGCTGAACACCTCGCGCTCGTGCGCGAAGTAGATCGACGGCACCTCCAGCCGCTCCTGGTCGATGTACTCCCAGACGTCCAGCTCGGTCCAGTTCGACAGCGGGAACACGCGCACGTGCTCGCCCTTGCGGATCCGCCCGTTGTAGAGGTTCCACAGCTCCGGCCGCTGGCTCTTGGGGTCCCACTGGCCGAACTCGTCGCGGAACGAGAACACGCGCTCCTTGGCCCGCGCGCGCTCCTCGTCGCGGCGCGCCCCGCCGAAGGCGGCGTCGAACCCGTGCTCGGCGATCGCGTCCAGCAGCGTCACAGTCTGCAGCCGGTTGCGCGAAGCTCGCGGCCCCGTCTCCTCGACGACCCGACCGCTGTCGATCGAGTCCTGCACGCTCGCCACGACCAGGCGCTCGCCCAGCTCCGCCACGCGACGGTCCCGGAACTCGATCACCTCGGGGAAGTTGTGCCCCGTGTCCACGTGCATCAGCGGGAACGGGAACGGCGCCGGCCGGAACGCCTTCTCGGCAAGCCTCAGCAGCACGATCGAATCCTTGCCGCCGCTGAACAGCAGCACCGGGCGCTCGAATTCGGCGGCGACCTCCCGCATGACATGAATCGCCTCGGACTCCAGTGCCCGCAGGTGGCTGAGCTGCGGACGGGCGGCGACGCTCATCTGGCTGTCTCCCCTCTCGGAATGGTCATTCGCTCAGCTCTATGTGCAGACCGCACTCGGTCTTGTCGGTGCCCGCCCAGCGGCCCTCGCGGCCGCTCCCCGGCTGGGTGCACGGCGCGCAGCCGATCGACTCGTAGCCACGGTCGTGGAGCGGGTGGTACGGCAGGTCGCGCTCGTGGATGCGCCGCCACAGGTCCTTGTCGGTCCAGTGCGCCAGCGGGTTGTACTTCCACAGGCCGCGCTGCTCGTCGCGTTCGATCAGCTCCGCTCCGGAGCGGGTGGGTCCCTGCTCGCGCCGGATCCCCGTGATCCAGCCCACCGCTCCAGCGAGCGTGCTCTCGAGGGCCGCCACCTTCGCGGCCGAGCAGCAGTGCTCCGGTCCGCTCCATGGCCGCTCGGCGTTGCTCGCATCCTGAACCTCGATCTTCACGCCGAAGCGCTCCTCGAAGGCGCGCCACGTCTGCAGTGTCTCCTCGAACAGCACGCCGGTGTCGATGGTCACGATCCGGACCTGCCGGCCGGTGCCCTGGTCGAGGCGAAGCAGCTCGTCCAGCAGTACCGACTCCTCCTTCTGGAAGGAGCACAGCAGCACCGCCCCCTGACCGTGACGGGCAGCCTCACGCAGCGTGTGCGTCAGGCTGAGCGCCGGGGAGTGCGCAGGGGCTGCGTCCACTATGTCGCTGTCGTGTAGATGCATCTTTTGTCGTCTCGTTTCCTCATCGACCTTAGATGGCGCACCTAAACGGCGCACTCGCCCTCGCCGCGGATGACTTCGAAGGGGACCTTCCGTTCCCAATCGATGAAGTCGTTCATCGTCTCCAGTCCGAAGTCGACCGGTAGCGACAGCTCCTTGACGAGCCCCTCGAGCTCGGCCGTCCCGACACGATCCACGAAGTCGTTGAACTCCTCGCCGTCCGAGCGGTTGGCCTCGTAGTGACCGAGCCAACGCTCGATCGCCTCGGGGACGCGCTTGGACGGCAGCCGGAGCTTCAGGCGCGTGCCGAACCTGACCTCGCCGCCTTCCCACACGCCGCCGACGTGCGGGATGTAGGCGGGGATGGTGTGCTCGCCCACCTTGATCGACGCGCCAGTGAAGCCGATGTTCCCGACGTGATGCTGGCCGCAGCCGTTCGGGCAGCCGCTGATCTTGATGTTGACCTTCCGGGTGAGCTCGTCCGTGACGACCATCTCCGCGAGGCGCTCGCGCACCGCCTGGTTGAGGCCCATCGAGCTCGTGATGCCGAGCTTGCAGGAGTCGGTGCCCGGGCAGGACACCACGTCCGTGACCTCGCGTGCGCCCGCCTCGCCCAGGCCGAGCTCCGACAGCGCCAGCCAGAGGTCGTAGACGCACTCAGGGCGCACCCACCGCAGGACGAAGTTCTGCTGCACGGTCGTCCTCGCGTAGCCGCCTGCGTACGCCCGCATGACAGCCGCCAGGCCCCTGAGCTGCTCGGGGCTCAGATCGCCGCGGCTGACCTTCACCTCGACCGTCACGAACCCCTCCTGCTTCTGCTCGGCGACGTTCGCCGCGCGGAAGCGCTCGAACTGCGACAGATCGCCGTTGGGCGTTCCGTAGGTCTCGGGCGGGCCGGGGGCGGACTCGCGCTCGTCGTCGAGGAACAGCCGCTGCTCGATCGAGAAGTCACGCTCCTTGACCCAGTCGCCCTGGAGCTCCTCCTCGACCTGCCTGCGCAGCTCGTCGATCCCGTACTTGTCGACGAACACCTTGATGCGTGCCCTCGCGCGGTTGGCCCGGAGCCACTCCTGACGGTCGAAGATCCGCATCACGGCCTCGGTCACCTTCAGGTACTCGCCGTTGTCGAGCTCGAGGAAGTCGTAGAGGACCTGCGCAACCCGCGGCATGATCGAGGTTCCGCCGCCCACCAGCATCTCGACGCCGCGCACCTCTCCAGGGTGTGCGGGGTCGGTCGACTCCCGAACGCGGGCGCGGAAGGCCACGTCGTGGATGCCGCTGATCGCGCGGTCGCGCGGGCCGCCGTCGAAGGATGTCTTGACCTTGCGCGGCATCGCCTGGGTGGTGGGGTGGCGCACGAAGTAGCGCACGTACGCGCCCGCGTAGGGAGTCAGGTCGAACAGCTCGTCCTTGGCGACACCGGCCCACGGATCTCCCGTCACGTTGCGCATCGTGTTGCCGCATCCCTCGCGGCTCGACAGGCCCGACTCGCCCAGCTCGCGGATCAGCTTCTCCGCCTCCGGCAGCGGCACGTGGTGCATCTGGATGTTCTGGCGGGTCGTGATGTGACCCTTGTTGAGCGGCACGTACTTCTCGATGACCTCGGCGAAGGCCTCCATCTGCTCGGGCGTGATCCCGCCGAACGGAAGCTTGACGCGGATCATCTGCACGTCCGCCTGGCGCTGGCCGTACACGCCCTGCTTGAGGCGGAACTTGATGAAGTCGTCCTCCGGCGTCTCGCCCGCCAGGAACTTCGTCGCCTCGGTCTTGAAGTCGTCGTACTCGCGCTGGAGGATCGGGATCACGTGCCCGGGCACGTTCTGGAGGACCTCCGGGTCCTCGAGGGTGCCGCGGTGCGCGGGGATCGAAACGGGCTCCATGTCTGCGAAAACCTCCTGACCCGGGACCTCGGTCCGGGGCTGAGTTCGGGGTGCCTGCGCTGCCGGCGCGGCCGGCCGAAAGTATTAGCCCAAAGCCTAGCGGCTTTCAGGTGTTTATCCAGGGGTCGGGAGCGTCGTCCTCGTGCTCCCTCGAGATCCCTTCGAGAATAGCCGCCTGCCGCCAGCGATCGGCGGGCTCGCGCGAGGCCACCGGTGCCGGCGCCGTGTCGTGCATGAAGCGCTCGATCGCCGCCACGATCGCCGCCGCCTCCTCGGCCGTGGCCGACGGTGGGATCTCCCGCAGGTGACCTGAGCGCTTGGCCATCAGCCCCATCGTGACGCCCGCCGCGCCGCTACAGCGGGATGTTCCCGTGCTTGCGCTTCGGGCCCGGTTCGCGCTTGCTCTGCAGCGTGTGCAGCGCGGTGATCAGCTTCGGTCGCGTCTCGTGCGGCACGATCACGTCGTCGATGTAGCCCCGCTCGGCCGCCGTGTAGGGGTTGGCGAAGCGCGCCTTGTAGTCCTCCATGAGCTTCTTGCGCCGCTCCTCGGGGGTGGGCTGCCGGCGATGTCCCGCCGGTAGATGATGTTCACGGCGCCCTCCGGGCCCATCACGGCGACCTCCGCGGTCGGCCACGCGAAATTGAAGTCGGCGAGCATGTGCTTTGACGCCATCACGTCGTACGCGCCGCCGTAGGCCTTTCGCGTGATCACCGTCAGCTTCGGCACCGTCGCCTCCGTGAACGCATACAGCAGCTTGGCTCCGTGGCGGATGATCCCGCCCCACTCCTGGCTCGTTCCCGGCAGGAAGCCGGGGACGTCCACGAAGGTCAGCAGCGGGATGTTGAACGCGTCGCACGTGCGCACGAAGCGCGCCGCCTTGGCGGAGGCGTCGATGTCCAGGACGCCGGCCAGCTGCGACGGCTGGTTGCCCACCACGCCGATGGCGAAGCCGTCGAGCCGCGAGAAGCCGCAGATGATGTTCTTGGCGTAGTGCTCGTGGACCTCGAGGAACTCCTCCTCGTCCACGATCAGCCGAACCACGTCGCGCATGTCGTACGGCTTGTTCGGGTTGTCCGGCACGACGTGGTCGAGCTCGGGATCCATGCGCTCCGGGTCGTCGGCCGGCTGCACCCGCGGCGTGGTCTGGAGGTTGTTCTGGGGCAGGAAGCTGATCAGGTAGCGGCAGTCCTCCAGGCACGCGTCCTCGTCGTCGGAGGCGAAGTGGGCCACACCGGACTTCGTGTTGTGCGACATCGCGCCGCCCAGCTCCTCGAAGCCGACCTCCTCGCCCGTGACCGTCTTGATCACGTCGGGGCCGGTGATGAACATGTGCGAGGTCTCCTTGACCATGAAGACGAAGTCGGTGATCGCCGGCGAGTAGACCGCTCCGCCCGCGCAAGGACCCATGATCAGGCTGATCTGGGGGATCACGCCCGAGCACCTCACGTTGCGCACGAACACGTCGCCGTAGGCGCCGAGCGACACCACGCCCTCCTGGATGCGCGCACCGCCCGAGTCGTTGATGCCGATCACCGGGCAGCCGATCTTGGCCGCCAGGTCCATGATCTTGACCATCTTCTCGCCCATCACCTCGCCCAGCGAGCCGCCGAACACCGTGAAGTCCTGGCTGAAGACGCACACCCGCCGCCCGTCGATCGTCCCGTGCCCCGTCACCACCGCGTCGCCCCAGGGACGGTTTTTCTGCATGTCGAAGTCGTAGGTGCGGTGACGCACGAACGTGTCCAGCTCCTGGAAGGAGCCTGGGTCCAGCAGCTTCTCGACGCGCTCCCGGGCCGTGTACTTGCCGCGCGCGTGTTGCTTCTCCTCCGCCTCGGGTGCGGAGTGCAGCGCCGCCTCGCGCAGCTCCTGCAGCTGCGCCAGCTTCTCCTCGTAGGTCTCCGGCGCCTTCTGGCGGGGCGTTTTGCGATGACCGCTGCGCGACGCTGCCAGCAGCGCCGCGTCCGCCTGACGATCGTGGGGACTGCTTGCCATGGAGCCAGGGATCCTATCCGCGCGGGCGGTGCGCGGCCGGGCCAGGCGTGCCCTGCGCGCCCCGTCAGGCCCGGGAGAACGGGCGGTGATGCGCGGTGCCCAGCCGGTCCAGCATCGAGGTCAGCAGCGCGGTGACCTCCTCCGCCGCGGTCTCCTCGGCGGCCCTCAGCTCGGCCGAGATGTCCACCGGCTGCTCCGCGGGCGGCTGCTCGGCGCCGGCGTCGGACTCCCAGTCGGTGCCCGGCGGCTCTGCCACCGGGTTCTCGGCCGCAGCCGCTGCTGCCGATGCTGCTGCTGCCGCCGCCGCCGCAGCGGCGGTGGCCGGTTGCGGCTGCCTGACGGCCTCCATTGCCGGTGTCGCCGGGCCCTGCCAGCCGGGAGCCACGGCGTCCTCGTCCTCGGCCTGCCATTCGACGATCGCCTCCTCGGCCCGCGCAGCAACGTAGGGATCGAACGGCGGACCGCTGTCCAGGCCATCCGCTGCGTCGCGGCCGCCTCCGGCTTCGAGAACGGTGCCGTTGTCCGGGTCGGCCTCCACCTCGGGCGCGGCCGGCGGCGCCTGCCCACCGGGCCTGCGGCGCCTGCCGAACAGCCGGGCAAGGAAGCCCCGGCGTGGCTCGGTCATCGGCTCGGGGTCCAGCTCCGGCTCCGCGTCCGGCTCGAACTCGGCCTCGGGCTCGGCCTCCGGCTCGGCGTCCGACTCGAGCTCCGACTCGGGCTCGTACGCCCACTCCGGGTCCTCCCAACCCTCCTCCTCGGCAACCGGAGAGTGCTCCTCCTCGGGTGCCGCCGCGACGTCAGCGGCGAGTGAGAGCTCCTCCTCGGGTGCTGCCGCCTCGGCGCCAAGCGAGGAGTCTGCCTCGGGCTCCGTCTGGACGGTCTCGCCTGGCCCCCGGTCCTCGTCGGCGACCGCGGGGGACGGCTCAGGCTCCTCCGCGCCGGACGCCTGCTCGGGCGCCGGGACCTCCCGCGTGACGGTGAGGGTGACCCGGGTTCCCCAGCCGGAGGGCTTGATGAGGACGGTGCCGGTCGCATGGTCGGCCTCCCACTCGACCGTCTTTTCGGGCTCGACGCGGGTTATGCGGATCTCGCCGAGCTCCCCAAGGTGGCGGCTGAGGGCGGCTGGGTCGCTCAGCTCGGTCCAGAGCTCGGGCGGCGACTTGACGAGCGTGCGCTGCACCTCCGAGGAGATCATCGCCCCACCTTTCGAGCGATCTGCGCCTACTCCTTCAGCGATCTGGACTATGCGGGCGAAGCTGCGCGCTGGGGCCGCACCAGGTCGCGCGCGTCCAGCGCCTCGGCCAGCTGCACGGCATTGGTGGCGGCTCCCTTGCGCAGGTTGTCGGCCACGATCCAGAGGTCGAGCGCGCTCTCGTTGCCGGGATCGCGACGGACGCGCCCGACGAACACCTCGTCGCTCCCGGCGGCCTCGGTGGCGAGCGGATAGAGCGCGCCTGCGGGATCATCGAGCAGGGTCACGCCGGGGGCCTGGCGCAGCAGCTCGCGCGCGCGCTCAGGCGAGAGCGGCCGCCGGGTCTCCACGTTGACCGCCTCGGAGTGGCCTGTCACCACCGGCACCCGCACGCACGTGGCGCTGATCCTGATCGACGGGTCCTCGAGGATCTTGCGCGTCTCGTTGATCAGCTTGCGCTCCTCGTCGGTGTGGTCCTCGCCGGGGGCGAAGCTGCCGGCATGCGGCATCACGTTGAAGGCGATCCGGTGCGCGTACTGCTCGGGCGCCGGAGGCTCGCGTTCGTGCAGCAGCGCGTGCGACTGCTCCAGCAGCTCGTCGACCGCCCGCCTGCCGGTGCCCGACACCGCCTGGTAGGTGGAGATGACGAGCCGCTCGATCCCGGCCTCGTCCTGGAGCGGCTTCAGCGCGACGACCATCTGCATGGTGGAGCAGTTCGGGTTGGCGATGAGCCCATGGTGTCCCTCCAGAGCCCGGGGGTTGACCTCGCTGACCACCAGGGGCACGTCGTCGTGCATCCGCCAGCGGGAGGAGTTGTCGATCACGGTTGCGCCCGCGTCCACGAAGCGTGGAGCCCACTCGCCGGAGGTGGAGCCGCCGGCGGAGAACAGCGCCAGGTCGAACCCCCGCACCGACTCCTCGCTCAGGCCCTGCACCACCAGGCCGCCCTCCAGCTCCCTGCCGAGCGAGCGCTCGGAGGCGAACGGCACGATCTCGCGGGCGGGGAACCGACGCTCGCGCAGAAGCTCGAGCATCAGCGTGCCGACCTGTCCGGTCGCGCCCACGACCGCCACCCTGTAGCCCTCGGAGGCCATGTCCGCAGGGTACCGGCTCCCCTCTCATCCACCGTGTCATCGCACGCTCGGCGCGTGTCATCGCATCCTCGGCAAGCGGAGGGTCGTCCGAGCACGCTCGACGGCCGAAGGCCCCGAGCGGGAACGGACGATCCCGTAGCTAGGGCTTGACGGCCATGATCACGATCGTGACCAGCACCAGCAGCGACGCGGCCGATCCGACGATGTTCAGGCGGCGCACGGCCGCCCGGTAGTCCTCGCCGGGCTCGAAGTCGCCGCCGGCATGGGCCTCGAGGTCACGCCGCGCGGCGGCCTCCGCGCGTTTGGCGGCGGGGATGAGGACGGCGCCGACCACGCCGCCGAGGACGACCACCGCGGCGAGCCCCCACTGCACGAAGAACTCCTTCCAGTGGTGCCCGTCGCTCGCCAGGAAGATCCCCGCGCCGAGCACCACGACCAGCGCCGGGTTGAGGATCAGCCTGAAGATGCTGTATTCGATCCTGTGCAGCAGCGGCAGGCCGCGAGGGTCGACTTTGACGGCCACCGCGTAGACGACGGGCAGCGTGAACGTCCAGCCGAAGGCGACCACCACGGCGATGATGTGCAGGGCCAGGATGAAGTCGTATGCGGACGCCGCCGGTGCAGGCACGGCCAGATCGTACGGGTCGGCCCGGCGCCCGGAGCCGGCTCTCAGAAGGTCGGCGCGTAGGAGCCGAAGACGTCCTGCATGGCGCCGCAGACCTCGCCGAGCGACGCCCGGTCCTTGAGCGCCTGGCGGATGGCCGGCAGCAGGTTCTCGCTGCCGCGCGCGACGTCACGCAGCTCCTCGAGCCTCCGCTGAACGAGATCCTGGTCGCGGCCGGCCTTGAAGGCGGCCAGCCGCTCCAGCTGTTCGCGCTCTGACTCGGGGTCGACGCGCAGGAGCTCCGGAACCTCCACGTCCTCCTCCTCGTAGGCGTTGACCCCCACCACGATGTCCTGGCCGATCCGGTAGCGCTCCTGGTAGCCCCAGGCGGACTCGTCGATCTCGCCGGTGATGAACTCGATCGCGTTGACCGAGCCTCCGAGCGCGTCCACCTTGGCGATCAGCTCGTTGGCGCGCGTTTCGATCTCGTCGGTCAGCGCCTCGACGAAGTAGGAGCCGGCGAACGGGTCCACCGTGTCGGCGGCGCCCGACTCGTGAGCCAGGATCTGCTGCGTGCGCACGGCGATTTTCGCCGCCCGCTCCGTGGGCAGCGCGAGCGCCTCGTCGAAGCCGTTGGTGTGCAGCGACTGGGTTCCGCCGCACACCGCCGCGAAGCCCTGCAGGGCGACCCGCACGATGTTGTTCTCGGGCTGCTGGGCCGTCAGCGTCACCCCGCCGGTCTGGGTGTGGAAGCGCAGCATCGTCGCCTTGGGGCTGCTCGCCCCGAAGCGCTCGCGCATGATGTGCGCCCACATCCGCCGGGCCGCGCGGAACTTGGCGACCTCCTGGAAGACGTTGTTGTGGCCGTTGAAGAAGAACGCAAGCCGTGGGGCGAAGTCCTCCACGTCGAGCCCCTTGTCGATCGCCGCCTGGACGTAGGCGATGCCCGAGGAGAGCGTGAAGGCGACCTCCTGGACGGCCGAGCAGCCCTTCTCGCGGAAGTGGTAGCCGGATATCGAGATCGTGTTCCAGCGCGGGATCCGCTCGTGGCAGTACTGGAAGAGGTCGGTCGTGAGCCGCATCGTAGGGGCCGGCGGGTAGATGTAGTTGCCGCGCGCGATGTACTCCTTGAGCACGTCGTTCTGGGTGGTGCCGCGCAGCTTCTCGCTCGGAACCCCCTGCTCCTCGCCCACGAGCTCGTAGAGCAGCATCAGGCAGGCCGCGGGTGCGTTGATCGTCATCGACGTCGACACCTGGTCCAGCGGGATGCCGTCGAAGGCGGTCCGCATGTCGTCGATCGTGTCGATCGCCACGCCCGTGCGCCCCACCTCGCCCAGGCAGCGCGGGTTGTCGGAGTCGAGCCCCAGCTGCGTGGGCAGGTCGAACGCCATCGACAGGCCCGTCGTCCCCTTCGAGAGCAGGTACCGGTAGCGCTCGTTGGACTCCCTCGCCGAGGCATAGCCGGCGTACTGGCGCATCGTCCACGTCTGCTTGCGGTACATCTCGCGATGCACCCCGCGCGTGTAGGGGAACTGTCCGGGCTCCCCCAGGTCGAGGTCGCCGGGAACGTCGCGCTCCGTGTAGAGCTCGCTGACCTCGATCCCCGAGTCGGTGAAGCGCCGCGGGTCGTCGGGACCGACGATCGGCGCGACGGTCAGATGCTCCTCGGTGTCCGCTTCGCGGTCGGGCTCGAGCATGCCCTGATCATATGTCGCACGCCTGGATCGAAAGGGGTGGGCGGGGTATGCTGGCCGCCCATGGCCACCTGTCTCGTCACCGGCGGCGCCGGGTTCCTCGGCTCGCACCTCTGCGACGAGCTGCTCGCGCGCGGCAACCGCGTGATCTGCGTCGACAACCTCGAGACAGGCTCGCTCGCCAACATCGAGCACATCCGCGATGCGGAGCGCTTCCTGCACGTCGGCGTGGACATCATCGAGCCCTACTACGTGGAGGAGCCGGTCGACTTCGTCTACCACCTCGCATCGCCGGCGTCGCCGATCGACTACCTGCGCCTGCCGCTCCACACGCTCAAGGTCGGCTCCTACGGCACCCACCACACGCTCGGCCTGGCCAAGGCCAAGCGCGCTCGCTTCCTGCTGGCCTCGACCAGCGAGGTCTACGGCGACCCGCTCGAGCATCCGCAGTCGGAGGCCTACTGGGGCCACGTCAACCCAATCGGTCCCCGCGGCGTCTACGACGAGGCCAAGCGCTACGCCGAGGCGCTCACGATGGCCTACCACCGCCAGCAGGGGGTCGACACGGCGATCGTCCGGATCTTCAACACCTACGGTTCCAGGATGCGTCCGCACGACGGGCGGGCGATCCCCACGTTCCTGCGCCAGGCGCTGGCCAACCGGCCGATCACGGTGTTCGGCGACGGCAGCCAGACCCGCTCCTTCTGCTACGTCAGCGACCTGATCCGCGGGGTGATCGCGCTGGCCGAGTCCGGCTACCACGACCCCGTCAACATCGGCAACCCCGACGAGTTCACCCTGCTGGAGCTGGCCGAGACGGTAAAAGAGCTCACCGCCTCGGGCGCGGAGATCGTCTACGAGGCGCTCCCCGAGGACGACCCCAAGCAGCGCAAGCCCGACATCACTCTCGCCGGCGAGCTGCTGGGGTGGTCTCCGGAGGTGTCGCTGCGCGACGGGCTGCAGCGCACGATCGACGACTCGGGCGTCGAGCTGCTGGTCGGCGGCTCGCGCTGAGCTTCGCAACGGAGCGCCCAGCGCCCTGCGAGCCCGCGTTGCAACCGGTCCATCTGAAAGTCTGAGGTGTTGTGAGCAGCGAGATGGGACCAATCTGGTCGGGAACCTCCACGCCGCCAGCCCGCCGAGTACACACGCCGCCAGCGCAGCCGCCGCCGACCCGGCGCCTCGTTCCGAGGCCGCCGGCGGATGCGCCGGCCCAGCCTCAGGCGGACGCGCCCACCCAGCCACTGCCGGAGCTCGATCGCGACATCCGCCGCAAGCGTCCTCCGGCGCTGTCGTTCCTGCTTCGAATGGCGACCCTGCGGCGCTTCGCCAGGGTGCTCTCGCTGCTGGCGCTCGACTTCGCCGGCGTGGCGCTCGCCATCTTCACCGCGCTGATCCTCAAGGAAGCGGTCCACGGCACGGTCGACTCCACGACCGCGATGCACGGCACCGAACGCTTCCTGCCGTTCGCCTACCTGCTCACGGCCCTGCTGTTCGCCCGCTCGGGTCTCTACGCCGCGCGCGCGATGCGCCCCGGTCTCTCGCGGATCGTCGGCTCGCTCTTCCAGGTCGCCTTCGTGGCGCTGATCTTCGCGGTGGTCAACGGCGAACACTTCTCGAGCTACTACCTCTTCTACGGCTCGCTCGCCTTCGCCATCTTCTACGTCTCCGTACTGCGGGCGGCCTACGAGCGCGTCACGGCGATGCTGCTGCGGGCGGCCGGCTACCACCGCCGCGCGGTGATCGTCGGCCGGGGCAAGCACATCGGCGATGTTGCGCACGCGCTTGCCGATGCTGCCAACTCGCCGATCGAGGTGGTCGGGTTCCTCTCGCCCAACCAGCTTCCCGCCAACGGCCTGAGGCCGCTCGGGTCGCTCGCCGATCTCGAGCACGTGCTGGCCACCAGCCGCATCGACGAGGTCATCATCGCCGACCCCGAGTTCCCGCAGGATGACGCCGTGGAGCTCGTCGACCAGTGCCACCGGCGCGGCGTCAGCGTCAGGCTCGCGCCCTCCACGATGGAGATCCTGATCCACCGGGCGGAGTTCGTCCCCGGTCAGTCGGTGCCGCTGTTCGAGCTCGGACCGCCGGTGTTCGAGGGCATCGACTTCGCGCTCAAGCGCACGTTCGACCTGATCGGTGCCAGCCTGCTGCTGATCGTCCTCAGCCCGCTGCTGCTGGTGATCATGCTGGCGGTCAAGCTGTCCTCGCGCGGGCCGGTCCTGTTCCGCTCGATCCGCCGCGGAATCGGCCAGCGTCCGTTCCCCTGCCTGAAGTTCCGCACGATGCACACCGACGCCGAGGAGCGCCAGGCGGACCTCGAAGAGCTGAACGAGGCCTCGGGCGCGCTCTTCAAGATCCGCGACGATCCACGGCTGACCCGCGTGGGACGCGTGCTCCGGCGCTTCTCGATGGACGAGCTGCCGCAGCTCGTGAACGTGCTACGCGGCGAGATGTCGCTCGTGGGCCCCCGTCCGCTGCCCGAACGCGACTACGCGATGCTGGACGACTGGCATCGCAAGCGCTACCTGGTGCTGCCCGGCATCACCGGCCTCTGGCAGGTCTCAGGCCGCTCGGAGCTCGACTTCGACGACCTCGTCCACCTGGACTTCATCTACCTCGAGCGCTGGTCGCTCGCGCTGGACCTCACGATCCTGCTGAAGACGCTGCCCGCCGTCGTTCTGCGGCGCGGCGCCTACTGAGGGCCCAGCCGGTCCAGGCGGGGCGCGCCGCTGCGGCGCGCGCGCAGGGTGAGGCTCGAGCTGCGCGGCTGCTCCGGCTTGCTCATCGCCCGGGCGTAGACGCCCCAGGTCGCGCGTGCCGCGTCCTCCCAGCTCCAGG
The DNA here is from genome assembly GCA_036498265.1 of Solirubrobacteraceae bacterium. GTDB lineage: Bacteria > Actinomycetota > Thermoleophilia > Solirubrobacterales > Solirubrobacteraceae > Palsa-744. The sequence continues at coordinate 96,668 of DASYFT010000030.1, read as the reverse complement.
CGGGCGGTCCCGGCGCCGGGCGTTGCGCGCCTTCGGCGGCGGCGATGAGCGCCTGCACGTCGCCGGGCGGCACGAAGCTGGCACGTCCCTCGAGGACCTCCCGCAGGGCCGGGGCGTCACACGCCACGACAGGGGTTCCGCACGCCAGCGCCTCGACGGCCGCGAGCCCGAAGCCCTCCTCAGCGCAGGGCAGCACGAAGGCGTGCGCGCCGGTGTGTATGGCGGCGAGCTCGTCGTCGTCGACCTCGCCCGTGAGGATCACGCCGGGCAGCTCGTGGGCCCATGGACCCGTGGGTCCCACGAGGACGAGCGCCAGCCCGCGTTCGGCCGCGGCCAGCTTGGCCACGTGATGGCCCGGCTGGGGGTGCTGGAGGTCGCCGACCCACACCAGATACCGCTCCGGCAGGGAGAACCGCGCTCGCGCCGCCGCGACCTCGTCGGACGGCCGCGGGTACATCGCCGAGTCCGCCGCGTCGGGGATCACCTCGACGCGCTCGCGCTCGAGGCGCAGGTGCGTCACGGCGTCCTCGGCGAGGACCTCCGTGGGAACTATCACGCGCATCGCGCGCTGCACGGCGAGATGCCGCAGGCGCAGCCGCATGCCGGAGCGCAGGTGCTCGCTGCGGCGGTTGAGCGCGGCCAGGTTGTGGAGCGTGACCACCGTGGGGCACGAGGAGCGCAGCATCGCTCCGGCCATCCACGGCGAGTGGAACACGTCGGTGCCCGTCCCGCCCGCGGTCGCCGAGGGCCTGCGGGTCTCGAGCACCTCGTCGCCGGCCCCCGCCGTCGCGCGCAGGGCGCTCAGCAGGCAACGCGAGTAGCGCCCGACGCCGTTCGGGTCCGACAGCGGCCGGCTGTCGAAGGCCACCTTCACGGGTAGATCCTCGCCGCCAGCTCAACACCCGCGATTCGCACGCTGGCAACATATTGTCTGGGCAGCCGGCTGGATAGTCATGAGAGCCTCGCTGCACGCTCGTTGCGGCGCCGAGCCGTCCGTCCCGCCGCGCGGCATGCACGTGGCGCCTGCGGCTAGCCTGGGACGAGGATGCCCTCGCGCGACTACCACGAAGGCCTGTGGGAGGTGCTGCCCGAGGGACTCGAGCCATCGGACTTCGAGCTGCGCAGGCGCTTCCTGTTGGCGGGCGTTCCGCGCGGTGCGCGTGTGCTGGATGTCGGCTGCGGCGAGGGAACGTTCGCGGCCGAGCTGAGCGGAGCCGGCGCGGAGGTGGTCGGGATCGACGTGGCGGAAGAGCCCCTTCGGCGCGCCCGCGCCCGCCACCCGGAGCTCGACCTGCGACTCGTCGACGGCGAAGCCGCATGGCCCCTGCCAGACGCGGAGTTCGACGTCGTCTGGGCGGGCGAGGTCATCGAGCACGTCGCCGACACCGCGCGCTGGCTGTCCGAGGTACGCCGGGTGCTGCGCCCGCGCGGCACGCTGCTCCTGACCACGCCGGTCCACGACCGGCTCGGCATGCTGAGGCTTGCCCTGTCCAGGCGCGAGCTCGAGGAGCAGCTCGATCCGCGTGGCGAGCACCTGCGCTTCTACACCAGGCGCACCCTCGAAGCACTGCTGGACGACTTCGGCTTCGAGCAGATCGACGCGCACCTCAGCGGCCGGCCCGCTTCGCGGCACCGGGTGCTGCTCGCCCGAGCGCGCCGGTCGCGCTACTAGCCGCCGCCGGCGCCGCGGCGGCGCGCAGGGCCTGGATGTAGTCGTTGTGGATTTCGACCGCTTGGCGTTCCTTCGCGAGCGCTTCCGGCGAGACCGACTCCGGGTTCAGGTAGATCGCGGCCTGGATCTCCTGTACCGCCGCGCGAGGGTTACCGGCGAGGTCGTCGCGCCCGAGCGCCAGCCAGGTCTGGGGATTCGACGGCTGCAGGCGCACCGCGCGCTGGAGCGTCGCGTGCGCCAGTGCCGTCTGGCCGCTCACCTGCTGGACTTTGGCGAGCGTCAGCAGCGCTTCCGCGGACAGCGGATCACGCGACACCGCGTCGCTCGCGGCGGCCGCGGCGGCAGACGGGTTCCGCGCCACCAGCGCCAGGGCCCGCTGGCGCGCGTCTTCCGAGCGCTGGGGTTGCCACTCCGACCAGGCTGCGAGCAGGGTGGCGACGATCACCGCGGCGGCCAGCGAGACCCGCAGGGCGCCGAACCGCTCGACGAAGGCGAGCAGCGGCGCCAGCAGGCGCTCACGCGTGCCGGCGCCCGCGGCTGCGTTCCCGGCGCGCGCGGCGCCGTCTGCACGTGGGCCGGCCCCCCGGCTTGATCGCGAGGCGGGGCCGGGGCTTCCCGCGGCCGTCGCCAGGGCCCCGGCTGCGAGCGAGCCGCGGCCCGCGAGCCAGCCGGCGCAGAGCAGCGCCGCGACCGCGCAACCCGGCACGTACCAGGTCCAGTCGATCAGCGAGTGCGCGCCGAAGACGACCACGAGGCTGAGCATGCTCAGCATGCCGATGCGCTCCGGCGTGTAAGGCTCGCGGAAGCGTCTCCAGCCGGGCCGGGCGCCCGAGCGCAGCTCGCGCCACGTCCGCCAGCTCGTCCACCGGCGGTTGAACGGGTGAGTCGCCCTGCCGGCCGCGGCCATCCAGGTGGCGAGCAGGGCAAGCGACAGCGTGAGACCGACGAGGCCCAGGTCGGCGAGCGTCTGCACCACGAACCCGTGCGCGTGCCGCACTTCGAGGGTCTCCCTCCGATAGCGCTGGCGGGCCGTCTGGTAACCGGACGCGCCGGCTCCCAGCGCGGGATGCGCGTCGAAGATCTGCAGCGCCTCCTTCCAGTAGCGGGCACGGACGCTCGCCACTGCGGTCAGGCGGTCCGGCGTGTTGGGCGGCGGTTTCGCGTTCGGGTTCGTCACCGAGTCGACGGCGTGCGAGATGCTGCCGGTGAAGCCTCGGTGGCTGTGTGCGAGCGCCCCCGCGAAGGCGACCAGCGCCAGCACGATCACGGCCAGCAGCGCGGCGCCTGCGTTGCGCCGCACCGTGAGTGAGGGCGCCTGGCGGCTCGTCAGGAAGCCCACCAGCAGGCCCGTCAGCATCAGCACAGCGACCATCGCGACGATCAGCGCGCCGAGCTGGTGCCCGGCGGTGGTGCGTTCGGCCACCGGGATGTTGTCGGCGCTCAGCGCATGTCTCGAGAAGTCCCATGCGGCAACGGCTCCCGCTGCGAGCGCCGCCGGGATCAGCACCGCGGCGCCGCGCAGGCGCAGGGGCATCATCGAGAACCACAGCACGAGGCCGATCGCGAGCGCCGCCAGCGCACCTCGCGAGTAGGCCAGCGCCAGCGTGAGCAGAAGCAGGCCCATCGCCGGGTAGGCGAGAGCGCTCAGCAACGCGTGGCCCGCTCGGCGCGACCCCAGCCACATGCAGCAGATGACTCCGAGCGCCGCCGTCAGCCCGATCGCGTTCCAGTAGCCGTAGGGGGCCTCCAGGCGCGCGTAGATATTCGAGGCGGCGAGGCCCGCGGGGAAGACCTTCGTGAGCAGCGCGTAGCCGCAGACGATCACCGACGCCAGCGCCAGGCCGCCCAAGACGGACGGCCAGCGCTCGGGGGCGACGCGGGCCAGGAGCACGGCCACCGCGAACACGGCGCTGAAGGTCAGCATCCTGCCCGCGTCCCTCCAGCTGTCGTCCGGCTGCACCGACCACACGACAGACAGCGCCGTGAGAACGGCAAGCGCGATCAGCAGGCCGACGGGCCACAGCCCGTTCAGCCGCCCGCGGGCCGGCATGACGAGGATCGCGCCCGCGAGGGTCAGCCCGGAGGCGATCGTGAGCGCCATCTCGGTCGTGGTCATCGATTCGAGGTTCAGGCCGCCCTTGGCGTAGAAGGTCACGAAGCACAGGACGCCCGCCGTAAGCAGCGCCGGCCACCACAACGACGCCCGGCGGCCCACGTGGCGAGGGGCCGGCCGGTGGCTCGGCGCCCGCTCGCGAGCAGGGGACAGCGGCGGCGCCACCCCCAGCGGGGGGCGCTCAGTCTGAGCCGCCGCGGGCACGGATCCGGTTTCGCAGGGCGCCGCCGGCAACGGCCAGCAGGAATGCGAGCAGGAAGGCGATCAGCGCCAGCAGTGGCGTGGGGAGTGTGCTGAAGGCGGAGGCGATATTGGCGTGCACGACACCGGGGTGGACGAGCTGGGCGCCGACCCGCACCGGGCTGGAGCCGGACGCGGCCGCCTTGCTGAGCGCCCGCTGCTCCCTCGGCGTGGCGGCGATCGGGACCGGCAGGCCCGCGGCCGCGGCGCCGCCCCCGCCGCCCGCCGCCGCCAGCTGGGCCTGGCGGATCTGGGCCGCGCAGTCGGTGTACTCTTCCGCGTCCGCGCTGAGCTCTTTGAGCGCCTTGCTGTAGTCGCTCTGGCTGAAGCCGCTCAGCGACTGGCCGTGGGTGCACCTCTGGATGATCGTTTCGCCGACGTCCGCGCCGGCCGGCGCCGGGGTTGCGAGAAGCGTCGTGGCCAGCAGCACGCCGACCAGCCGGAGACGGCTGTTTCGAGCTAGGTCCATCGCTTAGGGGTAGAACACCGGCCAGGGGCGACTGTTGCGAGCAGGCAGCATGGCGGGGGAGTGAACGCTAGCAATGAGCCCGGGCGAGCCCGCGGCTGGCGAGCGCCCGCGAGAAGCCCTCCGCCCACGCCGCATGGCTGTATGCGCGCACCGCCTCGGCTCCGGCGCCGCCCAGCCGCGCCCGCAGCGCGGGATCGCCGGCCAGCTGCAGGATCGCCTGCATCAGCGCCCCGCTGTCGCCGGCCGGGACGACCAGACCGGTCTGTCCGTCGCGCACGAGGCCTCCGGCGGCCGCGCCGACGGCGTCGGTCGCGATCACCGGCAGCCCCCGGTTCATGGCCTCGTTGACCACCAGGCCCCACGGCTCCCGGAACGTGCGGGTCGGGATCGAGGGCAGCACCAGCGCATCGGCGGCCGCGTACATGTCGCGCAGCTCGGTCGCTTCGACGACCCCCAGCGGCGTGATCGCGCCGGCCGCCCCTTCGCCGGGAGGCGCCGCCGCGATGCCCGGCGCGGCCTCCGGGGGTACGCCGGCAAGCACGAGCGCGGCCTTCTCCGGCGACAGCCCGGCCGACCGCCAGGCCTCGAGCAGCACGCCGAGCCCCTTCTCGGCCGCGGCGCGGCCCACGAACAGGAACCGCAGCTCCGCCTCGGACGGCCAGCGCGGGTCGCTCGGAGGCGCGGTCTCCGGCGCGCTCCAGAACTCGTTGTCCACCGACTGCGGCGCGACGTACACGTTGCGCGCGCCCCGAGCGGCCACGTACCCGCTCACGTGCGGGCCGTAGGTGACGACGGCGTCCGCCGAGCGGTAGAGGCGCCGCAGTGGCAGGTAGGTGAACGCGTGGGCGGCGCTGCGGGGGTGTGCCCAGAGCGATGCCCAGAGGATCAGCGGGGTGCCCGACCGGCGGGCCCCCGCCCAGGTCGCGAGCGGCGCAAGCCGCCCCCCGGTGGGGCACACGACCGCCCGGTAGCGGCCGCTGCCCGCGAGCGCCCGCAGTGCGGTCGGGCGGACGTGGTGCACCTCGAACGGCAGCGCTCCGCCGAACGCGGCGCCGCCGTGCCTGGAGCGCCCCCCGAACAGAGCGAGCTCTATCCCCTCCCGCTCGTGCAGGCAGGCCAGCGCGCCGGCGCGATGGGCGGGCAGCCGGCCGGTGACGAACAGGACGGGTCTCACGCGAGCACGTCGCGGTAGGCGGCGAGCGTCTCCTCGCCGCAGCGCGCCCACGTGAAATGCGCGGCAACCGTCGCGCGTGCGCGCTGTCCCGCCTCGCGCAGGCGGTGCGGATCGGAGAGCAGCTCGTCGATCCGCTGCGTGAGCCGCTCTATGTCGCCGGGCGGGACGAGCAGGAAGCCGTCGCCCGCCGCCGCGATCTCCTCCGGGCCGGGCTCGCCCCGGCAGCCGATCGCTGGCACGCCCGCCGCCATCGCCTCGACGTAGGCGACGCCGAAGGCCTCCTCGGTGGACGGCATCACGAAGAGCGTCGAGCGTCGCGCCTGCTCCATCGCCCGCTCGGGTGCCAGCTGTCCGTGGAAGTCCACGCGCGCCGCCACGCCGAGACGCACTGCCAGGCCCTCGAGGGCGACCCGCTCGGGACCCTCGCCCACGATCGAGTAGCGCAGCGTGGGATATCGCGGCCCGAGGACCGCCAGGGCGCGCAGGACATCGGCATGGCGCTTGCGAGCGACGAGGTGGGCGACCGTGACGAGCGTCGGGGCGGCGTCCCGGCTCTCCGGCGGCTGCCTGCGCTGTGCCGGCGCAAGGTCTGCGCCGAGGTGGACCACGCGCGTCTCGCGGGCGCCATGGGAGCGCGCGAGCTCGGCTATGCCCTCGCTGTTGGCGAGCACCAGCCGGGCGGCCCCGAGGCCGCGCGCGACCGCGGCGGCGCCACGCTCGTCGCGGGGGGCCGTGTAGAGGACGTCGCCTCCATGGACCGACACGATCAGCGGAGCGCGGCTCCCGGCGGCTCGCAGCGAGCGCCGAACAGCGTCGCCGGCCGGCACGGCGTTGTGAGCGTGGACCAGCTCAAACGGGAACGAGCGCGCGAGCCTTCGCAGGGCAAGCGCCAGAACGGGCGCCGCCCACGCTCCCCAGCTGTCGTAGTGGCGCCCGCGCGGCGGAGAGACGTAGGGCACGTAGGTCACCTGCAGGCCGTCCCTGCTCTGCGCCCGCGGCTCACCCACCAGGGAGGCGAGCGCGCCGGCGGCGCTCCTCGCCCCGGCCGAGAGCGCAGCCCGCGGGGGGACCAGCCGGTGCAGAACAAGCACGCGGACCTCGGCGCCGGCATCGCGCGCGGCGAGCGCCTGCCGATGGGCCCAGACACCCAGCACGGGATCGCGCCGGCTCGGGTAGAACTCGGCGACCACCGCCACCTTCGGCGTGCTTGGGGCGCGCCCGGTCACCAGCGGCGGTGCGTCGTCAGCACTCGCTGCGCCTCGCTCGCGCTCAGGTAGGGGCGCTCGGCGAGGAACGCGCGCGCCTCCGCGACGGCCTCGGTGCGCGGGTAGCCCGCCGCCGCGGGCGCCATGCGGTGGCGGATCGCCACGGCGTCCACCACGCCACAGCGCCATCCGTTCCGGCGCGCGAGCGCCGCCCAGTGCACGTCGAGACCCCAGCCCATGCGCAGCTCGGGGAACGGCAGCAGGACCGGGAACGTGGACCGCGCGAATGCCGTCACCGGGCCGATCTCGACGAAGCTGGTCTCGTGAACCACGCTCCCCGGCCGCCGGCGCGTGACGGCCCACGCCGCGTGCGAGTCCAGCCGATGCGCCGGCTGCGCCAGCACCAGCGAGAAACGCTCGCAGAGGAACACGAAGCGGTCCATGAAACCGTGCGGCAGCTCCACGTCGTCGTCGGCCACCAGCAGCCAGTCGAAGCCGTCCGGCGGATGCGCGGCCAGCAGCAGGTTCAGGTTCTCGAACTTGCCGCGGCCCTCCGGCTCGCAGGTGTGCATCTCGACGTCGTGGCGGGAGCTCGTGAGCTCCAGCCGGATCTCACGCGCGAGCTCACGACGCTCGGGGCGCTCGACGCCGAGAACGAGCACCCTGCGCCGTGGCGGCCCGGCTCGCGCTGCCATCGCGAGCCGCAGCCGCCGGCCACTCCCCAGTTCCAGGGCGCCTACCGCCCCGTCGCCGATCCGGCGCCGGATCGCGTCGAGCCCGCCCACCGTCCCGCTCTGTCCGGAGAGGAAGTCCTCTCCCGGCTCCGGGGCCCCGTGGCGTTCCGCGAGGGCCTGGCGCAGCCGGGCGGAGCTGTGCGCCACCATCGTCATCCCGGCGGGGCAGCGACGGCGCACGACGTGTCCCAGGCAACCGGCGAGCGTGAGCAGCTCCCTCCTCAGCGACGGCGCCGCCCCTCGGCGAGCGTCGTGGCGGCGAGCCGCCGCTCCGCGCACGCGAGCCGTGCGGGCGAGCGCGCGCAACCGCGCGTCGGCGCCGGCGCGGCGGTGCTCGACGGCGGCACCTGCGACGTACCGCACCCGCGCCCCCGGGGTCCGCTCGCGCAGGCGCTCCTGCCACTCCTGCTCGTCGCCTCCGTGCTCGAGCGACACGTCGAAGGGTCCCACGCGGTCGAGCGCGGAACGGCGGATCGCCATGTTGGCTCCCCACGCATATGGAGCGTCGGCGTCCGTGGGGCCGAGGTCGAGGGTGGTGATCGGCGACGCCTCGCGTCCGCAGCTGCGCGGAGCCCGACCCTCGAGGCTCGGCCTGATCGGTCCAGTGAACACGTCCACGTCGGGGCGGGAGCGCGCTGCGTCCAGCAGGGCGTCGAGCCATCCTGGGCAGACGCGGACGTCGTCGTCGACGAAGATCACGAGCTCGCCGGCCGAGCGCTCCACGCCGGTGTTGCGCGCGGCGTTCAGTCCCAGGGGCCCGGGATGCGGCTCGTAGCGGGCGCCGAAGCGCCCGGCGAGGGCCCGCGCCGGCGGCGATTCGCCGGCGTCGTCCACGACCACCATCTCGACTCCGGCCGCGCGCGCGGCGGGGGCCATCGATGCCAGCGCCACCTCCAGGTAGTCGGGCCGGTCCCTGGTGGGAATAACGATCGATGCCGGCGTCATGCTCGGCACAGTCTAGGTTTGGCGGACAGTGGTCCTGTTCCTTCACAACCGCTACCGCACCACCGGCGGGGAGGAGCGCGTCGTCGAGGACCTGCTTCAGCTGGTGCGCGAGCAGCTCGGCGAGCCCGCCGAGCTGCTGTCGCGCGACTCGGCGGCTTTGGGGCGCGCCGGGGCGGCCGCCGGCCTCCTTCGCGGCGGCCTGCAGCCGCAGGACGTGGCCCGGGCCGTGCGCCTGAGCGGGGCACGGGTGGTGCACGCCCACAACCTCCATCCCGCCTTCGGCTGGCGCGCGCTCGCCGCTGCCCGTGCGTCCGGCGCCCGGGTGGTGCTGCACCTGCACCAGTACCGCCTGGTCTGCGCCATCGGCGTCTGCTTCACCCGCGGCGCCGACTGCACGCGCTGTCACGGACGCGACACGCTGCCCGGCATCCGGCTGAGGTGCCGCGGCGGCGTCGCCGAGTCGCTCGCCTACGGCGCCTCGCTGGCGCTGTGGCAGCGCCGCCTCGTGGAGCAGGCCGACGCGATCCTCGTGCCGAGTGAGTTCGCCGGCGCGCGCCTGCGCGAGCTGGGCGCGCCGCTCCCCGCGAACCGGGTGCACGTGCTGGCGCCGCCGGTGGCGAGCGCAGGCGCGGTGCCGGCGAAGCCGCGCCCACCGTCGTCGTCGTCGGCAGCCGCCGGGCCGCGGCCGTACGCGCTCGTCGTCGCGCGCCTGTCGCCCGAGAAGGGAGTCGACGTTGCGATCGACGCCTGCCGCATCGCCGGCATGCCCCTCGTGATCGCCGGCGACGGACCCGATCGCGGGTCGCTCTCCCGGCGAGCCGCCGGGTCGGACGTGCGGTTCGCCGGGCAGGTGGGGGGCGCCGAGCTGGCAGGCCTGCGTGCAGGGGCCGCCGTCGCGCTCGCGCCCTCGCGCTCGGCGGAGACGTTCGGGCTCGCCGCCGCCGAGGCCATGGCGGCTGGTCTGCCGGTCGCCGCGAGCCGGGTGGGGGCGCTCGTGGAGCTGGTCGAGGAGGCGGGGCTCGTGCCGGCAGGCGACCCACAGGCTCTCGCCGGAGCGATCGAGCGGCTGGCGGGCGACCGCGCGGCGGGGCAGCGCGGCCTCGAGCGGGTGCGCGCGATCTGTGCGCCGGAGGTCGTGGCGGAGAGGCTCGCCGCCGTCTACGACGGAGCCGACCCCGGCACGCCGAGCACGTAAGCTGCGGCCGTGCCTTCAGCCCCGAGCGCTCTCATCACCGGCATCACCGGCCAGGATGGCTCGTTCCTGGCAGAGCTGCTGCTCGAGAAGAACTACGAGGTCACGGGGCTCGTCAGGGGCCCCGCCGAGCGCTCGCTCGGCTCCTCGGAGCACCTGCGCGGCAGGCTGCGGCTCGTGGGCGGGGACCTGCTCGAGCCCGACAGCCTGCGCCGCGCGCTCGATGCCTGTCGTCCACGGGAGATCTACCACCTCGCGGCGCCGTCGTTCGTCCCCGCCTCCTGGGAGCGGCCCGAGGAGACCGTCAGCGCGATCGCGGGATCCGCGGCCGCGATCCTCGAGGCGGTCAACGAAGTGGACCCCGAGATGCGGCTGTTCGTGTCTGCCTCCGGCGCCATATTCGGCGATGCTCCCGAGAGCCCGCAGCGCGAGGACACCCCGTGCCGGCCGACCACTCCCTATGCGATCGCCAAGCTCGCCGCGCATCAGCTCGTCGGCGCGCTGCGGGAGCGCGAGGGGCTCCACGCGAGCTCCGGGATCGTCTACAACCACGAGTCTGAGCGCCGGCCCGAGCGGTTCGTGACGCGCCGGATCACCCGGGGCGCCGCGGCGATCTCACTCGGCCTCCAGGACGAGCTGACGCTCGGCAACCTCGATGCCGTCCGCGACTGGTCCTTCGCCGGCGACATAGTCCGCGGCGCCTGGCTGATGCTCCAGCAGGATCAGCCCGGCGACTACGTGCTGGCGAGCGGCGTGCCGCACACCGTGGCCGATCTCGCCCGCGCGGCGTTCGCCTGCGTGGATCTCGACGCAGAGCGCCACCTGCGGGTCGACCCCACGCTGCTGCGGCCCGCCGACGCGACGCCCAGTGTCGGCGACCCCACGAAGGCGCGGACGCTCCTGGGCTGGGAGCCGCAGGTGAGCTTCGAGCAGCTCGTCGAGCGCATGGTGCAGGCCGATCTGCGATCGCTGCGCGCCGCCGCCGCGCCCTCCTGAGCACGCACCACGCGGCGCGCGCCCGCAAACGTGGCACTCCGGGCGAGGTCCACGAGGACCGGGGCCCGTCCAAGAGAGGCCTTACACTGGCCGCCGGATGAGCACCGTCGGCGTGATCGGGCTGGGGTATGTCGGGCTGCCGCTCGCCGTGGCCTTCGCGCAGGAGGGCTGCGAGGTCATCGCCGTCGACGTCGACCCACGCAAGGTGGAGGCGATCGGCGCCGGCGAGTCCTACGTCGAGGACGTCTCCTCCGAGGCGCTCGCGGCGGTCGGAGCGCGCCTGCACGCGACCACGCGCTACACGCGTCTGGCCGAGGCGGACGCGGTGCTGGTGTGCGTGCCCACCCCGCTGACGCGCAACCGCGAGCCGGATCTCGGTCCGCTGATCGACGCCACCCGCTCGCTCGCCGAGGTCCTGCGCGCCGATCAGCTGGTCGTGCTGGAGTCGACCACCTATCCGGGCACCACGCGCGAGCGGATGGCGCCGCTGCTCGAGGAGTCCGGCCTCGCCGCCGGCAGGGACTTCCACCTGGCGTTCTCGCCGGAGCGCGTTGACCCGGGGCGAACCGACTTCACGCTGCGCAACACCCCCAAGGTGCTCGGAGGCCTCACAGAGGCCTGCGCCGACCGTGCCGAGGCCCTCTACGCGCTGGTCTGCGACCGCGTCGTGCGTGTGTCCAGCCCCGAGGCGGCCGAGCTGACGAAGCTGCTGGAGAACATCTTCCGCTCGGTCAACATCGCGCTGGTGAACGAGCTGGCGATGCTCACCGACCGCATGGGCATCGACGTCTGGGAGGTCGTGGACGCCGCGGCCACCAAGCCCTATGGCTTCATGCGCTTCGAGCCGGGCCCGGGCATGGGCGGGCACTGCCTGCCGGTCGACCCCTTCTACCTGAGCTGGCGCGCGCGCGAGTTCGACATGGCGACGGAGTTCATCGAGCTCGCGGGCAAGGTGAACCAGCAGATGCCCTACCACTGCGTGGCCAAGGCGCAGCGCGCGCTCAACGACTCGGGCCGATCAGTCAAAGGTGCCCGTATCGCCGTCCTCGGCGTGAGTTACAAGCCCGGCGTCGGCGACGTGCGCGAGTCGCCTGCGCTGAAGATCATCTCGCTGCTCAAAGAGCTCGGTGCCGAGGTGATCTACCACGACCCTCACGTTCCGAGCCTGACGGAGTTCTCGCTGACCGGCGTGCCGCTCGAGGATGCGCTCGCCGACGCCGACCTCGCGCTGATAGTGACCGCGCACCCCGGCGTGGACTACGGGCTCATCTCCAGGCGGGCGCGTCTCGTGGTCGACCTGCGCGGCGTGACGAGCGCCGCCGGCGCCGCCAACGTCGTGCGACTGTGACGGCCGAACCGGGGAGGATCAGCTTCGCGACGGCAGGTCCGTTGATCGCAGACGGCGTGCGCCTCGGAGAGGACGTGGAGTTCGGCGCCTACGTGGTCGTGCACGAGGGCTCGATCATCGGCGACGGCTGCGTGATCGCAGACCATGCCGTGCTCGGCAGGCAGCCTCGGCTCTCGCCTCACTCGAGGGCGCGAGGCGAGGTCGGCCCGTTGCGGCTGGCGCCGGCCGTCTCGGTGGGGACCGGGGCGGTGCTCTTCGCCGGCGCCGACATCGGGGGCGACGTGCTGCTCGGCGATCGGTCGTTCGTGCGCGAGCGCTCCGTGGTCGGCGCCGGATCGGTCATCGGCGCCGGCAGCGTGCTCGACAGCGACGTGCGCGTCGGCTCCCGCGCGCGCGTCCAGTCCGGGGTTTACCTCACGGCCTTCACGCTCGTCGAGGATGACGTCTTCATCGGCCCCGGGGCGATCACCACCAACGACGACACGATGGGCCGCCACGGACCGCAGGCGCCGCTCCGGGGAGCGGTGCTGCGCCGCGCCTGCCGCATCGGCGCCGGAGCGGTGCTCGTGCCCGGGGTGGAGGTGGGCGAGGAGGCGTTCGTGGCGGCCGGCGCCGTCGTCACACGAGACGTCCCGGCGCGCGGCGTCGTAATGGGCAATCCGGCGTCGGTCGTGCGAGAGGTCCCCGACGAGGACCTGCTCGATCGCTGGCGCTAGCCGGCGGCGCGGACCGCGTCGACCACCTCGCGGACCTGCTCGCTGCTGAGCACCGGGCTCATCGGGATGGCCAGATGCGCCGCGGCGGCCCGTTCGGTGGCCGGCAGCCCGGCGCCGGCGCCCCACGCCCGCATCGGCTCCTGCCTGTGGACCGGCGTGCGGTAGTAGGGCTTGCAGCCGATGCCGGCGGCGGCGAGCGCTGCTTCGAGACGCTCGACCTGCGGGTGGCTGACGACGTACAGGTGCCAGGCAGGTGCCGCATCATGGGTCGGCCGTGGCAGGCCGACCAGGTCTCCCAGCCCCGCCTGCTCGTAGTGGCGCCCGACCTCGCGGCGCCGCTCGGCCCACCCGTCGAGGTGGGGGAGCTGGACCCGCAGGATCGCCGCCTGCAGCTCATCCAGGCGCGAGTTGTAACCCACCTGCTCGTAGGTGACCTTGTCGCGCGAGCCGTGGAAGCGAAGCGTCCGTGCCCGCTCGGCGATGCCGTCGTCCGAGGTCGTGATCATGCCGCCGTCGCCGAAGCAGCCGAGGTTCTTCGAGGGGAAGAAGGAGAACGTGGCGGCGGTGCCCAGCGCCCCCGGGCGCGAGTCGCCGGCCGTGGACCCCGCGGCCTGGGCGGCGTCCTCGAGGACGGGCACGCCCAGGGCCTCGATCTCCGCCACCGGAGCGACGTTGCCGAACAGATGCACCGCGATCACCGCGCGCGTGCGCGGCGTGAGCGCGGCGCGGACGGTCTCGGCCGTGACGCAGTAGGTCTCGGGGTCGATGTCGCAGAAGACGGGCGTCGCGCCCGTCGGCGGGATCGCCTCCGCGGAGGCGTAGAAGGTGAACGACGGCACCACCACCTCGTCGCCAGGGCCGACCCCCATCGCACGCAGGGCGATCGTGATCGCATCGGTGCCGTTGGCCACCCCCACCGCGTGGCGAGCGCCGCAGTAGGCGGCGAGCTCGTGCTCGAAAGCCTCCACCTCGGGGCCGAGGATGTAGCGCTCGGAGTCCAGCACGCGGGCCACGGCCGCCCGCAGCTCGTCGCGGAGAGGGGCCAGCGCCGAGGAGGTGTCGAACAGCGGAACAGCCACCTGCTCAGCCGCTCTTCAGTGACTCCAGGTCGGCGCGGGTCATCAGTCGGATGAGCTCCTCGAACGAGGTTCGCGGCTTCCATCCCAGGTCGCGCTCGGCCTTGGCGGGGTTGCCTATCAGGTGGTCGACCTCGGCGGGCCTCACGAACGCCGGGTCGATGACCACGTACCTCTCGAAGTCCCCGAGCCCCGCCTCGTCGAACGCGATGCGGCAGCAATCGCGGACCGAGTGGGCCTCCCCGGTCGCGATCACGTAGTCCTGTGGATCGTCCTGCTGCAGCATCAGCCACATCGCTTCTACGTAGTCCTTCGCGTAGCCCCAATCCCGTTCCGCGTCGAGGTTCCCGAGCCGCAGCTCCTTCGTCAGGCCGTGCTTGATCGCGGCCGCGTGCCAGGTCACCTTTCGTGTTACAAATTCCAGCCCCCGGCGTGGACCCTCGTGGTTAAAAAGTATCCCTGACGTAGCGTGAAGGTTGTAAGACTCACGATAATTAACAGTGATGAAGTGCCCGTAGACCTTCGCCACGCCATATGGTGAACGCGGGTAGAAGGGGGTGGTCTCGGTCTGCGGTACCTCGAGCACCTTGCCGAACATCTCACTCGAGGAGGCCTGGTAGAAACGGGCGTCGGGGCAGACTTCCCGCATCGCCTCGAGCATTCGCGTCACTCCCACGCCGGTGAACTCCGCGGTCAGCGTGGGCTGGATCCAGGAGACGGCGACGAACGACATCGCCGCGAGGTTGTAGATCTCGGTGGGCCTGGCGGCCCGCAGCGCGTCGACCAGCGAGCGCTGGTCGAGCAGGTCGCCCTGGTGGAGCGTTATGCGGTCGCGGATGTGCTCGATGCGGTCGAACTTCTCGGTCGAGGCGCGGCGCACCATGCCATGCACCTCGTAGCCCTTCTCGAGGAGGAGCTCGGCGAGGTAGGATCCGTCCTGGCCTGTGACTCCTGTTATGAGCGCTGAGCGGCGGTCGGTCATCGGCCGGGAAGCCTATATGTCACCGGCGATGGGCCAGCCGCTCGGCCGGCGACCGTGGCACTCAGGTCGTGGCGGTGGCCGTCGCGGCCGCGCCGTCGCGGTCTCGCAGCCAGCGGACGGTCGATGCGATGCCGTCCTCGAGGTCGATCCGCGCCTCCCAGCCGAGCAGCCGGCGAGCCTTCTCGACCGACGGCCAGCGCCGCTGCACGTCGACGGCGAAGGTCGGAAGGTGCTCGAGCGCGAAGTCGTCGGGCTCCCGCCCGCAGGCCTCCCAGATGATCCGCGCTATCTCGGTGATCGTCAGCTCGCGCGATGCCGAGATGTTGAAGTCCTCGCCCAGCCCCGCCAGTGAGCTCATCGCGGTGACGATGCCGTCTGCGATGTCCTCGACGTGGGTGAGCGTCCTCGTCTGCTCGCCGGACCCGAAGATCTCGAGCGGGCGCTGCCCCGAGAGCGCCTTCTTGATCAGGTCGGGGACCGCGTGCGCGATCCCCGGCTCGGCGTCCGGCATCTCGCCCGGGCCGTAGGCGTTGAACGGACGGCAGATGGTGAACGGGAGGCCGTGCTCCTCGTGGGCGGCGCGGCAGTAGACCTCCCCGGTGAGCTTCGAGTAGCCATAGGCGGACAGCGGCACCGGGCACTGCGGCAGGTAGTCCTCAGGCGTGGGGAACAGCTCGGCGCGCTCGAAGACCATCGAGGAGGACACGTAGACGAAGCGCTCCACCTGCGCTTCGAGTGCCGCTCCGATCACCCCGTTGTACAGGGCGTTGTTGACCTCGGTCAACGTGTACGGCAGGCGGTGGAAGTTGGCGATTCCGCCGACGATCGCCGCCAGGTGGATGACGTGCGTGCATCCCTTGACCGCCTCGGCGGCCTGCTCGGGCAGCCGGAGGTCGCCGGTATGGACCTCCGCTCCCTCACGCATCCACCGCGGCGCCTCGCGCTGGTCCGAGACGCGGATCTCGTAGGCGGGATCGGCGAGCAGGCGTCTCACTACGGCGGCGCCGATCGTGCCGGCTCCGCCCGTGACGAGGACCCGGCTCACCCGGTCGGGCGGGTGGGTGTCAACACGGCGAGCTCGGAGGCATAGGCGAACACCTGCGCTGCGCCCCAGCAGTTCCACGGGTCCACGACCAGGCAGTCGTCCGCGGCCCGCTCGGCGATCGTCGCGAGCACCCGCGGGTCCCGGAACTCGGAGTGGTTGGTCGCCACGAGCACCACGTCCGCTCCGTCGATCGCGTCGACGAGCGAGACGGTGGGGGTGGCGACGTGAGGGTCGTGCACCACGACGTCGGCCAGCTCCCGTTCGAGCAGGCGGATGAGCTTGTGCGCGAGCGAGTCGCGCTCGTCGTCGGTGTCCGCCTTGAAGGCCAGGCCCAGGACCGCCACCTTCCTGTTGCCGAGTGCACCGAGGCGGCGCTTGGCACCCTCGAGCAGGAACAGTGGCACCGACTCGTTGACCCTCGAAACCGCGAGCAGCATCCCCGGCGCGGCCGAACGCTCCTCCGAGAACGCGAAGTCCTTGCGCAGGCACGTGCCGGCGGTGAGGCCCGGCTGCGCGATGCCGCCACGCGGGTAGTCGCGGTTGATCAGGTCGATCACCTCGAAGACGTTCGCCGAGTGTCGCTCGCAATCCATCATCAGGAGGTTCGGCAGGGCGAAGTTGGCATAGCGGAGGATGTTCGTCCAGATCTTCGCGAGCTCCGCCTGGACCGGCGAGGTCTGCACGATCGGCGCGCGAAAGGCGCCGAAGAGCTCGCCCACCACCTCCCCGGAGCGCGCCCCGACGCCGCCGATGATGCAGGGCAGCGTGTCGATCTCCTCGATGAAGCGCCCGGCCGCGATGCGCTCCGGCGCATGCGCGACGAACACCTCCTCGCCGATCTCGAAGCCGCGGTGCTTGGCGAGGTAGCCGGCGACGAAGTCGGTGGTCCCCGGGGCCACGGTCGAACGCAGGATCAGCGACTGCCCTCTGCCCAGTACGCCGAGCAGGTCATCGAGAGCGGAGCGGATGTCGCGCATGTCGATCTCGATGTGCGAGAACGACGGCGTGCCGAGCGTGATCACGATGTGCCGCGCTCGTGCGGCATCGGTGACGCGCGACGACAGGCTGAGCCGCCCCGATGCCGAGGCGCGCTCGAGCAGCTCCTGGCCGCCTGTCTCGGCGAACGGCATCCGTGCCTCTCCAACGGCCTCCAGGCGTGCCGGGTCGTTGTCGATCCCCACCACCTCGAGGCCGCGGTCCGCGAACGAGAGCGCGAGCGGGAGCCCGACGCGGCCAAGGCCGACGACCGAGACGTCGGCGTTGCTCTGCAGGGGCGTCATGGCCAGCAGAGGTTAGCGGCGCAGCCTGCCGTCGCGGAGCAGACGGCCGCGCCCGTCAGCGCGGTGCGTGCCGGCGGTGGCGGAGGTACTGGCGCAGGAACCCGGCGACGAAGCGGGGGTTGTAACGGGCGTACCGGCGCCACAGCCGGCGGGGCTCCCGCGCGAGCCGGTAGACCCACTCGAGGCCACCCCGCTGCATCCAGCGCGGTGCCTGCGGGACCAGGCCGGCATGGAAGTCGAACGCCGCGCCGACCCCCACGAGCAGCGGCGCCGACAGCCGGCCGCGCATCTTCAGCATCCACTTCTCCTGCTTGGGCTGGCCGGTCCCGACCCACACGACGGCAGCTCCCGACGAGTTGATCTGTGCCACGACCCGGTCCTCCTCCTCGGGCTCGAGCTCACGGAACGGCGGCGAGTGGCCGCCCGCTATCCGCAGCCCGGGAAATCGCTGCCGCAGTCGCCGTTCCAGCTGGCCCAAGGCCTCCGGGGTGCGACCGCCATAGAGGAAGATCGGCGTACCCGAGCGAGCCGCGCGTGCGCAGAAGTGGACCATCAGGTCCGGCCCGTAGACGCGCGTCGCCCGCTTGTGCCCGAGCGCACGCAGCGCCCACACCAGCGGCTGGCCGTCGGGGACCGCCAGCGTCGCACCGAGCACGGCCGCCAGCGCCTCGGGATCCTCGTGCGCGGACATCACGAGGTTCACGGCCGCCGCCGTCACGTAGCCGCGGCAGCCCGCGGCGATCATCGCCTCCATCCAACCGACCACCGCGTCGTAGTCGGAGACAGCCAGCGGTATCCCGAGGATCTCCTCGCGCGGGGGCGGCGGCGGTGGTGTGAGGGCGGAAGTCGTCGAGATTCGCTGAAGATACCCGCCGCCGGCGCAGTCGCCGCCGGCGCGGGCTCGTGATGTCCACAACACCGTCATTCGCGTCATTCGCAGCGTTCCGTAACGTCATGCGGGATGAGTCCGCTCGCGATCCGCCGCTATCGCGCCGAACGCCTGCTGCGGGACGAGTTCGAGGCGCTGCGAGCCCGGGTGCTCGCGAAGGTCCGTGGACGGCTGCGAGCGAGTGGCGTTCGCCTGGACGCCGCCGATCTCGAGGCCTGTTACGGCCAGGCGTGGCAGGGGCTCTACTCGGCGCTCCTCGCGGGGCAGGAGATCGAGAGCCCCGCAGGCTGGCTGGTGGTGGTGACGTTCCGGCGGGCGATCGAGGAGCACCGGGCTCGGCTGCGCTCGGCGGCCGAGCGCAGCGATCTCGTTGCCGACGCCGCTCGACTCGAGGCCGAGCCGGGGCAGGAGCATGATCTCGCCGCGGCGCTCGACGACCGCATGCGTCTGCGCCAGCTGTTCGAGGGGTTCCGCGGACGGCTGGGGGGGCGCGAGCGGGAGGCCGCCGTGCTCTGCTACCTGCAGGGCCTGTCGCGCTCGCAGGCCGCCCTCCAGATGGGCGTGAGCGACGCGCGCATGCGCAAGCTGATGGACGGCTGCCGCGCCGGGCAGGCCGGCGTCGCGGGAAAGGTCGGCGCGCTGGTGGAGACCATCCGCGCCGGCGGCTGGTGCGAGGAGCAGGGGTCGCTGATGCGCGGTCTGGCCTACGGGATCCTCGACCCGGACGGCGAGCGTCACCGGTTGGCGGTGATGCACCGCGACAACTGCCCTGCCTGTCGCGCCTACGTCGCTTCGCTTCGCGGCCTGGCCGCCGTGCTGCCGCCGGTGTTCCCGCCGTCCGGGATCGCCGCCGCGGCGCTGGCCGTGGCAGGCGGCGGGGCGCACGCGGCCGCGGCGGGCGGCAGCCTGGCCGGTCCGGCCGTCACGGGGGCCGGCATGCGCGCGGGCGCCGGCGTCGGGTCCATCTCGGCAGGCGCGGGCGCCGGCGGGGCGGGCGGCGGCTGGATGCTCGGGGCCGGGCCGCTCGGCGCCAAGCTCGCCGTCGGCTGCGCGCTGGCGCTCGGCGTGGGGGCCGGCTGCGTGGCGCTCGGTGGCGGTGCCGGTCACACCCGCACGGACAGGCATCGCCTCACGGCGCCGGTGGCATCCGGGCCTGCGGCGCGCGGCGCCACGAGCCCGTCCGGATACGCCGCGACCGCCGGCGGACGGCGAACCTCCGGAATCTCCATGGCCGGCGGCGCGGGGCCCGCGTCATCGCGGCGGGTGCGCTCGATCGCGGCCGGCGCCACCCGCGAGTTCGGCCCGGAGCAGGGAACCGGCGCAGGCCGGCCGGCCGGTCGGATCTCCGCTGTGGGGGCGGTCGGCGCACGCGCGGCCACGGCGGGTGTCGAACCCCCCGGCCCGGCGCCACATCTCTCGGCGTCCGGCGTGCAGTCCGCGGCCGACCGCGAGTTCGCTCCCGGGTAGCCCGTCCCGGCTCCCCGGCGCGCGCTCAGCCTCGGGGGAACACCTTCCCGAGGCGCGCCAGCGCCATCGGGGTGCCGCGCGGGCGCAGCCGTCCGGTGGCCACTGCACGGAGCGGGTCCAGGCGCTCGCCGACGATGTCCACCCAGTCCTGGTAGGAGAGGCGCAGGCGCAGATCCGGCTTGGGGGCCGCCCCTTCCCGGACGGAGCTCGAACCGTTCTCGACCGTGAGGTGCCAGGACGGGACGTCCGGGTCGGTGAACTCCCACTGGAACGTCGCCGGCCGCTTGAGCCCGTGGTTCGGGTTGACCTGGCGGGCGATCGTGTCGAACAGCATCGCCACCGTCTCGGGGTCGCGGCTCGAGGGCCCTTCGCGCACCCCGATCACTCCCGCTTTGGCGAGCGCGCGGCCCCGCTGCGAGATCTCGAGCGCCGACAGGCCCGGCGGCAGCAGCGGTGGGCCCGGCAGGGTGTCGATTGCCAGGCCGGCGGAGCGAAGCTTCGTCGTCATCGAAGTGAGACCCTCGACTCCGACCTTGTCGAAGGTGTAGTTGAAGACCGTCAGGTAACGCTCGTCCCACCCAGGCGGCATCAGGACCTGCGCGGTGTAGCGGGTGACGTCCCGGAGGATCGCCGACACGGCCCTGGGAACCCGCACGGGGTCTTCCCGGTTGAGGTCCGAGAGAAGCTTGACCCCGAAGCCGATGTGGCGCTGCTCGTCGGCGGCGATGTTCTCCATTCCCTCCCGGAAGGCCGGCAGCTGGTCGCGTTCCTCGAGATAGCTGCAGATGAAGTGCTGGCCGGGCTGGGCCAGGGCCGACTCGATGACGATGTGGTAGAGCGTCACCGCCGCCGCCAGTTTGGCCGGCGAGCGGTCGGCGCGAAGTTCGTCAGCCATCCGGTCGAGGCGGTCGAAGATCCGGCGGAAGCCGGATGTGAGCTGCGGCTTGATAGCACTCAGACCGCTCGACATCGAGCCGTCGCCGATCTCGCAGACCTCCTGCATGAAGCGCTTGAAGAACACCGCGTGGCGAGCCTCGTCCACCTGCTGCGTCGTGAGGAAGTACTTCTGCTCCTCGAGCGGAGCCGCGTCGATGTAGGGGGAGAGGTTGTCGGCCACCGCGTCCTCTCCCCAGAAGAAGAGGCAGTAGTTCCACAGCGCCGCCTGGCGCTCGAAATCGGTGAAGTCCTCGCGCCACTGGCGGGCGTCCTCGGTGAAGTCGAGCTCGGTGGCACGCCAGTTCCCGCGCTCCCAGCGCGCGTAGAGGTCCGCGTAGGAGATGGCGTCGGTGGGAAGGCTGGCCAGGCTGGGATCGGTCGAGCGGGAGGGCGGGGTGGCGGTCGCCATGGGGCTGCTCCTATCGGCGTATGTTCGGATAACGGACGCTATCGCAATAGCGGGCGCTCTGCAAGTAGGATTGGTGTATGGAGACAATCGAGACGACCGCTACGGCTGGCTCGGCGACCGGGACGGCGGGGACGCGTCTGACCCGCGAGCAGAGCAAGGCGCACACCCGCCAGCGCCTGCTCGCCGCGGCCCGCCGTGTGTTCGCGCGCAGCGGCTTCCATGGCGCATCGGTGGAGGAGATCGCTTCGATGGCGGGGTTCTCCACCGGCGCCCTCTACTCCAACTTCGACGGCAAGGAGGACCTGTTCCTGGTGCTCATGGAGCGTGAAATCGACGAGCACGCGCGTGAGATCTCCGAGGCCGTGCGCGAGCGCGCGTCGGTGTCGGAGCGCGCCACCGGCGGCGCCCGGCGGTGGATGACGATGATCGAGCGCGAGCCGGACCTGCTGCTCCTGTTCATGGAGTTCTGGGCCTACGGCGTGCGCGACGCGGAGATCCGCCCGAAGGTGGCCGAGCAGTTCGCGCACATGCGCGAGGTCCTCACCAAGCTGATCGCGGAGAGCGTCCGCGAGTTCGACCTCGAACTCGACATCCCGCCCGAGCAGCTGGCGGTCGCGATCGACGCCCTCGCCGACGGCATAGCGCGCCAGAAGCTCGCCGACCCCGATGCCGTCCCCGACGAGCTCATGGGTCGCGTTCTGGCGCTGCTGTTCGCGGGTGCCACCCGGCCGGCGGCAGGCAGAGGCAGGCGTAGTGGACGGTGAACAGGCGCCGGGCCAGGCCCGGCGAGGCGCGGTGGAGGCTCGCCCGCACCGCCCACCTGGCGCTCGCGGCAGCCTGGCCTGTCGCGGTCGCCGCGAAGAAACGGTGAACCGCTAGCGGCAGCGGATCCTCCAGCTCGCCTGCCCGCGAGAGCCCCGCGCCGGCGATCATCGCTCGGGCCGCGGCCAGATCCAGGCGTTGCAGGTGTCCGACCTCGGTGGCGTGCTCACGCTTGCGGGGACGCCGGGCGGACCAGTTCGCCTCCAGTGGCACCTCGAAGAGCACCGCGCGGGAGGTGCGCGCGGCTTCCCTGACAAGCGCCGCGGGGTCCGCCACGTGCTCGAGCACGTGCGAGAGCAGACCCAGGTCGTGGGCGCCGTCGGGGGCGGCGATGTGGAGGCCGTCATAGCGGTCCACCGCGTCGATCTCCGGGCGCTCGCGGGCAAGGCGGACCGCCGCATCTGTGATCTCGAGGCCGGACAGGCGGCCCCCGAAGCCCCGGCGATGGAGCTCTGACAGGAGGGCGCCGTCGCCGCAGCCGATCTCCAGCGTCGAGCTCGGCGCGATGCCGACCCGCCGGCACAGCGCGATCACGTGGTCTGCCTTGCCCACCGCTCCGAGTGCGCGCCAGCGGGAGTAGAGCTCCGCCTCGGAGCGGCCGGTCGAGTAGGCATCGTCGTAGAAGGCGACGAGGTCGGCTGAGTCGGACACCCCGGGGATTATTGTGCCCGCGATGAGGAGCAAGCTCACGGGCGCGCTGCGCGAGGCACCCGTAACGGTGCCGGCGCTTGCGGCGCTGACCTTGTTCGTCATCTGGGCGACCGACCAGGCGGGCTACCCCGTCACCCATTGGGGCCCCGGGGGCCTGATCGTGCTCGCGCTCGTGGTGCTCTCCGTCGGCCTCATGGGCCTGAGGCCGGCGACTGCTCCACCTGCCGTCCGGGTCGCGGTCGCCTGCCTCGCGGGTTACACCGCCCTCAGCTACCTCTCGATCCTGTGGGCGTCGGTGCCCGGAGACGCCTGGGAAGGGGCCAACCGGACGCTGCTCTACCTCCTGGTGTTCGTGCTGTTCGCGGCATGGCCCCAGCGAGGCGAGACGGCCGCGCTCATGGTGGTCCTGTGGACGCTCGCGCTCACGGGCCTCGCCGCCTACACGGCCCTGCACCTGGACTCGGCGAGCGCCGGCGCCCTCAGGGGCCTGATGCCCGACGGGCGACTCGTCGACCCGACCGGCTACCCGAACGCCAACGCGGCGCAATGGCTCATTGCCGCCTGGCCGGCGGTCCTGCTTGCTCGCAGCGAGCGGCTGCACTGGGCCCTGCGGGGCCTTCTCGCCGCCAGCGCGGTGACGCTCGCGGGCGTGGCCCTGCTGAGCCAGAGCCGCGGGTCGCTCTACGCGACGCCGGTCATGCTCGCGCTCGTCTTCGCGCTGCTGCCCGGGCGCCTGCGCACGTTCGCCGTGCTGGTGCCCGTGGCCGCCGGCATCGCAGCTGCCGCACCCGCGGTGCTGCGGGTCGGCAATCACCTGCGCGACGGCGCTGTCGTGCCGGCCACGCTTCACAACGCCGTCACGACGATCTTCCTGGCGGCCGTCGCGGTCGGGCTGGCGGTGGCGCTCGGCGCGGCGCTCGAGAGCAGGCTCGTCCTCTCCCCGGGGTCCGCCGGGCGGCTGCGGAAGGCGCTCGGCGCGGCGGCGATCGGGACGCTACTGGTCGTTGTCGCCGGTGGGCTGGCGGCGGCCGGCAACCCGGTGACGCGGATCCGTCACACCTGGAACAGCTTCAAGGGCGGCTACGCCACGCGAACGACGGGCAGCAGGCTCGTCAGCGGCCTCGGCAGCAACCGCTACGACTTCTACCGCGTCGCCCTGGACGAGTTCGCCGCCCATCCGGTCGCCGGGATCGGAGCCGACAACTTCCAGCAGCAGTACCTGGCGAAAGGGCAAAGCAGCGAGACGCCGCACTACCCGCACAGCGTGGAGCTGCGCGTACTCGCGCAGACCGGCCTGGTGGGGGCATTGCTGGCGGTCGCGGGACTCGCGGCGGCGCTGCTGGCGGCCGGCCTGTCCCTGCGCAGGGCCGACCCGCTGGCGCGGGCGGTCGCTGCAGCGGCATTGGGAGGGTTCGCGTACTGGCTCGTGCACGGCTCCTTCGACTGGTTCTGGGAGTTCGCGGGCCTGGGCGCGCCGGCCTTCGCGCTGCTCGGGCTGGCCTGCTCGCTGGCGCCCCGTGGCACGGTCGACGCCGGCGAGCCGGCTCGCGGCGGCGTGATGCAGGGGCGCCGCACCCGTCTTGCCCTGCTTCTCACGGGCTCGCTCACGGCGCTTGCCGCGGCCGCCTCGCTGGCCGCCCCGTGGCTGAGCCGGCTGGAGGTCCAGGATGCGGCTCACATCTGGACGCACGCTCGAGCGGCCGCCTACAACCGCCTGGACGAAGCCGCGGGGCTGAACCCGCTGAGCGACGAGGCGTATCTGGTCGCGGGCAGCATCGCGCTCCGCTATGGCGAACTCGCGCGGGCCGATCACCAGTTCCGGCTGGCCCTCGGCCGCACCCCCGGCGACGCCTACGCCACGCTGGAGCGCGGCGCGATCGCCTCGACCAGGGGAGACCGCGCGTCGGCCGATCGGCTGCTGGCTCGTGCCGCTCGTCTCAATCCCCGGGACTCGCTCACGCGGGAGGCTCTACGCCTGTCCCGCGCCGGCGAGCGTGTAAGCGTGGCAGAACTGAACCGCCTGATCCTGCTGAAAGCTCACGAGCTGGGATGAGCCGCCGCAATTTTTTTGTCGGACGGAGTCCGTTTACTCGACACAGGCCCGAACGTTCTGTAGCGTGTGCCGCTGATCCGTCGTCGATTGTCCGAGCGCGGTGTGCGGAAGCGCCCAAGTGCTTCGCCAATCGGTGGTGGGGGGCGATGACGATCACGTGGCAAGGAGAGTGACATCGTTTGCTCGAGCCAGGGAAGGGAACCCAAGGTAGGGACGCATGACACGCCGGCGTATGCTCAACCCAATGCTGACCGTCGCGGCGGTCACGCTCCTCGCGGTCCCCTCGACCGCCGCGGCCAGCTCGTTGCTCAGCGGATACGGCGGCCCCGGGGAGGGCAACCAGGCGATCCTCGGCTCGACGTTTCTCAACGGCCCCTCGAACCGCGGCGGCGGGGGCTCCAGCGGCGGCGGTGGCTCTGGAACGGCGAGCCTCGCCCACCTGGCCGCTCCAGCGACCGCCGTGCAGGAACCCGGCTCCGCATCCTCGCCCGGCCGCCACTCGAGGCCCTCCGCCGTAGCCCGGCACAAGCCGCCGAAGCACGGCGGCCGGCTCGCACCGTCGAGCGCCCCCATCTACCAGCCCGTTCCAAGCCTCGCGCGCTCGGCGGCGGGCGGCTCCGGCGCCCTCGGCGTCTCGGGCGCCGACCTGCTGTACATGATCCTGGCCCTGGGCGGGCTGATTCTCACGGCACTGCTGACCAGGCAACTGGTGCGAGGCGAAGGTGCAAGCGGGGCCCGGGCCGCTAAAGGGATCGGTCGCCAGACCCGAGGAACTGAGTAGGACAGGGACGCCCTGCGAATGGATAGCCCGAGAATCGCCCAGCAAACATCGACGGCTCTGCCGCTCCACGGCGAGCTGTCCCACGGTGCCCCGTCGCCGCGCGCCCTCCTGCGCGGAAGCTTTCGCGGCCCCCTGCAGTGGGCGCTCGAGGGGCCCGGCTGGGTCGTGCTGCGCCCGATCGTGGACTTCCTGGCCCTCTGCGTCGCCGTGGTCGTCGCGCTGCGTGGGTTCGGCTCGGCGCTGAACCCGACGGCCGTCACCGCGCCGCTGCTGGCCCTGCCGCCGCTCGTGATGCTCCTCTTCTACCTGCGCGGTCTCTACCGCAGGCGCCTGAGGGCGCTACTGCTGGACGGCGTTATCCCCGTCGTCAGCGCGGTCTCGATCGCCGCGATGGCGGTCGCGGTGATCGGCATGTTCGCCAACGGCGAGGTCCCCAGCCAGGGTGACTGGCTGAGAGCCTGGCTGCTGGCGCTCATCGGCGTCGGTCTCGGGCGCGTGATCCTGTCGCTCACCCAGGGCTGGGCCCGTGTCCGCCGGCTGGTGGGCAAGCCCGTGCTGATCATGGGTGCCGGCGTCGTCGGAGCCCAGGTCGCCCGCCGGCTGGAGAGCCACCCGGAGTACGGCCTCGTTCCGATCGGCTTCCTGGACGAGGACCCCCGTTCGGTCGCCGAGGTCGGTGGCCGCGACGTCGCCGTGCTCGGCACCGTCGAGGATCTCGAGGAGACCGTCCATCGCACCGGTGTCAGGCACCTGATCGTCGCCTTCTCCTCGGTCGCCGATGCGCGCGTCAGCCGTCTGATCCAGCTCTGCCAGGAGCTGGGCGTCGACGTCTCGGTGGTGCCCCGCATGTTCGACACGATCAACCACCGAGTCGGCTACGACACGGTCGGCGGCCTGCCGCTGATGTCCTTCGCCGCCGTGGATCCCGACGGCCTGCAGTTCACGCTCAAGCACGCGCTCGACCGCGTGCTCGCGCTGGCGCTCCTGATCGTCCTGTCTCCGATCCTGCTGTGCGCTGCCGTGGCGGTGCGCCTCAGCTCGCCGGGCCCGGCGCTCTTCAGCCAGCGCCGCGTGGGACGGGACGGCAAGGTGTTCGACTTCTACAAGTTCCGTTCGATGCGGATGCAGCACGGCGATGGCGACGCCGGCGAGGAAGACGCGACCGCCCTCGACTTCCTGCTCGGCGGGGACACCGCACCGGGTGGCGTGGAGGGTGAGGACCGCCGCACGGCAGTCGGCCGCTTTCTGCGCAGCACCTCCCTGGACGAGCTGCCCCAGCTCCTGAACGTCCTGCGCGGCGAGATGAGCCTCGTCGGGCCGCGGCCCGAGCGTCCCGAATTCGTCGAGCTGTTCAGGCAGGACATCGTCCGCTACGGCGACCGTCATCGTGTCAAGTCCGGCATCACCGGCTGGGCACAGGTCCATGGACTCCGCGGCCAGACCTCGCTCGCCGAACGGGTCGAGTGGGACAACTACTACATCGCCAACTGGTCGCTCGGCCTGGACCTGAAGATCCTGGCGATGACGCTGATCGCGCTGTTCCGCAACGCGGAGTGATCAGATGCTCTGCTGGGCTCCTCGTCCGAGGCCGGTCGAGTACTGAAAGACGCGCACCCGCAGGCCCCGGGTGCCGAGCACCGGCGGCAGGGCGATCGAGAAGTGGTTGAACCGATCGAGGATGAACACCGCCTTCCAGCGCAGCACACTGCCCTGGAACGCTTCGATCCCCATGAAGTCACCGACCGGGCCCGAGCCGCTTGCGATGACCCTCCGTCCCGCGTGTCGCAGCGTCAGCCTCACACGGGGAACGTCGGCGCCCAGCGACGCCATCACCCCGGCGAGCGCCAGGAACGCGGGCTTGTGGCCGTTGTGGGTGGAAAGCATGCCGAATTCTTCGGATGGCGAGTCGCGGAGCTTGTAGACGAGCGCCGCGGCGATGTAGGGGGTGTGCGCCATCGCCCGGAACGTCGTGGTCAGGTTGGCCGCCTGGATCTGCGCCGTCACGCAGGCCTGTTCCTCCTCGATCCGGTGGCGCGGCCAGCAGCTGGTCCAGCCGAACTCGTCGAGCCAAAGCCGAGTGCTGTCCCCGTTCGCCAGCTGGACTTCGTGGATCGAGCGCAGCGACGCCAGCGTGAGGTTGTAGTAGTGGACCGACAGGCCGTCGTAGAAGCCCTTGATGCCTGCGCGGTAGAGGTCACGGAGGAACACCCCGTTGGAGCCGACGAGCGATCCGGCGACCACGGTGAGGCCCGGGCTGGCCTGCTTGATGGCCGGATAGGCGGACCGCAGCATGGCTGCGTAGCGCTCGGCTTTGTGCGGTCCCGCGAAATAGGCTTCGTTGGACTGATCCGGCTCGTTCCAGATCTCGATTGCCGCGAGCTTGCCGCCGTACCGTCCTGCGAGATAGGCGACGAAGGCTGCGTAGTCCGCCGGGACGGCAGGCGGCCAGCTGTTCGCGTCGCCCTCGCGGCTCCTGCTGCACTTACGCGCCAGCGCCGGAGGGGCGGCCGACGCCCAGCAGGGACTGCTCGCCACCGTGGCCACCACGCGTATCCCGGCGGCGGCAGCGTCGCCCACGAGCCGGTCGGTGAACGCGAGCGCGCGCGGATCGACCGATCCTGGGCCGTTCGGCTCGAGCACCGACCACGGAATGTCAGCACGCACGATCTTCACGTGCATCTGGCGCGCTGCGGCGATCTCGGCGTCGGCCTGTCCCGTGGTCGAGCTGAAGCTCAGACCGTCGATGTTCACGCCGCCCAGCAGGGCCGGGACGGCCGGGGGGGCGGCAGCGCGCGCACCGGCAGGCACCAGCCACGCCAGCGTGCACAGCACCAGCACGACTGCGGCGTGGGCCCTGGGCATGCCAATACGATAGTCGGGCACACGCCGTGCCCGCGAGGGTTCGGTCACGACCCGACGAAGAACGCCCGAAACGATGTCACCCACATGGATCTGGATGCAGGTAGCCATCGTCGTCTTCGTCCTGATCGGCATGGTCGTGGCCATCACCAAGCTCGCGTGAGCGCCCCTTGAGCGCCACCACGATCCCGGTCGCCGCATCGGAACGACCGGTCACCGCTGAGCGCAGCCTGGAGACGGCCGCGATCCTCGCCGTGACGGCGCTGGCTCTGCTGCTGCGCCTCTCGGGCCTGTCCCGCAGCCTGTTCACCGACGAAGCGTTCTCGCTGGCGCTCGCCCAGCGCAGCTTCGGTCACATGCTCGCGCTCTTCGGCTTCGAGGCGAATGGCACCCCTTACCCCATCCTGCTGTGGCCGCTGACTCGCCTGCTCGGCACGGGCGAGGCGGTGCTGCGAGCGCCGGCGCTGATCGCCGGAACCGCAAGCGTCCCCGCCCTCTGGTGGGCCGCGCGGCGCTTCACCTCGCCCGCCGGTGCGGTCCTGGCCGCGGCGCTCCTTGCGATCAACCCGATGGCCGTCTGGTACAGCCAGGTGGCTCGTCCCTACGCGCTCGTCGTGCTCGCCACCTGCCTCGCCTTCGGGGCCCTCCCGCGGGCCCTCGACGGCTCGCGCCGGCGACCGTGGGCCGGCTACGTGGCCGCGATGGCGCTGCTCGCCTACTGCGACATCCTTGCTGCGCCGCTCGTGCTGCCGGCGCACGCGCTGATCGCCTGGCGCTCCGGCCGCCCGGGCCTGCGCCGCTGGCTGTGGTCGCTGCTCGCCGTGCTCGCCTGCTGCGTGCCGCTCCTCATCGCCGCGGGGATCTCCAGGTCTCGCCGCAATGCGCTCTACTGGCTGCCCAAACCCGACAAAGGCCTGATCCAGCAGGCGCTCCAGGAGTTCACGGGCGGCTTCTCGACCGTCACCGCCGTGCGCTGGGCGACGGTCCTCGCGGGCGGCCTGCTGGTGGCGGCAGCGGCATGGTCGATCCGTCGTAGACGCTGGGACGGGGAGAAGGGGACGCTCGCAGTGGTCGCCTTCTGGGGAGCCCTTCCGGGGCCGCTGCTGCTCGGGGTCTCGCTCGTGCGACCACTGTTCTGGCCGCGCTACGTCATCCTCGCCCTTCCGGGGCTGTGCCTCCTGGTGGCGATCGCAGCCGTGTGGCTGTTGCGGACCAGGGCCGGCAGGCTCGCGGCGATCTCCTGCGTCGCGGTGATCGCCGTCGCGGGGGCCGTGGCGGACTCACGCCAGAGGACCACCGCCCAGGAGGAATGGGCGGCGCCGGCCGCATGGTTGCGCGCGGATCGCACCGAAGGGCAGCCGGTCATCCTCGACAGCGTCATCACGCTGCCCGCCCTCGGCTACTACGACTCGGCCTTCCGGGCCGGCGACGGCGCGCTTGTCGTCGAGGAGTGGCGCGATCGATCGCTTCCGCGCGGCATCGTCGGCTTCAAGGACCCGGCCGGCTTCGGCAGCGTCGCGGCCGGACCACCGAGCGCGGCCACGTTCGCAAGCGCCGCACAACGCGGCGGCGGCAGCGCCTGGCTCGTGGTGGCGGAGGCCGGCAGGGCACGACAGGGCGACGTCCGCTCGGGAGCGGCCGCCGCGTGGGCGCGGAGCCATTGCCGTGTCCAGGTGCGCGAAAGCATCGCCGTATGGGTGATGCGGGCCACGCGCTGCGTGCCGTAGCGGCCGAGAGCGGGCGCGGGGGCGCTCAGCGCCTGCGCCACGACCATCGCCGTGGCCTCGAGCCGGTGAGCGCCAGATCGGGACGGCGCGGTATCTCGCCGCCGGTGAGGATCGCGGCAGGCACCTCCTCGGTCAACCACTCCTGCAACGGCCCGGCGCCGGCGGCCTCCAGCTCCTCGGCGATCGACGGCGGCCGGTTGCGGTGATCGTGCGCGTCCGAGGCCACGTTGTGAACCAGCTCCGCCTCGAGCAGGGCGAGCGAGAAGCGCCGGACCTCACCGCCGAAGCGTCCGGTCAGCGAGCCCGCGGTGATCGACGTGAGGATGCCCTCGGCGACGAGCGACTCCAGCATTCGCGGATCGCGGCGGAAGGCCGGACAGCGCTCGGGGTGGGCGAGCAGGACCCGGTGCCCGCGCCGGAGGAGATCGCGGATGATCGCGTCGATACCACTCACAACAGCGGTGAACGGCGGCTCGACAAGGAGCCAGGGTCCGCCGCCGAGGCCGAGCCGGCCCAGATGCGAGGGGTCGATCTCGACCAGATACGTGACCGCGATCTCGGCGCCCGCAAGCAGCGTCAGCTCGATCTGCTCGCCGGCGATCCGTTCGGCCAGCTGCTCGACGAGCAGCTCGATCGTGGCGGCGTCGTTCGGATAGCGCGAGCTGACGTGCGGCGTGGCCACGAGCGTTCCGGTCCCTGCCTCCGCGGCGGCCCGAGCCAGCGCCAGCGACCCCTCGATCGAGTCCGGGCCGTCGTCGATGCCGGGCAGCGCGTGGCAGTGGAGGTCGATCATGGCTCATCCGAACAGTACGCTCCGGTCCGCCGGAAGCGCCGCGGTCGACCGCGCGATCGGCGCCCCGGATATGATCCCGCTGGCCCTGACGGCCCAGGCCGGCGACAGCGCAAGGAGAAGGAGTCATGTTCAGATCGATCGTGGTGGGGACCGACGGCTCGGACACGGCCACTCAGGCGGTCGCGCAGGCCGTCGACCTGGCACGCGCGGTCGGCGCGAAGGTGCAGCTCGTCAGCGCGTACGAGCCGGTTCCCGCGTCGCGTCTGGCCGAGGAGCGCCGCGAGGCGCCCGAGGACCTGCAGTGGGCGATCAACCCTCGCGAGGACGTCGACACGACTCTCGATGCCGCCGCCGGTGTCGCGCGCGAGGCAGGCGTGACCGTCGAGGTCTACCCGCGGCAGGGGGACCCCGCGGATGCGATCCTCGACGTCGCCGAGGAGCAGGAGGCGGACCTGATCGTGGTCGGCAACAAGGGGATGACCGGAGCCAAGCGGTTCCTGCTCGGATCCGTGCCGAACAAGGTCTCCCACCACGCCCCCTGCTCCGTGCTCATCATCCGAACGACCTGAGCGCACGGACTCGCCCGGCCTGCGGTTCCGGGGCATCCGGAGGCCTGCGGCGGCTGGGGCCGCTGCTAGCGTTCGCGCTTGCCCGTGCCCTCCGCCGCCGATGTGTCGCGCAACCTGAGCCTGCACCTGGGGTCGCCCGACGGGGCGAGTCTCGGGCGCGACGCCGCGCGCGTGTTCACGCCCGCGCCGGTTCCCTCCGCGCCCGTTCGTGCGAGCCAGCGCCTGAGCATGAAGCTGGGACGGCTGGACTGGGAGCGCGCATGGCTCTCGCGGCTGGTCTCAGCCAGGCGCGGCGTCCTCGGGGACGATGCCTCCGGTCCACCGCGGTTCCTGGTCCGGGTCGACGAGTTCCCGTACTACACCTCCTTCGACCAGCCCCAGGACCTCGAGATGTCACGCCGCTTCCATGATGTGATGGCGAGCGCCGGGCTGCCGCACCTGATGTCCGTCCTGCCGCAGCTGACCCACGACCCGCTGAGGCCCGACTCGAGCGGCGGTCGCCCGCTGGGGGACGCGGAGATCGAGCTGCTCGAGCAGATGCGACGCGACGGCGTGACCTTCGCGCAGCACGGCACGACCCATCGCACCCGCTTCGAGAGCGCCCGCCGCCGCTCAGAGCTCTGCGGGCTATCACCCGCCGCTGCCGAGGAGCTGCTGGAGCAGGGAAGGCGCCGGCTGCTCGATGCGGGCCTTCCCTCACCCCGGATCTTCGTGCCGCCGTTCAACCGCTTCGATGCAGGCCAGTACCCGATGCTGGCGAGCCGCTTCGACGTCATCTGCGGCGGTCCCGAGAGCGTCGCGCTGATGGGGTTCCACGGCGGGCCGCTGTGGCGTGACGGCGCTGTCTATCTTCCCTGCTACGCGCCCCTGTATGCGGACGCCCGCACGATCCTGCCGATGGCCGAGCGGCTCATCGATCTGGCACCCGGGACATGGATCCCCATCGTGCTCCACACCTCCTGGGAGCAGGGGGACGACTTCAGCTCGCTGGAGCGGCTGGCGGCGCGCATCGCGCCGTTCGCCGAGAGCTGGGACGCCTTCCTGGCGGAGATAATGGGCCAATGAAGATCGTCAGCGTGATGACCACCGACTCGAGCGGAGGGGCCGAGTTCGCCGCGATGGAGATGCTCGAGGCGCTACGTCAGCGCGGCCACGAGACCGTGATGCTCACCGACATGCCCGGGATGGGGAGGGACACGGGCGTGCAGGTGCGCCCGGTCTCGCTGGGACCGAAGCTCTCGACGCGCAGCTGGATCGGCCTCGCCGTGCGGTGGCCGATCCTGCTTGGGCGTCTGCGCCGGGCGCTGCAGGCGGAGGCGCCCTACGACGTACTGATGGTCCACTACAAGAAGGAGCAGCTGCTGGCGGGCATGCTCCCGCAAGCGCTGCGCCGGACGGTGGTCTGGGCTGAGTGGGGCCCGGTACCGTTCCCGCTCCGCAAGGGGCTCCCCCGGCGCGCCTACCTGCGCGCGGCCGACCGGGCAGCGCTCGTGACAGCGATCTCGGAGGGCACCCGCAGCTCGGTCGCGGAGGTCGGGGTCGACGCGTCGAGCATCGTCGTGGTCCCGAACGTCCTGAGGACGGAGGAGATCCGCTTCAGCGAGGAGGGGCGCTCGAGGGTGCGCGACCGGCTCGGAATACCGGCGGACGCGTTCGTCGTCGGCTGCATATCGCGCTTCCACCCCAAGAAGCGCAACGACGTGGTCGTCCGCGCCGTGCTCGAGCTCGAGGATCCTCGAGCGCACCTGATCCTTGCCGGCGACGGCGAGACGGAGTCCGAACTGCGCTCGCTCGCGGGACCACTCGACGGTCGCGCCCATTTCATCCCGACCCCGGGCGCGGAGGTCCCCGACGTGCTTTCCGCCTTCGACGTGTCCGTCTTCTGCCCGAGCCCGACCGAGGGGGCTCCGCGCGCCGTGATCCTCGGAATGCTGGCCTCGCGACCCTGCCTGTCGACGGGCGCGGAGGGCGTCTCCGACATGATCCGCCCCGAGTTCGGGGCGATCGCCTCGCCCGAGAACGACCCCGAGGCCCTGCTGCCGCTGCTCGCGCGCTATCTCGACGATCCGCAGCGGATCGCCCGCGATGGCGCGGCGGCGCGCGCGTATGCCGAGCGCATCTATGCCGCACCCGTCGTCGCAGAGCTGCTCGAGGGCCTGCTGAACGGCGCGGTGGCCGCGAGCGATCGCGGCACGCGGCCGCCGCGATGAGCGGCACGCCCGGCCGACGCCTGCTGATGATCGAGCAGGGCGGCCGCGGCGGCGTGACCGACTACACGATCGAGCTCGTCCGCGCCCTCGCCGCCGAAGGATGGGCCGTCACGCTGGCGACCGCCGAGGACCACACCTTCCCACCGATCGAGGGTGTGACCATCCGACGCGTCTTCCACTACGTCCGCGGCGACACGCAGCTCGGACGCGCGCTGCGCCGTTACGGGCTGGGGCGGGTGGCCAACGGCCTGCGCTTCCTGCTGGCTCTGCCGCGCCTGATGAGGCTCGCCAGGCGGGCGGACGTCGTCCACACGCAGGGCTGGGAGGTCCCCCAGATCGGCCTTGTCGCGGTCGCCTGCCTGCGCATGACCGGCACCCCTCTCCTCGAGACGGCCCACAACACCTTCGAGCGCCCGGACGCCGGCGCGTTCCTGCGCACCCGGAACCTCGTGGCGCGGCTCACCAGCCGTCTCACAGCCCGGACGATCGTCCACACGCAGGCGGACCTCGGACGGCTCGCCGGATGGCGTGACGGGGCGGTGGTCATCCCGCACGGCGAGTATGGCGGCCTGGCGAGCCGTGGAGGCGGCGCAGACCGCGCGCAGGCGCGCGCCGCGCTGGGGATCCCCGAGCTGGCGCCGGCCACGCTCATGTTCGGGCAGCTGCGTACCGACAAGGGCCTTCCGGACCTGGTCGAGGCTGTGAGGCGCCTGCCATCGCTGCATCTGCTGATCGGCGGCCAGGACCTCGGCGGACTGGCGGAGGTGCGGGACGAGCTCGCCACCGCCGGGCTCGAGGGGAGGGTGACCCTCCGCGAGGGCTTTCTCGACATGCGCGAGGCGGCCACGCTTTTCGCCGCCGCCGACACCGTCGCGCTGCCCTACCGGACGGCCAGCCAGAGCGGCGTGCTGCTGCTCGCCTACGGCTTCGCCCGCCCGGTGGTCGTCTACCCGCGGGGCGGCATGGTGGAGGCTGTCATCGACGGCGAGACCGGCTGGATCTGCACGGCCGCGGACGTGGATGCACTCACGCGGGCGCTCCTGGCCAGCATCGAGGCCGGCCCCGAGGAGTGCCTGCGCCGGGGCGAGCGCGGCCGGGCGCTGGCCCGCGAGCGCTACGCCTGGCCGGCGGTGGCCGGCCTCACCACCGAGGTCTACGACGACGTGATCGCCAGATCGTGAGCGCCTGCGCCGAGTCGCGAGAAGCCGTCCGCGCCGCTACGACCTGGCAACCGAGCCGACGGCGCCGCCACGTATCCTCACCGCGATGACAGCGCCGGAGCCAGAAGGCGGCAGCGGGAGGTGAACCGCGCGGTGATCCTCGCCGGCGGGGAAGGGACCCGTCTGCGCCCCTACACGACCGTCCTGCCGAAGCCGCTGATGCCCATCGGCGACCGCCCGGTTCTCGACATCGTCGTGCGCCAGCTCAAGGCACACGGCTTCGAGCGCATCACGATCGCCACGGGTTACCTGGCGGAGCTGATCGAGGCCTTCTTCCGCGACGGCGAGGCCTACGGGATACCGATCGACTACTACCGCGAGCACGATCCCCTGGGGACGGTCGGCGCGCTCGCGCTGATCGACGGTCTGGCCGACGATCACGTGCTCGTGATGAACGGCGACGTCCTCACCGACATCGACTACGGGGCGCTGCTCGCACGTCACCGGGCCGGCGACGCGGCGGCGACGATCGCCACGAAGGTCCGCCACATCCAGGTGTCGCTGGGCGTCCTGCGCTTCGGCGAGGACGGCGATCCCACGCGCCTGACCGGCTACGACGAGAAGCCGGCGATCGACTTCACGGCCAGCATGGGCGTCTACTGCTTCGCGCCGCGGGCCCTCGGGCACATCGAGCCGGGCGAGCGGCTGGACTTCCCGGACCTGATCCTCCGCCTGATCGCGGCCGGCGACGTGGTTCGCGCATGGCCGAGCGACGACTACTGGCTGGACATCGGCCGCCACGACGACTACGAGCAGGCGCAGGAGGAGTTCGAGTCGGTGCGCCACCGGCTCATCCCGCCCGACGGCTAGATGTGAGACCCGAGCAGGTTCGACGCTAGACGAGCGCGAGCGTCTCGCGCACGACCTCGACGACGGTGTCGACCGCCGTCTCGTCCATGCTCGAGCTGAGCGGCAGCGCGCAGTGGCGCTCCGCGACCTCCAGCGCCCGCGGAAGTCCCTCCGGCGGGGCGTAGCGGCGGTATCCGCTGAAGGTGTGCAGGGCCGGGTACCAGGTCGTCTGGATGCCCTTCGCCTTGAGCTCGTCGCGGAACCGGTCGCGCGCCTGCCGATCAGCGAGCAGCACGGGAAAGGCGAAATGCGAGGACAGCTCGACGGCGGCGTCGTCGAAGGGCAGCTGCATCCCGGGGATGTCATCGAGCCGCTCGCGGTAGGCGCGAACGGTCGCGCGCCGGGCCGCGATCGCGTCCTCGAGCCGCTCGAGGCGGCTCATGCCGAGGGCGGCCCGCGGCTCGTCGATGCGGAAGTTGAAGCCGACGTCCACGACGTCATACGCGGGGTCGTGCCCCCGGTGGCGGTCCCAGGTGCTGCTCGTCATCGCGTGGGAGCGAAGCAGGCGCACGCGCTCGGCAAGCGGCTCTTCGGCGGTCGTCACCATCCCGCCCTCGCCGACGCAGAGCTGCTTCTTGGAGAAGAAGCTGAACGCGCCGAGCTCGCCGACGGTGCCGACGCGGCGTCCGCTGCCGTCGAAGTGCGCGCCGATCGCCTGTGCGCAATCCTCGATCAGCACCAACCCGCGGTCGTCGCAGAGCTCCCGCAGCGCCGCAAGGTCGGCTGGATAACCGCAGAAGTGGACGGCGATCACGGCACGGGTGCGGGAGGTGATGCGACGTTCCACGTCCTCGACGTCGATGTTGAACGACAGGGGGCTGGTGACGTCGCAGAGCACCGGCTCCGCCCCGACGTAGCGTGCGGCCGATGCGCTGGCTACGAACGTGAACGCCGGAACGATGACCTCGTCGCCCGGCCCGATCCCCGCCGCCAGGCAGGCGAGGTGGAGCGCGGCGGTGCCGCTCGAGACGGTGATCGCGTGCGGAGAGCCCACGTAGCCGGCCAGGGCCTGCTCGAAGGCCTGCGTTCGGGGTCCCATGGTCAGCCAGCCCGAGTCGAGGCAGTCGAGCACCGCCTGTACGTCCTGCTCGGAGATCTCGACGTCGGTCAGCGGTACCCGCCAGTCGCTCACCGGGCCACCGCCTCCGCCAGCGCCGTGGCGACGCGGTCCTGGTCGTCGTTGCTCATGTGCGGGTAGAACGGCAGCGTCAGCTCCGTGCGCGACGCCAGCTCGGTGACCGGCAGAGACACGTCCGGGAAGCGCTCGCGGTAAGCGCTGAAGCGGTGGATCGCCGGATAGAAGATGCTCGTCTGGATCCCGCGCTCCCGCAGCCGCTCGCTCACCTCGGCCTGGCGGCCGTCCTGCTCGATCATGATCGGGATCACGTAGCAGGACGAGCTGGGCACGTCGGCGTCGTCGAACGGCACGATGATCCCGTCCACCTCGGCGAGCAGTCGGCGGTAGCGAACGGTGAGCTCGCGCCTGCGCTCGATTTCCGACTCGAGGCGCTGCAGGCGGGAGAGCAGGAGAGCCGCCCGTGGCTCGTCGAGCCGGTAGTTGAAGCCGAGGTCGGTGACGTCATAGGTGTCGGTGCGTCCGGTGTGCCGGTCCCACGTGCCGCTGGTCATCGCGTGGGAGCGGCGCGACCTGACGAAGGCCGCGACCTCGTCGCTGTCCGTCGACAGCAGCCCGCCCTCGCCGACCGAGAGCACCTTGTTCGAGAAGAAGCTGAAGGCGCCGGCAAGGCCCCAGGTGCCGAGCTTGCGAGAGCCCAGGGTCGCGCTGGGCGCATGGGCGACGTCCTCGATCAGCGCGATGCCGTTGGCGTCGCAGATCTCGCGAAGGCGGTCGACGCGCGCGGCGTAGCCGGCGTAGTGCACCACGCACACGGCCTTCGTGCGGGGGGTGATGCGGCGCTCGACCTCCTCGGGGTCGAGGCTCGGGCGCTCCCGGGAGGTGATGTCGGCGAACACCGGCGTGGCGCCGCAGTAGAGGGCCGCGGCGGCCGTCGCGGCGAACGTGAACGACGGCACGATCACCTCGTCGCCGGGACCGGCCCCGGCGGCGAGATAGGCAAGGTGCAGCGCCGCCGTGCAGCTCGATACGGCGATGGCGTGACGAGCGCCGAGGTGCTCGGCGAACGCCTGCTCGAACTCCGCCGTGCGGGGGCCGAGCGTCAGCCAGCCCGAGCGCAGCGTCTCGGCGACCGCCTGCAGGTCCTGAGGCTCGAGCCGCAGGTCGAACAGCGGCAGCTGCGGAAAGGAGTCGGTCGCCGTTGCCATGCGGTCCGTACGCCAGCGAGCCGCCGGCTCAGGGAACGTTCCGGTAGCGGCCCTGGAACGGATCCCCGAAGTCCCCGGCCTCGAGAGCGCCCATGATCTCGGCGATCCCATCGGGGACCGTCATCAGCGTCTCGAACCCGAGCTCCGAGCGGATCCTGTCGAAGCTGACCTTGTAGTCGCGCGGGTCCTCGTCGCGGTGGACGTAGGAGACGCTTCCGCGGTCGGTCTGCTTGCGGATCTCCTCCACGAGGTCGAGCTTGCGGTAGTTCTCGCCCGAGCGCCCAGCGTTGAACACCCGGCCGCTCACCTTCTCGGCGGGCGCCTCGAGGACGGTCCGCACCGCACGGCCGGCATCGCGGACGTGGATGTAGGGTCGCCAGAACTGCTCGCCGAAGACCTCGAGCTCGCGGTCGGCCCACAGTTCGCGCGTGAACTCGTTGACGGTCAGGTCGAAGCGCATCCGCCGCCCGACGCCGTAGACGGTTGCGAACCGCAGGCACGTCGGTTGGACGCCGTTGGCGCCGCCGCCGAGGATCAGCTTCTCCATGCCCACCTTCTGCTCAGCGTAGAGCGACACCGGGCTGAGCTCGCCGTCCTCGGTGATCGGCATCGTGGGGTCCGCCATCCGGCCGTAGTTGGAGCAGGTCGACGCGAACACCAGTCGCTCCACCCCCGCCTGCGCGGCGTCGGCCACGAGCTCGCGCGTCGCCTGGACGTTCACCTCGTCGGAGGCCTGCGGGTCGCGGGCGCACGCCGGATCGCCGACGATCGCGGCGAGATGGACGACCGAGTGCGCCCCTGTGAGGGCCCTCCTGCGAGCGTCGGCGTCGCGGATGTCGGCCCGGATCACCTCGATCCCCGCCTGTTCCTGCTCGGCGGCGATGTCATCCTGGCCGTGCAGCAGGGAGTCCAGAACGCGTACCTCGCGTCCGGCCTCGAGCAGCTCTCGGGCCAGCAGCGATCCGATGTAGCCGCTGCCACCCGTGATCAAGGTCGTCTCGCTCACGTCTGCTTCCTTCCCTTTCGTTCGCCGGTCTGGTCTGCTGGCGCGCCAACCGCGGTGCCCGCCAAGCCGTCTCGAGCCTGGCCTCGGGACACCTCCATGGTATAGGCGCTATCGGCACCGGGCCGCGGACGCTTGAGGGCCTCCGCAGGCCGCCACACCCTGATGGCACGGGCCGGCGGGGGCGGAAGGATACTGTGGGTAGCGCCCGAACCGGACGTGGTGCCAATGCCGACACTAGCCCGCCATGCGACACGGCAGCGCGCCGCCCGCGACATCCTCATGCAGGTCGTCGTGCGGATCCTCAACCTGGCGCTGGGGGTCGTGGTCACCGCCCTGGTGGTGCGCACGCTCGGAAGCTCCGGCTACGGCCAGTGGTCGACGATCTTCGTCATCCTCACGCTCGTCGGCTACTTCGCGAACTTCGGCATGGAAGGCGTGGCGCTGCGCGAGGCGGCCCGGGATCCGGAGCGCGAGCACGAGTGGATCAGCGCCGCGCTGATGATGCGCCTGACCATGACCGTCCCGGTCATCCTCCTGTCGATCGTTGCGATCGCCGTGCTGGAGCGCAGCCAGCAGATGCTGATCGCCGGGCTGATCCTGATCGTGACGATGCCCTTCAGCGGCGCGGGGCCGCTGCTCATGCTGTTCCGGCTCCGGGTCAACAACCTCGTTCCGATGCTCGTCCTGACGCTCCGCAGCCTGCTCTGGGGTGGCGCCGTGGCGATCATCTTCTGGCAGGGCGGCGGCATGGTTGCGCTCGCGATCGCGATGACCGTCACGACCGCGATCGGCACGGTCGTGCAGTCGGTGGGCGCGTTGCGCCTTGCGGACACGTGGCCGCGGCCCTCGACAGCCAGGCTCGGGTACCTGCTGCGCGAGGCGATACCGCTCGGCATAGCAGGGATGCTCGTGATCGCCTACGCACGGATCGATCAGCTGATCGTCTACACGACGGTCGGCAGCAGCGCAGCCGGGCTCTACAGCAGCGTGTACAACATCGTCGAGCAGTCCCATTTCATCCCGATCTCGATCCTCACCACGCTGGCGCCGGTGATGGCGGCATCGTGGCCGGACGACAGGGACCGGATGCTTCGCACGGCGCGCCTGACGGCCGAGTTGCTGGCGATCGCCTCGCTCGGCGCCCTGGCGTTCACGATCGTCGCGGCGAAGCCGTCCGTCGTGTTCCTCTTCGGCCCCAGCTTCGAGTCAGCGGCTCCGGCTCTGCCCGTCCTGTTCGGCGCCTTCGTCTTCATCTGCATGGGCTACCTCAACGGCAACCTGCTGGTGACGATGGGGATGCAGAGCCGGCTGGTCCGGGTCAGCCTGCTGGCGCTGGCGGTGAACCTGATCGGCAACCTGCTGCTGGTCCCTGTCTACGGCTTCATGGCCGCGGCGTGGATGACGCTGGCCACAGAGGTCGTCGTGTTCGTGTGCACCTCGATGCTGATCCTCCGGCGGCTGCAGCTCGGGCGTCCCCACATCGGCCGGCTGGGTCGGACGGTGCTCGCAGCCGCCCTGCTCGGCGGCGAGCTCGCAGCGCTCCGGGCCCTCGGTGCGCCCCTGGGAGTGCTGATAGCGAGCGCCTGCGTCTCCTACCCGGCGCTGCTCTTCGGGCTCGGCGCGCTAGGTCTCGACGACGTGCGTATCGTGATCGGCCGGGAGCGCCTGGCCTGAGCGACGCGGGTCTCCTTGACCCGGCTCGCCGCCGCCCGAGACCGCGCGGAGGTGCTCGAGCAGCAACATGAGCTGGCGCCCGGAGTCGTATCGCTCCTCGCAGCGGGCTCGTGCGCGTCCCGCCAGCTGCGAGCGGCGTTGCGGGTCGGCCAGCAGCGACCGCAGGGCGTCGCCCAGCGCGCGAGGATCGCCGTAGGGCACGATCACTCCGGCGCGGCCCTCGTCGAGCATCTCGGGGATCCCGCCGATCCTCGTGGAGACCATCGGCGTGCCGCATGCCATCGCCTCCAGCACGCTCCACGGGTTCGTGTCGCCGTAGGTCGGCAGACAGCACACATCCGCCTGCTGCTGGAGGTCGAGCAGCCGGGGATCCGAGGGCTCGAGGCGATGGACCGTCACCCCGGGTCGCTCGTGAACCTCGGCCGGCGTGACGAGATCGAGGTCGACGTCGCGGCCGAGCCTCTCCTCGAGCGCGGCGAGCAGGTCCTCACCGCCCTTGTGGACGAAGCGACTGCCCACGAACAGCACCCGCGGGCGCGGCCGCTCACGGCGGTCCGCCGGCCTGTAGCGGTCGAGGTCGATACCGGGGTGATGCTCCACCACCCGCACGCCCGGCGCCTCGCGTTCGAGCCCGCGGCGAGTCCAGGCGGTACGCGCGAGGACCAGCGCGGCATTCCGCAGCGCGCGCCGCTCTAGCAGCCGGCTGGGCATCATCATCACCGGCTTCAGCCGGCGTGTCGAGCGCCAGCCCGGCATGTTCGACCAGTCGATGATCGACGTGTCGGTCGAGAGCACGACCGGCGTGCTGCGCATGATCCCCACCATCGTGAGCGCGATCGCATGGCTGTAGACGTGGACGACGTCGGCGGGCCAGGCCTGAAGCTCGCGCCTCAGGGCGGTCCGGGCTCGCAGCGAGTGCACGCCGTGCCAGCGGATCGCGCGCAGGTCGAGATCCAGCCTCGCGAGCGGTTCGACGTGGCGGCTGGCGGCTGCGCGAGCAAATCGCCCGGCCGGCGGGAGGCCGGCGAACCTCGCTTCGACGCCCTGTGCCTCGCTCAGGCCCGCGCGTAGCGCCGCGTCGAGCTGGCCGTGGCCGAGGACGTGGCTGTCGAGGTTGCCCTCGTTGAAGAAAAGGGCTCGCACCGGGTCGCCTACCCTAACCCGCTGCCGGGCCGGGTACCGTCTGGGCAAAATGAGAATCCTCGTAGTCTCCACGCTCTATCCACCCGTCGCCCTCGGGGGCTACGAGGTCGAGTGCGCCGGCGTCGTGGAGCGCCTGCGCGAGCGCCACGATGTGCGCGTGCTCACCAGCGACATAGACCGCAAGAGCGTCCCGGCGGAACCGGGCGTCGCACGGGAGCTGGGGCTGCTGGGCCAGGACATGGTGGGCGCGCTTCGGGCCCCGCAGGAGTCCAGGCGGGCGGCCATGTCCGCGCGAGCCGCGCTGGACTGGGGGCCTGACCTCGTCTACCAGTGGAACGGGACCTCGATCCCGCAGGCCGCGCTGCGCGTGCTGGCCGACAGCGGCGTGCCGCTTGCCTTCCGCGTCTGCGAGCACTGGTTCGGAAGGCTGTTCCGGGTCGACCAGTTCATGCGCGAGCTGCTGCCGGAGGACCGTGGGGCGGCCAGGGCCGCCTGGGCGGCGGGCTGCCGCGTCTTCAACAGGCTGCCGTCGCTGCGCCTGGATCCCACCGCCCCGCTGCGGGCGGCCATCTCGTGGAACTCGACCGCGCTCGAGCAGATGGTCCCCGTTCCCGACTTCCTCGAGCCGGTGCTCGAGCGGGTGACCCACTCGGTTCCGCGCTATGGAAGCCTCTACGAGCACGCGCTCAGAGCCCCCGCGGCGGACCCGGAGATCGTCTTCCTCGGCCGCGTCACCCCGTACAA
This sequence comes from Solirubrobacteraceae bacterium, assembly GCA_036498265.1. Lineage (GTDB taxonomy): Bacteria > Actinomycetota > Thermoleophilia > Solirubrobacterales > Solirubrobacteraceae > Palsa-744. The sequence continues at coordinate 54,396 of DASYFT010000030.1, read as the reverse complement.
GGGGCTCGGCGTGGCGATCGAGGCGCTGGCGCTGCTTCGCTCGGATCGGGTCCCGGCGGCCCAGCTGCTGGTCGTGGGCCCCGAGGATCCGGGGCACGGCGCCGAGCTGCGCCGGCTGGCCGAGAGTCTCGGCGTGGCAGAGGCGGTGCGCTGGCTCGGCCAGCAGACGCCCGAGCAGGCAGCGGCGGTTCTCTCGCGCGCCCATGCCCTGATCGTGCCGTCGACCTGGGACGAGCCGTTTCCGCTGGTCACTATCGAGGGCGCGCTCGCCCGGGTGCCCGTGGTCGCGTCGGACGTCGGAGGGATCGGCGAGTGCATGCACGACGAGGAGCACGCGCTGCTGTTCCCGCGCGGGGACGCCGCCGCGGCGGCAGCGGCGCTCGCTCGGGTGCTGCTCGAGGACGAGCAGACGGCGGGCCGCGTCGCGCGGGCATACGAGCGTGCCCAGGAGTTCGGCATTGGCCCCTACCTGGATGAGCAGGAGCGCTTCGTGGAGGACGCCGTCGCCGCCATGCGCGCGACCTCGGCGGCGTAGGGCGGCGCTCATAGGAACTCCGCGAGGCCGCTCGTGTCGACCCCGGGGATCGCGAGCGCCCGCACCACACGCTCGGCCACCTTGCGCCACGTCAGCAAGGCGGCGTGCCGGCGCGCCAGATCCCCGAGCTGCTGCGCGGTCTGGGGGTCGGCGAGCCGCTCCATCGCCGCCACGAGCTCGTCGACTTTCCGTGGATCCACGAGGATCCCGCCCGGACCGATCATCGTCGCGGCGCCGCCGTCGGTGGTGCCGATCGAGGCCACGCCTGCGCCGCCCGCCTCGGCGTGGACGATGCCGGCGGGTTCGTGCAGCGAGGGCATGACGAACGCCGTGGCGCGGCCATAGAGCGCGGCGAGCCGCCGCCGCTCGCCGGGATAGACCAGCGACAGAGGACCATGCGGGGTGACCCCCGGCTGCTCGATGCGGGGGTGGCCTCCCACGACGTCGAGCTGGGCCTCGGGGTGCGTCTCGCGAACTCGCGCGAACGCGGACAGCACGGCGGGTCCGTTCTTGCGCTGCCAGTCGACTCCCACGAACAGGAAGCGCGGTCGGGTCCAGTCACGCCCGTTCTCCGCGGAGATGTCGTGGTTCCGGCCGAGGCCCACCGTGTGGACCCGCTCTGCCGGGATCCCGTAGCCGGTGACGATGCTGTCTGCCACCCAGTGGGTCGCGCAGCAGCAGGCGACGGCCGATTCGTAGATCTGCCGCTGGCGCTCGGCGTAGATGCGGGCGCCGTGATGCGAGAGGCCGTCGAGGTGAGCCCACGGGTAGCTCTCCAGCGCCTGCAGCACCGTGGAGTCCTCGAGCGTCACGTAGTGGTAGCCCCGGGGCAGGCGCATCTCGCTCCCCCGCTGGACCACACCGTCGATGCTCGCCGGCGGCGGCAGGCGCCGCCGGACGAGGTACTGGCGGGCGGCGATCGTGGGCCTGCCGAGCTGGGCGGCGGCATGGAACCGCTTGGCGCTCGCCCGGAGATGGGGGAGATCCCGCGGTCGCAGACGCGCGGCGACGCTGCTCAGGTGCGCGATCCTGCCGACGAGGCCGGGCAGCTCGCCGCTGACCGGCAGGGCCTCGGCGACCAACTCCTGCATCGCCTCGAGCAGCGAAGCCGACGCGCCGGAGCCCGCGCCCATGTCCTGGGGGTCCCGCGAGTCGGCAAGGGCGATGCGCAACGAGTGGGGGGGCCTCGTCATGGACTCGTCAGGCTACAGTCAGCGCCATCCACGGGGCGGAGGGGTGGGCGCGAGCCGCCCCGGGCCGTCCGCGAGCCCGCTCGAGCACTTAAGTTCGCTCGGGCCGCCTCCGGGTAAAGAACCGTCACCGTGCTGCCGATAGGCCCGTATCATTGATTCGGTGCTGCACGTCAACGTCCGGGCCCGGGCACTGTGCCTGATCTAGATCCATCACTCGACGCTCCATCGGCTCCGACGGTCTCTCCGTTCGAGTTGCTTTCGGTTCTCTGGCGGCGCCGGCTGGTGGTCATCGCCACCGTCGTCGTGAGCGTGGTCATCGCGGTCGCGCTTTCGCTGCGCTCGCCGAAGGAGTACAGCGCCTCCGCCCAGCTGCTCTTCCGCGACCCGGGCTTCGCCCAGGCGCTGTTCGGCAACAACCTCTTCTCGACCGGCACGCAGGAACCGCAGCGGACCACCCAGACCAACATCGACGTGGTGACCTCCCTGAACGTCGCAGCGGAAGCCGCGAGCCTGCTGAAGACCAAAGAATCGGTCAGCTCGCTGCGCGCATCGGTAGCGGTCAACCCGAACTCCAACGCGGATATCGCCACGATCACGGCAACCCGCTCGAGCCCCCGCGAAGCCGCCGCGGTCGCGAACGCCTTTGCCGACGGCTACATCACCTACCGTCGCCAGACGGACCGTTCGACCGTGGCGCAGGCCGAAGAACTCGTCGGCCAGTCGCTCAAGACAGCCTCTCCCGCCGAGCAGACGAAGCTGGCGGAAAGCCTGCGCCAGCTTGGTGTGCTGCGCTCTCTGCAGACCGGCGACGCGGAGGTGATCGCGCGGGCGCAGCCCGACTCGACGCCTGTCACGCCAAAGCCCAAACGGGACGGCATCCTCGGCCTGGTGGTGGGCCTGCTGCTGGGATGCGGCCTGGCGCTCCTGGTCGACTTCCTCGATCGCCGTCTGAAGACCATCGAGGACTTCGAACGCGTCTGCCCCGACTACACCGTGATCGCGAGCGTCCCGCACACACCGGACCCGGTCGGCGAGGCCCACCTCTCCGGACCGACGGGCGAGTCCTACAGGATGCTGCGCGAGGGATTGCGCTTCCTCGATCCGACCGGTCGATCGCGTTGCTTCGTGATAACGAGCGCCGACGAGAGCGAGGGCAAGAGCACGGTCGCCATCAACCTCGCGTCCGCACTCGCGGCGATCGGCCGCAGGGTGATCCTGGTCGAGGGCGACATGAGAAGGCCGACCGCAAGCGCGCTCCTGGGCGTCGACCGCGACGCGCCCGGGCTGTCCGACATGCTCGTATCGAACGCCGATCTCGACGACTACCTGGTGCCGATCGACACCGAGCCCGGTCTGTCTGTCGTCCCCAGCGGAACGGTGCCGCCCAACTCCGCCGACCTCTTGAGCGCCGGACGGATGGCCGAGGTGCTGGGCCAGGTGCGCGACGCCGCGGACTTCGTGATCATCGACTCCCCACCGCTGCTGCCGGTCGCCGACACGCGCGTCCTACTGCGCCTCTCCGAGGTCGACGGCGTGATCCTCATCGGCCGCGCGGGCGTCAGCCGGCGCGACCGCCTCCGCGCCACCAGCCGCCTGCTCGCGCAGAGCGGGCTGCGCGTGTTCGGTCTGGTCGTCACCGACGTGCGGCTGACCGCCGGCAGCGGCTACTACAGCTACGACTACGAGGAGCCGGGCAGCCGCAACGGCCGTCCCAAGTCGCGCCCCAGCCGCGTCAGGTCGCCCACCTGAGACCGAGCCGGCGCCCGGCGCCCGGCGCGTGCCCTTGCACGGCAACGCGCTTCCCCGTGATCGTGGCGCTCCGGACCGATAGGACGCCGCCCATGGCGCCCAGCAGCAGGTCGATCTGGGCCCAGTAGAAGCTGTCGTAGAACGCGGTCACCACCGCCATCCCGACGATGCCGAGGGCGAGTGAGACCTCCAGCCGCGGGGTGACGCCGAAGCGCAGGCAGCGCCACAGGACGCGCAGCGCGACCCCGATCGGTATCAGCGCCGCGAACAGCCCGATCAGGCCCATGTCCACGGTGATCGACAGGTAGCCGTTGTCGATGGCGCCGATGTTCGTTTTGTTCGCCGATTCCCGCGCCGAGAAGCCGGGTGCGCCGGCGCCGAACACGGGCGCGTTGCCGATCGTTTCGAGCGCGTAGCCGTAGCTCCACTGCCGGTGCGTGACGGACTGGGTCGTGGTGATGTTGGAGCTGAGCTTCTTCTCGACGATGTTGTGCAACGTGCCCGTTCCGAGCACGAGAGCTCCCAGGAGCACCACGATGGCCACCACCGCGCCAAGCGCGCGGAAGTTGCCGGCGCGCGCCTGGAGCACCACGGCGACGATCAGTATCACGGTCGCGGCCACCCAGGAGCTGCGCGATTCGCTGAATATCAGCAGAGCGGCGCTGCCCGCGGCCACCGCTCCCGCGAGCAGCCGCGAGCGCTGGTACGCGTACAGCAGCGCGGGTGGGAGCAGTCCGACGACGAGCGCCCCGTACGTGATGGGGTAGCCGACGAAGTAGCCGATCCTGTTGGAGGGGGCACGCACGTACGCATCGGCGCCGAGCAGTCCGAGCACGAGCAGGCCTCCGAAGGACGCGGCCAGCCAGCCGCGCGCCTGGCCGAAGCGCCTGGCGCAGAGGAACGTCACGCCGATGAACAGGAAGCCGACGATGCCGGAGCTGATCATCTGCGAGACGCTCCCGAGAGTGTCGTAGATGAGGACGGCGAGGCCGGCGAAGAGCACACCCATCAGCAGCGTGGCGCGGCTCGGCCGCGTTTTGCGGCCGCTCATCGCCAGCGACCACAGCCACGGCGCGAGCGGCGCCGCTGCCACCGCCGAGGCGATGACCTTCTGTTTCACGATCGGCGGTTCGGCAGCTTCGGAGATGAATGGGAACCAGGGTATGACCGCGACGATCACCACGGCCCACGGAAACGCCCGCTCGCCGAGCACCGCGAGGCCGAAGATCCCCGCGAGCACGATCGCAAGGATCACGGCGGTGGTCGGGTTGCGGTAGGCGAGCGCCCCACCGACCAGACCCAGCAGGATCGCCGCTCCGAGTGCGAGCTGGCGGGCTCCCAGGGCCTGGGGGAGGCGTCCGCGCAGGTCTTGCCAGCCTTCAGAGGACATAAGCGGTCAGCGACCAAAGTACCGCAGGCACACGACCACCGCACCCGCTGCAGGTGGGGCATCGCCGCCGGAGGCCACGATCACGGCGGCCGAGGGCGTCCTCTCGGGCGCGCCGGCGGCTCCTCGCCGCGTCGGCGCGCCCAAGTGGAGCTGCGGTCAGTTGCCCGCGGCGATCCGCAGCGCTTCGTAGCCGAGCTTGTGCCCGGAGCCGCTGCTGTGCACGATCCCGTAGAAGTCGTTGCTGCCGTAGTCCGCGTAGTTGAAGTAGACGACGGCGTTCACGTACCTCAGTTCACGTGACCATTTGACGAAGCGCGTGATGTTTTCGGCCTGCTGCGCTTCCGACCACTGCAGCGAGTCGCCGGTTGGGGACTGCCCCAGGGCGGTCGGCCAGCCGACCTCCGTCACGTACACGGGCAGACCGGTCTGTTCGTGGGCCTGGGTGACGCGTTCGCGGCCGCCCAGGGCGCTCTGTTCGACGTTGTTCTTGCCGCCGTAGGGGTGAACCGTCACGCCATCCGCAACGGCGCCGGCGGCGAAGATTTCTTTGCCGTACTGCGAGCCGTTGAAGCCTCCGTCGTATGAGATCAGCAGCTTCGGGCGGTTCGCCGCCGGAATCGCTTCCAGCGCGGCGTGGACTGCTTTGGTCATGCTCGCGTAGAGCGCGTGGTTGTTGTAGTCCGGGTAGAAGTAGGGGTTCCCCGGCTCGTTGATCAGCTCGCACGTCGTGGCTCCGAGGTCGGCGGGCTTGCCCTGCCAGAACGTGCCGCCCTTGCCGTAGCGCTGGAACCACGCGACGATTTCGCCGACGAAGCCGGCGTTGTCGTAACCGGCGAGCGTGCCGCCTTCTCCGAACAGCGGCATCAGGTGCACGCCGGCTTTGGCCAGCAGTTCCATCTGCGAGTCGCTGTCGAAGTGGTTGTAGCTGGAGCGCACGTACTTCACGGCTCCGGCCTCGTCGTTGATCGCCGACGCCCAGTCCCAGCCGCCGATGTCGAGCCCGACGAACATGCCCGCGTTTTCGACCGGCGGTTCGCCGCCCACCGGCTTGGTGACGGGTGGCGGCGGTGGTGGGGCGGGCGATGACGGGTATGCGATCGCAACCTCGGGCGCCCAGGCGCTACCGGTCACAGCTGTCCTGACGCTGTATTTCACCGTCGCCCCCGGCACGGGTGCGGGAGTCACCGACATGCCGCTGACCTCCGAGTACTGGTCGGACTGGCCGGGCACCTTGCGGACGAACACGTACGTGGTCACGCCTCCGACCTCGTTCCAGCTGAGGGTCTGGCCCGACACCCTGATCGCCGGTGCGGCCTGGGTGTCCGGCGGAGTGGGTCCTCCCGCCACGGGCGCGTAGGTGATCGACACCTCGTGCGCCCATTCAGAGCCGTTGACCGCGGTGCGAATGCTGTAGCGGACGGTAGCCCCGGGAACGGGCGGCGGCGTGATCGAGGCGCCCGTGATCACCGAGTAGTGATCCAGCTGTCCCGGCACCTTTCGCACGTACACGTAGTTGTTGATCCCCGCGACTCGGTTCCACTGGAGCGTCTGGCCGGAGACCGTCAGATGCGGCGCAGCCAGAGGACCATAGCTCGAGGCCGTTTTCGCGCCGAGCGAGCCGCTGGGCCTGCCCATCCTTCCGAAGCGGGCCAGGCGGCGCTCGGCGTTGGCGAAGCGGCTACCCGCCCGCTGCAGCGCGCCGCGGGCGCTGTTGCAGCGCCGCGGGTGAAGACGATGCGCGCGCAGGCAGCGCTTCAGCTGCCTGGCGTCGGCGACCAGCACCCGATCGGCTGCCCGGGCGCGCCTGGACGCGGCCATCAGCCGTCGGGGAGGCCTTCGCGAGCTCGAGACCGCGCTCGCGCGGTGCTGACGGGAGCCGTGGGCCCTGCCGGCGGGGCGCGGGCTGGCCCCGGCGGCCGATGCGACGGCGAGCACGCCGGCGCACAGCAGCAGGCACACTGCAAGTACGTAACGGGTTGCCCTGAGCGGGCGGACGGTGGACATGCGTGTCTCCTTCGGTAGCCGGGCTGTCTCCGGAGAGACCCCTTGCTTTGCGAGCCCGCCTCGCGACGGGTGTGCCGTTTCGGGAAATGGCGACGCTAGTTCCGCGCTCGGGACCCACGGCCGCCGTCTTTAGACCTGCAAGCGGTCTGTCGGGCCCTCTCCCGTGCGCGCTGAGCCCCCGCTGGAAGGCTGGACATATGTCGATCGCCGCCGCACGGGCGTTTTTGGGGCCTCAGCGCGCCAGCAACCCGCTCAGAGCCTCGATCGAGTAGCGCTCGCCGGCCAGTTCCCTGCCGTGCTTGGCCACGTCGGGCGCGCCGTCGCGCAGCACTCGAACCAGAGCTCCCGCGAAATGCTCCTCGTCGTCGGCCAGCAAGCAGTGCCGGCCGTCCTGCACGGCAAGCCCGGCCGCAGCTCGCCGGGTTGCGACCACGGGCATCCCGTAGGCGAGGGCCTCGACGAACTTCAGCGGCGTGCCCCCGCCCTGCAACAGGGGCACGACCGCGCACGATGCGCTCGCGTACGCCTCTCGGAGGTCGTCGACGAACCCCATCGCCTGTACGCGGGGATCCTCCGACGGCGGCCTCTCGAGGCCGGCCCCGATGAGGATCAGCGAGGCGTCGGGCAGCTCGCTCCACACTCGCGGGAAGACCCGGTCGAGCAGGAAGCGCAGCCCGTTGAAGTTGGGCTCGTAGGTGAAGTTGGCCACGAACACGGCGCGCCGCCCGCCGACATCCGGGAACACCGGCCGGATGGCGGCGACGTCGACGACGTTGGGCACGTAGCGCAGGCGAGCCCCGGGACAGAGCTCCCGTGCAATCGCGATGTCGGCCTCGCTCACCATCCACGACTCCTCCGAGCGGGCCAGCACGCCGCGCTCGAACCGCCGCAGGCCACGCGTGCTGCCGTCGAGATCCACGCGGAAGCTGGACTCCACGTTGTGTGCGTTGTAGATCACGGGGCGCCTGCGCGCGAGGCTCCTGAGCGCGGCCGCCACGATGGGCCCGTCGGCGATCACGCGCCCGCGTCCGGGATCGGCGGCCAGCCGCTCGGCCTCCGCCGTGAGCTCGGTGGAGACACCGCGGGCGAAGCCGGCCGGCACGCCCGAGGCGAGCGCCGTGCCGTAGGCGAGCATACGTCCGGGTCCGCGCGATGGCACGACCTCGGCGAACTCGATCCCGGGGATGTTGCGGAAGGCGGCGTCTGGCTCGGGCGCATCGAAGCGCACGTACAGCAGCGTGAGGCCGTCGCCGGAGGCGAGCGCCCTGGCGACGCCGTACGTACGGGCCGCCTGGCCGCTGCGCAGCACCGGCGTGTGCGTCGTGACGAGCAGGTCCTTCACAGCCGTCCGATCGCGGTTGCGATCTCCTGCTGGCGGCGCTCCCACGAGTGGGCCGCCGCGCGCCGGGAGCGCTCCGCACGCTTGTCCGGGCTGTCTCCGGCGAGCGCCTCGTCGAGCAGCCGAGCGAGACCCGCCGCGTCAGGGGCACTCGCCACGTCGGCGACCCCCGCCAACGCCGGCAGCGGCGTCGCCACCACGGGGAGCCCGGCGGCGAGGTACTCGTAGACCTTCATCGGGAAGATGCTCGCCGTGAGCTCGTTGCTCGCGTAGGGGATCAGGCCGGCGTCGGCGCCGCGCAGCACCTCGGGCAACCGCTCGTAGGAGCGGGCGCCCAGGAGCCGGATGTTGGGCTCGGCCTCCAGGCGGGAGACGTCGGTGTGGGGATCTCCCGGTCCGACCGGACCGACCAGCGCGAACGACCACTCCGGCCGCAGTCGGGCGAGCTCGACGATCAGCGGCAGATCGAGCTTGATCGAGACGATCGCGCCGGTGAAGACGATCCGCGGAGCCGGCAGGGCGGCCACCGCCGGGTCGACCGGCCCTGGCGCGAGTGCGCGCGCGAACAGCTCCGTGTCGGCGACGTTCGGAGCGTCGATGACGTTGTCGGACACGCTCCTCAGACGCGCGGCGAGCGCGGGCGCGCTGGCCAGCACGAGATCGGCGCGGGCGGCGAAGCGCTCCTCGGCGGCGCGAAAGCTGCTCGTGTCTATGCGCTCCTGGGCGGCGATGTCGTCGACGCAGTGATAGACGACAAGCGCCGGCTTCACCGACGGGATCAGGACCTCCGCCTGGGGAACGTAGCCCCACAGGATCGGGTCGCGCAGGCCCAGTCGCGCTGCCGCGCGGCGCACCAGCGCCGGGAGCAGCCGCCTGTTGACCGCTCGGATGGCGGCGTAGCGGTGGAAGGGCAGCACCAGCGGCGAGAGCACGTGGAGCCCGTCGACGCTTCGGGGCCCTGCCAACCCCCGCCGCAGCCGCCGCCACACTCGCGCGATGTCGCGGCCGGCGAGCTGCGGCTGTCGCAGGCCGAGCGACTCGATGAACAGGACCCGGTTCTCGCGGGCGAGCCGAGACATCAGATGTTGCTGGTTGGTCCACAGATCTGTGTCCCAGTCGGCGAACCCGACACAGACGATGTCGCGGCCGCGCAGCTTCGGGGGGTCGGGCATCGGCGCCATGATCCCAGGCGTCGGGGCGTGTAGGCTCGCGGCGGTGCAGCCAGACGGTCCAACGCTCGGCACCGAGCAGCTGGAGGCGCTTCGCCGGCGCTTCCCGCGCGTGGCGGTGGCGCACGACTGGCTCACGATCCCCGGCGGCTCGGAGCAGGTGGTGGTCGAGCTGCTCGAGATGTTCCCGCAGGCCGAGGTGTTCACCTCGGTGTACGACCCCGCTCCGTGGCCGCCCGTGATCACCGAGCGCCGGGTCCACGCCTCCTACCTGAACCGGATACCGGGCGCCGCGCGGCACTACCCCAAGCTGCTGCCGCTGATGAACTCGGCCTTTCGATCGTTCGACCTCTCGGGCTTCGATCTCGTCATCTCCAGCAGCCACGCCTGCGCCAAGAACGTCCGCACCCCGGCGCATGCGTTGCACGTCTGCTACTGCCATACGCCGATGCGCTACGCCTGGGAGGAGGGGTTCCTCCAGGGGGAGGAGGTGGGGCGTGTGACGCGGCTGCTGCTGCCGCCCCTGCTCAGCCGCCTGCGGAGGCAGGATCTGGCGGGCGCCGCAGGACCGGACGTGTTCGTGGCCAACTCGGCGCACGTGGCCGAGCGGATCGAGCGCTACTACGGCCGCTCGGCGGAGATCGTCCATCCGCCGATCGACGTCGACCACTTCCTCGGGCTAGAGCGGGCACCCGAGGACTACTACCTGACGTTCGGCCGCGTGGTGCCGTACAAGCGCGTCGATCTCGCCGTGGCGGCGTGCGCGATGCTCGGCAGGAAGCTGAAGGTCGCAGGCTCGGGTCGGGCGCTGGAGGGAGTGCGATCGCGTGCCGGCCGCGACACCGAGTTCCTGGGCAAGGTCACAAGCGGTGAGCGTGACCGGCTGCTGAGCGGCGCCCGCGCGCTGCTCTTCCCCGGCGAGGAGGACTTCGGGATCGTGCCCGTCGAGGCTCAGGCTGCGGGGACGCCTGTGATCGCCTACGGCGTCGGCGGAGCCTCCGAGTCGGTGCTCGACGGACAGACGGGTGTGCTCTTCGAGGAGCAGACCCCCGCGTCCCTCGCGGCCGCCATCGAGCGCTTCGAGCAGCTGTCGCTGGACCCAGGCGCCGCGCGCGAGAGCGCGAGACGGTTCGGCCGGCAGCGGTTTCGCGCGGAGATGGTTGCGGTGATCGAGCGGGCGGCGCAGCGGCGGCCGGCCAGCGTGCTCGGCTCGGTGTGAGCACGGAGCCTCGCCAGGCGGCGAGGCGTGGGTATGGTGCTCCGATGCGCGAGGTCCTCCCGGGAGTCTTCCACTGGACGGCACGCCATCCGGTGATCCACGCCGAGGTCTCCTCCTACTGGCTGGAGCCCGCGGGCGTCCTGATCGACCCGCTCGTCCCTCGTGAGGAGGGTCTCGAGTGGTTCGCCGATCGCCCGGCGCCGCCCGCGGCGATCCTGCTCTCCAACCGTCACCACTACCGCGAGTCGGGCAGCTTCGCCGAGCGCTTCGGATGCCGCGTTCACTGCAACCGGCTGGGACTGCACGAGTTCTCCGGCGGACGGCAGGTCGAGGGCTTCTCCGTGGGCGACGAGCTCCCCGGCGGCGCGATCGCCTGCGAGCTCGACGCGATCTCCCCGGACGACACCGCCCTGCACCTCCCCGAGGTGGGGGCCGTCGTGCTCGCCGACGCTGTTGTCCTCGGTGGGCAGGGACGGGATCGCGTGCTGGGGTTCGTGCCGGACTCCCTGATGGACGAACCGCCGGCGACCAAGCGAGGCCTGCTCGCCGCGTGCTCGCGCCTTCTCGAGGAGGTCGACTTCACGCATCTGCTGCTGGCTCACGGCGGGCCGGTCGTCGGCGACGGCCGCGCGAGGCTGCAGGACCTCGTCGACGCCGGCGGCCGCACGGCGTTCGAGATGTAGGAGCCTCGCGATGGCCGCCGGCGAGCGGGCCGCGTGAGGAGCTGGGCGAGGCCCGGCTGGCCTCAGTGCGTCTTGAACCGCAGGTACTGCGTCACGCCCCGTATTCCCGACGGCGCGAGCGGCGTGAGCGCCAGGCGGTAGTTGCCGGCGGAGATCGCGCCGAGCTGCAGCGTGAGCCGGTTGATCCCGGCGTGGGCGCTGACCTTCAGCCTGATGTGCGTGGCAGCCCAGCGGCCGCACTTGCTAACACCGGCCGCACAGCGATGGCTCACCACGCGCCGATAGACGATCGCTTCGACCCTCGCCGCCGCGGAGACGATGTAACTCACCGCGAGCTTGCGCCGATGCGAGCTCAGCCTCGACGCGAAGGGGCGAAACTGGATGCTCGTCAGCCCGGGCACCGGTTCGACGCCGGTCAGCAACGGCCCCGGCGGCGGCTGCACGACGAGGCCGGCGACCGTGGTGGTTTCAGGCGGAGGCGGTGTCGGCGTGGTGACAACGACCGAGACCGGCACGCTGAACGTGCCCGCGTCGGTCAGCACTTCGACCGCGCCCTGGAACGCGCCCGGCGTGGTCGAGGTGAACGAGACGCTGACGCTGATTGCATCGCCGGGGCTGCTTTCGCTTGGGACGGGGGGCGCCGCAGATGCGGTGAACGGCGCGGTCGCCGTCACCCCGTTGATCCTGAGCGGCGTTCCCGTGTTGGTGAAGATGACGTGGCCCGAGGCCTGGGCGCCGACGAGTACCGTACCCAGCGCGAGGCTCTGGCTGGACGCGGTCAGCGACGGTCCGCTGAAGCCGATGATTTCGCCGGAGCTCGTGGTTTTGCTGGAGCCTTGGCTCGTGCCCACGTAGATGTGGCCGTTGCTCGCGCCTGGTCGGGCGAACTTGGTGGCTTTCTGGATCGGAGCACTCCAGATCGCATTCGGCTTGCTGCCGGGCGCGGCGTCGGCTTCGTAGGCCATCAGTTGTGCGCCTGTGCACACTTCTACTTCCGCGCTTGGTTCGCTGGGGCAGCGCGTGATCCAGGAGAGCGCCGAGCCGCTTCCCACGCCGTTGCTCGTGACGATCGGCGAGCCCGAGCCGAAGAAGAACTTCTCGGAGCTTTCCGCGGGTTTTGTCGAGAACCTGGGGTTTTCACCTTCCGGCGCGTAGCGGAAAAAGCCGAGGTGGTTCCCTCCGCCCCCTGTGGAGGAGCCGGAGTGGGACACGGCCGGGACGTAGACGTACCCCCCGTCGCCGGGCCAGACCGCGGCGGCGCCCCAGACACCCCCGTATTCGGGTAGTTCTTGGACAATGTTGTTTTTTAGGTTTTCACGACCTCCGAGCTTTTTGCGGTCGAGCACATAGACGTGACCGTCCTTGCCCTCCTGAACCAGCAGGTTGGGCACGCGCGCGGTACCGAACTGCGGCGGCAACGCAACCGGCGCCGCGGATCCCAGGTCGGTGTCTTCTTCGTCGAAGAACCTACTTTCGAATGGAGAGAAGTAGTCCAAAGCCTTCAGTTCGCCGCTGGGCTGGACGGCGACCCTCACCACCGACTCCCCCAACCGGCCAGCGGCTTCTGCCGAGGCGGCTGTATCCCCTGGCACGGGATCCCATTTTCCGGCTTCGTTTTTGTATGCGTTCCCGGTCGTGAAAAGGATCTGGCCCGGCCCGTCGGACACCAACCCTCCTCCACCCTGCCATATCGAGTCACCATGGTTTGATGTGACCCATTTGGTGACGACGTGCCCTTCTGTTGACACGCCGACGAGCCACCCATGGTACGGCGGTTCGTCGCAGTGGCCGCCGAAGGCGGCGTAGACCACCCCGTTCATCAACAGGAGCGCCGGCCGCTGGAGCTCGTGTGCCGGTTCGAATGCGACATGTTCGGTCGAGATCGCGTTCTGAGAGTTGCCTTCGATGGCGACCGGCCCGAAGACCTCGTTTCCGCTGCTCAGGTCAAGCCCGTGCATCCGAGAGAAGATCTTCCCTTCCACGACTTCGTTTGCCACAAAGTAGGCGACGTTCCTCGCCGTGTCGATCACGGGGGTTCCGGTGACCCCGATGGTCGGCGCGAGGTCCGGGCATTTGATGGGCGCCGCTTCGGAGTTCACTGGTTGACCGAGTTTCCTTTCCCAGCGCACTTCACCGGTGACCGGGTTGAGGCCGTAGGCCATATCCGTCTCGGTCACGACGAGGAGGGTTCCATTTGCAACCAGGGGCTGGGCGTAGATCTGACCGCTCAGTTTCTGGCTGAACACCTGCTTGAAGCGCCCACTCCTCAGCAGTGGGGGTTCGAGCGTCCCCTCGTCCGGATACCAGCCCGTGCGCAGGTTGTCCGACGCACCGGTCACTTCGCCTGCATGCGCCGGCGCCGCGACGGCTAGGCCAAGCAGGGCTGTGGCGAGGAGCGCGAGCGCGGCGACGCCGCACCTGCTGTTCACCGTGCGCGTGTCATCGGTCAATGAGGTCCCCCGGGCACACCGCCATTCCGTTGGCGGCGACACGTGTTGACAGGACGACGGTACAGGAGGCCTGCTCCCTTGACCAGCAGGTACCGGCGCTCCGTGCGCCCTTCCGGGACCGGCGAAGCCGGCGCTCGAGCGACGCTCAGCGGGCCTGAGCGGCCAGGCCGAACGCCCGCTCCGCCTCGTCGGCAACGTGGCGGGCGATGGCCAGCGACGATGTGGCGGCCGGCGAGGGGGCGTTTCGCACGTGCAGCGCCCGCTCGGTGGCCGAGAAGACGAAGTCATCGACCAGCCGGCCATCGCGTCCGAGGGCCTGCGCCCGTACCCCGGCGAAGGAGGGCTCCACGTCGGAGGTGCGCAGCTCCGGGACGTAGCGTGCGGCGGCTCGCACGAACGTGGAGCGCAGCGCCGCGTGCCGCAGCTCGCCGACGCCGGTTCGCCACCAGTGGCTGAGCATGCGCCAGGTCCCGGGCCAGGCCAGGGTGTCGAGCAGATCGCGGCGGTGGACGGTGCCCAGGTGGTATGCATCCCGAGCGCCGGCCATCAGCGCGGTGGGGCCGATCAGAACCTCGCCGCCGACGTGCTTGGTGAGGTGCACCCCGAGGAAGGGCAGCGATGGGTCGGGGACTGGATAGATGAGCGAGCGGACGAGGTGCCTGCGCTCGGGGAGCAGCCTGAGGTAGGCGCCGCGGAAGGGCACGATCCGCGGGTCCGGCCCGGCGCCGGCTTTGACCGCCAGGCGGTCGGCCCAGGCGCCGGCGCAGAACACAGCATGGCCGGCCTCGGTGCTCCCATGCGAGTGGGTCAGCCGCAGTCCACGGTCGACGGCGGCCACGCTGGTGACCTCGCAGCCGGTGCTCACCGTGCCTCCGTCCGCGAGCACGTCCTCCGCGTAGGCGCGCGCGACCGCCGGGAAGTCGACGATCCCCGTCTCGGGCGAGTGCAGGCCCGCGATCCCTCGCGCGTGCGGCTCGAGCTCCTCGATGCCGGCGGCGTCGAGCCGCCGCAGGCCGGGCACTCCGTTCGCCATCGCTCGGCGCTCGAGCTCGTCCAGGCGGGTCAGCTCGGATGCATCGGTCGCGACGATCAGCTTGCCGCAGCGCTCATGGGCGATCCCGCGCTGCTCGCAGTACTCGTAGAGCTCGCGCGCCCCCTCCACGCACAGGCGCGCCTTCAGCGACCCCGGCGCGTAGTACACGCCGGCGTGAACCACGCCGGAGTTGTGACCGGTCTGGTGGGTCGCGATGTCGTCCTCGCGCTCGAGCACGCACACCGACGCCCATGGGTCGCGCCGGATCAGCTCGCGGGCCACCGCAAGCCCGATGATCCCGCCGCCGACGATCGCCACGTCGCATCTGGCCGGCGCCCGGGCAGGCTGGCGATCCGTGCTCGACATGGCGAGAAGGCTACCCGGCGGGTGTTGCGGAGCCTGCGCGCGCGGTTGCGGCTCCCGCATCCACGAGGCCGGCTCCGTAGAGGCGTTCGTCGGCGGCCCCTCCGAGCTTGCGCGCAGTTGAGCGCAGTCGGGCGGTCAGCTGCGCAGGGCTCGGGTCGCGTCCGAGTACGCCGCTGGCGATTATCAGAGCGGCCGTCGCGGCGACGTGCGGTGTGGCCATGGAGGTGCCTTCGTAGCCGGACGGCGTGCCGAACTGCCGTGGCGAGCTGCCGCCGAACGTGACCTGGTAGATGTCTCGTCCCGGAGGGGCTTCCGGGCGGCAGTTGGGGTCCCCTGGCAGATCGGCGTCGGGTCCGCCGCCCGGAGCGACGAGCGTTAGACCGGTCCCATCGTTGGAGTAGGCGGCGAGGCAGCCGTGCTCGGTCGTCGCTCCGACCGAGATCACATAGGGGGCGCGCGCCGGATACGCGATCGCGGTGTGCCCCTCGTTGCCGGCGGCCGCCACCACGAGGACGCCGTGATGGTGGGCAAAGCGTAGCGCTTCGATCAGCTCTGGGATGTCGGATGCGGTCACCCCGGGTGAGAACTCGAGGCTCAGGTTGATCACCCGGGCGCCATGACGGACGGCGAAGAACACGCCTTCGGCGATCGTCGAGGCTTCGCCTTCGCCGCCGCTGTCGAGCACCCGCACGGGCATGATCCGGGCTCCGTAGGCCAGCCCCGTGAGCCCGTAGCGGTTGTTCGTCGCCTCGGCGATCGTGCTGGCGACGAACGTGCCGTGACCGTTGCGGTCGCTCGGGAACTGGTTCTTGGCGACGAAGTCGTATCCCTGCACGAACTGGCGAGGACTGAGGTCGGGCGAACGGCGGAACTTCCCGCGGTTCGCATAGGCCACGCCCGTGTCGAGCACCGCGACCGTGATCCCCCGACCTCCGGGGGCGCCGTCCGCGGCCAGGTTCGCCCACGCTTCCGGGGCCTCGACGCCGAACTGGCCGGCGAAGTTCCACTGCAGCTGCTGCCATCCTTTCGCCGCGTGGGCGCCGCCTTCATCGTTCGGATAGACGGCGCCGGACGCACGTGCGACGTAGTCGGGGACCGCCCACTCGACATAGCGCCGCGCCCGCAGCCGGCGCAGCTCCGCGGACATGCTGACCCCGCGGCGCAGGCGCACCAGGCGGGTGCCCCCCGCCGGCGCCGCACCGAGCGCGCGGCCGGCGTGGGCGATCCCGGCCCGCGGGCGCGCCGCGTAGCGGACCACTATCTGGCTCTGGGAGTAGCCGCCGCCGGCACTCGCGAGCGCCGGTGAGGCGAGCGCCAGGAGGGAAGCCGCGCCGATCACCCAAGCGGCAAGCGCCCACGGGCGGGGGAGGCGCCGGCGGATGAGCGCTGTGGTGGGGGAGAGGGGACGCATGTGAGTTTCAGTAATGATGATGCGCCGTGTCCTGCGAGGAGGCACTGTCGCAGACACCGCGGCGAGATACATGATCGGACGCTTCTTCCATGATCGGACGTTTCTTCCCAAGGGATGACTACTTCATGCGCATCGCGCTGCGCGAGGCGGAACGCGCCTCCGAACACGACGACGTGCCGATCGGCGCGGTCGTCGTGCGTGGGGGCGAGGTGGTGGCCGCCGCTCACAACGAGCGGGAGCTGCGTCAGGATCCCTCAGCCCACGCGGAGATCATCGCGCTCCGCGAGGCGGCCAGGGCGGCCGGCAGCTGGAGGGTGCTCGACGCCGTCCTGTACGTGACGCTCGAGCCCTGCCCGATGTGCGCGGGAGCGATCGTGCTCTCGCGTGTCCCTCGCGTGGTGTACGGGGCGAGCGATCCGAAGGCCGGCGCATGCGGCAGCGTGCTCGACATCCTCGACGAGCCCCGGCTGAACCATCGGCCCGACGTCGCTGGAGGCCTGCTCGCGGAGGAGTGCGGCGCGCTCCTCAGCGACTTCTTCGCTTCTCGGCGCTGATGCGGGCGCGTACCCGCGAGCCGCGTGAGCCGCCGGTGGCCGCGATGATCCGGGTCTGAGCGCGGCACTCCTGAACGGCGGCTAGCGAATGAGGTCCCCGAGCAGCGAGGTTATGGTTTTCGCGCTGGTGGCCGGCGACATGCGCCTTTCGGCGAAGGCACGGCCGCGCATCGCAAGCGCGTCGCGCCCGGGCACATCCGCGAGCAGAGCGCTGATGGCGTCGGCCAGCAGGTCGGGGTCCGGCGGCGCCAGTCCGACCGCGCCTGCCTGGACGAGCTCGGGCCAGGCGCCGGGACCCTCGAGCGCGAGGACGGGCGTGCCGGACGCGATGGCCGCGGCAAGCGTGCCCTTGCGCGACGTCGGCCCGTAGCGGTCAGGGAACAGCAGGACGACGCAAGCTGCCAGCGCATTCGAGAGCGTCTGCGCAGGCAGGAAGCCCGCGACCGACAGGAGGCTCTCGATTCCCTGGCTGCGCGCCGCCGCCAAGCACGCCTCCGCGACCGACGCCGAACGGCCGGCCACTCCGAACAGCGCGAGGCGGACGTTCGCTCCGCGTGCCGCCACTCGCCGCACCGCCTCCACCATCAGCTCGACGGCAGCGCCGTCGTACCCGTAACCGAACAGCCCGATGAGCTCGTGGTCGCGTGCAGCAGGCGCTCTGTGCTCGGGCGCCGGCAGATTTGAGAAAACCGGTGCGACTGCCACCGGTCGCCTCGGTAGCCACGGGCATGAGGAGAGCCACGCGGCCCGCGGGTCTGTGGTGGCGACGACCGCCGTCGATCTTCGCAGCAGCTCGAGGAGAACCGCTCGGTGAGTCGCCGCCCATATCTTGCCGCGCCAGCCGAAACCAGCCCACGGATGAGCGAACTCGTGCAGGACCACCACGAGAGGGCGCCGCGAGGCACCCAGCGCAGCTAGCGTCGGTCCGACGAAGATGGGCACGCCGCGGTAGGAGTACGCGAACACCGAATAGTGAAGAATGAGGGCGTCGGGGTCGTCGGAGGCGACCGCATCCGGTAGCTCGCGGGTCCACGCGAGCACCTCCGAGCGCGACGTGCGCGCGGTCCCGACCGTCCGCTGTAGCCAGTGCAGCGAGCTCGCAGGCTGGCCCATCGCTCCGGCGAGCAGGATGGCGTGATCGCGCACACCGCAAGCACTGCTCACCGACATCCCCACCGCTGATGCCCGTGAGATCCGTCCTTGGCGCGGCTGCTCGGCGCCGGCGATGATCGCTGTCTCCGGACCCATTGACGCTGTCACCCGACCTCCTCGGGCTCTCGCACCCCTGACCGCGGTTGCGCTATCGAGCCGCGTTCCTCTTCGACGAGCCGTTGAAGGGCCGTCGAGATACGGCTGCACACGACCTCTGGGGTGAACAGACGGGCTGCCTCGGCCTGCGCGGTCATCCGGGCCTGCTGACGGCTCATGGGTGAGCGCTTCAAGATCGCGGCTATGGCTGTGACCATGCCGTCGACATCGCCTGGCCTCACCTCTGTGACCACCGAAGGGCTGTTGCGAGCATCCCGTCTGAGCTCCCCGGTCGACTCCGTCGCTGGTCAGTGGTGCGATCGTACTCGCTGGTTTGCCGCCCCGAGACCTCGCGCAGGTACGTTGGGGGTTTAGGCGATCCGCGCACCCGAGAACGATCCTCTAGCCTAAGCTCGTTCGCACCCGGAGGGGTGGCAGAGCGGTTGAATGCGGCGGTCTCGAAAACCGTTTCGGGGGAGATTCCTCCGACGAGGGTTCGAATCCCTCCCCCTCCGTTTGGCAGATCGGGCCGCGGCTCGGCTGATTCGTCGGGTCTCGGTTCCCCCCTCCTTGATCCGGGTAACACGGACCGGATGGCGACGAAGCAGGATGCGGCCGCACGGATGGCGGCGGGCCTCGAAGAGGAGGAACCGACACAAGAGGTACTGGATGAGGTCCGCGCGGAGGCGGCGGCGCATGCGGGTGTCAGCTCGGATGCCGAATTCGGCACCGTAGGGCGCCCGTTCGACCGGCGCGCGCCGTTCCTCATCGGGTTCACCGGGGCGCTCGGCGTCGCGTGTGCGCTCGCGATCGCGTGGGCGGTCGTCGTGGCGGGACAGGTATTGATGCTGCTCGGACTGGCGTTCTTCCTCGCTGTGGGGCTCGACCCCGCCGTGGTGTGGCTCTACCGGCGCGGGGCGCCCCGCTGGGTCGCTGTCGTCGCCGTGATCGCCGGAGGACTTGCCTTGGTCATCGGATTCTTTGCCCTCGCGATACCCGTCGTGACGACCCAGGCCAGCAGGCTCGCCGAAGAAATCCCCCATTACCTGCGAACCGTGAACAACAGCAGCTCGACGCTCGGGAAACTGAACACGAAATACCACTTCGTGGGCGGGTTGCAGAAGCTGCTGAACGGGAGCACATCCTTCAACAGCGCACTCGGCTTCGGCAAGGTGCTCTTGGGCTTTGTGACCTCGCTGGTGCTGGTGGTGACCGTGACCATCTACCTGCTGGCGGACCTTCCGCGTGTCAAGCGCGGCCTCTACCTGCTCGCGCCCAAGAGCCGGCGCGCACGTATGGTCCTGCTGACGGACGAGATACTCGATCGCGTCGGGGGCTACGTGCTCGGGAACCTCTTCACGTCCTTGATCGCCGGGCTCGGCACGACCTTGTGGGCGCTGATCCTCGGCATCCCCTACGCGCTGTTGCTCGGGATGCTCGTCGCGATCCTCGACCTCGTGCCGATAGTGGGCTCGACGATCGGCGGGGTCGTCGTCTCACTCGTGGCTCTTACGGTTTCGCTGCCGGTCGCGATCGCCACGGCGATCTTCTACATCCTCTACCGCTTCCTGGAGGACTATCTGCTGACCCCTCGGATCATGGCGCGCACCGTTGCGGTCCCCGGTCTCGTGACGGTTCTGGCCACGGTTCTCGGCGGGGCCGTCCTCGGGATCATCGGAGCGCTCGTCGCGATACCGGTGGCCGCTGCGATCAAGCTCTTGCACGAAGAGATCACGGCGCCACGCCTCGAGGACAAGTAGGCCTCTCACGGGCCACGGAACCCGGGAGCGAGCGCTGTCCGTTCTCGCGCGACATCTTCTATTCCTCCAAGCCCACGGCTTTGAGCGCGTCGGCATGATCCACATAGACGGATGCCTTCGCCATCAGGCCGCCGCGAAACTCTGCGATGAACGCGAGCGGCATCTCAACCTCTGCTCCACTTCCAGAGCCACGGCCAACCGCGCGTCCGAGCGCGAGCACGGACCCGCCGAGATCCCGAAGCTCATCGCAGACGACGGTCAGCTGCTCCCAGGTGTCCCGGCTCTCAGAGAAGTAACGACTGATTCCCGAGCGCCCCGTGTAGCGCGTCCGCTCGACAGCACCCGCGAGTGCTGTGAGCCAAGCGAAGTCGTCAGTTGTCAGATCGGCGAAGCCCTCGACATCACCGCGATTGAACGCTTCGAGCCCAGCTTCCACAACACGAACATTCTGCTGCGACATCGCCACTCCTCGACACTCACGGCTTCCAGGGGCCCCTCAAGGTACTGGGGGCCCGGGAGAAGCGCGCGGCGTCTGGTCACGCATCCCGGATGCCGGAGGCGATCAGGGCCGGCCGGGACCCCGCGGGTGCGCCCAGCTACGACGCCGGGTCAGGAGCCGTTGTTGACGAACGCCTGATAGGCGCGACACGGCTCGTTGCGCAGGCTCGGGCAGGGCGGCAGCCCACTCGGCACGCTCACGCCGGGAACGATCGGGAGGATCAGGCTCGAGGGCATGGTGGGCGAGAAGGCGATCGACTCCGTGCCGGTTGTCCCCGCCGGCTGCGTCTGGCCGAACGACCACACCGGCTGTGATCCGTTGGGCGCGGCGATCGTGACCCTGATCCGGGAGCCGGCCCGGTAGGCATGCCCCTGGAAGTACAGCGGGATGACGACCGGTACGAATTCACCGGGCGGCATCGGTTCCACATCGGACGCGCGCATCGTGGGGATCGGCTGGAGCGGCGTCGGGCTCTGCTTCAAGATGTTGCTCGGGCCGGTGGCGAGCTTGCGCTCGCTCGCCCGGATCCAGCCGTTCTGGACGAAGGTCTCGTTTCCGGCCGGGCTGACCTCGCTGACCGTCGCCTGGAGATCCACGTCCGGCGTGGAGGACTTGACCCAGAGGTGAACCGCGCCCCCGCCGATGGCGGTCGTATCGGCAGCAAGCGGCGCGGACAGGTAGGAGACGGCGTTGCCGGCCGGCGGCTGTGCCCAGTTCCATTCCCACTCGGATGCGTTGCCCCAGAGACCGCCGCTGCCGGTGCTGGCCGAGTAGTCGGTCAGCGGCGTGGCACTCGCGTCGGAGGTGTAGGTGTCGATCCCTTCGGCTGTCGGTTTCTTGCCGTTGAGGGTGCCGCCAGGACCGAGGTACCAGGTCTGCGCGGTCGTACCCGGGATCGGGAACCCTGAGAACGACTGTTCGTACGCCGGATAGGGATCGCCGGGCGTCGGGCTGCCCGTCGGCGACGTCCCTGCGCCGTTGTCGAACAGAACCCGGATCTGTGGCAGCGCTTCGAATGCCGCCAGCGCCCCTTCGTAGGTTGGCTGTTCCTGGATCGGATCCGGCGGGAGCGTGACGACGTCATTCTGTGGCAGCCCCATCGCCGCCTGGTAGATCACCGGTGCCGCAGCGCGCGTGGGCGCCTGGTTGACGATCGGTGCCTGATGGGCGACGTACAGCTGGAGGAAGTCGTACAGCCGATCGTAGGTATACGGATCGAGCGAGTCGATGTGGGGACCGTTGGTGAACGTGACCCACTTTCGATTTGTTCCCGTGAGGTGCTGAGCCAGGTCGGCGCAATGTCCACCGGTCTGCTCGTCCTCCCACTGGCAGGCCATGAACGTCGGCACGTTGATCTTCTTCACGAAGGTGACGGGGTCGAGTGGGTCGGCGACCGTCGGGTTGTACGTCGAGTTCGCCTTGATCTTCGCCGTCAGATCAGCCGCCTCGCCGTGGAGCGCCTGGTTGGCCGCGCAGGTCGCATCGCCTTCCTGGATCCGCTGATAGGCCCACGCCTGGCCTTTGCCGGGTCCGGCTGGTTCGGCGTTCTGCTGTCGCTGTTCGGCCCAGGCCACCGCGAAGCCGGTGTTGAGCACACCACCCGGATAGAGCGTGGTGGCAGTCGCGTCGATCACCGACAACGGCGCGATCGCCGCGAGGTCGGGCGGCTGCAGCTGGGCCGTGAACAGCTGGCTGATCCCGCCGTAGGAGATGCCCAGCATGCCGACCTTGTTGCCCAGCACCCAGGGCTGATGGGCGATGGTCTCGACCACGTCGTAGCCGTCGAGGTTCTGCAGCGGCTCGAAGAAGTCAAATCCGCCGCCCGAGCAGCCGGTGCCGCGCATGTTCACATCGACCACGGCGAAGCCCATCAGGTTCGCCAGCACGGCGATGCCGTTTTCCGGGCCGGCCGGGTTCGCGTATCCATAGCCCGAGTACTCGATCAGCGTCGGATACGGCGGCGTGTAGCTCGGAGTCGGCACGCCCGGCTGCGGGAAGGTCGGGAAGTGGAAGCTCGAAGGCACTCCGGGCTCGCCCGCCGGACTGGTCGGCGGGTGGACGGTGATGGCGAGCTGGGTGCCATCACGCGTCGTCAGGTACGAGTACCCGTTGTCGGGGATCGACTGGTTGTAGATGCCGGGGTTCCATGGCGCCGCTGCCTCGGAGTGCACGGTGATCGGCCCCGAGGATTCGCCCGCTGAGGTCACCTTGTAGCGGTTCCCGGGCGCGACGTTCCTGAACAGGAGGCCGCCCTGCGAGTCGGCGTTCTGCGTGTAGACGGTGCCGCCGCCCGAGTTCAGCAGCGACGCCTGAGCGTTGGGCGCGAGGCCGGTCACGTACACCTGCTTCGCGCTGCCCTGGGCCGTGAGGGCGGACGCGCTTGCGGCCGTCACGAGCAAGACACCCAGGATCGCCAGAGTGCTGACCGCGCCGATCCGGACACCACGCGGGAGCGAGAACCATGCGGCGGGAGGTCGGCCGCCACGCCCACGGGCCGAATGTCGGGCGCCCCCGATCACTTGCCCAGCACGCAGCGTTCCTTCTCCCCGGCCCTCACGCAACTGCGACAACTCGGTCCCCCGCTCGGTTCGATCCCCGGCCCGGAGTCGGGCCAACTCGGATGCGCGCCTATATACCCATCTGCGCTCGTTCTAATCGTCAATCGACGGACGCCATGGCGATAAGTGACTTGTTGCTGCTCCTTGCACATGTCGCAGGGCCCCCGTTTACCGGCACTCCATCCGGGCAGTTTTCGTCGAGACCGGAGGGCCATCTGGCCCGATCCGCACCCGTCGGCAACCGTCGAGGAGATGCAGAGATGTTCAAAGCCACACGTGAACGAGAGCGCCGAAGGGCCGGGCGCTCGGACCGCCGTGAGGCGCTCGGCGAGCGGGCGCCGGAGACGCCGGGTCGGCTGAAGGCCGGCGCCTGGGGTGGCGTCCTCAGGCGTACCGTCTCCGAGTTCAAACAAGACAACCTGACCGACCTGGCTGCCGCGCTCACCTACTACGGCGTCCTCGCGATCTTTCCCGCGCTGATCGCGCTCGTCTCCATCCTCGGCCTGGTCGGGCATTCGGCCACCCAGCCGCTGATCGAAAACCTGGGCAAGGTCGCCCCCGGTCCGGCGAAGAGCATCTTCACCAGTGCGATCCAGAACATCCAGAAGAGCCAGGGCACGGCGGGAGTCATCTTCTTCGTATCGCTCGCGGGAGCGCTGTGGTCGGCGTCCGCCTACGTCGCGGCGTTCATGCGCGCCGCAAACACGATCTACGACATGGAAGAGGGGCGGCCGATCTGGAAGACGCTGCCCGTGCGCGTGGGCGTGACCTTGGTGACCGTGATCCTCCTTGCCCTCAGCGCAGTCGCGGTGGTCGTCACCGGCGGCCTTGCCAGGCAGGTCGGGAACCTGATGGGGGTCGGATCGACCGCGGTCGACGTGTGGGACATCGCCAAGTGGCCGGTGCTGCTCCTGATCGTGAGCTTCATGCTCGCGATCCTCTATTGGGCCGCGCCGAACGTGAAGCATCCGGGCTTTCGCTGGGTGAGCCCCGGCGGGATCCTGGCCGTGGCGTTGTGGCTTATCGCCTCCGGAGCCTTCGCGCTGTACGTCGCCAACTTCTCCTCCTACAACAAGACCTACGGGTCACTGGCCGCCATCGTCGTCTTCCTCGTGTGGTTGTGGATTTCGAACATCGCGATCCTGCTCGGAGCGGAGTTCAACGCGGAGCTCGAGCGGGGGCGCCTGATCGAAGCCGGTCAGCCGGCCGACCGCGAGCCCTTCGCCGAGCCCCGCGACAGGAGCAAGATGAGGCAGGGCGATCGGACGCCGGCATGAGCAAGCTGCTGTTCGCGCCCTTCGGCATCGTCGCCGGGGTGATCGCGGGAGTGCTCGGTAAGAAGGCCTTCGAAGGGATCTGGGGCGTCGTCGACGATCAGGATCCGCCCGACCCCAAGCACCGGCAGATCGAGTGGCAGAAGCTCATCCCGGCACTTCTGCTCGAGGGCGCCATCTTCCGCGCGGTGCGAGGAGTCGTCGAACACGGCTCTCGCCGACTGTTCAGCAGGCTCACGGGAAGCTGGCCCGGCGAGGACCGGCCGGAGCCCACCTAGCGCCCCGGCGCGCCGCCGCATCAACGAGGAGCGGGCGCCTTGGCGCCCGCTCCGTCACTTCATCGAATGCTCCGCTACGTCAGGTTGCTATTCCCAGGAAAGGTCCCCACTGGCCACTTCCTGGATGATCTTGCCTTTGTAGACGCCGGTGCCGCCACCTGCTTCTTCGCTCTGTTTTTCGAATTCTTCGAGGTTGGCGCACTGCGTTTCTTCACCGACGTATTTGAAGTGCAGCGTTTTGAGTTCCTGGTTGAAGACGACCTTCTTCTGGAACCCGGACGGGAACACTCTCAGCCGCGTGGTGGCCGTTTCCACGTTGGTGTACGTGACGGCGGCGAATTCTTCTTCGGGGTGTTTTTCGGCTTTTATCGGCACGATCTGTTCCGGAATCGCGATATTGCAGGCCTTCGCCGAAGGGATCTTGATCAGGAGCGCAGTTTCCCGCGTGCCGAGACCCCGGTATTCGTGCGATTCGCCTTCGCCGTTGCCCAGCAGCTGGGCGAAGCCGTTGGCGTGATAGACCACCTTCATGCCGGTCGCGCTCGTCGCCGCGAAGACGTGCAGTTGGTCGTTCTGCGGATACCACCCGCATTTAGAGTATTTGTTCACCGATTCGAACGTTTCTGAGCTCAGTTCGGTGACTTCGCCTTTCGACCGGTCCATGTAGCACAGCACGCGGAACTTCCCGAGCCTGAATTCCTGCATCCGTTCGGGGATGAATTCGGGCTGGGCCGGTTTTTCGGGGATTGCGATTTCTTCATAGCCCCTGCCTGCCGATTTGCCGAGTTTGCTGGCCACGAACTGGTGCGCCATCGCAGGCGCGGCAACCACCAGCGTGGACAGGACGGCGATGACCGCCGTGATCCATGTCTTCCTCATCCGTCTTCCTCCCGTTCTCTCCATGAGGTCAAGCCGCTTCGTCTCGCCCACTCCGATCCGTGGATGGCAACAGCCGACCAGCGTGGCCGGGGAGGCGCGCGCGGAGGATACAACGTCTTGCCGAAAAGCACCAGAGCAGTCTCCCCGGGCGCGCCGGAGGGCTCGACGGCCCTGCACGAACGCTCTCGCCAAAACGGGGATCGGCCGGTATCCTCCGGTGCTCTTCGAGGCTGGCGCCTCCAGGATTGTTAACGCTCCATGGATGGATGAAGGGGGGAACCGATGCGCCGCGGCAGGCGCTCCACAGCAGCTCTCTGCACCGTGACGCTCCTGGCATTGGCCGCACAGGCCCACGCGTCGGGGGTGACGAACTCGGGCAACGACCTGCGCGACGGCTGGTACCCCGACCAGCCCTCGCTCACGCCGCAGCTCGTCAGCGGCGGCTCGTTCGGGCAGCTGTGGTCCGCGCCGGTCGAAGGACAGGTCTACGCCCAGCCGTTGCTGGCGGCCGGCGCGTTGCTGGTGGCGACCCAGAAGAACAACGTCTACAGCCTCGACCCCGCGACCGGCTCTCGCAACTGGTCTCGCAACCTCGGCACGCCGTGGAACCCCGCCGACGTCGGCTGCGCCGACCTCACCCCGTGGATCGGGGTGACGGCCACCCCTGTCATCGACACCGAATCGAACACGGCCTACCTCACGCACAAGACCTACGCATCGGGAAGCTCGGGAGCGGCGCGGTGGTACATGGACGCGATCGACCTGACGAGCGGCGCCGAGCGGTCTGGGTTCCCGGTCGAACTGAGCGGCACCGCGCAGAACGCACCGGGGCAGAAATTCTCGCCGACGACCCAGTTGCAGCGCCCGGGACTGCTGCTCATGAACGGCGTCGTCTACGCGGCCTTCGGCTCCCATTGCGACGTCGAACCGTGGCAGGGCTGGGTCTTCGGCGTCTCCACCGGCGGGCAGATCAAGGCTCGATGGGTGACCGTCGCATCCGGCAGCGGCGCCGGAATCTGGCAGTCCGGCTCGGGCCTCACCTCCGATGGGTCGGGCACGATCCTGCTGAGCACCGGCAACGGAGGCGCGCCGCCCTCGCCCACCCCCGGGTCGGCGCCGCCGTCGAACCTGGGGGAGTCGGTCGTGCGCCTGCGGGTCCAGTCCGACGGCTCCCTGAAGGCCACCGACTTCTTCGCGCCATTCGACGCCGCCACGCTGGACACGTGGGACGCCGACTTCGCCTCCGGCGGAGTGACAGGGCTCCCGGATGAATACTTCGGCACCTCCGCGATTCCGCACCTTGCGGTCGCCGTGGGGAAGTCGGGCTACGTCTACCTGCTCAACCGCGACAACCTCGGCGGCATCGCGCAGGGGCCCTCCGGGTCCGACAAGGTCGTCCAGCGGATCGGCCCCTACGGCGGGGTGTGGTCGCGACCGGGGGTGTGGCCGGGCGAAGGCGGATGGGTCTACATCCCCACCGCGTCGGGCGGCACGACCGGATCGGCGACGGCCGGCAACCTGCGGGTCTACCAGTACGGCGAATCGGGGAGCGGGGCGCCAACCCTGTCGCTGCAGGCGACCTCCTCGGACGTGTTCGGCTTCTCCTCGAGCGCCCCCGTCATCACCTCCGACGGGACCAAGGCGGGGTCCGCTCTGGTCTGGATGGTCTGGGCCCCCAACGGCGGAGGCGGCGGCGCGCAGCTCCGCGCCTATGACCCTGTTCCGGTGGGCGGTCATCCGGTGCTGCGCTGGAGCGCCGCGGTGGGCACCTCGTCGAAGTTCGCCATGCCGGGCGTCGGCGCCGGACGCATCTACGTCGGGACCCGCGACGAACATGTCCTCGGGTTCGGCTCGCCGGTGACGCCCGTGCTGAGCGGACCGGCGACCAGCTTCCCGACGACAACCATCGGCAGCACGTCGCAGAAGACGGTGACGCTCACAGCGAACGCCCATGTCACCGTCTCCAGCCTCGTATCGAGCACCTCCCAGTTCAAGCTGGGGGCTCCTTCGAAAGTCCTGCCTGCGACGATGGAACCGGGTGACACGATCGAAGTGCCGGTCACCTTCGCGCCCACGGGCGCAGGGCCGATCGGTGGCACGCTGACGGCGGAAACGAGCACCGGCAAGACGTATGGCTTCGGGCTCTCGGGTGTCGGTCAGGCCGCCGCCGCCCAGCTGGAAGCGACGCCGCCACTGGTCACCTTCGGCGGCACGAGCGTCGGTGAACAGCTGTCGGGCAGCGTCGCCTTCCGCAACGTCGGCGGCAAATCCCTCACGATCGAAAACGTTCGCGTTCCGGGGGCGCCGTTCGGCGCGAGCGGCGTGCCGGCCGTTCACTCCTCGATCGCACCCGGTGCCTCGGTCACCGTCACCGTCACGTTCGAACCGAAGACGGTGGGGATGTTCAGCGGTGAAATCGGACTCGAAACGACCGGCGGCAACAAGGCGGTCGGGCTCACCGGAAGCGCCGGCCTGCCCGGCACGCTCACGGTGAGCAGTGAAGCGAACGACTACGGGGCTGTGAACGTCGGCGCGAGCGCCACGAGGACGTTCACCGTCACGAACACCGGCGGCACGAGTGTCACGATCATGAAGTCAAAGCCGCCGGCGGGCGGAGCGTTCGCCGCCGCAACCTCGCTTGCCGAGGGAACCACAATCGAACCCGGCGGCAGCGTCGCTGAGGCGGTGACCTTCACACCCGTCGCGACCGGACCGGCCGGCGGCGAATGGCTGATCACCGGCAACGACACCACGGGTCCCCACGCCGTGCACTTCAGCGGCGTGGGAGCCGTCCCGACCGAAACCGTGACGCAAATCGTCCAGCAGCCGCCCGGTCAGGGGCCTCCGCTCGAACACGGCGTCCTCGGCGGCAACGAAGGCTCGCCGGCCGTCCCCGATGCCAGGCTCGCCGGCACGAGCCTGACCGTGAGCCGCTCCGGCATCGTCACGGTCCCGGTCCGCTGCCCGGTGGCGGTGAGGAGCTGCGCCGGAAGGATCACGCTCCGCACGCTCACCCTCGCGGCTGCGGGTCGCGAGGGCCTGACCCGCAAGCTGGCCACCCTTGTGCTGGCCGCAGGTCCCTTCACGGTCGGCGGCGGCCGTCAGACGACCGTCAGGCTGGCGCTCACCGCCCGCGGGCGCTCACTGCTCGCCGGCCGTCGCCTGCTGCAGGCTCGCGCGATAATCGTCGCCCACGACCCCGCCGGCACGACACACGTGACGCGCACGCTCGTCACGATCCGGATGCCGAAGGCTCCGGCCGCCGCGGTGCGTCGCTGAGATCGCCGGGAAGGATGATCGGCGCCGCGAGCGAAGTCCGCCCGAGTGGCCGAGCCCCCGGACGGAATCTCTCTCGAGCGCCACCGTGACCTCCTTGGCAGAGTGGCCAGCCCCTGGATCCGGCGCGCGCTCCTCTGCTGCATCGCCGTGCTGCCGGTGCTGGCGCTGCTGAACTTCTTCGGCCAGCATCCGACGACGAGCTCCGCGAGCTCGCCGGTGGCCAGCATGAACGTGACGGCCCCGGCGCGACTTCGCGACGGCCTGATCTTCCAGGTGCGCGTTCAGGTCAACGCCGTCCGCCCGATCAAGGAACTCGAGATCGTGTTCGACAAGGGCTGGTGGGAGTCCATGAGCGTCAACTCGCTCGTGCCGGAACCCAGCGAAGAGTCCTCCGAAGAAGGCAGGGTCGTTCTCTCGTACGGCAAGCTGGCAGCGGGCCAGCAGCACGTGACCTGGATCTACTTCCAGGTGAACCCCACCAATGTGGCGAAGCGCAGCGAGAACGTCGAACTGCGCGACGGCTCCACGCCGCTCCTGCGAATCCACCGAGCGATCACGATCTTCCCCTGAGCCGCCATGGACCTCGTCATCCGCGCCACGGTCGTGTTCTTCTTCATCCTGCTGGTCACGCGCATCGCGGGTCGCCGGGAGCTGGCCGAGCTGGAGCCGTTCGACGTGATCCTGCTGGTCGTGCTCGGCGACCTGGTTCAGCAGGGGATAACCCAGAGCGATGAGTCCGTGACCGGCACGCTGATCGTCATCTCGACGATCGGCCTGCTCTCGGTTGCGGTCAGCTGGCTCTCTTTTCGATCACGCCGCGTGAGGCGGCTGACCGCGGGTGAGCCGCTGGTGCTGGTTCAGGACGGCCGCCCGATCGAGCGCAATCTGCGTCGCGAGCGCATCACGCTGGACGACGTCGAGGAGGAAGCGCGCCGCGCGCAGATCGCCTCGCTGGCGGAGGTCCAGTGGGCGATCCTGGAGGACGACGGCCACATCAGCTGCATCCCGACGCGGCGCTGAGCCCGCCCGTCCTCCTCCACCGGTCATCTGATCGTGGCGATGGCACCACGTCGCGGACACCTCGAGCGGAAGCTCCGTCTGTCCGAGTATGCCCCGAGCGCCTGCTCGTCAAGCCTCGGAGCCGGAGCCCTGCACGTCCTCCTCCTCGACGCTGTCGCGATGGAAGACGCCGATCAGCACGCCACGTGGCGTCGTTACCACGGCGGTGCGCAGTCCCTCGCGGGTGAGGCGGCCGGCGAGCTCGCGCGCCGGCGTGTTCGGTCGCTTGGTGCTGGGCCCGGGCTCCATGACGCTCTCCGCGGAGACGGTGGGCTCGGCCAGGGCGATTGCGCTGCGGCGCACTCGGCCGAGGACGACCCGCCGCTCGTTGACCACGAGGCAGTAGCCGTAGGAAGAGCCCTCCAGCAGCTGCGAGATCTGCGACACCGGGGTGGCCAGTGCACAGGTGGGCGGCTCGGGGTCGAGCAGCTCGCCGGCGTACTGGATGCCGGTGGTCCTGCCTTCGCGAGGCAGTCCGTGGCCGAGCCAGTCGGCCTTGCCGCCGACGTACTCGGCTACGTGCGCGAAACCGAGGGTCTCGAGCCGCCACGCGGCTCGCGGGCTGAGGTCTCAGAGGGCGTCATAGCAGTACACGACCACCGGCGTGTGGCGGTCGAGCTGCATCGCGCTCCTCGCGTCGAGGCTCTTGAGGGGGATGTTGATCGCCCCTGGGATGTGCTCCTCTGCGTACTCGGCGGCGGGTAGCACCTCGACGAGCTGCGCGCCCTCTGCAAGCCGCCGCTGGAGTGCCGCCAGGTCGATGCTCTCGGGCATGGGTCATTCTCTCATCTGCGGGCGACGGCTGGCCCGCTGACGCGCAATCGATGCACGCGCCGAGAGCGAGCCCGTCCGCGCGGCCCTATGAGCTGCCGCTCACGCGTGCTGCCGCGCGCCTGACCCTGCGGCGGCTCAGTCGCTTGAGAAGCTCGCGCTCCGCTTCCGCCCCCTTGCGGGTCATCGAGCCGGCGAGCGGAGTGGCTCCGCGCTGCACCGTCCAGTACCCGGTCGCGGTCTTGTTGATCGTGAGTTGCTCGGATTGCATGGGCTGCATTGGGCGGGAGGGCGGCTGCGCCGTGCCGTCCAGGTCCGCCGGCGCTTGGTGGCCCTGCCGGCCCTTCGGACTCAGATGCTCCCGCCTGTAGCTGAAGGTGGGGTAATCGTCATGTGAACTAGGAGGCGGCGGGCGCGGCTCAGCGCCACGGCCCGGCAGAGCCCCCACGCATTCGACGCACGTCGCGAAGCTCCTCGACGGCCGCGTCGAACCCGCCGAGAGCCTCGCGGGAGCCGGTGCCCAGCAGCTCGGGCTCGAGGCGCTCGCGAACGAGCTCGCCGGCGATCGCGTCGACCCGCTGTGCGCCGGCACCGGGCCTCGAGCTGAACGCGCGCTCCAGCCTGCGACCGCGGAAGAGCAGCCCGACGCCGTCGTCGAGAGCCCAGCCGCCGGGGATCTCGCCGTCGCGCACGCGCGCGAGCCAGACCGGCAGCCGCTCGGGCTCGCCGTCGGCGTGGACGGTGAGCGAGCCTTCGAGCACACCCAGCCCCGCGATCGGCTCGGGAGCCCCGCTGGACCGCGTGACGCCCCATTGGAACCAGCACATCGCGCCGGCGCTGAGACCGGCCAGCACGATGCCATCGCGCCACGCCCGCAGCAGCAGGTCGTCGAGGCCGTGTGCGTGCCAGATCGCCAGGAGATTGCGCATCGATCCACCGCCCACGTAGATGATGTCCTGCTCGAGCACCACCTCCGCCAGCGGCCGCTTCAGATCGCGCAGCCGGAACAGGGAGAGCTGCTGTGGAATGCAGGCGCGGGAGGCGAAGCGGTCCCTGAAGGCGTTGATCTGCGCGGTCGTGTCGCCGGACGCCGTGGGCAGGAACAGGATCCGCGGCACCGGCGCCGAGGCGAGCGACATGACGAGGTCATCGAGGAGCGGGTTGGCCGGCTCCATCGTGAACCCTCCGCCGCCCATTGCGAAGATGAGGCGCTCGTGTGGCGGCGCCGGCGCGCGCAAGCTCACGCGGCCACAGGCTCCGGCGCGAGCGGCGTCGGGGTAGTGGCCCGCGAGGAGCCTGCGGCGGAGCCTGGGTCTGCGCGCGAGGCGGCCTCCGTCCCGAGGAAGGTCGCCTCGAGCCGAGTCTCGGACACGGCCCCGTCGTGGTCGGCCTCTACCCGGTACGCGCTGCCGCCGGGACGCGAGCTGACGACGCGCTCCAGGCGCGTCCTGCAGAAGTGAAGCCCGACGCCGTCCTCGACCGCGAAGCCCCCTCGCATGCCGTCGCCGACGAAGCGGTGGTACTCCGAGCGGCGCGCGGGCTCGGCGTCGTAGTGGACGCAGTTGGAGTAGGGGAGCAGTCCGAGGCCACGCACGGGCCGCGGCGCGCCGTGGAACGCGCTGAGCGCCCGCTCGAACCAGCACAGCGATCCGGCCGATGGGCCGCACATGACGACCCCTCGGCGCCAGGCCCTGCGGAGGATCGAGTCGAGGCCGTGGGCGCGCCAGGCGCCGAGCATGCTGACGACGTTGCCGCCGCCCACGTAGATCAGGTCCTGCGCGAGCAGGTGCGTCTCCAGGGCGTCCTCGACGCCGCCGGTGCCCTGGTCGCGGCGGAAGAGCGACACGTGGCTTGCGTCGCAGTCGCCGGAGAAGCGGCGGTAGAAGCGCACGACGTAGTGGTCCGCGTCACCGGATGCGGTGGGCAGGAAGCACACGCGCGGGCGCGCGGCTCCCGTGAGCGAGAGCACGTAGTCGTCGAGCAGCGAGCCGTCCTTCTCCATCGAGAACCCGCCGCCCCCGAGGGCGACGATCTGGGGAGCTCTGGCAGGCATGGCTCTCACTCCGCTCGGCGTGGGTGGTGCGATACGCAGCCAGCCTGATGCTGCCGCACGCGGGTCCGGGGAGATATGGACCGGCGTCCGAGAATCAAGGCGCCGATGATCGACATCCGCACATACGCGCCTGATCCTGCCTGCGGCGCGAGCCGTCCCGCAGAGGCGCGTTCGCTCGACACCTGACGCGGCGAGGGGCCACCTAGAGTGTCGGGAGATGACGGACGACCAAGAGCACCTGCCGTCTCCGGACGGCAGCCATCCGGCGATCTCGCTCCAGGGGGTTGTGAAGCGCTACGGCTCGATCGTGGCGGTCAACGGCCTCGACCTGGAGGTGTCGCCGGGCGTCTGCTTCGGCCTGCTCGGACCGAACGGCGCGGGGAAGTCGACGACGATGCGCATGCTGACCGCGCAGGCGCTGGCCGACGAGGGCCGGATCACGGTGCTGGGCTACGAGCTTCCCGGCGAATCGAAGCAGTCGCGGCTCGAGATGGGGGTGGTGCCGCAGCTCGACAACCTCGACGTCGAGCTCACCTGCCGCCAGATCCTGACGGTGTTCGCGCGCCTGTACCGAGTGCCGCGGGCGGAGCGCGGCGCGGCGGTGGAGCGAGCGCTGGCACTGGCCAACCTCGTGACGCGCGCCGACACGATCGTGAGGGAGCTCTCGGGCGGCATGCGCAGGCGGCTGCTGGTGGCGCGGGGGCTGATCCACCAGCCGCGCCTGGTGCTCCTCGACGAGCCCACGGTCGGCCTGGACCCACAGGTGCGCCAGGAGCTGTGGTCGCTGATCGACGGCCTGCGCGCCGCGGGGGTCACCGTGCTGATGTCCACGCACTACATCGAGGAGGCCGAGCGGCTGGCCGACATCGTGGCTGTGATGTCCGCCGGGCGGATCGTCGCCCAGGGCAGCCCGGCGGACCTCGTACGGGCCCACGCGGGCGAGCAGGTCGTGGAGGTCTACGGCGCGCCCGCCAAGCTGGCGGAGACGAGCGAGCTCGCGGCGAGGCACGGCTGGCAGAGCCGTCGCAGCGGCCCGGCCCTGGCGATCATGCGCGCCGAGTCCCTGGACGGCGAGGCGCCCGAGGGAGTGCGCCGCCCGGCCAACCTCGAGGACGCCTTCGTGGCGCTGACCGGCGAGGAGATCGAATGAGCGCCCCGGCCGGTGCCCTCGGCGGGCAGGCGCAGCCGCGGCGTGTGCGGCGCCTGGAGCCCGCGGCGCTGGCGGGGGTGATGAGCCGCGACGTCGTCATCTTCGGCCGCTACTGGAAGGCGACGACGTTCTCTTCGGTGGTGCAGCCCACGATCTACCTGCTCGCGTTCGGCCTCGGCTTCGGCGCGCTGCGCTCGCAGATCGACCACATCAAGACGATCCAGTACATCGCTACCGGCACGGTTGCCACCGCGGTCCTGTTCGCGTCGGCGTTCCCGGGGATGTTCAACACGTTCGTTCGGTGGCAGTTCCAGCGAACCTACGATGCGATGCTCGCGGCGCCGGTCGACGTGGAGGAGCTGATCACCGCAGAGGTTCTGTGGATCTCGGTGCGCGCGGGCGTCTACGGTGTCGCGCCGCTGCTTGTCGGGCTGGCGTTCGGACTGCAGCTGAACGAGGGCATGCTGCTCGTGCCGCTGATCGGCTTCGTCACCGGGTTCGGCTTCGCGTGCTTCGGCGTAACGATCGCGGCCGTGGCGAAGACGATCGACAACTTCAACTACGTGACAAGCGCGGTGCTGACTCCGATGTTCCTCGTGGCGGGGACGTTCTTCCCGATCTCGACCCTGCCGGACGGGCTGCGGACGCTCGCCCAGCTCAACCCGCTGTACCACTGCGTGCAGCTCGTTCGGGACGCGTCGCTCGGAACGCTCGGCCCGGCGGACATCGGCCACGCGGCCGTGCTGCTGGGGTTCGCCGTGGTGATGTGGCGGATCGCGATCTGGCAGCTGGGGAGACGCCTGATCGACTGAGGCTCATGCAACTCTGAGCTTCAGCACAGCTGTCCCTTATGTCTCCCGGCGATGCTGCGCCGCATGAGCGCGTCATGGGAGACAAGTTCGGCCGTGCCCGCGCCGGCGTCTGCGGCGCCGGTCACCACACCGGCCGGCACGTCGTGGCGGCTGCGAGAGCGGGCGCGGGCGATCGGCGCGCGCGCCCCGCGCCCCGAGCTGGTCGGCCTGATCGTCCTGGCGGCTGCGCTCAACCTCTGGGCGCTGTCGCGCAACGGCTGGGCCAACACCTACTACAGCGCCGCCGTGCGCTCGATGAGCTCGAGCTGGCACGACTTCCTCTTCGCCTCGTTCGATCGCAGCGGGGTGATGACGGTGGACAAGCCCCCGCTGGCGCTGTGGGTGCAGGCGCTGTCGGTGCGGGTGTTCGGCTATCACCAGCTCAGCGTCCTCGTCCCGCAGGCGCTGATGGGCGTCGCGAGCGTGGTGCTGGTGTACGACCTGGTGCGTCGTCGCTTCGGGCGCATCGGCGGTCTCGTGGCCGGGCTGGCACTGGCGGTGACGCCGATCACGGTCGCGATCTCGCGGCACAACAACCCGGATGCGCTGCTGGTCCTCTGCTGCGTCGCCGCTCTGTGGTGCGTCGTGCGCGCGATGGATGCCGACCCCGAGCGCCGGCGCACCCGCTGGCTCGTGCTGGCCGGCGTCTGTGTGGGGCTGGGATTCGAGACCAAGATGCTGGTGGCGCTCGTTGTCGTCCCGGGCATCGCGGCGGCGTGGCTGTGGACGGCGCCCTCCGGCCGCGGCCGGCTGCACGCGCTGCGCCAGCTGCTGGCGTCCGGCGCCGCGATGCTGCTGGTCGCGGGCGCCTGGCCGGCGCTCGTCGAACTCACTCCCGCGGCCGACCGCCCGTGGGTGTCCGGCACGAGCGACAACAGCGTGCTGTCGCTGATCTTCGGCTACAACGGCCTCGGCCGTGTCGACGGCCAGGCCGGGGTTCCTGGCGGCGGCGGGTTCGGCAGCTCCCCGGGGCCGTTCCGGCTACTGGGCAGCGCGCTCGGCGGTCAGGTTGGCTGGCTACTAGGATTCGCGCTGGTGAGCGGCGTCGGGATGCTCGCAGCGACCCGTCTGCGCCGCTCTGATCCGCGCAGCGGGTGGCTGATCGTGGTCGGGGGTGCCTTCGCCACGACGGCCATGTTGTTCAGCGCCGCCAGCGGCATCTTCCACCCCTACTACGTCTCGCTGCTCGCGCCGTTCGTCGCGGCGCTCGCCGGCGCCGGCGCCGCCGAGCTGATCGGGGGCCGTCTCCGGGCGCGCGTCCTGGGGCCGCTGGCCCTGGTCGCGGGCGTGGCCGTCGAGCTGGTGATCCGCGCCCGGTACCCGGGTCAGCTCGAATGGCTGCCCGCGGTCCTGATCGCCGTCGCCGCTGTGGCGGTCCTCGGGCTCCTGGCGCTGCGCGGGCGCCGGGCCCGGGCCGCCGCCGTAGGCGCGGTTCTCGCCGCTCTGCTGATCGCACCGACGGTGTGGGCCCTCGACACCCTGGGCCACGCGACGAGTGGCACGTTCCCGGCGGGCGGACCGGCCTCGGTCGCCGACAGCGGAGGTCCGTTCGGCGGGGCGGGCGGACGTCTCCCCGGCGGCGCCAGGGCCGCAGGCTCCGCCCGGGGGGCGCTCCTCGGGCCGGGCGGCGGCCTCCCGGCGGGCAGACCGCCGGCGGGAGCGCCGGGCGGCGGAGCGGCGCGAGCGGGCGGTGAACCACCGGGCCCCCGCGGTCTCTTCGGTGGGCCGGGGCGCCTCGGCGGCGCGGGTGGCGCACCCCCTGCGGGTGGCGCTTTCGGCGGCGGCCGATCGCTGAGCAAAGCGATCGTCTCCTACGTCGAACGGCACGGTGGCGGCACCATCGCAGTGCCAAGCCAATCGAGTGCCGCGTCGGCGATCCTTGGCGGCCAGCTGCAGGTGGCAGGGATCGGCGGCTTCTCGGGCCGGGAGAGCGAAGTGAGCGTGTCCTGGCTTGCGACGGCGGTGAGCTCCGGCCAGATCCGCTGGGTGCTGACCGGGGACAACGGCGGTGGCTTCAACCTGCCCGGCGACACCCGCACGGGCTCCAAGACCGCGATCGCGGCCGTCGAGAAGGCGTGCGTTCGCGTGACGGTCCCTGCGAGCGCTTCGAAGGCCGGCGTCGCCGGCAGCGGCGCCTCGAGCAGCTCGAAAGCGGCTGGCGAAGCGCTCTACGACTGCCGGGGCCTCGCCGCACGGCTGGCCGCCGTAGGCTCGTCCGCCGGCTGATGAGGGTCCTGGTCGTCGACCGGGATCGCCTCGGGCGCGAAGCGCTGAGGCGGAAGCTGACGCTCGACGGATACGAGGTGCAGGTGGCCGGTGACGGCGAGCAGGCGCTGGAGTCGGTCGTGCGCAGCCTTCCCGAGGCGGTGGTGCTCGAGATCGGCCTGCCCGGGATCGACGGGTTGGAGCTCTGCCGGCGGGTGCGCCGGCTTGGCAACCGCGTCCCGATACTGATCCTGACGGTGCGCGACGCGGTGGCGGACCGCGTGGAGGCGCTTGACGTCGGCGCCGACGACTACATGGTCAAGCCCTACCACGTGGCCGAGCTCGAGGCCCGCCTGCGGGCGCTCTTGCGCCGCTCTAGCCCTGATGGCGCGGGCCAGCGGCTCTCATTCGCGGGGCTCAGCCTGGACCCGTCCCGGCACGGCGCCGTGGTGGACGATCGGCTCGTGCAGCTGACGCGGACCGAGTACCAGCTGCTCGAGCTGCTCCTGCGCAATCCGGCCCAGGTCCTCCCGCGGAACCTGATCTACGAGCGCGTGTGGGGGTACGACTTCGGGGCCGCCTCCAACGCCCTGCGTGTCTACGTTGGTTACCTGCGCCGCAAGCTCGAGCAGGCAGGCGCGCCGGAGCTCATCCACACGGTGCGCGGCGTGGGCTACGTCCTGCGCGAGCCCTGAGCGCTCCGGCGCCGCACGCGCGGGAGACGCACGCTCGCGAGGCTGCCCGACGAGTCGCCTGAGCCCGTCCGCCTCCCCCGGGGCGTGGAGGAGAACTAGGCAATTCGTCTAATAACCCCGGGAGGTCCCGCAACTTTCGGGACGATCAGGAGTCCAAGGGGATACAGGGTGCTCGGTTCTAGAGGGAGGTCCGCATGAGGGTCCACGTTCGCTTTTCGCTGTTGGCGCTGGTCGTAGGTGCTCTCGTGGCTGTGTCCGTGCCAGCGGCGGCGCAGGCGGCCTTCTCGCTCGAATCGCATGGCTTCTTTGCCGGCAACTGCAAGGAAGGCTTCGAAAACTGCGGCAAGGAAAAGGTCACCAAAAACGAAGAACCGACTGAAGCCGAAGCCAAACTGGAAGGCTTCACCCAGGCGGCAGGGCACCCCGACTTCGGCGTCACCGACTTCAAAGTCACCTCGCCGGCGGACCCGATCGTCCACATCCGGACCGACGTCGCCCCCGGTCTCAGCACCAACCCCCAGGCGGTGCCGCAATGCTCCCCTGCGGAATTCGGCGTGGAAGTCGCAAAAGGCGTCTTCACCCCGCCGACCTGCAAAGGATCGACGATCATCGGTGAAAACAAAGCGACCGTCTTTGTCGGCTTCCCGCTCGAACTGACGGGCACCGTGTACAACCTCACGCCGGCCGAAGGCCGATCCTCGACGTTCGGTGTCGCGATCGAACTTCCGGAATTCATCACGAAAGTCAAAGGCCTCTTCGCCCACACCCTGATCGAAGGCAACGTCGAATGGGGCAAGGAAGCGAAGGGCACGAACCAGGGCGACTACCACGACTACTTCGAAATCAACGTGAGCCCGGAATTGCCGCTGCTCAGGTCGCGGCTCGTCTTCAAAGGCAACATCGGGACCGGCGGCTTCCTGACGAACGGGAGCAACTGCGAAGGGCCCGGCCGCACCACGACCAGCAAGATCCAGCTCGAATCGAAAAGCGGCGCGAAGGCGGAAGGGTCATACACGAGTCCCATCGGCCTCTCGGGCTGCAATCTCGTCCCGTTCGCACCCGCGCTGAGCCTCGCGCCGGAAACAACCCAGCTGGACCAGAACGACGGCATCACGGCGGAAGCGTCGGTTCCCCACGACCCCAATCCCGCGGCCCTCGATGACTCCGAGGTGAAAACGATCACGACCACGCTGCCCGAAGGCATGACGCTCAACCCGTCGGCCGCCCAGGGCCTCGAAGCCTGCACACCTGCGCAGGCGAGGATCCACAGCAGCGAAATGGGCGACAGCTGCCCGGCCAAATCGATCGTTGGCACCGTGCACCTGGAAGTGCCCGGACTGCCTCCGGGCTCGCTGGTGGGCAACGTCTTTCTCGGTGGACCCGAATCCGGGCCGATCACCGAACCGCCCTACACCGTCTACTTCGACGCCAAATCGGCGCGCTATGGCATCTCGGTGCGGATCAAAGGCAAGGTGGTCCCGAACCCGGTGACGGGTCAGCTCACCACGACCTTCGAAGAAAACCCCGAACAGCCGTTCAGCGTCGCCGTGCTGCACTTCAACGGCGGCAACCTGGCGCCGATCGCCAACCCGCTGGTCTGCGGCACCGCGACGACCGCCACGACGTTCGCGCCGTTCACCGAAGCCGGCCTGAAGGGCTCGGCGAGCGCGTTCACTGTCGATGGCAACGGCAAAGGCGGCGCGTGCGCCTCGCCGCTGCCGTTCGCGCCGGCGCAGAGCACCTCCAACCAGACCGCGACTGCGGGTGCGAAAACGTCGTTCTCGTTCGCGCTCGAACGACCGGAAGGCAACCAGTACCTGAAGAAGGTGCAGACGGTCCTTCCCCCGGGCTTGGTCGGTCTCATCCCGACGGTCGAACAGTGCGGCGAAGCGCAGGCCAACGCGGGTAGCTGCCCGGCTGGAAGCCAGATCGGGGAAGTGACGGTCACCGCAGGCTCCGGCCCGACGCCATTGACCGTGCCGACCGGCAAGGTCTACCTCACCGGCCCCTACCAGGGCGCTCCGTTCGGTATGTCCATCGTGGTTCCGAACGTCGCCGGACCATTCAACCTCGGCCAGACGGTCACTCGGGCCGCGATCAACGTCAACCAGGAAAACGCCCGCGTGAGTGTGTCGAGCGAACTGCCGACGATCATCCAGGGCGGCATCGTGGTTCGCCTGCGAAAGCTGGTCGTGACCATCAACAGGCAGGGCTTCCTCCAGAACCCGACGTTCTGCGGTGGACTCGCGACCGAATCGACTGTGACCGGAATCGCCGGTACGACCCTCGGCTCGCCGGTCTCGCTGTCGAGCCCCTTCGCGGTGAGCAATTGCGCCGCGCTGGCATTCAAGCCGTCCTTCAAAGCGAAGTCCGGCGCCAAGACATCGAAAAAGATCGGGGCGAGCCTCGAAACGACGCTCAACCTGCCTGGAGGCGGATCGAACGTCAAGGGCGTGCTCGTAACGCTGCCGTCGGCGCTTCCGTCGAGGCTGACGACGCTTCAGAAAGCATGTCCCGACGCGACGTTCAAAGCGAACCCGTTCAGCTGCCCGCCCGGCTCGTTCGTGGGCGGAGTGCGGGCCAACACCCCGACGCTGCCGGCGAAAATGAAAGGACCGGCGATTCTCGTCTCCCACGCGGGGGCGGCCTTCCCGGACCTCGATCTGATCCTCGAAGGCAACGGCGTGCGGGTGATCCTGGTCGGCAACACGGACATCAAAAAAGGCATAACGACGACGAACTTCGCGTCGACGCCTGACGCGCCGGTCTCGAGCATCACGGTGAACCTGCCGGTCGGGCCGCACTCGGCGCTCGCGACGTTCCGCAACCTCTGCACGACCACCCTGCTGATGCCCACGGTGATCACGGGACAGAACGGCAAGGTGATCAAGCAGAAGACCAAGATCGGGGTCAACGGCTGCGGCGTGCAGATCGTCGGCCACAAGGTCATCGGCAACGCCGCCTTCATCACGGTGAAGACGTTCGCGGCCGGGCGGATCAGCGGCAGCGGGCCCGGGCTCGCGACCGTCTTCCGGCGGCTTGGCGGCGCGGTGAACGCGACGCGTCTGCGGATACCGCTGCGCGCCGGCGTCCACGGCCCGCGCAGGGTGCGCCTCCGTGTCGGCTTCCTGCCGAAGAACAGGAAGCTGGGCACCTCCGTGGCGTTCACCACGGTGTTCTTCCGCTGAGCGTGCGACGAGGGGGACGGCCGGCGCTGCCGCCCCCCTCGCGCCGCCCGGCGGCCCAACCGCGCCTTTCGCCGAGCGGCACGCTGGGCAAGCTGTGCTGCTGCGGATGCGAAAGGCTGGCCATCGGCGTCTCCATGCCCTAGATTTGACGCCATGGATGTCGCGATGGGTACGGATACCTCAGCGTCGTCTGATGACGTGGAGCGTCTGCTGGAAGGAATCCGGCGGCTGACCGCGCTCACCGACGGGGCCGCGGACACAGAGGCGATCTTCCGCGCGCTCGCCGGCGAGCTGATGCGCGTGCCGGGGGCCGAAGAGGTTCACATCCATCGCCTCGCCGGTCCAGGCGAAGACGACGACCTGGTAGCCGTCTACCTGCTCGAGGCGGATGGTCGCCTGAGCTACCTGGTGCCGCGGGCCGAGCGTCCGCCGGGGGTCAGCTGGGTCGCGCGCACGGGCCGGAGCTTCCTCGCAGCCGCAACGGAGGAGCTGCAGGCGAGCGTTCCACGACTCGCGCAGACGGGGGCGACGAGCGGCGCGCTGCTGCTTCCGCTGGCTGATCGTGGCGAGGTGGCTGCGGTGGTGATGCTGGTGCGCCGGCTCTCCGAGCAGTTCCAGTCGAACGCGATCGAGCTGGCGAGCACGCTGGTGGACCAGGCCGCAACGGGACTCGCCCTCGTGCGCGCACGCGCCGAGGCCGGCACCGACCCGGTCAGCGGCTGCATGAACCACCGCGCCATGCGTCGGCGCCTCGACGAGGAGATCGGCCGCGCGATGAGGACCGGTGGGCCCCTGTCGTGCATGCTGATCGACCTCGACAACTTCAAGCTCGTGAACGACCGCTACGGCCACCAGGCCGGCGACGCGATGCTGCGAGCCGTCGTCGACGCGCTCGTGGGCGAGTTCAGGGCCTTCGACCGCGTCGCCCGCTACGGCGGCGACGAGTTCGTGGTGATCCTGCCGAACGCCGACCTCGAGAGCGCGGCCGCGGCCGCCTCGCGAGCGCTCGAGCGGCTCAGCTTGCTCTCGTACCTGGAGGAGATCGGCAGCGGCGTCTCCGCATCGATCGGCGTCGCGCAGTGGCAGCCGCCGATGAGCACCGACGCACTGCTCGAGGCCTGCGACGAGGCCCTGCTGCGCGCCAAGCGCCAGGGCAAGGGACGCGTCACACGAGCGTCCGAGATGGTGCGCTGAGACCATTACCGGCCCGGTGAAGTTGGCTTTGAGGCCACCTTCGAACAGCCTGGGCCCGGCGCCGAACGCCAGCGGGTAGGTGAACAGGTGAAGCTCGTCCACGAGGCCGTCGGCGAGCATCGCGCGCACGAGCATGGCCACTGCCGGCGCTCACCGTTTCGGGGCCTTCGGCGGTGGCCTGCGCTCGAGCGTGTCAAGGAACGCACGGAGCAACGTGGGGCAGCTCGGCTGTGCCTGCCCGTGCGTGGCGGCGTAGTTGAGAAGCTCTTCGAGAGCGAGTGTCAGTTCCGGCTTCGAGCCATGCAGTCCGTGCCGGCTGAGGTCGGCCAGCGCGGCGTTGACGTTCGCGGTGAGAGCCGGTTCGGTTTCACGACACTTGACGGCGAGACTGGGCAGGCCGTCCGGGATGGCTGTCGTGCCGGGCTTCGGCGTGGGCTTGGCGCTGCCGCAACCGCAGAGCAGCAACGCAAGGGTCAGTGACGCCACCCAGCGCACGTATCGATCCTTACCCTCAAAGGAGACGGCCGTTACCTCTGCCGGTCGGTGTCGGCACCACGCGGGCGCTCCTTCGCGCCCGCTCGTCCGCCCCCGAAGGTTTGTCGTTGGCGTCGGACGGGCATCCTCTGTCAGACGGCCGATGGGCCGTCGCCAAACGCAACGACTCCTCTCACGGTCGCGGGTGGCTCATTCCCGGGAGACTTTGATGGAGGACGTATGCGTACTTCTGGTGTTCGCCCCCTCGCGGGCGCACGGCGGCTTGGCGGCAGATCTCTGGATCGCCGGCTGATGGCAACGCGAGCGGCGCTGCTGCGACTCGGCGGCATCCCGCGTGAGAGCCCTCTCGTGCGAGCAACTCGCGCCGTGAGGCCTTCGCGAACGAATACGGCGGCCGTACGAGCCGTGCTCACAGGCACCAGCCGGTCCCGCGCTCTCGCGCGGGTGCCGGCGAACAGACACTGAAAAAGGAGAGACTCATGAACGCAACCGGCACGCCCGACCCAGGGGCGTCCAGAGAAACAGCGAGGGCCCCGGCGACTGCCGGCGCGCAGACCGGCGCGACTGGTGAAGGGACCCAGCAGAAGTTGCAGAGCACGGCTCAGCAGGCGGAGCAGAAGGTCGAGCAGGCGGCCGGCCAGGTGCAGGATCGCGTGCGCCAAGGGCTCGATGAGCGAACGTCTCGAGTGGGCGAGCAGATCAACAGTCAGGCGTCGGATCTCCGGTCGGTCGCCGAATCGCTTCGCGAGCAGGGCAAGGACGGGCCGGCGAGCGCGGCTGAGCGGC
This sequence comes from Solirubrobacteraceae bacterium, assembly GCA_036498265.1. Classification (GTDB taxonomy): domain Bacteria; phylum Actinomycetota; class Thermoleophilia; order Solirubrobacterales; family Solirubrobacteraceae; genus Palsa-744. The sequence goes on along the minus strand of DASYFT010000030.1, from coordinate 11,079 downwards.
TCGCGGACTACGCGGAGCGTGCAGGTCACTACCTGGACGAGAAGGACTCCAACGCCATGCTGGCCGACGCTGAGCGTCTCGGCCGCCGGCAGCCATGGGCTGTGGGGGTAGGGGGGCTCGCGCTCGGCTTCCTCGCCTCCCGGTTCCTCAAGGCCTCGAGCCGGGACCGCTACCAAGGTCTCACGGTCTCGCGACCGGCCGGCGTCTATCCGGCGTCCGAGCAGGGAGTCCGGGCCGGCGTCCCAGGTGGCTCCCGGCCTGGGCTCACACGCGAAGGCCACGAGCAGGCGGTGGCGTAGCGATGTCTGCGCGTGAGAACGACACCCTCCGCGAGCAGCCTGTCGGCAACGTCGTCAAGCAACTCTCTGAGGATCTCTCGACGCTCGTCCGCCAGGAGCTTCAGCTCGCTCAGGCAGAGATGCGCGAGAAGGGCAAGCGTGCGGGCGTCGGCATCGGAATGTTCGGTGCTGCCGGCATCGCCGCGTTCCTGGCCCTCGGATCGCTCACCACGTGTCTCGTCGCCGCGCTTGCGACGGGCATGGAAGTGTGGCTTGCAGCGCTGATCGTGACCGTCGTCTACGGCGCAGTTGCCGCCGTGCTGGCACTCACCGGTAGGGACAGGGTCGCCGAGGCCAGTCCACCCGTACCGGAGCAAACCGCTGAAACCCTGAAGGAGGATGTCCAATGGGCCAAGACCCAGCTGTCATCAGAGAGCAGATAGAGCAGACGCGCGAGCACATGGGCGAGACGGTCGACGCCCTCGGCTACAAAGCCGACGTGCCGGGAAGGACCAAGGAGGCCGTCTCCGACAAGGTCGACTCCCTACGCGCAAGGATCACAGGTGCCGGCGACCGTGTGTCGGAGGCCACACCCGATGCCGGCGAAGTGAAGCAGGGCGCGATGCGCGCCGCCGGTGTCGTGCAGGAGAACCCGCTCGGGCTCGCCGTCGGCGCTGCGGCCGTTGGCTTTCTCGCGGGCATGCTGGTCCCGAGTACGCGTGTGGAGGACGAACGCATCGGATCCGTCGCCGACGAGTTCAAGCAGCAGGCCAGGCATACCGGCGAGGAGGCGCTCGAGCAGGGCAAGCAGGTCGCGCAGGAGACGGCGCAGGCCGCGAGCGAGAAGATCCAGCAGGCGGCGTCGGAGGTCGGGCAAGCTGCCAAGGAGAGTGGCAAGGCCCATGGGCAGGAGCTCTCCGAACAGGCTGCGGAATCCGCCGGCCAGGTCGGGGAGGCAGCCTCGGCGTCCTAGCCGCCGACGACAGTAGCGCGCGGCGGCGCCGCGCGCTACTCGACGGCGTCGAGCGCCGGGAGCCCGTCGATGCTCGCGGGGTTGTGGTCGGCGAGATAGCGCGCGTAGCCGTCGGCGCCCATGGTTCGGAGCTTCTTGCCGGTCGACAGGGCGTGATGCTCGCGCAGCCCCTCGAACGTCATGAGCGGTACCCCGTACCCGCACGAGTCGGCGACCCGTGTCACCTCGACGTCGATCACCGCGCGCCGGGCCGGGGGCAGCGAAGGGTCCTCGAACGCAGCCTCGCCGAGCAGCGTCTCGAAGCGCCTATCTGACGAGGGCACCACCTCCCCGCGTCCATGGAAGCGGACTATCCGCGGGGGCCCTTCGAAGGCGCACATCATGATCACGATCCGCCCGTTCTCGCGAATGTGCGCGATCGTCTCCGCGCCGCTGCCGATCACGTCGAGATAGGCCATGCGCATCGGGCCGAGGAACCGCAGCGATCCGATCGGTCCCTTGGGCGACACGTTCACGTGGCCGTCTGCCGCCAGTGGGGCGGTCGCTACGAAGAACAGCGACTGGCGCTCAACCCACTCGCGGAGTTGCGGTGTGATGTGCTCGTATGTGCGCCCCATCGGCGAGTACATCGTACGTGAGCCATCAGCCGGGCCGAGAGGCCCTGCGAGGCCCGCGCGCCGCTGATCGCGCGGGCCTCGACACACGGGTTCTCATGCGGGGGTGCCGGCGACCTGCAGCGGTGCGGAGGGGGCGCGGCGCAGGCCTGGCACGGCGAGCGCTGCGATCGCAGCGAGCGCGAGGACGGCTGCGGCGACGAACACCGCCGGTGTCAGCCCGCTCACGAAGGCCTGCGGCGTGGCATATCCGCCCGCGCCGCTGAACACCGACGCGAGCACGGCGATGCCGAGCACGCCGCCGATCTCGCGGATCGCGTTGGTCGCTCCCGAGGCCTGTCCCGCCTCCTCCGCGCGCACGGCTCCGAGCACGGCGTTGGCGGAAGGGGCGAACACCAGAGCCATGCCTGCGCCGGCGAGCATGAACGGCACGATCACCGCGCCATAGGCGACGGTGGGGCTGAGCTCCGTGGCGAGCCAGGCGAGCGCGCCTGCCTGGAGCGAGAGGCCGGCGAACATGAGCGGCCGGCTCCCTATGCGATCCGACAGGAGGCCCGCCACGGGCGCTACGAATATCGGCATCGCGGTCCAGGGCAGGGTACGAAGGCCGGCCTGCAGAGGCGAGTATCCCTGGGCGGTCTGGAAGAACTGGGCGAGCAGGAAGATCGCACCGAACATCCCGAAGTACATCCCCAGCGAGACTGCGTTGGTCGCGGAGAAGGCGCGGCTGCGGAAGAACCGCATCGGCAGCATCGGGGCACTGCTCCGCCGCTCCCAGGCCACGAACGTCGACAGCAGGCCGACCCCGAGGGCGCCCGCGACGAGGACCGTGGTGCTCGTCCACCCGAGCGAGTTGCCACGAACCAGCGCATAGACGACGCCGAGCAGCCCGCCGCTGGCGAGCGTCACCCCGCGCAGGTCGAGGTGGCCGTTGGCGCCCCGGCTCTCGGTCAGCCTTGCGAGGGCGAGCGGCACGACCACGAGCCCGATCGGGACGTTTATCCAGAAGATCCACTGCCAGGAGATGCCGCTGACGACGGCGCCGCCGATGACGGGGCCGAGCGCCACGCCGAGGCCGCTGACGCCCGACCAGATCCCCAGCGCGACGCCGCGCCTGCCGGCGGGAAACGCCTCCGAGAGCAGCGTCAGGGTCAGAGGCAGCACGAGTGCGCCACCTGCGCCCTGAACCGCGCGGGCGGCTATCAGCGCGCTGGTGGTGGGGGCGACGGCGGCCGCCGCCGAGGCGGCCGTGAAGATGCTCAGGCCGATCGCCAGCATTCGGCGCCGCCCGAAGCGATCGCCCAGCGCGGCGCCGGTCATCAGCAGCACGGCGAAGGTCAGTGTGTATGCGTTGACTATCCACTCGAGTCCCCCGAGCGTGGCGCCCAGGTCGACGCGGATGCGAGGAAGAGCGGTGGTCACGACGAGGTTGTCGAGCGTGACCATGAACAGGACGGCCGAGACGAGTCCCAGCGTCCAGCCGGTGCGTGTGCGTGCCGCGGGCATGTCGCTTTCTCCTGTATTATTGATTGATTGATAAGTACTCATGGCAAAAAAAGGGATCAGCCGGTGAGCGCTGCCCACTGGAGGGCCGGCTCGACGATCTCGGGCAGGCCCAGCGCCGTCGCGACGTTGACCAGCATGCCGCAGGCGAAGAACTCCGAGACCTCTTGCGGAGAGGCGCCGCTGGCGCGGAGCACGTCTTCGTAGAGGCCCTTGAACGCTGCCGCTATGGCAGGGCCGATCTCGGGATCGCCCGCCGCCGCGTGGCCCTGCATCTGCAGCAGCAGCTCATCGCGGTTGGCCTCGATCAGGGGGCGATAGCTCATGCCCATCGCGTGCAGTCGCTCCTCCGGGTCCTCCAGTCCGCGCGTGGCGTCGAGGAACGTCTCTCGCAGATGGCTCATCATCCGCGCCTGGGCGGCCAGGAACAGCTCCCTCTTGTTGGGGAAGAGGGCGTAGATGTAGGGCTGGGAGATGCCGGCGAGCTTGGCGATCGCCGCGGTGCTCGCTGCGTGGTAGCCGTGGACCGCGAACTCGTGCGTCGCGGCCTCGAGCACCTGCTCGCGGCGCTCATCCGATGTCTGTCGCTCCCTCGAGGTCGTCGCCATGGGCGTAATGATAGGTCAATCAATAATGCTTGTCAAGGGCCATTGATCCCGACCTGGATCCCCGCGCTAGGAGTCCTCCGGTGAGAGGCCGAGGTCGGCGATCGCGCGGTCGCGGTCGAGGTAGTGGACGAGCCGCCTGACCCTGCCGTCGCGGACGTCGAACAGGATCGCTCCCTTCGCCTGCACCTGCCCAAGCTCCACTCCGCTTGCCTTGCCGCGTCCGCTGCGGCGATAGAACACGATCACGCGCTCGTCGTCCAGCTCGAGATACCGATCGGCGTCTGCGCGGTAGTCCTGCCAGGCGCTCATCCAGTCGCCGAAAGCGCTCGCCATCTCCGCCAGCCCCGTCCAGCTGCCAGGATCGGGCCCGTCGGCGTGCACGTACTCGATCTCGGGGCTCGCCCAATCGGCCGACCCGTAGTCGCCGTGCTCCCAGGCCGCGAAGATCGACCGCACGAAGTCCACGTTCGTCGAGGTCACGAAGGCAGTATCCCGGGCGTTCGAGGTCGTGCCGGCTCTGGGCGTTGCAGCGTCCCCGGGAGCGGCCGGCCCCGGCGCGGCGAACAGCGGCTGTCATCGTGGTGCCAATGCCTCAACCCCCACACCGTGACGGCGGCAGAGCCGGCGCACCGGCTGATGAGGCCGACCGGCTGTATGGGCTGCCGCTCGATCAGTTCGTCAAGGAGCGGGACGAGCTGGCGCGACGGTTGCGACACGACGGACGCCCGGAGGATGCCTCGCGTGTGGCGAAGCTGCCCAAGCCTTCGGTGCCCGCATGGGCCGCCAACCAGGTGCTGCGCTCGCAGCTCCGCGCGGCTCGCGAGCTTCGCGCAGCGGGCGCCGCACTGTCGGACACCCAGAGCGCCGCGTTGCGCGGCCGCGCGGATCCGCGCCGCCTGCGCGACGCGATCGACCGTCACCGTGCCGCCCTCGCCGACATGGTCCAGGCCGCAAGCGGGCTACTCGACAGCCGAGGCCGCAGCCTCAGCCCCGCGACACTCGAGCGCGTCCGCAGTACGCTCGCGGCTGCCTCGCTCGACCCGGATCTCGCGCCGGAGGCCGAGCAGGGGCGGCTCGTACGCGAGCATCTCTACACCGGCCTCGCCGAGCTCGCTTCGGCGCCCGGCGTCGAGGCCCCGAAAGCGGACACGGCGAGGCCCAGCGACAGGCGACCCGCCACTGCTCCCACCGATGCCGGGGGTGAACGGCGCGAGGGTGAGGCGGCAGGCAGGCGAGACGCCGCGAAGCTAAAAGCGGCGCGCAGGCGAGACGCCGCGAAGCTCGGAGCGGCGCGCAGGCGAGACACCGCGAAGCTCAAAGCGGCGCGCGAGCGGGTGGCCGCGACGAAGAAGCGCGCGCGGGCAGCGGTAACAGCGAGAGACCTGGCCGCCAGGGAGGCGAGGACGGCGGCGCTGGCCCACGAGCGCGCCGAGCGGCGACTATCGCAAGCACTCGATGCCCAGGCCCGCGCCCGGTCACACCTGGACGTGCTGGAGGCCGCCGAGGAGGCGTGACCCGACAGAAGTGGCTGCCGGCATCTGGCGCCCGTTCGATCCGCCGGCCGGTTAGCTGAGCGCTCGTCGCTGCTTGCAAGGGCCGCCCCAGTTGCAAGAGCCGTACCGGTTCTCTTGCAAGAGTCGTACCGGTTCTGAATGCCGCTTGCCGTTCCACCAGTCCGTCGCTACCTTTGATCTTGGCAGCAGATGTACCCCTACTGGAGGCTGGAACGGACACGATGGGGGCCCCGCTGATGGGCGCCGGGAGAGGTTTGCGCGTCGCGTTCGCCGTGGCGCTCGTTGCGCTCGCGTTCACCTCCGGTGTGGGGCGCGCGACGGCGACCGTCGGGAAGCCGAGGGCCGCCGCAACGGCAGGGGCGTCGTGGGAGGCGCTGCCATCGAACGTCAAGCAGGTGAACCGCTACGCCGTGCCGATGGCGGTCTCACTCGCCAGGCTGAGGATCATGCTGGCGCCCAACGTGGCGAATTCACCATCGAACCGGCGCCAGCAATTGAGGGGGCTCGTCTACGCCGACACCGGCGGGCACCCGGGCACGTTGCTCGGCGTCTCGCGTCAGCTGACCTTCGCGAGCGGGAGCTCGACCGGCTGGTACAACCTCGTCTTTCGCACACCGGTCACGCTCGCCGCCGGCAACTACTGGGTCGGCGTGATCAGCGGCACCAGCTCGGATGTGGCCGCGTTCCGCTTCAAGAACGTCACCGGGAGCCGTGACTACAACATCAACAGGTACGCAGCCGGGCCGACCACCCGCTTCGGCGGCGTGAGATCCGACGCGAAGCAGATCTCGCTCTCCGCAACCTACGCCCCGGTTCCATCCCCGCCCGCCGCTCCACCGGCCCTGACGCTGCCTGGAACCGTCTCCCCGGTGTCTGTCGTAGCCGAAGAACAACCGGCGCCGGGACCGCTCCCCGGATCGGTGCCCCCACCGCCGGCCGATACCGGGTTGCCGGCGATCAGCGGCACCGCGCAGCAGGGCCGCGTTCTGACCGCGAGCGCCGGCACCTGGACCAACGAACCCACTGCCTACAGCTACCAGTGGCAGCGCTGCGAAGGCACGGGGCCGTGCTCGACGATCGCCGGCGCGACCGGCCACAGCTACACGCCGTCGGCGGCAGACGTGACACGCAGGCTCGAGGTGCTCGTCGTGGCAAGCAACGCGGGCGGCTCGAGCGCCGGCGCGAGCTCCGAACCGACCGCTGCGGTGCTCCCCGAACGACCGGTGAACACCGTCGCCCCGACGATCAGCGGCACCGCCCAGCAGGGGAAGGCGCTGACGAGCACCACCGGCACCTGGGCCAACGAACCCACGAGCTACAGCTACCAGTGGCTGCGCTGTGAAAAGGGCGGCGGCGGGTGTGCTGTCATCGCCGGCGCCGCGAGCAAGACCTACATGGCCTTGGCGGCCGACATCGGACATACCCTCAAGGCGAGCGTGGGAGCAACGAACGCCGGCGGATCGGGCGAACCCGTCAGCAGCGAAGCCAGCGCCACGGTCCTGCCGGAAGCGCCGGTGAACACCACCCTGCCTGCGGTCAGCGGCATCGCCGAACAGGGCCAGACGCTCGCCACCACCAACGGCGGCTGGACGAGCGAACCGACCGGCTACAGCTACCAGTGGCTGCGCTGCGACAGCTCCGTAGGCAACTGCGGCCCGATCTCCTCAGCCACCTCTCATTCCTACACCCTCTCCTCCGCCGACGTCGGCTCGAAGATCCGATCCGAAGTCATCGCCTCGAACGCCGGCGGCGCATCGAAGCCGGCGCGATCGGAAGCCACTGGGACCGTACAGCCACCCCCGCATCACGACCCGGTGCTCGCGGCCGTCGGCGACATCGCGTGCCCCAACGGCGACACCGAACACTCCTGCAAGCAGCTCGCGACGGCCACCCTGACAGCCGGCTTCAAACCCGACGCTGTCGCTGTGTTGGGTGACAACCAGTACGAAAGCGGCACGCTGAGCGAGTTCTACGGCACCGGCGCCTACAACGACACGTGGGGTCAGTTCAACTCCATCGTTCACCCCGCGCCCGGTAACCACGAGTACCACATCTCTCCGAGCGGCTACTTCACCTACTTCGGGGCCTCGGCCGGAAGCGGTAACTACTCATACAACCTCGGGAGCTGGCACGTCATCTCCCTGAACTCGGACTGCTCGGACCTGAAATGTGGAGACAGCCTCGCGGGAACGACCTCGACAGCAGCCGTGGAATGGCTCGAAGAAGATCTGGCGGCCCACCCCGGTCAATGCACGCTGGCCTACTGGCATCACCCGCGCTTCACCTCGGGATTCGTGGGGAACAGCACCGGCGTCGCACCGTTCTGGAAGGCGCTGTACGCCGCTCACGCCGACGTCGTGCTCAACGGCCACGATCACATGTATGAGCGCTTCGCCCCTCAAGATCCCTCCGCACACCCCACCAGCGCCGGCATCAGGGAGTTCGTCGCCGGCACCGGCGGCGAGTCGCTCCTGCCCATCGGGGAAGAAGAGACGAACCTGGAGAAGATCGAGAACACGAAGTTCGGTGTCCTCTTCCTCACCTTGCGAGCGAGCAGCTACGAATGGGCGTTCCGCACAACCGACGGATCGGTCTTCGACACCGGCTCGACCCAGTGTCACGCCGGCGCCGAAGATGGATCGTCACCCGTCCGTGCAACCACGGCGATCGTCGGAGGCGGCTCCACGCAGACCCTCAAGCCGTCTGTCCCGGCGGCCGGGCGGCTCGCCCGCACAGCGACTCGCAACCGGCCATTCGTGTTCGAAGTCCACCGTGCGCCCAGCGCTTCGACCAGCCACCGGAGCCTGCCGCTGGAGGTCCACTGCTCGCGCGGGTGCGACGTGACCATCACCCTCCGGGCGCGAGGCACCGTCCTTGCCACATACAGGGAGACCGAGACGCAGATCACGCATCCCTACTCCCTCCTCTCGTTGCCACTCAGCCCGGAGACGATCCGGCTCATGGACCACGCCGGTGTCACAGCCGGCTTCCTGGCGAGCGACGCCACCGGTGAGCAGAGATCCGAGACCCTGCGGCTGGCCGGTCGCTGACCGGAGCGGTAGGTCCAGAGCTTGCGAGACCTCTCCAGCCGGGCGGCCTCGAGCCCTCGGGCCGGTCGCCGGGTCGAACGGGCGACTCTGCGAGACTGCGGCCTGTCGCTGTCGAGAGAAATCGCCGGGAGATGCCTTGTCGGAGAACAGCTTTGGCGCGAAGGACAAGCTCGATGTGGAGGATCGCCGCTTCGAGATCTTCCGCCTGGACGCGCTGCAGGACACCTACGACGTCGCGCGCCTGCCCTTCTCACTGAAGGTCCTGCTCGAGAACCTGCTGCGGACCGAGGGCAACGGCTCGGTCAGCGCCGCTGACATCGAGGCGCTCGCGAGCTGGGACGCCAAGGCCAAGCCGAGCCGCGAGATCGCCTTCACGCCGGCACGCGTGCTGATGCAGGACTTCACCGGCGTGCCCGCCGTCGTGGACCTTGCGGCGATGCGCGACGCCATGGCGCAGATGGGCGGCGACCCCGCGCTGATCAACCCGCTCGTCCCTGCAGAGCTCGTGATCGACCACTCCGTCCAGGTAGACGCCTTCGGGTCCCGTGACGCCTTCCGCGTGAACGCCGAGCGGGAGTTCGAACGCAACCGCGAGCGCTATGCCTTCCTGCGCTGGGGACAGGGCGCGTTCGACGACTTCGCCGTCGTCCCGCCCGACACCGGGATCGTCCACCAGGTCAACCTCGAGTACCTCGCACGCGTGGTCTTCCCCAACGAAGGATCGGATACCCACCCACCCCAGGCCTACCCGGACACGCTCGTGGGGACCGACTCGCACACGACGATGATCAACGGCCTCGGCGTGCTGGGCTGGGGTGTCGGCGGCATCGAGGCCGAGGCCGCGATGCTGGGACAGCCGATGTCGATGCTCATCCCGCAGGTCCTGGGAGTCGAGCTGCGCGGCGAGCTCCCCGAGGGCGCCACCGCGACCGACCTCGTCCTCACCGTCACCGAGATGCTTCGCCGGCGCGGGGTCGTCGGCATGTTCGTCGAGTTCTACGGCCCGGGCCTCGCGGGCCTGCCGATCGCCGACCGCGCCACGATCGGCAACATGTCGCCCGAGTTCGGCTCCACCTGCGCGATCTTCCCGATCGATGCCGAGACGCTCACCTACCTGGAGCTCTCCGGTCGGCCCTCCAGCCAGATCGCGCTGGTGGAGGCATACGCCAGGGAACAGGGCCTCTGGCATGACGAGCACTCGGAGGAGCCGACGTTCTCGGACACCGTCCAGCTCGATCTCGCCGCCGTCGAGCCGAGCCTGGCGGGCCCGCGGCGGCCGCAGGACCGCGTCACGCTGAGCGGCGCGCGCGAGGCGTTCCAGGAGGCGCTCGCCGAGCACCTCCCCGACGGGGACGAGCAGGCCGACCCACACGACGAGGCGGTAGCCGAGTCCTATCCTGCCTCCGATCCTCCGGCCAACGGGTCGCCCGGTCACGAGCCGCTCACCGTGGGCACGCCGCAGCTTCCGCCACCGCGCTCCGGCGCCGCCACGCTCGAGCGTGCGCACGCGGCGGTGCCCGTGACGCTCGACGGAGCGACCTTCGAGCTCGATCACGGCCATGTGGTGATCGCCGCGATCACCAGCTGCACCAACACGTCCAACCCGTCGGTGATGATCGGCGCCGGCATCCTCGCGCGCAACGCGGTCGCGCGCGGGCTGCGCTCCAAGCCGTGGGTCAAGACCTCGCTCGCACCCGGCTCGAAGGTGGTCACCGAGTACCTCGACCGGGCAGGGCTCACGGAGCCGCTGGAGGAGCTCGGCTTCGGGCTCGTCGGTTACGGCTGCACCACCTGCATCGGCAACTCGGGCCCCCTGCCCGAACCGATCTCCGACGCCGTCGGCGACGCCGACCTGGCGGTGGTCTCGGTTCTGTCCGGCAACCGCAACTTCGAGGGGCGCATCAACCCCGATGTCAAGATGAACTACCTCGCCTCCCCGCCGCTCTGCGTCGCCTACGCGATCACCGGGACCATGGACACAGACATCGTCGGTGAGCCGCTCGGCCAGGACGAGCATGGCGACGACGTCTACCTGAGGGACATCTGGCCGTCCGAGCAGGAGGTCGCCCGGACGATCGCGGATGCTGTGCGCGCGGACATGTTCCGTTCCAGCTACGCCGAGGTGTTCGCCGGCGACGAGCGCTGGAACAGCCTCGAGGTGCCCGGCGGCGAGCGCTTCGCGTGGGACGCGGACTCGACCTACGTGCGCCTGCCGCCCTACTTCCAGGACATGCCCGCCGAGCCCGAGGCAGTCACCGACGTCGAGGGCGCTCGCGTGCTGGCGCTGCTCGGCGACAGCGTCACGACCGACCACATCTCGCCGGCCGGCGCGATCAAGCGCGACGGCCCGGCGGGCCGCTACCTGCAGGAGCTGGGGGTCGCGCCGCGCGACTTCAACTCCTACGGCTCGCGCCGCGGCAACCACGAGGTGATGGTGCGCGGCACGTTCGCGAACGTGCGCCTCCGCAACCAGCTCGCCCCTGGCACCGAAGGCGGGGTCACGAAGCACTTCCCGAGCGGCGACGTCGTCTCCATCTTC
>DASYFT010000029.1:0-28624 GCA_036498265.1 Solirubrobacteraceae bacterium | reverse complement strand
GCTGCCGGTCGGCGCCGTCTCCGACACGCTGCAACTAGCCCCCGCGCCGGCGCCAGTGAGCGCCGGCGTGGCGGATTCGCCGTTGCCGAGCGCCGCCGTGGTGAAGCTCGACGGGCACGAGCCGGTGTACGTGAGCGTGGTAGCGGCCTGCGGCGAGCCGGACGGCGCATTGACCACCGAGTTGATCCTGAGGCTCGCCGGCGTGAAGGTGTTCGTGAGCTGGACCGTGTTCAGGCCGGCGCTCAGCGCGAAGGAGGGGACCGTGAGGGTCCCTCCGACGTTGCTCAGCGCGACCGGAGCGCCGCCGTTGACCGAGGCGGTCGCGCTCCAGCCGCTGCCGCTCGGCGCCGCCTCCGAGACGCTGCAGCTGGCACCGGCCAGGGCACCGGTGAGGCCCGGCGTGGCCGATTCGCCGTTGCCGAGGGCTGCCGTCGTGAAGCTCGACGGGCAGGAGCCGCTGAAGGCCAGCTGGGTCGCGGCCTGGGGCGAGCCCGAAGGCGCGTTCACGGCCTGCGTGATCTTGAGCGTGGCCGGACCGCCGGCCGGGGCCGCATCGCCGCCGATCACCACGTTGGCCGCCTTGTGGACGTCGGTCAGGCCGCCGGTCCCGCCGGTGAAGCCGAGCAGCACCTTGGGCGGCATGGTGGCGGTCCCGGTGAGGACCTGGAGCCCGTCGATCGACACGGTGATCGCCCCGTTCAGCTCCTCGATCCTGACGTGGCGCGTGGCGGAGCGCAGGCTGGCGGCCGGTGAGGCGGTGCCGAGCCAGTGCATCAGGTCCGCCCCGGAGCTCGTCGGCCCGTCGGTGATGCCGACGAAGTTGCTCGACGGGTTGACCGAGTTCTTGTAGGTGTCGAACGCCACGGCGATCCCGGGGATGCCCGAGAAGCCCAGGCCACCGCCGCGGTAGCCGAGCGATGCGGTGGTCGCCTTGGCGGCGTCGGCGAAGGCCACCGTCTGGCCGTCCGCACCGGTGCCCGAGTTGATCGTCTGGTCGAATTCGATCGTCAGGTGACGGCTGTCGAGAGGGGTGCCGAAGAACGACGAGCCGGCCGCCATCGTTGTCGCGGCCGTCGTCTGGACCACGCCCGAGGTGATCGTGGCGGTGCCGTTGTGCGACCACGCGGCGCCCGGCGCCGGAACGCTTCCGCTTCCCTTGAACACCACTTCGTGCAGGCCGCTCGTGTCGTCACCGTTCAGCAGCCATGCCGAGCTGGCGTAGCCGGCCGCGGTCGGGGTGAACGAGACGGTCTCTTTGAGCGATTCGCCGGGCAGGATCGTGGTGCCCTCGGGCAGCGAGGTCGAGGCCGTGAACTCGCCGCCGCTGGGCGGCTTCGACTTGGTGACCGTGACGTTCGTGCCGCCGGTGTTCGCCACCGTGAACGTCCTCGTCGCCGTGCCGCCGACGCCCACGGGGCCGAAGTCGTTGGTTTCGCCGGTGACCTGCAGCACCCCCGCGGTGCCCGAGCTGCCGGACAGGCCGACGGCGACGTTGCCGCCTGTCGATTCCACGACGATTTCGTCGGAGAAGCTGCCGGTCGCGGTCGGGTCGAAGCCGAGGTTGATGGTCACGGAGCCGCCGGGGGCGATTTCCGTGCCTTTGGCGGGTACGCCGGAGGCGCTGAACGGGGCGGAGGGAAGCTTGACGCCGTTGATCGTCAGCGCGGCGCCGCCGACGTTGCGGAAGGTCGCCGCCCCCGAGAGGTGCCCTCCGACCGTGGTGCCGCCGAAGGACACCAGGTTGGGGGTGGCGGTGAGCTGTGCGTTGGCCGACTGGCCGGTGCCGGACAGCGCGAACGACACGTTGCCGCCGCTCGTTTCGGCGTTGAGCGTGCCGCCGATCAGGCCGGCCTGTGTGGGCGCGAATGTCACGGGAACCTGGATCGTCTGGCCGGCCGTCATCTGCGCGGGCAGCGCGAGTGAGGATGTGCCGACGGTGAACTGGGAGGAGCTCGTGGTGAGCTTGTTCAGCGTCAGCGTGTTGGTCGCGGTCAGCGTCACGGTCTTCTGGCTGGTGCTGCCGAGCGTGGTCGTCGGGAAGCTCGTGGCCGACCCGGTGAGCAGCGGCGTGACCGGCGAACCGAAGCCGAGCACCTTGCCGTCGCGGGTGCCCACGTAGATCCGCCCGGCACCGGCGCCGGGCATCGCGAACTTGGAGGACGTGCCGATCGGCCCGCTCCAGCGCAGGACCGGCTTGCCTTCGACCGGAATCGGGTCATAGGCGCGCAGCTGCGCGCCGGCACCCGAGGCGTTGGGAGCCCAGATGATCCACACGAGCGCGGAGCCCGACGTCGTGTTGTCCGAGGTGATCAGCGGCGCGCTGGAGCTGAAGCCGAAGGAGTCAGACGAGGTGGCCTGCAGCGACAGCGTGGGCTGCCCGGTGCCGGAGATGCCGTACTGGTAGGCGCGCAGGAAGCCCGAGGACCCGGTGGCGCTCGTCCCTCCGGAGGCGGTCGGGATGTAGACCCAGCCGCCGTCTCCGGGCCACACGCCCGGGCGCGACCAGACGCCGCCGTAGGGGCCGATCCGCTGGACGACCTTGTCGGAGTTGCCCGGCCCCTGCATGATGCCGCCGAGGTTGTCGCGGTTGAGCAGGTACACGTAGCCGTTCTTGCCGACGGCGACGGCGAGGTGGGGGATGGCCGGGGTTCCGAAGAACTGTTCGTTCAGCCCGGTGATGCCGCCGGAGGCGAAGTCGGCGTCCCAGCTGTCCAGTTCTGAGGCGTTGAAGGGGGCGAAGAAGTCCACCGCTTTCAGCGAGCCGTCCGCCTGGACCGCGAGTCGCACGACCGACTCGCCGATGTTCGCGGGGGGCGTGTTGCCGGGGATCGGCGTCGACGGCGCCCCGCCGTTGCCGGTGGCGACCATCAGCGAGCCGGGGCCGTCGGAGAAGAGGCCCGACCCCGACTGCCAGATTCCGGCGCCGCTGCCGGAGGACAGCGAGACCCAGCGGGCCTTGACCGCCCCGGCGGTCGATACGCCGAAGACCCAGCCCTGCCAGGGCGATATGTCGCAGTGCGAGCCGAAGGCCGCGTAGACGACGCCGTTCATGAGCAGCAGCCCCGGCCTCTGGAGCTCGGTGGTCGGCTGGAAGGTCATGCTCGGCTGGTTCTGGGCGGCGCCGCTCAGCACGACCGGGAACCCGGCCTTCTCTTTGCCGGTCGACATTTCGATCGCGTCCATGAACCAGCGGGCGGTCCCCGACGTGCCGGAGGCATAGCTCTTGTGCGTGAGGTAGGCGGTGCCCGTGGCCGGGTCGATGACGGGCGTGGCAGTCACGCCGATGTTTGGGGTGAGGTCGCCGCAGCCGATGTCGGCGGGCTTCCACGGCGCGCCGAGTTCGAGCGGCGCCGGCCAGCGCGCGGCGCCGGTCGCCGGATCGAGCCCGTAGACCTTGTTGGCCTGGGTGGCCACCAGCAGGGTGCCGTTGTAGAGCAGCGGCTGCGCGTAGACCTGGCCTTCCACCGCCGTCGACCAGAGCTGGCCGAAGGTGCCGCCGCTGACGAGCTGGGGCGTCAGCGAGGGCTCGTCGGGGTACCAGCCGTCGCGCAGGTCATCGCCGGAGTTGGTGATGCCGGCGCCGAGCGCCTGCGCCGCCGAGACGAGCAGGAACGCCACGAGCGCAACCGCGAGCGCATGGGCGCGCCTTGGGCGAGCCCGCCAGCACCATCGCATGCCTGGAAGCATCCCTGCTCGTCCCCCCGCTTCATATGGACACCCGGGCGACGCCGGCCCGGGACGGGGGCATCATATTCCAATTCGAGCCCGCCGTGGGGCCGCCGTTCCGGATGTTGGATGTCCCGCCGGGCGCAGCATGCGGAGCGCTCAGACGCTCGAGGTCGTCTCCGGGCCTTGCGGCGTGCCGGACGTTATGCGGGTGGGCCTGGCAGTCCGAGCAGCTGAACGACAGAGAACACGAGGAGCAGTCCGCCGATGCCGACGAGCCCGTAGCGCGCCTGCCGAAGGGGGAAGTGGCCGCTGATGCCGACGAGGAACAGCACCGTGGCGAGGAACACGGTGACCCGAACGTACTTGTCTGCCGTTGCACCGGCCTCGGTTCCTCTCGAGAACAGACGTTCCGCTTCGCCGTCGAAGGCGTACGACAGCTGCTCCTGTGGAATGACGTATTGCGGCATGTATGCGGGACCCGGGGGAGCCTGCGGGTTGTGCGCCGGGTCTGTGGCAACCCACGCCTTGAAGGCCGCGCGGTAGCCGGGGCGAAAGCGCTTCTCGGCGACCCGCTGCGCGGGAACGTTGCCGGCAGCGAACGCCGCGAACCACGCGTTGAACGACACCGAGTCGAGTGTGCGTATCTGCAGCGCCTCCAGGTCGGCGCGGTTCGCTTTGCCTCTCGAGCTCGAGGCTCGCGCAAGCGACACCGAGGACTCGGTCGACCACTTGGCAGCGGCGTAGCCCGAGTAGGCGGCGAGCACCGCCACCAGGGAGAGCAGGATCGCCTCGATGATCGAGAGGAGACGATCATGCCGATGGCCGCCCGCCGGCTCCGAGTGGCGGGCGTGCTCGCCTATCTCTCTACCGACCTCCGATGCGCTCAAGCCCTCAGCCATCACACCACTCCACACAGTCGGCGTAGGAACTGCCGCACCATACAAGTAGCATCGTGAGCATGAACTCCTCGCGGCCCGAAACTCGCGTGATTGCAGGGGTTTCAGGCCTTGGTGCCGAGGAGGCTCGCGTTCTCGGTGCCCTCCTCGAGAAGCAGCGGACCACCCCGGAGGCCTATCCGTTGTCGCTGAACTCGCTGCGGCTGGCGGCCAACCAGTCGACCAACCGCGATCCCGTGGTGGACTACGACGACGGCACGATCCGCGACGCGCTGCACCGGCTCGAGCGGCGCGGCCTGGTGCGCCTGGCCAGCGGCGCCGGCAGCCGCGCGGCCAAGTACCGGCACCTGCTCGCCGACGCGCTGCCGATGGACCCGGCCGAGCAGGCGCTGGTCTGCGTGCTGCTCCTACGCGGCCCGCAGACTCCGGGCGAGCTCAAGCAGCGCAGCGAGCGGATGCACCCCTTCGCGGACCTGGGCGCCGTCCACGAGGCGCTCCAGCGGCTGATCGACCGCAACATCGTCGCCCGCCTGCCGCGCCGGCCGGGGCACAAGGAGGAGCGCTACGCGCAGCTGCTGCAGGACGAGCCGGCGCCGGCACCGCCTGGGGCGAACGCCACGGAGCCGGAGCCGGTCCCCTCGCCTGCGGCGAGTGTCGCGGAGCCGGGGCCCGTCCCCGCGCCTGCGGCGGGCGCCGCAGAGAGGGCCGGACTCGACAGGCTCGCCGAGCGGGTCACTCGCCTCGAGCGGGAGGTGGCGGAGCTGCGAGCCGCGATGCGCGATCCTTCGATCCAGGCACCATGACCCACGCGACCGCGATCCTCGCCAGCGCCTCGGACACCGCCACGGGCGTGGGGATCCCGCTCGCGCTCGCCGCCGGGCTGGTGTCGTTCCTGTCGCCGTGCGTGCTGCCGCTCGTCCCGGGATACCTGTCGACGGTCATCGGCGTCACGCCGCACGATCTGAAGGAGGGCGTCGGCATCCGCAGGGTGCTCGTGCCGAGCCTGCTGTTCATCGCGTGCTTCTCGGCGATCTTCATCCTCCTCGGGCTCACGGCGACGGTCATCGGCCACTCGCTCGTCTCTCACAAACACGCGCTCGAGCAGCTGGGCGGGGCGCTGATCCTTACGATGGGCGTGGTCTTCCTCGCGACGCCGTTCGTCGGCATGCTGAACCGCGAGTGGCATTCCGAGAAGCTGCTGCGACTCGCGGGCCGCGGCGGCCCGCTCGTCGCGGGGGCTGCCTTCGCGATCGCCTGGACGCCGTGCACGTCGATTACGCTCGGCGCGATCCTCACGCAGGCGGCGACCTCGAGTTCCGCGGCGCACGGTGCCCTGCTGCTGGCGTTCTACTCCGCCGGCCTCGCGATCCCGTTCCTGCTGATCGCTGTCGCGTTCGAGCGCATGACGAACGCGCTGGGGGTCGTCAAGCGCCACTTCCCCGTGATCATCGGCATCGGCGGCGTCATCCTGATCGCGCTGGGGCTGCTCATCCTGACCGGCGAGTTCACGATCCTCAACGCCAAAGCCCAGGCGCTGACCAGCGAACTGGGCCTGCCGGGCAGCTCGATCTAGAGCCGGCGAGCTCTCCGGCGGCTCAGGAGACGGGCTGGGCGGCGCCCGGCGTACCGGCCGCACCTCGCCCTGCCAGGTAGCACGCTTCCCAGGCTTCCTGGTTGCGCTTGGCGTCGAGCACGAAGGGGGAGTAGCCGATCGCTTTGACGATGCCCTCGTTGATCGCCGAGTCGGGGAAGGGGAGGGGGCGCATCACGTCCACGAAAAGGACCACCCGGGTCTCGTCCGTGTCGTTCCAGACCTCGTGGTTGTAGGTGTCGTCGAAGATCATGCTCTTGCCCTCCTCCCAGTGGCGGTAGTCATCGCCGACGCGGATCCGGCAGGACTCGGCGTCCTTGGGCACGATCAGGCCGAGGTGATAGCGCAGCACGCCCTTGTAGGGGCCGCGGTGGTCGAGGATGTGCTTGCGGGGGGAGAGGATCGAGATCATGGCCGTCTTCATCCCGGGGATCTCGCGCATCAGCGCGGCCGTGCGCGGGCACATCTCGACGCCGAGCTTCGCCTCGAAGCCGTAGCCGTAGATGAAGAACGTCTTCCAGCGGTCGTCGTCGGTGATCTCGATCTGGTCCTTGGAGATGTCCTGGAAGTTGGCGAGCGCCTCACGGTCCGCCAGCAGCGCCCGGGCCTCGTCGCGGATCACCTCCCAGTTCTCCTCGATGTGCTTCACCCAGGGGAAGCGCTCGAGCGGAAGGAAGGTGGCGTCGCCGACCAGCGAGCGCTTGCCGATGAAGCGCTCGATCGGCGCGAGGATCGCTTCCCCAAGCTTGATCGTCAGCGCGACCACCCGGTCCCACAGCGACTTGCCCTGGGTCTCAGCCACGAGCCGCATGCTACAGGCCACCGCACGCGCCCTCCCCCGATCTGAGCGCCGGCCCGCTCGCGCGGCGAGCCGCGTGACCTCCCTACAAAAAGAAACGGGGCCGCACATGTGCGGCCCCGCGGGGCCGTGCATGCACGGCCCCGCGGGGCCGTGCATGCACGGCCCCACCGGCCGGTACATGTACCGGCCGGAACAGCATCCAAGCCCTAGGCTGCCTCGCGGAGGGCGGCCAGCTCGGGCGACTCGGCGAGCTTCTTCAGCGCGCGCTGCTCGAGCTGGGATGCCCGCTCGGCGGAGAAGCCGAGCCTTTTGCCGATCGCGGTGAGCGTCTGCGGCTCCTCGCGCCCCGTGCCGAAGCGCAGGGTGAGCACCTTGCGCTCGGTTTCGGGCAGCTGGGAGATCGCCTCGTGGACGATCCGCTCGCGCTCGTGGTCCCAGGCCGTGTCCTCGGGCATCTCTGTGTCCGAGGGCAGCAGGTCGCCGAGGGCGGTGTCGCCGTCTTCGCCGATCTGCTGGTCGAGGCTGACGAGGGCGGCGCGCTGGTGGCGCACCTCCTCGACCTGCTCGATGGGCAGGCCGGTCTCCTGGGCCAGCTCCTCGAGCGTGGGCTCGCGCCCCAGCCGGACCGAGAGCTCGCGCTCGACGCGTCCCACCTTGCGGGAGCGCTGGGCGACGTGGACGGGCAGGCGGATGGTGCGGCCGGAGTTCTCCAGGCCGCGCTGGATCGCCTGACGGATCCACAGCGTGGCGTAGGTCGAGAAGCGGAATCCCTTGCGCCAGTCGAACTTCTCGCTCGCCCGGATCAGGCCGAGCATGCCCTCCTGGACCAGGTCGCCGAGCGGCAGGCCCTGGTTCTGGTAGCGCCTGGCGTTGGATGCGACGAGTCGCAGGTTGGAGTTGACGAGCAGTTCCTTGGCGTGCAGGTCACCGCGCTCGATCCGCTTGGCCAGGTCGATCTCCTGGGCGGGGGTGAGCAGCGGGTAGCGTCGCGAATGCGACAGCAGCTGGTCGACCGACTCGGGGATGAACGTGTCCGGGACGGCCACTTCGGTCCGCTCGATCGGGCTGTCGAGCTGCTCCGGGGCGGCCACCGTCGCGCCGTCCGTGCCGGCGTCCGCCTCGTGGTCGCTGTTCTGAACGGCGACGAGGGGCTCTATTGTGGTGGTGTTTCTCTTCTTGCGTGAGTCTGCCATTGGTGTCCTTCTAATCCGATACCTAGAGTCGGAATTATACGCCCCGATAGTTGCGTTGTCAACAATATTCTGACGGGGGCGGTGGCGTGCTGCTTCGACACCGGCGGGCCCGCACCTGCCGGACGGGCTCACAGGTTGGCTTCCCGCGCCGCTGAGACCCCAAACACGCGCGATTGCTCAATGGATCGGGGCGCATCGCCCTGCAGGCATCGACTGCGGCCCCCCGCTGGGTGAGGCGGCGGCGGTAAGCTCGGCGCATGGCCATTGATCTGAGCGGGCGGGTGGTGGCGGTGACCGGCGCCTCCTCGGGCATCGGCGAGGCCACCACGCTGGCGTGCGCCCGCGCGGGAGCGGCGGTGGCGCTGGCGGCGCGCCGCTCGGAGCGGATCGAGGAGCTGGCGCGCCGGATCGTGGCCGACGGAGGCCGGGCGATCGCCGTGCCCACGGACGTGGGGGAGGAGGACCAGGCGCGGGCGTTCGTGGAGCGCGCAGCCGCGGAGCTGGGCCGCCTGGACGTGCTCGTCAACAACGCCGGCGTGATGCTGCTGGGGCCGATCGAGAACGCTCCCACGGAGGAGTGGCGGCAGATGGTCCACGTGAACGTGTTCGGCGTGCTCTACTGCACGCACGCGGCGCTGCCGCTCATGCGGTCGCAGGGCTCTGGGCACATCGTCAACGTGAGCTCCGTCGCCGGGCGCTTCGCGCGTGCCGGCTCGGCTGTCTACAACCTCACCAAGTTCGGCGTCGGCGCGTTCTCGGAGGCGCTCCGCCAGGAGTGCGTCCCGATCGGCGTGCGCGTGAGCCTGGTCGAGCCCGGCTTCGTGGCCACAGAGCTGCAGAGCCACAACCGGCCCGAGGTGCGCGAGCAGATCGCCACGATCACCAAAGACTTCGAGCCGCTGTCCGCCGACGAGATCGCCGACGCGATCGTCTACACGATCAGCCGTCCGCAGAACACCAGCATCAACGAGTTGCTGATCCGCCCCAGCGGACAGGTGCGCTGAGCGGCGGGCGCGCCCCGCGCAGCTGGCCTCTCGAGGACGCGCGTCGTTCCAGGCCGGGAGCGGGTCCACGCCGCGAGGCAGTGCGCCTTCAGTGCCAGTCGGTCGTGCGCCAGTTGTCGGTCGGCGAGTCCGGGGCCAGCCACTGGGGCAGGGGCAGCGAGAGGTGAGCGGCGATTGCGCCGACGTAGGGCTCGTAGAAGGCGCGCAGGCTCCCGAGCCGCTCCTCGACATGGGCCTGCTCGACCGCCGGCTCGATGCCCGCCTCGCGCAGCTGGTCGAGGAGCCGGCGCAGGTCGTCGGGCGGGAGCCGGTCGGGCTCCGGCGGCTGCGGGTGCCTGTGGAAGGTGTAGCTGAGGTCCACCACGGCATGGCGCGCGATCGCGTAGGTGAAGCGTGCCGAGTCGACCGTCCCCCGCGGCGCGCACACGATCGTGAGCGCGCAGGTGTCGAGGATGGTGCACATCGCCACCAGCCAGTTCTGGTTGACGTGCTGCGAGCGGAAGTAGGCGAGCACGGGGTAGGCGAGGTGCGTCTCCATCAGCTCCGCCGCCCACACCTCCCAGCCGCTCAGGTACTCCGCCACCGCCGGCCAGCCGCGGCGCGCGCCCGAGCGCAGGATCAGCCGGCCGGCGCTCGGCGGCGACCCGGCCCGAGCGTCGAGCTGCGAGACCGTCGTCTCGCGCGATGAGAAGGCCTGGTAGAGCGAGGGCAGGTAGCCGATCACGATCGCGGCCACGCCGAGGCCGCTGAAGGCGTTGATCACCTGCAGCACGCGCGCGTAGGTGGTCGACGGCGCGAGCCCCGCGGGCGGGCTGGCGACCATCGTGGCGGCACTGAAGTAGAGGTCGTTGCCGAAGTCGACGGAACGCCGGGTGGGAGCGGCGAGATGCGAGCCGCCGCCCCACTGCAGGCAGGCGTAGCCGAGGATCAGCAGGGACAGCCACACGACCAGGTTGGCGATCAGCCCGAGCGGCCCGTAGATGCCGAGCGCCGTGTCCTCTGCACGGTCGGGCAGCATCCGCGCCGCCCGCAGCCACGAGCGCCATCCGTAGACGAAGATCGTGCGCACCAGCCGGGGGTCGCGCTTGACGCGTCGCGGCAGCAGGAAGGCGACGAAGATCTCGGTGATCATCGCGATTACGAGCACACCGCCTGCCACCGCCACCACGATCCGCACGCACATGTCCATATGCGCGCGGCCACGCAACACCAGCGCGCGCCCGCGAGCGCCTGGGGCTCAGCGTGGCTGCGAGGAGGGCGCCCGCGGAGCCTGCGATGAGGACGTTCGCGGAGCCTTTGTGGAGGGCGCGCGCGGCGCGATACCGATCAGCTCGCTGCCGGCGTGGTCCACCTGAAGGGTCGTGTGGTCGACCCCGAAGCGCTCGTGGAGCATCGCCTCCATATCGCGTCGGGCCGCGTGGCAGTCGCTCTCGGCTGCCACCAGCACGTGGGCGGACATCGCCGGGAAGCCGCTGGTGACCTCCCACACGTGCAGATCGTGCACCTCCACCACCCCCGCCTGGGCGATCAGCGCCCGTCCGATCTCCTCGGGGTCGAGGCCCTCGGGGGCGGCCTCGAGGAACACCCGGCCGGAGGCCCGCACGAGCGCGTAGCCCGAGCGGATCATCAGGGCGGCGATCAGCAGCGAGACGGCCGGGTCGGCGCGCTGGAAGCCGGTCGCCAGGATGACAACCGCGGCGATCGCCGTGCCGATGAACGCGTAGAGGTCCACAAGCACGTGCTGGAAGCTGCCCTCCACGTTGAGGCTGCGCCTGCCGCCACCGGCCAGCGTCCAGGCGGCCGCCAGGTTGACCACGATCCCGGCGAGCGCCACCGCCAGCACGAGCCAGCCGTGCACGTGCGGCGGGTCGAACAGGCGGCGGATCGCCTCGTAGCCGATGAGCGCCGCCAGCACCAGCAGCGTGACCCCGTTGGCCTGGGCCGAGAGGATCTCGGCGCGCTTGAAGCCGAACGTCATCGCTCCGGCGGCCGGCCGCGCGGCCAGCCTCAGCGCCACCAGCGAGAAGCCGAGGGCGCCGGCGTCGGCCAGCATGTGACCTGCGTCCGACAGCAATGCCAGGGAGCTCGCGACAACGCCGGCCGCGATCTCCACGGCCATGAACGCGAGAATCAGGCCGAGCGCAAGCGCCAAGCGCGAGCCGTCGGTCGCCTCGATCGCGGCGGGCGCGTGTGAGCTGTGATCGTGGGCCACGGCCTCACCATACGACCGATCGAGCGGGCCGAGCGGGTGGGGTGCACCCGGAGGGATGGGTTGCACGCGGAGCGGACGGCGTGCGCCCACCGGGCGAGGCGCGCGCGCCGAGCGGGCGGGAGGGGAACCCGCTCGCTCCGCGCGCTCCGCGGCCGTCGCCGCGCCGGCGGCTCAGTAGCCGCCGGAGCGCGACGTCGCCGGTTCCGAGGCGGGCGCGCTGTGCGTGGAGGTCGTGCCGGTCGCCGCAACCGTCACGGCGCTCCACGTGCCGACGTCCTTGAGCCCCTGTCCCTTGGCGTCGCCTGGCGCCCGGTCCCCGGAGAACGTGTAGAGGGGCATGCCCTTGTATGCCAGCTGCCCGCTGCCGTCCGGTCGCTTCACTGCGGTGAGCGAGCCGACGCCGCCGCTCGTGACACCGGCGCCGGCGGCGCTCACCGGATGCCACACGTTCACGCATTCCGCGCTCGTGCAGATGAACCTCCCCTTCGTCTCGGCGCTGAGCGCATACAGCGTCGCACCGCCGGAGGTGGTGAGCACCGTCGCGTGCAGCGCGGAGTTAGAGGCCGTCTTCACGGCGCCCGCGCCCCCGCTGCCGGACGAGGCCGTCTGCGAGGTGCTCGAGCCGGTCGTGGCCGACCCGCCCGAGCCCGAGGAGCTGCTCCCGCAGGCGGCCAGCGCCAGCGAGGCGGCGAGCGTGGGGAGGAGGTAGACCGCCCTGCGGGACATCACGACTCCTTTGCCCTCTGAGCCGGCGGGCCGGCTCGACCGCGTCCGGCCGCACGGCCGAGCGCACCCATCGAGACTCCACCGCCCGGGGATCCTTCCCGCGGCCGAGCTGCCGTGGTGGCCACTGCCTAGTCTCTACTGCCGATGGCACAGGCGGCGCACACGGGACATGCGCTCACGCCACGGCGGACGACGATCGCGTCGGTCGCCGCCGCGGGGCTGCTGGTGGCGCTCAAGCTGGGCGTCGGGCTCGCGACGGGAAGCCTCGCGCTGATCTCGGCGGGCATCGAGTCGAGCGGGGACGTGATCGCAGCGACGCTCACCTTCTTCGCCGTGCGGCTGGGCGGCCGCCCGGCGGACCCCGGCCACCCCTACGGGCACCGGCGGGCCGAGAACCTCGGCGCCCTCGGCGAGGCCTCGATCCTGCTCGCCGGCGGCGTGGTCGTGACCGTCGAGGCGGTCTCGCGCCTGGCGTCTGATACCGCCCCCCCAGCCGTGCACTGGTACCTGTTTGCGGTCATCGCGGTCGCTCTGGTAGTCGACGCGAGCCGTGCCGGCGTCTCGCTGTCGGCCTCCAGGCGTTACGGCAGCCCTGCCCTGCGCTCGAACGCGTTTCACTTCGCCGGCGACTTCGCGGGCTCGCTGGCCGTGCTGGCCGGCCTGATCGCCGTGGATGCCGGCGTCGCCCAGGGCGACTCGGTCGCCGCCCTGGTGGTCGCGGCGATCATCTTCGCCTTCGCCATCCGCCTGATCGCCGAGAACGCCAACGTGCTCATGGACCGCGCCCCGGAGCAGGCACGTGGTGCGGCCGAGCGCGCGATCGCCGACGTGGGCGCCGACTTCGAGTTGAGGCGGCTGCGGCTGCGCGAGTCGGCCGGGCGCTACTTCGCCGACGTGGTCGTCAGCGTTCCCCCGGGCCAGGCCGTCGTCGAGGGTCATCAGGCCGCCGACCTGATCGAGTCGGCGATCGAGCAGGCGCTGCCCGGCAGCGACGTGGTGGTGCACGTCGAGCCACGGCGTCAGGGTCTCGACCTGCGCGACCGGGTGCTGGCCATTGCGCTGGCCGAGCCGCTCGTAAAGGAGGCGCACGACATCATGATCTTTGAGCAGCCGGGCTCGGTCAGCGTGTCGCTGCACCTCAAGTTCCCGGCCGACCTGGAGCTCCGCGAGGCGCACGAGATCGCCGAGCGCATCGAGCGGCAGATCGCCGAGCGGCCCGGCGTCGGCGAGGTCCAGACGCACCTGGAGCCGCTCGAGCGCCCCCTGCACGCGCGTCCGCCCGACGAGGCCGCCGACCGGGAGGCGGAGGTGCTGATCGAGCGCCTGGTCCGCGAGTGGACCGGGTCGGGCCCGCGCAGGCTGCGGCTGCTCTCGACCGATGCCGGCCGCGTGGTGTTCCTCACCGTCGCCGTCGAGCCGGGCGCCTCGCTGACCGACGCGCACGCGCTGGCGGGAGAGCTCGAGGACGAGCTGCGCCGGCGGGTGAGCGACATCGCGGACGTGGTCGTGCACACGGAGCCCTGACGGCACGGGGACGGTCGGCGAGCCGACGTGGCCCGGCGAGGATCTGTGCGGGAAGTACCTGCGCGCGAAGGAGCTCGAGCGGGAAGGATCCGCGCGCGGCGGCATCTATGGGCATCGGGCAGTTGATTCCCGACGACCGAGGGCGACGGGTGCCGCGGTCGCATCGCATCTGGGCACGCTCACGCGGCCGGACGGCACGAAGCAGGTCACTTACAATGGTCATCCGCTCTACTTCTTCGCCATGGACAAGGATCAGGGCGACAGCTACGGACAGGGGGCCAACGCGTTCGGAGCCTCCTGGTACGTGCTCGCCCCGAGCGGCAACAAGATCGACAAGTCCTAGAGCCGAGCCGACTGGAGGATCACCGATGAGGCCCCACAGAGCAGCTTCCGGAGGTAGGTACTCGATGCTGGCGGCAGTCGCGATCGCCGCCGGGGCGTTCGCCCTCGCCGGCTGCGGCAGCTCCTCCAAAGGCTCATCGAGCTCGTCCAGCTCGACTGCCACGACGAGCTCTACGCCGGCGACGACAAGCTCGACGCCCTCCAGCTCCGCACCGGTCCCCGGCACGACGACCGGTGGCGCACAGGCGCTCAAAATCGCCGCCAACCCGGAAGGACAGTTGAAATTCACG
This sequence comes from Solirubrobacteraceae bacterium, assembly GCA_036498265.1. GTDB lineage: Bacteria > Actinomycetota > Thermoleophilia > Solirubrobacterales > Solirubrobacteraceae > Palsa-744. The sequence continues at coordinate 14,375 of DASYFT010000029.1, read as the reverse complement.
ACGAGCTCGCTGACCGCCAAAGCCGGGACCGCGGTGATCGCGTTCACCAACGCGGCGCCGCTGGAACACAACCTCACGATCGCCTCCTCATCGGGTGCGGTGGTGGGCGCGACGCCGACGTTCCAGGGAGGCTCCAGGACGCTCAGCGTCAAACTGAGCGCCGGCACCTACAAGTTCTACTGCACGGTCCCCGGCCATCGGGCGGCCGGCATGGAAGGCACGCTCACGGTCAAGTAGGGGGTCGGCGCGCCGCCCCGTGCAACGACGAGCCTGACCGCCGGCCACCTGGCCCGGTCAGGCTCGCGTCCAGGCGGGGTCGCCCCGGGAGAGCACGTGGATTGCGAGACCGGCCGCCGTGACGACGGCGAGGGCGAGCGCCAGGCCGGCCGCGACGGAGACCTCGAGGGCGAGCAGCGCACCGGCGAGCGCCCCCAGCAGCATCGCCGCGACGGCGACCAGGCGGCGCCCGGCCTGCGAGCCGGCGCCGCCGAGGATGCCGGCTTCGGAGGCCAGCCCGGTGAGCGTTCGCGTGAGAACGGTGGTGGTCAGCTCGGGTATGGCAAGCCGCTGCGCCGAGGCGTTCTGGATCCCCATCGCGAAGGCCAGGGTGATCAGCAGCGCGTAGCGGGAACCCGAGCCGAGCGGTTCGGAGGCGGCCAGCGCCACGATCAGGGCGATCGCAACGATGCCGGCCTGCGCGGCGCTCGCCGCGCGCAGCACCCTTCCGCGGTGCTCGGCGTTGCGCGCCGCCAGGAAGCCGCCGGCGAATGCGCCCGCGAGGAACGAGCCGAGCGCCGCCAGCGAGCTGCCGACCGACAGCCCGCCGGCGCCGGCGATGGCGAAGCCGAGGAACACGACGTTGCCCGTCATGTTCGCCACGAACACGTGGCCGAGCTTCAGGTAGCTGGCGGCGTCGACCACGCCGGAGACGAACGTCAGCGCCACGAGCAGCGGCGTGAGCGGTCCGTTGCGGTCGCCGGGGGCGGGATGCAGCGTGCGAGCGGCATCTCGCAGGACGATTGACACGACGGCACCCTATCGGCGTTTCGGGCAAGATCGTGCGCCGATGCCGGCCACGCCACGCAAGCGCTCGGCGCCCCGACCCCCCCGATGAGCGCCGGCGAGGTTCTCGCGATCGCCGTCGCAGGACTGGGGGCGGGCGCGATCAACACGCTCGTGGGAAGCGGCACGCTGATCACGTTCCCGGTGCTGCTCGCGTTCGGGTACTCGCCGATCAGCGCGAACGTCTCGAACACCGTCGGCCTCGTCCCCGGATCGGTCTCGGGAGCCGTCGGGTACCGCCGGGAGCTCGAGGGGCAGCGGAGCCGAGCCCTGCGGCTCGGGACGATGTCTGTCCTGGGCGGCCTCACCGGCGCTGTCCTGCTGCTGGTGCTGCCGGCGGCCGCCTTCGAGGCGATCGTGCCGGCGTTCATCGCGGCGGCGCTCGTGCTGACCGTGCTGCAGGGCCGCATCTCGCGCTGGCTCGAGCGGCGACGAATCGACCTCGACCATCCCCGCGGCCTGCTCGTCCCGGTGGCCGTGTACCTGACGGGTGTCTACGGCGGCTACTTCGGCGCCGCCCAGGGGATCCTCCTGCTGGCGGTGCTCGGCACGGCGCTGGCGCAGGACCTCCAGCGCACGAACGCGCTCAAGAACGTGCTCGCGGGACTCGTCAACGGCGTCGCCGGTGTCTACTTCATCTTCGCCGCCAACATCGAGTGGGCGCCCGCCGGCATCATCGCCGGCGCCTCGATCGTCGGCGCGCAGCTCGGCGCCCGCTACGGACGCCGGCTGCCGCCCGCCGCCCTGAGAGCGGTGCTGGTGGCGGTCGGGATCTTCGCGATCGTGCGGCTGCTGAGTGAATGAGACACGGGAGGCGGAGGGCGGCGCGGCGCTCAGCCGGCAGGCGCCGCGAGCGGCTCGCGAGCGAATCGGGCGATCAGCTCGGCGGTCCGCTCGGGCTGGTCGATCGGCACGAAGGAATAGCTGTCCTCGATCAGCTCCAGGCGCGCGTCGGGGAACGCATCGGCCAGCCGCTCGGCGTAGTGCAGCTTGAAGAACCGGTCCTCCGGCGCCCACGCGATGAGGACGGGCTTCGTGAACTCCCCGAAGCGACGGGCGGCTGCGAGCGTGTACTCGCTGGAGATGCCCCTCAGGATCGAGGCGATCTCGGTGCGGATGCGGGCGTCCGCTCGCGCCGGCGCAAGCCAGCCGGCCGTGAGCGCGTCGTCACCCCGCTTCATCAGCCAGCCGTAGGAGAGCGGCATCCGCCTGGCCGCGGCGGGTCGCATCGCCTGCACCAGCGCGAACACCGCACCTGGTACGCGCGCGAGGGCCTGAAGCGGGCGAAACGCCGGCGGCAGGAAGTTCTCATACGCGTCGCAAGGCGTCAGCACGAGCCGCGCGAGGCGCTCGGGGTGCTCGACGGCCACCAGCTGGCACAGCGCCCCTCCGGTGTCGTTGCCCACGAGCGTCACGTTCTCGAGCTCCAGCGCGGCAAGGAAGTCCGCGATCAGCTGCGCCAATCCGGGCGGCGAGAGGTCGGCGCCGGGGGAGAGGGGCAGCTCCTGCGAGCCGAGCGGCCAGTCGGGCACGATCACGCGGAAGTCGCGCGCCAGCCGGGGCGCCACGTCGCGCCACAGCTCGCCGTTGGCCAGCAGTCCGTGAACCAGCACGATCGGCTCGCCGGCACCCAGCTCGCGGTAGCGGATCGTGCCCTGTGAGAGGCGTACCTCGTTCATGGTCTCTTCCTCCTGATCGTGTTGATGAGCCTTCTCGTCAGCGGGCGTGGGAAGGGGTGGTCACGCTCCGAGGACCGGGGCTCCGCGAGCCGGCGTCCGGCTTGCAGAGCTACACATACAGACGGTATGTGTCTAGCATACAGACAGCATGAATGTCAAATCTGGATCGCCGGCGGAGGTGGGGGAGGGTCCGACCCGCACGCTCAAGGCCGAGCAGTCCGACGCCACGCGGGCGGCGCTCATCGAGGCCGCGCGGCGGCTGTTCGCCGAGCGCGGCTACGCGGGCGTGGCAACCGAGGAGATCGTGCGAGCCGCGGGCGTCACGCGCGGCGCGCTCTATCACCACTTCGCCGGCAAGAAGGCGCTCTTCGAGGCCGTCTACGAGGAGGTCGAGCGCCAGCTGGTCGAGCGCATCGCCGCGTCCGCGATGGCCTCCGCGGGCGATCCGCTGAGCGCGCTGCACGCGGGCGCTCAGGCGTTCCTCGACGCCTGCGAGGATCCGGCCGTGCAGCGGATCGCGCTGCTGGACGCGCCTGCGGTCCTCGGTTGGGAGCAGTGGCGCGAGATCGGCATGCGCTACGGCTTCGGCCTCGTGCAGGGCACCGTGCAGGCCGCCATGGACGCCGGGCTGATCGACCCCCAGCCGGTGGTGCCGCTCTCGCACCTGCTGCTGGGCGCCATGGACGAGGCCGCGATGCTCGTCGCCCGTGCCGATGACGGTGGCGAGACCCGCGAGCAGGTCGGCGCGTCGATGGCTCGGTTCCTCGACACGATGCGCCCGCGTGAACCCTTGCGCCCGCGCGAGCTCGGGCGCCCGTAGGGCCTGGAGTCGGCGCATGCGGGTGTTTGCAGTGTTCATGCGCAGACTCGCGCGGACAGCCCGCCTCATCGCCGGCGACCGGCGGATCCCGAGACCGCTGCGCTGGCTCGCCGGGCTGGCGCTCCTGCCCGTGCCGGGGCCTTTCGACGAGGCGCTGCTCGTCCTTGTCGCCGTGCCGCTGCTGCTCTTCTACCGCCGCCACATGCGCGATGCTTGGCGGCGTGCGGCCACGCATCAGGCAACAGCGCCGGTGAGCGATGTCGGTCGGTAAGGCGCGGGCGCACCCGGCGGACCAGGCCTCCTCGACGGGCTTCAACTGCGTCGTCCCGTGCCTCGACTCGATCGACGAGGCGGCCATCAAGCAGCACCTGGCGCGTGACCAGTTCTTCTGGCTCGACCTGACGGCGCCCGGCGATCGTGAGATCGATGCGCTCCAGCGGCTGTTCGGCTTCCATCCGCTCGCGCTCGAGGACGCGGCGCACTTCGGCCAGCGTCCCAAGCTGGACCGTTACGGCGACTACGTGTTCCTGGTCTTCTACGGCGCACGGGACCTCGCCTCTGCGGGCTCGAGCCTGCTGCGCGAGGTGCAGATGTTCGTCTCCGGCAAGTACCTCGTGACGCTCCACCAGGACGAGCTGCCCGTGCTCGACGAGCAGCGGGACCGCCTCCAGGGAGTGATGCTGCACAGCGAGCAGTTCCTTCTCTACCGCGTCTTCGACGCGCTCACCGACAGCTTCTTCCCGCTGCTCGCGCGCATGGATGACGAGATCGACTCGCTCGAGGCGCAGGTGCTCGAGGAGCCGACCGAGGGCCAGCTGCAGAAGCTGTTCGCGATGAAGCGCGAGCTCGTGGCGATGCGCAAGGTCGTCACGCCGCAGCGCGACCTGTTCGCCCGTTCGATCGACGAGCTCGCGGACCTGCCGGGGCTCGTGGTGGACGAGCGCGACTACTTCCGCGACGTCTACGACCACCTGATCCGCGTCTCGGACCTGATCGACTCCTACCGCGACCTGCTCAGCAACACCACGGACCTCTACCTGTCCACCGTCGGCAACCGCCAGAACGAGGTGATGAAGCAGCTGGCGATCGTCGGCACGATCTTCCTGCCGCTGTCGTTCATCACCGGCCTCTTCGGCATGAACTTCGGCTGGCTCGTGACCAAAGCGATCACCCCCACCTGGACCTTCTTCGTCCTCGGGATCGGCAGCATGCTCGCCACCTGCGTGATACTGGTGCGCTTCTTCAAGCGCAAGGGGTGGATGTAGGGGGGAGGCGGCGAGCGCCTTCGGCTCGCTGCGGACGCTCAGCGGCGAGCGAGCGTGGCGCGCCGGCGCCGCGCCGCCAGGGCGCCGACGCGGATGCGCAGCCGCCGGGTGAGCGTGGGTGGACGCTGTCCGCGGCGCGGGTCGAGCTCCGCGCCGCAGAGAGCGCAGCCGGCCGCGAACGCACTCACGCGCTCGCCGCAGCCGGGGCACACGTGCGGTCCTGTAGGTCTCATGCCCACAAGCAAAGAACATCCACATTTGCAGGCGATTAGGAGCTTCTAACGGTTCGCTAAGAAGCTACGGGCGTGCTCGTCTCGCCGGCATGGACCTCTGTCGCGGCGGCGAGCCGGGACGTCGACTCGGGGTCGTGCGACGGCAGGAAGACCGTCGGATGCCGGCGGCAGTGCTCGAGGATCGTCTCGAGCGTCCTCACGTGCACCTTCGGGTCCGGCCCGACGGCGTCGGCGCGCAGCGAGTGCAGCTGCTCGAGCGTGTCCGTTGCGTCCCCGGCCAGCATCACGTGTCGTCCGGCATCGTCGACGCAGATGACGGAGACGTGGCCGGGGGTGTGCCCGGGCGTGTCCACGACGACGATGCGTCCGTCCTCGGTGAGCGCCCGGCTGCGCTCGAAGGCGCCGAACGGGCCACCGTCGAGCGCGAACGGTCGCGGGGCGAATCCCGGGGGCAGCGGCTGGCGCAGGATGCGGCGCATCACTCGCGGCATCGGCGAGGCGAGGTAACGGAGCTCCACCTCGTTGATCAGCACAGGTCCGCGAACGTGCACGAGGCCGTCGACGTGGTCCCCGTGTGCGTGGGTCAGCACCGTCTCCGAGACGTCCTCCAGTGCCAGCCCGGCGGCGGCCATCGCGGCCGGCAGCTCCTGGTCTCGGGTCACTTCCATGCGGGCGAAGGGGATGTTCCTCGCGGCGGCCGTCTCGCCGCTGTCCACCAGCCTCAGGACACCGTCGTGCTCGATCGCCCAGCAGTGGATCGGCATCGGCTCCGAGAACTCACCCGGCATGAACAGGTCCAGCTGTCGCCGGGCGCCCCGGCTCGGAAAAAGAAAGCTGTGCTTCAGGCGCACCGCTCCGGTGTTGAGGGCGTGGATCTTCATCGCTGGCTCCGATCCGGGTCTCGCGGGATGACGCTGGTTTGGGAGCCTACCCGACGCCCCTCGTAGGATCGACCTATGCCGGTGACGCTGTACGAGTGGGCAGGCGGCCGGGAGGCGCTCGAACGCATGATCGACGCCTTCTACGACCGGGTGGAAGCCGACGACCTCCTGTCGCCCCTCTTTCCCGGCGGGGTCGGCGAGGAGCATCGCGACCACGTCGTCGCGTGGTGGTGCGAGGTGTTCGGCGGTCCCGCGCGCTACACCGAGGAGCTCGGCGGCTACGACCAGATGGTTGCCAAGCATCGCGACCTCGCCATCACCTCCGCACAGCGCTTCCGCTTCGCCGGCCTGATGAGCCTCGCCGCGGACGACGCCGCGCTGCCCGAGGACCCGGAGTTCCGCTCGGCGCTCGTCGCCTACCTCGAGTGGGGCACCCGCCTGGCGCAGCACAACTCGCAGCCCGGCGCCGACGTCGCCGCGCACGCGCCGGTTCCGCGCTGGGGGTGGGGGGAGGCGCCGCCGTACGACCCGGGGCAGTGACTCCCGGATCGGGCGGACTGGGCGGCTCAACCGTGCGCGGCGGGTAGTTGCACCGTGACGCGGAGCCCCCCGGCGGCTCGAGGCGTGAGGGTGAGGGTCCCGTCGTGTGCCTGGGCGATGCTGTCGACGATTGCGAGGCCGAGCCCGACGCCTGCGTGGTTGTTGCGTATGCGTTCCCTGCCGCGAAGGAACGGCTCGCCAAGGGAGGCAACCAAGTCTGAGCTGAGCTGCTCACCGGTGTTCTCGACGGTGAGCACCACGCCCTTGGGGTGAGCGCCGGTCGTCACCCACACACTCGCCTGTGCAGGCACGTTGTGGACGATCGCGTTGTGCAGCAGGTTCGTGGTCAGCTGCAGCAACAGCGAGTGTGAGCCGGTGGTGTGCGTCGCGCTGCCCGAGAGCTCCATCGTGACTCCGTGTTGTTGTGCGAGGGGGAGGAGCGTTTCAGAGGCTTCCTCCACCACGAGGGACAGGTCGACGTCCTCTCGGGGGAAGGACTGCTGGTCGGCGCGGCTCAGCAGAAGCAACGCTTCGGTCAGGTCGATCGCCCGGGTGTTGACCGCGTGGAGGCGGTCGACGAGCTCGCCGGTGTCGCCGTGCGGCTCGTTGCGGGCCACGTCGAGAAGTGTCTGCGTGATCGCCAACGGGGTGCGCAGCTCGTGCGAGGCGTTGGCTGCGAATCTCTGCTGCTCCTCGACGTGCGCTTCGAGCCGCTCGAGCATGGTGTCGAAGGCATCGGCGAGTTCGCGGAACTCATCTCTGCGGCCGGGCAGCCGGATCCGGTGGGCGAGCGATCCGGCGGTGGCCATGCGGGTGGCGTCTGTGATGCGGGCCAGGGGGGCCAGCATGCGCCCGGCGAGAATCCACCCTCCCACGAGACCGAACACCAGCAGGAACCCCAACACCGCGGCAGCCCTTGGAGCGAACACGTGCAGGAGGTTGGACCGGATGGGGAAGACACCATGAGTGAGATTGCGTCCGGTGTTCCCGGGGACGATCAGCAGCGCTTGCTCGGGGACGTAACGGAGGAGGAACGCCCACACGGCGGCGAGCAGCAAGGCGCCTGCGAGCATCAGAAACCCGGCATAGCTCAGGGTGAGCTTGAGGCGAACGCTCAAACCAGGGGCCCTATCCATGCCTTCCACAATCGCGCGCGGTGTCTGGTTGGGTGTCGATCCGGTAGCCCGCGCCGGCGACTGTGGCGATGATCGAGGGTTCGCCGAGGCGTTTGCGCAGTGCCGAGACTGTGATGCGCACGGCGTTGGTGAACGGGTCCGCCCGCTCATCCCACGCGCGTTCCAGCAGCTCCTCGGCGCTGACGACACCGCCTTCGGCAGCGACGAGCACTTCGAGCAGCGCGAACTGCTTGCGGGTGAGCGCGACGTAGCGGCCGTCGCGGTAGACCTCGCGGCGGAACGGATCCACGCGCAGGCCTGCGATCTCCCGCACTGGTGGCCTGTTGTGGGCGCGCCTGCGGTCGAGCGCTCTGAGCCGAAGCACGAGCTCCTGGAGCTCGAACGGCTTGGTGAGGTAGTCGTCGGCGCCGAGCTCGAACCCCGAGGCCTTGTCATCGAGCCGGTCGGCAGCGGTGAGCATGAGGATCGGCATGCCGCTGCCGGAGGCGACGATGCGGTTGGCGATCTCGTCGCCGGAGGGGCCGGGGATGTCGCGGTCCAGGACGGCGATGTCGTACGCGTTGAGCCTCAGCAGCTCCAGCGCGCTGTCGCCGTCACCGGCGACGTCGGCCGCGATCGCCTCCAGGCGCAGGCCGGCGCGAATGGCTTCAGCCATATACGGCTCGTCCTCGACGATCAGCACGCGCATGCTCCGATGCTCGCAGGCCGAACGTATCGTCGGCGTATCCAAAACCACATACGTCCTCGCAACACGGCGATGTCTTGACTGGGGCATGACCTGCAGCGAACCGGCACGAACTGCCCACCCCCGGGAGAGCACATGATGAGAAAGCCACGGCCGCCGGCCGCCCTTGCCGTGACAGCCATGGTCGCTCTGATCAGCGGCTGCGGTTCGAGCGGACCGACCTCCACCACCAGCAGCAGCAGCAGCAGCAGCGGCAACAACCCCACCACGACCAACCATGAGAAGGCGGTGAGGTTCGCCCAGTGCATGCGCAGCAACGGCGTCAGCGCGTTCCCTGACCCGCCCGCGTCGGGCGAATTGACCATCGATGGGGTGGTGAACGGCTCTTCGCTGGAACCGAACAGCACGGCGTTCAAGCAGGCCATCAGCGCGTGCAGGGACCTGGAGCCATCGGGGTTCACGGGCCGAAAGGCGACTCCCGAGCAGACGGACGCGCGCCTGAAGTTCGCCCAGTGCATGCGCGACAACGGCGTTCAGGACTTCCCGGATCCCGCTCCGAATGGGCCGCTCATCGACACCAATCGAATCCCGTCCCTCGCGGGGAAGGACCCGCGGAGCGATCCGGGGTTGAACGCCGCGATGCACGCATGCCGCGGCTTCGCGGGGGCCGCGGGGGTGACCGCGCCGTGAAGCGGAAGCGATGGCTGCTGACCGGAGCGGCCGTCCTGGTTGCCGTGATCACCGGCGGTGTGGTCGTCATCTCCGGCGCGAAGCCACAGCCCGCGGTCGCCCAGCAGCTCCCGGTGGGAACCGCGCAGGTGCAGAGCAGGACGCTCTCGGCGAGAGTCTCCCAGGCGGGGACCCTGACGTATCGGGCGCAACCGGACGGCTCGCCGTATGCCGTGATCAACCAGGCACGCGGGACGTACACCGAGCTACCCGCGGTCGGCCAGGTGATCTCCCAGGGTCACGTGCTCTACCGCATGAACGACAGCCCTGTGGTGCTGCTGTATGGCTCGACGCCTGCCTATCGAACGCTCTCAGCGGGCGCCACCGGCCACGACGTGGCCGAGCTCAACGCGGATCTCGTCGCGCTCGGGTATGCCACCCGAGCTCAGCTCAGCCCAGGGTCCGCGGCCTTCGGGGCGGCCACCGTTGCTGCCGTCATGAAGCTCCAGGCCACCCTGGGTGTGACGCAGACCGGCACGCTGGGGCTTGGTCAGGCGGTGTTCGAGCCGTCCGCGATGCGGGTGACCAGCGTGTCAGCGCAGCTCGGGGGCGGCACCCAGACCGGCCAGAGGGTGATGCAGGCCACCTCGACCACTCGCGAGGTGCAGGTGTCGCTGGACGCATCGCAACAGACGAGCGTGGCCGTCGGGGACAAGGTGACCATCTCCCTGCCCAACAACCAGACCACCCCGGGTGTCGTCTCCTCGGTGGGGGCGGTGGCCACCTGCCCATCGAGCTCCGCCGCCGGCGCGTCGAGCTCCAGTTCCGCTTCGCCGGGAACGGACAGCTGCTCGTCAGGTAACGCGGGGAACACCACACCGACCATCACGGTCGACGTAACCCCGTTGCACTCGGCCGCCACGGGAAACTGGGATCAGGCCCCGGTGAAGGTCGGTATCACGACCGCCAGCGTGCCCAGTGCGTTGGTGGTACCCGTGACCGCGCTGCTGGCTCAGTCCAGCGGGGGCTATGCGGTCGAGGTCGCCGGTGCAGGCACCAGGAACCATCTGGTGCCTATTTCGCTGGGACTGTTCGACGACGCCGACGGGCTGGTGCAGGTCACCGGCCCCGGGCTGGCCGCCGGCCAGAAGGTCGTCGTCCCGGGGACATGACCCACGATCCGTCACCCGCATCCGATAACAACCCGGTCGCGGTCGGCGACGGCTCCGCTGTCGCCATTGCCGGGTTGCCGGTGCTCGATGTGGACGGCGTGACCAAGCGCTATCCCGGCGAGCCGCCCGTGCAGGCCCTGCGGGGGGTGAACCTCACCATCGGGCAGGGGGAGCTGGTCGGGATCGTCGGGCCCTCGGGGTCGGGCAAGACCACCCTGCTGCAACTGATGGGAACCCTCGACCGGCCCACGAGTGGCCGGGTGCGGATCACGGGCCTCGACGTGGCAACGATGGCCGACGAGGACGTCGCCTACCTGAGGGCGACCCGGATCGGGTTCGTCTTCCAGCAGTTCTTCCTGGCCGAGCACTCCAACGTGTTGGACAACGTGGCCGACGGGCTCCTCTACGCCGGCATCCCGCTCGAGCAACGTCGCGAGCGCGCCCTCGACGCCCTCGAGCTGGTCGGCCTGGCGGAGCGCCCCGACGCCCGTCCCACGCAGCTCTCGGGCGGGCAGCGCCAACGGGTGGCCGTCGCCCGAGCACTTGTGGGCCAACCCGCCATCGTGCTCGCAGACGAGCCGACCGGGAATCTCGACCAGGCCACCGGGCAGTCCATCCTGGCCCTGATCGACCAGCTCCACCAGTCCGGCTCGACCATCGTCCTCATCACACACGACCACGCCGTCGCCGAGCGCATGCCCCGCAGAGTCGAGATCCTCGACGGCCAGATCTTCGCCGACACCGGGCCGGTTGCGTCCGGCGCGCCTGCCGGCGACGGGTCGCCGTGACCGCCACGGCCACCCTCAGCCGGAGACGGTTGCCGCTGTCCGACCTGGCCCGGATCTCGACCGTGGGACTCCGCACCCGGAGGTTGCGGGCAGGGCTGTCCGCTCTCGGCATCGCGATCGGTGTGGCGGCCATCGTCGCGGTGCTCGGCCTGTCCGCCTCCTCTCAAGCCGGCCTGCTCGACGAGATCAACCAGCTCGGCACCAACCTGCTCACCGTCAGCAACGGGCAGAGCCTGACCGGGGGCACCGCGGAGCTGCCGACCACGGCGCCGGCCATGATCGGCCGTATCGGCGGCGTGCAGCAGGTGCAGAGCACAGGGGGGGTCAGCGGCGCGAACGCATACCGCAACCCCTATGTCCCCTCGCCCGAGACCAACGGCTTGACCGTCCAGGCGGCCAGTCTCGATCTTCTCCCCGTCGTCGCCACCACTGTGGCCCAGGGCCACTATCTCAACGCGGCGAGCGCCCAAGAGCCCGTCGCGGTACTCGGCGCTGCGGCCGCCCGGCTGCTCGGCATCGACCGCGTCTACCCCGGAGAGCGGATCTGGGTCGGCGGCCAATGGTTCTACCTCGCCGGCATCCTCAGACCGGCCGTGCTCGCCTCTGCCATCGACTCCTCCGTCCTCGTCGGATACCCCACGGCGGAGAAGTACCTGGGCTTCGACGGCCATCCCTCGACCATCTACCTCCGCGCCCAGAACGAGCGCGTGAACGCCGTCGACAACCTCCTCGCGGCCACCGCGAACCCGGAGGGCCCCAGCGAAGTCAACGTCAGCCAACCATCCTCCGCCCTGGTCGCTCAAGCCGACGCCAAGAGTGCCCTCAACAGCCTGTTCCTGGGCCTCGGCGCCGTCGCCCTGCTGGTCGGGGCGGTCGGCGTGGCCAACATCATGATCATCTCCGTTCTCGAACGCCGCTCGGAGATCGGGCTGCGCCGCGCCCTCGGCGCCACCAAGGGCCACATCCGAACCCAGTTCCTCTCAGAAGCCGTCCTGCTCGGACTGCTGGGCGGCTCCGTAGGCGTCGTCCTCGGCGCCGCCTCCACCGCCGTCTACGCCCAAACCAAGCAGTGGGCCACGGTGATCCCCACCGATGCGTGGGCCGGCGGCATCGCCGCGTCCATCGTCATCGGCGCGGTGGCCGGGCTCATCCCGGCGCTACGAGCCGCGCGCCTCTCGCCGACCGAGGCCCTGTGGTCGGTCTAGCCCCGATGCACACGCATGAACGCCATGAACCAGAAAGGGCAGACGAGCATGCCTTCGTCCGCCCTTTCTCGCGCCGACGCTACCCGCAGGTAACTCGTTCCCTTTCGAAACTGACGGTGACTTCGCCTGCCGCATTTGTGCTCGTGTGGCTGTTGCCGTGCATGACGATGCGGGAACCGTCGCTGCCCTTCAGGTTGACGGTGTTGGTGTGGTGTTCGACTTCGTTCTTGTTGTTCTGAGCCCCACCGAACCATGTTGTGAAATGGCCGCTGGCGGATACGCCGCTCGGGTTCGCCGGCACAAAGGTCGCGACCCCCTCCAACGTTCCCGTCGCCCAGCTCTCATCGCCGTTTGCGAAGAACGTGACGTGGAAGATCGAGTTGCCGACAACAGTGAGCGTTCCCGGTTCACCGTTGCACGGGTTCGCCGTCACTTCCGAGAAGACGACTTCGCGGTGCACATGTTCGGTTTCGGTGACCGTTTCCCGACCAGCCGCGACGGCAACGCCACCGCACAGCAGAGCCAGTATTGCTGCCAGGCTCGTGGCTCGTATTGCTATCTGTCTGAGCACTCCAACCCCTCCTTGTTGGATAGGACTCACCCCCGCGATGAGACCTGCGGCGCCCGATGATTCCACAGCCGGCACGCCGGCGCAAGCCTCCGGGCGATTCGCCGCGGTCGCAAAGAAAGGCAGAAGTGCCTCGACGCCCCGACACCCCAGGCGTGGATTTGTCGCTACTCCTCAAGCCCTACGGCTTCGAGCGCCTGGCGACGGTCCAGAAAGATACGGATGCGGCTGATCCTGCCGCCGACAAGATCGTAGACGTTTGCGCTTGGCGCATCCTGCCGGATGCCACTCGATCTACCGCTCGCTGTGACCTGCAGGAAGGCCAGCACCTGATTCGCGCCAGTCGATTCCACACGTTCGACGCCGAGCTGAAAATCGGGTGCCGAATCCTCGACGTCGAGCAGAAATCGTCTGATGCCCTCGGCACCTTCGTACACGCCGGTGATCTCGGCCATCGGCGTCCGCAGGACGACATCTTCGGTACAGCACGCGAGATAGGTGTCGATGTCGCGCGCGTTGATCGCAGCGATTGCCCGCTCCACGACCTCGACGTTCTCGGGCGACATCGCCAGCCCCGTGGCATTGAGGGCTTGTTGCTCGGAGGGAAACATCTGCAGACGATGAATCTGACGCCCCCGAACGGTAATGACCCACACGAGCTCCTCGTCAATCGGCACGCCGCTCCTCTTGCCCTTGCCACGCTGGTGTGCGGCAACGAACACGAAGTCGCCGACGTCCCACATGCGAGTGACCTCGACGGCGTAGTCATCCCATATGTCAACCCAGTCGCCGAGGACGTGGATCAGGCCCTCAAACCCGTGGTAGTCGCGGAAGTCCGGCCGATCGGGAATCGTCGTGATCGTGATGTCCGAGGCCGTCACTTCGCGCAACGAAGACTCATCGTTCTCGAAGTACGCCGCAAACGCCGCTTGCACAAGCTCCACGTTCTCGTGCGACATCGCCTACCAGTATCCCGCGGCCGTCACGGTGACGCGGTCTGGGCGCGCGCACCGCTGCGAGCGCACGGGGGGGACCTGTCGAGGGACGACCTCGGACTACAGAGTTTGGCCCACTCCTCCAGCCCCGCGCGGGCGCGTAGGGAGGCTTGTCGAGGTTACAGCCCCGGACTTCAGAGTTGGTTTCCGATGGGCGCGGGCAACCGATGCGGTGTAGCGTCCTTCGAGATGGATCTGCACTTGCGGCCGATGAGCAGCGAGGAGTTCGATGCATATCGTGCGCGGTCGATCAAAGGGTACGCAGCTGCGCATGTGCAGGCTGGCGACTGGACGGGCGAGGCCGCCGAGCAACTCGCAGTCCGCGAAACGGACGCACTCCTGCCTGACGGTGTCAACACCCCCGGGATGCTCTTGCTTGTCGCTGAAAACGAGCGAGACGGCATCGTCGGGTCCGCATGGGTATCCGTTGCGTCGAGCGACAAAGCCGGTGCCTGGATCTACGACATCGACACCATGGTGGGAAGCAGGGGAAAGGGCTACGGGCGCGCCCTCCTGAAAGCCATCGAGCAGATCGCAGCCGATCACGGGATGGCGACGATCGGCCTCAACGTCTTTGCGGACAACCAGGTCGCACGCGGTCTCTATGACACGTCCGGCTACGAGGCCACCTCGCTGCAGATGCGCAAGACACTCGACACTCCAAGCTGAGGTCCTCT
>DASYFT010000028.1:0-108404 GCA_036498265.1 Solirubrobacteraceae bacterium | reverse complement strand
AGGCCGCATGCGGCCTCTCCCATCGTGATCCACCTTCATAATCGGTCGATGCTGTCCGGGTCTGAGCTGTGGCTGCTGCGCCTGATGGCCGATCGCGGCCTGGCGCTGCTGGACGCCGAGACGCTGCTGGTGGTGATCGAGGAGCGCGGCGAGCTGCGCGTGGCGGCGGCGAGCGGCGAGGCGCAGGTCCGCCTGCGGATCGCACCGGTGCAGGGCAGCGCGCTCGGCGAGCTGTACCGCTCCGGCAGGCCGCTGGCGCTGGATCGCCCGCGCGGGCAGGAGGCGGCGTGGCTTCACGAACTGGGCGTCGAGGCGCGGGCGGCGCTCGTGGAGCCGCTCAGCATGGAGGGCCAGGGCGGCGGCCTGGTGATCGCGCTTCGCACGAAGGGTGGCTTCCGCGGCGCCGACAGGGATGCGCTGAGCGCGTTCGCGGCAAGCGTGTCGCAACGCCTGCAGGCCGAGCGCTCGGTGGAGATCGAACGGCTTCGCTACGGCATGGAGGCTCGCGAGCGCGAGCGCACGCGCTGGGCGCGCGAGATCCACGACGAGAGCATCCAGGGCATCGGCGCCCTGCGCATGCAGCTGGCCAACGCGCGCGACGACGGCGACCGCGATCTGCTGAGGGCGACCGTCGACAACGTGCTGGAGGGACTCGGCAACGAGATCGACGGGCTGCGCCACCTGATCACCGAGCTGCGCCCGGCGGCGCTCGACGACCTCGGTCTGGCCGCGGCGCTCGAGGCGCTGGCGAGGCGCGCGCAGGCGATCGACGGGCTCGACGCGCGGACGGAGATCGAACTGGAGGCGGGCGCGGAAGAGTCCGGCAACGGCGCGGGCGCCCACGGCGAGACGCGCCGGCTGGACGCCGAGCTCGAGAGCACGGTCTACCGGATCGTGCAGGAGGCGCTCACCAACGTGAGCCGCCACGCGCAGGCCACCACGGCTGTGGTGCGCGTGCAGGAGCGCGGCGGAGTGCTGATCGCGTCGGTCACGGACGACGGCCGCGGTCTCCCGGACGTCGAGCGGCTCGGCCCGCGCGGCGATGGGCTCGAGGGCGGCTTCGGGATGTCAGGGATGCGCGAGCGCGCCGAGCTGATCGGCGGCGAGCTCGAGTTCGGGCCGGCGCCCGGCGGCGGCACGACGGTCCGCCTGACCGTTCCCCTCGCCGGGCGGCCGTCCTCCGCGGCGCCGGCCTGATCTCCGCCGCCGGCAGGGGCCGCACGGGCGACGCCACGCGACGGGGCGCTACTCGGCGAGCCCGGTGCGGCGCACGTAGGCGGTTATCTCGGCGCGCGATGAGAAGCCGAGCTTCTCGATCGCGCGGGCGCGGTAGGTCTTGACGGTCCGCTCGGCCACGTTGAGCTTCTCCGCTATCTCCGGGTTGGTGTAGCCGTTGGCGATCAGGCGCACGACCTCGCGCTCGCGGTCGCTGAGCACCGCGCCGTCGGTCCCGCCGTCCGCGCCGGTGGCCATCAGCGCGCCGAGGCGGGGATGCAGGTAGTTGCCGCCCGCCACCGCCAGCCGGAACGCCTGCAGGAGCTCGGCCGGCTCGGCCTCCTTGAGGACGTAGCTGCGCGCGCCGGCGCGCAGTGCCTGGCGCGCGTACTCGGGGTCCTCGCGCATAGTCAGGATCGCAACCGCCAGGGTGGGATGGGCGATGAAGCACTGCGGCAGCGCCGCGAGGCTCGACCCGCCCGGCATGGTCAGGTCGAGTGTCAGGAGGTCCGGCGTGTGCTCGCGCACCGCGCGGATCATCGTTGGGATGTCGGCGGCTTCGGCCACGACGCGGAACTCGTCGTTCTGGCGTTCGAGAACGGCGCGGATCCCGTCGCGGACGACGGAGTGGTCGTCGGCGATGATCACCTCGATCGGGCGCGTGACGCCCGGAGTGCCGCTCTCCATTGCGCGGACACCGTAGCGGCTGGCGAGGACCGAAACGAGCGGGCTGGACCTCTGGGCGGCCGGCGAGAAGGCGCCGGCCAGACGCGTCGGGCGGGCGGTGAAGGTCTCGTGGCAGCGGTGGATCGGCCGTAGCGCACCCGCTAGCGTGCCGCCGTGGCCTCGGCTCTGAAGATCCCGCAGCTGCGCCGGATGATCGCTGCCTACGCCGTCAACAGGCTCGGGACCTGGGTGGGGGTGGTGGCGCTGATGGTCGCCACATACGACCGCACGCACAGCGCCCTGGCGGTCTCGGCGGTGCTCGTGGCGGCCCAGGCGCTGCCCGCCTTCGCGGTGCCGCCGCTGATCGCGCGTGTCGAGGCTTCCGAGCGGCGCGGAGAGCTCAGCGGGCTGTACTTCTTCGAGGCCCTCGCAACCGCGGCGCTCGCCGCCTTGGTTTCGCATTTCTGGCTGCCGGCCGTCGTCCTCCTGGTCGCGCTCGACGGCACGGCCGCGCGAGCCGCCAACGCACTGCTGCGCACGCAGATCGCGCGCACGGCGCGCGAGCACGCGATCGAGCTGGACGAGCCGTCGCCGCCGCCGGCCGCGGGCCGGGAGGAGCCCGCCGACTCGGGAGAGCCGGCCCAGAGCAGGGCTGACAGTGCGGAGCGCGCGGCCAACGCCGCGCTCAACATGGCGTTCTCGTTCACGTTCGTGCTCGGACCGGTGCTCGGCGGCATCGTGGTGGCGGCGGCCGGGGCGCCGGACGCGCTGCTCATCGACGTGGGCTCGTTCCTGATCTGCGGCGCGCTCCTCTTCCAGCTGCGCCCGCACGTCGAGGAGGCGGCGGGCAGCACCGTGCGCGAGCGTCTACGCACCGCCTGGGGGACGATCAAGGGGACGCCCACGCTGCGGGGCCTGCTGCTGGCCGAGGCGGTGGCGTTCGTGTTCTTCGAGGCCGGAGCACCGATCGAGATCGCGTATGCCAAGAGCACGCTGGCGGCGGGGGACCGTGGCTTCGGCCTTCTGCTGACCGCGTGGGGCGTCGGAACGGTGCTCGGGAGCGTGGTGTTCGGACGCTCGCTCAGGCGGCCCCTCGGGTACCTGCTGAGCGGCGGCACGCTGTGCGTCGGGCTCGCCTACATCGGCTTCGCGGCCGCCCCGTCGCTGGCTGTCGCGGGCGTCGCGGCGCTCGTCGGCGGCCTGGGCAACGGAATGGAGCTGCCGTCTCTGTTCAGCATCGTGCAGCGGATCGCTCCAAAGGAGCTCCACGGGCAGATGATGGGGGCCGTTGAATCCCTCGGCGCCCTGTGCCCCGTCATCGGCCTTCCTCTGGGCGGGTTGCTCGTCGCGCTCGGGTCACCGCGCTCGGCGTTCCTTGTTGTCGGAGCGGGGACGGCCGTGACGGCAGTCGTGTTGATGCGGCTGACCCAACCGGCGCGCGGAGCCCATGCGGTCGAACCGGCGGTGCCGGCTTCGCGGGCCGCCGACGGGGCGGAGCGACCGACGGCAAGGTAGACCGCCCGCCCCGGGCCGGAGGTCCTCTCGCGCGGCGCCCATGACGCACACTCGGAGGCCCGCCCAAAAGGGCCGCGGGCCCGTGGCCCTAAAGAGCGTCGCCCTGTCGGCCGTTAAGTACGACAGAGCATCCGTGTCCGCATCCTCTCTGACGAAACGACTCTTTTGGGCGTCTGAGGTCCTGCTCCTCGCCGCGACGGCCGTTGCGGCCGTGTGGCTCGCCCGCCCCGCGGAATGGAGCCCGGCCGTGCTCGTCGTCCTTCTGGTGTCTCTCGCGCTGCTCAGCGAGTCATTCAGCGTGCAGCTCAACGACGGCCAGCTCTCCGCCTCGACGGTGGCGATCGTCCTCGCGATGGGTCTGCTCGGCCCCGCGCCCGCCGCCATCTGCGGCATCGCCGCGATGATCCTCGCATCGGCGAGGCGCCGCATCTCCGGGACGCAGTGGCTCAGCAACCTCGCCTCGTTCGCCGCGGTGCCGTTCGCCGGTGGACTGGCTGTGAGGCTGGCTGCCGAAGACCTCCAGGTGCTGCATGGCGGGCACACCGCCGGCAGTTTCATCTTCGGCCTGATCCTCCTGGGGGTGTTCGCCGGCACCCTCGCCGTCAACTTCGTCCTCGTCGGCCTGAACGCGCTCGTCGAGGAAGGGCACTCGCTGCGGCGCCAGGTGCCCGAGTTCCTGCCGCTGCTGCCCGGTGAGCTTGCATCCGGCGCCCTCGCCGCGACGCTTGCCGTGGCCTACCGCAGCGTCGGCCTACCGATGCTGATCGCCGCCATCGTCGTCCTTCTGATCTTCCAGCATCTGACCGTCGCCCTCGTGCGATCCGAGCGGCGGGCGGAGCAGCTGCAGGCCCGTTCCCGGCAGCTCGTCGGGCTTCAGCTCGGGGTGCTGCGGACCCTCGTACGGGCGCTCGGCATGCGAGACGAGACGAGCGGGCGCCACGCCGCGGCCGTGGCCGCATACGCCACCGCACTCGGGGTCGAGCTGGGCTTGAGCGAGGAGGAGCGGGACGTTCTGCGGGCCGCCGGCCTGCTCCACGAGATCGGCAAGTTCACCTGGCCGGACCGCGTGCTGCACGCCAAGAGCCTCGAGGACGAGGACATGGCGATCGTCAAGAGGCACCCGCAGGAGGGGGCCATCCTGGTGGGCGCCCTCGACGGCTACGGCCCCGTCGCCGACGCGATCCTCTACCACCACGAGCGCATGGACGGTCGCGGCTATCCCGCAGGCCTGATCGGTCAGGAGATCCCTTCGGCCTCACGCATCCTCGCCATCTGCTCCACGTACGACACGATGGTCGCGGGGCGCGGCTACCGGTCGCCGATGAGCCGTGAGGAAGCCATCGAGGAGCTCGGCGTGGCGTCACGCAACGGCCAGCTCGACCCCGAGCTGGTCGAGACCTTCGTCGCTCTCCTGGAACGCGAGGGCGACACCCTCGCGCAGGAACCGGACTTCGAGGGCCAGCTGGAATTCGAGCGGCGGGTCCGGGACATGGCCGAAGGGTCCGAGACCGAGCCGGCGCCGAGCGGGCTGCCCAGGCCCACTCTCCCCCGCCGTCGCGGCTCGAGCGTGCCGGGCTGAGCGGACCGCGCTCCCTCGAGACACAGAAAAGGCGCCGCCGATGCTCGCGCGACGCCCTCCCTTTTCTTCAAAGCTTCCCTTACCAGCTGCGGTATTCGGCCATGGTGTTCCTCCAGAGGTTCGAACTGCTTTGAAGGCGCCCCACCCTCGGTCTCCATCCTTGGGAGGAACGCCGACTCATGAGTAGGTTTGAGGAGAGTAACGCAGAAATGGATGGAAAGTCCAGGTTACGCAACAAGATGCAGGATCGATTGCATTTGTGCGAACGCGCCGCGGGCCCGAATTCGGCTCTGCAATGCGGGATCACGACCCGACTGCCGCAGCCGGCGGCGACCGACCCGTGTTTCCGACTCCGCGTCTGAAAGGCCCCTGACGGCAGGCCGACGCACTCGACGCGAGCAGCCGGCCCGTCGCCGGCGCGCGCGGCTCCGACGCAAACGTCCACAAAGCTCAGCTGCGCTCAAGTTCCCCGAGCGTTCGGACGAAAGACGCAACATGCCCCTCTCCGTCTCCCCCAATCAGCACCGCAGCGACCGCCAGCTGGTCTTCACGAGCTCGCAGGCCGCCCGCTACCTGGGCGTCTCGCTGGCCACGATCCGCCGCTGGACGGACGCAGGTCACGTCAGCTGCTACCGCACCCCGGGCGGCCAGCGCCGTTTCTCGCGCGACCAGCTGGACGACTTCATCGCCTCGATGCACCGCGACGGCCACGTCGCTCGTGCCGCGGCAGCGGAGCAGCGGGCCACGAGCATCGCCTGAGCTCAGCTTGCCAGGCGCCCGAACTTCTCGCGCAGCCGGCGGTAGAAGGTCGTGCCCGGCAGCTGCGCGATCGTGCCGACGTCGTTGACGAAGTGCGCCTCGATCGTCTCGCCGGGCTGGATCTCGCCGGCCGGCCGGCCGTCGAGCGCCACGTCGAGTGCCTCGTGCGAGCGGTTGTGGATCATGAGGCGGTCATCCGGAGCGACCACCAGGGCGCGCGCGGTGAGCGAGTGCGGCGCGATGAAGGACACCACGAAGCCCGCCACGCCCCATGCCATGACGGGGCCGCCGTTGGCCAGGTTGTAGCCGGTCGATCCGGCCGGCGTCGAGACCACGAGCCCGTCGCAGCGGACGCTCCCCACCTCCTCGCCCTCGAGGGCGTAGGCGATCTCGGCCACGCGCTCGCCCACCTTGCGATGGATCGCCACGTCGTTGATGGCGCTGCGCCCGCCCGCGGCGTCCGCATGGCCCCCGTCGCCGTCCCCGAGCACGATCGCCGGCAGGCGCAGCAGCTCGAAGTCGCCGGCCAGCGCACGACGGATCCCCTCGTCGAGGTCGCCGCGCTCGACAGTCGCCAGAAAGCCGATCTCGCCGAAGTTGATCGAGAACACCGGCACACTCGTGCCGGCGTAGAGCTGCAGCGCCCGAAGGATGGTGCCGTCGCCACCGAGCACGATGCAGAGGTCGACGTCGCGCCTGATCTCGGCGTGGAGCTCCACCGCGGGGCCGGGCTCCAGCTGGGGGTGCTTTCGCGTCTCCTCCTCGTCCAGCCGCAGGGTGGCGCCGGCCGCCGCGGCCGCCTCGGCCAGCCGTCGGAGCGTCGCCCCCGTCTCCTCGGGGCGGCGGTGCGTGATCAGCGTTATCTGCCTCATGCCGGCTCCACCGCCCCCGCCATCGCCTCGAGCTCGGCGGTCGTGGATGCTCCCTGCAGGCCGGCACCGGCGGCGGCGAGGTGCACGAACGTCTCGCGATTGCCCTTCGGGCCGGGCAGGCCCGAGGAGTGGTAGCCGAGCACTAGCTCGCCGAGCGCCACTGCGGCCTCGCCCACCCTCACGAGCGCCGCCCGACGCTCGCCGGGGTCGCGCACCACGCCGCCCTTGCCCACGCGGCCACGCCCGACCTCGAACTGCGGCTTGACCAGCGCCAGCACGTCGTGCCCCTCCGCAAGGCAGGCCAGCACCGGTGCCAGGACCTTGGTCAGCGAGATGAACGAGACGTCGATCGTCGCAAGGTCCGGTCTCGCATCGCCGCCGCTATCGGTGTCGCCGGGCAGCTGGCCGAGCATCTCCGGCGTCAGCGCGCGGGCGTTCGTCCGCTCGAGCACCCGGACCCGCGGATCGGTTCGCAGCGCGTAGTCGAGCGTGCCGTAGCCGACGTCCACGGCGATCACCTCGCGGGCGCCTTGCTGCAGCATGCAGTCGGTGAAGCCTCCGGTCGACGCGCCCACGTCGAGCGCGCGCCGGCCCGCAACCTGGACTCCCGAGGCGGCGAGCGCGTTGGCGAGCTTGATCCCGCCCCGCGACACGTAGGCGGGGCGCTCGGCGATGCTCAGCGCCTCCTGGGCGTCGATGAGTTCACCGGGCTTCTTGGCCCGCCGCCTTCCGGGCCCCACGTGGACCTCGCCTGCCATCACCGAGGCGGCCGCGCGCGTGCGCGATGGGAAAAGGCCGCGCTCTGTCAGCAGGGTGTCCAGGCGCCGCTTGGGCATCGCCCGCGAACCCTTGCACAAAGCGCTGTCGTCGACTGGCGCAGCCGCCCGGGGCCCGGTCTGTGATCGATGTCACACATGCCGTCCCATCACGCGGGCATCATGTTTGGCGATCGAGAGCACATCTCTCCTGACCCCTCCTCCCCGAAACGGCCCGCTTCCCCGGCTGGCCGTTTCTTTTAACCCTTCGGCGCTCAGGCGCCGATGATGGCGGAACCGGCGCCGCGGGCACGGTCGCCGTGGGAGATCGCCGCCGCCACCCGCTCTGCGATCCGCCGGCCGGTGAACCCGACCTCCTCGTGCAGCAGCGCGGGCTTGCCGTGGGTGACGTAGCGGTCCGGCAACCCCACGCGCAGGATGCGCGGCGTGGCCCCGGCCTCGTTTAGCGTCTCCCACACAGCCGAGCCGAAGCCGCCCGCGAGCACGCCCTCCTCGACGGTGACGAGCAGATCGTGCTCGGCCGCGAGCTGAGCCATGAGCCCCGCATCGATCGGCTTGGCGAAGCGAGCGTCGGCGACCGTCACCGAGATGTCCTGACGCTGCAGCTCGGCGGCGGCCTCGAGCGCCTTGCCGACGCCGGTGCCGTAGCCGATCAGCGCCACCCGCCTGCCCGTGCGGGCTCCGGCGCCCGACCGCGGCGCGGCGCCCTCGAGCAGGATCTCGCCTGTCCCGATGCCTATGGGCTGCGGCTCGGCGGGCAGGGGCACACCCACTCCCTCGCCGCGCGGGTAGCGCAGCGCGATCGGTCCGGCGTCGTGGCGCAGCGCTGTGCGCAGCATCGTCACCAGCATCGCCTCGTCGCGCGGCGCCATCAGCACGATGTTCGGAAGGCAGCGCAGGTAGGCGATGTCGAACGCGCCGTGGTGGGTCGGGCCGTCGTCGCCGACGAGTCCCGCCCGGTCCATGGCGAACACCACGTTGAGGTTCTGGAGGCAGACGTCGTGCACGATCTGGTCGTAGGCGCGCTGCAGGAACGTGGAGTAGATCGCGGCCACCGGCTTGGCGCCCTCGAGCGCCAGCCCGGCGGCGAAGAGGATCGCCTGCTGCTCGGCGATCCCGACGTCGAAGTAGCGGTCCGGCAGCGCCTTCTGGAGGATGCTGAGGCCCGTGCCGGAGTTCATGGCGGCGGTGATGCCGATGACCCGCTCGTCGCGTTCGCACTCGCGCACGAGCGCCTCGCCGAAGACCTGGGTGTACTGCGGCGGCGGCGTCCGGGCGGCCTTGCTCTTGCCCTTGATCGCAGCCGAGCTCGTCGGCGAGCCGTTGTGGATCGACTTCGGCTTGGCGGCGTGCCACTTCTCCATGCCCTCCAGGCCGCCGTCCTCGGCGGGCGCGAAGCCCTTGCCCTTGACGGTCGCGATGTGCACCACCACCGGCCGTTCGGCCGCCAGCGCCTCGCGGAGAGCCTCGCGCAGCGCCTTGACGTCGTGGCCGTCCACGACGCCCATGTAGGCCCAGTCGAGCTCCTCCCACCACAGCCCCGGCGCCCAGAACGCCTTGATCGACTCCTTCAGGTGCGGGCCGAGGCGCTCGAACGCGGCGCCGATCCCGCCCGGCAGGCGCGTCAGCCCGCCCTCGAGGTCGGAGCGTGCGTGCCAGAGCTTGGGGTTCATGCGTATCCGGTTGAAGTAGCGCGACAGCGCGCCCACGTTGGGAGCGATGGACATGCCGTTGTCGTTGAGCACGACGACGATCGGCGTCCCAAGGCCGCCCGCCTGGCCGATCGCCTCGAAGGCCACGCCGCCGGTCATCGCGCCGTCTCCGATCACCGCTACGACCTTGCCGTCTGCGTCGGCGCCCGCATGGCGCATGCCCTCCTTGATCCCCACCGCGTAGCCGATCGACGTGGAGGCGTGCCCGGCCCCCATCACGTCGTGGGGCGACTCGGCGATCGAGCAGAACGGGGCCAGCCCGCCGTACTGCCGGATCGTGCTCAGCTGATCGCGCCGGCCGGTGAGGATCTTGTGGGGGTAGGCCTGGTGGCCGACGTCCCACAGGATCTTGTCGCGCGGGGACTCCAGCAGCGAGTGCAGCGCCACCGCCAGCTCGCAGGTGCCGAGGTTCGCCCCGAAGTGGCCGCCGATCTCGCCGACCGTGTCGATGATGTGCTCGCGCACCTCCTGGGCGAGCTGCGCGAGCTCCTGCTCGGAGAGGCCGCGCAGGTCATCGGGACCGTCGATGTTCTCGAGCAGGGTCATGAGGTGCGGGTGTAGATGAAGTCCGCGATGCCCTCCAGCTCGGCCGTCGCCTTCGAGCCCCCATGCGGGGTGGCGCCATCCCGGCCGCGTGCGGGAACCTCTGCGAGCGCCTCCTTGGCCATCCGGTGCGATTCCGCGGCGAGCTCCCGCGCGCGGTCGATCCCGAACTGGCTCACGTACGTCCTCTTCCCGTGACGCTCATCGCTACCTCGTGGCTTTCCCAGTGCATCGTCGGTGCCGGTCACATCGAGTATGTCGTCGATGATCTGGAACAGGACTCCAAGCTCGGCGGCGAAGCGCCGGAAGGGAGCCGTCCCAGCTCCGTCCTCGATCCCAGTCAACAGTAGTACGCAGAGCACCGACGCGCTTATCAGGCGACCGGTCTTGAGCTCGTGCAGGCGCCTGAGCTCCGCCGGCCGGGACTCCTCCTCCTGGCGCACGTCCGCGTACTGACCGCCGACCATGCCGTTGACCCCTGTCGCGGCGGCCAGCTCGGCGGCCGCGGCGAGCACCCGCCGGGGCTCGGAGCGCTGGCGGGTCAGCAGGTGCCGGAAGGCCTCGGCGTATAGGCCGTCGCCCGCGAGGATCGCCACGTCCTCGCCGAACTTCACGTGGCAGGTCGGCTCTCCGCGCCGCAGCTCGTCGTCGTCCATCGCGGGCAGGTCGTCGTGGATCAGCGAGTAGGTGTGGATCAGCTCGATCGCGCCGGCCAGCGGCATGACCTCGCTCTGCTCGAGCCCGACCGCCCGCGCGGTGGCGAGGCTGAGGACCGGCCGGATCCGCTTGCCGCCGGCGAGCAGCGAGTAGCGCATCGCCTCCTCGAGTCCCGCTGTCAGCGGCTCGTCGGAGAAGCGCATCGCCTCGAGGTAGCGGTCGACCTCCTCGCGCAGGTGCTCCGGATAGGTAGATCCCACCGGCGGCCTAGAGAAGGGTGTCCTGGCCCGGCGGCGGCGCCGAGACCTCGGCGCGGGTGAGCTGCTCGAGCTCGGCGGCCGCCTGGGTGGCCAGCGAGGCGCAGTCCTCGACCATGGTCGCGGCCGCGTCGGCCGACAGCTCGCCGGAGCGCAGCTGCTCGGCCGCCCGCTCCAGGCGGGTGATCAGGTCATCGAGATGCTCGGCGCTGCTCATTTGGCCTGCCCATTCTCTCGCACCTCGCGGAGCGCTGCGCCCAGCACCCCGTTGACGAACCCCGGGGCGTCGGGGCCGCAGAACGTCTTGGCGCTCTCCACGGCCTCCTCGATCGCCCCCTCGGGCGGGATCGGCTGCTCGCTCGGCGCGGCGCCCGGATGGAGCATCTCGACGAGTGCCACGCGCATGATGCTCCGCTCCAGGGGCTGGATCCGCTCCACCGACCAGCCGTGGGCGTGGCGGCCGATCACCGCGTCGAGCTCGGCCTCGCGATCGATCGCAGCCTGCACCAGCGCATGGACGAACGGCGAGGCGTCGCTGGGGAGCAGCTCGGTCGGTGCGCGACCGGTGAGGTCGTGCTGGTAGACGGCGATCACCGCCGAGCGGCGCTGATCGGAGCGGCGCATTCAGGCACGCGCGAGGTAGTCGCCGGAGCGGGTGTCGACGCGGATCCGCTGGCCCTGCTCGACGAACAGCGGCACCTGGATGACCGCGCCCGTCTCGAGGGTCGCGGGCTTGGTGCCGCCGCCCGACACCGAGTCCCCGCGCAGACCGGGGTCGGTCTGCGCCACCTCCAGCTCCACCGCGCTCGGCAGCTGCACGTCGGAGGGAGCCTCGTCTATGAACAGCACCTCGACCTCGCTGCTGGGGGTCATCCAGCGCAGGGCGTCCCGCAGCGCCGCCTCCGGGACCGCGATCTGCTCGAAGGACTCGGTGTCCATGAAGTGCGCGTCGCTGCCGTCCGCGTACAGGTACTGCATCCTCCGCGACTCGGTCCGCACCGAGCGGAACTTCTCGCCGGCCCTGAACGTGCGGTCGATGACGTTGCCGTCGGAGGCGCGGCGCAGCTTCGTGCGCACGAACGCGCCGCCCTTCCCCGGCTTGACGTGCTGGAACTCGACGATCTTGAAGACGGTCCCGTCGACCTCGATGTGGCTGCCGTTCCGGAACTGGTTGGTGCTGACCATGAGCGGCAGCGTAGCGGGCGGCCCGGCCCGGCCCTACCGTCCGCGGACCGGCCCGGGGCACCGCGAGAGGCTAGTGTCTGCCCGTCACGATCCGGGAGCGGGGGCATGGCCGACAGACACGACATCGACTTCACCTACTCGCTGACGGACCGCGTCTTCCGCCTCAGCATGGGCGAGCTCGCCGACTTCAGCGGCGCCAAGTACGACGGCGACTTCTCGCTGAGCCTCGAGCAGGCGCAGCGCCGCAAGCACGAGTTCGTGGCCGAGCAGATCGGGATCGGGCCCGAACGCCGGGTGCTGGACCTGGGCTGTGGCTGGGGGCCGCTCTTGAACTTCATCCGCAGCCGCGGCGGCAGCGGTGTCGGCGTGACCCTCTCGCGGGCGCAGCAGGCGGCCTGCCGCCGCCACGGGCTGGACGTGTACCTGCGCGACGCCAGGGAGGTCGACCGCGACAGCTTCGGCCCGTTCGACGCGGTCGCGAGCCTCGGCGCCTTCGAGCACTTCTGCTCGCCGGAGGAGTACGAGGCCGGGCGCCAGGAGGAGATCTACCGGGGGATCTTCGCCCGCGTCGCGGGCCTGCTCCCGGCGAACGGGCGCTTCTACCTGCAGACCATGGTCTTCGGCCCGAACATGATCCCGCTGTCCGAGATCGACGTCCGCGCGCCGCGCGACTCCGACGCCTGGTACCTGGCGCTGATGGGGCGCCAGTTCCCAGGCTCGTGGCTGCCATCCGGCATCGACCAGGTGGTGCGCTGCGCCGAGCCGGACTTCCGTCTGGTGTCGAGCTCCAACGGCCGCCTCGACTACATCCAAACGATCACCCAGTGGGGCAGGCGCACCGGCGCCCGCAGCCTGCGAAAGAGCCTGTTGAAGCTGCTGCTGGTTCCGCGCTGGCTCACCAGTCCCGACTTCCGCCTGGCCTTCACCTCGGGGGTGAGCGCCAACAAGGTCTGCTTCGAACGCGAGCTTCTCGACCACCACCGGATGGTCTTCGAGAAGACGAGCTAGGCGGCGGGGCTGCGCGCGCGCCGCGCTGCGCGCGCCCGGCCGGGCTGGGCGCGGCCGCAGGGCTAGGCGGCCGCCGCGACGCTCGCCAGGTCTATCCCGATCACCTTCAGGCGCCGGTGCAGCGCGTTGAAGGCGAACGTGTTGGTCTCCTCCATCGTGTAGTCGAGGATCGCGTAGCTCTCGGGGTCGGCGCCGGGCGGCACGAGGACGGCGGCGGCCAGCGGGATCAGCTCGGCCAGCCGCTCGGCGATGCGCCGCTTGAGCTGTGGATCGGCCGCCTTCTCGCGCAGGAACCAGGTGCCGTAGGCGACGTGGCGGTGCTCGTCCTGGGAGATCAGCCGGAACCCCTCGACCCAGCCCGGGAGGATGCCGTTGCGCTCCATGTAGTCGGTCAGGAAGAACTGCCCGGTGAGCGCGAGCGTGCCCTCGATGATCATGTGGTAGAGCGTCACGAAGTCCACCTTCGCCTCGATGTCGCGAGGGTTCTCGATCAGCCGCCGGCCCCAGTCGACGAGGACGCCGTCGAACATCTCCACGAACGCGCGGTTGAGGTCCCGCCGCGCCCGTGCGAGGCGGTCCTCGAAGGTTCCGTCGAGCCCCAGGACCTGCTCGTAGAAGCGGTTGAAGTGCTGCGCATGCCTCGCCTCGTCGACCTGCTGGGTCGTGAGGAACGCCTCTTCGGCCTGCGTCTCGTACGCCATCACGAGTCCCGAGAACTGGGTCGTGACGCGCTCCTCGCCGACGAAGAATGACGAAAGGTTCCACGACATCTGCTCGCGCAGCTCGGCGTCCATCGTCGCCCAGTCGCGACGGTCCTGGGTGAAGTCGATCGTGTGCGACTGCCAGCTCTGGCGCTCCCACAGCTCATACAGCTGCTGCGGCGTCATCAGCGTGACGCTCGACAGCTTCGACTCGTCGGCGATCGTGCCGACGTCCCCCTGACTCGTCAGATCCAACAGCGACGGCATGCGAGCTCGACCTCCCCGGACGTTCTTTGCTGAGCGGTGCTGGCGCGACGGGCCGACGATACTCCTAAGGCGCGCACGGGGCCACGGAAAGCTCAAGCCGCCACCGGTCGAGGCCGATGGGTTGCACATGCGGCGAATCCTCCGCGAGAACGCGCTGTGCGCGCTGATGGCGGTGTGCGGAAGCGCCGCGCTCGCCTGGCTCGGCCTCTACGGCTTCGCCTGGAACGACTACGACAACGAGGCGCGTGGAGCTGTCGAAGCGCTCACCAACGGGCACATCGGAGAGTTCCTGCGACTTGCCCCCGCCTACGGCGGCTCGCTGGTCGAGCGGGCGCCGTTCGCGCTGCTGCCGGGGCTGTGGGGCGGCGGCGCTCTGGCCGTCTACCGGATGCTCGCGCTGCCCTGCCTCGCCGCGGGCGCGGTACTCGGAGTCTGGCTCGTCGCCCGCATGCGCCGTGAGGGACGCTCACGCATGGCGCGAGGCGTCGCGCTGGCGCTGTGCGTGGCCAACCCCGTCATGCTCTGCGCCCTGGAACTCGGTCACCCCGAGGAGCTGGTCGGCGCGGCCCTGTGCATCGGCGCCGTGGTCCTCGCAGCGCGCCCGCGACCCGGCACGGGGCGCGCGCTGCTGATCGGCGCGATGCTCGGGCTGGCGATCGCCAACAAGGAGTGGGCCGTGCTCGCAGTGGGACCCGTGCTGATGGTGCTGCCCGCCGGGCGGCGCCTGGCCTGCCTGCTTGCGACGGGAGCCACCGCGGGCGCGATCCTCGCCCCGCTCGTGCTCTCCTCCGGCGGCTTCGTGACCGGCACCCGCGCGCTCGCATCGCCGCCAAGCTACATCTTCCAGCCGTGGCAGCTGTTCTGGTTCCTGGGGCACCACGGGGCGCTCGTTCACGGCGCGTTCGGGCTCCCCAAGCCCGGCTTCCGGGTGGCCCCGTCGTGGTCGGGCACCGTCAGCCATCCGCTCATCCTGGCCACCGGCGCCGTCCTCACGGCGGCGTTGTGGGTGCGGCGGCGCCGCCTGAGCGAGCAGGATGCCCTGCTCGCCCTGGCGATGCTGCTGCTGGTCCGCTGTCTGCTCGATACCTGGGACGTCATCTACTACCCGCTCCCCTTCATCCTCGCGCTGCTCGCCTGGGAGGCACTCGCACCGCTCGAGCGGCCACCGCTGCTGGCGCTGGCCGCGAGCGCGCTCGTGTGGGTCAACCTCCATTGGATGATCGGCCGGGTCTCGCCGGACGGCCAGGCCGCGTTCTTCCTGGCGTGGTCGCTGCCGCTGGCCGGCTGGATGTTCGCCCGCCTGCTCGCCCCCGCGCGAAGGGCGCCGTGGCGGGCGCCCCGCGGCGAGCCTCCCCGGGCTCAGGAGACGACGGTCAGCTCCTTGGGCAAGCTCGTCAGCACGTCCTGACCATCCGCCTCGACGACCACCAGGTCCTCGATGCGCACGCCGAGCTCTCCAGGTACGTAGACGCCAGGCTCGACCGTCACGACGTGGCCGGGGCGCAGCTCCTCCTCGCCGGAGGTCTGTGACAGACGCGGTCGCTCGTGGACCTCGAGACCGACGCCGTGACCCAGCCCGTGGCCGAAGTTGGCACCCTGGCCGGCCCGCTCGATGACCTCGCGGGAGACCGCGTCGACCTCGCGGCCGGCCGGCCCCGCGCGAACGGCCCCGAGTCCCGCGAGCTGGGCGCGGAGCACGAGGTCGTAGGTCTCGCGGGCGAGCTCGGAGATCCGCTCGCCGGTGGCGAACGTGCGCGTGCAGTCGGAGCAATAGCCCTCGAGGACGGCTCCCCAGTCGATCGTGACGAGCACGTCGGGCGCGATCTGCACGTCGCGCGGCTCGGCGTGTGGGAGGGCCCCGTTGGCGCCGGATGCGACGATCGAGGGGAAGCTCGGCTCCTCGGCGCCCAGGCGGCGCATCCGCAGCTCGAGCTCGATCGCCACGTCGCGCTCGGTGCGCCCCACGATGCCCGCCTCGAGCGTCCGACGCAGCGCCTCGTCGGCCAGCTCCGTGGCGGCCCGCATGCGCGCGATCTCACCCGGTTCCTTGATCGCACGCAGCCGCTCGACCGCGCCGGCGGTGGGCACGAGCTCCCAGCTCTCGCCGATCAGCTCCGTCAGGCGGCGATGCGCCTTGACCGTGAGGTGCGCGTCGTCATAGCCCAGGCGACCGCCGCCCTCGGCCAGCGCGCTCGCCACCGCCTCGAGCATGTCGCCTGCCACGATCTCGCGCTCGAAGGAGCCGGGCACCTGCTCGGCCGACTGCGTCCGGTAGCGGAAGTCGGTGAAGAAGCGGTGCGCGCCCGGCTCGCCCGCGGCGCCGGACCCAGCCATGAGGGCCAGCCCGCTGCTGCCCGTGAACCCGGTGAGATAGCGCACGTCGACGGGCGTGGTCACGAGCAGCAGGTCGAGCTCCCGCTCCTTCAGCTCACCCGTCAGGCGCTGAGCCCGGGCGGGCAGCGGCTCCGTGCGCTCGCCTGCGCTCACGCCTCTCCCCTCTCGCCTGCGCGCTCGAGTCGCTCGCGCACGAGGGTGAGCGCCACGCGGTAGCCGGCGGGACCCTGGCCTGCGATCGTCGCGAAGCAGAGATCGCCGACGACCGACAGCCTCCGCCACGGCTCGCGGCTGGCGACGTCGGAGAGGTGGATCTCGACCGCCGGCAGAGCGGCGATCTCGAGGGCGTCTCGGATGGCCCAGGCGTAGTGAGTCCATGCTCCCGGGTTCAGCAGGATGGCATCGGCGTGACCGTCCAGAGCATGCAGGCGCTCGACGAAGTCGCCCTCGTGGTTGGTCTGGAAGAAGCGCACGTCGAGGCCGAGCTCGCCGGCGTCGGTCTCGATCTGACGCTCGAGCTCTGCCAGCGTCAGCGTGCCGTAGAGCTTCGGGTCGCGGCGGCCGAGCTGGTCCAGGTTGACGCCGTGCATCACCTCGACGCGGGGGCGCCGCGCGCTCATACGGAGAGCTCCGCGATCGCGGCCGCCAGCTCCTCGGCGGCGACGGGGTTCCCGACGCTCACGTCCCCCGGGGCGCGGACGAGCACGAACGGGACCTCCTCGCCGACGCGCTTCTTGTCGCGCGCGCTCGCCGCGAGGACGTCCTGCGCCGATGCCCCCGACAGGGTCACCGGGAGGGCATGCGCGGCCAGCAGCTCGCGGACATCCGCTCGCAGCTCGTCCTGACCCGACAGGCGAAGCGCGGCCAGCAGACCAAGGCCGACCGCCTCGCCGTGCCTGTAGCGGGTGTACCCGGTGGCGGCCTCGATCGCGTGCCCCACGGTGTGGCCGAGGTTCAACACCTGGCGGCGGCCGGCATCTCGCTCGTCGGCCCCCACGACGGCGAGCTTTGTGCGCACGCAGTCGAGGATGGTGTCCTCGTCGACGTCCCCGCCGGCGGAGACCCTGTCCCAGAGCCGTCCGCCGGCGATGAGCGCGGTCTTGAGGACCTCGACCCAGCCGGCGGCGAGCTCGGCGGGCGGGAGCGTAGCCAGCACGTCGGGATCGACCAGCACTGCCGCCGGCTGGTGGTAGGCGCCGACGTAGTTCTTGGCCGCCGGCAGATCCAGTCCGGTCTTGCCTCCATAGGCCGAGTCGACCTGCGCCACGAGCGTCGTGGGCACCTGCACGACCGGCACGCCACGCTGGTAGGTGGCTGCGCAGAAGCCTGCGAGATCGCCGACGACGCCGCCGCCGAGGGCGACCACGTGGTCGGCGCGCGTCATCCCATGGGCCGCCAGCGCCTCCCATACCCGCTGCGCGGAGGCGAGGGTCTTGCTTGCCTCACCAGGCTCGATCGTGATCGTCGCCGCGAGCTCTCCGAGCGCCCCGGCGTAGAGCCCGGCGACGTGGCTGTCGCTTACGCAGAAGGGCCGCGAGCGCGAGCGCCCGAGCGGCGAGAGGTCTTCCAGGGCGCCCGAGCGCAGCAGCCCACGGCCGAGGAAGACGGGGTACTCGCCCGACGCCGACCGAGCCCACAGCAGGCGCGTGCCGCGTGGGGCCGACGAGAGCGCCCGCAGAGCCGCGAGCGCCCGGGGAGCGCCGCCCGGCAGCGGTTCGGCGAGCACGGCGTCGGCGAGCTGCTCGTAGAGCGTGCGGCGCTCGGCGGCGAGCGCCATGAAGCTCTCACGGTCGCGGGCGAGTGGGCGCTCGTCGCCGTTCCCGGCCGAGTGCACCCGCTCCCAGGCGACGAACGGGTCGAC
The DNA here is from genome assembly GCA_036498265.1 of Solirubrobacteraceae bacterium. Lineage (GTDB taxonomy): Bacteria > Actinomycetota > Thermoleophilia > Solirubrobacterales > Solirubrobacteraceae > Palsa-744. The sequence goes on along the minus strand of DASYFT010000028.1, from coordinate 90,497 downwards.
GTCGAGCAGCAGCGTCACGTGGTGCGCCAGCGCCTCCCGAACCCGCGGCGAGAGGACGCTGCCCCCGCCGAGCGCGACCACGTCCTCCGGACCGGCGTCGGCCAGCAGCGCACAGACGAGATCCTCCTCCCGGGCGCGGAACTCCGGCTCCCCGCGCAGCTCGAACTCGCGGGCGACCGGATGTCCGAGACGCTCCTCGAGAAGCGCGTCGCTGTCCCGGTGCGCGACGCCCAGCGCGTCTGCGAGCTCCGCGGCGACGGTCGACTTGCCGGCGCCCATGAAGCCGATCAGGACGAACGCCATCCGATCCGCTCGCGATAGGCGCGGACGGCCTCGAGTACGTCGTCGATGTGGTCGCCTCCGAACTTCTTCCGGTACGCGTCGGCCAGCACGAACGCCACCATCGCCTCGGCGACCACCCCGGCGGCGGGCACGGTGCACGAGTCGGTGCGCTCCCTGAGCGCCTGCGCCGGGGCGTGGGTGGCGGTGTCGACGGACTGCAGCGGCTTGGTCAGAGTGGGCAGCGGCTTCATCGCGCCGCGAACGATCAGCGGCTCGCCGTTCGTCATGCCGCCCTCCAGGCCGCCGGCGCGGTTGCTCCGCCGGTGGTAGCCGCGGTCCTCCGAGAAGAAGATCTCGTCGTGCGCCTCGGATCCCGGGAGCCCGGCGACGGAGAACGCATCGCCCATCGAGACGCCCTTGACGGCCTGGATCGAGCAGATCGCCATCGCGAGGCGTCCGTCGAGGCGCTCCTCCCACGAGACGTGCGAGCCGAGACCGGGTACGAGCCCGAACGCCTGCACCTCGAAGACGCCGCCGACGGACTCGTTCGCCTTGCGCAGCCGGTCGATCTCGTCGACCATCTCCCGCGTCGCCCCCGCATCGAGGCAGCGCACCGGCGAGCCGTCGACCTCGTCGAAGTCGGCGGCGGCCAGCGGGCGCTCGCCCGCGGGAGCGTGCACGGAGGCGATCTGGATGACGTGCGAGTGGACGCTCACGCCCAGCGCGCGCAGGAAGGTCTTGAACAGCCCGCCGCCGGCGACGCGCGCTGCCGTCTCGCGCGCCGATGCGCGCTCGAGGATGTTGCGGACATCGCTCTGCTTGTACTTCAGTGTCCCCACCAGATCGGCGTGGCCGGGACGCGGTAGGTGGACCTCCTCGACGTCCTCCTCGACCGGCCACGGGTTCATCCGCTGCTCCCAGTTGGCGTAGTCGCGGTTGAGCACCTGCAGCGCGATCGGGCCGCCGAGGGTGCGCCCGTGGCGGACGCCGCCGGTGATCTCGGCGGAGTCGCGCTCGATCTTCATGCGGCCGCCCCGACCATGCCCGAGCTGGCGCCGCGACATGTCGACGTTGACGTCGTCGGGTGACAGCTCGAGGCCCGCGGGCAGGCCCTCGACGATGCACGTCAGGCCGGGGCCGTGCGACTCGCCGGCTGTTATGAGGTGGAGCGTCACGGCTCCAAGCTTATTTGGCCTCGGGCCCGGGCCCGACGCGACGAGCGCGCTAGTGGTGCGCGCGAGCGGCCGCGGCCGGGTGGCCGAGGAGCGCGAGGACGCCCACCGAGGCCGAGTAGCGCAGGCCGGGAAGCCCGAGCAGGCCCGCGCGGCGGAGCACTGCGCGTCCGGCGTTGGAGCTCGCGCGGCGGACGCTCACGACCGCGGCCGCCGACGCCTTCGTGGGTGTGATGCTGACGATGCGCAGTTCGTAGGTGACCACTTCGCCGCTCGACGCCAGGTATTCGAGCTGCTCGACCTGGCCTGGCTTCAGCTCGATCGCGAGGCACTGCGAGGTGCTGGGCAGGCATGTGGCGTTGCCGCGCAGGATCGCTTCGCCGACGACCGTGAAGATCGCGCTCTTGCCACCCGTGGTGACGCCTCGGAACACGATCAGCGGCTGCTTGGCCGACGGCAGCGCGGTCAGAAGGCGCATGTCGCTGTATGGCGTGAGCTGGACTCCCCCGGGAGGCACGACGGCGGGGACCACGCCGAAGAGCGTGGAGACGTGGTAGACGGTTTCGGGCTTCGGCTTGGAGGGTTTGGACGGCGACGGAGCCGGGGAGGGCGTCGTGGCTTTGGGTTCGGTTTTGGGCGAGGAGCCGGAGCCGAGGTTGGCGCCCGTCGAGGAGCCGCCTGAGGTGGTGTTCGAGCTCGAGTGTGTTCCCGTGCTGCTCGTCGCGTTGCTCGCGGCTGTCTTCGCCTTGGCGGCGCCCGGCAGCGGGATGAACGGATTGCGGGCAGAGCCACCGCGCTGCACGGGTGAGCCGCTGGTGGTCTCGGCGACGGGCTTGGCAGGATTGGCGGTCGCGCTCGTCACGGCGATGCCCCTGGCAGCGGACGCGCCACCGACCGTGGCCGGGGGTGTCGTCGAGCCAGACCCTCCACCGAGGACGACGTAGCCGAGTGCGCCGAGGAGCGCCAGCCCGACGACCGCGACGAACGGCAGCAGGCGCCTGTCGGACAGGTCCGCCTTCAGGGAGCTCAGAAAATCGCTCATGGGGTCACCCTTGCAATCGCGGGAGCGGTCGGGGAGCTCGCGGCTCCTGTGGTCGAGGACACTGGAGTGGCTGCGCCCGCCGGAGCGCCCGGCGTGGCGCCTCCCGTGAGGCCCTGCCCCGCCGGGAGCACGTAGGCGGTGGCGGAGACGGTGCCGGAGAGCATCTGGGAGGCCGCGCTTCCGCTGCCGCCGGAGGATTCGGGAGCCAGCTTGACGCTCTGGATCGTCAGCAGGCGGCCGCTCACCTGCAGGCCGCCCGAGGCCTTGCGCACGGTGAAGCCGTTGAGCTGCTGGAAGAGATGTTCGAGGTCGAAGAAGCTGCCGTTGAAGACGAACGTGAACGGCATCTGGGAGAAGCCTGCTGACGCTGCCGCTGTGGCGGCGCTGGCCGCGCCGGCCGAGCTGGAGCCGGGGCCCGCGCTCGCTGCGATCGAGCTGAAGTCGACGTTCTTCGCGTTGGTCGCCTGTGAGAGCTGGTAGATCAGAGACGGGACTTCCTGGCTCGGCGGCACGGCTTTGCCGAGGCTCACGATCGACGCGTAGGATCGCGAGTACTGGGTCTGCGCGGCGCGTGCGTTCGAGAGCTGCCCTTCGGCGCTCGCGAGCTGGGCCTGCGCTTCGGTGACCTGCTTGCCGAGTTTGCCGGCTTCCTTGCTCTTGGGGGAGACCACGAGCATCCACCCGCCGCCGAGGACGGCGAGGAGGACGACGACGATCACCACCATGCGGTCGCGGCCGGTCATCGTGCACCTCCGGTCGATTTGGTCGCCGAGACGGCAGTCGCGGACTGCGTCGCCGCGGGTGTCGGAAGCGGGTCGAAGCTCACCGTCGCGGTGTAGGCGGGCTGGCGTGCTTGGCAGCCGCCGGTGCCCGACGCGGTCGCTCCCGAGGAGCCGGACTTTGCCGAGGTCTGAAGCGTCACGTTGGCGACGCCGTCGATCAGCCGAAGCCTTGTGAGCATGAGCGCAACGGCGGGCTGGCTCTTCGCGCAGCCGGTGAGGGTGAAGGTCGGCACGCTGCCGGGGGGTGTGCTGGAGGTCACCGTCTGTGCCGCCGCAGCAGCGGAGCCGGCGCCCCCAGCGGGGGCGGAGGCGGCCGGGGCGCTCGTGGAGGCGCTCCCGGCCGGAGCGCTCGTGGAAGCGCTCGGGGCCGGAGCGGCCGCGGCCGCGGACGAGCCGCTCGCAGCGCCGATCGTTCCGGTGAGCGTTGCAACGGACACCGAGGTGGGCAGCACGCGGCCGAACTCGTGGAAGGCGTGGGCCCAGTCGAAGCGCGAGTCGACGAGGTCGGCTACGGCTTTCACGCGCTGTTCGCGCAGAGCGACGAAGCTCGTGTACGGCGCCAGCCGGCCGGCCTGCGCCTGCGCGTGCTGTGCCTGGGCCGTCACCGTTGCGACCTGGGCGCGACGGCTCGAGATCTGTTTGTCCGCGCGCCCGTAGAGGAAGGCGAGCAGCGCGATGCCGGCAAGGAGCACCAGCACGGCGTAGGCTGCGCCTTCCGAGCGCCCGGCGCCCACCGACGCGCCGCTGCGCTGCTCGGCGGGGATCAGGTTGACGGCTCTCATTGCGGAGCCTCCGTGGCCGCGAGGCCGGCCGCGACGGCGAACCGGTGCATCGAGGTGTCGGCGAGCCGCGGATCGGCCACGCCGATCGCCTCGCCACGGACCTCCACCCCGAGCGCGAGCTCCAGGGCGCCCGCGAATCCCGGGATGTCCTGGGCGGCACCACTCAATATGACGTGGGAGACCTCACCGCCGCCGTCCTGGGAGCGGTGGAAGTCGAGCGAGTTGCGCACCTCTCCCGAGATGTCGCGAATACCGTTCTCGAGCACGTCCCGTACCTCGGAGTCGGGCTGGGCCGCTCCCGCCTCGGCGGCGGCCGTGTGCTCCACGGTGGCAAGTTCCTCGTAGCTCATCGCCCGCTCCTGGGCTTCGTGCGCCTCCTCGTCGAGCGGGTCGAGCTCGAGCTCCGGCTCGTGCTCGGGCTCCTGGGCGGCCTCGGGAGCGAGGGCCGGCTCCTCGTCGGCCGCCGCGTCCGACGCGCTCGGCGCCGCGGTGAGGTCGACCGCGGCGAGGAGTGCGTGCGCCTCCGAGACGGCGATCCCACGACGGACGGCCAGCTCACCGGCCATGCCCTCGAGGCCGCTGCCGACGACTCGCGTGAAGCGGCAGACCGTTCCCTCGGCGATGGCGAGGTTGGTGAGACCGTCGACGTTCAAGTAGAGCACGCGGCCCGTCCCCTCGGGGTCGGCGCGGTAGAGGGAGCGGATCAACGCGAACGCCGAGAGGTCCACGCCGGCGGGGGTCAGGCCCGCGCCGCGGACCGCCTTGAGAAGTCGTTCGACCATGTCCCGCTGGGCCGCGACGAGCACGACACGCTGACGCGGGCCCGAGGGAGTGTCGATGACGCCGAGCGGGTGGAAGTCCAGGACTGCGTTGTTGAGCGGCATCGGCACCTGGTCCTGGGCCTGGAATTTGACAGCCGCCGCGAGCTCCTTCTGGTCGCTCAGCGGCGGGAGCTCGAGCGTGCGCAGGACCGTGCGCTGGTTGGCGATGCCGACGCGGACACGCTTGCCCAGACCGCTGTCGGCGAAGAGCTCGCGGAGCACTTCGCTGAGGGCGCCCTCGTCGGCGACTTCGCCGTCCCGGACGGTGTCGGCGGCGAGCGGCAGCGAGGCGGCGCGCTCGGCGACGATGGACCCGTTGACACGCGCCTGGACGGCCGCGACGAAGCCCGGCTGAATGTCCAGACCGATGACGTCCGCGCCCGAGCGACGGCCGGGGCCGAGCTTGAGGTTCATGTTGGGTGAGGGCAGTCGCATGTGGAGTTGGCGGGCTTCCAGGCGGCCTCTCCGGGCGCCGCTAGGGGGGTATCGGCGCAGTGGCGGTCGCGCTTTAGTGGACGAAGTGATTGACGTAGAGATCTACGATCTGCTGGCCGGCGAAAACCGCGACGAGCGCGCCGAGAGCCAGGAAGGGACCGAACGGGATTGCGGTCTTGCGACCGTCCCGCGCTCCCTTTCGCGCTATGACCACCGCGCCGGTGATCACCCCGGCCAGCAGTGCCACGACGATCGCCGCGGCGACCGGCGGCCCCAGCAGGAGCCCCATGACGGCCGCAAGCTTCACGTCGCCCATCCCCATGCCGCCGGGGTAGGCCAGGGCAGCGACCAGCAGGAACCCGCCGGCGGCGGCGCCGGCGATCAGCCGTTCGGGCTCCCCGGCGGGGTCGAGCGCGAGGCCGATCAGCAGCGCCAGCACAGCGCCCACCGCGGTGAGGCGGTTCGGGATGATGCGGTGCTCCAGGTCGATGAGCGCTGCTGGGACGACGAGCAGGATCAGGACGATGCTGAGCGCGATCGAGGCAGCCGCGTCGTGAGCGAGCACGGCGCCCACGCACAGCGCTGCGGTGAGCGCCTCGACGAGGGGGTAGCGCGGCGAGATCGGCGCGGCGCACGTGCGGCAATGCCCGCGCAGCAGCAGCCAGGAGATGATCGGGATGTTGTCGTACGGCTTGACGTGCCCCCCGCAATGGGGGCAATGCGATCCCGGGCTCACGAGCGACTCGTGGCGCGGCAGCCGGTAGGCGACGACGTTCAGGAAGGAACCTACGACTGCCCCCATCACGCCAGCGAAGGTGATTGCCTCCATGGAGGGTTGATCGGCAAACGGGGCTCGCGCCTTGAGAGCTCCTGTTCACTCGCCGGCCGGCGCCTCGGCTCGACCCTCTGCACAGCAGAGAGGCGGCCGAAGCCGCCTCTCTCTTGTTCGAGCCGCGCGCGGGGCGCCACGGCTTCAAACGGGTGCTCTACCAGTCGCCGGTGGGGCAACCGGTGTTTGCTTTGACCGGGGTGCAGGTACGGCTGATTTCGCCGGACGATTCCTTCGTGATCGAGAATTCGTCACCGCTTGTCGATTTGGCGGTCACTTTGTAACCGTTTGCTTCGTGCGAGCCTTCGAGCAGGTACGCTTCCTTCGTCGATGCGGTCGTGACGAGCGACGGCTCGGCCGCCTTCAGTTCGGCAAGCGTAACTTTTTCGTAGCTGCCGTTGTTGTCGGTCGCGATCGTCTCCGCGGTGGTCTGAGCCGAACGTGCCAGCTCCTTGGCCTGCGAGTCCGAAGCCTTGCTCTTCTGGCTCAGGAACGAGGGAATCGCGATCGCGGCGAGAATGCCGATGATCAGGATGACAACCAGAAGCTCGATGAGCGTGAAACCACCCTCATCACTCGAGCGCTGGCGCAGTCGATACAACATTGAATCCTCCTGGATCCGTTACTGGACGCCAGTCCTCGGTAACCGCCTCGAACGGCGGTACGTCCCCCTGCTTCGAGAGCCGCCGGCTTTGCTAACGCATCTTCACGATGCTCTGCCTTGACACCTCAGCGCTGGCCTGTCGCGGCGTCCATCGACCACGAGGCCTCTCCGCCTTACTGCTGCATGCAAGCTTGGACGGATGACCTCCGACCCGAATGTGGAACAGAGCGCGACGGGGCTGTCCTGTGAGCGCGCCCGGCCGCTCGCTGGGAGCGAAACGCGGAAGAGGCGGCACGAGGCCGCCTCTTCCAGCTGCTCTCTGAGCCGTGCCCGAGGGCGTCGGCTCGTGAGCAGGCGTGCTCTACCAGTCGCCTGTGGGGCAGCCGGTGTTGGCTTTGACCGGGGTACACGTGCGCGTGACTTCACCGTTAGCTTCTTTTTTGATCGTGAATTCATCACCGCTCGTCGAGTGTGCAACGACGGAGTAGCTGGTCGCGGACGCCGTGCCTTCTTTCAGGTACGCTTCCTTCGTCGAAACTGCCGTGACGAGCGACGGCTCGGCGGCCTTCAGTTCGGCGAGGGTCGTTTTGCTGTAGTCGCCGCCGTTGTCGGTGGCGATCGTCTCCGCGGTCGTCTGAGCCGAGCGCGCGAGCTCCTTCGCCTGCGAGTCAGATGCCTTGCTCTTCTGGCTCAGGAACGAGGGAATCGCGATCGCGGCGAGAATGCCGATGATCAGGATGACAACCAGAAGCTCGATGAGCGTGAAACCACCCTCATCACTCGAGCGCTGGCGCAGTCGATACAACATTGATCCTCCTAGGATCGATTAACAGGGCGCCAGCCCTCGGCATATCGCCCAATCGGCGATGCGTCCCCCGTTTCGAGAGCCGCCGGCTTTGCTAACGCATCTTCACGATGCTCTGCCCGGGCACCTCGGTACTGGCTTGTTCAGACCGACCATCGACCCCGTAAGGAGTGATCTTTATACCTGCAGGAAAGCTTGGACGGATGGCGTTCTCTTACCCTTCCGCGATCTCCGAAGCAGCGTGCGCGAAGGGTGTGACCAGCCGATCTAGGCGGCCGTCTCCGGCGGTGCCTCGGCGGCGGGCTCCTCGCCGTCGCCGGGACGCCATCGGGACTGGGCGTCCACATCGGCCTGGCGCACCCCGCTGCCGGCGCACCAGGGACAGGTCACCGTGCTCGGCGTCCCGCCGAGGTTCGATATCACCTGGCCCTTGCCGCGGCAGGGCATACACTCCCGCGGCTCATGGGAAGCCTCCACCCCATCGTCGCCGTCGGGCGCCGGGTCGTCGCGGTCGCCACTTGCGCTTGCCATGAGGTGTTGAGACTAGCGTTCCCGCCATGAGGAGACCCCTGCGACAGTCGGAGTGGGCGGCGCTGGCCCTGATCACCGCCGCGGCGGCCGTTCTACGGCTGCTCTATATCTCCAGGGTCTCACCCGACCCGTTCTACGACGCGGCGGTCCGCTCGATGGGGCTCTCGTGGCACAACTTCTTCTTCGGCGCCTTCGAGCCCGGCGGAAGCGTCTCGATCGACAAGCCGCCGGTCGACCTCTGGCTGCAGGTCGTGAGCGTGAAGGCGCTCGGCTTCAGCTCCACGACGCTCAAGGTCCCGGAGATCCTGGCGGGCATCGTGTCCGTCCCGCTCCTGTTCGCAGCGATTCGCCGCGTCTGGAGCCCTGGAGCCGGACTGGCCGCGGCCGCAGTGCTGGCGCTGCTGCCGGTCGAGGTGATCACCTCTCGCAGCGACACGATGGACGCCGTGATGATGGCGCTGATCGTGCTGTCCCTCCTGCTCCTGGTGCACGCCATCGAGACCGGATCGACCGGTTGGCTGCTGGGGGCCGCGGCGGCGCTGGGGGTTGCCTTCGACGTGAAGTTGCTCGAGACGGTGGTCGCGCTGCCGGGCCTGCTCGTCCTCGCCTATCTCGGGCTGCCCGGCGCCCCGCGCCGGCGCCTGCTGCAGATCGGAGCTGCCGGCGCCGTGTACGTCGTTGTCGCCCTCTCCTGGCTGACCGCGACGCTGATCGCGCCCGCACACTCGAGGCCCTACGCGATCGGCTCGACGAACGGCTCGGCATGGAACGCGGCCTTCGTGTTCAACGGCACCGACCGCCTCGGCGGCAAATCGCCCGAACCGCAGTTCACCGTGTACGAACCGGGCCATCACTACCCCGAAGCGACGCAATCGGAGCGCGACCACATTCCGATCGTCCCGCCCTCGCCGACCCGCCTGCTCGCCCGGATCGGCCCCCTGTCCGGCGAGCGGCTCGGGATGGTGCTGCTCGCCGCTCTCCTGCTGGGCATCCCGGCGCTGCTGTGGAGCGTGAGGACTCCGGAGCCGGTGGAGGGTGAGCCGGCCGGCGAGGGAGCGGCGGCGCGGGCCCGGGTCGGCGAGGCGCGGATGCCGGCCCGCCAGGACACCGTGGAGACGGCCGCGGTCAGCCGCGGTCGGTTGCCGGCCGGCCAGGGCACCGTCGAGATGGCTGCGGTCGACCGAGTGCGGATGCCGGCCGGCCAGGGCACTGTGGACATGGCCGCGGTCAGCGAGGAGCGAATGCGGATCCGCCGGGCGGTGGCCGCCGGCCTGGGGCTGTGGATGCTGACCGGGATCGTGCTCTTCAGCTACATGTCGCGCCTTCACCCGCGCTACGTCGAGGGCTTCACCCCTGTGGTCGCGGCGATGCTCGGGATCGGAGCGGCGTGGGCGGCCGTGCCCCGCGGGCGGCTGCGCGCCGGGGTGCTCCTGGCCACCCTGCTGGTCGTCGTCTACTACGCCGAGCGCCTGATGTACGGCACGACCGCGACGTGGTGGCTGACGCTGCTCGCGGCGCTGGGCGCCGCCGGATGCATGGCACTGGCCCGTATCGAGCGCCTTCCCGCGCGCCTGCGGAGCGTCGCTGCTCCGGCCGGAGTGGTGGCGCTGACGCTCACCGCTGTGCTGGCGGTGCCGTTCGGCGCGGACCGCGAATCGATCGACAACGGCGTGACCGACGCCGGCTACGTCGGCGCCCTGCCCAGCGAAACCCAGCGCCTGCTCAGCAACTACCTGAGGGCTCACCAGAACGGCGCCAAGTACGAGGTCGCGGCCCAGTCGGCGACGCAGATCGGCTCGCTGATCGTGCAGGACGCCCGGCCCATCCTGGTGCTCACCACCTACGGCTCACGCGTCTTCACGACCGTGCCGGAGCTGCAGCGCTCGATTGCTCGGAAAGAAGTGCGCTACGCCTACCTCAGCTCGTCCTGCAGCCGGCATGCGTCCTCCAGCAACCCGGCCTGCGCGGCGCCCGCGCGGTGGATCCGCGAACACGGGACGGACGTCTCCCGCCGGGCCGGCCTGCGCCAGGCGGAGGTACTGTGGCTGCTACCGGGAGCGGTGGCGTGAGCGTCGCGCCCGGCGGACCGCCGCTGACGGCGTTGCTCGAGGGCGCCCGCGCGGCCGGAAGGATCGCGCTGGACACCGAGTTCATGGGCGAGGGCCGATACCGGACCCTGCTCTGCCTTGTCCAGCTGGCGATCGCCGAGGGCGACGAGGGGACCGAGCGGATCGTGATCGTGGACCCGCTCGATGAGGGCATCGACGGCGCTCCCCTGGCGGCGGTGCTGGCGGACCCCGCCATCCAGGTCGTGGTGCACGCCGGACGCCAGGACATCGCCCTGTTGCGCCGGCGGTTCAAGACCGATGTGCGCAACGTGTTCGACACCCAGGTGGCCGCCGGCTTCGCGGGTCTGGGCGCGCAGTCCTCGTATGACTCGCTGCTGGCAGAGGTGCTGGGCCTGCGGGTGGCCAAGACTGCCAGCTTCACACGCTGGGACGCCCGCCCGCTCTCGCCCGAGCAACTTGCCTACGCGCGCGAGGACGTGGTGCACCTGCTCGAGCTCGCCGAGGAGCTCGAGCGCCGCCTGAGGCGGCTCGATCGCCTGAACTGGGCGCTCGAGGAGTGCGAGCCGCTCGAGCGCTCGAGCGACGAGCGTGACGTGGAGACCATCTTCGGCCGCCTGCCGCGGATCAGCAGCATGAGCGCCCACTCGAGGCCGCTCGCACGAGAGCTGGTGCGTTGGCGAGAGGACACCGCCGCGCGCCAGAACCGGCCCGTCCAGAGCGTCCTGAGCGACGCAGCCCTGATGGAGGTCGCCAAGCGGGCCCCCACCAGCGGCGGCGAGCTCGCGAGGATCCGCGGAGTCGGCGGCGGCAACGGGCAGGGACGGCGAGCCGAGGAGCTCCTGGCCGCGCTGAGGCGCGGCCGGGAGAGCCCCCCTGACCCGGCGCCGCCGCGCCCCCGGCACCCGCCCTCGAAGCCCGACGACGCTCCACTTGTGGCGCTGGGAGAGGCGCTGCTGCGCACCCGTGCCCGCGAGGCTGGCCTCGCCTACGAGCTGCTGGCCGCACGAGCGGACCTGCAGGCGATCGTCGCCGCGCGACGCAGCGGTGGCGAGGCGGACGTTCGTACGCTGCGGGGCTGGCGCCGGGAGCTCGTCGGAGCGGAGCTTCTCGAGCTGCTCGACGGCGGTGTGGCGCTGTCCGTGGACGAGGCCGGACGCGGGCGACGGGTACAGGTCGAGCGCCGCGCGGCGGAACCCTAGGCCCGGTCAGCCTGCTCGAGAGCTACGGCGCCGCGCGCTGTGCCGCGACGTTCACATGGTCATCTGCCGGGGCGCGATCATGTTGTGTCCGGCGTCCCGGAGATAGTTGCGGTGTGCCCCACCGCGTGCTGCTGTCGGCGATCCATGGTGCGTATGAAGTGGCCCGAGCGGTCACCCCGACCCACCGGCGCCTGCGCGACCACCTCACCGCCATCGCCACGGCGACGATCGGGATCGACCTGATCTGCGCCCTGATCGCGTTCCTCGTCGAGCGCGGCTCCCCTCAGACCGAAATCAAGACGTTCGGCAGCGCGCTCTTCTGGACGAGCACGCAGCTCCTGACCGTGTCCTCGAGCATCAAGAACCCGATCTCCACGGGAGGTCGCATCCTTGACGTGTTCATGGAGATCTGGGCGATATCGGTGATCGCGGGGCTCGCCGGGGCGATGGGCAGCTTCCTCCAGAAGCGCGGTGAGGAGCTAGCCGAAGAGCACTAGCGAGCGCGACGCCGCGGGCAGCCCTATTCGATGTGCTTGTAGACTTCGAACAGCGGGAGGTACATCGAGATCACGATGAACCCGACGATGCCGCCGATCACGACGATCATGATCGGCTCGAGAATCGACGTGAGGGCCTTGACGGAGGCTTCGACCTGTTCCTCGTAGAACTCCGCGACCCGGTCGAGCATGGCGTCGAGCGCGCCGGTCTCCTCGCCGACGCCGACCATGTGGGTGACCATCGCAGGGAAGATCGGGGCCTGGGCGAGCGGGGCGGCGATCGTGCCGCCGCGCTTGACTGAGGCGATCACGCCGTCCATCGCTTCCTCGACGGCGATGTTGCCACCGGTCTTGCCGGTGATGTCGAGCGCCTGCAGGAGCGGCACGCCGGCGCTGGTGAGCGACGCCAGCGTCCTTGACCAGCGCGCGACGGCGACCTGCTGGACGATCGAGCCGATCTTCATGGGCACGTGCAGGCGGAAGTGGTCCCACTGCTTGCGGCCCCAGGTCGATTTCTTCCACTTCACGAAGGTGATGAGCACGACTGCGGTGAGCCCGAACATCAGCCACCAGTAATGGGTGACGACCTTTGACAGGAACACGGATACCTGCGTGAGCGCCGGAAGGTTGCCGCCGAACTGCTGGAAGACGCCTACGAAGACGGGGACCAGGAAGGCGACGAGGGCCATCATCACACCGACGGCGAAGATGATCACCATCGTCGGGTAGACCATCGCGGATTTGATCTGGCGGCGCAAAGCGGCGTCCTTCTGCAGCTGGTCGGCGACGCGCATGAGCGACCCCTCGAGCACACCACCCATCTCGCCGGCCTGCGTCATCGCGACGAACAGCGGGTTGAAGACCTTCGGGTGGCGAGCCATCGCGTCGCTCAGCGACAGGCCGGCCTCGACGTCCTTGCGGACCGCGACGATCGTTTCCTTGAGGAACTTGCTCTCCGTCTGCTCCTCCAGCACGTAGAGGGAGCGAAGGATGCTCATCCCCGAGGAGATCATCGTGGAGAGCTGCCGCGAGAAGATCGCCAGCTCGTTCGCCTTCACTCGCTTGGCAAAGCCGAACTCGATCTCCCGGGAGGAGTGCTTGTCGGCGATGTCGAGGACGATCAGCCCGCGCTGCTTGAGCTGGTCGGAGACCGCCTGCTTGGACTCGGCCTCGACCTCGCCGCGGGCCTTGCCACCCGTGAGGTCGATCGCCTTGAAGACGTACGTGCTCATCGGCCAGTGCCTACGCGGCCGCCAGCGACGCGCTTCCCAGCAGGCGCCGCAGCTCCTCGGGGGTGCTCGAGCGCGCTTCGGCAAGCTTCTGGGTGATCTTCCCCTGACGCACGAGCGTCGCCAGCGAGGCGTCCATCGTCTGCATGCCCGCGGCCGAGCTGGTCTGCAGCACGGAGTAGATCTGGTGCGTCTTGCCCTCGCGGATCAGGTTGCGGATGGCCGGGTTCGGCACGAGGACCTCGCACGCCGCCACGCGGCCTGAGCCGTCGCTGTTGGGCAGCAGCTGCTGGGTCATGATCCCCTGCAGCGCGACGGAGAGCTGGACACGGACCTGCCCCTGCTGGTGGGCGGGGAACACGTCGATGATGCGGTCGATCGTCTGCGCGGTGTCCTGGGTGTGGAGAGTGGCGAACACGAGGTGGCCGGTCTCCGCCGCCGTCAGGGCGGTCGAGATGGTCTCGAGGTCGCGCATCTCGCCGACGAGTATCACGTCAGGGTCCTGGCGGAGGGCCGCCTTCAGCGCGTCGGCGAAGCTCTGCGCGTCCGAGCCGAGCTCGCGCTGGTTGACGATGCATTTCTTGTGCGAGTGCAGGAACTCGATCGGGTCCTCGATCGTCATGATGTGCTCCTCGCGGGTGCGGTTGATCTCGTCGATCATCGCCGCCAGCGAGGTGGACTTCCCCGAGCCGGTCGGGCCGGTGACGAGGACGAAGCCGCGCGGCCTGCGCGTGAAGTCGTGCACGGTGGCGGGCAGCCCCAGCTCGTCGATCGTGGTGAGCCCGAACGGGATCAGTCGGAAGGCCGCCCCGATCGCGCCACGCTGGTAATAGGCGTTGACACGGAAGCGGGCATGCCCGGGAATGGAGTAGGCGAAGTCGAGCTGCCAGTTCGTCTCGAGTCGCTGGCGCTGGTCGCCGGTGAGGATCGAGTAGATGATCTCCCGCGTATCGCTGTCCGACAGAGCCGGGTATTCCTCGAGCGGCGACAGCCGGCCGCGCACGCGGACGCTGGGATGGGCGCCGGCGGTCAGGTGGAGGTCCGATGCGCGGCGGTGCACGACCTCCATGAGCAGATCTGCGAAATCGATGTCCATGGGCGGCGCATCGGCCTGCTGGGAGGCCCTGCTCGCATCGCGCAGGCACCAGTGGACGAAGGTTCGACCGTCCGGGCGCCGCTGCAGGCACGATTGCCGTTTGCGTCAGTTGCTGCCGATCACCCGGGCGATCTCTGCGATCGACGTGCGCCCCTGTCTCACCTTCTCGAGCCCGTCGTCGCGCAGGCGCCGCATGCCCTGCTCGACGGCGAGTTCGCGGATCTCCTCGGCCGGACGACGCTCGAGCGCCATGGACTGGATCTCCGGCGTGATGTTCATCACCTCGTAGAGGCCGACGCGACCGCGGTAGCCGCTGCCCCCACAGCGCCGGCAGCCGGCCGGCTCGTAGGCCTCGAGGTCGACGCGCGCCTTGTAGCCGCTTTCGGAGAGCACCTTGGCGGGGATGATCGCCCGCCGCTTGCAGCTGGGGCAGAGCATCCGTGCGAGCCGCTGGGCCACGACGCACTCCAGCGAGGAGGCGACCAGGAACGGCTCCACACCCATCTCGATCAGACGGGTGATCGCCGACGGCGCATCGTTGGTGTGGAGCGTGGAGAGCACGAGGTGCCCGGTGAGAGCCGACTCGACGGCGATCTGCGCGGTCTCCCGGTCGCGGATCTCTCCGACCATGATCACGTCCGGGTCGGCCCGGACCATCGCTCGGAGGCCGGCCGCGAACGTGAGCCCGACCTTGGCGGCGACCTGCACCTGGGTGAGGCCGGCCATTTCGTACTCGACGGGGTCCTCGACGGTGATGATGTTCTTCTCGGGCGTGTTCAGCAGCTGAAGCGCGGCGTAGAGGGTCGTCGACTTTCCGGACCCGGTGGGGCCAGTGACGAGCACCGCCCCATGGGTCTCTCGGCACGCGGCTTCGAAGCGCTCGCGCTCGGAGTCGGCCATGCCGAGTTTGTCCAGCTCGACGACGACCGACGCCTTGTCGAGAACGCGCATCACGGCACCCTCGCCGTGGACGCTCGGCATCGTCACGACGCGCAGGTCGACGTGCCTGCCGTCCACGACCAGTCCCACGCGCCCGTCCTGCGGCAGCCTGCGCTCGGCGATGTTGAGCTCGGCCATGATCTTGATCCTCGAGATCACTCCCGCCGCGAGCTTGCGCGGCACCGTCGTGATGTCCTGGAGGACGCCGTCGACGCGGAAGCGAACCCGCAGCTCGCGTCCCTCCGGTGCGAGGTGAACATCGGAGGCTCCCCGCTCGACCGCCTGGGCGACGATCTGGTTCACCAACTTGATCACGGGCGCGTCTTCGGAGGTGTCGTGCAGCGCGACTACCTCGCCGCCTTCCTCCTCGTCCGCCTCCTCGGCATTCAGGACGGTGTCGCCGACGGCGTCTTCGAGCCGGTCAAGCCTGGAGACGAGCGCGGCGATGTCGTCCGGCGGGGCGACCGCGACCCTGATCTCGTATCCGGTCATGATCGCGATGTCGTCGACGGCCAGGACGTTGGACGGGTCCGCCATCGCGACGAGCAGCGTGCGCTTGTCCGCGAAGGCCACCGGTACCGCCTGGTAGCGCTTGGCGATCGCGGTCGTCACGAGGTTGGCGGCGGACATGTCCACCGAGAAGATCCCCAGGTCGAGGTGGTCGAGCCCGTAGCGCTCGGCGAGTGCACGGGCGAGACCGTCGTGCGTGACCGCGCCGTGCTCGAGCAGCACGCGCTCGGGCGTCGTGCCGGACAGCCGCGAGGTCTCGAGCGCGTCGTCGACCTGGCCCCGTGAGGCCAGGCCCATGTCGACGATCACGTCGGTGAGGAACCTCGGCGAGGAGCCACGGCGAGCGGGTCGCGTGATACCGGTCATCTCGCCCGGCTCGGCGGCCGCGCCCGCGGATGCCACCGGCTCGATAGCCGCGGGGTCGAGCGCCTGGTCCAGGTCGACGGTGTGCACCTCGTCGGTGCCGTCGAGGTCCGCGGCCGGCTCGGACAGCTCGACCTCTACCTGGGGCCCTCCCGTCCCGGCGCCGCCGTCGAGCCCTTCATCCTCGCC
The DNA here is from genome assembly GCA_036498265.1 of Solirubrobacteraceae bacterium. Lineage (GTDB taxonomy): Bacteria > Actinomycetota > Thermoleophilia > Solirubrobacterales > Solirubrobacteraceae > Palsa-744. The sequence continues at coordinate 74,321 of DASYFT010000028.1, read as the reverse complement.
GCCCTGCTCGCGCCGCTCCACCGAGATCACGGGTTCGGGGCCGGCTGCCGGCTCGCCGTCGATCCCGAAGATCACGTGCAGGTCGGGCCCTGCTTGCGAGGCGTCGCCGCTCATGCCGCGCACGCCCCCTCGCGGACGTCAGCGCCGAGGCTCGCCGGCGAGTGCCGCGCTGCGCATGACCGCGACGGGCGCCTGCCTGCCGGTCCACAGCTCGAAGCTGAGCGCGCCCTGCGCGACGAGGACGGCCAGGCCGTCGAGGGTGCGCGAGCCGTGCGCCGTGGCAGCAGCGAGCAGCGGCGTGGATCCGGACCGATAGACCAAGTCGACGACATAGGAGTACTCACCGACCTGATCGAACGTCAGGCCCAGTTGGTTGAGTGCCTCATCATCAGTGGCCGACCGTTCTAGGCCGACCGAGGTGCAGTTCACCAGTAGATCGGCGCCCTCCGGGGCGGCCGCGGCACGCACTCCGAGCTCGCTGGCGAGCCTCCTCGCGCGCTCAGCAGTGCGGTTCCATACGGCTATCTCGGATGCGCCGGCTTGTTGGAGTGCCCACACCGCCGCGCGTGCGCTCCCCCCGGCTCCGAGTACCAGGGCGCGGGCCCCCCGCGGGCCGCTTCCGAGAGCGTCGATCAGCCCGGGTCCGTCCGTGTTCTCCGCCGCGATCGTGCCGTCATCTCCGAACTCGAGGGTGTTGGCAGCCCCTATCGCCCTCGCGGTGTCGCTGACCTGCTCCGCCAGCTCCAGTGCCGCGCGCTTGTGCGGGATCGTGACGTTCGCTCCCACGAACCCAGAGGCGCCCAGCGAGCGAGTGGTCTCGGCGAACAGGGTCGGTGGGACGGGCAGCCGCTGGTAGCGCCAGCCGTCCATCCCGAGCGACGCCAGGGCGGCGTTGTGGATGGCAGGCGAGCGGCTGTGGGCTACCGGCCAGCCCAGCACGCCCAGCCGCGGCATCACTTCTTCTTGCAGGCCGGCAGCCGCCCGCCGTTCGCTTTCAGCGCGGCCTGGTATGCGGCGGCGTTCGCTTCGAAGGCAGCGAGGCTGGTCGAGAAGACGTGCTCGCCGCAGCCGTCCGGGGCGGCGACGTAGTAGAGGTAGGAGGCGTGCGCGGGGTTGGCCGCCGCCTGGATCGAGGCGATCCCCGGGTTCGAGATCGGCGTCGGCGGAAGGCCGGGACGGTTGCGTGTGTTGTACGGCGAGCTCATGTGCAACTGCGCTTCGGTCAGTTCACGGGTGTAGGTGGCGATGCCCGTCTGCTGCTCGACGGCGTAGTAGATCGTGGCGTCGATTCCAAGCGGCATCCCGCGGTGCAGGCGGTTGTAGATGACGGCGGCGATCTTCGGCCGGTCGCCTGGCACCTCCGCCTCGCGCTCGATCATCGAGGCGATGATCAGCAGCTGGTAGGGCGTCACGTGCAGGGCTCGAGCGCGTTTGATCTCTTGGGGTCCGAAGTTTTCCTTGAATGCCACCAGCTGCTCGTCGACCAGCCGGGCCACAGGGGCGCGCGGGGTCATGTCGTACGTGGCCGGAAAGAGAAAGCCTTCGAGGTCCGGGGTCGTGTGCGGGGCCCCGTAGTGCGCGGGGTTCAGCAGCCCCGACCGTTTCGCCGCCGAGCGGTAGCTGCCGCTGAGACCGTCCGATGCCGCGATCTGGGCTATCTGGACCCGCGTCTTGCCCTCGGGTATGAGCACCCTCACGGCCGCCGGTGTGCTCGCGACCTTCGCGTGCCCCGACCCGGACAGCGAGCGGACGAGCAGCACCACGACCGCGACCACGGCCGCGAGCGCGGCGATGGCCAGCAGCCGGGCGAGCGCCGAGCGACGCCCGCGCGAGACGCGGCGCGCAGGCGCCAGTGCGTCCCCGCGTTCGGCTCGGGGAGGCGCCGCCGCTGCGGGGGCCACCGGTGGCGACGAGCTCGCAGCGGGACCGGACGGCTCGCCGGCATCGAACTCCGGAGCGGGCTCGGGCTGAGCCGGATCAGCAGGCGCGGGCTGAACGGGCACGCCAGGCACGGGCGATGCGGCCAGCGGGGGTGCCGGCTCAGCGGGCGCCGGAGGTTGGGAGGTGAGATCGCCCGCGGGCGCTGCCAGGTCGTGGCTGTCGTCAGCAGAGCCGGCCGTCTCATCCGCCGGATCGGGAGCGTCGTATCCCGCCTCAGTGTCGAGCGCTGGGGCGCCCGGATCCGGGTCGGCGAACGTGGGGTCGTCTTCGGCCAATCGAGCGCCCTCGTCGTCGAACGCGGGCCCATGGTCGCCGGACGCGGGGCCCTGGTCGTCGAACGCGGGGCCCTGGTCGTCGAACGCGGAGCCCTGGTGGTCGAACGCGGGGCCCTGGTCGTCGAATGGGGAAGCCTGCTCGGCAACACCGTTGAGGGTCGCGTCGTGGGAGCGCTCGGCGCGCCGGCGTTCGCGCTCTTCGCGAGCCTCACGGCGTTCCTCGGCGGTGCGTTCGCCTGTCGGGCGTGGTCGGTTGCCGCGGGACAAGAAGAGGACCTTAACGAGATCGCGCGGCGAGCCAGCTGTCAAGGAGGTGCGCGGCCGCCCGCGAGTCCTCACCGGCCGTGAACGGCCCCTCCATGCGGTGTGCCATCCGGGTGGTGAAGCGCTCGTCGTGGAGCTCGACCGAGACCTTCTCGCCGAGGCGCTCGGAGAGTCGCCTTGCGAACTCGCGCGTCTCACGTGTCTGCTCGGTGTCCGTGCCGCGCAGCGACAGCGGCAGGCCGACCACGACCCGCTCGACCTCACGCTCGAGGATCAGCTGCTCCAGGGTCGCGAGGCCACGCCTGGTGGCCGGCTTGGCCACCGCGGCGATCGGAGTGACGATGGTCTCGGTTGGATCGCTGATCGCGCAGCCGCAACGAGCGCTCCCGTAGTCGAGCGCGAGCACCCGCATCGCCGGCTCAGCCGGCGAGAGCCGACTCGATCGCCTTGCGGCCCGCATCGATGGCGTCCGCCAGCTTCGAGGGGTCCCGTCCGCCCGCCTGGGCCATCGTGTCGCGGCCCCCTCCCCCGCCACCGACGACCTCGGCCGCCGCCTTGACGATCTGGCCTGCCTTCACGCCGCGCTCCACCAGCGAGGGTGACACGCTCGCCACCAGGTGCACCCTCCCGTCGGCGGCGGTGCCGAGCAGGATCGCGGCATCCTGGAGGCGGCCCTTGACACGATCCATCACGTCGAGCAGGGCCTTCGCGTCCGCGACGTCGATCGCCGCGGCCAGCACTCTCGCTCCGCCGACGTCCTCCGCCTGCACACCGAGCGCCTCGACGTCCACCTCGCTGGTGCCCCCCCGCGTGCCGGCTTCGTCGAGCTCCTTCTCCAGCCGTCTGCGCTGCTGGACGAGCGCCGTGACCGCGCCCGGTGCGTCGTCGGGTCGCGTGCGCAGCATCGCGGCGATCTCGCCGACCTGCCTGTCGCGCTCGCGCAGGAGCTCGACGGCGGCCGGTCCCGTGAGCGCCTCGATTCGCCTGACGTTGGCTGCGCTCGATGTCTCGCTGAGGATGTGAAAGGCCCCGATCTCGGCAGTCGAGCGCACATGGGTGCCGCCGCAGAGCTCGCGCGAGTACTCACCCTCGCCGATCTCGACCATCCGCACGACGTCGCCGTACTTCTCCCCGAAGAGCGCCATCGCGCCGAGGCGCTTGGCCTCTTCGAGCGTGGTGGTGATCGGGCGCACCGGATCGTTGCGCGCGATCCACTCGTTGACGCGGTCCTCGACGTCGCGCAGCTCCTCGGCGCTCAGGCCCTGGCCATGGCTGAAATCGAAGCGCAGCTTGTCCGGCCCGACGTAGGAGCCGGCCTGGCGGACGTGGGCGCCGATGCGCTCGCGGAGCGCCGCCTGCAGCAGGTGGGTGGCGGTGTGATTTGCTTCGGTGGCGTGCCGGGCGATGTGGTCCACGCGCGCGACGACGGGCTCGCCGGCGTGGAGCGTGCCCTCCTCGACGACCACCGCAAGAGCCTGGTCGTCGCCGAGCCGGAACACATCCTCCACACGGGCGCGGCAGTCACCGTCCTCGCATTCGATCGTGCCGATGTCGCCGACCTGGCCGCCGCCGGCGGCGTAGAACGGCGACTCTGCCAGCTTGACGAGGTAGCGCGAGCCCGGCGACCCATCCCCTCCCCCGCTCTGCGAGCGCCCCCCCGACCCGTTGGCAACGACGCTCTGGAGCGCTCCGACTGTCGTCTGCTGCCGCTCGGTCTCATAGCCCGTGAAGCGGGTCGGCGAGCCCGTGCCGGCAACCAGCGCGCTGGCCGCGTCGCGCAGGGAAGCTGCGTCGGCGCCCGCGCCGGCACGGGCTCCCGCGCGTCCCCGGGCGCGCTGCTCCTCCATCAGGCGGTCGAAGTCGCCGGCGATCGACAGGCCCTGCTCGCCGAGCAGCTCGCTGGTCATCTCATACGGGAACCCGTAGGTGTCGTGGAGCCGGAACACCTGCTCGGCAGGCACCGAGTCGCGTCCCGCCTCGCGCGCGCGTTCGATGTCGGCCTCGAGCAGCTCCATGCCCTGCGCGAGCGTGCGGCCGAACGCCTCCTCCTCGGCCGACAGCCACATCTCGATCGCCTCGGCATGCTGGTCGAGCTCTGGATAGGCGGCGCCCATGACCTCGCGCACGCGCTCGGAGTAGCGCGTCAGGAACCCGGGCTCGAGCTCCAGCGCGCGACCCTGCTGGATCGCCCGTCGCATGACGCGGCGCAGCACGTAGCCGCGATCCTCATTGGACGGGACGACGCCGTCGGCGAGGAGGAACGTCATCGCCCGGGAGTGGTCGGCCAGGATCCGCAGAGGGCGGTCGGTGGCGAAGTCCTCGCCGTAGCGCCTGCCGGACAGCTCCTCGCCGAGTTGGATCAGTGGAAGGAACTGATCCGTCTCGAACACCGACTGCTTGTCCTGGAGGATCGCGGCCATCCGGTTGAGGCCGAGACCCGTGTCGATGTTGTTGGCCGGCAGCGACTCGAGCACCGTGCCGCTTCCCTGGGGATCGGCCCGCTGGTCGAACTGCATGAAGACGAGGTTCCAGTACTCGAGGAAGCGCTCGTTGTCGCCGCCCGGCAGGTCCTGCTCGCTGCCGAGCTCGAGGCCGCGGTCGAGGTAGAGCTCGGAGGACGGGCCGCACGGGCCGGTCGGGCCCGCCTGCCAGAAGTTCTCCGATCGCGGGCATTCGACGATCCGCTCTCTGGGCACGCCCACTGCCAGCCAGTGGTCGATCGCCTCCTGGTCGGGTCCCAGCCCGAGCTCCTCGTCACCGGCGAAGACCGTCACCCAGATCCTGTCCTCCGGCAGACCGAACACCTCGCGCGAGAGGTCCCAGGCGTATTCGATGGCCTCGCGCTTGAAGTAGTCGCCGAACGAGAAGTTGCCGAGCATCTCGAAGAAGGTGAGGTGCCGCGTCGTGTTGCCGACGTTGTCTATGTCGACCGTGCGAAAGACCTTCTGGCAGCTGGTGAGCCGCGGAGCGGGCGACGCCTCCTGACCGAGGAAGTACGGCTTCAACGGGTGCATCCCGGCGACGGTCAACAGCGCAGACGGATCATGCGCGGAGGGGACGAGCGACGCCGAGGGGATGCGGCGGTGGCCGCGCTCCTCGAAGAAGCTCAGGTAGCGCTCACGTATCTCATCCGAAGTCATGCTGCGACCGATCTTAGGCGGCGTCCGCCGCTAGGCCGCGACGGTGGCGTACCCGGCGACGAGATCGCCCGAGTAGAGACAGGCGATCTGCCCGGGCGCCGTCCGCTCTGCCGGTCGCGCGAGCTCGATCTGGACCTTCTCGTGACGCCCGGCGGCGAGGCGTCTCGACAGGCCGCACGCGATTCTCTCGCCGTGGGAGCGCACGCGCACGGCGTCGACGCGGTCGCCTCGACAGCGAAGCGTCAGGTCCCGAGCCTCGATGGTGCCGGTCAGCAGCCGCTCGCGCGGCCCGACGGTGACGGTGTTCGACCCCACGTCGGTGGACAGCACATAGAGCGGCGCCGTGGACCCGATCCCGAGACCGTGGCGCTGGCCGATGGTAAACGCGTGAGCTCCGCCGTGCTGGCCCAGCACGCTGCCGTGGAGGTCCACGATCGGGCCGGGGCGGCGGCCGAGACCGGCGTGGCGCTCGAGGAAGTCCGCGTGGCGAGTTCCCGCGAGGAAGCACAGGTCCTGAGAGTCCCGCTTGCGCGCCACCGCGAGACCAGCCTCGGCGGCCACCCGGCGCACCTCGGTCTTCGGCATGTCCCCGAGCGGAAAGCGCATCCGGGCGAGCGACCGCGGGGACAGAGCGGCGAGCACGTAGCTCTGATCCTTGCGCTCGTCAGCGGCCATCCGGAGCAGCGGCCGATCGGCGCCATCCGCGGCCTGCACGCGGGCGTAGTGCCCGGTGGCGAGCGTCTCGCAGCCCAGCCTGTCTGCCAGGTCGATCATCGCATCGAGCCGGACCCGCCCGTTGCAGCGCACGCACGGGTTCGGGGTCAGCCCCCGGGCGTGGTCGGAGAGCCAGCCGTCCACGACACCGGCGCGGAACTCGGCGCGCAGGTCGATCGAGAGGTGCGGCATGCCGATCCGGTGCGCCAGCTCGCGGGCGCCGCGAACGGCCTGGGCGGAGCAGCAGCTCAGATCGCCGTCGTTCTCGGGGTCCGACCAGAGCTCGAGCGTCACGCCGACGGCCTCGGCCTGGCGCGCGATGAGCAAAGCCGCGACGGCGCTGTCGACGCCGCCGCTCATCGCCACGAGCGTCCGTCCGGCGGAGACCGAGAGAGCAGCGCGATGACGAGCCGCGCCTCCGAGAGCCCGGTGAAGCGCGTCGGCGGCGAGCTCGGCGGCATGGCGCTTGCCATGGCTGAGGCCGCCCAGCTCCTCGGCTATGTCAGCCGGCCCGATCCGTGCCGCATCGAGCAGCGAGCGTCCACGCAGGAGGCTGACGGCGGCGCTGCCCGCGGCGAAGGTGGCCCCGCAGCCACTCGCGTCGAAGCCCGCGTCGACGATCGCTCCGTCGGCGCCGTCGGTGTCGATGGCGAGCGAAACGCGGATCAGGTCCCCACACGCCGCTCCGCCGGCGGCGCCGGTGAACGCCCCGTCCGGGCAGCGGCCGCGTCCGCGCGGGGACTGCAGATGGTCCAGGAGCTCTTCGGGGCCGGTCCTCACCCGAACGAGTCTAAGGCTCAGCCCTTGCGGGCTTCTTCGATCGCCTGTTCGAGCGAGTAGACGTCGGTGCTGCCGGTGATCGTGGTGGCCACGTGGCGCTGGTTGATGATCAGGATCGTAGGCGTGCTGTAGATCTGGACACCGGTGGTGATCGTTCCGTATGAGGCGACGGCGCCGGCGGGTGATTCGTGGACGGCTACCTTGGCCGCGTCGTGACCGTGTCGCAGCTGCTGGACGGCGTCGCGGCTGACGACGTCGTCGGCGCCCTTCTTGTTCCAGAAGAGGAGCACCGCGATCTTGCCCTGCTTCAGCTGGGCTTCGACGCTGCGCTGAAGCGCGAGGCTCGTCGGTGTGGGCGCCCGCTTGCCGGCGGCCTTGCCCTGGACGCTCGAGGACCTTGTGGCCGCCGGGATGCCCGAGGGCCTTGTTCCAGCGGCGGAGCCGGCCGGCGTCGCAGAAGTCCCGGCGCCGCCGGCCTGGGGCGTCACGCTCGAGGCCTGTGCCGATTTCTGTTCGAGCTGCTTGGCGTTGGTCTGCGAGGTCGCAACGGCTTCATGGGCTTTTGCGACCGCTCGCGTGAGCCCGTTGACCCCGGGTGCCGGGCCGTGGTAGATCCGGCTTGGTGCCGCCGCTTTTTCGGCCTGCGCCGCAGCGCTGGGCTGGGCTGCCGGCGGGGCGCTGGAGCTCGAGGCGGTCGTGCTCGAGTGCCCGCGCAGGGCGAAGAACCAGACGGCGACCAGCAGGCCGAACGCGACCAGTGCGATCTGGAATGGGCGTGAGATCTGCGCCATCCCACCCTCTTTCGGCATCTGGCGGCCAGAAGTTGAACGGCGCGAGACGGCTTGGACGCTTCAGGCCGGGCGGGGCTCCGCGGATGTTTCGGATCCGGGCTCAGAGATCGTGCTGGCCCCGCAGGACGGCGTGCACGACCGAATCTGTGGCCAGGGGGCTCTGCTCCCCCGTCTGCATGTCCCGGAGCGTGGTCTCCTGGCCGTCCACGATCGCCACGTAGCGGGCGCCGAGCGCATTGGCATGCCCCAGTTGGCCCTTCAGTGAACGTCCGCCGAGATCCATCTGAGCGATCAGGCCCGCCGAGCGCGCCTCGCTGACGAGCCTGAAGACGGCACTGCGGGCGTCGAGATCGTGATCGTCGAGGGCGACGAACAGCTCGACCGGAGGCGGCGTCGCCGGCTGGGCGACGATCTCCGTCGGCTCCCCGGCCAGCAGGATCCGCTCGATCCCGGCCGCCCACCCCATCCCGGGGGTGCGCGGTCCGCCGAGATCCTCGACCAGGCGGTCGTACCGACCGCCGCCCCCCACCCCGCTCTGGGCGCCCAGGGCCGGCGACGTGAACTCGAACACCGTGCGCGTGTAGTAGTCCAGGCCGCGCACGAGGGTGGAATCGATCTCGTAGGCGACGCCGGCGGCGTCGAGCAGGCTCCTGACCTCGGCGAAGTGGGCGGCGTCGTCCCCGCTGAGGCTGTCGAGCAGCCGCGGAGCGCCGCGCATCACCTCACGCGTGCCGGCGTGGTCGGAGTCGAAGGCGCGAAGGGGGTTCATCTCGATCCGCGACCTCACATCCTCCGACAGTCTCTGCTCGTTGGCGCGCAGATGTGCCTGCAGCCTCTCCCGGTACTCGTTCCGAGTCTCGGCGCTGCCGAGGCTCGACAGCCGCAGGCTGACGTCCCTGACCCCCATCTCCGCCAGCAGGGCGGCGAGCAGCGAGATGGACTCCGCGTCGACGGCCGGATCCTCGGAGCCGAGCGCCTCGGCCCCGACCTGCCAGAACTGCCGGTAGCGGCCCGCCTGCGCGCGCTCGTGCCGGAAGAAGCTCGACAGGTACCAGAGCTTGACCGGCTGGCGACGCTTGTGCATGCCGTGTTCGACATAGGCACGGCAGACGGGGGCGGTGCCCTCGGGCCGAAGCGTCATCGACCTCCCGGCGCCGTCGTCGAACGTGAACATCTCCTTGCGCACGATGTCGGTGGACTCCCCGACGCCGCGCGCGAACAGCTCGGTCGCCTCGAAGGCCGGCGTCTCGATGCGCTCGTAGCCGGCGCCCTCGAGAATCGACCGGGCTCGCGTCTCGAGCGCAAGGCGGGCGGACGCCTGTTCCCCGAGCACGTCGAACGTGCCACGGGGGGCTTTGATCTTCGAGTCGCTCAACGTCCGCCGGACGACGCACTAGACGTCGCCGACGCGATTGGCACGCGAACGCGCAGCTCGCTGAGGAACGGGTTGGTGTCGCGCTCGCGGCCGAGCGTGGTCACCCCCATGTGCCCGGGATGGACGACCGTCTCGGCGGGGAACGCCCTCAGCAGCCCCTCGATCGAGCGCTCGAGCGTCGCCCAGTCACCGCCCGGCAGGTCGACCCGCCCGACGGAACCCTGGAAGAGCACGTCGCCCGACAGCAGCGCACCGGGCATTGCGTAGGTGACATGGCCGGGGCTGTGCCCGGGGGTGAAGATCACCTCGATGTCGATGCCCGCGAGGCTCAGCTGCTCGCCTCCGGCCATCGTGTGCTCGGCCTCGTAGCTCTCGAACGGCCCGAATCCGGGAGGCACCCATCTCATGACGTCGGCGAGGATCGGCCGCTCGATCACCGGGCAGTAGACCTCGGCGCCCGTGGCGCGAGCGACGGGGGCGACGGCGCCGATGTGGTCGAAGTGGGTGTGCGTGAGGAGGATCGCCTCGATCTCCACCCCGAGCTCCTCGGCGGCTCGCAGGAGCCGATCGGGCTCCTCGCCGGGGTCCACGATCACCGCACGCGCCGAGCCGGCGTCGGCACGGACGATGTAGCAGTTCTCCTGTACGGGCCCGACTGTGAACGCGCGCGCGTCGACCGGGCTCATCGCGCGCCCTCCTTGCCCGTCTGCCTAGCCTTGGCGCGCTGGCGCCGGTTGTACATCCACAGGTCGGTGTAGTAGCTCATCAGCGTGTAGACGATGAGCACGACCGGGAACAGCTGGATCCCCTGGCCTTTGAGGAACAGGATCACGATCGCGAGCAGCAGCACGGCGGCGGCCATCGCCTTGAGGAACGCGCCCCGCCACGTGGGCTTGCGGTCGCGCCGGTCGATCTGCCTCTCCTTCGCGCGCGCCTGCTCCCTCGGGTCGCCGCTCTTCTCGGCGGCAGTCGGCTTGCGCCCGGTCCTGCCGCGCGACTCGACCACACCGGCGGCGTTGCCACGATGCTTGGTCTGACGCTTGCGCTTGGTCTGGGCCACCCCTACCAGCCTAATGCGTTCTCGATGACGTGGCGAGCGGGATCGAAGCCGAGCAGCGGAACGCCCGCGGGGAACCCGGCGAGCGCCTCACGCGGGGCGAGCCCGACGAGCTCGGCGCTCGCGATCTCGGCGTGCCTGCCGACCGATTCCACGATCCGCGCCAGCGGCACGTCGAACGGGCGCTCCACGTTCATCGAGACCTGCGGCACGCCGCCGCTCAGCGCGACGGCGATCGCCCGCAGGCCGGGCAGCCCATCCTCACCGCCCTCCCTCACCAGGGCGGCTATGCGCCGCGCGTCGGCGAGCGTCGCGCCGTCGGCCAGCTGCAGGTTGAAGGCGACCAGCGGAGGGCGAGCGGCGACGAGCGTGGCGCCTGCGCTCGGGTGCATGGCCGCCGGCCCGAAGTCCGACGAGGTCTGGCCGTCCCGCATCCGCGCCGCGAGGCCCTCCACGCCGCCGCGGCGCAGCTGCGCCCGAGACCGGGCCTCGCCGGCGCCGTCTGCGGTGAGCTCGCCGTAGAGGACGACGGGAACCCCGAGCTCGGCCCCGATCCGATCCCCCACGACGAGAGCCTCGGCGCACGCGGCTCCCCTGGCCGCCGCCTCCAGGTAGACGATCGGGACCACGTCCACCGCGCCCACATGCGGGTGCTGGCCCGGCTCGGAGCCGTCCTTTCGGCCCGGCGCCACCACGTCGATGCGCTCGACCGCCGCGCGCGCGCCCGCCAGGAGCGCGTCGGCGAGCCCGTCTGCAGCGCCCGCGAGCGTGAACACAGAGCGGTCGTGGTCGCGGTCGGAGTGCACGTCCAGGAGCCGGACGACCGGGGTCCCTGCGCTGGGCACACCGCCCGCCCCTCCCGCCTGTGCGTCGCCGTCCGCGAAGGCCTGACCGACCGCTGCGATCGTGCGCTCGTCGCGACCGTCGGAGACGTTCGGCACAGCCAGCAGGATCGGGGGGTCCATCGCGACACGAGGCTAACCCACGGCCTCGCGAATAGACTGTGCCACGTGGCAATGCGGCGCTTGGCGCCGGCCGCCGCCGCGAACGATGGGTTCGCGGCAGACCCCGCCGGAGTAGCTCAGTCGGTTAGAGCAGCGGAATCATAATCCGCGTGTCGGGGGTTCGAGTCCCTCCTCCGGCATCGCGATCCGGCCCGTGTTTGCGGGCCGAATTGCTGTTAGGGGCGCAGGCCGCCCGTAGACAACCGTCACGGTGTGAACGAAAGTGTGAACACCGCGCCCGGCGGCATATGCTGCGCCCCGTGCGAGAGCGGCGGCTCGATGGACGGCGACAGCTAGTGACTAGGCTCTCGGGACCAACGAGCCGAAGGAGGATGGATGGCACCGATCACCGCGAGCATCGAGGTCGAACGCCCGGCCGAGGAGGCGTTCGCATACGTCATCGACCCGAGCAAAATGCCGGAGTGGCAGCAGGGCTGCGTGAGGGGGCACATGGACGCAGCGCCGACGCACGTAGGGTCCAAATGCACGACCGTTCGGAAGATCGGCGGCCGGGAGATCGAGGCAACCACAGAGATCACGGAGTACGACCCGCCGCGCCGGTGGGCCGACCGAGGCATCAACGGCCCGATCCGCGCCATCGTGGGAGTGACCGTCGAGCCGCTGAGCGACAACACGCGATCCCGCGTGATCATCGATCTTGACTTCGCCGGCTACGGCATTGGGAAGCTGCTTGTCCCGCTCGTTGTCCGTCGACAAGCCGCGAGCGAGATGCCAGAGAACATGAAGCGGCTAAAGCAGCAGCTTGAGACAGGCCGCTGACACTCGGCGAGACACGGCGCGCGCAGCACTGATGACCGTCTCCGACGTTGATCGCATCATCGCCGAGCGGCAGCGGCACGTCTGTACTGCCGACAGAACTTCGCCGAGCAGCTCGTCGCGGGGCGAATCAGCGAGCTGGTCGGGCTGCAGTGGAAGCACTTAGAGCTGAACGGCTCCTCGCCGCCTGTGAAGGTCCGCAGGCGGATCGTGAAGGGTCGCGTAGGGCCGCCCAAGAGCCGCCACGGCCGCCGCGAGCTTCCCCTGGAGCGCGAGATCGTTGTGGCGCTTCGCGAGGCGTACCAGGCCGCCGGACAGCCGGGCGAGGACTCGCCCGTGTTCGCGTCGGGCACCGGCACTCCGCTCACGCTCGAGAACGTGTTCCGCCGTGTGCTGCAACCCGCGCGTGAGGAGGCGTGCCTGACGTGGGCCGGCTTCCACACGTTCCGGCACACGGTCGCGTCGCCGCTCATCGCGGAGGGGCGCAACATCCTGCAGGTCAGCCGGTGGCTCGGCCACCACTCGGGTGCGTTCACGCTGACCCGCTCCAGGCACCTGTTCAACAACGACCTAGGCGGCCCCCTGAGCGTGCCGACCGCGTCGCCTACAGAGGCCGCGAGCGGCGTCGAGGGTGCTAACGCGGGTGTGAACATGCCCCACTCCACGCCACAACAAGCCGACAACGTGCTGGAGGCGAGTCTCCCGCAGTAGAGCCAAACCTCGGACCCTATGACACGCCACGACACGCCCGCCGGGCGATCATAATCCGCGTGTCGGGGGTTTGAGTCCCTCCTCCGGCATCGCGCTTTTGCCTTTGGAATGCGGGTTTGCGGCATCCGCTCGCGGACGACTTGCAACCGCGCCGGGGCCGCCATGTAGGTACTCCTACGTCCACGGCGCGCGGCGCCGCATGGGACGGCCGTGGCGTGCTCGTCTTAGGTCAGGGGGTGTCTGTTGCTTCCACGTTGCCCCCGCGTGCAAGCCAGATCACAGTGGTGTTGCCTTTCGCGTCGAGGCCGACGTTCGGCTCGATGTCGCGATGCCCATTGGGAGAGAGCTGCGCGACAGGCCTCCAGGCCGCGTGGGCTGGTCTCTCGGCGACCATGATGCGCTCGGCGAGCGGTGGTTCTGACGGTGCCTGGATAGCACTGGTCCATGTGACGGTCACGTCGCCGCGTCCGTTGCAGGCAATCGCGATGTCATGGCCGTCGCCGAGCAGGATCGGCTTGTCCCAGTGACCGGTGCTGGTACTCGCGGTCGCGAAGCGGACGGGTTCAATGCCGTTTCCCATGTAGCTGTGGAACGCGAGGAAGGCTTCGCCTGCCGAATCGATGGCGAGCGTATTTCCGAACCCGAGGTCCTCGAAACCCAGAGGAGAGCTCGCGAGCTTGACCGGCGCTCGCCACCCGGGATGGCCGGCCGGCCGGGTCGTGGCGAGTAGTGATCTGCCGTCGGTGTGCCAGGAGGCTGCCGCGTCTCCCCGGGCGTCGACGGCGAGCATCGTGTCATCGATGAAGTCGCTCGACCGTGCCAGGACAATCGCTCGTGTCCATCCTCCCGTGCGCGCGGGCCTGGTCGACGTCTCAATGAGGGTGGCGCTGTTACCTTGGGCTGTGCGGTCTTCGTGCCAGAGCGCGGTCGCGTTGCCGTGGGCGTCGAGCGCGATTTTCGGCTCATTCGCCACACCTTCGTAGTGGCGATGATGGCTTGGAGGCCCGCCGGCGAGCGCGGTCGGTGCCGGCCAGCGCGTAACGCCCGCGCGGCGGTAGGAGGCGAGCACGATGCCGCCGTCTTCGTTGTGTTTGAAGAAGTTCTCCCAGATCATCGCGACGTCGCCATGCGCATCGATCGCTAGCCCCATGGGGGCTGACTCGGGTCCCGGTATCAGCTCGGGCGCGGTCCAGGTGCCGTGCCCGACATGAATGAAGGCGCTCTCCATCGCCGCCTGGCCGGCCCAGACCAAGACGGCAAGCCCATGGGAGTTGATCGCGAGCTTTGGTCTGCCCAGCCGACTGTCGAGCTCGATCGGCGACTGCCACGTCCCCCCGGAGGGGCGAACAGCTGCGTACAAGCCCCGCTGACCATCCCAGGCGGCGACCGCGGCACCGTTCGGCGCGATCGCGAGCTGCGGCCGTTCGTAGTTGTTCGGGTCTGTGCACTGGACACACGCGTCTTGCCAGCTCCCGATGGTGGTCCAAGCGAGCGAGCGCGCCTTGACTCCAGGCGTCGCTACGCCGAGCGCGGCGAATGCCGCGAGCGCCAGTCCGATCGCCCCCATTGTCCTCAGCATTCCGCTTCTCAGAACACCGTCGGCGAATCGAGGTTGCGCGTCTCCCTGCTCGACGCCACTGTTCGCGGTGGGATACTGGGCGCCGTGCTGAAGGCGAGGGTGGCGTATCTGTTGCACTTACGGGCACGGGGATACCGGTGGAGTTGTCTGGCCGGTTTCACGGTCTTGTGGCTCGTCCTCGCGTTGCCGAATGTGTCGAGCGCTGCTCTCGCGCCGCATCCCATTGGGCCCGCGTCGGAAGTCACCGTGTTGAGGAACGGTGTCGTCTGGGTCGACGAAGGCCGGGTCCTGTTCCAGGGCTTCTGGTCGGGCACCGCGAGCTTGGGCGCAGTGGAACCGTTTTCCTCAACGCTTGCCTCCTCCGATACCTCGGTCGCCGTCACGAGGGGCGGCGGCCGGCAGGGGTTCGCTGCAGGCGCCCCGCCCCGTCGGCTCGCGCCGGTCGAACAGATCTACGAAGGCGTGCGCCACGGGGATTGCAGCAGCTGGGTGCCACTGATCGGTTACCCGAGCGACTTCGCGGTCGCGCGCGACCAGCTCGTCGACGGGAGCGAATGCCAAGGGGAAATCGGCGGACAGGAGGCGACTACGAGTGAGCCTCTGTTCGTCCGCAACATCCGTGGTGGCGCATGGCACATCCTCCGCTGGCTCGACAGCGAAGGCCCGCCGATCCTCGCGACCGAAGGGAACCTCCTGGCCATCGGCGTGCAGTTATCCAGCACGAGGATGCGCGTCACGATCCTCGATGTCGCCACCGCAAAGGTCGCGGCCAGGTTCGACGCTCCGGACGGGTACCTAAGCTTCGCCTCGCCTCACCGCCTGGTGCTGTCTGTGCAGCTGCCCGTCGCCGGGTTCTTGCCGGCCGCTGGGGCCGCGACCCGGGTCCCACCGCTCAGGCGCCAGCTGTACCGCAGCGAGCTGTACTCGGTCCACGGCCGCCGGCTGGCAGACCTCGGCACGACACCAGAACTCCCGCTGGTGTCAAACATGCACAGGCTCGTATGGGAAATCGTGGAAGGCCGGTCAGTGCTCGCCGTGCGGAATCTGCTGGCAGGCCCATCACGCCGACTGATCGGATTCAGCGAGCCGGCGCGCAGTCTTCGCGGCCTCGCGTTTCGCTGGCCCGCCGTAGCCGTCGTGGAGACCACCAGCGCGCCGCTCGCACAGAGCGAAGTGACATGCCACAGCGGCGAATATCACCATCCCAGTCCGCCGTTTCTGGCGATCTTCGAGCTCGAGCGCAGCGAACCGTTCGTGCCAGCGCCACCCCCAGCACACCTCGCACTGCCAGCAGGGAACTGCCCCCCACCGATACACGTGGTGGACTAGGACGCATCGTCGGCACGCGCGGTGGCGCACATTGAAAACCGAGAGGCCACCGCCAAGGGCTGGGATCCATGGCATGCTTCCTCTCCCGCTCCGGCTGGCCTTCGCCACTTTGATCCTCGCTGGAGTTGTCACCTTGGCTGCCACCGGATCGGGCTTCGCCGGGTTGGGTATGGCGCTGGTGGGCTGTCTTGCTTTCGCCGAGACCCGCAGGAGGCGCCGCGCCTCCTGCCGTCGTCTCGTTCGTGACGCATAAAGCTAGTGGATGATCAGTCCGCGTTCGCCTCTGAGCATTTGTGCGACCCGCGCCGCCGCATGGCGCGGTTCGACGCATGTGGACTCGCTGCTCGACGGGTCTGGGCTGATTGTGATGAGCACCTCGCCGGCTCTGCATTTTTTGAGCACGGGCCTGAGGCTTTCGACCGCGAGTCTTGCCCGCAGCGCCGCGAGTTCCTCTGCGGCCGAGTTGGTCTTCTGCGCCCTGCCGCACCCGGCTGAGGCGAGCGCAAGGACCAAGATGGTGGCGAGCTTGAGCACGACGGCGTGAGCGTACCGTCGGGGGAGGAGTCGATACCGGTTGGGCCCGTCAAGTCACATATCCCCCGTGCTGGCCGGGCACCTTTTCGAGGCTACTCCCGTCGAAGGAACCCGCTGGCCGATGCGAGAATCACCTGCTATGCGCGCCTGGCACTCTCGCCGGCGTAGGATCGTACTGCGCCGGGTAAAGTCGTCGTCCGTCCAGCTTCCCGACTGACGGGGACCGTTGTGCTCGCCGCGCTGCTGCGTCTTTGGACCGTAGGGGCGTCCGAGGAACTTGCAGCGGCCCGGGCGCCTAGGTACAGCCGCCCATCTCGGCGAGACGGCTTCGATAGACGGCCATGTCGGCGTGATTGAAGTCGGAGTGGGTCTGCGCTCGCAACGACGGCACGTCCTCGCGATGGTATGGGCTCGACAGGCTCTCGTTGTGTCCGATCACATTTCGCACCGAGATGTTGTAGCGGCAGCGTAGCCAGCGCACGAGGCGCAAACTCGACCTGAACTGAGCGGAATCGTCGAGCACTTCGCGGTCGCTGAACCCCACGTGCTCGACACCGATGGCCGTCCAGTTCAACCCGACCGTGTGGCGACACATCACCCCGAGCGGCACCAGCTGATGGATCCCACCGCTCCTGTCAATGACGAAGTGGGCGCAGGTGCCCGGAAGCTCATGCAGCTCAGTGTCGGGCGTGTCGGGCGCGAACGTGTTGTACGTCTCCTGGAACGTGGCGGTCTCTGTGTAATGAATCACGATCACGTGGGGGCTGCGCAGCTTGTACGTGGGCGCCAGGAAGCTCCCGTAGTGGCGGCGAACGTACGCCACCATCTGCGCCCGCCGGAGGGGCCCGAACGGGATGGGATCGTTGATGACGTGCGGCGCGGCGATCAACACGGACCCTGCTTGTGCGGCCGAGCCGCCGCGCGCTCCAGCGCGATGCCTGTCGGCGACTCTGGCCGTCGGCGGCGCACTCGTAGAGATCACCGCACTCGCCGTGCGTGTCACTGTGCCCTTCGTTGCGTCGCCGCAGCCGAGCACGGCCACCAGAATCCCCGCCGTGGCGGCGCTCCCGCACGTCACCGCGAGCCGTTTGCGTCGTCCGCATAGGCCCGATTGGCCACGTGCCACACATGGAGTCTATTCGGCGCGAGCCTTGCACAACCAGGCTATGGATCGGCAGGCCGGACGTCGCTCGAGACAGGCGCTTGACGGTCGCACAGGGTCAATGCCTGTGGGCGCTGTTTGGCATCGCATCCGGTTACGCCTCCGCGCAGTGGGTGCCATTGCCGGTCGTAGACTGAGACGGGTTCAGCCACCCGCTCTATCACCGTCGCCCAAGGGAGCGCAATGTCCAGCTCGCCAGCAGACTTCAACGCCGAGATCATCGAGGAGTTCCGCGCCAACGAAGGACGGGTGGGAGGCATGTTCGATGACCTCCCGCTGCTGCTGTTGCACCACACTGGCGCCAAGTCCGGAACGCACCGCGTCAACCCGCTCGCCTACCAAGCCGACGACGGCCGTTACGTCGTGTTCGCGTCAAAGGGCGGGGCGCCGACAAACCCCGACTGGTACCACAACCTCAAGGCGAACCCCAACGTCACAATCGAGGTCGGAACGAACACCATCGAGGTCGTCGCCAGCGAGGCGACAGGCGAGGAGCGCGAGCGCCTCTTCCGTACCCAGGCCGAGCGTGTCCCACAGTTCGCCGAGTACGAGGAGCAGACGAGCCGCGTCATCCCGGTCATCGTCTTGACGTCGCAGAACACAGGGTGAAGCCCGGTCGGGTCCTCCAGCGGGAAGACGGCACGGTTACCGCGGTGACGTAGAGGCGGGCATGTTGGCCGGCTTCGGACGCGCCTCGATTACAGGGTGCGTACTGAGAGAACGCCCCGCGTAGCGCTGACTACCGCCATCGCAGCCAGCGCGAGCATCCCGCCAAACTGAAGCGCGATGCTCGTGGTCACATCGATGAGTTCCCCTGGGCCGTTCCCCGACGCACCCAGCTGCGGTGCGTCAACGACCATTGCTATGAGAAACACGCCGGTCGCTGTCGCAACCGCGACCATGGACACCGCGACGAGCCCCAGCGCCGGCAGCGAGAACGCAAATACCCTGCGCGACACCTCGATGCGGCGCAATAGCGCCCGCGGAGCAGCCCAGCAGGCGAACCCGCCGCCGGCCGCGGTGAGCACGCTGAGGCCGAACAGCAGCCATAGGACGACTCCGCCGTGGTGATCAAGAACGTTCACCCACAGCGTGAGCAGGCCGAGTGCGACGGCCAACCCGACGATCGCCGCCGGCGGAGTCGCGATGAGCTTGATGAGCACGCGTTCCGGCGTCCGGCGCGCATGGGCGAACGAGGCCATGGCGAGCGGTACGGCGGCGAGCACGAGAACGCTCAAGGCGACTGCCGCGCTGATGAGGATCACGGAGTGCGCCGTGCCGAGGACCGGATGCAGGCGCTCGGCGTGTTGGAAGTTCTCGGTCGTCTTGGCAAAGCCCGACCCAAAGGCGCAGAAGCCTATGAAGCAGCCCAGCACTGTTGCGACGGTGCCTCGTGCGCGTACCTCGGATGGCACAGGCATGGGCGGTCGCAGGTGCGCGACGAGGGCCCCCCGCAGCAGATCGAGGGCGGCGGTGATGCTCGGGTCGGTGTCCTCGATCAAGGCCGCCATCTCCTCGCCATACCGCTCCCGCCAAGCCTCCGGATAGAGCCGCAGCAGGCCCGTTCTCATGCCCGTGCCTCTGCGGCAGTCAGCCGGCGAAGCCCCACGCTCGCCAACCGCTCCTGCGCGGTCAGTTGCTCGCGAAGCGCGGCGGCCCCCAGCACTGTCAGCCGGTAGGGGCGCCGGCGATCCACTACCTCGAGCGGCTCGATCATGCCGCGGTCCTCGAGGCGCGCGATCGCGCCGTAAAGCGTGCCGGGGCCGAGCTTGACCCCGGCTATCTCGTGTACGTCACGTGTGATCGCGTAGCCATGCTTGGGGCCCTCCGCGAGGCTCGCCATGATGAGCAGGGACGGATCGTTGCTTCGCATTGCGGTATATCGTACCACGTAGTAAGGGCCGCCGGCGCAACCGCTGGCCTTGCCGGACCGTGACCGCATCGCGGGCTCAGGCGCTGATGCCGTTCGCCGCTCAGGGACTGCCTCCCATGCGGTCCATCAGTACCTCTGCGCTCAGGCCGTAGCGTCCGAGAACCTGCTGGGAGGCATCCACGTCGAACGGGTCCGGCAGTTGACTCAGGACCTCTCTGATGAACTCCTCCGAGTACCCAGCACCGCGCAGGATCCGCGTGGCTTCCTCGTGAGACCGGCCCGTCGGAGGCGAGGTCATACGACGAGCATACGCCGCGTTCCGTTCTCCACGCGTTCCGTCCTCCAGGGCACCTCCCGGCGCTCACCCGAGAGGAAGCGGCTCCTTCCGCGCGAGGGCGGCAAGATGTGAGCTGGGAGGGCAATCTGACGCGACGCGATCAACCAGGTGCGAGTGCACGCGCGGGACGCCGCGCGACGGAGGTGCGCGGCTCGCGGCCGTCGCGGCGGCTGGAGCGGGACCTGGTCGTGGCGGCCGAGCGCGGCGACCGAGCCGCGTCCCGGCAGCTCGTGGATGCCCACCTGCCGGCGATCGCGGCCGTCGCGGAGCGCTTTGAACGTGGTGGTGGAGTCCAGCACGCCGAGCTCATGCAGGAGGGCGTCGCCGGTCTGCTGTTCGCGGCGCGCCGCTACGACCCCCGGATGGAGACCCCGTTCTGGGCGTACGCGTCCTTCTGGGTCCGGAAGGCGATGCAGGAGATGGTGGCCGACGTCACCCACCCCGTGGCTCTCTCCGACCACGCTGTTCGTGCGCTGGCGGTGATCCGCGCGGCGCGGCGCGAGCACCTGGAGGCCCACGCGGCCGAGCCGACCACGGCGGAGCTCGCGGGCGCCACCGGCCTCACGGTTGCGCAGCTCGAGAGTCTCCTCGCCACCGAGCGCAGGCCGCGCAGCTTCGACGAGGTCCTCGCCCATGACGCCGAGGCGACCGCGACGCTCGGCGATGTTGTCGCCGACCCCGATGCGGAGAGCGCGTATGAGCACCTTCTGGACGAGATGCAGGTGCTCGACTTCGGCAGCCTCCTGGAGGACCGCGAGCGCACGATCCTGTGGAGTCACTACGGACTGGGACAGCGGACTCCGGAGACCCTGAGCAGGATCGGCGCAAGGCTCGGAGTGAGCGCCGAGCGGGTGCGACAGATCGAGGCCGAGGCGCTCGAGAAGCTGCGCTCGGCGGCGGCGGAGGGCCCTGCGACTTGAATTGCCCCAGACCGCCGCTTACTAGGTATGGGCGGGCCATGAGCAGCGAGCACCGGTTACGACACCACGGGTTCATCTACGAGTCCGACGACGAATACGTCGCCCGCTCGGTGGGCTTCCTGGAGGAAGGCCTCGAGGCAGGTGAGGCCTGCCTCGTCGGAAACACGCGCGACGGCAACGCGATCATGCGCGAGGCGCTCGGCGAGAACGCAGAGCGGGTCACGTTCTACGACGTCGGCTCGCTGTACACGCGGCCCGCTCGCAGTCTGGCGACCTACAACCGGACGTTTCTCGAGCAGCTTCAAGCAGCGCCGTCGGTACGCGCGGTTGCGAACGGCCAGTTCGGCCGGACACCGCTCGAGTGGAACGAGTGGGCAACCTACGAGGCGCTCACGAACCTCGCCTACCCGGATCTGCCCGTGTGGGTCGTGTGCGCCTACGATGCGAACCGGACCCCGGAGCCGGCACTGGAGGCCGTCCGCCAGACCCACTCCGAGATCCTGAGCGCCGACTGGCAGGCCAGCGAGCACTACGAGGATCCGCGGGAGACCGTCCGGCGCCTGATGCCCGAGCCGGAGCCGCTCCCCGACCTGCGCTCGTGGTCGACGGGCGATGACCTCGAGCGCTTCCGCGAGCAGATCGCGCTCGCGCTGCTTGCCGAGAACGTCCCGGCCACTGCCGCCCTCCACACCCTGGTCGCGAGCACCCAGATCGCCTCCAACGCGCTGATCCACGGAGGCGGCATCGAGGAGGTTCGCACCGGCACCGCCGACGGGCGTTTCGTATGCGAGGTCATCGATCGCGGCTCCGGCTTCGACGACCCCGCCGCCGGCTACATCGCGCCACGGCGAGGACGGGGCAACGGCCTGTGGGTTGCTCGTCAGCTCACCTGGCGGCTCGAGGCGTTCGGATCTCCCCGGGGTTTCACGGTGAGGCTATGGGCGTAGCGCCTCTTGGGTTTCGCAGCCGTCCGCTTACCAGCACCAACGGGATGCCCCATGACTCATGGCTGGCCCTCGACGCGAGCACTTCGCCGGCGACGCGTGCGCGCGAGCTGCGCCAGGACTGGGAGCACTTCGTGACCGAGGGACGAGTGAACGGGGTGCGCGGGCCCGTGGCCGCATCGTGGCGGCGATCGCTCGACGCCGGCGTCGACCCGGCCGGAGGAAGCCTCGCTCCGGTCGCAGCCGACCGAGCCGAGGCGATCGCGCGCTGGGACGTGCATCCGCTCAGCGGGGTCGCCGATCTGATTCGCGACCGGCTCGAGACCATCGCAGCCCGGTCCGAGCACCTGATCGTGGTGAGCGACGCGTCGGGCGTACTGCTCCAAGTCGACGGTGACGCGGGGGTCCGATCTCGCGCCGCCGACTCGATGAACTTCACGGAGGGGGCGCTTTGGAGCGAGACCGGCGCGGGAACCAACGCAATCGGCACCGCGCTGGCGGCGGATCACGCCGTGCAGATCTTCGCGACCGAGCACTTCGTCGAGGTCGTGCAGGCGTGGACCTGCTCAGCCGCGCCAGTGCACGACCCCGAGACAGGTGAGCTGCTCGGCGTCATCGATCTGACGGGGCTCGAGAAGCACGTGCGCCCGGACAGCCTGCTGACCGCCGTGCGGGCCGCGCGAGCCGTGGAGGGCTATCTGCGCGAGCGGCTCGAACAACGCGACAACCAGCTGCGCGCTCGCTACGAAGCGGGGATCGCCGGCCGCTCCGGCCGACGCGCGCTCGTGAGCCCGACTGGGCGGGTCGTGGCCGACCTTGCGGGCGGGTGGCTGAGCGGCGTGCCGTTCGAGCTGCCGGCCGGCGGCGGGGAGCTGGTCCTGCCGTCCGGCGTCCGGGTGGTCGCCGAGCCGGTCGGGGGCGGAGAGGCCCTCGTCATGCGCGAACTCGGTGCAACGGCCTCGAAATGGCGCCCCGGGCGTAGCGATGGACGCGTGCTCGACGATGAGCAGACCGTGTTGCGGCGGCTGGCGACCGCGGTCGCGCGCGATGTGTCGCCGGAAGACATCTTCAAGGCGGTCGCGGCAGAGGTCCGGCCGCTGCTCGGCGCTGAGGACGCTGCGGTGAGTCGCTACGAACCCGACCACACGGCGAGAGTCATGGCATGGTCCGGTCGCTGGGTTGCGGAGGTCGACGTCGACGCGCCCATCGAGCTGGACGATTCCCTCGCGATCACGGCTGTGTTCCGTACAGGTCGCTCAGCCCGCGTCGAGCACCACGACTACAGCTCAGCGACCGGCGTGCTCCCGGCCTACCTGCGCCGCACCCGGGCCTGCTCTGCCGTTGCCAGCCCGATCACGGTCGACGGCCGCCTCTGGGGCGTGCTCGCCGCTTCCACGAACGTGAAGCCTCTGCCTGCCGATGCAGAGCAGCGCCTGGCGAACCTCGCCGAGCTCGTGGCCGTCGTGATCGCGAACGCCCAGCACCGTGCGGACCTCTCCGCCTCCCGTGCGCGCCTCGTGGTGGCCGCCGACGAAGCGCGCCGTCGCATCCAGCGTGACCTCCACGACGGCGCGCAGCAACGCCTGGTCGGCACGGTGCTGGCGTTGAAGCTGGCGCGCAAAGAGCTCGGCGACGCCACAGGGCCGGTGGTGGAGCTGGTGGACGAGGCGCTTGCGCAGGCCGAGCAGGCGAACGGCGAGCTGCGCGAGCTCGCGCACGGGATCCTGCCCGGCGCACTCACCAGAGGCGGTCTGCGCGCCGGAATCGAATCGCTCGTCTCGCGCACCCATCTGAAAATGACGGTCGACGTGACCAGCGAGCGGTTTCCCGCAGCGCTCGAGGCGACCGCTTACTTCATCGTCGCCGAGGCACTCACGAACGCGGTCAGGCATGCGCAGGCCACGAGCGCGCGGATCGCGGCCGCGGTCGATGACGGACGGCTTCGACTCGAGGTGCGCGACGACGGCATCGGCGGTGCGCGGATGAACGGCAGTAGCGGGCTGCTCGGCCTTCGCGACCGAGCCGCCGCGGTCAACGGCACCCTTTGGTTCGAGAGCCCTCCCGACCATGGGACGTGTGTCGCTGCGATGCTCCCGATCGCCGCAGCGCAGGCCGCCTGAATCGCCCTCGCGCCAGGGCCTCCCCGAAACGGCGAGGTCGTCGGCGCCGAGTAGGCTCGTGACGCTTCGGCCGGCCCCCAACGGGCACACTGCAGGCCCCCGACCTCCGGCCGGCGCTCAGGCTCCTAGTTGTCCCCGGCCTCGGTCGGGCGTCGATCGGCACCCGGAACGTGCCCCGTCGGCGTCTGGCTGATCGGGTCCAGCGGCGGCTCCTCCGGGGCCCACCCGGGACCCGGCGCCGTCGGGTCGTTGCCGAGCCAAATCGCGCCTCTCAACGACGCTCGAGGATGACGATGGGGATCTCGCGACCCCTGGCATTGCGCTGAAAGAACTCGTATCCGGGATAGAACGCGACGAAGCCCTGCCAGAGGATCTCGCGCTCAGCGTCGTTCGCGACACGGGCGCGGACGTTTCGGGTCTCCGAGCCGATCTGGACCCTGGTCTCCGGGTTGGCCATGAGGTTGTGGAACCACGAGGGATTGGTTGGCTGTCCCGCCTTCGACGCCGCCACCGCAAGGACGTCGCCGTCCTGGTGGTACATGACGGGTGACGTTCGCCTGGCTCCCGTTCTGGCTCCGATGTGCTCCAGCAGGAGGATCCGGGCATCCGGCCAGCCGGGGACGTTTCCGCCGATCCTGCCACCGGACCAGCGATACACGGCGACATGGACCTTCGTTGAGCGCCGGCCCAGGTAGACGCCGCGCTTGTTCGCGAGCTCCGAGCCCGAGGCGGTGACCCGTGCGAGCAATGACATGACGCTACTCGGCCCGAACGACGTTCGTTCCCTTCAAAGATCGCCTATCTGGAGCAATTCCAGATGGCCCGGACTGGAGCATAGCCGAGCCTCGCGAGCCTGCCGTCGGGTAGTTTCCACACGTGAGGCCGCACGACCTCTCCCGCCGATGCGGCTCCAGCGCACGGACACAGGAGTTGACGCGCTCAAAGCCCCAACCTAACCTCATCTCGGGGAGCGCGGGGACCAACGCGGACTCGCGCTCCCACATCTTGCGAAAGCGCGGGGTCGCGGGCCTCGTGGTCTCCGCAGCGCTCCTCTCGTTCGCGAACGCAGCAGCGGCACTCACGGTGCACGTGCAGAGCAAGCCGCCCGTGCGCCAGAACCTCCACGTCGCCTTCCGAGCCGGGAGACTGCCGGAACGTGGCTACTACTACGCGGTCATCGTGCTGAAGCCGTACAGGGGCTACACCAGGAGATCGCCGCCGCCATGCTCCATCTCGAGCGACATGTCGCGGACCGACTACGGGTACCCGAGCCCCGACGGAGCTGTCTCCCTTGCCCTGACCCCCGCGAAGTCGTCGACCGGGCACTGGTGCCGCGGTGGCTCCTACGAAGGCGCGATCTACGCCGTGCCTCACGCACCACCGTGCGAAAGCACCTACCCGTGCCGGGCAGAACCGTACGGGCCTCCAAGCCCGTGCTGGAGCGTGGAAGGCCGGCGGGTGTGCGGTGTCGTCGCTCTGCCGAGGCAGTACTCCTATCCCGACGGGCTGCCCCGACCGCTCGCGTCGGGTACGACGATCGTGGGACGGTTCGCCGTCACCTTCCCCCGCAGGTAGATCGGCCCACACCTGCTCGACGCCACCTGCTTGATGGCCCCGAGCGGACGATGAGCGCTCAGGCGGCCTCACCGAGGTACTCGGACTCGAGCACGAGATCCTTCAACAGGGATTGGTACTCCACGTGCGTGTCGTGCTCCACGGTGCGCCAGGTCCTGCCCTCCTGGTCCTGCATGTAGGCGCGGTACTTCGGGGCTCCCGGGAACCTCACATTGTCCGCCACGACGATCGAGTCCGGATGGAGCCAGCGCTCGCTCAGGATGCGCTCGAGATCCGGGAGGTAGGCCTGCTTGTCGTGATCGACGAACACGAAGTCGAGGGCCCCCTCCGTGAAGCCGAACTCGCTGCGCAGCCGCTGGATCGTAGCCCCACCGTCACCGAGCGTCCCCAGGACCACCGTGAGCCGATCGTCCACCCCCGCGTGAGCCCAGATCCGTCGTGCGATGTCCGCGTTGGCCGGGTTGAACTCGAGCGAGTAGAGCCTGGCGCCTGCGGGCATCACCCTCGCCGTACGAAGGCCGCTGTAGCCGCAGTAGGTGCCGAGCTCGAGGAGCAACGCCGGCGCGGCGCGCTGCACGGCGCGGTCGAGGATCTCGCCCTTCTCGTCCCCCACGTTCATCATCACGCTTCGCGTCATGCAGAAATCGTCGATCACCCGGATCGTGTCGTCGAGGTCCCCCCTGCGTGCGTTCTCGATGACATGGCTCGCGAGGGCCTCCTCGCGCCCGTCTCCGACCTGCCAATCCCGGGTCAGCTTGCGCATGCCCAAAGCCAGCCGCAGGAACGACCACCGCAGGAACGGAAGCCGCCGCCCCCCGATCTCTGACAACCTTGTCAACGAGCCCCCCTCATCGCAGTTGGCTCGATCTTACAGCCGGGCGAGCAAGCGGTCCTAGCTTCTCGGCCGGGCAGGGCCGGGCAGAGAAGGCGCAGGCTGAGCAGGCTGCTCGCCGGATGCGACGCGGCTCCCGTCCGCCCGGGCCCCGACATCCGCTTCCCTCGCGCCGTCGAGATCTGCGGCGCCATCTGACTCCCCACCCGGCTCATGGGCTGCTGCGGCATGGCGCTCGGCCGCTTCCTGCTCACGAATGATCGTGTCCGTAGCCTCCAGCACGTCACGCTCCGGACGCGGCCCGTCCCAGTCGAGGTACCAGTGCCTGGCAACCGTCGTGAGCCACGAATCGGCCGCCGGTGCGACTGCGAACCGGGTGATCGTCCGCTGAAGCCCGACCTGATCGGTGTACAGAAGCTCTATCGCGAAGGTCTCGCCGGCATCGATCTGTTTGGCGATCGCGACGCGGACCGGATCGTCAGGGTCCCGCAGGGCTCCCTGCCACATGCCGATGTCGCCCGCGGGGACGTACATGTCGCGCGTCTGCACCCGGAACTCATCCGCGGAGGCGTGAGTCGGCATGTTCCGCAGCGAGGCGAATCCCGGCCTCGCGACCCACCCCTGGCACACGCCGATTCCGCTGCCGACGTTCCTGATGCTCATGGCGAGGTAGACGACGCCGTCGATGTGCTCGACGGCCGCGCGACCTCCGGCCGCGCTGACCCAGTGCCCCTCCACGAACATGAGCTTCTGCAGCGGGTCCTCGAGACGAGACGGCGCGAGCACCGGCCTGCGCTGCTCCTGCAGCGCTGCCTCCGCGATCCTCGCCGAGCGGTTCGAGGACCTGACCGAAGCGAACGTGGCGACAGCCAGAACCAGCGTCCCGGCGCCCGTCACCAGCGCGGAGATCGTCGCCCAGTCGGTGGCGATGAACAGCATCACCCAGCAGTTTGGCACCGGCGCCGCTGGACTTGTAGGCCCGGACAGCGCTCAGGCGTCGAGCCGGCCCTGGTCCTCCTCGACGGCGGTCGACTCGACGTCAGCCGGCCACGGGCCACGC
Organism: Solirubrobacteraceae bacterium; assembly: GCA_036498265.1. Taxonomy (GTDB): domain Bacteria; phylum Actinomycetota; class Thermoleophilia; order Solirubrobacterales; family Solirubrobacteraceae; genus Palsa-744. The sequence continues at coordinate 47,227 of DASYFT010000028.1, read as the reverse complement.
CCACGCGAGCTGAATCGCGCCGCGCTCGCGGCGAAAGCCATCACACGCCTGGCATAGCGGCGTGCGATCCACAGGCGCACGAGCGCGCGTGTCGCCGGGAACACGAGCAGGACCCCCAAGCCATCGCTTACGAACCCGGGCGCGACCAGCAGGACACAGCCGAGGAAACCGAGCGCGCCATCGAGCGCGGCACGGCCCGGAGCCCGCCGCTCGGCGATCGCGAGCGAGATCCGCTCCACGGCGGCTTTGCCGAGGACGCGAAGCAGCAGCAGGCCGAGCAGCGAGGTCGCGACGAGCAGACCGGTGGCGAGGGCGAAGCCGATCGCCAGCCCCACCTCGATGAAGGCGAAGACCTCGAGGGCGAGCCATGCGATCGGCAGGACGAAGAACGGCACGTGACACCAGCCTACGCGGCGGGAGAGGCATCATCGCTTGGTCGCGCGGACGGCGGTGCCATAGGCGCAGATCTCCGTCCATGTCGTCCCGAGCTCCGACGTGTCGAAGCGGAACGCGATCACCGCGTTCGCCCCCTTGGCCTCGGCCTCCTCGACGAGCCGCTCGGTCGCATGCGTGCGGCCTTCGGCCAGCATCTTGGTCATTCCCTTGAGCTCCCCTCCGACCAGCGACTTCAGCGTGGCCCCCAGCTGTGAGCCGAGGTTCCGTGCGCGCACCGTCAGCCCGAACACCTCCCCCACGACCTCTTCGACGTCATAGCCCGGCAGGTCGTTCATCGTGGTGATGATCATGTGTGGCTCTCCCGGTGTCGATTGTGAGCCGGCCACCGCAGCCTACGCAGCTGAGCTGCCCTTAGACTCGAGGCCTGGCTGCTTCAGGCACAGAGGTGTGGCTCGGGCATGGCGCCTCCGGCGGCCCGGAGACAATGCGGCCGTACATCGATCGCCTGCTCGAGCTCGGCATCGAGGCATCGGCTCTGAACCTCCCCAGAGGCGCGGCCGAGCGGGCGACGCGATCGCTACGAGAGCAGGTCGGTGATGGGCTCAGCCGGTCGGTCATCGGCGGCCATTCCTACGGCGGCCGGGTCGCCAGCATGGTGGCGGCCGAGACGCCGCCCGCGGGCCTGGTCCTCCTCAGCTATCCGCTGCACCGTCCAGGGCACCCGGAGGAGCTACGTGACAGGCACTGGAGCGATATCTCCTGCCCCGTGCTGTTGCTGTCCGGGGATCGCGACCAGTTCGCCCGGATCGATCTCCTGCAAGCGTCGGCGAAGCTCCTGCCGCGAGCGGAGCTGCACGTCTACTCAGGTCTCGGGCACGGGCTGCAGCGCGTCGCCGATGACGTCGCGGAGCGGATCGCCGCCTTCACGCGTGCGCTCTAGCGCTTGACGACGGTGAAGCGCAGCGTCTTGGCAGGCGATGCACCGGCCGCGTCGACCGCGGTGAACAGCGCCAGGTAGTGGCCTGGGTCGAGCACGATCTGCCCAGCCCGGCCGCTGAAGGCCACCCTGTTCGGCCCGGGTCGCCCGTTCCGGATCAGCGACGCCGCCCTCACCGCGAGGGTGCAGCGCGGCCGGCGGCGCAGCCTCCGGCTTGCCGGCCTGCAGCGTCGCCCCACGCGGCGACCCGGAGCGGTCGTCTCGATCGCGATGTTGACGAGCGCGGGCTGGTCTAGCCCGAACGAGAAGGTGGTGCCTTTGGCGTGTCGCCTCGCCGCCGTCTGGCCGAACAGAGGCGTGGGCGCCCGGCCGACGGCGAAAACCGCATTGGTCTCCCTCAGCCCGGAGAGCGTTGCCAACGTGGCGGCCCTCGCGCGTGGGGACGCAGCCGCCGCCAGATCGCTACCGCCAACCGCCGCGACAGTCGCCACGGTTGCGGATGCGCACGCGCCGAGCGCGGCGGCCGACGCGAGACTCCGCACCACTCCCCGCGCCGTCGCTCGCCGCATCCTTGCGCTCACCCTCATCACGGGAGAGCATAGGCGACCAACGCGGATGTGACCAATGGCGACCGTCTACCCTTGCTTCGCCGTGCACGTGCGCTCCTACGCCGAGCTAGCCCCGTTCGTCACACTCGACGGCTCGGAGATACGCGAGTGGGCCGGGCGGGTGGCGGCGCCGGCCCAGAACCAGAGCCTCGCCGAGGCGACGATCCCGGTTGGGGGCGCCACGACGGAGCACTACCACCGCCTGAGCGAGGAGCTCTATCTCGTCAGCGCCGGGAGCGGTCGCCTCGTCGTGGACGGCGAGGAGCGGATGATCGGAGAGGGCGACTGCGCGCTGATCCCGCCGGGCGCCCGTCACAAGCTCTTCAACGTCGGCCCGGCCCCGTTGCGCGTCGTGTGCGCCTGCTCGCCGGCCTACTCCGATGAGGACACGCAGCTCACCGAGTGAGGCGCGAGCCGGGCGAAGCTCCATCGGACCGCGTCCTTCGCTCCATCACGAAGTGCGGTCCGATCCCGGGCAGCTCGAACTGCTCCGAGACGACGCGGAACCCGGCGCGCTCGTAGAGCGAGATCGCCGGGGTTCGCGCGTTGCACCAGACGCGCGCCGCTCCGCCGTCGAGAGCATGCTGGACCAGCGCGTCGAGGACGGCGGCGCCGGCGCCCTTGCCGCGCGCCTGCGGCGCGGTGGCCATCCCGCGCACCCGCCAGCCGCCAGGCTCGCCGTCGGGTGCCACGAAGCCGACCGCGACGAGCTCCGCGCCGTCGAACCCGCCGACCGCGAAGGCACCGGGCGGCTCGTGGGCGGCCAGGTCGTCGATCGTCTCGTGCGGGCGGAGAATCGTGTGCCGCAGCGGACGGGTCTCGGCGAGCTCGATCTCGCGTATGCGCAGTTCCGGGATGGGAGCAGCCTGCAGGTGCGGGGTCAGGCTCCGACGCTCAGCTGGCGCGGTCCGGCCGCAGAGCGGGTGTGGCGCCCGCGCAGCACGGGGAGGGCGGTCTCGTGGGCGAACTGCTCTCCGGTGACGCCCGTGACGAAATGCCCGCCCCGGACCAGTCCGCGTGCCTCGAGACGGCGCAGCGCCCACAGGATCTCCCGCCACGGGATCGCCAGCCGCTCCTTGAGGTAGACATCGCGGAACACCACGCCCCAGCGCATCAGGAGCTGCTCGGCGACCACCTCTGCGAGCTCCTCGGCGTCTTCGATCGGCTGGGCCGCCGGCAGCAGCGTCCAGCGACCCTCCACGCCCTGACGCCAGCTGCCTCGGCGGCCCCGTGAGCCGGCTCGCCGCTGGGGCCGCTGCCGCCGGGCGAACCTCGTGCGGGCATGCAGGAGCGAGCGCACGGCGTTGAATCCGTCGGCGGAGACCAGCCCGCGCGCGACGCCGTCCCACAGACCCTCCTCGACCTCGGTGGGCAGGCGATGGGTCACGGATTGCAGCTCGGAGTGGAACTGCGCCCCGTGCGCGCGGAGCGCCTCGAGCACCTCGCGCCCCGAGCCGGCGTTGGGCTCGGCGGGCACGGCGCCGCCGCGATGTGCCTGGAGCAGCCACGCCAGGTCCTGGCGCAGCATGAAGGTGATCGGCGTCCGGCGCGAGGGAGTCTTGCCGGAACGGCGGATCTCGCCGGCAGCGGGGTCGTCGGGGTCGGCGGCCGCTTCAACCACCGACAGGCGACCCCAGGCGACCTCGCCGGACAGGCACAGCTCGTCGAGCCACTCCGGGCGGTAGGAATCGACCCGCTCGGCGAACAGCCGCTCCCAGTCGCCGGCGGGCCACTCGAATCCCTGGAACTGCTCGATCACCTCGGCAAGGCCGGCCCGCCCGTGCAGGCGGGTGGGCTGCGCCGAGTGCCACCAGGCCTCGAGGAAGGAGAGCCACTCCTCCTGGCTGATGGGCCGCACCTCGGCGCGGCGGCGGTCGCGGGTGTAGCTGTGGATGCGCGACAGCAGCCGGCGCGCGCACCACTGCTCGCCGCGCGCGGGCTCGAAGGCCCCGCTGATCGCGAAACCGCGTCCGCGCAGAACCTCGAGCGCGATCGTCACCGAGGAGCCCGGAAGCCCGCCCGCCTGCGCCAGTTCGTCGACGGTCACGGGGCCCAGCACGTCGAGATGACCCTGCACGAGCACGACCGCCGCGTCATCTGCGATCTCGTCGTCGTCGCGAGGGCTCACCCCGGACGGGAGCTGGTGGTCTGGCACGAGGCTGGCGCCGGGGAACAGCGCCTCGAGCTCGCTGCGGCGTTCGGTCGCCGCCCACAGCACGCCTCCGAGCGAAGCTCCTCGCACCTCGAAGGCGCGGCCGGCACCGGCGAGCGCCTCGAAATGCTCGCGCCACTCCGGACGCGGGCGGGTGGCGAGGAGCGACAGCAGCACGTCGTGGAGCTCGTCGGGGTCGCGTACGTCGGGCGAAGCCTCCGCACGAACGCGCTGGATCGCCTCCGGGTCCAGCCGCCCCAGCTCGTGTGGCTCGACGGGCAGGCCGCGCCGCAGCGGCACGGCGCGGGAGCGGCGCTCGCCGATCTCGGTGTCCTCGTCGAGATACGTGAACGGGGCGCCGCCCAGGATCTCGTGCGCCAGCACGCTCGGCTCGACGGTATCGATGAAGTGCACGCGAACGGTGCCCTGCTCGAACCGTGCCACCAGCGCCTTGAGCCCCTCGATGTCCATCGCCTCGGTGAGGCAGTCCGACATCGTCTCGCGCACCAGCACGTGGTCGGGGATCTCCACCGGCCCCGCCGGTGCGTTGTCCTGGCAGGCGGCCAGCGACGGGAACACCGCCGCCATCACGTCGTCCGCCTCCATCCGCTGGATGTTGAACGGGTTCACGCGCCCACCCTTGCGCCGCAGCACCGCGAGCGAGCGGTTCAGGTTCCAGCGCCAGCGGGCCGTGAACATGGGGCTGCGGAGCACCGCCTGCGACACCGCGTCCTGCACGTTGTGGGAGCGCAGGAAGGCGGGCACGTCCTCGAGTGGGAACGAGTGCTGGGGCCCGAGCGAGAGGAGCACGGCGTCGTTGCTCGCCGCCGCCTGCAGCTCGAAGTCGAAGTTCAGGCAGAACTTCTTGCGAAGCCCCAGCCCGAGCGCACGGTTCACCCTGGCGCCGAGCGGTGCGTGGACGATGAGCTGCATCCCGCCGCTCTCGTCGAAGAAGCGCTCGAACACGATGTCCTCGGAAGTCGGGAGCACGCCACCCAGTGCGGCCCGGCCGGCGTGCAGGTAGTCGACGACCAGGGCCGCGGCGACGGCATCAACGCCGGATTCCCGCCGAACGGACTCTATCGCGCCCTCGCGCCCCTGCGAGTCGAGCTGCTCGGCCACCAGGATGCGCAGCCGCGAGACCTCCTCCGAGAGCTCATCGGTCCGGCCGGGCGCCTCGCCGAGCCAGAACGGCACTGTGGGGTGCCTGCCGGTCGCATCGCGCACCCGCATGACGCCGTTGGTCACCTGCACTATCTGCCAGGGATGGGTGCCGAGCAGGAAGACGTCGCCCTGCATGGACTCGATCGCGAAGTCCTCGTTGACCGTCCCGATGAACACGTCGCCCGGCTCCATGAGGACGCGGTAGTCGCCCGTCTCGGGGATCGCGCCGCCCGAGGTGAGCGCGGCGAGTCGAGCTCCCCGCCTACCCCTCAGGCGCCCGTTGACCCGGTCGCGGTGGATGTAGGCCATGCGGCGACCGCGACCGGTCTCGATCCCGGCCGAGACGAGATCCACCACCTCCTCGTACTCATCCCGCGTCAGGCTCCGGTAGGGCCATGCTCGGGTGACGAGCTCGAACAGTTCCTCCTCAGCGACGCCCTCCTCGCCCCTGGCGGCCGTCTCCGCAACGACCTGCTGGGCCAGGATGTCGAGCGGCCGCTCCGGCGGATGGAGCGCATCGAGACCACCGCGCCTGACCGCCGCCAGCAGCGCGGCGCACTCGACGAGCTCATCGCGCGTGCCGGGATAGAGGATCCCGCGTGGAACCCCGGAGCGCTGGTGGTTCGCGCGGCCCACCCTCTGCAGGAAGGTCGCGATGCTGTGCGGCGAGCCGATCTGGCACACGAGCTCGACGGGCCCGATGTCGATCCCGAGCTCCAGCGAGGCGGTGGCGACGAGCGCCCGCAGCTCGCCCGCACGCAGGCGCTGCTCGACGCGCTGGCGGCGGTCCCGGGAGAGCGATCCGTGGTGCGCGGCGACCTCGTCCTCCCCCAGCCGCTCGCCGAGCTCGTGGGCCACGCGCTCGGACAGCTTCCTGGTGTTGACGAACACGAGCGTCGTTCGGTGGGCCGCCACGTGTGCGGCGATCCGATCCAGGACCTCGGCGGTCTGGTCGCCGGAGATGGCCGCCTCGAGCTCTCCGTCCGGAAGCTCGAGAGACAGCTCCAGGCGGCGGCGGTGACCGCTGTCGACGATCGTGGGCAGCGGCTCGCCCGACCCGACCAGAAGGCGCGCGGCCGTCTCGAGGGGCCTCACGGTGGCAGACAGCCCGACCCGCACCGGCCGTCCCGCGGTCACGGCCGCCAGCCGCTCGAGCGACACGGACAGGTGCGAGCCCCGCTTGTCGCGCGCCAGTGCGTGGATCTCGTCGATGATCACCGTTTCGACCGTCGCGAGCGTCCCACGCGAGCGCTCGGCGGTGAGATAGAGGTACAGAGACTCCGGCGTGGTCACGAGCAGGTTCGGCGGGCGGCGGACCATCAGCTGCCGCTCGTAGGAGCTCGAGTCACCGGTCCGCACGCCGACGGTGATCGGCGCCGGGTCGTAGCCGAGCTCGCGGGCCACCTCGGCGATCTCCGCGAGCGGCTGCTCCAGGTTGGTGTGCACATCCACCGCCAGGGCCTTCAACGGGCTCAGATAGACCACGCGCGTGGAGTCCTCGATCGGCTCGCCGGCCTCGTGCGCGCGGTAGAGGGCGTCTATGGCCGCCAGGAACCCGGCCAGCGTCTTGCCCGAGCCCGTGGGAGCACAGATGAGCGTGTGCTCCCCACCCATGATCGCCGGCCAGCCGCCCGACTGGGCCTCTGTCGGGCCCTCGGGAAACCGGCGCTCGAACCAGACGCTGATGGCCGGGTGGAACCGGTCCAGAATCCCGGCCGGAGTCAGGACCAAGGGGCCCGAGGGTGAGGAGCTGACAGCCACGACATAGACCTTAGCCAGCGCGCATGACCCAGAGGCTCGATCGCGCAACTGCGGTATCGACAAAGGCCGCGCACGAGCGCACCATTGGGATATGAGCCTTGCAGCGCAACTCTCCAGCCGGGCGCGTTTCGGCGTTGGGATCGCTGATGGGCTCTGAGGGCCGGCCGCTGGATGCCGCGTCGGCCGCCGCGCTGGTCGTGCGCGCGGTCGACGACATCGACGCGAGGAGGCAGGAGGAGACGGACGTCCTGCTGTCCGACTTCCTCTGTGCCGCCTGGCCCACCCCCTGGGCCCAGGATCAGTGACGCGTCGCTCGCAGCGCCTGCTCCTGAGCCCCCGTCCTAGTCGGTCAGGTGCGGCATCACCTCGGCGGCGATCAGCGCGATCTGATCGACGTCGTCCAGATCTATGACCTGCAGGTAGGACCGTGACGCGCCGGCCTCGCGGTAGGACTCGAGCCTGGCGAGAACCTCCTCCGGTGAGCCGGCCGCGCCAGAGCTGCGAAGCTCGGCGAGGTCGCGGCCGATGCGGGCGGCACGCCGCTCGAGCTCCCCCTCATCGCGGCCGCAGCAGACGGTGACGGCGTGTGAGTAGACGAGCTCGTCGGGATCGCGGCCGACGGCCTCGCACGCCGCTCGCGCGCCCCGGAAGCGCTCGGCCGTCAGCTCCACCGGAGCGAACGGAACGTTGAACTCACTCGCGAACCGCGCGGCGAGCGCAGGGGTGCGACGGGCTCCCAGGCCCCCGACGATGACCGGAGGGCCCGGACGCTGCAGCGGCTTCGGCAGCGCCGGGCTGTCGGTCAGCCTGTAGTGGGTCCCCTCGAACGAGTAGCGCTCGCCGTCGGGGGTGCGCCATAGCCCCGTCACGATCGCCAGCTGCTCCTCGAGGCGGTCGAAGCGCTCGCCCGCCGGCGGGAAGGGGATGCCGTATGCAGCGTGCTCGGTCTCGAACCAGCCCGCTCCGAGACCGAGCTCCACGCGCCCCCCGCTCATCGCATCGACCTGCGCGACGGCGACGGCGAGCAGGCCCGGGTACCTGAACGTCGCGGAGGTGACCATCGTCCCGAGGCGGACCGTCCGCGTCTCTCGCGCGAGCGCCCCCAGGGTCACCCAGGACTCTGTCGGCCCGGGAAGGCCCGAGCCCGGTTTGATCCTCACCAGGTGATCCGAGCGGAAGAACGCGCCGAACCCGTGTGACTCCGCCGCCCGCGCCATCGCGAGCTGCTGCTCGTATGTGGCTCCTTCCTGCGGCTCGGCGAAGATCCTCAGCTCCATGGCACTGCCTCCCGCAGTCGTGTTCGGAGTCTGCCTCTCCAGGCGACCGCCGGACCCGCGGCCCGGCCCGAGCCCGGTTCTCGGGGCCTCGAGGGCGTCACGGGAGCCGTGCGTGCGGGCGTGCCGAGCGCGGTGCCCAGCCGACGCAGGCTCAGATCGGTGAGTGCAACCTCGGTGGACGGGCTGGTCGGCAGCAGCACACCGGCAAAGCTGAGTGAGAGCTCGGCTCGCCCCGCACGGACGAGGACGGCGTCGAAGTACAGCGGGAGATGGACCGTCCTGGCTGCGATCGACACACCCACGCGGTACGCGACGCTCTGATCCCCGACCGCGGGAAAGGACATCGGTTCGACCGTCGCCCGCCCGAATGACACACCTCGGGGCAGCGTCCGGCTGCTCGTGCCATGGCTGAGGGTGAAGCGCAGCTCCTTCTCGACTCCGTCCCTGAGGCAGCGCGCGGTTTCGGGCTTGGCGAACACGGCGAACTGCTCGGCGGCTTCGGCCGGGGTCTGCGTGACGGTCACGCTGCTGCTGATGTCCGCGCCACCGGCGTGCTTGAAGTCGGGCGAGCGAACCTCCGCCGGGTTGCTTTCCTCGACCGCCGCTCGGGCGACGTGCAGACAGGCGGCGACTTCCTGTTCGAGCTTCGGGTGCGACCGTTCGGCGTGTCTGGCTGAGGCCGTCCATCCCGCCGGGAAGTCGGCGAGCCGCAGGAGCGCCTGCCTTCCGAGCGCCCGGTCTGCGGCCAGTTGCGCGCGCGATCGCTTGCTCTGCGCGCTGTGCCCAGGGCTCGGCTTGCTGGGCGCAGCCTTGCCGGCAGTCTGTGACCGAGAGGCGCTCGATCCCCTGCCGCAGCCGGCCACGGCGATGACCGCCGGCGCCAGGAGCGCCGCGACGAGATGCTGCCGAGATGCGATCACGCGCCGGCGCACGTTGCGAGCACCGCCCGGTTGGTGGGATGCCCCGCGACCCTCGCCATCGTCCGCCAGGCTAGCTGATGCCCTCCGGTCGTCGGGCGCACCGCTGGCCGAGCTGTGATCGAAGTGGGCACCCGAGACCACCGCTTGGACTTCCGCCTATGCAATACTTAGGCAGATGGCGGACCGTCTCACGCTGGGGGAAGCAGCGAAGGCGATCGGGGTCAGCGTCGACACGCTCAGGCGCTGGGATCGCGCCGGAACCCTGAGGACGCAGCGTGATGCCCGCAACCGTCGCGTGGTGTCCGTCGAGGAGGTCCGGCGCCTGACGAGTCGCCCCACTCGACACCGGACCGGTACGCGCTTCTCGGCACGCAACCGCTTCCCCGGAGTCGTGCGGTCGGTTGAGACGGACGGCGTGATGGCGCTGGTGGAGATAGAGGCGGGCGAGTTCCTCCTGACCGCGGCGATCACGCGTGACTCCGTGTCGGAGCTCGGCCTGGCCCCGGGCGTCGAGGCAACCGCCACGGTCAAGGCGACGTCGGTGATGGTCGAGACAAGCCCCAGCCCGTGACCGGGCGCGTCAGAGCCATCGCCGTCGCGACGTCCCTGCTCGCTGCCGCGATCGTCCTGGTCGGCGTGGTTAGCTCGATCGGCTCACCTGCAGCGAACGATCCACCGGCTCGGCCCGCCGCCAAGGGGACAGTGTCCGTGCTCCTCGCCGGATCGCTGCTGAACTACGTCGAACGCTCTCTGGGCCCGGCCTTCGAAAAGACGCAGGGCTTCGCTCTGAGGAGCTTCGGAGGCGGATCGAGTGAACTCGCCTCCGAGATCAGGGGCAGGGTGCGGAGCGGTGACGTCTTTCTGAGCGCCGCCGCGGCGGCCGACAGGTCGCTCGAGGGGTCCTCGGGCGGCGACTGGGTGTCGTGGTACTCGGCGTTCATGGCCTCGCCGCTCGAGCTCGCCTACAACCCGAGCAGCAGGTTCGCGAGTGAGCTTCGCCGCGGCGTGCCGTGGTACCGCGTGCTGACCGCGCCGGGCATCCGGGTTGGTCGCACCGATCCCAAGCTCGATCCCAAGGGGGTATTGACGGCGGAAGCCGTGAGCAACGCCTCGAGGAAGCTCGGCGACCCGGCCCTGGGGAGGGCTCTGAGCTCGTTCGCGGTGTTCCCCGAGACCGCCCTGCTGGGCCGGCTTCAGTCGGGTCAGCTCGATGCCGGGTTCTTCTACGCCGTCGAGGCGAGGAACGCGAAGCTCTCCACGGTTGGTCTCGCCCCTGTCTACAAGTACGCCGAGTACACCATCACGATCCTCAACCGGGCTGCTAACCCGCCCGGCGCTGCCGCGTTCGTCCGCTACCTGCTCGGCGCCGCCCGCGGGTTCACGCCTCGAAGGACCGGCCTCACGCCGATGACGCCACAGTTCTCGGGCCGTGCCTCGGCCGTCCCCGCCGGCCTGCGCAGCCTGGTGGGCGCACACTGACCGGCCGGCGCTCGAGCGTCCTCAGCCCGCTGCCCTGGCTCGGCGGGCTGATCGCGCTGTACCTGCTCGCACCGATCGTCGCCTTCCTCGTGCGCATGACCGGCGGCGTCAGCCGCTCGCCGGGCTTCGCCTCCGCACTATCGACCTCGCTTCTCACCGCGACCATCGCCACGGGGGTCATAGGGCTGCTGGGAATCCCCCTCGCCTACCTGCTCGCACGCGGCCGATCCGTGCTGACGCGGGTGCTCGGCGTCCTCGTCGCCCTCCCGCTCGCGCTACCACCACTCGTGAGCGGACTGCTGCTCCTCTACGTGCTGGGCCCCTACACCGTCGCGGGCAGGATCTTCGGCGGCCGGCTCACCGAAACGCGCGCCGCGATCGTCCTCGCCCAGACCTTCGTCGCCGCCCCGTTCCTGATCATCGTGGCCCGCTCGGCCTTCGCGGCGGTCGATCCGGCGCTCGAGGACGTCGCCGCATCGCTCGGGCACGGGCGGCTGTCGCGCTTTGCGCGAGTGGCCGTACAGGCGGCGCTACCGGGAATCGCCGCGGGCCTGCTGCTGGCGTGGCTGCGTGCGTTCGCTGAGTTCGGCGCGACGATCATCCTCGCCTACCACCCCTACTCGCTTCCGGTCTTCACCTTCGTGCAGTTCGACGCCACGGGGCTCTCGGCCACCGTCCTGCCGATCGGCGCGGCGCTGGCCGCCGCGCTGGTCGTGCTGGGTCTCGCGAGCCTGCCGGCACCTCGGCGCAGGCACCGCGCGCCCACCCCCGCGCATCCCGCGGCCGCGCCGTCGCCGGCCGTGACCCCGGCATCCGCGCTCGACTTCCGCCTGACCAAGCGCCTTGGCGCGTTCACGCTCGAGGTCTCGCACGCCGCCCGGAGCCATCGCCTCGCGCTGCTCGGCCCCTCGGGAGCCGGGAAGACGCTGACGCTGCGGCTGCTCGCAGGGCTCGGCCCGACCACGGATCCGAGCCGCGTCCTGGCGGGAACGCAGAAGCTGCACGAGCTGCCCGCCGAGCGGCGCGGCATCGGATACGTGCCGCAGGAGCCAGCGCTGCTGCCGCGGCGGACCGTCTGGAACCAGGTGATGTTCGGCGTGAGCGCCAAGCCGGGACCAGCCGCCTGGTGGATTCAGCGCCTCGGCCTGAGCGGACTCGAGAACCGCTACCCGGAGGAGCTGTCGGGCGGCCAGCGGCGGCGCGTCTCGATCGCCCGCGCGCTTGCCGGCGAACCCGCCGTGCTGCTGCTCGACGAGCCGTTCACCGGACTCGACGCGCCCGTCCGCGACCGCCTGCGCCGGGAGCTCCGCCGCCTTCAGCTCGAGGCGAACCTCAGCACGTTGATCGTCACCCACGACCCCGAGGAGGCCGCACTGCTGGCCGACGAGGTGATCGTCCTCAGCGACGGGCGCATCCTCCAGTCCGGCACGCGCGAATCGGTCTTCCGCACCCCGGCCTCGCCGGAGGTCGCACGCCTCCTCGGGATCGCCAACGCGAACCGCGGCGCGGTCCTCGGCCCCGGCCGGCTCGGCAGCGCGGGAGCGGTCGTGCATGCTCCGACGCTCGGTCTCGCGGAGGGTGTCGAGGTGATCTGGAGCGTTCGTCCGGAGCGCGTCGTCCTCGACCCGCTGGGAGCGTATCCGGCAAGCCTGGTCGACCAGATCGATCTGGGGGCCGTTCGTGAGCTGACCATCTCCATCCAGGGGCGGCTCGAGCTACTCGTTCGCACGGACGCCCGGCGGGCGCTTACGATCGGACAGGAGCTCACCGTCGAAGTGCCGGCCGAGGACATCAGCGTCTGGCCGGCGATCGCCGAGGGGTAGCCGGCAAGGACCGCACCGGGGCAGCCGACGCCCCAGCGGCCCGACATGGCGCTCAGGCGACGCCGGCCGCCCCGTCGCAGCCGTACAGGTGTTCGCGCAGCTGGTCGCAGCTCTCCGCCGACCAGCGCTCGCTCATCTCGAGCGACTCGATCAGCTCCTCCGCGGCGCGCAGCCGCTCACTGCTCTCGGGCTCGCCGAACAGCAGCGCGTCCGCGGCTTCCAGCAGGCGCTCACGCTCACGGCCGTGCAGCTTGGTGGCACCCTGGCGGTCGATCGCTTCGATGAGGGAGGTGTAGTGAGCTGCCCTGGCGGTCATGGGCTCTGCGGCGTTCATGGTCTCCAGGGTAGCCGCCGACGCCGCCCCACCCGAGACCTAAAGCGCCGCAGGGGCCCGCCCGCCCCCGATCAGAAGAGAGGATGGACGCCCCGTCGGCTCTTCGTGAGCCTTCGGACGTCGCTCGAACTCCTCTCAGGCGGAGGAGTTCGTCTCCATGGGTTCACCGTTGGTCTGCGACGTCGTGAGCGTCAGTGCCGCCTGTTCGAAGGCACCGCCCAGGAAGGAAGCTTCGAGGACATCGTTGGGTTCGCCTTCGAGATGTTCGATCTTCTGCCTGCCAGAGAGCTGGGAGTACCCGGCGGTGAAGCTTCTGGTGGCGCTGAGGCTGGGCTCTCCCCGCCTCTGCAGCCCGCGCCTCGCAGCCCCGAGACGGCGTGACCCGCAGACGGCCGGGCAGGCATCATAATCGTCACCACCTGGCCTAGGGCCCGGCCGCACGGAGGCACGAAGCCACGAAGGCACGGCGGCGAGGAAGGCGCGCGGCAGCTCACGTGATCATCGCGATCGGCGACATCTACGCTCAGATCCCTCGCCGCGCGGAGGTGGCCGATCTGATGCGCGAGACCCAGCTTCGGGCGCGTGAGCTGCCGGGATGCATCGCGTACACGTTCGCTGAGACGGTCGACGACCCCGGCCACTTCATCGTGGTTCAACAGTGGCGCGACAGCGCCGCGCTCGGCGAGCATTACCGCTCCGAGGCGTTCGCCGGCTACCAGGCGAGGATCGACGGGCTGATCGTGCGAAGCTCGGAGCTGCGGGTGCACACCGTCCAGGAGAGCTTCCGCCCGGTCCCGGCGCCGGGTGGTGATCCGCGCCACGACGACTGATGCGAGCGGGCAGTCGTGCTCGGGTGCGCCAACATGACGGGGGTGGCCACCCCGTATGAGCTCACGCGCCTGTCGTTCGAAGCCGCGGACAGCGGGGACTTCGACCGGATGATCAGCTTCTACGGTCCCGACTCGGTGTTCGACATGTCGCCCTGGGGGCTCGGCACCTATTCCGGCCTGTCCGCGATCCGCGCCTTCTTCGAAGACTGGATCGGCGCCTTCGATGAGTTCGAGATGAAGCTCGAGGAGGTTGAGGACCTCGGAGGCGGCCTCGTGTTCGCGGTGGCCCGGCAGGATGCGCTGCCGGCGGGCGCGAGGACGTGGCTGCAACTGCGACACGGCGCCGTGGCCCAATGGGAGGGTGGTGTCGCGGTGCGTGTGACCAACTACCCGGACCTCGACGAGGCGCGCGAGAAGGCCAGACAGCTCGCCGCGTCGAGGCGCTAGGTGGCCGGAGCGGCAAGGCTGTCCTCGGCGCTGGGGGCGATCGCTTCGGCGGGCGTGCTGGTCGCCTCCGCGGCGCCTACGCCGGCAACCGCGGGCCCGCACGCCGGCCGGGCTGCCTCGACCGCCGGCGGCGAAGCGGCCCCTGGCGCGCCCACGCCTGGGGCGCGCCCGGCCTACGCGGTCGGGATGCACGTCGAGCGAATCGTCGATACGAGCCGGTCGATCAGGCTGCCGGGCGGTCGTAGGGCGCCCCGGACCTTGACGACATACGTCCGCTACCCAGCGATCGGAGCAGGGGCGTCGGCGGACCTCCTCGACGCCGCGCCGGCACGCACGGCCGGACCGTTTCCAGTGATCGTGTTCGCACACGGCTTCGCGGTGACGCCGCGCACCTACGCCCGCCTGCTCCAGAGCTGGACCCGGGCTGGCTACGTCGTCGTGGCACCCGTCTTCCCGCTCGAGAACGCAAACGCACCCGGAGGCCCCGACGAGTCGGACCTGATCAACGAGCCGCGGGACATCAGCTTCGTGATCTCTCACGTTCTCGCTGACAACAGGGCCCCCGCCGGGCCGCTGGCGGGACTGATCGACCCCGCGCGCATAGCCGTGGCGGGCCAGTCGGACGGAGCCGAGGCGGCGCTCGCGTCTGCCTACAGCCGGCGCTTTCGCGATCCCCGGATCGGGGCCGCGATGATCCTGTCGGGTGCCGAGATGTCCGGGGTCGGTGGTTTCCCGTTCGCGCCGGGCAGCCCACCCCTGCTGGCGGCGCAGGGAACTGCCGACACGGTCAACGAACCCAGGTTCACCTATGCGTTCTTCGCGGCCGCGCGGGGGCCGAAGTACCTCCTGCGGCTCCTCGGCGCCCAGCACCTGCCCCCCTACACCGACCAGCAGCCGCAGCTCTCGATAGTGGAGCGCGTCACGATCGCGTTCCTCGACGGGTACCTACGGCATCGGCCTGGAGCGCCGCAGAGGCTGAGAGCCATCGGAAGCGTCCCCGGGCGCTCTGCGCTCGTCGCCTCGCCGTAGGCCGAACGCGCCGCGCGATACAGGCTCAGGGCTCGCTCTGCGCGGGGAGAGCGGCATCACGGTCGCCGGCCCCCGGCGCGAGCGCGTGAGCGAAGGCGACGAGCTCGTCGGCGAGCGGGTTGCGGGTGTCCTCCCGCCACAGCAGCGACAGCATCGCCGGAGCGGCATCGCTCAGCGGTATCGCCACGATGCCTCGCAGCGCCTGCTCCACGAGGGCGGCGTCCGAGGCGGGTATCGCCGTGATCGCCTGGCGTGAGGCCAGCGCGGCGAGCATCTCGGCCGCGGAGACCACCTGGTGGTCGGTCAGGTGCTCCGGGGGCCCGCCGCGATGGTCGTCGAGGCTGTGGAGCCCCGCCCACTGCGCCTGCACGCGCGGGTGGTAGCTGATGAACGTCTCGTCCAGCACGTCGCCCACCGCCAGCACCCTCCTGCCTGCGAGCGCGTGGGTCTTGGGGGCCACGACGGCGCGCCGCTCGGCACGGAACGGATGCACGCGGATTCCCGGCTCGGCGAGCGGCGCGACGCAGAAGGCGAGGTCGACCTCCTCGATCCACGAGGCGGTCGAGCCGTAAGGGTAGGGCAGCTCGCGAAAGGAGACGCTGGCGCGGGGGCGCCCGCCGCTGAACGCGTCGAACAGCTCGGGCGCGTTCATCCTCGGCGGGGGGCCGATGAACCCGACCTCGACAGCTTCACGGGCCGCTCGCGCGAGCGATCGGGCCGTGAGCGACACATCGGCATAGGCGGCGAGCGCGGCCTTGGCCTTCGGCAGGAACGCCTCGCCGGCGGCTGTCAGGGTCACGCCGCGTGCATGCCGGTCCAGCAGCTGGATGCCGAGCTCGGACTCGAGCTGGGAGATGGCCTGGGACAGAGCCGGCTGCGCCAGGCCCAGCTTCTTCGCGGCGCGGGTCATCTGGCCGTCTTCGGCGACCGTCACGAAGTAGTGCAGCTGACCTCGCTTAAACGCCATCGGCCGTCATCGCAAGGGGACCGGCGCCGGATCGCGGAGGCGTCCGGCCGGCTTCCCGGGTGGGGTGCGCAGCGATCGGCTGCGCCGGACAGGTGTCCGGCGGCGGTGTGCGCCCCCGGCAAGATGCCCTGCGCCCGCCCATTGCGATCAGCGCGCGTTATACCAGAAGGCGGAACAGATATTGGACTTTTGCACCGGTTTCACGGAAACTTTCCGTTACACGAAGACGTTACGACGGGCCGACAGGGGGGACATGAAGCGCAAATGGAAATCGGTCGTTGCGCGGCCGTGTTGGCGGAGTCCGAGACTCCAGGTCAGCCGGGGGTGGCGATGCTCGTCATTGTGATCCCCAGTATCTGGCTGGCGGTTGTGACGCTGTTCGTGGCCGTGTGTCGCTCCGCGGCGCATGGCGAGGACGTCATCGGCCGGACGTCGACGGCGGTCGGATCCAGTGCAGCCGCACAGGAACGGGTGCCAGCATCGCCCGGAGGTTCTGCTCCTTCCTCCCTCTCAGCGCGCTGGAACGGGCGCGGGGACGCCTATCCCTCGGCGTCCCCGCGCCTCGCCGTCCGGCGTCGCGCTCGCAGAGGCGGGGGGCATCCGCGCCAGGCGCTGCGGCCGCACTGAACGCCGGGGAGCGGGCCGCCGGCGCCCGCGTGTGACGCTCGAGGCCGGGCGGGGCCATTGGCCCGTGCCGGCTTTTGAGAGTCCGTAGAAGTCCAAAAGCCGGACTCGCTTGGTATAAACGGGGTTCGCAGATGGTCCCAGCGCCGAACCCCGTCGCGATGGCCACGTCGAGACTCCCCGTTTCCCCGTGTCGTCCCGGCACGGTCGGCGACGAGGCTCCTCGCGGGAGCGGCGATGCCCTTTAGGCTGGAACAGCTGCGCTACTTCGTGGCCGTCGCGGAGGAGGGCCAGTTCACGCGCGCGGCGCGCGATCTGCACGTCGCCCAGCCTGCCCTCTCGCAGGCGATCGCGAACCTGGAGTCCGAGCTGGGCGTCGAGCTGCTGACCCGGCACGCTCGCGGGGTGACACCGACGCCCGCAGGCGAGACCTTCCTGGCCAAGGCACGGGTGGCGCTCGCCGCGACGATGGAGGCCGCGATGACAGCCAGATCGCTCGCGCGGGCCGCAACGGGAACGCTCGAGTTCGGGTTCCTCGGGTTGCCGCCGATGGTCGACGCCCCGGATCTCTTCGCCGCCTTCGCCGAGGCGGAGCCCGATGCGGCGCTCTCCTTTCGCAGCCTCCCCTATCCGCGCGGCTCGCTTGCCTCCTGGCTTGCCAACGTAGACGTTGCGCTGTGCCACTCGCCGACATCCGACCCCGAGGTGAACGTCCTTCCGCTGTGGGCCGAACAGCGGTTCGTGCTGGCGGCCACCGGCCATCACCTGGCGGGGCGCGGCGAGCTGGAGGTCCGGGATGTGCTCGGCGAGACCTACCTGGGCTCGCATCCCGCGGTCGATCCCCAGTGGGCGGGCTTCTGGCGCCTGGACGACCATCGCGGGGGACCGCCGAGCAGCGTGACCTCCGATCGCGCCCTCAGCCTGGCGGCGACTGTGGCGATGGTCGCCTGCGGCCGTGCGATCACGAGCGTTCCGGCCTCGCAGGCCGCGGCTGTCGCCAAGCTGCTGAGCGGCGTGGTGGCCATTCCTCTGCGAGACGCCCGCCCGACGGTGCTGTCGCTGCTCTGGCGGCGGGATGTCCACAACGCGCTGGTCGGCTCCCTGGCCACGGTGGCGAAGCGGCTCACAGTGGGAGGCCGTGGCGGAGAGGCGGCCGAGGTCCCGGACCGGCGGCAGCTGCGCGCCGTCTCCGCGCAGCGGGCCTGATGCGCAGGCCGGCGGGCGCCGCGCTACGGTGTCGGCCGTGATCCTTTACACGTGCACCGACGGCAAGTCCTTCGGAGGGCTCCCCGGTCCGCTCGCGCATCCCTGCGGCCGGGCGGCCAAGGCCCTCGACGACGCCGGGCACAGCTACGAGTGGCGAAAGGTCAAAGGCGGCACGCTGAAGCTCTGGACGTGGCCGTCGCGAGCCCGCGACAGGGCGGAGGTCGAGAGCCTCAGCGGGCAGCGGGGTGTACCGATCCTGGTTCTCGACGACGGCAAGGTCGTCTCCGGCTCGGGCGAGATCGTGCAGTGGGCGACGACGCACGACCCTCAGACCGAGGCGGCCAACCGCTAGGCAGCGCCGGGCCGGCGCCCGCGAATGGGCGTCGCTCGGAACCCGCGCAGCCGGCGCGGTCGCGCAGCGGTCGATGAGATGAGCTACACCAAGGGACTGCACGAGGTGGGCCAGGGCCTTTATGCCTATCTCCAGCCGGATGGAGGATGGGGCTGGAGCAACGCCGGGCTGGTGGTCGACGGCGATCGGACCCTCCTCGTCGACACGCTCTTCGACCTCGCGCTGACGGAGGAGATGCTGCGCAGCATGCGCGACGCCGTGCCGGCGGCGGCACGCATCGACACCGTCGTCAACACCCACGCCAACGGTGACCACTGCTACGGCAACCAGCTGCTCGCCGGCGCCCGAATAGTCGCCTCGACGCGCACCGCCGAGGAGATGAGCGAGCTTCCGCCGGCGGTGATGGCGGGGCTCATCGAGCAGGCGCCGGGAATGGGCGAGGTCGGCGCGTTCTTCCTCGACTGCTTCGGTGCCTTCGACTTCACCGGCATCGAGCTGGCGCTTCCGGGCGAGACGTTCAGCGGCGAGCTGGGAATGCGGGTCGGTGAGCATGAGCTGCGGTTGATCGAGGTCGGCCCGGCGCATACGCGCGGCGACACGCTCGTTCACGTTCCCGGCGAGCGCGTGCTGTTCTCGGGAGACATACTTTTCTCCCAGGCGCACCCGATCGCCTGGGCCGGGCCCGTGTCGAACTGGATCGCCGCCTGCGATCGGATCCTTGCGATGGACGTGGACGTGATAGTCCCCGGCCACGGGCCACTCGCCGGCCCTGCCGAGGTGCGTGAGCTGCGTTCCTACTTCGAGTACCTCTACGAGCGGGCGCGGGCCTGCCACGAGCAGGGGATGACGACGCTCCAGGCGGCCCGGTCGATATCGCTCGAGCGCTGGGCAGATTGGGGGGAGCGCGAGCGGCTGGTCGTGAACGTGGCCAACGTGTTCGCCGAGCTCTCAGGCGACACGGAGACGCCGGCTCCGCTCGCCGCCTTCGAGCAGATGGCCGCCATGGCGCGCTCGGGCTGACGCAACCGCGGTCTGTTCCTTCTCGCCGCGCGGGCGGCCGGCGACGCTCCTACCAGGCGCGGCGCGCCCGAACCATCTCGAGCAGATAGCCGCCCAGCGAGATCGGCGCCATCACGAACTGGTAGCAGAAGAGGTAGAAGAAGAGCCCGCGGCGATTGTTCCGGACACGCAGGTTGACGCTCTTGAAGACCCGCCGCTGGTGGATGAACATCACGCCGCCGAGCAGGGCGTTCAGCGGCAGCACCAGCAGCGTCATAGGACCGACTATCGCGAAGTCGCCGAACGCCGCCAGCACCAGGCCGGGGATGAACGCGAGCGTGAACGTCGCGTCGAGCAGCGGGAACACGAAGTTCCCCGCGACGGAGTGCGAGTAGAGGTTCATCCGCCTCAGGAGGGTGAACCCGTGGTCGCGCAACCCCTCGATCATGCCGCGTGCCCAGCGCCTGCGCTGGCGTGCGAAGGCAGCCCAGCTCGACGGCGCCTCGGTGAAGGCGACCGCGGTCGGCTCGAACACGCAGCGCCCTCCCTGCAGCAGCATCCGCCAGGTGAGGACGATGTCCTCACCGATGCGGTTCGGCCAGCCTCCGGCGAGCCGCAGCGCGGTGGTGTCGTAGACGCTGAAGGCGCCCTGCGCCACGAGCGTGCCCTGCAAGAGCGCCTGACCGCGCTTGACGCTCGATATGCCCAGGAAGTAGTCCCACTCCTGCGCCCGTGTGAGCAGGTTGTCGCGCGAGTTTCGCACCAGCACGGCCCCCGCGACCGCGACGGTGTCGGGCGGCGAGCTGAGCATTCGGGCGACGGCGCGCCCCAGCGAGTAGGGCATCAGCAGCGTGTCCGCGTCGATGGTCGCGACGAGCGGGGCCCGGACGGTCTCGAGCGCCGCGTTGAGCGCATTCGCCTTGCCGCCGTGGTCGGCCGCGAGCAGGCGTACCCGGGGATCGCGCCGCGCGTAACCGGCGACGATCTCGCGCGTGCGGTCGCTGGAGCCGTCATCGACCACCGTGACGTCGAACCTTCCCGGGTAGTCGGTTCGCAGCACGTAGTCGAGGGTCTCCGCGATCGAGCCCTCCTCGTTGTAGGCGGCGATCATCAGCGTCACGTCCGGGAAGTCGACATGGAAGCGCAGCCGCGGAGGCCGGTCGAGCAGGATCGAGGTGAGCAGCTGGATGTTGAGGTATCCGGGGATCAGCGCGATCCCGGCGATCACCACGACCGCCAAAGGGAGCGTGATGTCGTGCCCGAGCGTGCGGATCCACGTCCGCGAGAGCCACAGCGAGAGACACACCCAGGACACGCCGGCGAGGAACGTGAGCAGCGCGCGGGCCTTGAGCGGTATGTAGATGTGGGCCCGGCGGCGCCCGGGAGCGGACGCGTGGCGCCTTCGCTCGACCCGTTGCGGCGCAGGTAGTCCTGTCCCGACGCTGCCCGGCGCAGGCTTCCCCGCGTCGGATGGTTTTGTGGTGATGTCCCGCATGCGCGCTGGGCGGTCCTCGGCCCAGCGCTCTTATCGACTGAAGTCGCGAGATCCTGAATGGTGGCCGCGTCTGTCGCACTGCGCCGGGCGCGAGCACTCAGAGCGGTCCGGTCACGTGCCCGCCGTCGCGCGTCCGCGGCGGACGGACCGTTGGCGCCGCCAATAGTCTCTGCGGGGGTGCCTCCCCCCTTCGTTCACGAGCTTCGCGTCCGCTACGGCGAGTGCGATCCCCAGGGGATCGTGTTCAACGCGAACTACCTGCTCTACTTCGACGTCGCCTTCACGGAGCTCTGGCGGGCGGCAGTCGGGCCGTGGCAGGACATGGTCGCCAAGGGGTTCGACGCCGTGGTGGCAGACGCCAGGCTGAGCTTCCGAGGTCCTGCGCGATTCGACGATCAGCTGGAGCTGCACGCCCGCATCGCACGACTCGGCGGCAGTGCGATCACAACTGCGATCGACGTTGTCCGTGACGAGGAGCTGCTCGTCGCCGGCGAGCTTCGGCACGTGTGCGTGACAACGGCCTCGCTCGCCGAGGACAAGCCGGCGAAGACTTCGATCCCCGACTGGATTCGGCAGGGGCTGCTCGCCTTCGCCGCGGACGGGGTCGCCTGAGCGGCCCCCGCGGGTCAGGCGATCGCGCCGGGGACCTCCTCTTTGAGACTCCCGCGGATCTCGTCGCGCAGCTCCGGGGTGTCGTCGTGCTGATGCGCGGTGACGGCATGTATGGCGGCCGCCTCCACCAGGTGCTCTTCGCTTCCGGCCATCGCGAGGTCGCAGTTGCTCTCGCTCGGCATCTCACGACAGTCGATGTACTTGCGAGCCATGACTCCTCCATTCGTCGTGTGAGGCACGTTCACAGTACCCCTTCGGCCGAGGTCCGTACAGCGAGCGCCGCAGGGTCACGAGGACGTCAGGGGGCGAACCCCGCGTCGCCGCTCCTCGACGCCGTCGACCCTGCTTGCGGTTCGGCCGCAGCTGCACCGTGCTCCTCCTCCGACCGCGGGGGCTGGGTCCGTTCCGCCCGGATGTCGTGGACGGTGCCGGCAGCCGGGCCGCTCGCGTCCCACTCGTTCGGCCGCTGCTCGGCGGGCGCTCGTGCGAAGAGCTTTCGCGCCTTCTGTCCCGCCATGCGACGGCGCTGCTTGCCGGCGGTCGGATCGAGGAAGTACATCGTCGTGATGCCAGAGAGGAAGCCACCCGCGGCGGAGCCGGTGTGAGGCGCAACTGCAGGACGCGACTGGCGCTGCAGGTCGGCGAGCGCACTACCGGCCTTCACTCCGGCCGCGATCGCCCGCATGCCGAGCTTCGCGCCCCTCGCCGCCGACCGCGATCCCACCTTGGCGCCTCTGGCCGCCGACCGCGAGCCGAAGCTGGCGCCTCTGGCCGCCGAGCGCGAGCCGACCTTCGCGCCTCTGGCCGCCGACTGCGACCCGAGCCTGGCGCCCTTGGCGGCCAGGCGCGAGGCGAGCGACCCCGACCGGGCTCCTGCGCGAAGGCTCAGAGGCGACCGGCGCTTGGGCGCCCGCCGACGACGGGTCAGCGAAGAAATCGGGCTCCCGACCATCACTGTGCTCCTCTCGCTTCCGCTCGTTCACCCGCCGGCGCTGTGCACATCAGCACTCCGGCGGACCTGCTCGCCGCAGGGGGCTTACCCGAGGCGCTCACCGGTAAACGTGACGACGGGCGCGAGCGGCTCGTCGAACGCCGCGCGTCCCGTCTGGTCCCGGCGCGGCCCGTGAGCCCCCGCGCGGCCGGTCACATCCGGGACACGGTGCCGCGCCGGCTCCCAGGAAACTCTCAGATTTCTCACGGGCTACGCTCACGGGGCGGCACGATCCTGAGAGGGACCTGAGGCAACGAGCAGCGGAGAGAACGCCAATGAGACGCAACACCCAGCCGATCCACATCCCCCGCCCAGCGAGCGTCGGAGCAGATCTCGATGTCCGATAACTCGGTCGCCAATCGCGTGCTCGTCGTCGACGACGAGCCGAACCTGGTGGAGGTCGTCTCGATGGCGCTGCGCTTTCAGGGCTTCGAGGTCGAGACAGCCGGTGACGGTCGCGAGGCGCTCGGGGCCGTGACACGGTTCAAACCACACCTGATGGTGCTCGACGTGATGCTGCCTGACATGGAAGGCTTCGACGTCGCGTCTCGGCTCGGGGCTCAGCGAACCGGGGTGCCGATCATCTTCCTCACCGCGCGCGATGCCACCGAGGACAAGATCCGTGGCCTGAGCGGTGGCGGCGACGACTACATGACCAAGCCGTTCAGCCTCGAGGAGCTCGTCGCCCGCATCCGCGCCATCCTGCGGCGCACCGGGCAGGCGGGGGCGGAGTCGGCGCACCTCGTGTTCGAGGATCTCGAGATGGACGAGGAGTCGCGCGAAGTGACGCGGGCGGGCACGGTCATCGAGCTGACGGCCACCGAATACCGACTGCTCCGCTACCTGATGCTGAACCCACGCAGGGTGATGACCCGCGCGCAGCTCCTCGACCACGTGTGGAACTACGACTTCGGGGGCGACGGTCGCGTTCTCGAGACCTACATCAGCTACCTGCGCAAGAAGCTGGACGCGCATGGCCCCTCGCTGATCAAGACCGTGCGCGGCGTGGGGTACGCCCTCCAGGCGCCACGCTCCTGATGGCATCGCTGCGTACCCGCGTCCTGGCGAGCGTGCTGGCGCTGGCGGCGCTGGGGCTGGTGTTGCTGGCCGCTGTCACCTACGCCGAGCAGAGCTCCTTCCTGGAAGACCGGCTCAACCAGGAGGTGCGCGGGGCTGGCCCGGCGGTCTCCGAGGCGCTCGACGCGGCCGGCCTGCGTCCCGCCGGCGACGCGACGGGGCCGAGCTCGGCGCAGCAGGGCCGGGGGCCCGGCGGCGCTCGCGGTGGCCCGTCGGGCGGCCCCCGTGGCCCGGCGGGGCTGAACCTGCCGCCGGGGACCTACGGCCAGCGCCGCGAAGCGTCGGGCGCAGTGCTCGGGGCTCGCGTCTTCAGCTACGGCCAGACGGCGCCGGCGGCGCCGAAGATCCCGTCTCGGATCCCGGTCGGAAGGCTCTTCACGGTCGGGTCGACGGGGACGTCGGGGCTTCACTACCGCGCCTTTGCCGCGCGTGACCCGGAGGACTCGGGGATCACGGTCGTGGCGGTGCCCCTGCACGAGGTTCAGCAGACCCTCAACAGGCTCCTGGTCGTCGAGGCGCTGGTCATCGGCGGCGTCCTCGTGGCGCTCGGGATCAGCGCCTACTTCGTCGTGCGCCTTGGTCTGCGTCCGCTCGACCGGATCGAGGTCACCGCCGGGCACATCGCCGCCGGCGACCTCTCGCGTCGCGTGAGCCCCGCTACGCCCCGCACGGAGGTGGGACGTCTCGGGCTGGCACTGAACGCGATGCTCGACCGACTCGAGCAGGCGTTCGCCCAGCGAACCGCCAGCGAAGAGCGCCTGCGCCGGTTCCTGGCCGACGCCTCTCACGAGCTGCGCACTCCGCTCGCGTCGATCCGCGGCTACGCCGAGCTGTTCCGCATGGGAGCAACCGAGGACACGGCGGGGACGGAGATGGCGATGCGCCGTATCGAGGACGAGTCCAAGCGCATGGGCGTTCTGGTGGAGGATCTGCTGACGCTCGCGCGGCTCGACGAGACACCCGAGCGCGAGCCGCGTCCGGTCGACATGGCGACGCTCGCGCGTGATGCCGTCGAGGACGCCCGGGCGACGGCGCCGGAGCGGAGCATCAGCCTCAGCGCGGACGGCGCCGCCCTGACGATGGGAGACGCCCACCAGCTCCGCCAGGTCCTCGCGAACCTCCTCCGCAACGCCCTCGTCCACACGCCCGCGGGGACCGCGGTGGAGGTGTCCGTGGAGCAGGACGACGGGTCGGTGCAGATCAGCGTGCGCGATCACGGCCCGGGGTTGCCCCCGGCTTCGCGAGCCAACCTGTTCGATCGCTTCTGGCGCGCCGAGGGCGGACGGGAGCGCGGCAAGGCGGGGGCAGGTCTGGGGCTCGCGATAGCACGCGAGGTCGTGGAGGCCCACCGCGGCAGGATCGATGCCGAGAACGCGTCCGGCGGGGGCGCGCTCTTCGTGGTGCGGCTGCCGAAGCCTGTACCAGCGCCGACGCAGCCGGCCGCCGCCTGACCGGGCGGCCGCTCAGCGATCTCTCAGGCTGGGGCCAGTTTCGGCTCAGGGTCGCTCCCGATACTGCATCGAGTCACTGCAACCCAGCTGAAAGGAGAGCAATGTCACTCGCAGTCGCAGTAGCCGTGATCGTGATCGCCGACGTTGCACTGCTCGGCCTCGTGGCGTTCGTGATGTCACGAGCCCGCCTGCTGGAGCCACACGGCTCGAGCCCGACCGCCAGCGCCGCGACCCCCGCGCCTCGCGAGGCGCGCGTGCCCGCCCGGAGACCTGCCCGCCGGCGCGACTACGTCCCCGTCTAGGAGGCGCAGACGCCTCCCGCGAGTACATGAGCTCGAGGCCCCACCCCAATCGCCGTGACCGGCGCCCGGCGTCGCCGGTCACGGCGGGGGCCTCTCCCAGCCGCGGCGGGCGCTATTACCGGGCGCTTACCCCGCTGTTACGCTCGCTTCAGCAGCGCGCGGCAGAGTCTCGGGATACCCCAGCAATCGGAGGCCGCGCATGAAGCAGGCAAAGACGATCCCCATCCTGTCAGCCGCCCTCGGCGGCCTGGCGGCGGCGCTCGCGATCGCGCTCGGCCACCCGTTCTCCGGCGTCACGCAGCGCGTGGTCGTCCCCTCCGGTGCCAACTCGTTCGCGTCACGCGTGGCGAGCGGCTCGCTCACGCCACGCCAGATCTACGAACAGGACGCCCATGGCGTCGTCGCGATCAGGGCCACGTCGGGCGTCTCGCGAGGCCAGTCGCTGTTCGGCCCGGAACCCGGCGCCCTCCGAAGCGCGAGCGGAACCGGGATCGTGCTCAGCACGGCCGGGCTCATCCTGACGAACGAGCACGTAGTCGAAGGCGCCAGCTCGGTGACCGTCTCGCTCGACGGTGAAAAGGGCCGCACCCGGCAGGCGAAAGTCGTGGCCACGGATCGCTCGAACGACCTGGCACTGATTCGGATCTCCCCCGCGGGCATGACGCTGCACCCGCTGACGCTCGCCGACTCGAGCACCACGCAGGTCGGCGACTCCGCATATGCGATCGGCAACCCATTCGGTCTCAACTGGACGCTCACGACCGGCGTCGTGTCGGCCCTCAACCGTCAGATCCAGTCACCCGACGGTGCCGCGATCGGACACGTGATCCAGACCGATGCGGCGCTCAACCCGGGCAACTCCGGCGGCCCGTTGATCGACAGCTCCGGGTCCGTCATAGGGATCAACTCGCAGATCGCCTCGACCGGCAGCGCCACCGGGCAGGGCGGCTCCACCGGCGTCGGCTTCGCGATCTCGAGCAACACGGTCAAAGCGTTCCTGCAGCGCTCCCAGGTCAGCACCTAGCGCGGCCTTCAGCCACCGCCCGGCGGGGGCCGCAGTGACCGGCCAGCACGGGCTCATCGACCGCCCAGTCGTTTCACAGCCGGCTCCCAGCAAGCCCCTGTTTGATGAGCGTCATGACAACCGTCACGCACGCCGGCACGCTCGCGACCGCGGTCGGGCCGCACCTCTACTGGATCACCAGCAGGGCCGCCGGGATCGTCGCGCTGATCCTCTCGAGCGTGTCGGTGGCGATGGGCCTGTTGATGGGCTCGCAGAGGCTCAAGGGGCGTAAACCCGACCTCAGGGTGGTGCACGAGGCGCTTTCGCTCGCCACCCTGGGGGCGATCGCCGTGCACGGGCTGGCACTGCTGGGCGACGGCTTCCTGCACCCGAGCCTCGGAGACGTCGCGGTCCCCTTCCTCAGCTCCTACAAGACGCTCTGGACGAGCATCGGGATCATCTCGTTCTGGGCCTTGGTGCTGCTGGGCCTCTCCTACTACGCACGCGCGCGGATCGGACCGCAGCGGTGGCGCCGGCTGCATCGCTTCACGGCGCTCGCCTGGCTGCTGGGACTCGTCCACTCGCTCGGCGAGGGAACCGACGCCGGACAGACCTGGTTCCTCGCGATGACGGCGATCGTCGTCGTACCCGCCCTTGCGTTGCTCTTGCCGCGCCTGCTGTCGCCGTCGGCGAGGGCGCAGACGCGAGCCATGCGGTGAGCCGGCCTTCGCGGACCCGCCGGGGCCGAGGCTCAGGAAGCTCCCAGCCCCGGTCCAGGGAACTCCGGCGTGCGCACCCGACACTCCGTTCACAGGGAAACCAACGACCCGGAACGGAGTGAACATGGAAAAGGAGACCGCACCCCCTCGCACAGCTCCCGCCCCCAAGCCGGACCCGTCCGCCGCCCGCTCGCTGGGGCGCGAACGCCGCGCGGCGATGCGCCGCCGGACCCGGCGCATACGACGAGCCGTCGCGGGTCTCACGCTGGGGGTCTTCAGCGCCGCCTTCCTCGCCGTCTACGTCCAGCTGGCCTCAGGACACGATCCCGCCCTGTCCCTCAAGAAATCGTCGACGGCGACGGCCCTGGTGGCGCGCACGACCGGCTCGAGCAGCGGCAGCACCGCGGCGAGCGCCGCGACCAGGAAGGCCACCTCGGCGAAGCGGGCGGCCGAAAGACGAGCGGCCGAAAAGCGAGCAGCGGAAAAGCGGGCCGCCGAAAAACGCGCGGCAACGGCCGCGGCTGAACGGAGCTCCACGACGTCCAGCTCGAGCGGCTCCGGCTCGTCCTCGTCCTCGGGCACCGGGTCTTCGGGCACATCCTCCTCCTCGGGAACCGAAGAATCGAGTGGCGCCTCCGCAGTGACCACGGGGCAGTCGTGAGCGCGCAGCGCGAGCTCTCGCTGAGGTTCGAGTGCTTCGGCAGCTCGTGCGCGGCGTTCGTGATCGGAGACGGTCGCGAGCGCTCGGCGCAGGAGGCACTCGACCACGTGAGGCGGAGCCTGATGGAGTGGCACGGCCGCTTCTCGCGCTTCCTGCGCAGCAGCGAGCTCTCGCGCCTGAACGGCGATCCGCGGACCGAGGTTCAGGTGTCGCCGTTGATGGCACGCTTCGCCGAAGCGGTGGTGATCGCCGGCTCACTCACCGGTGGGCTGGTGGACGCCACGCTCGTGGACGAGATATGCGCCGCCGGCTACGCCGGCGAGCTCGGCACGCCGCTGCGGCTAGGGGCGGCCCTCGATCTGGCGCCCGCCCGCAGGCCGGCGTCGCCGCGCCGGCACGGTGCCTGGCAGCAGCTCGAGGTGGACCTCGGACAGGGCACGGTCAGGCGGCCTGCCGGCGTGAAGCTGGACAGCGGCGGTCTGGCGAAGGGCCTGTTCGCGGACGTGCTCGCCGATGACCTCGCCGGCCACGCTGGGTTCGCCGTGAACTGCGGCGGAGACCTGCTGATCGGCGGCGCCGAGGCGATCAGCAGGCCGATCCACGTGGAAAGCCCGTTCGACGGACGCACACTCCACACCTTCAACCTCCAGCGCACGGGCGTCGCCACGAGCGGGATCGGGCGGCGGGCGTGGCTCGACGCGGGCGGCCGTCCGGCGCACCACCTCCTCGAGCCCTCCACCGGCCGGCCGGCGTTCACCGGGGTCGTCCAGGTGACCGCGCTCGCTCCGAGCGCCCTGATGGCGGAGATCCAGGCGAAGGCCGCGATCCTCGGCGGCCCGCGCAGCGCCCGCACCTGGCTCCCCCACGGCGGCGTGATCGTGCTCGACGACGGCTCCTACGAGGTCGTCGAGCCGCCGGCCACGATCACCCGCGGGCGAGCGCCGGCGCTCGCCCGGCAGCTGTCCCGAACCGCGACGTGAGCTCCGCCGTCAGATCCTCGGCAGTCATCGGGCGTGAGAGCAGGTATCCCTGGCCGGTGTCACAGCCGAGCGCGCTCACGTGCTCCATGACGGCCTCTGTCTCGATGCCCTCTGCGACGACCCGCAGGCCGAGGTTGCGCGCGAGCTCGATCGTCGCCCTCACGATCGCCTCGGCGCGAGGGTCCGCGAGCATGCCGGTGATGAACGACCTGTCGATCTTGATCTCACTTGCGGGCAGCGAGGCGAGGTACTCGATCGAGGCGTTGCCCGTTCCGAAGTCGTCGACCGACACGCCCAGCCCGGCGGCGCGGAGCGCCTGCAGCACCGCGACGGCCCGCTGGGGGTCGACCATCGCCGCGCTCTCGGTCACCTCGACCGTGAGCCGCCGAGCCGGGACGCCATGCCGGTCGAGCAGCTCGGCGATCCCGGCCGGAAGGCCGCGGTCCAGAAGGTTGCGCGCCGACAGGTTGACCGCCATGTCCAGATCGATGCCGCGCCTGCGCCAGGCGACCATCTGGGCCAGCGCCTGGTCGATCACCGTCAGCGTCAGCGGGCCGATCAGAGCGGTCTGCTCCACCAGCGGGATGAACTCGTCCGGCGCGAGCAGCCCGCGCTCGGGATGGCGCCAGCGCACCAGAGCCTCGACACCGGTGACGCGATGCCCCCGGAGGTCGACCTTCGGCTGGTAGTGGAGAACGAACTCGCCACGGTCGAGCGCGCCGCGAACCTGGCCGAGCAGCATCAGCCGTCTCGCGTCGAAGCGGTTGCACTCCTCGGAGTAGACCTCCACGCGGCTGCGAAGCGAGCGGGCGCGGGCAAGCGCGGCGTCCGCGTGCTGGAGCAGCAGATCGGCGTCCTGCGCATGCTCGCCCATCACCGCGATCCCGACGCTCGCCTCGACGTTCAGTGCGACACCGTCGAGCACGATCGGGCTCTCCAGTCGAGACTGCAGCTCTGCGGCGATGTCGAGGGCATCCTGGGTCTCGCGCGTGGCGGGACACAGGACCGCGTACTCGTCGCCTCCGAGCCTCGCCGCCAGCGTCCCGGCGCCGAGATCGCCGAGCCGGCGGGCGACCTCGCGCAGCACCGCATCGCCGTTGGCGTTGCCGAGCGTGCTGTTGATCTCGGTGAAGCGGTCGAGGTCGACGAGCAGCACCGCGACCGCACCGACCCCCGCCTCTTCGCGCTCGACGGCCGCGCTGACGCCTTCGATGAAGAGGGTGCGATTCGGCAGGCCGGTCAGCTGGTCGTAGCGGGCGAGCCGGTAGGACTCGAGCGCCTGGCGCCGCAGCCTGCGCGACGCCCGCGCGACGATCCGGTAGAGCACCGCCCACAGAAGCGCCAGGCCGACCGCGACGAGCATCACGATCATGCGCTTGTCGCGGGCCACCGCCGCGGCGATCGGCCGGTAGCTGAGGTAGATCTCGAAGGCACCCGCCGGGCGACCCGAGGCGGTGAAGCGCAACGGCACGTAGACCTCGACGAGCTGGCCGAGCCCCACCTCGCTCGCGGTCTCGCTGCCGGGACTGGGCGTCACGAGCTGGGCGTCGTGGGCCCGGCCGGCAAGCGCGCTCTCGAGGTCGTCGCTGGCGGGCAGCGTGTGCCCGATCAGCCCGTGGAGGTCCGAGTAGACGACGGTGTGCCCCGCGTTCCAGATCTTTATCCGCGCCAGGTCGCGCGATACCTGACGCTCGCTGAGCTGCTCGTCGAGCGCCCGGACACCGGCCGCGCCGAGGCCCTGTCGCAGGCCTCGTGGCGTGAGGCGGGGCTGGATCGCGACCCGCGCGATCAGCTGCGCGGACTGGTCGGCGTCCGCGAGCGTACGGGTGACGATCTGCGCCTCGAGGACGCGTGCGAGGACGAAGCCGAGCGCGACGATCGGCAGCAGGCTGAGCAGGGCCACCTGCTGGGTCAGGCTCAGGCGGCCGCGCCACTGCGGACGGTGCAGACGCATGGCTTCGTTTCGGTCAGCCGGCCCGCAAGCTGGAGCGGGGGCCGCTGAACCCGGACGACAAGCCCGACGGCCGCATCGCACCTTGACCCGCTCGCGATCCGACGCGCGGCCACCGCGGTGTTCATAATCGCTGCTCGATGCGCGCTCTCGTGCAGAGGGTCAGCCGGGCCTCCGTGCGCGTGGAGGGCGAGACGGTGGCGGCGATCGGTCCCGGGCTGCTCGTGCTGCTCGGCGTCGCACCGCAGGACGGCGCGCTCCAGGCGGACCGACTGGCAGGGAAGGTGCGGGCCCTGCGGATCTTCGCCGACGCCGGCGGCCAGATGAACGACTCTCTGGGCGACCGCGAGATCCTGTGCGTGAGCCAGTTCACGCTCTATGGGGACACGAAGCGGGGGAACCGCCCGAGCTTCACCGGCGCCGCGCGCCCCGAGCAGGCCTCGCCGCTCTATGAGCGCTTCTGCGCGCAGGCCGGCGCGAAGCGGGGGATCTTCGGGGCGCACATGTGCGTCGAGCTGGTCAACGACGGACCCGTCACGCTGCTGCTCGAGACCTGAGCGGCGGAGCCGCCGCGCTTCCCTTGGCGAGCACCATGCGACCTGATAGACCCCGCCGCATGGGTGCACCGGAGAACCCAACGCTCCCGCGCCGGCGCGTCGGGCTTAGGCGCCTCGGCTTCCTGCTCGTCGCGCTGGTCGTCGCGGGCCTCGTCGTGTTCGCGCTCTCGCGGCTGAACCTGCACCGTGTCGGCCACGCGTTGATCACCGCCTCCCCCGGATGGATCGTGCTGGCGCTCGCTCTGATGGGCCTGTCGCTGGTGCTCCGCTCTATCTCCTGGTACGCGACGCTCCGGGCGGCGCTGCCCGACACGCCGATCCGCTGGGTGCCGGTGATGCGCGCCACGATGATCGGGGTGATGGGCTCCGCGGTGTTCCCTGGCCGGATCGGCGAGCCCACGCGCGTGGTCGTGCTCACCCGCCGGCTGCCGGGTCCGAACCGGCGGCTGCTGCCTGTGGTCGCGGGCACCGTGTTCACGCAGACGCTCATCAACCTGCTGGCGCTGGGCGTGCTGCTGGCGGCCACGTTCAGCAGCGTGCCGCTCTTTCACGGCCACGTGACCGGCTTCCTCGTGGGGCTGGCGGTCCCGCTGGCCGTGGTCGCGCTCGTCGTGGCCGGCCCGCGGCTGCTGGTGCTGGCCGAGCGGTCGCACTCGCGCCGCGTGGCCGCGGCCGCGCTGACGTTCGCGCGGCTGCTGCACCTCGCGCGGCAGGGCCTCGCGGCGTTCGCGCACCCGCGCTACGGGCTCCCGGCGGTGCTCGCGCAGCTGATGGCGTGGGCGCTCCAGTGGCTTGCGTGCTACGCCGTCATCCTTGCGCTCAACCTGCAGAACCACGCCGATCTCCTGACGGCGGCGGCGGTTCTACTGGCCGTGAACGTGAGCGCCATCCTCCCCGCCACGCCGTCGAACGTCGGCGTCTTCCAGGCCGCCTGCCTGGTGGTCCTCACTGCCTATGGTGTCTCGGCTGGGCCGGCGCTGGCCTACGGCATCATCCTTCAGGCGGTGGAGGTCGTCACCGCGCTCGCTCTCGGCGTCCCGGCGCTGCTCGCCGAGGGGCTGCGATGGGAGGACATCCGTCCCAGGCGCGGCGGCGGTGACGAGGACCCGGCGGACGGCGGCGAGGACGCGGCCGGCAAGGACGAGGACTGACTCAGCCGGCGAGCGCCCGGACCGACTGGCGCAGCGACTGCGTGGTCTTGAGCACGGCCGTGGGCTCGTAGCCGCAGTGGGCCATGCAGTTCTCGCAGCGCGGATCGCGGCCGCGGCCGTACTTGCTCCAGTCGGTGGTCTCGATGAGCTCTTTGTAGGTCTTGGTATAGCCGTCGGACATCAGGTAGCAGGGACGCTGCCAGCCGAACAGCGAGTAGCTCGGTATGCCCCAGGCCGTGCAGTCGAATTCGGCCTTGCCCTCGAGGAAGTCCAGGAACAGCGGGCTGTGGTTCAGTCGCCACTTCCTGCGCCGCCCGTCCGCGAACGCCTGGCCGAATAGCTCGCGTGTCTGCTGCACGCCGAGGAAGTGCTCCTGGTCCGGCGCTTTCTCGTAGGCGTAGGCCGGCGAGATCATCATCTCGTCCACTTCGAGGTCGTCGTTGAGGAAGTCGAGCACCTCGCGCACGGTCTTGGGCGAGTCGTGGGTGAAGAAGGTCGTGTTGGTGGTGACCCGGAAACCGGCCGACTTGGCCGCCTTGATCGCCTCAACGGCCTTGTCGAAGACGCCGTCGCGCTCCACCGATGCGTCGTGACGCTCGCGCAGGCCGTCCATGTGTACCGCCCAGGCGAAGTACGGGCTCGGCTTGAATTTGTCGAGCTTCTTCTCGAGCAGGAGGGCGTTCGTGCACAGGTACACGAACTTCTTGCGCTTCACCAGCTCCGACGCGATGACGTGGATCTCGGGGTGGATCAGGGGCTCGCCGCCGGCGATCGAGACCATCGGCGTGCCGCTCTCCTCGATCGCGGCGATCGCCTGCTCGACGGGCATCCGCCTGCGCAGCTCGTGCTCGGGGTGCTGGATCTTGCCGCAGCCGGAGCAGGCGAGGTTGCACTGGAAGAGCGGCTCGAGCTCGACGATCAGCGGGAACTTCTCCCGTTTGGCGAGCCGCTGGCGCATCAGGTACCAGCCCATGCGCGTGCTCTGCCTCATCCGGACGGGCATGGGGCCTACCTTAGTCGCCCGGGACCCAGTCGTGAAGTGCGCCCGCCACCCGGCGCAGTGCACGCGCCGCGCGCAGCGCTCCGCCGACGGCCTGCGGGCGCAGCAGCTCGTGCTCGGGGCTGTCGAGCACCACCCGCACCACGCCGAACGGCCGCTCGCCGTCCGCCGGGGCGAGCCACACCGACTCCATGTCCACGGCGATCGCCCCGCCGGCGCGCAGCTGCTCACGGCGCTCGCCGAGCGCGATCCGGGCGACGCAGACGATGTTGCCGCTGCGCACCTTCATCCCCTGGCCGGCCACCCGGCGCAGCAGCTCTGGGGCGCAATCGCAGTGGACGCGGGCGGCGGGATGCCCTTCGTCGTCGGTCGCGTACACGTCCTCGGCAACGATGACTTCGCCGGGCACCGACGAGGGGTCCAGGCCGCCGCAGAACCCGAGCACCAGCAGCGCCCCCCGGCCCTCCTGGGCGAGGCCGCCGGCGGCCGCGAGCGCGCGCCGCGGGCCCATTCCCGTCTTGCGCACCGGCACTCCACGCGTGGCCGAGGCCACGATGGCAGCCTCCACGCGCATCGGCGCGGCGATCACCAGCTCGCTCACGACGCTTGCGCTCCGGTCGCCGCCTGAGCTCCGGTCGCCGCCTGAGCTCCGGGCCCCGCCTGAGCTCCGGTCGCCGCCTGAGCTCCGGTCGCCGACGCGCCAGGCGCGCGCGCCGGGTCATCGATCGGCGCCGCGCCGAGCTGCGCGAGCGCGGCCCGCGCTGCCGCGTGGCCACTCAGGACGGCCCCCTCGAGCGTGGCGGGCCAGCCCGTGTCGGTCCACGCCCCGGCGAGCATCAGCCCGGGCAGCCGGGTGTGCGGGCCCGGCCGCAGGGATCCGACGCCGGGCGCGGCGCGGAACGTGGCGGCGTGCTCACGCGTGGCGAGGAACAGCTCGAGCGTCGCCTCCCGCGCCCGCGGCAGCAGCTCGCGCAGCGCCGGGACGTAACGCTCGCGCAGCTCCTCGACGCTCATCCGCATCTCGCGCTCGGCGCCGGACAGCGAGATCGCCAGGTACTGGCTGCCCGGCGGCGCCCCTCCGGCGGCGGTGCGGTCGAACAGGTACTGCACCGGCGTGCCGACGCCCGCCGCGAAGGGGTGCTCGCAGACCTGGCGATCGAAGACCACGTGCAGGTTCACGATCGGCGAGTGGCCGAGCCGGCGCAGCCCCGCCGCGAGGTCGCCGAGCAGCGGGTCGAGCAGCGTCGCGGCTCGCGTGTGCGGGACCGCGAGGATCGTGGCCTGCGAGGCGAGGCTCTCCTCCGTGCCGTCAGAGCGCCTGCCGCGGCCGAGCACCTCGACGCCGTCGCCCAGCGGCCGAAGCGTCTCCGCCCGCCAGCCGAGGCGCACCTCCACACCGGCCTGCGCCAGCGCCCGCTCGGCCGGCAGCCCGATGGTCTGCTCGAGCGTGGCCGAGTGAAAGCCGATGTCGCCGGCGTCGGCCCGCGAGAGCAGCCCGTTCTGGAACACGAACGCGGCGAGCGAGAGCGACGCCTCCGCGGCCGGGAGGTTGAGCGTCGGCAGCGCGATCAGGTCCCACAGCGCCGCGAGCGCCTCCGGGCCCTGGCCGCGGCGGGCGAGCCACTCGCCGAACGTCGGCTCCCGCGCCTGGTCCTCACCGCCCCCACGCGGCGCCCCGCGGGTGAGCATCAGGGCGGCGGCGGCGCGCGCCGCGCCGAGCCGCTGCGCCGGCGAGAGATGGGGATAGCGAGCCAGCGCCCCGGCGAGGTGAAGCGGCGCCGGCAGCGAGCTGCGCCGCAGGCACACGGGCGGCGCGCCGGGCTTCAACACGGGGATCTCGAGTCGCGGCTGGACGTGGACGAGATGCTCGCTTCCGAGCCGGCGCAGCAGGGCCCGATATGCCTCGCAGCAGCGCAGGAAGACGTGCTGGCCGTTGTCCATCTCGAGACCCTCGCGGGTGAACGAGTACGCCGCTCCGCCCAGCCTGCGCCTGACCTCGACGAGCGTCACGCGGGCGCCGGCGGCGGCGCAGTCGAGGGCCGCCGTGATCCCGGCGAGGCCGCCCCCGACGACCAGCACGCGCCGCTCTACGCCCACCCCGCGCCACCTCCGAGCATCCCCCGCGCCGCCACCCACGCCTTCTCGCGAGTGGGAAGCGAGACGCGGCGGCGCATGGCGTCCTCGGGCCGGGAGTCGATGCGGTCGAGCAGCCGGCGGTAGATGCCGGCCATGGCCAGGACGCAGGCGGCGCTGCGCCTGTCGAGCAGGGCCGTGAGCTGGAGCCCGCGCCGGAACCAGTCACGCGCGCGCTCGGCCTCGAAGTGCACGAGCTCCGGCATGCGAGAGCGGCCCGCGGGCGAGCGCGGAAAGCCGTTGTCCTCGCCGGGATCGCGTACCACCGCGGCGAGGGCCGCGAGGGCCGCCGAGCGCGAACCGGACGGATCGCCGTCCGCGATCACCCCGAAGCGGCGAAGGTCCTCGGCGGGCAGGTACACGCGGCCGTTGCCGGCGTCCTCGGCGACGTCGCGCAGGATGTTCGTGAGCTGCAGGGCCACGCCGAGGTCGTCTGCGAGCTGTTCTGCGGCCGGCATGTCGGCATGGGCGCCGTCGCGCAGCCCGAAGATGGCCAGGCACACGCGCCCGATCGCGCCGGCCACCCGCCGGCAGTAGACAACGAGGTCGTCGAAGTCCTCGTACGTGACGCCCTCGACGTCCATGCGCACGCCATCGATCAGGTCGCGCAGCGCGTCCAGCGGCAGCTCGAAGCGGACGTGGGCGTCGGCGAGCGCGATCATCACCGGATCGTCCGGGTCCGGGGCGGGGACGGCCCCCTCCAGCCGACCGAGCGCCAGCGTCTGCTCTTCCAGCCGGCGCAGCTTCTCCGCCGGCTCGAGCGTGCCATCGCCGATGTCGTCGACACGACGCGCGAAGGCGTAGGCGGCGCACATCGCGCGCCGGCGCTCGCGCGGCAGCAGCCTGATGCCGTAGTAGAAGTTGGCGGCCTGCGTGCGTGTCACCGCTTCGCAGCGCGCGTAGGCCTCGCCGAGGTCCGCGGCGCCCGTCACCGCCCCGCCCCCTCCTGCCGCCCCCGGCCCCCGGACCCGCGAGCACTCGGCGCGACCAGCGTCCTGGCGAGGCTCAATGCACGCCTCGCGCCAGAGGCCCGCGGCGGGCCCGCGAGCACGTCGTAGCCGGAGCGCTCGATCGCGTCGAGCGCGCTGCGCCCGCCGGCGACGAACGCTGCCACGGCGATCCGCGCGCGGCCGCGCAGCTCGCCCATCAGCGGCGCGCCGTCGTCCAGCAGTCCCCTGGCGCGTGCGACCTCGAATGCGAGCACGCCGCGCACCGGGCCGCCGGCCGAAGGCGCGGCGAGATCCGAGCTGCCGGCGCCGAAGCGCTCGAGGTCCTCGAGCGGCAGGTACACACGCCCATCGGCCAGGTCCTCGGCGACGTCCTGGCAGTGCTCGGTGAGCTGCAGCGCAGTGCAGATGGAGTCCGACAGCGCGACCCGTGCCGGCGTGGCCATGCCTAGGACCCCGAGCACCAGCTCGCCGACGGGATCGGCCGAGAGGGAGCAGTAGGCGCGAAGCTGCTCCCAGGTGGCGTAGCTCTTGACGCGCTGGTCGACGCGGTTGGCCTCGATCAGGCGCGCGAACGGCTCCCGCGGCAACCGGCACTCGCGCAGCGTGGGCGTGAGCCTGACCAGCAGGGGATGCTCGGCTCTGCCGGCGAAGGCTCGATCGAGATCCTCCTCCAGCCAGTCGAGCGCCGCGAGGCGATCGCCCTCGAAGGAGTCGCCGAGCTCGTCCACGAGCCGCGCGAAGCCGTATATCGCGAGCAGGTGCGAGCGCGCGGCCCGCGGCAGGATGCGGCTCGCCACCGGGAAGTTCTCGCTGCGGGCGCGGGCCATCACCGCCTCCGCGCCCGGGGCGCCGGTGGGCGCGTCCCCTACGAGCATCACCCCCCTGGCCCGGCCAGCGCCGCGCGCCGCCCCTGCTCGGCGACGCCGGCGGACGCGCCGCAGAGCCGCCCGAGTGCCATGACCGGGAACGTCAGACGGTAGAAGTGGTAGTTGATGTAGTAGTCGGACGGGAACCCCGTGCCGGTGTACTGCGGCTCATCCCAGCCGCCGTCGGGCCTCTGCGTCTCGACCAGCCACGCCACGCCCCGCTCGACCGCGGCCGAGGACGCGCCGCCCGCGACGCCGGCGCGTGCCGCGCCGGCCGCGTGCAGCGCCAACAGCGCCCACGCGGTCTGGGATGCGGTGCTCGGCCCCCGCCCGACCCAGGCCGGGTCGTCGTAGGAGCGGGGGTCCTCGCCCCAGCCGCCGTCGTCGTTCTGGTGCTCCTCGAGCCAGCGAACAGCGCGCCGGACGCACTCGTGCGAGGGCTCCACGCCCGCCGCGATCAGCCCGGGGACGGCGGCACCGGTGCCGTAGACGTGGTTCACGCCCCAGCGGCCGAACCACGATCCGTCCGGCTCCTGGTTGTCGATCAGCCAGCGCACGCCCTCGCGAGCGCGCTCGTCTCTCGCGAAGCCGAGTGCCCCGAGCATCTCCACGGCGTGTGCCGTCACGTCGGCGCTCGGCGCGTCGATCACCTCGCCGAAGTCGAGGAACGGGATCTCGCGCACGAGCTCGCACATGTTGTCGGCGTCGAACGCGGCCCAGCCGCCGTCGCGGCTCTGCATCCCCTCGACCCACCGGCGCGCCCGCTCGACCGCGCCGGCGATCCGGTCCGCGATCGGCGCGTCCCGTCCCGCGGCGTCCGCGGGCTCGGGCGCCGACGCCTCGCTGACGCGCAGCAGCGCGAGCACGACCTCGGCCGTGTCGTCGACGTCGGGGTAGTTGACGTTCGCGAACTCGAACGCCCACCCGCCCGGCTCGAGGTCCGGCCGCGCCACCGACCAGTCGCCGCGGCCGCGGACCTCCTCGCCCAGCAGCCACTCCGCGGCACGCAGCATCGCGGGGTGGTTGCCCGGCAGGCCGGCGTCGCTGAGGGCCAGCATCGTGAGCGCCGTGTCCCAGATCGGAGACTGGCAGGCTTCCAGGCGCCTGCTGCGCCCGGCCGGCGCCCCCACGCCGCGCGAGTCATCGGTGTCCTCCACGAGGAACTGGTCGAGCCCTTCGAGCCCGCGTCGCATGACCGGGTGGTCGAGCGGATAGCCGCCCAGCTGCAGCGCCATGAGCGAGTAGACCCACGGCGGCTGGATGCCCCCCCACGAGCCGTCGGCCTCCTGGTGGCGGACGATCCAGCGCTCGGCCCGGCCGAGTGCGAGACGGCGCAGCGGCCCGATCGGCCGTCTCTCGTAGGCGCGCAGGAGCCGGTCCAACGGACGCAGCCAGGCCGCGGGAGACCGCCATCGAGCCGCCCGACGGCGCCGGGAGGAGCCCGGCGGGCCGGGATCGCGCAGCTCGTGCAGGTCGAACGGAAGCGCGCGCCGGGGGCGGTGCGCTTTGACGAGCGACAGCGCGACGATCGTCTGCCGCGCCCAGCAGGCGAAGTCGTAGACGTTGAGCGGCACCCAAGACGGCAGCAGGATGATCTCAGGCGGCAGCGCGGGGACCTCGTCCCAGGACCACAGGCCGAAGAGCGCGAGCCACAGGTGGGTGAACACGCGGGCCCCTTCGAGGCCACCTTCGCGGCGGATGAACTCTGCGGCGGCGCGCATGTGCGGCTGCTCGGGCGCGTCGCCGGTCAGCCGCAGCGCCCAGTAGGCCTCGATCGTCGTCGACAGCTCGCCGGGCCCGTCGTGGAAGTTCGCCCACGTGCCGTCGGCGCGTTGCTGTGAGCGGATCCAGGCAGCCGAGCGCTCGGTGCCGGCCGGCTCGCGTACGCCGAGGAACTCGCGCAGGAGCATGTCCTCGGCGTCCATCGTGACGTTGGTCTGCAGCTCTCCGCGCCACCAGCCGGTGTCGTCCTGGAGCGAGAGCAGGTGCTCGCAGGCGCGCTCCAGCGCCACCTCGGCCTCGCTGCGCGCCTCCACGGTCGACGTCGGCATGCTGGAAAGCTAGATCTTTTTCATCCGGAAAGACATCTGCGCGGTCCCGTTGCAGCTAAGCGCCCAGCTCGGACGCACGCGCTGCGGCGGGGACGAGCACCTCTGGGTGCGCGAGCGTGATCACGTGGCGGCGCAGCGCCGCCTCGGACACGGTGCGCGGCACCGATGATACGAAGCGATACACGAGCAGGCCGTCGACGTTTCGCCTGTCCAGCAGGCGGAACCCGGGCGCCGGAGCGCGCCCGGCCGAGGCGCGCAGCGGGGCATAGCCCGTCTCGTCGATCTCGGACACGGTCACGCTGCGGCCACGGGCCAGGTTGCGCAGCCCCGGCATGTAGTACTCGAGCGGCGCGCCGCCGAGCTCGACGGTCGTGATCGCGCGGTCGCCGGGACCGGCCCGGAGCACCGCGGCCACTCCTCTCCAGTTCCCCCGCTGCAGGCGCGGGCTGAGGTTCACGTCGATCGAGATCGCGAGGAACGCAAGCGCCAGGGCCACGCCGAGCGCCGGCCCGGCGCGTCCGGACACGGGAGCGGCGAGGAGGACTGCGATGAGCGCGGTGAGCGGGATCATCGCGGCGACCAGGTTGCGCGGCGCGAGGTAGTCGGCGCCGAACGCCACCAGCACGATCGGCACGAGCACGCCCGCCGCTGTGATCACCAGGGCGAGGAGCGAGCTGCGCTCGAGGAGCGCTCGTCCCGCGCCCGCGGGCTCGCCGGCGATCCGCCAGAGGCCGACGACCAGGCCGGCGGCGAGGAGCAGCCCGACGAGCAGCTCGAGGCCGTGGCCGAGCGACGCGCCGGTGTAGCCGGTGAGGTAGTACTGCGGGATCGCCTGGAGCCGCTGCGAAAGCGGCCAGCGGCCGATCCACTGCGTTCCGTGGCCGCCCTGGGCGGAGATCAGCGGCAGCAGCGCGACCCCGACCGCGGCGGGCACGGCGAGCGCCGCCAGGACCTCCCGCCGGCGCGACCTCGCGGGCCCGGGGGCGAGCAGCAGCCAGAGCGCCATCGGCAGGAGCAGGAAGACGGCGAAGTAGTGCGTGAACAGCGCAAGCGACGCGCTCACCGCGAAGGCCGCGAGGTTGCCGCGGCTCGGGTCGCGCTGGGCGCGCAGGAAGCACAGCATGGCGAGCGCCGCCATCAGCACGAACAACCCGTAGACGCGCGCCTCCTGGGAGTACCACACGAACAGCGGGTTGACCGCCACGAGCGCCGCCGCGAGGATCGCCGCGCGGCGTCCGGCGAGCTCGCGCCCGATCGCCCAGGCGACAGGGACGGTCGCGATCCCCGCGAGCGCCGAAGGCAGCCGCAGCGCCACCTCCCCGTCGCCGAGCAGGCGCCGGTCCGCCCACTCGAGCACGTACCACAGCGGCGGTGAGTTCTCGCTGTGGACGACCGCGCGCAGCGTCGCCGACAGGCCGTGGTGCAGCACGTGCACGGGCGTGAACGCCTCGTCGTACCAGAAGCTCTGGAGACCCAGGGTCGAGAGCCGCAGCGCGGCGGCCAGCAGCGTGAGTGCCGCCAGCGGCCACCACCGTGGCAGCGCGCTCGGCGAGCGCGACGGCGGGGCGGGCGCCGGCTGCGAGGTGACGCTCACCGCTGACACAGCCCTCGCGAGGCCTCGCCGAAGCAGCCGTAGCGCGCCGTGCGAACGTCTTCGCTGCGCGCCGGCAGGTACCAGCCGCCGTGCACCGTGCGCCGCCCGTCGATGATGGGCCCCCAGATCGCCAGGCACAGCTGCGTCCGCGCTTTCGGCGCGCCCGGGCTCGTGTTGCCGCAGACGACCTCTCGCTGGCTGGCGCGCCCGAACAGTTCCTGCTCGATCGAGAGGTTGTGGTAGCTGTGGCCGGTCTGGACGCGCCAGGTGTGCAGGTCTGCGATCAGACGGTGGTTGACGTGCGTCTGGCGCACGACGTCGTTGACGGTGGCGACTGCCAGGAGCACGCCGACGAGCACCAGGAGAGTCGTCTCGACCAGGCGGGTGCGGCCGCTGCCTGCAAGCTCGGCCTCGCGCGGGCGAAGCCAAGCCGGAGCCCACCCCCCGCGCGCCGGCCCGGTGGCTGCCCGGCCCTCGCTCATTGCACCGGCGCCAAGAGCGGCGAGATCTGGTGGGCGATGAACAGCGCCTGCACGAAGAGCGTGGCGGCGAGCAGCCGCCGGTCGCGGGTGATGACCGCCAGCGGCAGCGGCCAGAGGATGTACCAGGCGAGCAGCCACGTGCTGGTCACCGAGATCGCCAGCAGCGTCCAGCCCGAGGCCGCCACCCAGTCGTAGCCCCGCCAGGTGCGCCACGCCAGGTAGAGCGCGACCAGCACCAGCGAGGCCTTGAGCAGGTCGTGGTCGATCGGGAAGACCCCGGGCTTCCCGAAGAGGTGCGCGATCTCGGTGGCGAAGCTGTCGGTCGAGACGAACGCGGCGTCGCGGTTTAGCGCCGCGACGACGTCGATGCCGTGGACCCCGAAGGCGGCGTAGCCGACGATCGCGCCGATGACGAGCGCGGCCAGCGCCCCGAGGATCGGTGCGATGCTGCGGCGGGCGAGCACCATGAAGGGGAGCAGCGCCGCCACGGTCGCCTTCACGAGCGCCCCGGCCACGACGAAGCCGGCGGCAGCCGCCTGGCTTCGCGACGAGGCGCCCGGCAGCAGCGTGAGGCTGACCGCGGCCATCATCACGAGCAGCATGATCAGGTCGTTGTGCGCGCCGCCCAGCCCGTAGACGATGTAGAGCGGGTTGGCGCCGACCACGAGAACCGCCCACGCCGGGTCGAGCTCGCGGGCGCGCGCGCACCGCCACACGAGCGCCAGCGTTCCGGCGCTCGCGAGCAGGGCCTCGAGCTTCATCCCCCACAGCGCGCCCTTCAGCCCGAGCGGCGCAAGCGGGTAGGAGAGAAGCGTGTAGAGCGGCCCGTAGGCGGTCGCGACGTGCTTCCAGTCGTGCCCCACGTACTGGTAGATCGGATCGCCGGCTATGGCGATGGGCCCGTGCGTGTAGGGGTTGATCCCGTGCTCGACGCCCATCCGCGCGTAGGCGATGTAGCTGAAGACGTCCGTCGAGAGCAGGATCGGGCCTGCGAACACGATCAGGTGCAGGGCCCCGACGAGCACCAGGACAGCGCGCCTGGAGACGGCGATCTCGCGCGCGCGCGCGCTCAGGCCGATCAGCGCCGCGTAGGCGCCCGCCGCGACCAGGACCGCGATCAGGAAGACGCGGTAGCCGAGCCGCTCTCCGATGCCCTGCAGCCAGCCGGCGATCTGCGGCGATTTCGGGATGAGCGGCGAGTGGCCGACAGCGCCGTCGAGGACGATCTCGAGCGTCGCGGTCAGGAGCAGCAGCGCCAGCAGGGAGGCCAGCGCCGGCGTGACCCACTCAGAGCGGGAACGGAGAAGCGCCCGTTCGCTCTGCGCGGCGACGCTCACGAAGCGGCGACGCTCACAATGCCGTCCACACGGTCTTGGTCTCGAGGTAGGCGTCGAGGCCGTCGTGCCCATGCTCGCGGCCGATGCCGGAGGCCTTGAAGCCCCCAAAGGGCGTCGCCGGATCGACGAGCCCCCAGGTGTTGATGTAGACGGTGCCGGCGCGGAGCATCGCGGCCAGGCGGTGGGCGCTCGAGACGTCGCGCGTCCAGACGCCGGCGGCGAGGCCGTACTCGCTGTCGTTGGCCCGCTGCGCGACCTCCTCGAGCGTGTCGTAGGGCGAGGCGACGAGCACGGGACCGAAGATCTCCTCGCGGGAGATCCTGAGCTCGTCGGAGGTGGTGCTGAACAGCGTCGGCGAGACGAAGTAGCCGCCGCTGTCCTGGAGGGTGGCCTCTCCGCCGGCCAGCAGCTCGGCACCCTGCTCGCGGCCGGAGTCGATGTAGCCCATGACGCGGTCGCGCTGCTCTGCGGAGATCAGGGGCCCAAGCTGCGTCTCGGGGTCGAGCCCGGATCCGAGCCGCGCCGCGCCGGCCTGCTCGGCGAGGGCGCCGAGGACCTCGTCGTAGCGCTCCGCCGGCACGAACAGGCGCGAGCCGGCGTTGCATGCCTGGCCGCTGTTGAAGTAGATCGCCTGGTAGGAGCCCTTGACGGCGGCATCGATGTCGGCGTCGGGGAGGATCACGTTGGGCGACTTGCCGCCGAGCTCCAGCGTGACGCGCTTGAGGGCGCGCCCGGCCTTGGCGCCGATCTCGCGCCCGACGGCGGTGGATCCGGTGAACGCGATCTTGTCGATCCCGGGATCCTCGACGAGCGCCGCGCCGGTCTCACCGTCGCCGGTGAGCACGTTCAGCACGCCCGGGGGGAAGCCCACCTCGAGCGCCAGCTCGCCGAGCCGCAGCGCCGTCAGCGGCGTCTGCTCGGCGGGCTTCAGCACGATCGTGCAGCCGGCGGCGAGCGCCGGGGCGATCTTCCAGGCGGCCATCAGCAGCGGGAAGTTCCAGGGCACGATCTGGGCGCACACGCCGACGGGCTCGCGCCGGGTGTAGCAGTGCATGTTCGGCGCGCTGACGGGCAGCACGCCTCCCTCGATCTTCGTCGGCCAGCCGGCGAAGTAGCGCAGGTGGCCCGCCGTCCCCGCCACGTCGACGTACTGTGCGAGCCCGACCGGCTTGCCGTTGTCGAGCGACTCGATCTGGGCGAGCTCCTCGGCGTGCGCTTCGACGGTCTCGGCAAGCGCCATCATCAGGCGCTCGCGCCCGGCCGCCGGCAGCGAGGCCCACGGCCCGTCGGCGAAGGCCTCGCGCGCGGCCGCCACGGCCTTCGCGACGTCCTCCGGACCCGCCTGCGCCACCTGGGCGATCTCGCGGCCGCTGGCCGGGTCGAGTGTCGCGAACGTGCGACCGTCGGATGCCTCCGGCCGCTCGGAGCCGATCAGCAGGCGATGGGTCTGGGCGACGAACTCGCGCGCCGGGGCGCCGAGCGCGTCGGGGAGGGCTTCTGCGGAGGTGGTCGTCATGACGGGAGCCTACCTCCACGGCGAGCGGGGGCGACGACCCCTTATGCTGGCGCCGTGGGGGAGCCATCCAAGGCGGTGCTGATCACGGGCTGCTCGTCGGGCATCGGGAGGGCCACGGCGCTGCGGCTGGCGGGCTCGGGCTGGACCGTCTACGCGACCGCCCGCCGCCCCGAGTCGATCGCGGACCTCGAGGCCGCCGGCTGCCGCACGCTGTCGCTCGACGTCACCGACGAGGACTCGATGCGCGCCGCGGTGGGCGCCGTGGAGCAGGCCGAGCGCGCTGTCGGGGTGCTGGTCAACAACGCCGGCTACAGCCAGAGCGGCGCGCTCGAGACCGTCCCGATCGAGGCCGCGCGGCGC
Source organism: Solirubrobacteraceae bacterium (assembly GCA_036498265.1). Taxonomy (GTDB): domain Bacteria; phylum Actinomycetota; class Thermoleophilia; order Solirubrobacterales; family Solirubrobacteraceae; genus Palsa-744. The sequence goes on along the minus strand of DASYFT010000028.1, from coordinate 2,683 downwards.
CAGCTCGAGACCAACGTGCTCGGGGTGGTGCGCCTCACCCAGCTCGTGCTCCCGGCGATGCGCGCGCAGCGGTGGGGCAGGATCGTGAACGTCGGCTCGATGGGCGGGCTCCTGTCCTTCCCGGGGGCCGGCCACTACCACGCCAGCAAGCACGCGCTCGAGGCGCTGTCCGACGCGATGCGCTTCGAGCTGCGGGGCTTCGGCATCGACGTCGTGCTCCTGGAGCCAGGCCTGATCACCACCCAGTTCGCCGGCGCGGCCACGAGTGCCATGGCGAGCGCGACGAGTGACGCCGCGGAGAGCCCCTACGCCGCCTTCAACGCGGCCGTCGGCGCGATCACCACCGGCGCCTACGACGGACCGATGCGCCGGCTCGGCGCCGGGCCGGACCGCGTGGCGAAGGTGATCGAGCGCGCCATCACGCGCCGCCGTCCCCCCGCGAGGATCAGGATCACGCCGTCGGCGAGGGTGACGATCGCCATGCGGCGGCTCCTGAGCGACCGCGCCTGGGATGCGCTGATGCGCAGGCAGTTCCCCCAGCCCGGCTGAGGGCTGCTGGCCGGTCGCGCTCAGACAGGAAGCGGAGCGCCGGCTGCGGGTGGCTCACCGGTCGCTCAGACCGCGAGCGCGAGCGCCGGCCGAGGTCAACTCGCCGGTCGCTCAGAGCGCGAGCGCGAGCGCCGGCTGCGGGCGTCCGACCTCGTATCCCTGGGCGTAGTCGACTCCGAACTCGCGCAGCATGCGCATGGTGGCGCGGTCGCCGACGAACTCGGCGATCGTCTCGCGCCCGAGGCCCTGGACGACGCCGACGAGCGCCTTGACCACGAGCTGGTCGGTGCGCGAACGCGTCAGCCCGCGGATGAACTCGCCGTCGATCTTCAGCTGACTGAACGGGAGGTGCTTGAGGTACTGGAACGAGCCGAAGCCCGCCCCGAAGTCGTCGAGCGCGACGCCGCAGCCGAGCGCCTGCAGGCCGGCGCAGAAGTCCTTCGCGGTTGCCATGTCGGAGATCGCGGCGGTCTCCGTCAGCTCGATCACCAGGCGCTCGGGCTCCACGCCGTAGTCGGCCAGCCGGCGCTCGAGGTGCTCGAGCATGTCGGCCTCGCTGACCGAGACGGCGGACAGGTTCATGGCGATGCACGGCCCGCTGTCGTCCCGGTCGAGCGCCAGGACGGCGGCGACCTTCTCGAGGACCATCCGGTCGATCTCGCGGATCAGCCCGTAGCGCTCGGCGGCGGGTAGGAAGCGCCCGGGCGCGACGAGACGCCCATCGGGCTCGTCGGCGAGCCGCAGAAGCGCCTCGTGGTGCGACACCCGGCCGTCGTGGAGGGAGACGATCGGCTGGAAGTGGAGCACGAACAGGTCCTCGGCCAGGGCCTGGCGGAGCCGGCCGAGCCAGGGCCTTCCCCGAAGGCCCGCCGGCGAGCAGAGGCCATCGGCCGCGGGGCCCGTCGTGACGAGGCGCCGCCGGCGCTCGCCGGCCGGCGCGGCGCGGCCGAGCACCAGACGTGGCGTTGCGTGGGTCACCGTCGAGCTGAGCATCTCCGGACGCTCCTCTTCGACGGCCCGCGGGGCTCACCTGCGGGCCGCTGCGCCCTGCACGATCGCTGCCGCCCTCAGCGGCCGTGGCACTGCTGGCTGCCGGCGTCTGTGAAGGTGCCGCCGGGCGTGGCCTGGAACTTCCAGTCGTAAGCGTGAGGATGCAGCGTCAGCCGCAGCACGCCGAACGTCGTGCTGTTCCGGGCTTCGCTGTTGGGCTTGACGGTGGCGAAGGGGTAGAGGTTGCGCCCGCCGGTGCCCACCACGAACTCGCGCAGGCCGGCCGTGGCGTCGAGGCCCCCGGTCGCGTTCTGCAGCGCGAAGCGCTCGTAGTCGTGGGCGTGCCCGTTGAGCACGATGTCGGCGTGGGCGTTCGCCAGATCGGCCCAGATGGCCGACATGAACGGCGAGGCGCCGTCGGGCTGGCTGCTCGACGAGTAGACCGGGTGATGCCAGAAGGCGAGCGTGCATGAGCTCTTGTGGGCCGCGAGGTCCGAGCGCACCCATTCCTCCTGGGTCGATCCGGCGGCGCAGCCACCCGGCTTCCAGCCGCCGGTGGACGTCGAGCAGTTCGAGTTGACGGCGATGAAGTGCCAGGCTCCGATGTCGAAGCTGTAGTAGCCGAGGGCGCGGGAGCCCTCGGGGCCGGTTTCGTTGCCCACCCCGTCGAAGTAGTCGAAGTAGCCGGCCGCGCCGCCCGCGGGGTCGGTGTACTCGTGGTTCCCGGGGACGGAGCGCATGATGCTCTTGAAGCGCCCCCAGGTGGGGTCGAAGTAGTTCATGAAGTCGCTCAGAGTGCCCTGCTCGTACTGGTCGTCTCCCAGCGCCAGGACCGCCGTGAGCCCGCCGCCGCTCAGCAGGTTCGACGTCGACTGCTGTTCGCAGGCAACTCCGGGCTGGGCTTCTCCGGCGTCGCCGGTCCCGCATGCGATGTCGCCGGCGGCGGCGATCACGGGATCCGGGGCCGTAGCGCTCCCGGCTTCGTAGTGGTTGCTGATCTGGCTTGAGGTGAGCGCCACGTTGTAGAGCGCGACCTCGTCGATCGTGCCCGAGAACCAAGAGCTGCTGATGCTCTGCCCGATCAACAACGGCAACGAGTTGTCAGCCATCGTCTGGTTGTTGACCACCGCCGGCGCTTCCACCC
>DASYFT010000027.1:0-59834 GCA_036498265.1 Solirubrobacteraceae bacterium | reverse complement strand
GCTCGGCGAGGGCCGGCCGGAGGAAGCAGAGGCCATCGTGGGCATTGACGCGCTCATGCTCCTGTACGCCCGAGTGCGCAAAGCGTGGGACACAGACGAAATGGAGCCGGTTGACTTCACGGATGCTGGTGATCGGGTTGTAGTTCGCCACGTTTGGCATGCCAGAGGACGTGGCCCCGACTTGGATATCGAGCAGGCCATTGTCTGCACTGTGAGCCAGGGAAGAATCTCTAGGGTGCAGCCCTTCTGGAATCACCATGAGGCCCTCAAAGCCGTGGGGCTGGAGGAGTAGGCGATGTCGCAGGAGAATGTGGAGAAGTCGTCCAACGCGATCGCCGCGCTCAACCGCGACGGTGTCGAGGGGTTCCTGGCGTACTGCGATCCAGCCGTCGAATGGATCACGCCCCCGGACTGGCCCGAGGACCGCGTGCTGCACGGCCACAACGGCGTGAGGCGGGCGATCGCGCTGTTCGGCGAACAGTTCGACAGTTTCCGCGTGGACATGGAGAAGGTCGTTGACGTCGACGATGACCGAGTCGTAGTGCTGCTCCGTCAGAGTGGGCGCATCAAAGGCAGCCCTCATATGTTGGAGCAGCCACTCGGCGTAGCCACCGAGTTCCGTGACGGCAAGGCCACGCGCTTTCAGGTCTACTTCTCCTGGGACGAGGCCCTCAAAGCCGTCGGGCTGGAGGAGTAGGCGCTAGCCGGGGTCGAGTGCGGTCAGTTCACCAAGGCGCCTCTGGTCAGTGATGACGCCTGCTGGGCGACTTGGTGGCGGCGTCGATCAGCGTCACGGTCGTCTGGGAGATCTGGCCTTCGCCGATCGCCCTCAGCGTGAGGACATAGGTCCCTCGTTTGCGCGGCAGCCTCACGGCCAGCACGCTGGAACCTGCTCGGACCTTGCGTGAACCGGTCGCAAGCCGCCGGCCGCTGTACGTCAACGATGCCGCAGAGGAGACCGTGAAGCGCACGATCACACGTGAGCCGGGGCGCCCCCGCAGGCGCCGGGACGCAACCCGCATGCTGAACCGACTCTGGCGTTGGCCGTTCACCCCGGTCGACGCGTTGGCCCCTGGGCTTCCGGCGCTTCCGGCGCCGTTCGATCCGGGACTCCCGTTGCTGCCTGCGGCGCCGGGCTGGCCGTTGGCGCCGAGCGCCCTCCGAAGAACCACTTCGGGTTTGAGCGTCCCGCCCGAAACCGAGGAGATCCCGTCGAGTGCCGTGGCCAGCGGTGTGTTCGCCGCGAGCCCGGAGATGAGCGCGTCCACCGCAGCCCTCTCCGGGGATTCCACGGCCGCGCCTTCCAGCTCGAGCTTCACCGCGCTCGACGGGACCCCCTGCAGTTCGGCCAGTTCTTCGAGACTGATGCTCGACGTGGAGATGGTCGTGCCGTTGACCGCGATGCTCGTGCCTCCCGCGCCCACTTCGATCGCGTTGGCCGCCAGCCCGGAACCTGGAAGCACAGCCAACGCCCCGAGCGCCGCCGCCAGGCCCACAAACATCTTGACCGGTTGCGACCGCCCGTTACGTCCCCGCTCGTGAGAAAACATGGAACCTCCTTGTCACATGACCTTTACCTCGGCTGCTGCGCAAGAACGTGCTGCAGCGGCCGGCGGCAATCCGGGACTGGTCCAGACTCCTTCCATCCCTTCGGCTCGCAGTAGACCGGTACCCCCGATGATTCGCGCCGACGCCAGGATCCAACAGGCGTCCAGTTGGCCTCCGGAAGAAGCCTCCGGCACTGCCGAGCTCAGACCGAACGACGTTCGGTCGGGGAGCGAACGTGTCTAGTCGAAGCTACGTGCGAGCGCGGACTCGTGTGAGGCGATCCGAGACCTCTTCGGTCGCCTCCTCCTGCGACCGCTCTCGTCCTCGACCGCCCACTCCAAGCGCTCCAGGAGCTGTGTGGCGGAGTGCTCGCTACTGAGATGGATGGGTGAGACGTGCTCGTCGAACAGCACGGTCTGATCATCGTCGGCCTGCACGAGAATGCGTGCCATGACTTTCCTCCCCGGGAGAGAATCGCGGTCCCCCGTCCGTTCCGATGACGGTCCGGCGCGGGCTAGGAGGACCCGTACCCGGGAACGCACGTCGCAAACGGGCGCTGGACAACCGGTCCAGAGAGATCAGAGGAAGCGCCCCCGAGGTGGGTCGTGAGAGGGGCGCTCCCGCCTGAGCCGCGGTCTCCCCGCCCTCAGGCGACGACGCGCGGGACCCCGGTCAGCTCGAAGAGACGCCTGACGATGTCGCTCTCGTGGATGACCGAGAGCTGGATGCCGTCGCGCCGGAGCCTTCCGATGGCCGCAAGCCCGGTGGAGTCGATGAAATCGAGGCCACTGCAGTCGAGGGCCACGTGGCGCGCGCCGGCGTCGTACGCATGCAACACGGCGCCTTCCAGGACCTGCGCCGTCTCGAGGTCCAGTTCGCCGGTCAGGGCCAGCGTATGCCTGGCGCCCTCGACATCAACTATTCCCAAGTGAGCCGGCCACATATCGCCACCTCGGCACGCAGAGATTCCCCGTTCGGCAGGTCGTACGAAGCCCACAGGACCCCAGGTGCTGCCCGCCGGTGCTTCTGCGTCCAAAGAGCGCGCTATGTCGCCCTCACTACGTCTTGTTATACCGCTCGACCCCCGGCACGGTCAATAGGACGTATCGGCGAGACGAGCTGAATCGCTCGCAGCCTGCGAGATCCATCTGACCGCGTACGCCGCGTGTCCACGACGGGCAGCGAGGGAGCGCCGAAAGGAACACGCATCGCCCTTTACGGCGTCTCTCACCGCTTGTGATCGAGCGGGCCGCTCGCTAGCCTTTGATCCAGACGGTTGGCAGGTCGTCTCTCGGGGAAGAGAACAGCCGCATTTGCGGTGCCCGCCGGCACAACGAACCAGACGCGACTACGGAGGGTTGCCGATGCCGAGGCCGACCGGTCTTCTGCGGAGGAAGGTATGCAGCACCCGATGATCCGCTCGGCGCGGCGCAGCCGCCAGTCCCGGCGTGCTCTCGTGGTCGCCGCGCTGTCGTCACTCGCCCTCGTGGCGTTCCTGGCGCAGGCGTCCAGCGGCGCCTATTCCGGCCCGGTGCCTTCGGGCAACCCGGCGGTGGTCTCGACCCTCGCGCCGGCTCAGAATGCCCAGCTCTCGCTCGCGCTCGCCCAGGCGCGGCCCGGCGCAAGCCAGCCGGTCCAGGTGGACCCGCTCGTCCAGCAGGGCGTACAGCTGCGGGGCAAAGAAGAGATCGGCGGCGGCCTGCTCGGGTTCAGCGTCGCGCTGTCCGCCGACGGGAACACCGCTCTGGTCGGTGGGCCCCGGGACAACGGCTTCGCCGGCGCCGTATGGGTCTTCACCCGCTCCGGCGGTGAATGGACGCAGCAGGGCCCGAAGCTCACGACCGGCGAACCGGGCAGCGGCGCGGAGTGCGCCGAACAGGGTGGGGAAGAAGCGGACGAATGCAGCGTCGGCAGGAGCGTCGCGCTGTCCGCTGACGGCAACACCGCCGCCGTCGGCAGCCCGCGCGAACCCGGTCCGTGCCGGCTGGCCACCGAATGCAGGAACCAGGGTGCCGCATGGCTGTTCACCCGCTCCGGCCCGACGTGGAGCCTGCAGACGAAGCTGACCGGTGGTGAAGAAGAGGGCGCTGAAGGTCGCTTCGGCCACAGCGTCGCGCTGTCGGGGGACGGGGCCACGGCCCTCGTCGGCGCCCCGTCGGACAGGAGCGCGCCGGGCGCCGCCTGGGTGTTCACGCGCTCGGAATCCGGATGGTCGCAGCAGGGGCCCAAGCTGACAGCCTCCGACGAGGTCGGCGAAGGGCATCTCGGCGGCAGCGCGGCGCTGTCGGCCGACGGCAACACGGCGCTGCTCGGAGGCCCGGGCGACAACGGCTACACGGGCGCCGCGTGGATGTTCACGCGAACCGGCAGCTCGTGGACTCAGGCCGGTGGCAAGCTGACCGGAGAAGGCGAGGAAGGCCAGGGCCGCTTCGGATTCAGCGTCGCGGTCTCCTCCGATGGGACCACCGCGCTGATCGGAGCACGAACCGACGGCGGCGCCGAAGACCCCCGCGCTGGAGCGGCGTGGGCGTTCACGCTGTCGGGCTCGTCCTGGAGCCCGCAGGGCGGCAAGCTGACGGCCGGCGCCGCAACAACTCCGGAAGCTGAATTCGGCTACAGCGTCGCGCTCTCGAGCGACGGCGGCCTGGCGCTGATCGGGGCTCCCCGGGATGAAGCGGGCCTCGGAGCGGCCTGGCTGCTCGCGCGATCGAGCGGCGGCTGGACGGAGCAGGGCCCGAAGCTGACCGGCCCAGCGATCCGCAAAGGCTGGTTCGGCACGAGCGTCGCGTTGCGCGGGGACGGCACGACCGCCCTGATCGGAGCGCCGAACGACGAAGGCAGGGCTGGAACGGTCTGGCTGTTCGCCGATCCGTCGATCCTGCCCGCGCCCGCCGCGGTCGCTCCCGACGCCGGCCCGGAAGCGGGCGGCACCACTGTCACCATTACCGGGAGCCGTCTCGCGGGGGCGAGCGCGGTGCGCTTCGGCTCCGCCCGTGCCGCAAGCTTCACCGACAACGCCGACGGCTCGATCACGGCCGTCTCGCCGCCGAGGCCCGAAGCGCTCTCCCTCGAAGAACGGGAAGGCAAGGTTCGCGTCACCGTCACGACCCCCGAAGGCCCGAGCCCGGCAGCCGGTCCCGTCTTCACCTACCTCTCGTCGCCGAAGGTGACGGCCGTGACCCCCGCCGAAGGCCCCACGGCCGGCGCCGTGCAGGTGACGATCACAGGGTCACACGTGGGTGATCGGACCCAGTCGGTCACGTTCGGCGCCGTCCCCGCCGCCGGCTTCACGGTCAACTCATCATCCTCCGTGACCGCGATCGCCCCACCCGAGCCACCCGGAGTCGTTCACCTGACGGTCACGACGCCCGGAGGGGTGAGTGAACCGCGCTCCGCCGACAGGTTCACGTTCGTGGGCTCGGCGTCAGCGGGGCAGCCGTCGGGCCCGGGCGCCGGTGCCGGTGCCGGTGGCGCTCAAGGGGGCGTCCTCGGGTTCACATCAGGCTGCAGCGCTGCGCTGCTCAGCAGGAGCCTGCCGGTGCTCAGCCACGCTCGCGCGTCGGTGAAGCTCAGGTGGCGCGGCACCGTCACCTGCCGCGGCAAGCTCCGACTCGCCGTCAAGGTGAAGCGGGGCAGGAGGGTTACGGTGAAGACGATCGCCACCGGTACGTTCACGCTGCTCCCCGGCAGGACGCGCACGCTGCTGCTGAAACTGAACGCCGCCGGCCGGACGATGTTCAAGGCGCACCACCAGCGACTCAGCGCGAGCCTGCTGATCGTGAGCATCGCCTCGGGCAGGACGCAGGCGAGGACCGCCGGGGTGCGGCTCACGCCGCCGCCGAAGCCCCGCCATGCCAGGCCACAGAAGCACACGCCGCCGCACGGCTAGGCCGCGCGTCGAGCGAGCGGCGATGCCGCTCGACTATTGTCGTCCCGGATGGGCCCAATTCCGATCAACATTGCGGAGCTGGTCGGGGGCACACCCGTCGTGGGCCTGCCCCGGATGCTCGAGGGCACGCCGGCGGCCGAGCGGGGGGTGGACCTGTTCGCCAAGCTCGAGTCCCTGAACCCCGGCGGCAGCGTCAAGGACCGGATCGGCGTGGCGATGATCGAGGCCGCCGAGTCAGAAGGAAGGATCGAGCCCGGCAGGAGCACGATCGTCGAGGCGACCAGCGGCAACACCGGCATCGCGCTCGCGTTCGTATGCGCGGCCAAGGGCTACCGGCTGGTGCTGACGCTGCCGCAGGGCATGAGCCGTGAGCGCGAGAGCCTCCTGCGCCTTTACGGGGCCCAGGTGCAGATCACGGAGTCCATGGGTGGCATGGCGGAGGCCGTCGAGGCCGCGCGTGCGATGGCCCGTGACGAGAACGTGTTCCTGCCGGACCAGTTCTCCAACCCGGCGAACCCGGAGATCCACCGGCGCACCACCGGGCCCGAGCTCGAGCGGGCGCTGGACGGTCGCGTCGACGTCCTCGTCGCGGGCGTCGGCACGGGCGGCACGATCACCGGCGCCGGCGAGTACCTGCGCGAGCACGCGAACCCTGACCTGCGCGTCGTCGCAGTCGAGCCGAGCGGGTCAGCGGTCCTCTCCGGGGGACCGCCCGGGCCGCACCGGATCCAGGGGATCGGTGCCGGCTTCGTTCCACCGGTGCTCAACCGGGAGCTGCTCGACGAGATCATCCCCGTCTCCGACGACGATGCCATCCACACGGCCTGGAGCTGCGCCCGGCGCGAGGGCGTTCTCGCCGGGATATCCGGCGGCGCCGCGCTGTGGGCCGCGCTGCAGGTTGCCGCCCGCCCGGAGGCGGCCGGCAAGCGGATCGTCGTCGTGATGCCGGACTCCGGCGAGCGTTACGTCTCGCAGCCGTTCTTCGCGCCTGACCGCGCTTGACGCGCTCCTATCGCCGCTAGGCTGTTGCCATGGCCGGGTTCGACGCGTTCGCGCGGGTCGCCAAAGAGGTGCGCCGGGACGTGCGGGCCGCGCGTGACCGCGACCCCGCGGCACGGGGCGTGGCGGAGGGGGAGATACTCGCCACCTGGCCGGGCATCCACGCGCTGCTCGCCTACCGCGTCGCCCATGCGCTGCACGCGTCAGGCGTGCCGTTCCTGCCGCGGCTGCTCTCGATGCTCACGCGCGCGTTCACCGGAATCGAGATACATCCGGCGGCGCGGATCGGGCAGGGGCTCTTCATCGACCACGGTGCAGGCGTGGTGATCGGCGAGACCGTCGACATCGGCGACAACGTCACGATGTACCAGGGCGTCACGCTCGGCGGCACCGGGTTCGCGACCGGCAAGCGCCACCCGACCGTCCAGGACAACGTCACGATCGGCTCGGGGGCGAAGCTTCTCGGCCCGATCACGATCGGTCACGGCGCCAAGATCGGCGCCAACAGCGTCGTGATCACGGACGTGCCCCCGAACTCCACCGTCGTGGGCAACCCCGGCCATCCGGTGCGCGTCGACGGGCGGCGCGTGGAGGGGCCGGACGCCGACTGGATTCACCTGCCCGACCCGATCGCCGAGGCGATCCAGGCGCTGGCCAGTCGCATCGGCACGCTCGAACGGACGGTCGCCGAGCTCTCCGAGGACGAGCCGCAGCAGACCGCCGAGGTGAGGCCGCTTCGCACCGTCAAGGGGCCCAACCCGGCCGGCGGCTAGGGCGGCCGAAGCCGCATCTATGCTGAGGGGCTGTGCCCGAAAACCCGCATGCCGAACACCTTCAGGAGCTGCTCGAGGACCTGAACGAGCCGCAGCGGGAGGCCGTCACCCACGGTGAGGGGCCGCTGCTGATCCTGGCCGGCGCGGGCAGCGGCAAGACCCGGGTGCTCGCCCATCGCATCGCGTTCCTGATCTACACCGACCAGGCGCAGCCGAGCGAGATCCTCGCGATCACCTTCACCAACAAGGCCGCCTCGGAGATGCGAGAGCGCGTCGAACGGCTGCTCGGCCACGCCACCCGCGGCATGTGGCTGATGACCTTCCACTCGGCCTGCGCGCGCATCCTCCGCGCCGAGGCAGAGCGTCTCGGGTACACGCGCAGGTTCACCATCTACGACCAGGCGGACGCGCGCCGGCTGACCAAGCGCTCCGCCGACGCGGTCGGCGTCGATCCCAAGCGCTACACGCCGGCCGCGATCCACAACCAGATCTCGACGGCCAAGAACCTCCTGCTCGACGCCGCCGAATACCGCGAGGCGGCCGCCTCGCCGTTCGAGGAGATGGTGGCCGACGTGTACGACATCTACCAGCGCGACCTCCACCGCATGAACGCGATGGACTTCGACGACCTGCTCTTCCGTACGGTCAACATCCTCGAACTCTTCGAGGACGTCCGCGAGCGCTACGCGAGCGCCTTCGCGCACGTGCTCGTCGACGAGTACCAGGACACCAACCATGCCCAGTACCGGCTGCTCCAGCTGCTCGTCGGAGGCGGGCGCCAGGCTCCGGCGCGCGGGCGGCGGACGATCCTGCCAGGCCACCGCAACCTGGCGGTCGTGGGAGACGACAGCCAGTCGATCTACTCCTTCCGCGGCGCCGACGTGCGCAACATCCTCGAGTTCCAGGACGACTTTCCCGACGCCAGGGTCGTGAAGCTCGAGCAGAACTACCGCTCCACCGAGACGATCCTCTCCGCGGCGAACGCAGTCATCGCCAACAACCGCGGCGGGATCGCGAAGCGGCTGTGGAGCGAGCTCGGGCAGGGCGAGCGGATCGTGCTCCGCACGCTCGACGACGAGCACGCCGAGGCACGGTTCGTTGTGGGAGAGATCGAGCGGCTCGTGGACGCCGGCGCCTCGCGTGCGGAGATGGCGGTCCTCTACCGGACGAACGCGATGTCCCGGGTGATCGAGGACACGCTCGTGCGGCGCGAGATCGCCTATCAGGTGATCGGGGGGACCAAGTTCTACGAGCGCGCCGAGATCAAGGACGCTATCGCGTACCTCTCGCTCCTCGCCAACCCGTTCGACGTCGTGAGCTTCACCCGGGTGGCGAACTCCCCCCGGCGGGGCATCGGCCAGACGTCGCTCGCGCGGGTCCTCGCGCACGCCGAGGCGATCGGCGAGTCGGTCTGGCAGGCCGCCTCCCGGCCGGAGGAGATACCGGGGCTCGGCCCGGCCGCCGTGAAGGCGCTGCGGCGCTTCATGGACACGATGATCGAGCTGCGCGCCATGACCGGCGCAGCCGACGTGGACTCCCCGGAGGCCGCAAGCGGCGAGGCCGACCCCGCCGCGCCGATCGGCGAGCTGCTCGAGGCGCTGCTCTCGCAGAGCGGCTACGTGGAGGCACTCGAGGCCGAACGGACGATCGAGGCACAGGGCCGCATCGAGAACCTCGAACAGCTCGTCGAGGTGGGCCGCGAGTTCGACGCCGTCGCCCGCGACGGGGAGGGGACGCTCGACGTGTTCCTCCAGGAGATCGCGCTCGTCGCCGACGCCGACACACGCAGCGACGACGAGGGTCTCGTCACGCTGATGACGGTCCACAACGCGAAGGGCCTCGAGTACCCGATCGTTTTCATCGCCGGCTGCGAGGAGGGGGTGTTCCCGCATTCCCGCGCGCTCGACGAAGGCGCGGTCGAGGAGGAGCGCCGGCTCTTCTACGTCGGCCTCACCCGGGCGATGCGACAGGTCTACCTGACCTCGGCGCGGCGCCGTGCGGTGTTCGGCTCACAGGCCTACGGGATGCGCAGCCGGTTCGTCGACGAGATCCCTCTGGACCTGCTCGACGAGCCGCAGGAGCGCATCTTCCGCGCCGGAGACCTCGCAGGGGCGGCCGGCGGGTTGCATCGGTCAAACGGCGTCGCCCCGGGCGCGGCCGCCGCGGCCGGCAGCTGGGCGGGCTCCGGGGGCGGCGCGGCAGCGGCCGTCGAGAGGAGCTTCCGCCTGGGGGAGGACGTGGTTCACGCTGCCTTCGGCGACGGCGTCGTCACCGGCGTCGAGCCGGGTGGGGTGATCGTCGTGCGCTTTGCCGGCGACGGCTCGGAGCGCAAGCTGATGGCGGAGTACGCGCCCGTGTCGAGGCGGGCTTGAGGGTCGCGCCGCCGCGCCCGCGGCTGCGCCGTGGCGCAAGCGCGTACGATCCGCGCGCGATGTCAGCGAAGCTCATCGACGGCAAGGCGATTGCCGCGCGCGTGCGCGCCGACGTCGCGCGCGAGGTGGAGCTTTTCAGGGATGAGTTCGGTCGCGTTCCGGGGCTGGCGACGGTCCTCGTCGGAGACGATCCCGCGTCGGCGATCTACGTCGGCGGCAAGCAGCGCGCGTCGCTCGAGGCGGGAATGGTGCCGGTCGACCGCCGGCTGTCCGCCGACGCGACGCGCGAGGACGTCGTCGCCGAGCTCGACAGCCTCAACGCCGACGACGCCGTCGACGGCATCCTGCTGCAGCTGCCTCTGCCCGCGGGACTCGACGGCGCAGAGCTCACGGAACTGATCGACCCGGGCAAGGACGTCGACGGGCTCACGCCCGTGAACACCGGCCTGCTGTCGCTCGGCCGGCCCGGGTTGCGGCCGGCGACGCCGCTCGGGGTGATGGAGCTGCTGGCCGACACCGGCGTGGAGCTCGAGGGCGCCGGGGCGGTGATCGTCGGCCGCTCGAACCTGTTCGGCAAGCCGATGGCGCAGCTGTTGCTCGCCGCCGACGCCACCGTCACCGTCTGCCACTCGCGAACACGTGAGCTCCCCGAGGTCTGCGCCGGCGCGGACGTGCTGATCGCGGCGATCGGCCGGCCCCGCATGGTCGGTGCCGGCTTCGTCAAGCCCGGCGCCGTCGTCATCGACGTGGGCCAGAGCCGGATCAGCCCCGAGGAGGCCGGCAACAAGAGCGGCCTGGTCGGCGACGTGGACTTCGCCGCGGTGGCCCCGATCGCCTCGGCGATCACGCCGGTGCCCGGCGGGGTCGGGCCGATGACGATCGCCTTCCTGCTGCGCAACACGCTGCAGGCCGCCCGTGCCCGCGCGCAATCGGGCTTCGCGCCCCCAGGCGGGGACGCCGGATGAGGCGACGCCGGGAGAGCGCGCGATGATCCTCCGGCGGGTGCGTGCCGGCGAGCTGCTTGCCCTGATCGGCGCGGCGTGCGTGATCGTCGCGCTCCTCGAGCCCTGGTACGAAGGCCCGATCGGCAGGCTCGACGCCTGGGACACCTTCGGGCCGACGATCGTCCTCCTGATCGCCTCCGCGTCCGCGGCCCTGGCACTCGTCATCAGCACGCTGACCGAGCGCAGCCCGGGCCTGCCCGTGTCGCTCGGCGTGTGGAACGTGCTGCTCGGGCTGATCGCGGCGATCGCCGCCGTCGTGAGGCTGCTGGAGCGGCCCGACCACTCCACCTCGCTGTGCTCAGGGCCCTGGCTCGCCCTCGCGGGCGCGCTCGCCATCCTGGCCGGCTCGTGGCAGTCGATCCGCGACGAACGCACGTCGCTGTATGAGCCTGCCAGGCCGGAGCCGCGCCCCAGGCCGTAGCGGGCGGCGACGTAGAATGCCCCCACGGTGATCACACGCGAGGAGGTTCTCCACGTGGCCGGCCTGGCCCGGCTGGCCCTCGCCGAGGATGAGATCGAGCCCATGGCCCGTGAGCTCTCCGCGGTCCTGGACCACGTCGCCCGGATCTCCGAGCTCGACCTCGACGGCGTGCCCGCCACCTCGCACGTGGTCGAGGTGACCGGTGCCCTGCGAGCCGACGAGCCGGTCCCCTGCCTGCCGCGCGAGGTCGTGCTCTCGCAGGCTCCCGCGGCGAACGACGAGGGCTTCCTCGTCCCAAGCCCGCAGGCATGAGCGCGACCGACGTCCTCGAGCTCTCGGCGGCGGCCGCGGCGGATGCGATCGCCGGCGGATCCCTGTCGGCGGCCGAGCTGTTCGAGGCCTACCGCCTGCGAGCGGCCGCCGATCGCGCGGCCGGCGAGGAAGGGCTCAACTGCTTCACCTGGGTCGCCGAGCAGCCGCCCGGCGGCGGGCGAGAGGAGCCGCTTCGCGGAGTGCCGCTGGCCGTCAAGGACCTGTTCTGCACCGAGGGCATCCCGAGCCAGGCCGGCTCGCGGATCCTCGAGGGCTACCTGCCGCCGTACACGGCGACTGCGGTCTCGCGCCTGGGCGCCGCGGGCGCGCCGCTGCTGGCAAAGACCAACCAGGACGAGTTCGCGATGGGCTCCTCCAACGAGAACTCCGCCTTCGGGCCGGTGCGCAACCCCTGGGACCGCGAGCGGGTACCCGGGGGGTCCTCCGGCGGCAGCGCGGCCGCGGTCGCCGCGGGCCTCGCGCCCTGGGCGCTCGGCACCGACACAGGGGGCTCGATCCGCCAGCCGGCCGCGCTGTGCGGGATCGTGGGCATGAAACCCACCTACGGAGCCGTCTCGCGCTACGGCATGATCGCCTTCGCGTCATCGCTCGACCAGGCCGGCCCGCTGACGCGCGACGTGACCGACGCCGCCCTGCTGCTTCGTCACATGGTCGGGCGCGACCGCTGCGATGCGACCTCGCTCGACTTCCCCGGGGATATCGAGCTGCCGACGGCCGAGCGGCTCGACGGCGTCAGGCTCGGCGTGCCGCGGGAGCTGGCGGGAGAGGGCATCGAAGCCGGGGTGCTCGAGTCCTTCGGCGCCGCGCTCGAGCGCGCCACGGAGCTCGGCGCGGAGATCCACGACGTCCATCTCCCGCACGCCCCGCACGCGCTGTCGGCCTACTACGTGCTGGCGCCCGCCGAGTGCTCCTCGAACCTGGCCCGCTACGACGGCGTCCGCTACGGGTTGCGCGCAAGCGAGCCGCGGGACCTGCTGGACATGTACACGCGCACCCGCCACGACGGGTTCGGGCGAGAGGTCAAGCGCAGGATCATGCTCGGCACCTACGCGCTCTCCTCCGGCTACTACGACGCTTACTACGGGCGCGCGCAGCGCGTGCGGACGAAGATCGCCGAGGACTTCAGGACGGCCTTCGAGCGCATCGACTTCATCGTCACGCCCACCGCCCCCAGCGTCGCGTTCCGGCTCGGCGAGAAGACCGCGGACCCGCTCGCCATGTACCTGAACGACTTCTGCACCGTGCCGATGTCGCTGGCGGGGATCCCCGCGATCTCGATTCCCTGCGGGCTCAGCGACGGGCTGCCGGTCGGGCTGCAGATCGCCGGACCGGCGTTCAGCGAGAACCGCCTGCTCGACGCCGCGCGGGCGCTCGAGCTGGGCTTCGGCTTCGACGGACGGCCGGGGCGTGTCTGAGCGGCCCGCCGACGGAGCGACCTCGGCCGACGGCGACGCCTACGAGCCGGTCATCGGGCTGGAGATCCACGTCCAGCTGGCGACCAGGACGAAGATGTTCTGCGGCTGCGAGCTGTCGTTCGGCGAGCCGCCCAACACGCGCACGTGCCCGGTCTGCCTCGGCCTTCCCGGCAGCCTCCCGGTGGCGAACGCGCGCGCGGTGCACTTCGGGCTGATGATCGGCCTCGCGCTCGGCTCGGAGCTGGCGCCGCGGTCGATCTTCCACCGCAAGAACTACTTCTATCCCGACCTGCCCAAGGGCTACCAGATCACCCAGTACGACGAGCCGCTGTGCCGCGGAGGCCGTCTCGGCGACGTGCGGATCCACCGCGTGCACCTGGAGGAGGACGCGGCCAAGCTGATCCACGTCGGCGCGAGCGGTCGGATCCACGGTTCCGACACCAGCATCGTCGACTTCAACCGCGGAGGCACGCCGCTGGCGGAGATCGTCACCGAGCCCGACCTGCGGGCCCCTGAGCAGGCGAGCGAGTGGCTCAAGCTGCTGCGCACCACGCTGCGCCAGCTGGGCGTCAGCGACGTCAACATGGAGGAGGGATCGCTCCGCTGCGACGCCAACATCTCATTGCGTCCCCGCGGCGGCGAGCAGCTCGGCGTGAAGACGGAGCTGAAGAACATGAACTCCTTCCGCTTCATCGAGCGCGGGATCCGGGCCGAGATCGCACGTCAGGAGAAGCTGCTCCGGGATGGGGGACAGGTCGTGCAGGAGACCCTCCACTTCGACCCGGGCTCCGGCTCGATCACCTCGCTGCGCTCGAAGGAGGAAGCGCACGACTACCGCTACTTCCCGGAGCCGGACCTCGTGCCGGTCGCGATCGACGAGGGCATGCTGCAAGCCGCGCGCGCCGACATGACCGAGCTGCCCGCCGATCGTGCGCGACGCCTCCAGGACGAGCATGCGCTCACCGCGGAGAGCGCCAGGCTGCTGTCCTCGCGTGGCGAGCTGGGCGACTACTTCGAGACGGCGATCGGCGCGCGTAAGGACCCCGCACCGCCGGCTCAGGCGCTTGCCAACTGGATCACCGGCGAGATGCTCGGGCGGCTGCCGGACGGCGAGGACCCGGGGGACTCGCGCGTGCAGCCGGCCGCGCTCGCCGAGCTCGTGGGGCTCCTCGATGCCAGGCGCCTGAGCGTGGGGGCGGCGCGCAGCGTGCTCGAGCGGCTGATCGCCTCCGGCGGTGAGCCCCAGGCGATCATCGACGCGGAGGGCCTCGCCGCGATGGACGGCGGCAGCGAGCTTGCCGAGATCGTCGCGGCCGCCATCGCCGCCAACGCGGACGCCGCCGAGCGCGTGCGCGAGGGCAACGCGAAGGCGATCGGCCCGATCGTCGGCCAGGTCATGCGCGAGACCAAGGGGCGCGCCGACGGGGGCGAGGTCGCGCGTCTGATCCACGACCAGCTCGGCGTGGTCTAAGATTGTGTTGCTATGAACGAGTCACAGCCAAGGTCCATCGGCAGGACCATCGTGGCAGCGCTCGTGCTCCTCGTCGCGGCGTGGCTGCTGCTGGGCGTGATCATCCACGTCGTGTCGTTCCTGTTCAGCACGGTCGTGCTGATCGTCGCCGTGGTGGCCGTCATCTGGGCCGTCCGCATCTTGTTCTAGACCCGGGGGCGCGGGTATGGCATACGTGATCATCGCCGTGTGCTTCGGCCTCGCAGGCGGGATCATCGGCAAGCTCAAGGGCAGCTCGTTCTTCCTCTGGTTCCTGATCTCCGGAGTCGTGCCGATCATCGGCCTGCTTACGGCCATCGTCTACCGCTTCGAGCACGACGAGCTGCGCCGCGCGTGCCCACGGTGCGGGCGCGTGACGAAGGTCTACGACGCCGTGTGCATGCGCTGCGGTGCCGAGCTCGAGTACCCGGACGTGGCGATCGCGCCGGCCTCGTGGACCGCTTCCCGGTAAGGGTCCCCTAACCGGATTTCGGCCGCCCTAAGCCGGTCCAGCACCTACGCTGTGGTGGATGACGGCACATGCAGAGACGGCGACCCGGCCGGGCGATTCGCTGATCGCCCGGCTGATCCACCGGTGGGGCTTCAAGGACGAGCCCGAATTCGTTCTGCGCGTTGTCCAGCCGGCGCTCGTCGGGATGATCGACGGGACGGTCTCCTCGCTGGCTCCGATCTTCGCCGCGGCGATCGCCTCGAGCTCGCACACCGCGTTCATCGTCGGCCTCGGCGTCGCCTTCGGGGCGGGCGTGAGCATGGGGTGGTCGGAGGCGCTCTCTGACACGGGCGAGCAGACGGGGCGCGGATCGGCGGTCGTTCGCGGGGCGATCACCGGCGGCATGACCACCCTCGGCGGCATCTTCCACACGCTTCCCTTCATCATCCCCAACGTGCACACGGCGCTGGTCGTAGCGGGCGCCGTCGTCGCGGTGGAGCTCTTCGTGATCGCCTGGATCCGGAAACGCTTCCTGGGGGTCTCGATGCGCTCGTCGCTGCTCACCGTCACGGTCGGCGGGGCGATCACGCTGGCCATCGGCGTCGCGCTGGGATTGTCCTAGGGCGCCGCAAAACCCGCTGGTACACTGGCTTTTTTCCCGGGACGAAGGAAAGGACGTCGCCAGATGAGGGCCGTTGATGCCTTGATGGAATGCCTCAAGGCGGAGGGCGTGGACGTGGTCTTCGGGCTGCCCGGCGGCGCCAACCTGCCCACCTACGACGCGTTCGTGGACGGCGGCATCCGGCACATCCTGGTCAGGCACGAGGCCGGCGGCGGCCACGCGGCCGAGGGCTATGCGAAGGCCACCGGCAAGGTCGGCGTTGCGTTCGCAACCAGCGGGCCGGGCGCGACCAACCTGCTCACGCCGATGACGGACGCGATGATGGACTCCGTCCCGGTGGTCTTCATCACGGGCCAGGTTCGCACCGAGCTGCTCGGCACAGACGGCTTCCAGGAGGCGGACACCATCGGGATCACCATGCCGGTGGTCAAGCACTCGTTCATGATCCAGCACCCGCAGGAACTGCCCCGCGCGATCCACGAGGCGTTCCACATCGCGAGGACGGGCCGGCCCGGGCCGGTCCTGGTGGACATTCCGCAGGACCTCTCTCGGGCGGACATCGCCTACGAGCCGGTCTCGGACGTGCGCCTGCCCGGGTACCAGCCGCGCGTCGAGGGCAACCAGAAGCAGATCCGCCAGGCGGCCAAGGCTCTCGCCGCGGCCCAGCGCCCGGTCATCTACGCCGGCGGCGGTGTCGTGAACGCGAACGCGGCTGAGGAGCTGACCGAGTTCGTCCGCAGCGACCGCTTCCCGATCACCTGCACGCTGATGGGCCTGGGCGCGTTCCCGGCGCCGGACCCCCAGTGGCTGGGGATGCTCGGGATGCACGGGACCCGAGCGGCCAACTACGCCATGGACGAGGCCGACCTGATCTGCGCCGTCGGCGCCCGCTTCGACGACCGCATCACCGGCAAGCTCTCCGAGTTCGCGCCCCGCGCGAAGTTCATCCACATCGACGTCGATCCGGCCGAGATCTCCAAGAACGTCCCCGCGCACATCCCGATCGTCGGCGACGCCAAGCACGTGCTGGCCAAGCTGCTGGTCGAGTACCGCGCCATCGGAGCCGACCCCGCCCGCCTCGACGCCTGGTGGAGCCGGATCGAGGGGTGGCGCCAGAAGTACCCGCTCACCT
This sequence comes from Solirubrobacteraceae bacterium, assembly GCA_036498265.1. Taxonomy (GTDB): domain Bacteria; phylum Actinomycetota; class Thermoleophilia; order Solirubrobacterales; family Solirubrobacteraceae; genus Palsa-744. Next base: position 43,386 of record DASYFT010000027.1, on the reverse strand, counting down.
ACGACGACAGCGCCGACGCGGAGATCAAGCCGCAGTACATGGTCCAGGCGCTCTACGAGGCCACCGGCGGGGAGGCGATCGTCACGAGCGACGTCGGCCAGCACCAGATGTGGGCGGCGCAGTACTACGACTTCCCGCAGCCGCGCCGCTGGATCAACTCCGGCGGACTGGGCACGATGGGCTTCGGGCTCCCGGCCGCGATGGGGGCCGCCGTCGGATGCCCCGACCGCCTGGTCTGCTGCATCGCCGGCGACGGGTCCGTCCAGATGAACGCGCAGGAGCTCGCCACCTGCGCGCAGAACAACATCCCGATCAAGGTGTTCATCATGAACAACGGCTATCTCGGGATGGTCCGGCAGTGGCAGGAGCTGTTCTGGGACGGCCGCTACAGCCACGTCGACATGGGCGAGTTCCCCGACTTCGTCAAGCTCGCGGAGGCCTACGGCGTGACCGGCATGCGCCTCGAGGACAAGCGCACGCTGGTCGATGACATGAAGCGCGCCATCGCTACGGACGGCCCGGTGCTCGTCGACGTGCGCGTGACGCGTGAGGAGAACACCTACCCGATGATCCCCGCCGGCCAGGCCGCCCGTGAGATGGTCGGATGAGGCGGAGCGCCTGATGGGAGAGCCGGGGACCAAGGCGCTGCTGAGCCTCGAGGAGCTCGAGGCATCGAGCAACCTGCGCACGGGCCGCAAGCACGTGCTGTCGATCCTCGTCGAAAACAAGTCCGGCGTGCTCACCCGGATCGCCGGCCTGTTCGCACGGCGAGGGTTCAACATCGACACCCTGACGGTCGGCCCCACCGAGGACGAGCAGATCTCGCGCGTCACCCTCACGGTGGACGGCGCGCTTCACCCGATCGACCAGGTGACCAAGCAGCTGCACAAGCTAGTCAACGTCCTCAAGATCCGGGATCTCGAGCCGGGCGACACGGTCGCGCGCGAGCTGGCCCTCTTCAAGGTCGCAGCCGACGGCGTGCAGCGTGGCGAGCTGATGCAGATCGCCGAGATCTTCCGTGGGAAGGTCGTCGACGTCACCAAGCGCGCGGTCATCATCGAGGTGACCGGCACCACCGACAAGATCGAGGCCTTCGAGAACATGGTTCGCCCGTTCGGGCTGATCGAGATGATGCGCACGGGCGAGATCGCGATCTCGCGGGGCCGCAGCGAGACCTAGTTGACGCTCGACGCGGGCTCTCCGCCGCGACGGCGCCCGAGCGAGCAGGCGCTGGGCGGGCAACCGTTCTCGCTGGAGCCGGCCGCCAGGGAGCGGCTCGACGGACACCTGAGGCTGGCGGTGCAGCGGGCAAGGCGCAGCGGCAACGAGACGCTCGCCACCGTGTCGCTGGCGGTGGCCCCGGACGTGGACCCATCGGCGGTGGTCGTCGCCTCGCGCCGGCCGGGCGAGGAGTGGTTCGCGTTCGAGCAGCCCGACCGCGGCCGTGCCGCGCTCGCCGGGCTTGGGGTCGCCGTGAGCCTCAAGGGCGGGGGTGCCGGGCGCTTCGGGACGCTCGCCGAGCGCTGGCGCGCCCTCGCGGCGGGCGCCGTCTGCGACCCTCCCGCGGACGGCCGCGCCGGGCCGGTCGCCGTGGGCGGCTTCGCCTTCGCGGCCGAGGGCGGCGCCGCGCCGCACTGGGCAGGGTTCGAGCCGGCATCGCTGTCGGTCCCCGAGGTCACGATCAGGAGGCGGGACGGCGGGGGAGACCGGCGCGTCGAGCTCACGCTCGCCACCGGCGTGCGTCCCGACGACATGCCCGACGAGCTGCTCGGCCACCTGGAGAGGCGGCTCGGCGAGCTGCAGGTTGCGCCGCTCCCGCTGCTCGATCCCGCGCCGACCGGACGCTTCCAGGTCGCGAGCGCGCTCCCGCCCGAGCACTACGAGGCGGCCGTCGCCCGCGCCGTCGAGCTGATCCGCTCCGGCGGCCTCGAGAAGATCGTCCTGGCGCGCGAAGTGCAGGTCCACGCGCCGAGGCCGTACGACCCCGCCGCGCTGTTCGGCGTGCTCCGCGACGAGTTCCCCTCGTGCTTCGTGTTCTGCGTCGGACGCGGCGACGCGACGCTCGTGGCGGCCAGCCCCGAGCTGCTCGTGCGGCGCGAAGGCCATCGCGTCAGCACGCTCGCGCTCGCCGGATCGACGCGCCGCAGCGCCGACCCCGCCGTCGACGACCACCTCGGTGAGCAGCTGCTGCGCGATCCCGGCTACCGAGAGGAGCACGCCATCGTCGCCCGGCGGATCGAGCGGATGCTCCGCCCGCGGGCGATCTGGGTTGCGGCGGCGCCCGAGCCCGAGCTCGTGCGGATCGCCAACATCCAGCACCTGGCCACGCCCATCCGTGCCCAGCTCGCCGCTCCGGTGGACGCCCTGGAGCTCGCCGGCCTGATGCACCCCACGCCGGCCGTCGGCGGCGAGCCGCTCGAGCGAGCCGCGCCCCTGATTCCCGCTCTGGAGGGGCTCGACCGCGGCTGGTACTCGGGGCCGGTGGGCTGGACCGACGCGGCCGGCGACGGCGAGTTCTGCGTCGCGCTCCGCTGCGCGCTGGTGCGCGGCAGCGTTGCGCGCTGCTTTGCCGGCAATGGCATCGTGCGCAACTCCGACCCCGCCGGCGAGCTTGCCGAGACGGAGGTCAAGCTCCAGGCGCTGCTGCCGCTGCTCACGGGTTGAGCGCGCGCGAGACGGCCTGCCATACGCGCTCGTGGAGCGCCACGTTCGTCGTACGGGAGCAGGGAACCTCGATGATGCTCGAGACGTCCTGATCCAGCGAGCGCTCGAGCGCCGAGCGGAGCTGGTGGATGTCGCTCACCCGCGCGTGGCCGATCCCGTAGAGCGCCGCGGCATCGGCGAAGTCGAGGCCGGTCGGCGTGGCGATGTGCTGCGTGTAGATGTCCTCGCCGCCGCCGCCGCTGCCGTCGTCGTCGTCGCGTCCCGCCGCGCGCTGCCCGGCGCCCTCGGACGGGTGTGGGTCCTGGGCGCGGGCCATGCCCGCCCGCGAGACCGGCAGGAAGTCGAAGATCCCGCCGCCGTCGTTGTCGAGCAGCACGATCGTGAGCTTCAGAGACAGTCGGCGGGCGGCGAGCAGTCCGCCGATGTCGTGCGCGAGCGCAACGTCGCCGGTCAGCAGCACGGCCGGCCCCGCCGCGGCCGCGGCCGCCCCGAAGGCGGAGGAGACGGTTCCGTCGATGCCGTTGGCTCCCCGGTTGCAGAGGACCCGCGGCGGGTCGGGTCTGACCGGCCAGAACGTCTCCACGTCGCGGACGGGCATCGAGGAGGCGACGAACAGCGTCGCCTCCTCGGGCAGCAGCACGCCGAGCTCTGAGGCGACGGCCGGCTCGGAGAGCTCGCCATCGCCCAGCACGCCGAGGATCGCCTCGGCGGCGCGCTCATCGGCGCTCCGCCAGCCGGCCAGCCAGTCCTCCTCGGGCGCCATCCCGGGGGCGGACGGGCGCCGCCAGGAACGCGCGAGGTCGCGCAGCGCCTCGGCTCCGTCGACCGCCAGCGAATCCGATACGACCGCCGCGGGATCCTGCCAGGCGCCGTCGGGGTCCACCGCCACCTGGCGCGCGCCGGTGCCCGCGAGCCAGGTGCGAAGCGGCTTTGAGACCGGCAGGTCGCCGAGGCGCAGGACGAGGTCCGGCTGCAGCGAGGCGGTCAGCGTGCCGTCGCGCAGCAGCGCGTCGTAGTGGGCGATCGCCGCCGGGCCGCGGCGGGCACCCGACATCGGATCGGCCAGCAGCGGCCAGCCGGCGGCGGCCGCGAACGCCGCGGCCGCCTGCCCCATCGGAGTCCCGCGCTCGTGGCGCCCGGCCACGACGACGCCTCGCCGCGCGCGCGAGAGCAGTTCCCCGAGCGCGGCTGAGTCCGCGCCGCCCGCCGGCGCGGCAGGGATGCGACGGACGTAGGGGCACCCGCCCTCGCGGCCGGTCTCATCGCCGGGGAGCTCGTCGTCGCAGACCAGCGGCTCGCGTAGCGGGAAGTTGAGATGGACGGCGCCCGGGCGACCCTCGATCGCCGTCCAGTAGGCCCTGCACGCGAGGGTACGGATCCAGCGCAGGTGCTCGACGCTCGCGCCCTCCACACCCACCTCGAAGAACCACTTCGCCGCCGTGCCGAACAGCTTCAGCTGGTCGATCGCCTGGCCCGCGCCCGTGTCGCGCAGCTCCGGCGGCCGGTCGGCGGTCAGGACCAGCAGCGGCACCCGCGCCTCGCGCGCCTCGACCACGGCCGGCAGCAGCTCGGCGGCCGCGGTTCCCGAGGTGCACGCCACGGCGGCGGGCACGCCGGAGGCCTTCGTCAGGCCGAGCGCGAAGAACCCCGCGCAGCGCTCATCGACGTGGGAGAAGCAGCGCAGTCGCTCCTCGCGCGCCAGCGATAGGACCAGGGGAGCGCAGCGCGAGCCCGGTGAGGTGCAAGCGGCCCGCATCCCGCACCTCGCAAGCTCGTCCACGAACGCCCGCAGCAGCACGTAGGTGTCGGTCGCTGTGGGGTTCATGGGCTCGTCGCGCTGCGCTCGCGGCATAGGATGGGGCGGTGCCCGAGAGCGTCGTCCTGCTACATGGGTTCGGCGGCACCTCGCACGCCTGGGACCGGCTCGGAACTGTCCCCGAGGCTGAACGCTACAGCCTCCTCGCCGTCGATCTCCCGGGGCACGGCTCGGCTGCGGGAGTGGAGCCGCCGATCACCTTCGAGACGTGCGTCGCGGACGTGCTGGCCGGCGCGCCCGAGCGGTTCGTCCTGTGCGGCTACTCGCTGGGTGCCCGCGTGGCGCTGCGGGTGTCGCTCGCGGCGCCCGAGCGCGTCGAGCGTCTCGTCCTCGTCTCCGGGACAGCGGGGATCGAGGATGCCGCCGAGCGCGCGGCTCGGCGCTCGCGCGACCGTGCGCTTGCCTCCCAGCTCGAACGTCTGCCGTTCGAGCAGTGCATCGCGTGCTGGCGCTCTCAGCCCGTGTTCGCCGGTGAGCCCGAGGAGGTCGCGAGGCTCGCGGCGGAAGACCACCGGCGCAACCGGCCCGAGGCGCTCGCCGAGGCGCTGCGCGGGCTCGGCACGGGGGAGATGCCGCCGCTGTGGGACCGGCTGGGCGAGCTCGAGATGCCGGTCGCCGTGCTCGCCGGTGAGCGCGATAGCAAGTTCGCGGAGCTCGGGCGACGGCTCGCCGCGTCGCTGCCGCGGGCCGAGCTGCTCGTCGTCCCGGGCGGCCACAACCTGGCGCTGGAGAACCCGGCGGCGGTCGTCGGCGCCCTCGGCGCAGGCGCCGCGGGCGACTGAGCGACCGCCGCGCCGCCTGCGCTACTGGCCGGCCGCCACGGCGAATCCCGACAGCGCCCAGAACGACGGCCGCGGTGAGTTGTCGTCGTTCATGAAGCCGTAGCTGTCGATGCTTCCGTCGTCGTGGGACTGGTACCACCAGATCCCTGCGACGGCCGGGTCGGCGAGCAGGACGCGGTAGGCGGCCTTGAGTTTCGCCGCCTGGTCGGCGTTCGAGCACGCGCCGAGGTCGTCGCCGCAGCGGTTCAGGTCGTAGCCGAACTCGGTGACGTAGATCGGCGGTACCGAGCCGAGGACCGAGCGGGCGACTGCTTCGTCGGCCGCCACCGAGCCGACGCCCCACACGTCGTGGTCGTCCTGGCCGACGGCGCCATACGGATGGGTCGAGATCCCGTTCGCGCGGATCGCGGCTGCGAGGCCCGGGACTCCGGCGACGGCGGTTCGCAGCCAGCCGCCGCCCCGCGAGTCTTCGGACCACCCTTCCGGCGAGGACCAGCTGCCGTGGGGGTAGTCGCCGGTCATGTTGAACAGCAGCCGCGTGCGGATTCCGGCGGCGGCCATGCCTTCCACCGCCGACAGGTACATGCGCCCGTACCGGACGGGATCGGCGACGTCGCCCTTGCGGTAGGCCTCATTGGCCGCCTCGGCGATGCTGATCCCGTAGGCACCCTTCAGCTGGGCGACGACCTCCGCCCCCCAGCGCTTCGGGTCGACCCGGCTTAGGGGCGCGGAGTCGTCGGTGTTGCCGACGATCGCCAGCACCTTGAACCCGTCGCGCAGCGAGGTGGTGAGCGTGTTCGATTCGGATGCCAGGTCCACCCGGTTCCAGGTGATGTGCGCCGCGATCATCGTCTGGGCGGCCTGCGTGCCCCAGCCGACGCCGTCGTTGGTCCCGATGATGGCCGTGTGGGTCGAGGGCGCCGCGGCCGGCCGGGGGGCGGCCAGGGTCGCCGACTGGCCGGTCGCTTCGGCCTGTTCGGCTTCGAGGCCTTCTTCGACGCCCGAGAGCCGGCTGTTGACGGTCGCCTCCCCGGTCGACCAGGTCAGCCCGCCGTCGGCGCTGACGCCGACGTAGATCACCTTCCCGGCGGGGACCCGCGGCGTGTAGAACTGGTCTTCTTCCTGCGTGCGCGGCACGGTCACGTATACCGTGGGCCGGCCGGGGGTGCCGCGCGGAGCTTCCGAGATCGCGAGCTTGTAGTAGCTCTCGACGCCCACCGGGGCCCACTGCACCCGACCGCCGGACCAGCGCGGCGTGGGGGCCAGGCCGAACGGAGGCAGGCCCGCGGAGGCCGCGGGCGCGGCGATCAGCAGCGCCCCGGCCATGAGCACCAGCAGGCACACGACGTGGTGACGCCGGCGTTCCATGGTCGCCTCAGGTTACAGAGGGCCTGTGCCCAGGCCCGGCGCTTGCGGGAGCGCGATTCGCCCGTCGCGCACCGGCAGCCGATCCTCGAGGCCCTCGAACAGCTCGAGCGTCGCCAGGCCGCAAGGGGCGACCGGGCCGCGCGATGCGAGCGCGGCGGCGGCGTGCAGAGCGGCTGCGATCCCCAACGGACCGTCGAGCGTCGATGCGAGGTAGACCTCGGCGCCGGAGGCTCGGACCAGGGCAGCGGCCGCGAGCAGCCCGGAGATGCCCCCGCAGCGCGAGATCTTCAGGCAGACGGCGTCGGCGACGCCGGCGCCCAGCGCCCCCGGCTCGCCGGCGGTCTCGTCGATCGACACCCTCACCGCCACGCGCTCGCGCACCTCGCGAACGGCCCGCAGTCCGTGCGCCGGCTCCTCGACGAGCTCCAGCCCCGCGGGAGCCAGCGAGTCGATCGCCGCGACGGCCTGCTCGACGCTCCAGGCGCCGTTCGCGTCGAGGCGCAGTGCCACCTCGGGACCCGCGGCAGCCCGCGCGGCGGCGACGCGAGCGGCGTCGTCACCCACGCCGACCTTCACCTTCAGGCAGTCGAAGCCCGCCCGTGCCGCCGCGGCGGCCTGCTCGGCCACCCCGGCGCGGTCGAGCGCGGAGACGGTCGCGTTGACCGCCACCGCGGCGGCGGGTCGGTCCGTCAGCAGAGCCGCCACGGGCCTTCCCGCGCGCCGGCCCGCCCGGTCCCAGAGCGCCATGTCGATCGCGGCGATTGCCTGCGGCAGGTCCTCGGCGTCCCGGCATGCGTCGAGCAGCGACGCGCCGTCGGTGCGCTCCGCCTCCTCCAGCACCGGACGGTAGCGCTCGAGCGCATCCACGACGCGCTCGATGCCAACGCCGTCGTAGGAGACGAGCGGGGCGGCCTCCCCGTAGCCGCTCAAGCCGTCCTCGCCCGTGATCGCCACCGCCACCAGCTCGCGCTCCTCGACCGCGCCATGAGCGGTGTGCAGCGGCTGCGAGAGTCGCAGCGTCCGCCGCTCGAGCTCCAGCCTCACGACCCGATCCCGCCGCTGGCGAGGATCCCCGCCGAGAACAGCAGGCAGAAGCAGAGCTGCAGCGCGCCGGTCCCCGCCAGCGCGCCGTTGAGCGCTGGTCCGTCGGTCCGCGAGCGAACCACGCCCGCGAGCCTCACGGCCAGCGGCAGCGCCAGCCAGGGAAGCAGCAGCCAGGGTCCCATGGAGCCGAGCACCCAGGGCAGCGGCGCTGTCAGGAACGCGCCGGCGAGCATCGCCGTGTAGAGCGTGCGCGTGCGCTCGCGACCGAGCCGCACCGCGAGCGTCCGCTTGCCGGCGCGGCGGTCGGTCTCAAGGTCGCGCACGTTGTTGACGACCAGGATCGCGCTCGCGAGCAGCCCGACGGGCACGGCGCACACGAACGCCTGCCAGGGAAGCTCCTGCACCTGGACGAAGTACGAGCCGGCTACCGCGACGATGCCGAAGAACAGGAACACGAAGAGCTCTCCGAGGCCCTCGTAGCCGTAGGGGCGCGGCCCGCCGGTGTAGAGCACGCCCGCGAGGATCGAGGCGGCGCCCACCGCGAGCAGCTCGGGTCCGGCGACGGCGACCAGGTAGGCGCCGCAGGCGACGGCCAGCCCGAACGTCAGATAGGTCGCCAGCAGCACCTGGCTCGGCGGAACGAGGCCGCCGGCTGTCACCCGCACCGGTCCCAGCCGGTCCTCGGTGTCCGCGCCGCGGCGCGCGTCTGAGTAGTCGTTGGAGAGGTTGGTGCCGACCTGGATGAAGATCGCGCCGAGAAGCGCCGCGACGAACGCGAGCGGGTGGAAGTGGCCGTCGCCGAGGGCGAGCGAGGTGCCGACGAGCACCGGTGCGATGGCCGCCGGCAGCGTCCGGATCCGGGCCGCCATGACCCAGATGCGAGCGGTGCTCACACTAGGCCCGCTTGGGGAAGCGGGAGAAGTCCGGCGGGCGCCGCTCGCGGTATGCGTCGCGACCCTCCTGCGCCTCCTCGCTCCCGTAGAACAGCAGGTTGGCGTCGTGCGCCAGCTGCTGCACGCCGCTGAGGCCGTCCTCCGCGGCGTTGAAGCTGGCCTTCAGCAATCGCAGTGCGAACGGCGAGAGGGCGAGCATCTCCCGGCACCACGAGACCGTCTCCTGCTCGAGTCGCTCGAGCGGCACGACGGTGTTGACGAGCCCCATCTCGAGTGCCTCGGCGGCCGAGTACTGCCGGCACAGGAACCAGATCTCCTTCGCCTTCTTGGGCCCGACGAGGTTCGCCAGCAGCCCGGCGCCGAAGCCGCCGTCGAAGGAGCCGACCCGCGGCCCGACCTGGCCGAAGCGCGCGTTGTCCGCGGCGATCGTCAGGTCGCACACCAGGTGCAGGACGTGGCCGCCGCCGATCGCGTAGCCGGCGACCATCGCGACGACTGGCTTGGGGAGCCGCCTCATCTGGACGTGGAGGTCGGTGACGTGAAAGCGACCCACGCCGGGGTGCGCCCGGCTCCCGTCCTCATCGACATAGCCCGAGTCCCCGCGCACCCGCTGGTCGCCCCCGGAGCAGAAGGCGTCGGGCCCCTCGCCGGTGAGGATGATCACCCCGACCTCGGTGTCCTCGCGCGCGTCCTCCAGTGCGCGGGACATCTCGATCACCGTGCGCGGCCGGAAGGCGTTCCTGACCTCGGGGCGCGCGATCGTGATCTTCGCGATCCCGCCGTCCGGGCCGGCCGACTTCTCGTAGCGGATGTCCGTGAACTCGCCGGCCGCCGCGGCAGGCGCCGGTATCCAGGTCGTCGTCATGGCGCGAAGGCTAGCCTGTGACGCATGGTCGTCGAGGCATGGCTCGCTCGCGCCGCAGCGGCACGGCCTGAGCACCCCGCCCTGCTGGCACCCGAGGGCGACTGGTCATATGCGGAGCTCCACGCCGCCGCGCGGTCCGGCGCGGGTGAGCTGTTCGCGCGCGGCGCCGGGCGCGGCAGCCGGGTCGCGATCGCGCTCCCGGCGGGACGCGCGTTCGCCCAGGCAATGCACGCGTGCATGCTGCTCGGCGCGGTCGCCGTCCCGGTCGACCTGCGCCTGAGCACCGCCGAGCGCTCGATCGTCGAGGGCGGAGCGAGCGTCGTGGTCGAGGAGCCCCTCGCACGGTCCGGAGGCGCCACGGCGCCCGCCGGCGCTTCGGCTCGGCACGACCTCGATGCCACGGCGGCCATCATCCACACCTCCGGGACGAGCGCCTCGCCGCGTCCCATCGCGCTCACCTACGGCAACTTCCTGTGGAGCGCGCTCGGCTCCGCCGTCGCGCTCGGCCGCGACCCAGGCGATCGCTGGCTCTGTGCGCTTCCGCTGTCGCACGTCGGCGGGCTCTCGATCCTGGTGCGCTCGGCCATCTACGCGACGACCGCCGTCGTTCACGAGCGCTTCGAGGTGGACCGCGTCATCACCGCGCTGCAGGAGCAGCAGGTGACGCTCGTGAGCCTGGTCGCCACGACGCTCGCGCGGCTGCTCGACGCGGGCCTCGGCGCTCCGCCCGCGCTGCGCTGCGCGCTGGCCGGCGGCGGCCCCGTTCCCGGCGAGCTCGTTGCCCGCGCACGGGCCGCGTCAGTCCCCGTGAGCCTCACCTACGGGCTCACCGAGGCGTGCTCGCAGGTGACCACCACACCCGTGGCTGCCGCGGGCGGCGAGTGCATGGACGCCGGCCCGCCGCTGTTCTGCACGAGGGTGCGCATCGCAGCCGACGGGGAGATCCTGGTACAGGGTCCGACGGTGGCGCCGGCGGCGCGGGCGGGCGACGGATGGCTGCACACCGGCGACATCGGGAGCGTCGGCGAGGACGGCGGCCTGCTCGTCACCGGGCGCAAGGCCGACACCATCATCAGCGGCGGCGAGAACGTGGCGCCGGCGGAGGTCGAGGCGGTGCTGGAGGCCCACCCGCACGTGCTCGAGGCGGCCGTGCTCGGCAGGCGCGACCCGCGGTGGGGTGAGGCGGTCACGGCGATCGTCGTCGCCCGCGAGGGCGCCGAGCTCGACGGCGAGGAGCTCCGCGCGCACTGCGCCGCGGCGCTCGCGCCCTACAAGGTTCCGAAGCGCTACGTGCTCGCAGCCGAGCCGCTGCCGCGCACCCGCTCAGGCAAGCTGCTACGCAGGGCGTTGCAGTGAGCTTCGACGCGAACGCGCACCGCGCGGCGAGCGTGCAGGGCTGGGAAGAGGCTGCGCGGGGCTGGGTCCGCCGCCAGGAGACGCTGCGCGAGCTGGGAGCGCCGGTGTCGCATTGGCTGCTCGACGCGCTTCACCTGCAGCCCGGTCACCGCGTGCTAGAGCTGGCGGCCGGCCTCGGGGAGACGGGGATGCTGGCCGCCGAGCTGGTCGCGCCGATGGGAGGCGTGATCATCTCCGACCAGGCCGAGGCGATGCTCGAGGGAGCCCGCGCTCGCGCGGCCGAGCTCGGTCTCAGCAACGTCGAGTTCCAGGTGCTCGGTGCCGAATGGATCGATCTCCCCGTGGCGAGCGTCGATGCGGTCGTCTGTCGCTGGGGATACATGCTCATGGCCGACCCCGCCGCGGCGCTCGGCGAGACACGGCGGGTACTGCGACCGGGCGGGCGCCTGTCGCTGGCGGTGTGGGACGCGATCGAGCACAACCCGTGGGCCCAGCTGCCCGCCGCCGAGCTGCGGGCCCGCGGGCTGGCCTCGGACCCCGGCCCGGCGCCGGACGGGCAGCGTCCACCCGGGCCGTTCGCGCTCGGCAGCGCCGACCTGGTCAGGGGGCTGCTCGAGGAGGCCGGCTTCGCGGACGTCGAGGTTCGGGAGATGGACCTGTGGCGGCGCAACCGGAGCTTCGACGAGCTGTGGGACGTGACGCTCGATCTCTCGCGAGCCTTCCACGACGCCGTGATGGCACGCCCGGAGCGAGAGGTCGAGGCGATCAGGACCTCGCTCGCCGAGCGTTTCTCGCCGTACACCGCTGCCGACGGGACGCTCGAGGTGCCGGGCCGCACGCTCCTCGCGGCGGCCGGCGCGTGAGCCGGCGCGCGCGGCCGGCGCCGCCAGTTGGATAGCCTGCCGTCCGATGATCTACGACGACGACGCGAACCTCCAGCTGCTCGACGGCAAGACCGTCGCGATAATCGGCTACGGCTCCCAGGGCCACGCGCACGCGCTCAATCTCAAGGACTCCGGCGTGGACGTCGTGGTGGGGCTGCGCGAGAGCTCGGACTCCGTCGCGCAGGCACGCGAGCAGGGACTGACGGTGCTGCCCGTCGTCGAGGCGGCGAGCCGCGGCGACGTCGTGATGATGCTGGTGCCCGACGAGCTGCACCGCCAGGTCTGGGAGCAGGAGGTCCGCGACGGCGTCGCCGAGGGCAACATCGTCCTCTTCGGACACGGCTTCTCGGTCCACTACGGCGAGGTCACCCCGCCGCCGGGCGTCGACGTCGCCATGGTCGCCCCGAAGGGACCCGGGCACCTCGTGCGCCGGCAGTTCACCGAAGGCAGCGGCGTGCCGGGCCTGATCGCCATCGCGCAGGACGCGACCGGCAACGCCCGGGCGCTGGCGCTCGCATACGCCAAGGGCATCGGCTGCACCCGCGGCGGCGTGATCGAGACCACGTTCAAGGATGAGACCGAGACCGATCTCTTCGGTGAGCAGGCCGTCCTCTGCGGCGGAGCCTCAGAGCTCGTCCAGGCCGGCTTCGAGACGCTGGTGAACGCCGGCTATGACCCGGAGATGGCCTACTTCGAGTGCCTTCACGAGCTGAAGCTGATCGCCGACCTGATGTACGAAAAGGGCCTCGCTGGAATGCGCTACTCGATCTCCAACACCGCCGAGTACGGCGACTACACGCGCGGCAAGCGCGTGATCACCGACGAGACGCGGGCGAGCATGCGCAAGATCCTCGGGGAGATCCAGTCCGGCGACTTCGCGCGCGAGTGGATCGCCGAGAACCGCGCCGGCCAGGAGAACTTCAAGCGGATGCGCGCCGAACAGGCCGACACGCAGGTGGAGCACGTCGGCGCCGACCTGCGCTCGCACATGGACTGGATCAAGCCCTCGTTCTAGAGTCACCCCGCCCGTCCCAGGTACCCCACAACCACGCCCACCCGACAGCCCTCCGGTGCTCGCCTACATCTTCTGGCACCGCCCGCACGAGCCGGCAGCCGGCGAGGGCTACGAGCAGGCCCACATCTCCTTCCATCGCTCGCTCGCCCGGACGCGGCCGGTGGGGACGTGCGGCTCCGCCGTCTTCCGCGTCACCGAGCTGCCCTGGACCGAGCCGGCCGGCGCCGCCCCGGCGTATGAGGACTGGTACGTGGTCGAGGACTTCGCGGCGCTCGGCGTTCTGAACGAGGCGGCCGTCGGTCGCGGGCACCGCACGGCGCACGACCAGGTTGCGCGACGCTTCGGCTGGGGGGCCGGCGGCATCTACGCGCTCTTGGAGGGGGAGCGCTCCGCCATCGCCCGGGGCAGTGCACCCGGTGACCCCTCGCCGGCGACCTGGGTGCAGCGCCCGCCCGGCTCGCGCCCGCGGCCGCTGGGCGAGCTGCTCGGCGACGGCATGGATCCGAGCCGGTCGAGCCTCTGGCGTCGCCAGATGGTGCTGGGCCCGGCCCCGGAGTACTGCCTGCTGGCGCCCGAGGTCCCGCCTGGAGCGGCACCCACCCGGCTGCCGGCGGGCTGGAGCGCCAGGACGCTCGGGCGCGAGCTGCTCTGGAGCGGCTGAGAGGCGGCTCGTTAGCCCATACGTCCGGCGGGTATCAGCACTCCTACCGCAAGCAACGCGACTTGAGAGGAGGAAGCGATGTTCGAGCGGTTCAACAACCCCCAGGAGCTGTTCAACTGGAAGCTCGGCTCCGCCCTCACGATGGAGCGCGACATCGTCGAGATGCTCGACAGCCTGATCGAGGAGGCCCGTCAGGACGGGCTCAAACAGGTGCTGCGCACCCACCAGTCCGAAACCCGCGGACACGTGAGCAACATCGAAGAGGCCTTCAACGCCCTCGGCTGGGAGGTCGACGACTCGCCGTGCCCGGTGATCAGCGCGATCGACAAGGAGGGCAAGGCCAACATCAAGAAAAGCGAGGAGCCGGTCGTCGACCAGGTGATCCTCGGCGGCGCCATGGAGACCGAGCACCACGAGATAGCGGTCTACGAAAACCTGATCATCAACGCCGGCGCCCTGGGCAGCGAGGAGGTCGTGCAGCTGCTCACCCGCAATCTTCAGGAGGAGCAGCAGGCGCTGCAGAAGGTCAGGACGCTCGCCGAGCAGGCCGCGGCAGCCGGCGCGCGGCAGCCGGTGTAGGCAGCGGACGTCCCCCGCGCGGACGGCAGGTCTCTGCGCGCCGGGTGTGCGGGCCCCGGCGCGGACGTATGCACAGGACCAACGCAAAGGAGCGGCAATGGCAGCCAGTCCAACCGAAGTTCAGAAAGCCCTCAGGGGTGCCGACTACCCCGCGAGCCGGGACGACCTGATCGAGCTCGCGCGCGAGAACGAAGCGCCGGAGGACGTCGTCGACCAGCTCGAGGACGGTCTCGAGGACGACGAGTACGACAGCCCCGCCGACGTGATGGCCGAGCTGGGCGGCGAGTGAGCTGAAGAGCTCAAAACCGCTGCAGCCGGTGGGCAGACCGCTGCAGCGGGGTAGGGTGAGGGGCGATGGCCGTGCCGGCGCTGACCTCTCTCTCGCACGGCGCCGGCTGCGGCTGCAAGCTGCCGGCGGCGGACCTGCTGCCGATCGTCGAGGGGCTGCCCCCCGTGGAGGACGAGCGCGTGATCGTAGGCTCGGCCACCGCCGACGACGCCGCGGTGTTCCAGCTGAGCGACGAGCTGGCCCTCGTGCAGACCGTCGACTTCTTCACGCCGATCGTCGACGACCCGTACGACTTCGGCAGGATCGCCGCGGCCAACGCGATCTCGGACGTGTATGCGATGGGGGGCACACCGCTGACGGCGCTCAACCTCGTGGCTTTCCCGCTCGAGCGCCTTGGCCCCGATGTGCTCCGAGCGATCCTCGAGGGTGGGCTGGCGGTCGCCGCTGAAGCCGGCTGCGCGGTCGTCGGCGGGCACTCGATCGACGACCCCGAGCCCAAGTACGGGCTGGCGGTCACAGGGACGGTGCACCCGCGGCGGATGCTCACCAACTCGGGGGCCGGCGAGGGAGACGTGCTCGTCCTCACCAAGCCGCTCGGCGTGGGGGTCATCACGACGGCCCGGAAGCGGGGGATCGCGACGCCGCAGCAGCTCGCCTCGGCGGTCGACATGATGAGCGCGCTCAACGCCGGCGCAGCGCGCGCCGCGCTCGAGGCGCACGCGCACGCCGTCACCGACGTCACCGGCTTCGGACTGCTGGGCCACCTGCACTCGCTCGCGCGACAGAGCGGGGTCGCAGCGGAGGTCCACTCGCAGGCCGTGCCGTTCCTGGATGGCGTCCCGGATCTCCTCGAGAACGAGGAGTCGATCTCCGGGGGGACGCGGCGGAACCTCGCCTACGCCGAGTCCTTCACCCGCTTCGCTCCCGGGCTGGATCCCTGGCGGCGCTGGCTGGCGGTGGACGCCACCACCTCCGGCGGGCTGCTCGTCGCGGTCGACTCGGCCCGCGCGCACGAGGTCCCCGGCGCCGCGGTGGGCCGTGTCGTCTCGGGCGATCCCGGTGCACTGCTGGTCGTATAGTCGCCAGCAAGCGAGGAGCGGCCGGGGCCGGTGCCCCAGCCGGCCTTCAAAGCCGGCGAGCCGTGGCAGCCCCACGGTGCGAAGGTTCGACTCCTTCGTCGCTCCGTCATGACAGCCGACGAACCGCCCACCTCCGAGACCCGCCGGAGGCTGCGCGAACTGCCCTCCGTGGACCGCCTCGCGATCTCGGTCGCCCGTGCCGAGCTGGCAGAGCGCCGGCGCGAGCTGCTCGCCGGCGAGCCGGCCGACGGCGACCTCCTGGAACGCGCGCGCACGCGCATCCGGCCCTCGCTTCGACGGGTGCTCAACGCGACCGGTGTGATCGTGCACACCAACCTCGGCCGCGCTCCGCTTCCGGCGGCGGCGCAAGAGGCGCTCGCCCGAGTCGCGCGTGGCTACAGCAACCTCGAGCTGGACCTCGACAGCGGCGAGCGCGGCTCGCGGCGCGTGCACGTCGAGGCGCTTCTCCGAGAGCTCACCGGCGCGGAGGCCGCGCTCGTGGTGAACAACTGCGCAGGCGCCGTGCTGCTGGCTGCCGCTGCGCTCGCCGGCGAGGGTCGCGAGCTGGTCGTCTCGCGCGGCCAGCTGATCGAGATCGGCGGCGCGTTCCGGATTCCGGAGGTCGTGGCGCAGGCGGGGGCGCACCTGATCGAGGTCGGCACCACCAACCGCACGCGCCTGTCCGACTACAGCAGCGCGATCGGGCCGGACACCGGCGCGGTGCTGAGGGCGCACCCGTCGAACTTCCGCACGCTCGGGTTCGTCGAGCAGGTGGAGATCGAGGAGCTGTGCGAGCTGCCCGCCCCGGTGATCGACGACGTGGGGTCGGGGGTGCTCGCAGAGGACATCGAGCTGCTCGCCGAGGAGCCGCCGGTGCGCCGCTCGGTGCGCGCCGGTGCCGCACTCGTGTGCTTCTCCGGCGACAAGCTGCTCGGCGGCCCGCAGGCCGGGATCGTGGTCGGACGGCGCGAGGCCGTGGACGCCGCCTCGCGCCACCCGCTGGCGCGGGCGCTGCGGATCGACAAGCTCTCGCTCGCAGCGCTCGCCGCCACGCTGGCCCTCTACCGCGACCCCGAGCTGGCCCGCCGGGAGCTGCCCGTGCTCGCGATGCTCACCGCCGGCGAGTCCGAGCTGCAGGCCCGCGCGGAACGCCTCGCCGGGGCCACGGGCGGTCGGGTGGTCCGCAGCACTGCTCGCGTCGGCGGTGGAGCGCTTCCGCTGCTCGAGCTCCCGGGTCCTGCCGTCGCGCTCGACCCGCCGGCCGCAGGAGCCGAGGCCCTCGCCCGCGCGCTCAGGCAGGGGGACCCGTCCGTCGTCGGTCGGATCCAGGACGGGGCGCTGCTGCTCGACCCGCGCACCCTCACCGACGATGAGGCCGTCGAAGCAGCCGCAGCGGTCTCAGCGGCGCGGGCGTGAGCGGCGGGCCGCAGCCGCTCACGGTCGGTACCGCCGGCCACGTCGATCACGGCAAGAGCGCGCTCGTGGCCGCGCTGACGGGCGCCCGAACCGATCGGCTGCCGGAGGAGCAGCAGCGCGGGATGACGATCACGCTCGGCTACGCGCCGCTGCCGCTGCCGGGCGGCCGCGTGCTGTCGCTCATCGACGTCCCCGGTCACGAGCGCCTCGTGCGGGTGATGGTCTCCGGCGCGAGCGGTATCGACCTGTTCCTTCTGGTGATCGCGGCGGACGACGGTGTCATGCCGCAGACCATCGAGCACCTGCGCGTCCTGCGGGCGCTCGACGTCCGCGACGGCGTGGTCGCCGTCACGAAGGCGGACCTCGCCGATCCGGCTCCGGTGCTTCGCGCCGCCTCGGCGCTCCTTCCCGGAGCGCCGGCGCTGGCCTGCTCGACCAGAACGGGGGAGGGCGTGGACTCGGTCGCGGCGGCTCTCGAGCGCGTGGCAGCCGGCACGCGCAGCCGCGCGCTCACAGGCGGCTCGTGCGTGCTGCACGTAGACCGGGTCTTCAGCATCCGCGGGGCCGGCACGGTCGTGACGGGAACGCTGTGGTCCGGGCGGATCGCGCGCGGGGAGAGGCTCTCGCTTCTGCCGGCCGGCCGTCGCGTTCGCGTGCGCGGCGTCCAGGTCCACGACCGCGCCGTCGAGCTGGCCGACGCCGGACAGCGCGTGGCGCTGAACCTGACGGGCGTCGCCCGCGACGAGGTGCAGCGCGGCGACGTGCTCGCGGCGAGCGACTCGACGCTCGACGCCACGCACATCCTCGACGCCGTGCTCGCACTCGAGGGCCTGCCGTCCGAGCGCGAGCAGGTGCACGTGCACCACGGCACCCGTGAGACCGCTGCCCGGATCGTGCACCTCGGCGAGGACTACTGGCAGCTTCGCCTGCAGCGCGGCCTGCTCGCCGCCGCCGGCGATCGCCTGGTGGTGCGCAGCACGAGCATTCCCGACACGCTCGGCGGCGGCTGGGTGCTCGACCCTGGCGCCAGTCGCCATGGACCGTCGCAGGCGCTGCTCGAGCGGCTCGCGCGCATCCGCCGCGGCGAGCCGGCCGAGCCATCGACGCCGGCCGGCGTCGCGAAGCACGCCGCAGCCGCCGGAGAGCGCGCCGGCGATCGCGTGCAGGAGGGCGCGGCGCCGCTCAGCCGTGAGGCACTCGAGTTGGAGGAGCGGCTACGGCGGGCCGGGAACGCGCCGCCCACCCAGGCAGAGCTGGGCGCGGATGCCGGCCACCTCGGCGAGCTGCGCGCCGCCGGGCGAGCAGTACGCCTCGGGCGCTCGATGTACGCGCACGTGGACGCGGTCGAGCAGGTCGGCGAGCGGGTGCGCGAGATCATCCGCGAGGAGGGCTCGATCACGCTTCCCCGGCTGCGCGATGAGCTCGGCAGCTCCCGCCGCTACGCCCAGGCGCTGCTCGAGCACCTGGACGCCGCACGCGTGACCCTGCGTCTCGCGGACGACCGCCGCGTGCTCAGGCGCTCGGGCCAGCCCGCGGGAAGCCGATAGCCGAGCGAACCGGTAAGCCATGGGCAACGCCACGGGAGAGCCATGGCCGAGCGTGGCCTGGCGGTTCGCTACACTCGCACCTCGTCGCGACTGGCGCTCGGGTGGAGCTCACCACCGGGGAGCGACGAGTCAGAGCCGCCGCGCGCCTGGGCACCCTCACAGATCGACATCGCCGCGAGGTCCGACCGAGCGAGGAGCCCCAAATGACGCCGAGCCCAGTGACAGCAGAGACCCGTCTCGTCATCCCCGACGAGCTGAAGCCCGCCGACGGCCGGTTCGGCTGCGGCCCTTCGAAGGTGCCCGCCCGCGCTCTGGAGCGGCTGGCGTCCGAGGGCATGGCGGTGATGGGCACATCCCACCGCCAGCGGCCGGTCAGGTCGCTGGTCGCTGAGATCCGCGCGGGCCTGCGAGAGCTCTTCCGGCTTCCCGACGGCTACGAGGTGGCGCTCGGCAACGGCGGCGCGACGGCCTTCTGGGACGCCGCCGCGTTCGGCCTCGTGGAGCGCAGGTCGCTGCATCTCGCCTACGGCGAGTTCTCGCAGAAGTTCGCCACCGTGACGGCCGGCGCGCCGTTCCTCGACGATCCGGTGACGATCGGCGCCGACCCCGGCGACGCGCCGGATCCCGCCGCTGCCGGACGCGCGGCGGCGGAGGCGCAGGCGGACGTGATCGCCTGGGCGCACAACGAGACCTCGACCGGCGTCATGCTTCCCGTCGTTCGTCCCGATGGAGCCGGCGAGGCGCTGGTGGCGATCGACGCGACCTCGGGCGCCGGCGGCCTGCCCGTCGACGTGTCCCAGGCCGACGCCTACTACTTCGCGCCGCAGAAGGGCTTCGCCTCCGACGGCGGCCTGTGGGTCGCCGTGCTGAGCCCGGCCGCGCAGGAGCGCATCACCGCGCTGCATGCCTCCGAGCGATGGATACCGGAGTTCCTCAGCCTGAACACGGCGCTCGAGAACTCGGCCAAGGACCAGACCTACAACACGCCCGCGGTTGCAACGCTGTTCCTGCTGGCCGAGCAGATCCGCTGGATGCTCGAGGGCGGCGGCCTCGAGTGGTGCGTCGAGCGCACCCGCGCCTCCTCGGGCCACCTCTACGGCTGGGCCGAGGCGCATGCATACGCCACCCCGTTCGTCGCCGATCCGGCCAAGCGCTCGCTCGTCGTGGGAACGATCGACTTCGCCGACCCGATCGACGCGGCGGAGCTCGCGGCGACGCTGCGGGCGAACGGGATCGTGGACGTGGAGCCCTATCGCAAGCTCGGTCGCAACCAGCTCCGGATCGGGATGTTCCCAGCGGTCGACACGGCCGACGTCGAGGCGCTGACCGCCTGCATCGACTGGGTGCTCGAGAGGAGCGCCCGATGAGCGCGGCGGCGACCGACACGGCGACCGTCGGGCGGGACGGGGACCAGCGCCCGCGGGTTCTCGTCAAGGAGAAGATCGGCGACTCCGGCGTGGCGCTGCTGCGCGAGCACTTCGACGTCGACGTCGGGATCGACTGGAGCGAGGAGCAGCTGGCCGAGCGCATAGGCGACTACGAGGGCATCGTGATCCGCTCGGCCACCAAGCTGACCCCCGAGCTGATCGCGCGGGCCGGACGCCTGCGCGTCATCGGGAGGGCCGGCGTGGGCGTCGACAACGTCGACGTGCCCGCGGCCACCAAGCGCGGGATCGTCGTGGCCAACGCGCCGGAGTCCAACGTGGTCACCGCCGCCGAGCACACGATGGCGCTGCTGCTGGCGCTCGCGCGCAACGTCCCGCAGGCCTACACCTCCCTGACAGCGGGCAAGTGGGAGCGCTCCAAGTTCTCCGGCGTGGAGCTCTACGAGAAGACACTCGGGATCCTCGGGTTCGGGCGCATCGGCCAGCTCGTCGCGCAACGCGCGCGCGGCTTCGGCATGCGGGTGCTCGCCTTCGACCCGTTCGTGAGCGCCGAGCGCTACCGCGAGCTGCGGGTCGAGAAGGCCGATAGCCCCGACGACGTCTACGCGCAGGCGGATTTCATCACCGTCCACCTGCCCAAGACCCCCGAGACCGAAGGCTTCATCGGCACCGAGCAGTTCGCCAGGATGCGCGACGGCGTGCGCGTGCTGAACGTGGCGCGCGGCGGCCTGATCGACGAGGAGGCGCTGCAGCAGGCGCTGGACGCCGGCAAGGTGGCCGGCGCCGCACTGGACGTGTTCGGCAGCGAGCCGATGACAGAACACCCGCTGTTCAGCTACCCGAGCGTCGTGGTCACGCCCCACCTGGGCGCGTCCACCGCCGAGGCCACCGACCGCGCCGGCTACCAGAGCGCCGAGCAGGTCGTCGCCGCGCTCACCGGCGGGGTGGTGTCCACCGCCGTCAACATCCCCGCGATCGGCCCCGAGGACATGGAGATGCTCGGGCCGTTCCTGCCGCTCGCGACCAACCTCGGCCGCCTCGCCATGGACCTCGCGGAGGGCAGCTCGGTCGAGCGCATCGAGGCCGCATTCCTGGGCAGGATCGCCGACTTCGACACGAGGCTGCTCGGCCTCGCGGTGATCGTGGGCGCGCTCCAGGGGCGCACCGAGGAGCAGGTCAACCTCGTCAACGCGCCCACGATGGCGCACCAGCGGGGGATCATCTTCGAGGAGAAGGCGATCTCCGAGGCCCAGGACTTCAACGAGCTGATCCGCGTGACCGTCGTCGCCGGGGACGAGCGCGTCGCGGTCGCCGGCACCGGGATCGGGCCGAACCGCGTGCCGCACCTCGTGGAGGTGCAGGGGCGGCGCCTGACGATCGAGCTGGCCCAGTACGTCACCGTCTTCCGGTACGAGGACCTGCCGGGGATGATCGGGCGCGTGGGCACCATCTTCGGGGCGCACGGCATCAACATCTCCTCGGCGGCCGTCGGCCACACCCCGGACGGCGCCGGCGACGACGTGCGGCTCGCGGCGATGGTGGTGACGACCGACGCTCCGGTCCCGGACGAGGTCGTCGCCGAGATCGTCGCCTCGGACGGGTTCGTCAACGGCTGGTCGGTGGACCTCGGCTGATCGACTAGGCTCACCGGCGCGATGCGCGCCGCGGTGATGACGAAGCACGGGGGGCCGGCGGTGTTGAAGGTCGAGGAGCGCCCGGACCCGCCGCTCGAGGAGGGGGAGGTGCGGATCGCGGTGGCGGCCGCGGGAGTCAACTTCGCCGACGTGCTCGCCCGGATGGGCTTGTATCCGGACGCGCCCAAGACGCCGTGCGTCGTCGGCTACGAGGTGGCCGGGACCGTGCTCGAGCTGGGCGAGGGCGTCGCCGGCTCACATCCGGCGCTCGCGCACGGTCGGCGCGTCGTGGCGGGGACGAAATTCGGTGGCTACGCATCTCAGGTGGTGGTCCCCGCGGCCGACGTCGTGCCGCTCCCCGACCGCCTGACCTTCGAGCAGGGCGCCGCCATCCCCGTCAACTACGCCACCGCCTGGGCCGCACTGGTCGCCTACGGCAACGTGCAGCCGGGCGAGCGGGTCCTGGTCCACTCGGCGGGGGGAGGCGTCGGCATCGCGGCCACCCAGATCGCCCGGCGCGCGGGCGCCGAGGTGTGCGGCACCGCGTCCGCGGGCAAGCACGAGCGCATCCGCGAGCTTGGCGTGCAGCAGCCCTACGACTACAACAGGACCGGCTGGGAGCGCGACGCCGGCAGCTTCGACGTGATCCTCGACGCGATCGGCGGCAGGAGCTTCCGCACCAGCTACCAGATGCTCCGCCCCGGCGGGCGGCTGGTCGCGTTCGGCGCCTCGGCCGTCGCCTCGGGCCAGCGGCGCAACCTCGTCACGGCCCTCGGCGCGGTGGCGCGGATGCCGCGCTTCAAGATGCTCAAGCAGATCTCCGAATCCAAGGCGGTGATCGGGTTGAACATGCTCACGCTGTGGAAGGACCGCGGCTCGCTGCAGCCCTGGATCGGCCCGCTCGCCGAGATGCTCGACGACGGCACCATCGACCCGGTCATCGCAGGCGACTTCGCGCTGGAGGACGCCGGCGCCGCGCAGAGCATGATCAGCGAGCGCCGCAACGTCGGCAAGGTGGTGCTGGTCCCCTAGGCTCGCGTGTAGCGCGCGCCGGGGCCCGGTGCTAGCCTCCATCGGGAATGTCGTTCCAGACCTCGCTTCTGCAGCTTCTCCTGCTCCCCCCTCGGGGGGAATAACGCGTGGCGGCCGCGAAGCCGCATAGCCAACGGAGAGGAACGGAAAGCGAGATAGAGAAGGAGCACGAACGACATGAGCACTACAACGGGTGAGCGCAGCGCCGGTGGCCGGGTCCGGATCTTCGATACGACGCTTCGCGACGGCGAGCAGTCGCCGGGCATCTCGCTGAACCGTCAGGAAAAGCTCGAGATCGCACACCAGCTGGCCCGCCTCGGGGTGGACGTGATCGAGGCCGGGTTCCCGATCACCTCTCCCGGCGACTTCGAGTCGGTTCAGTCGATCGCGCGGGAGGTGGAGGGCCCCGTGATCTGCGGGCTGGCGAGAACCAGCAAGCAGGACATCGACGCCGCCTGGAACGCGGTGCGCGACTCCGAGCGCCCGCGGATCCACACATTCATCGCCACCAGCGACATCCACATCGAGCGAAAGCTCCAGACGACCCGCGACGACGTCAAGGGGCAGGTCCGCGCGGCGGTGGCGCAGGCGCGCGAGTACACGGACGATGTCGAGTTCTCACCGGAGGACGGCTCCCGCTCGGACGTGGAGTACATGGCCGAGGTGATCTCGATCGCGCTCGAGGAGGGGGCCACGACGATCAACGTGCCGGACACGGTCGGCTACACGATGCCGCGGGAGTACGGCGAGATGTTCGAGCACCTCTACCGGCTGGTGCCGGGGCTGCGCGACGTGGTGGTCTCGGTGCACTGCCACGACGACCTGGGCCTGGCCGTCGCCAACTCGCTGGCGGGCGTGGAAGCGGGCTGCCGGCAGGTGGAGTGCGCGATCAACGGGATCGGCGAGCGGGCCGGCAACGCCTCGCTGGAGGAGATCGCGATGCTGCTGCGCACGCGTGAGCCCAGCCTGGGGCTGTGGACCGGGATCGACACCACCGAGATCGCCAGGACGAGCCGGCTGGTCTCGCGCCTGACCGGCTACCAGGTCCAGCCCAACAAGGCGATCGTGGGGCGCAACGCCTTCGCGCACGAGGCCGGCATCCATCAGGACGGCGTGCTCAAGGAGCGTGAGACCTACGAGATCATGGACGCGACCACCGTGGGCTTGAGCAGCAACTCGATCGTGCTGGGCAAGCACTCAGGACGCCACGCGCTTCGCAACGCGCTCGAGGAGATGGGCTTCGAGCTGGACGGCCAGGCGCTGAACACGGCGTTCAAGCGCTTCAAGGAGATCGCGGACCGCAAGAAGTCGGTCACCGCCATGGACCTCGAGGCGCTGGTCACCGACGAGCTGCGGGAGGAGATCCCCGGCTACACGCTCGAGTCCTTCGACGTGGAGGCCTCATCGCAGCGCCCCCCGCACGCGCGCGTGTCGGTGAAGCTTCCGGACGGGGAGACGGGGAGCGGCACGTTCACCGGCGACGGCCCGATCGACGCGGTCTTCCAGGCGATAAACAGCGCCACCGGCATCTCGCCGATCCTGAGCGAGTTCACCATCGGCGCGGTCACGGAGGGCCAGGATGCGCTCGGCGAGGTCTCGGTCGTGCTCGAGCTCGGCGGCGTGACCGGCGCCGGACAGGGTGTCTCGACGGACATCATCGACGCCGCCGCGCGCGCCTACGTCCGCGCCCTGTCGGTCGCCGTGGCTCGCTCGCGAGCCGGTGACAGCGTGGGGCTGCCGGAGACCTCGGCCGGCTGATCCTCCTCCCGGCTTGTGCCATTCGGCGCGAGTGGCGTGTCCGTCCTGTGACCGTAACCGGACGTTCACTTCGCTCGCGACCCGCCGCCTAGCGTGCGGGGCATGATCCCGATAACGAAGCTTCTCAACGCCTCGTCGGCCTGCGTCCTGGCCGCGCTCGTTCTGGCGCCCACTGCCATCGCGGCGCCCGAAGCAGCTCCCGGATTCACCGTCAGTGCCTTCGCCACCGCTCCCGAAACGGTGCCGGCGACCACCGGGGCGGACGACATCGCCGGCCTCGGCGGGAACGTCTTCGTCGGCTGGCAGAACGGCGTCGGCACCAAGGGTGAACCCAACTCCAGCACCGGCCAGACGGCCGGCACGGTCGTCGAGTATGACCCGGCCGGACAGGTCCTGGGCACCTGGAGCCTGACCGGCAAGATCGACGGCCTGGGTGGAGACCCGGCCCGCGGCAGGTTGATCGCGACCGTCAACGAGGACGGCAACTCGAGCCTCTACACGATCACTCCGTCGGCTCCAGCCGCCCAGCAGGTGCGCCACTACACCTACTCGCCGGCGCCCGACTCGGGGACCAGCGGCGGCGTGCTCACGGGTGGGGGCACCGACGCGGTGACCGTCCACGGCGGACAGATCTACCTCAGCGCGTCGAACCCGACGCCCGAAAACGCGACGGCGCTGTTCCACGTTCACCTGGACAACGCCACGCACACGGCGTCGCTCGCTCCGACCTACGCCGACAACGCGATCGCAACCGACGCCGCCACCGGCGAATCCGTGAAACTGGCGCTCACCGACCCCGACTCCAACGCCAACGTGCCGCTCTCGAGCCCCCGGTTCGCAGGCCAGCTCGTGCTCGCGGCACAGGGCGACAAACAACTCGTGTTCGCCCGGCGGATCCAGGGCGACGAACCACAGCTCACGCGGCTCGCGCTCACCAAGGAAGCGCAGCCCGCCGGCGTGGACGACGTCCGTTGGTCTGCAGGGCAGACCGGGAGGCTGCTCGTCGTCGACCGGGGTGCGGGAACCATCTACTCGGTGACCGGGCCTTTCCTGGGCGGCGAACCCTTCGGGTCACTCGACACCGTCGGGGAAGCCGAACAGCACAACGAGGTCGAGAGGGTCGACCTGCGCTCCGGGGCGATGACGCCCTTCATCACCGGACTCTCGGCGGGCAAGGGCCTGCTGTGGCTTCCGAGCCCGGCCTCCGAAGACCAAGGCTGAGCGAACCGCATCGCCGCATCCACATTCCAGAACGCCGGCCGAGTTGCATCGACGCTCGGCCGGCGTCTGTGATAGCGTACGCGCGTATGTCAGCGGCCACCAGCAGGAAGGCGCGCGCGGGCAACCAGGCGAGGCAGCCCGCAGGGCCGTTGCGCAACGGCTCTGACCCGGTCGACCCGGCGATCCTCGGCGCCCGTGTCAAAGTGCTGCGCGAGGCGTCGAGGATGTCGCTGCGCGACCTGGCGGCCGCGAGCGGCGTGAGCGCCCCGATGCTCTCGCAGGTGGAGCGCGGCGAGACCAGCCCGACGCTGACGGTGGCGACGCGGATCGCCGCCGGGCTCGAGCTTCGGCTCTCCCAGCTGCTGCGGCTCGACGAGGGCGGCTCGGTGACCATCACGCGGGCCGATCGGCGCCAGCGCGGTGGCAGCCGCACGCGCGGCCACGGCTACGAGGTGCTCACCTCGCCGCAGCCCGGCCAGCGGGCCGAGCTCTCGCGCCACTCGCTCGCGCCCGGCGGCGCGACCGGCGCGCCGGACGACCCGCCGATGCACGAGCCCGGCAGCCGCGAGACCGCGCTCGTGGAGCACGGCTCGCTCGTGCTCGTGTGCGACGGTCAGCGCCACGAGCTTCAGGAGGGCGACTGCGTCACCTTCGACGCCGACCTTCCCCACCACTTCGAGAACCCCACCGGCGAGGACGCCGCCTTCCTGGCGGTCGTCGCCGCGGGACTGAGGCGAAGCTAGGTGGCCCGCACGCTGTTCGACAAGATCTGGGAGGCCCACGAGGTCGCCGACGGACTTCTCTACATCGACCTCCACCTCGTTCACGAGGTCACGAGCCCGCAGGCGTTCGACGGCCTGCGCCTGGCCGGGCGCGGCGTCCGCCGGCCCGACCGGACGCTGGCGACGGCGGACCACAACACGCCCACCGATGGCACGCCCGTGGCGGCCCGGATCAAGGACGAGCTCTCGCGCGTGCAGGTGGAAACGCTCGAGCGCAACTGCGCGGAGTTCGCCGTCCCCGTCTACTCGCTGGGGTCAGAGCGCCAGGGGATCGTCCACGTGATCGGCCCCGAGCTCGGTGTCACCCAGCCCGGGATGACGATCGTCTGCGGCGACTCGCACACCTCCACGCACGGAGCCTTCGGCTCGCTGGCGTTCGGCATCGGCACCAGCGAGGTCGAGCACGTGCTGGCCACGCAGTGCATGGTCCAGGGCAAGCCGCGCTCCATGCGGATCAGCTACGGGGGCGAGCTCGGCTTCGGCGTCACCGCCAAGGACCTCATCCTCGGCACGCTCGGGCAGCTCGGCGTGGGGGGCATGACCGGGCACGTCGTCGAGTACGCCGGGCCGGCCATCGAGCGGCTCTCGATGGAGGGCCGCATGACGGTCTGCAACATGACCATCGAGGGCGGTGGCCGCGCCGGCATGGTCGCCCCGGACGAGACCACCTTCTCCTGGTTCACCGACGTCCGGCGCCCGGGCGCGCCGGAGGGCGCCGAGCTCGAGCGCGCGCTGGAGGGATGGGCGGCCCTGCCCAGCGATGATGGCGCCCACTTCGACCGCGAGCTCGCGATCGACGCGGGCGCCATCTCGCCCCAGGTCAGCTGGGGCACCAACCCCGGCATGGTGCGGGCCGTGACCGAGGCCGTGCCGGCGCCCGAGGAGTTCGACTCGCCCGCCGACCGCGAGGCCGCCGAACGGGCGCTCCACTACATGGATCTGCAGCCGGGCACGCCGATCCAGGAGATCGCCGTCGACCGCGTGTTCATCGGCTCGTGCACCAACTCGCGGATCGGCGACCTGCGCGCGGCCGCAGCGGTGGTTGCCGGTCACAGGGTCGCGCCGACCGTGGACGCGATGGTCGTGCCCGGCTCCCAGCAGGTCAGGAGGCAGGCCGAGGAGGAGGGCCTCGACCGGATCTTCCGCGACGCCGGCTTCGACTGGCGCGTGGCCGGATGCTCGATGTGCCTGGGCATGAACCCCGACATCCTGCGGCCCGGCGAGCGCTGCGCGTCCACGTCCAACCGCAACTTCGAGGGGCGCCAGGGGAGAGGCGGCCGGACGCACCTCGTCTCGCCGGAGATGGCGGCTGCCGCCGCCGTCGAGGGTCATTTCGTGGACATCCGGGACTGGTCGTGAGCCACCCCGCCCCGGGTACGGCCTGGCAGCAGCCCGAGCTCGTCGACGAGTTCCTGGGGCGCCGCCAGCGGCTGCTGCCGATGCTCGAGGTGGAGGAAGCCCTGATCGAGCGGGCCTTCCAGCGCCATCCGCACCCGATCCGGCGGTTCCTCGACATCGGCTCCGGTGGCGGGGCCATGTCCGAGCTGATCCTCCGCGTCGTCCCGAGCGCCGAAGCGGTGCTGCTCGACTACTCAGAGCCGATGCTGCGTGACGCCGAGCGGCGGGGCCGGCGCAGCGGGGCGGCCTGGCGGGTCGTCCGGGGCGACCTGCGGCAACCGACCTGGGCCGCCGAGCTTCCGGACGGCGGCTTCGACGCCGCGATCTCGGGGCTCGCCATCCACCACCTGCCGCCGGAGCGAAAGCGCGAGCTCTTCGCGGAGGTCAACGAGCTGCTCGAGCCGGGCGCGCTGTTCGTCAACATGGACTTCGTCGCCATCGACGGCCCCCTGCGCGGTCTGTTCGACGAGGAGATGGTCTCGAACGCGCTCGCCCTCGAACGCGAGAGCGGCGGCGCCCGCAACCACGACGAGATCAGCCACGAGCTGCTGGCCGACGACAGCGACGACCAGCCGGACACCGCCGAGGACCAGCTGCGCTGGCTTCGCGAGGCCGGCTTCGCGAGCGTCGAGCTGTACTTCAAATGGGCCGAGGCCGCGATCTTCGGCGCCGTCAAGCCAGGGGAAGGCCGCTGATGGAGCCAGTCCGCACGATCGCCGGAGCGGTCAGCCATCTGGACCGCTCCAACGTCGACACCGACCAGATCATGCCCAAGCAGTTCCTCAAGCGGGTGGAGCGCTCCGGCTTCGGCGAGTTCCTGTTCTTCGACTGGGCCAAGGAGCCGGGCTGGGAGCTGCCACCCAACCCGATCCTGGTGGCTGGCGAGAACTTCGGCTGCGGCTCCTCGCGCGAGCACGCCCCCTGGGGTCTCCAGGACTACGGCTTCCGGGCCATAGTCGCGCCGTCGTTCGCCGACATCTTCTACTCCAACTGCACCAAGATCGGGCTCCTGCCGGTGGCGCTCTCCGACGAGGACTGCCGTGCGCTCGCACACGCCGGCACCGGCGAGATCGACCTCGCGGCCCAGGAGGTCCGATTCGACGGCCGCCAGGTGCCGTTCGAGATCGACCACGAGATCCGCCGCAGGCTGCTCGAGGGGCTCGACGACGTGGGCGTGACGCTCTCCTCCGAGGGAGACATAGCCGCCTACGAGGCCGAGCGGGAGCGCAGCGGACCGGTCACCACCGCGCTGTGAGCAGCGCCCGCATAGTCACGCTGCCCGGCGACGGGATCGGGCCGGAGATCATGGCGCCGGCCGTCGAGCTGCTGAGCCGGCTGGGCGATTTCGAGTTCGAGGAGCACATCTTTGGGGGCGCGTCGATCGACGCGCACGGCACCGCCCTCACGGACGAGGTGCTCGGCGCCTGCCGGCGCTCCGACGCGGTCCTGCTGGCGGCTGTGGGCGGACCGCGGTGGGACACCACCGACCCGGCGCGGCCGCGTCCCGAGCAGGGCCTCCTGGGGCTGCGAAAGGGGCTCGGCCTCTACGCCAACCTGCGGCCCGTGAAGCCGCTGCCGGCGCTCTACGACGCCTCGCCGCTGCGGCGCGAGCGGATCGAGGGCACCGACATGCTGGTCGTCCGCGAGCTCACCGGCGGCATCTACTTCGGCGAGAAGACACGCACGGAGACCACCGCCAGCGACCTCTGCGCCTACACCACCGAGGAGATCGAGCGCATAGCCCGCACGGCTTTCCGGGCCGCCCGCTCGAGGGTTTCGAGCGTCGACAAGGCCAACGTGCTGGAGACCTCGCGCCTGTGGCGCCAGGTCGTCTCCGACCTGCACTCACGCGAGTTCCCCGACGTGGAGCTCGAGCACGTGCTCGTCGACAACGCCGCCATGCAGCTCGTCTCCTCGCCGCGCCACTTCGACGTGATCCTCACCGAGAACATGTTCGGCGACATCCTCTCCGACGAGGCCGCCATGCTGACCGGGTCGATCGGCATGCTGCCGAGCGCCTCGCTCGGCGACGGCGCCGGCGAGTCCGGCTCGGGCGGTCGGCCGGCACCGGGCGTGTTCGAGCCGGTGCACGGCTCCGCGCCCGACATCGCGGGGCGGGGCATCGCCAATCCCCTTGCCATGTTCCTGTCGGCGGCGATGCTGCTGCGCCACGGGCTGCGGTTGGAAACGGAGGCGGCGGCTGTAGAATCGGCCGTGCAGGGCGCCCTCGACGGGGGCCTCCGGACCGTGGACCTGGGCGGGGAGGCGGGCACCGCAGAGGCTGCGCGGGCAGTGCTCGACAACATCGGATAGGAGCAGAGTCACAGTGGAGCCAACCGACCTCATCTGGATGAACGGAGACTTCGTCGCCTGGGAGGACGCCAAGGTCCACGTCCTGACCCACGGCCTCCACTACGGCACCGGCGTGTTCGACAGCATGCGCTGCTACGACACCGAGATCGGGCCGGCGGTGTTCCGGAACGCCGACCACATCGACCGCCTGCGGCGCTCGGCGGAGCTCTACTACATGCCCGTGCCCTACTCCACCGAGGAGCTGCGCGCGGCGACGCTCGAGCTCGTGGCCCGCAACCGCCTTCGCTCGTGCTACATCCGGCCGATCGTCAACCGCGGCTACGGCCAGATGGGCCTCAACCCCCTGGATGCCCCCATCGACGTGACGATCGCCTGCTGGGAGTGGGGCGCCTACCTCGGCGAGGAGGGCAAGAGCAACGGCGTGCGTGCCAAGGTCTCCTCCTGGCGGCGCATCAGCCCCGAGTCGCTGATCCCGCACGCCAAGGCCTCCGGCCAGTACCTCAACAGCGTGCTCGCCAAGGTCGAGTCGCTGAAGGCCGGCTACGAGGAGGCGATCCTGCTCGACGACGGCGGCCACGTCTGCGAGGGCACCGGCGAGAACATCTACATCGTGCGCGACGGCGAGATCGCCACGCCGGGGCAGCACAACTCGATCCTCGACGGGATCACGCGCCGGTCGCTGATCCAGATCGCGCGCGACCTCGGCTACACGGTCGTGGAGCGCGACGTCGCGCGTGCCGAGATGTACCTGGCGGACGAGGTCTTCATGTCGGGCACGGCGGCCGAGCTCGTGCCGGTCAGGGAGATCGACGACCACGTCATCGGCGCGGGCCGGCCGGGCGAGATCACGCGCGTCCTGCAGGCCGCGTTCGACGACGCCATCCACGGGCGCAGCGAGCGCTACCGCGAGTGGCTCGACGTTGTCGCCGCGACGCCGCTCGATACGCCCTCCGGCGAGGGCTCGGCGCCACAGACCACAGCCGCGGGCTAGGCCGGTGGCCGACATACAGCTATACGACGCCACCCTGCGCGACGGCATGGGGGGAGGCGGCCTCAGCCTCACGGCCGACGAGAAGCTGCGCGTGGTGCACGCGCTGGACGAGCTCGGCGTGGACATGATCGAGGCGGGCTTCCCGGCGTCCAACCCCAAGGAGCAGGAGCTGTTCGCGCTGCTCGCCCGCGAGCAGCTCGAGAGCGCCGAGGTGGTCGCCTTCGGCATGACGCGCCGGCGGGAGCTGGCGGCCGACCGCGACGAGGGGCTGCGGGTCCTCGCCGAGTCCTTCGCGCCGGTGTGCACGCTCGTGGGCAAGGCCTCGGTGCTGCACGTCGAGAAGGTCGTGCGCGTATCGCGCGAGGAGAACCTGGCGATGATCGCCGAGTCCGTCGCCTTCCTGGCCGGCGCCGGCAAGCGCGTGCTGCTCGACGCAGAGCACTTCTTCGACGGCTTCGCCCTCGACCCGGGCTACGCGCTCGACTGCCTGCGCGCGGCCGCCGAGGCCGGAGCCGAGCGCGTGGTCCTCTGCGACACCAACGGCGGGTCGCTGCCGCCGCAGATCCGGACCGCCTTCGCGGTCGTCCGCGAAGCGCTGCCGCAGACGCCGATCGGGATCCACACCCACGACGACTCCGGCTGCGCCGTCGCCAACACGCTCGCCGCCGTCGAAGCCGGCGCCACCCAGGTCCAGGGCACCGTCAACGGGATAGGGGAGCGGACCGGCAACGCCAACCTGATCACGATCATCGCCGACCTGCAGCTGAAGATGGGCTGCCAGGTGCTCGCGCCGGAGCGGCTCGCGCTGCTGACCGAGACGGCGCACTTCGTGGACGAGCTGCTCAACCGCGCGCCCGACCCCTCGCAGCCCTACGTCGGCAGGAACGCCTTCGCGCACAAGGCCGGGCTGCACGCCGCCGGGGTCCGCGCCGACTCGCAGACCTTCGAGCACATCGATCCCGATCTGGTCGGCAACGACAGCGACGTGCTCATCTCGGAGCTGTCGGGGCGGGGCACCATCGCCGAGAAGGCCCAGCAGGCCGGGATCTCCTCCGACGCAGAGCTGGCCCAGCGGATCGTCGAGCGCGTCAAGGAGCTCGAGCACCAGGGCTTCCAGTTCGAGGCGGCCGACGGGTCCTTCGAGCTCTTGATGCGCAAGGAGGCCGGCGAGTACGAGCCGCTGTTCCGCCTGGAGTCCTGGCGGGTCCTCGTCGAGAAGCGCGCCGACGGCAAGGTGGAGACGGAGGCCACCATCAAGATCTGGGTGGGCGGCGAGCGCTACGTGCGCACGGCGGAGGGCAACGGCCCGGTCAACGCGCTCGACAACGCGCTCCGCGACGCCATCGGCGAGATCCACCCCCACCTGCGCGACATCAGCCTCGTCAACTTCAAGGTCCGCATCCTCGACGAGGCCAAGGGAACCGGAGCCGTCACGCGGGTGCTCATCGACGCCTCCGACGGGCACCAGGTGTGGGGCTCGATCGGCGTGTCTGAGAACGTGATCGCGGCCTCCTGGGATGCGCTCGTGGACTCGCTCGAGCACGGCATGCAGCCGGGCAGGCGACCCGCCGCCGGCGCGGGGCCGCGCGGCGGCGCCGGCGACGCGAGCTCGGCCGGCTCTCCCGGCAGGGTGTAGTGGCGGACGCCGTCATCCCGCTCGCCCGGCCGGTGCTGGGCGAGGCGGAGGAGCGGGCGGTCATCGAGGTGCTGCGCAGCGGCCAGCTCTCGCTCGGCCCCCGCGTGGCGGAGTTCGAGCGCCGCTTCGCCGAGCGGGTCGGGGCCGAGCACGCGTGCGCCGTGAGCAGCGGCACCGCCGGCCTTCACCTGGCGCTTCGCGCCGCCGGCGTCGGACCCGGGGACGAGGTGGTCACGAGCCCGTTCTCGTTCGTCGCCTCGGCGAACGCCGCGCTGTACGAGGGCGCGCGACCCGTGTTCGCCGACGTCGACCCCGTAACGCACAACCTCGATCCCGCCGCCGCCGCCGCGGCCGTCGGGGAGCGCACCCGGGCGCTCTTGCCGGTGCACATCTTCGGCTACCCCGCCGACATGCCGGCCTTCGAGCGGCTCGCCGCCCGGCATGGGATCTCGATCGTCGAGGACGCCTGCGAGGCACTCGGCGCCGTCCACGCCGACGGCACGCCCGTCGGCGGGCGCGGGAACCCGGCGGTGTTCGGCTTCTACGCCAACAAGCAGCTGACCACGGGGGAGGGGGGGATGGTCACCCTCGGCGACGGCGCCATCAAGCTCCGGCTCGACTCCGAGCGCAACCAGGGGCGCGCCCCCGACATGGGCTGGCTCGACCACGACCGGCTCGGCTTCAACTACCGCCTCTCGGACCTCGCCTGCGCGCTGGGGATCGCGCAGCTCGAGCGGCTCGGGGAGATGCTCGCCGCGAGGGCCCGGGTCGCCGAGCGCTACCGCGAGGCGCTGTCCGGCATCGAGGGGCTGCAGCTGCCCTGCGCCGACGCCGGCGGCGACCGGCGGGGCTGGTTCGTCTTCGTCGTGCAGCTGCCGGCGGGCGCCGACCGTGACGGCGTGGTGCACGCGCTGGCCGCCCGTGGCATCCAGAGCAAGCCCTACCTGCCGGCCATCCACCTGATGAGCTTCTACCGCGAGCGCTTCGGCCATCGCGACGGCGAGTTCCCCGTATGCGAGCAGGTGGCCGCCCGCTCGCTCGCACTGCCGTTCTTCCCGGGCCTCGGTGAGGACGGCGTCGCGCGGGTGGCCGGGGCGCTCCGCGAGGCGCTGGGGGGTTAGCGGAGCGGCTCGGGGCGGGCGGATGCCGTGCCGCCACGCGCCTGCCGCGCCGCCGTGACTCAGTGGTTGTGGATGAAGCTGTAGATCGAGCTCGCCACCAGGCCGAAGTAGGCGAAAGCATGTTTGCTGCCGGGCACCACCTGCAGGCTCACGTTGCAGCCCGCGTTCCTGGCGGCGCTCGCCATTTCCTGTGCCTGTGAGAGCGGTATGCCCTCTTCCTGGCTGTTGAACAGCAGCCACGCCGGGCAAGCGTGGGAGGAGACCTGGAGGGCGGGCGACCAGGTCACCGGATAGGAGCTCATTTCGCTGCTGCTCGCGAAGATCGTCGTGCCGGGGACACGGCCGAGCGCCAGGTTGAGCGATTCGATGAATTCTTCGTTGGTGTAAGCGCCTTCTTCGACCATCGAGACCATGCTCTCGAGGTTCATCGGCCCGCTCAGGCTGACCACGCCGTCGACGGTGCCGGGAGCGGCGGCGTTCATCTGCTCGCCGGCGATGCCCACGAGCTGACCGCCCGCCGATCCGCCGACGAGCACCACGTTGCCGGCGTTGGCGTGGTACTGGGCGGCGTTCGCCATCGCCCAGTGCGTCGCCAGGATCACGTCGTTCGGCTCGGTCGGGAACGCGGGACGTCGTTCGGAGTCCTGCTGGTAGTTGATGTCGAAGACCGTGAAGCCCTGCGCCTGCAGCGCCTTGGCCTCCGACGCGAAGCGGCTGAGCGCGTACTGGAAGCGCCACCCGCCGCCGTGCACCAGCATGACCACCGGCGAGGCGGGAGACGAGGCCGGAGCTTCGAAGATGTTCATCTGCTGGACCAGGCGCGGCCCGTACTGGACGTGTTCGTAGACCGGGCCGTACGTCGAGGAGACGGTCGTCAGCGCGAACGCGCTCTGCGCGCTCGCGAGCGCCGCGACGGTGACCGCCAGAAGCAGGACCGCGCGCACGAAGCGGCGCGGGGGCCGGCGTGCGGGTGATCCGTTCGGCCCAGCGTGGCACGCCCCATCGGCATGAACGGGCATCGCAATCCCCTCCTTGATCTCCATGCGCCCGGCCACCTGGCCGGCCGGCGTGAACATGACGTCGCGTCGAGCCCGACATGATGCCAGGTCCGACAGACGCGGGCCATCCAGCGGCCGCGACGTACACTTGACCGCCCCGTGTCGCGCTTCCACGAGCCTCAAGACCCCGCCTTCCAGCGTCTGAACTCCTCGATCGGCTTCGATCGTCGGCTGTGGCCGCAGGACGTCGAGCAGTCCCGGGCCCACGCTCGCATGCTCGCCGCGCGGGAGATCATCACGGCCGAGGACCTCGAGGCGATCCTGCGGGGGCTCGACGCCGTCGAGGAGGAGCTCCGCGACGGCCGCTTCGTCTTCGACCCCGGCGACGAGGACATCCACATGGCGATCGAGCGGCGTCTGATCGAGCTCGCCGGCCCGGCGGGCGGCAGGCTGCACACCGCGCGCTCGCGCAACGACCAGGTCGTCACCGACCTGGCGATGTACGTTCGCGCGCGCTCGCGCGACGCGGGCGAGGCCATCTCGGGACTGATGTCCGTCCTGCTGCGCCGCGCCGAGGAGCACCTGGAGTGGCCGATGCCCGGCTACACACACCTGCAGCGCGCCCAGCCGGTCTATCTCAGCCACCACCTGCTGGCCTACTTCTGGATGCTCGATCGCGACCGCGAGCGCTTCGCCTTCGCGGAGGGCCAGGCCGGCCTGCTGCCGCTCGGCGCCGGAGCGCTCGCCGGCGTCAACTTCGACACCGACCGCTCGCTCGTCGCCCACGAGCTCGGCTTCGCCGGCGTCGCTCCCAACTCGATCGACGCCGTCTCCGGGCGCGACTTCGCGCTCGACTACCTCGGCGCCTGCGCCACCTGCTCGACGCACCTGTCGCGCCTCGGTGCCGAGCTCGTCCTGTGGTCGAGCAGCGAGTTCGGCTTCTGCGAGCTGCCCGACGCATGGAGCTCCGGGTCCTCGATCATGCCGCAGAAGAAGAACCCGGACGCCGCCGAGATCCTGCGCGCCAAGGCCCCGCGCGTGGTCGCCCACCTCGCCGCGCTGCACGGCGTGCTGCACGCGCTCCCGCTCACCTACAACAAGGACCTGCAGGAGGACAAGGAGCACGTGTTCGACGCCGGCGACACGCTAGAGCTCACGCTGGCGGCGGCCGCCGGGATGATCGGGGGGGTGCGCTTCGACCGTGAGCGGATGCGCGAGGCGGCCGCCGACGAGATGCTCGCAGCGACGGACGTGGCCGACCTGCTGGTGCGCCTCGGCGTGCCGTTCCGCGAGGCCCACGGGATCGTCGCGGGACTCGTCCGCACCGCCGTCGACTCTGGGCGGGAGCTGTCGGAGCTGGGCGCCGAGGAGCTCGCCGCGCACAGCGAGGCGCTCGCGGAGAACGCCGGGGAGTACCGGCGGGTGCTCGAGCAGAGCTCGTGGCTCGAGTCCAAGATCTCCGAGGGGGGCACCGCCACCGAGCGCGTGCGGGAGCAGCTCGACAAGGCCAGGGAGGAGCTCGGTGCAGACGCTCGCGCCTGACTTCTACGCCCGGCCCGTGGTCGATGTGGCCCGCGAGCTGATCGGCTGCACGGTCGAGCACGACGGCTGCGCCGGCGTGATCGTGGAGACGGAGGCCTACCACGAGTGCGAGCCGGCGTGCCATGCCTTCGTCGGCCTCACCCCGCGCACCAGCACCTTGTTCGGCGAGCCCGGCCGCGTGTACGTCTATCGCTCCTACGGCGTTCACGCGCTGCTCAACGCAGTCTGCGAGGAGGAGGGGGTGGGTGCCGCTGTGCTAATCCGGGCGCTGCACCCGGTGGAGGGCATCGAGCCGATGCGAGCCCGCCGGCTGGCCGCCGCCCAGCGTGCGCGCCGGAGGCGGGTCCCGGGCCGGGCGCCCGCGCGGCAGCGCGACCTGGACCTCTGCTCGGGTCCCGGCAAGCTGACCCAGGCGCTCGGCATCGAGCTCACCGAGAACGGCAGCCCACTCTCCGGCGGGCCGATCGCGGTCCGCGCACGCGCGGGCGACTGGCTCGATCCGCCGATCGTGCAGGCGACGCGGGTCGGGATCACGCGCGCCGTCGAGCTGCCCTGGCGCTTTTGCGTGGACGGCAGCGCCCACGTCTCCCGGCCACGGCCCAAAGCCGTCGCCGGGACCTACCTGTAGGCGCCGCGGGCGCGCTCCCGGGCATCGCTGGGTGCGCCCGGTAGCGCTCGAGACGTCGCCGTTCGAGAGGGCGTCGTCCGAGACGGTCCCCGGGGCGGGACGGGAGTAAAGTCGCTGCCACCGCAACTCCTGGAGGCGTGCGTGAGGTTCCGGCCAGGGCAGTTAGCCGGTCGCTACGCGGCTGTCGCCACGATGGTCGTGCTCGCGCTCGTTCCCTATCTGGGGCTGTCGGCGGCGCTCCCGGCGGTCGCTCCGATCATCGCCCGGGAACTGCACATGAGCGCCCAGGCGATCGGCCTCGCCCAGGGCATGGCGAACGCCGCCTACGCGATCGGGACCGTGTTCGCGGTCCAGTTCGCGCTGCGCCTTCCGCAGCGACGCATGCTGCTCGTGTACGGAACGCTGCTCCTCATCGGATCCGTGATGGCCGCGTCCGCCACGAGCGCGGCCGTGTTCTTCGCCGGACACGTCCTGCAGGGCCTCTGCACGAGCCTGCTGCTGATCGCCGCCGTGCCCCCGCTCGTGATCGGCTACCCGCTCAAGAGGATGCGCTCGACCGTCGTGATCCTCAACATATGCGTGTTCGGCGCCGTCGCGCTGGGGCCCGTGATCGGAGGGATCCAGGCCTCGGCACATGCCTGGAGACCGCTGTTCTGGATCATCGCGGGCATAGCGCTCGCCGCGCTCGTGCTCTCGGTCCTCACGTTCGAGGACGCACCGCCCGCCGATCGCAATCGGCCCTGGGATCCGCTCGCGCTCGGTCTCGCCACCGGCGGCTGCCTAGCGGCGTTCTTCGGCTCCTCCGAGCTGGTCACGCACCGTTTCGTGTCCCCGCTCACCCTGGCCCCG
Source organism: Solirubrobacteraceae bacterium (assembly GCA_036498265.1). Lineage (GTDB taxonomy): Bacteria > Actinomycetota > Thermoleophilia > Solirubrobacterales > Solirubrobacteraceae > Palsa-744. The sequence goes on along the minus strand of DASYFT010000027.1, from coordinate 5,840 downwards.
CTGCTCGTGGGACTGCTGCTGATCGTGGCGCTGCTGGTGGCGGAGTACCGCGGGCACTGCGCGTTGCTCGAAGTGCCCCCCCTGGTGAGCACGTTCCCCACGACCGGCATCGTCGTGGCGATCTGTGCCGCGGCGGCCTCGGTGTCGGCGATCGCGCTGAGCAGCTCGATTCTCAACCACCTCTACCCACCGTTGCATCTCGGGCTCCTCTACCTGCCCGAGTTCGCCGGCGCAGTCATCAGCGCGTTCGTGTTCGGCGTGGTGTTCCGGACCCGCGGGCTGCACTACTTCGTCCTCTCCGGCCTGGCGTTCCTGAGCGCCGGGATCGTCGTCATCGGTCACGCGATCCCGCCGAGCGAAGCGTCGACTCTCCTCGGGACGGGCCTGATCGGCGTGGGCGTCGGATCGGCGGTGACTCCGGCGCTGTTCCTGGCGGGCTTCTCGCTGCGCTCGTCGAACATCCAGCGCGTGTTCGCGCTGATCGAGCTGCTGCGAGGGGTCGCGGCGTTCATGATCGCCCCGATCCTCGTGCACTTCGCGCTGACCGTGGGCCACGTCGATACCGGCACGCAGACCGCCCTGTGGATCTGCTTCGGCCTTGCGGTCGGCGGCGCGGTCGTCGGCATCTCGCTCTACGCGCTCGGCGGCGTTCGCACCCCGCCGGCCCCCGCGCTCGAGCGGTGGCAGGGCGGAGAGGAGCCCGCCTGGTACTCGCCGCCGCTGCTCGCAGCGGTGCGAGGCGCAGCCGGCGGGGTGCCGGCGCCGCGCGGCGGCGGACGGGCCGAGCCGGCCGGCGGCTCTGACGTGCCTCCAGGTCCGGCGCAGGCGAGCGCCGGCGCCGAGGGCGAGTGATGCCGGACTCCTCCGGAGGCACGACGGCCGGTGCGCCCGGGCCGGTCCTGTTCGCCTACGACGGCTCCGAGCTGGCAAAGCTCGCGATCTCCGTGGCCGGGCGCGAGCTCGGGCAGGGACGCGAGGCGATCGTGCTGACGGTCTGGCAGCCGTTCAACGTCGGCTTCATCCCGCCCGGGGAGATGAACGTCGACGCCGCCGATGCCGAGGAGGTGAGCAGGGCCGCCGAGGCGACCGCCTCCGAGGGCGCCGCGCTGGCGCAGGCGGCGGGCTTCCACGCCAGCACCGCGAGCCTGCGTGGCGCGCCCGCCTGGCAGGGGATCGTCGACGCTGCCGACCAGCACGGGGCCAGCGTGATCGCCCTCGGCTCCCGCGGGCGGAGTGGCGTTGCGAGTGTGTTGATCGGGAGCGTCGCGGAGGCGGTCGCAGCTCACTCGAAGCGCTCGGTGCTGATCGTGCACGATGGCGGCTAGACAGCTCCGCGCGCACGACTGTCCGGTACGCGCTGAGCGCACTCGCGTCGTAAGGACCTTCGCCTAGCCGCTCGGTCCGACGCCTCCGGTGCCCGACGGCGGCGAAGACGGCGTCGGGGCGGGCGCGGCGGGCGCCGCTTTTTCAGGAGCGGGTGCGGCGGCCGGCGGCGCGGTGGCCGGCGGGGCGGCGTGTTCTGTGCCCTTGGCTTCGCTCGAGCCTTCGCCGCCACCGCCGGTGCTCGGGCTGGGGGACCTGCCCTTGGCCGCCGGGGCCGACGGCGTGGAGCTCTTCCCGGCGGGCGCCGGGGCCTGCGACTGGCCGCCTTCCTGGGTGGCCTGACCGGCCCCTTCGCCGGTTTCGTGCTGGTTCTTCTTGCCGGCCGCGGCGCTTTCCCCGCGCGTCTTGTCGATCTGCAGGGCGCCCGTCATGAAGTCGTGCCAGATGAGCGCCGGGAAGGTGCCGCCGAGCACCGGCTGGCCGTTGAACTCGGTCGTCATCGGGACGAGCTTGGTGGGGTAGCCGACCCACACCGCGACGGTGTACTTCGAGTCCCAGCCCACGAACCAGGCGTCGCCGTAGTTGGAAGTCGTACCCGTCTTGCCGGCGGCGAACTGGCCGAGGGCGGCCGCGCGGCCGGTTCCGTACTGGAGCACCGTTTCCAGCATCGAGGTCTCGGTCGCTGCGATTCCCGGCGGCAGCACCCGCCGCGTGCGCACGTGGTTGACGTCGCGGCGCGCCCCGTCGGGGAGCGGGCTCCCGCCGGCTTCCACTTCCTGGATGCCCACCGGTTCGTCGGCTCCGGCGAGCGTGCCGCTGACCCGCTGGCCGCCGTGGGCGATCGTCTCGTAGGCGTGGGCCATGTCGATCGGCGTCACGCCGACGGTGAGGCCGCCGATCGTCATAGCGGGGTTCGTCGACAGCGGGGTCGTGATGCCCATCCGGTGGGCGAGCAACGCGATCTTCTTCGTGCCCACCTTGAGGCCGACTTCGGCGTAGATGGAGTTGTCGGAGAAGGCGGTCGCTCCGATGAGGGTGTTGGAGCCGGAGTAGGCGCCTTCGTCGTTGTGCACCACGAACTTTTCCTGGCCGCCGGTGGCCGGCACGAGGAACACCTTCTGCCTGGACGACCACACCGATTCGGGTGAGATGCCGGACTCGAGCGCGGCCGCCAGGTCGAACGCCTTGAAGGAGGAGCCGGGCTGGCGCTCGCCCTCGGTGGCGAGGTTGAACGGGCTTTCGTCGTAGCTGCGGCCGCCCACCATCGCGCGCACCTCGCCGGTCGAGTTTTCGATCGCGACCAGTGACGCCGTGGGTCCGCCGGCGTAGGCGAGGTAGTTGTTGACCGCCTGTTCGGCGGAGCGCTGCAGTTCCAGGTCGAGCGTGGTCTTGATCCGAAGCCCGCCGTCGAAGGCCCGTGGTGCGCCGTAGCGTTCGATCACCTGCTGCTGGACCCAGCTCGTGAAGTAGCCGGCGTCCACGCCTTCGATGGTCTGCTCGTGCGTGGACTGGACCTCCTTGGGTGCCGGCAGCGCCTGCTTGACGCTTTCTTCGTAGACGGCCGGCGGGAGGTAGCCCTGATCGAGCATCTGGCGGAGCACCACATCGCGCCGCATGCGGGCCGCCACCGGATGGGTCACGGGGTCATACGCGCTCGGAGACTGGATCACGCCCGCCAGCAGCGCCGCCTCCCAGGGCTGCATCTGTTCGACGCACAGCTGGTGGTTGGGAGTGCCGCAGCCGAGGTGGTTGACGTCGTGGCCGAAGTAGGTCTGGGCGGCCGACTCGATGCCGTAGGCGCCGTTGCCGAAGTAGATCGTGTTGAGGTAGGCCGTGATGATCTTTTCCTTCGACCACTTGTGCGAGAGCTGGTAGGCCAGGGCCGCCTCTCTGAGCTTCTCCAGGATCGTGCGGTGCGACTGGGCCTGGAGCGCGTTCTTGATGAACTGCTGCTCGATCGTCGAGGCGCCCTGCACGCCGCCTTTGTGGCGGATGTCGGCGATGAACGCGCGGGCGATGCCGCGGATGTCGATGCCGCTGTTGGTCTGGAAGCGCTTGTCCTCGATCGAGATCACCGCCTCCCTGACGATCTGGGGGATCTGGCCGGGCGCCACGATCACGCGGTTGTGCTGGCTGAGCAGGCCGATCTGATGGCCGAAGTCGTCGAGCAGCACGGAGCTCTTGGCGTTGCCCAGCTGCGAGAACCGCGTCAGCGAGGGGAGGTCCGAGGCGATCGACACGAAGATGCCGAACACGAACGAGACGAGGCCCAGCAGCAGCACCGCGAAGATGATCGCCACGAGCCGCAGGCGCTTCAGGCGCGGCTTGCGTCCCGGCGACGGCGGGGGTGATATGTCGGGGGCGATCGTCGCGCTCATGACCTAATGCGCAGCCTGCCCTCCTTCGGTCGGCGGGGGACGCTCAGGACCCGATCGACCACCGCCGGGGGCACGGCGGTGCGACCCCCCGGATGCGGCGAGAGTCTAGCATTGGCGCCCCATGCCGAACCCCACCGACGCGGCCGCCGAGGAAGCTGCACGCCTCAGCCGCAACGCCGTCGACAGCCTCCCGCGGGACGGCCTCGCGGACAGGCTCCGGCTGGCCCGCTCGGAGGATCGGCCGCTCCGGGTCAAGCTGGGCATCGACCCCACCGCGCCCGACATCCACCTGGGGCACGCGGTCGTGCTGCGCAAGCTGCGCGAGTTCCAGGACGCCGGCCACAAGGTGGTGCTGATCGTCGGCGACTACACGGCGCGCGTCGGCGACCCGTCGGGCCGGACGACGCTGCGCCCGATGCTCTCCGAGGAGGAGATCGACGCCAACGCTGCCACCTTCCAGGCGCAGGCGGGCAAGATCCTCGACACGGACCCCGCCCGGCTAGAGGTGAGGCGGAACTCCGAGTGGCTAGACATGCGCACAGCCGAGCTGCTGCGGCTGCTCGCGACCACAACCGCCGCCCAGCTGCTCGAGCGCGACGACTTCGCCAAACGCCTGAGCGCCCGCGAGTCGATCTCGATGCTCGAGCTGCTCTACCCGCTGCTGCAGGGATACGACTCGGTGGCGGTCCACGCCGACGTCGAGCTGGGGGGCACCGACCAGAAGTTCAACCTGCTGCTCGGAAGGGACATCCAGCGCGCCTACGGCCAGCCCGAGCAGGCCATCCTGACGATGCCGATCCTCGTCGGCACCGACGGGCAGCGCAAGATGTCCAAGTCGCTCTCCAACCAGATCGGCGTGACCGAGCCCCCGGAGGAGATCTACGGGAAGACCATGGCGATTCCCGACGAGGCGATCGAGGATTACCGCCGCCTGCTGCTCGACGGCGTGGCCTCCGGGAACGGCGCCACGCCCGGCGCGCCCGCTCCGGCCGGTCCCGCGGGCCGCGCCGGCGCCGCCGGTGAGGACGGGGCGCAGCAGTCGCCGCGGGACGCCAAGCGCCAGCTCGCGCGCGAGCTCGTGGCGTGGCTTCACTCGCCGGAGGACGCGCTGGCGGCCGAGGCCCGCTTCGACCGGGTGCACGTCGCCCACGAGGCCCCGGAGGACATCGAGGAGGCGACCTTCCCGGCCGACGGGGGCACGCTCCACCTCCCGGGCCTGATCGCCGAGCAGTTCGGCGTCTCGCGTTCGGAGGCCAGGCGCCTGATCGACCAGGGCGGCGTCACGCTTGGAGACTCGCAGCTCGCGCCGGGAGAGCACGACGTCGCTCCCGAGCGGGCCGACGGCCAGGTGCTCAAGGTCGGCCGTCGGAGGTTCCGGCGGCTGCGCGCGGGGTAGGAGGGGACCCCGGAGCACGGGCGGCCTTGGAGCCCGGGCGGCCTTGGAGCGCGGGCTGGGCTGGAGCCGGGGAGGTGCTGGAGCGGGGGACAGGGCCGGAGCACGGGCCTGGATTAGGGGCAGGGGCTGGAGCACGGGGCTGGGGCAGGTGCTGGAGCTCGTCTGCCGGCGGGTCGACAGGCCTTGGAATCAGGGCGCGGGCCGGCTATACTGTGTTGCATCGGGCAGTCTCGGCTGCCCGTTCTCGCGGAGCGGAGCGGCGCCCGGACGATGGGCCGCAGGCTCCCGTTCGCGCTATACTCTCCGGTCGGCCCTCAGGTGCCCTCGGGCGCCGGGTCGGACGGCTCCTCTGAAGGAAGCACTTTCGGCGAGGCTTGGCGGTCTTTGAAAACTCAACAGCATGCGCATCTACGATCGAGGTTCGATCGTGGTGTGCGTCCAGGTTCGACCCGTCACGAGGGGGCCTTTCGGCATCTCCGTGACGGTCAAAGAGTCAAGCAGAGAAGTACCCCGTCATGGTTCGGGACCACGGTGTATGGGTCTCGTACCGCCGGCCTGCTTCGGGCGATCTTCGCCCGGCGCCGTCCGGCAAGTCCATGACAGCTTTTCGTGAAGTTCTTCACGGAGAGTTTGATCCTGGCTCAGGACGAACGCTGGCGGCGTGCTTAACACATGCAAGTGGAGCGACGAACCAGGGCTTGCCCTGGGGCAGAGCCGCGAACGGGTGAGTAACACGTGGGTTA
>DASYFT010000026.1:0-109127 GCA_036498265.1 Solirubrobacteraceae bacterium | reverse complement strand
CCGCCGTCCTCGGCGCGCCGCCGGTGCGAGCGGCGGGGAAGCTCCAGGCGCTCGGCCGCGTGCGGGCGAGCCAGTGGGCGCCATAGGCGGATACCCCGGCGGTCAGCGCGCCGAGCAGCGCGTCGACGATGAAGTGGTTGGCGGTCGCGACGATCACGAACGTCATCACGAAGGGATAGACCATCCACAGGACCCGGGCGACGCTCGATCGGACCAGCCTGGCGAGCGGCCAGCCGACCATCATGGCGAAGCAGACGTGCATCGAGGGCACTGCGGCATAGGGGTTGAACAGGGCGCTCATCGATGCGCTGGCCGCCGAGTTCTTGACCGGCGTCAGATCGGCGACCGTGTCGACGAAGCCCCACTCCGGCATGAACCGGGGTGGTGCGGTGGGGAACACCGTGTAGCCGACGAGGGCGATCGCCATGGCGATCATGAACATGTTGCGCACGAAGTAGAAGTTCCGGTTGTGGCGCAGGTAGAGGTAGACGAGCGCCGCGATCGTGATCGAGCCCTGGGCGTTCACGTAGAGCCAGCTCGCAAGCACCATCACGAAGTGGCTGCCGGACGCCCATGCCTGGATCGACGGCTCGACGAACAGGTGCAGCGTCCGCTCCAGCGAGATCAGGTCGCGCGCATGTGCGAAGGCCGCGTTGGCGCTTCCGTCGGCTATCCCGCGGACGACCATGTAGGCGAAGTAGGCCGCGGCGAACAGCGAGACCTGCCGCAGCGCGTCCAGCCATCCATGCGGCAGGACGCGCGCCTGCAGGACACGAGCGCGGGCGGCCATCGCCGACAGCCTAGCCCACGCGCCACCCCGATGGACCGCCGTCTCAGCGGCAGCGCGGCCCGCTGCTGAACAGGCGCGCCGGCGAGAAGCTGATGACGACGCGCACGAGCCCTGCGCGCGGGACGTGCACGCCGGTCCAGTCGCCGGGAGCGCTCTCGACGCAGCCGTGCCCGGAGGCGAGCGCCCAGTAGCGGCTGAAGTGCAGGCTCACCGTGAAGGTGCCCGCGCGCGGCGCGCGAAGCGTGAACGAGTCTCTCCCGACCCGGGTGAGCGTGGCCGGCGCCGACACCAGCGGGCGGGCCCCCGCCACAGCGAACAGACGCCAGTGCGAGTCGCTCCAGACCTCCCGCAGGTACGGCGGAGGACCGCCCGATCCGGCACCCCGCAGCAGGCGCGCCTCCGACTTGGCGGAGTAGTCGAGCGGGGCATCGGGAAGCGCGACGTAGGAGACGGACTGCTGTGAGAGCCATGCCCGATAGCGGGCTGCGGTGACGGGCGTCGAGGAGTAGAACAGGCCGTTGCGAAGGCCATCGAGCTGGCGCTCCCAGCCCCGCGCCAGCATGATCGCCGGAGCGACCCAGCGCGCCTCCCAGTGGTCGACCGACGGAACGACCTCGATCCGCGCCGGCGTCGCGCCGTAACCGATGCCGAGCGCGCCGAGCTCGTGCAGAAGCGGGGTGTAGTAGGACTCCTCGACCGCCGGGTCGGAGGCAGCCGCGACGAAGTCCGTGACAGGCGCGTTCGCCTGCCAGTAGAGCAGTGCCGGCGCGAGCACGAGCAACAGCGCGCCGCGCCGGCCGATCGCCGTCGAGCCGGCGAGGACGCAGGCGGCAATCGGACCGGCGACGAGGGCGCCGAGCCGATCCACGTTGCCTCCGACCGCCGACTGGATGAGGTAGGAGCCCGTCAGCGCGGCTGCATAGAGGAACGCGCCGAGCCGCAACGCCCGCCGGTCGGCCGGGATCAGCAATGCGATCAACAGCGCGCCGGCGAGCGCGGGGTAGAAGGCCGAGGCGACGAACGGCTGAGAGCCTCCTTCGGGGAACGCGAGCGCGAGCAGCGCGATCGGCGCGAGCGCGGCCACGATCAGCGCGCCCGGCCAGCGACGCGCCGGTCCCGCGAGTGCCCAGGCCAGGGCGGCGAGCGCGAGGAAGGCACCGGCGACGGGGCTCGCGAGTGAGGTGAGCAGAGCGAGCGCCAGCGCCGGCCACGGATGCCCTCGCCGGAGCAGGACGAGAGCGCCGAGGCCGAGCGCGAGGCCCAGGTCGAAAGGCACGCGGCTCGAAAGGAGGCTGATGGCGGCCCCCAGGGCGAACCACAGAGAGGCGATTCGCGTCGCGCGGGCCGGGAAGGGGCCGTCGATGAGCAGCGTGAACAGCGCCGTGGCGATCGTCATCGAGAGTGCCGCGAGCAGCTGCGGCCCGATACCGGCGCCGAGCGCCGGTGCGAGCACCGAGTAGGCGGGCAGGTGGTGGCCCCCGTACCAGGAGTTGTCCCACAGGGTGAACCCGCCGTGCGTGAACAGGTAGCTGCGGTAGCTGGCCGCCGAGAGGTCGGTGCTCGCCGGCGCGAGGATCACGTAGACGAGGCCAAGGACCGCCGTCAGGGTCCAGGCGGGCACCGCGGCCGTTCCCGTGCGCGTCCGGCGGAGCGGCTCGTCCCGGGCGCTGAGCGTTAGCTCCCTCACTCCGCGCCCAGGAACTCCACGACGCGGTCGATCATGTCTGGGCGGTCGAGCCACGGCCAGTGGCCCGCGTCGGGGAGCTCCAGCAGCTCGGCCTGCGGGAGCGCGTCCGCGTACTCGCGAGCGAAGCGAGCCGGGATGTACGGGTCTCGCATTCCCCACGCGACGAGGGCCGGCATCGACAGCTCGCCCAGGTGGCGTCCGGCGTCCGCGAGAACCGCCGGGGGCGAGCTGCGGTACAGGCGCAGGATCGCGCGCTGTGTGCCCTGGTCGAAGTGGTCGAGCACGCTGTCGAGCCAGGCATCCGGCATCGGCCCGGGCGTCGCGTTGGACTCGCGGGAGAGGAGGCGGAGCACGGGGCGCGCGGTGGCGCCCATCACCAGCTCACCGACCACGGGAGTGCGCCACATTCGCGCCGTGCGGTGCCACCGGTACCCGGGCAGGAACGGCACCGCGTTGACGATCACGATCCGCTCCACCCGCGCGGGGATCCTCTGGGCGAACGCGAGACCCACGGCGCCCCAGTCGTGCATCACGAGCTGGACGCGATCCACGTTCGCCTCGTCCAGGAAGCGCTCGATGAAGCGGTCGTACTCCTCGATCGTGTAGAGCCGCGAGCCCGGCTTGCCCGAGCGTCCGAAGCCGGGGAGGTCGGGGGCGAGGCCGCCGCTTCGTGAGAGGAAGGGGAGCCAGTCGTCGGAGTTGTTGGGCACGCCGTGGAGGTACAGAGGGACGGCGTCCGCGGCCGCGCTCGAGACCCGTGGAGCGCTGCGCCAGAACACCGGGAGCCCGTCGATCTCGCTGCTGTGGTCGCTCACCTCGGGCACCCGGCGAGGATAATGGGCAGCTCGAGGGGGATACGGTGATGCGGTGCCAGCCGCCTGGAAGCCGCCGACGCGGGCTCGCGTCGCGAGGGTGCGCGAGCGCCTGCGTGCCGTCTACGGCGTGCCCTTGATGAAGCCCCACCGACACCCGATCGCGGAGCTCATCCTGACGGTGCTCTCGCAGTCCACCAACGACCGCAATCGCGACGTCGCCTTCCTGCGGCTGCGCGACCGGTGGCCGCTGTGGGAGCAGGTGCGCGATGCGCCGCTCGCCGAGGTGGAGGAGGCGATCCGCCCCGGCGGCATCTCGAAGGTCAAGTCCGTGCGCATCCAGGAGATCCTCCGCGCGATCTCCGAGCGGCCTGGAATCGGCGACGGCGAGCCCGAGCACGAGCTGTCGCTCGACTGGCTGCCGCGCGTGCCGCTCGAGGACGCGCGCGACTACCTGACGTCGCTTCCGGGCGTCGGGCGCAAGACAGCCGCCTGCGTGCTGCTGTTCGCCTACGGCCTGCTCGACGTGCCGGTCGACACGCACGTGTCGCGCGTCGGAATGCGACTGCACCTGCTGCGGGCGGGGGCGCCGTTCGAGGAGCTGCACGACCAGATGCTCGCGCTGACGGCGCCCGGCCAGGAGCTCGAGCTGCACGTCAACCTCCTACGCCACGGGCGCCGCACCTGCCATGCGCGCACGCCCGCCTGCCGGGAATGTGCGCTCGCGCGGATGTGCCCCAGCCGCGTCCTGTTCGCCTGACCCGGCTCAGCCGCGGGGGAGCACCGCAAAGGCGATCACGGCGTAGTGCAGCGCGGCAGCGGCGATGACCAGCACGTGGAAGACCTCGTGGTAGCCGAACACCTTCGGCGAGGGATCCGGGCGGCCGCTGGCGTAGACGACGGCGCCGACCACATAGAGCAGGCCGCCGGTCGCAAGACCGGCCACGCCCAGCCAGCCGATGGCCGCCGGCAGCTCCCCGAAGACCGCCGCGGAGACCAGGCCCAGCGCGACGTAGACCGCCGCGAACAGCCACTTCGGCGCGTCGATCCAGGCGAGCTTGAAGACGACGCCGCCGAGCGCCCCGACCCAGAGGACGATCAGGATCGTGGTGGCGAGCGATCCCCTCAGTGCCAGCAGCGCCACCGGCGTGTAGGTCCCTGCGATGAGCACGAAGATCATCGAGTGGTCGAGCCGCCTCATCCAGCGCCGCGCGCGCGGGCGCCAGGTGATGCGGTGGTAGAGCGCGCTCGTGCCGAACAGGGCCGAGACCGCGACCGCGTAGATGCTCGCCGCCACCCGGGCCCTGCCATCCGACGCTGCCAGGATCAGCGCCACTCCGCAGGCGAGCGAGGCGAAGAACGCGTAGGAGTGCCAGACGCCGCGAAGCCTCGGCTTGACCGCCTCCTCGATCACCGTGCTCATGCGCAGACGTTACCGTGGCAAAGGGCGACGTGGACCCGCATACCCGGCGGGTGGCTGGACGGCCTGTGCGCCCGCCGCTTCAGCGCGCCGCGGAGACGGTGCCGCCGTCGAGCTTCGCCCGCGCCCGCTCGGGTGTGACGGTGACCACGTTCCACGCCAGCCCGACGCGGCGCAGGCCCAGGATCAGCCAGCCGCTCGGATCGAACTCGTACCAGCGCAGCCCGTGGAACGCGGACTGCGGGAAGGCGTGGTGGTTGTGGTGCCACGCCTCGCCCAGGGATGGCAGCGCGAGCCAGAACACGTTCGTGGACTCGTCCTCGGTGTCGAAGCGCCGCCTGCCGAAGAAGTGGCAGATCGAGTTGATGCTCCAGGTGATGTGGTGCACCAGGAAGATGCGCACGAGCCCGCCCCACAGGAGCGCGCCGAGCCCGCCGGCGATCAGCGATCCGCCGCTCAGCGCCAGCCCCAGCACGAACGGGATCGCGAGGCTGAGCAGGGCGATCAGCGGGAAGCCGCGGTTGATGCGCCGCATCACCGGGTCCTCGAGGAGATCGCGGGCGAACCGTTTCGAGGAGGCCTGGCCGTGGGTCCGGAACAGCCAGCCGACGTGCGCGTGCCAGAGCCCCGAGAGCATCCCCCGGAGTCCCTTGCCGTGGCCGGCGTGGGGGCTGTGCGGGTCGCCCTCTTCGTCGGTGAACGTGTGGTGCTTGCGGTGGTCGGCGACCCAGTCGATCACCGGGCCCTGCACGGACATCGACCCGAGCACGGCCAGCGTGTAGCGGAGCCATCTGTGCGTCTCGAAGGCGCGGTGGGTCAGCAACCGGTGGAAGCCGACCGTCACGCCGAGCGCCGTGAGCAGGTACATCACACCGAAGATCGCCAGGTCGCGGGGGCCGAGGAAGTGGTTCCACAGCAGCGCCGCCGCCGCCAGAACGCCGAGGAACGGCAGCACGACGGCGGTGATGTTGACGTTGCGCTCGAGGCGTGTCACTTGAGAGGACTACCCCGCCGACGTGGGCGGTTACGCGCATCGCGGGCATCTATACGAGCTTTTCACCAGCCCGCGCTTGGATGCTTGAAACCGCTCAGGAAATCTGCCAGACTTGCACTTAGATTTCTACAAGCTTATTGAAGGAGCATTCCCCAATGGCCAAGACCATAGGTATCGACCTCGGCACGACCAACTCCTGCATGGCCGTGCTGGAGGGTGGCGAGCCGACGGTGATCGAGAACGCCGAGGGAGGCCGCACCACGCCTTCCGTCGTCGCGTTCGCGGCATCCGGCGAGCGACTCGTGGGGACCGTCGCCAAGCGCCAGGCGGTCACCAACCCGCAGAACACCATCTTCTCTATCAAGCGCTTCATGGGCCGCAAGGAGGCCGAGGTGCGCGAGGAGGAGTCCATCGTCCCCTACAAGGTCGTCGCCGGCCCCAACGGTGACGCCCGCGTGGAGGCGGGCGGCGAGCAGCACTCACCGCCGGAGATCTCGGCGATGATCCTGCAGAAGCTCAAGTCCGACGCCGAGGCCTACCTGGGCGAGAGCGTGGACTCGGCGGTCATCACCGTCCCGGCCTACTTCAACGACGACCAGCGCCAGGCCACCAAGGACGCCGGCAAGATCGCCGGCCTCGACGTCAAGCGCATCATCAACGAGCCGACGGCAGCCTCGCTGGCCTACGGCCTCGACAAGGAGTCCGACCAGACGATCCTCGTGTTCGACCTCGGCGGCGGCACCTTCGACGTGTCGGTGCTGGAGATCGGAGACGGCGTGTTCGAGGTCAAGTCCACCGCCGGTGACAACCACCTCGGGGGCGACAACTTCGACAAGGCGATCGTCGACTGGCTGGTCGCCGAGTTCAAGCGAAGCCAGGGCATCGATCTGTCCGCGGACCCGATGGCCCTGCAGCGCCTCTACGAGGCGGCCGAGAAGGCGAAGATCGAGCTGTCCACCACGCAGGAGACGCAGATCAACCTGCCGTTCATCACAGCGGACTCCTCCGGTCCAAAGCACCTCGACACGCGGCTCACCCGGGCCAAGCTGTCGGAGCTGACGTCGGAGCTGCTCGACCGCGTGGTCGCACCCGTGCGACAGGCGATCGACGACGCCAAGGACAAGGGTGTCAAGGAGATCGAGCACGTCGTGCTCGTCGGCGGCATGACCCGCATGCCGGCGGTCCAGGAGAAGGTCAAAGACCTCACCGGCAAGGAGCCGCACCGCGGCGTCAACCCGGACGAGGTCGTGGCGGTGGGAGCGGCGATCCAGGCGGGCGTGCTCGCCGGCGACGTCAAGGACGTGCTGCTGCTCGACGTCACTCCGCTGACCCTCGGTATCGAGACCAAGGGCGGCGTGATGACGAAGCTGATCGAGCGCAACACGACGATCCCGACGCGCAAGGGCGAGGTCTTCTCGACGGCCGAGGACAACCAGCCGTCGGTCGAGATCCACGTCCTGCAGGGTGAGCGCGAGATGGCGCAGTACAACAAGTCCCTCGGCAAGTTCCAGCTCACCGGCATCCCGCCGGCGCCTCGCGGCATCCCGCAGATCGAGGTCGCCTTCGACATCGACGCGAACGGCATCCTCAACGTGTCGGCCAAGGACCTCGGCACCAGCAAGGAGCAGAAGATCGAGATCAAGGCGGGCTCCGGCCTCTCCGAGGACGAAATCAAGAGCATGGTCTCCGACGCGGAGTCCCACGCGGAGGACGACCGCCGGGCAAGGGAGCTGGCGGAGGCCCGCAACAACGCCGAGAACGCCGCCTACCAGGCCGAGCGCCAGCTGGGCGACCTGGGCGACCAGGTGGACGCCGACTCGAAATCGCGCATCGAGGACGCGATCAAGCAGGTTCGCGACGTGCTCGAGTCCGAGGATGCAGCCGAGATCAACGCCCGGGCCGAGGCCCTGCAGACGGCGTTCCACTCGGTATCCGAGGCGATGTACCAGCGTGCGCAGGAGCAGGCCGCCGCGTCCGGCAACGGCGCGGCCGGCGATGGCGCCACCTCAGCCTCCGACGAGGAGGACGTGGTGGATGCCGAGGTCGTCGACGAGCCCAAGGCATAGCGCGCTCATGATCGACCGCGAGCGCACGCTCAACGAGCAGCAGGCCGGTGCCCCCGACGCGAACGCGTCGGGGGAGGCCAGGCCCGAGTCGGCCGAGGAGGTCGCGCCCGAGCCAGCCGCCGAGTCCGTGCCCGAGCCCGTCGGGGAGGCCCGGCCCGAGCCCGCGGAGGTCTCGGGCGTCGCAGCCGGCAACGGCGATGCGTCGGAGGTCGAGGGCGACCTCGACGAGCTGGTGAGGACTGCCGCGCAGCGCGACGAGTACCTGGCGCTAGCCCAGCGGACCCAGGCGGACTTCGAGAACTACCGCAAGCGGATCGCGCGCGAGTCGGCCGCGGCGAAGGAGCGCGGCATGGCGGCGCTGGCCAAGGAGCTGCTGCCCGCGCTCGACAACCTCGACCGGGCGCTCGCCGATGTGCCGACGAGCCAGGGCGGTGGGGAGGACCCGCTGCTAGCCGGCGTGCGCCTCGTGCGCTCCGAGCTGAGCGCCGCCCTGGCGAGGGCCGGGATCGAGTCGTTCTCGCCGGTCGGCGAGGCGTTCGACCCGTCCCTGCACGAGGCGGTCGCAACTGCGGATTGCTCGGCCGACGGAGCCCAGGGCGGGACCGTCGTCGAGGTCTACCAGTCCGGCTACCGGCTCGGCGAGAGCGTCATCCGCCCCGCGCGTGTCGTGGTGGCCGCCTAGCGAGGACAGAAGATGGCCAGCCGTCCCGACTACTACAAGACCCTCGAGGTCGACAAGAAGGCGACCGCCGAGGAGATCAAGAAGTCCTACCGCAAGCTCGCGCGTAGGTACCACCCCGATCGCAACCCGGACGACAAGCAGGCCGAGTCGCGGTTCAAGGACATCTCCCAGGCCTACGACGTGCTGGGCGATCCCGAGAAGCGCAAGCAGTACGACAGCGGCAGCGGGCCGTTCGCGACGGGCGCGGGCCCGGGGGGCGGCTTCGGCGGCTTCGGCAACTTCGACTTCGACAGCTCCTCGATGGGCGACATCCTCTCCAACCTGTTCGGCGGTGCGGCCGGCGGCCGTCGCGCGCGCGGCAGGCCGCGCGTGGAGCGCGGTGCAGACCTCGAGGCGCAGGTCTCGATCACCTTCGACCAGGCGGTCGCCGGCGCGCAGGTGCCGCTGCAGGTGCCGATGCACGCCACCTGCGAGACGTGCCGTGGAACGGGCGCGAAGCCGGGGACGACCCCGTCCGTGTGCCCCAAGTGCGAGGGCCGCGGGATCGAGACGGAGGGCCAGGGGATGTTCTCCATCTCCCAGCCGTGCTCGCGCTGTGGCGGCTCCGGCACGGTGATCGAGGACCCCTGCCCGACCTGCCACGGCGCCGGTGCGGTGCGGACCGTGAAGCGGCTGCGCGTGAACATCCCCGCAGGCGTGCACGACGGCAGCCGCATCCGTCTCGCCGGCAAGGGCGAGCCGGGACCCGGTGGCGGCCCGCCGGGCGACCTCTACCTGATCACCCACGTGGCGCCCTCTCCGATCTTCACCCGCAAGGGCGAGAACCTCGAGGTCGAGGTGCCCCTGAGCATTCCCGAGGCGCTGCGCGGCGCCGACGTCCAGGTGCCCACGCTGAGCGGCACCAAGACGCTGCGCGTGCGGCCCGGCACCGCCCACGGGACCGTCCAGCGGCTGCGCGGGGAGGGCCCCCCGAAGCTCGGCACCGGCGACGGCGCCCGTGGCGACATCCGCTACCGCTTCGTGATCGACGTACCCGGCAACCTCAGCAAGGAGCAGGAGCAGGCGGTCGATGCGCTGTCCAGGACGATGGCCGGCAACCCGCGCGCCGCGCTGTTCCAGAACGGATCGGCCGCGTCGGACGACCGCGACGCCGCCTCCGCCGAGGCGGGTGAGAGCCGATGACGACCTCAGGGCGCGATCCGCAGCGCGTGCCGGCGAGCCGCCGTTCGGGAGCGATCCCGCGGGTCACGCGGGTGCAGCTCGAGACCGACCGCGGCGTGTTCATGATCTCCGTGGCCGCGCAGCTCGCCAACATGCATCCGCAGACCCTGCGGATGTACGAGGCGCGCGGCCTGATCGAGCCCAAGCGATCGCCCAAGGGCACGCGGCTCTACTCGCAGGAGGACGTCGACCGGCTCAGACGCATCCAGGAGATGACCGCCGAGCTCGGCCTGAACCTCGCGGGCGTCGAGCGGGTGCTGAGCCTCGAGCAGGAGATCGACGGCATGCACGCGCGCATCGAGCAGCTCGAGGTGGAGGCGCTGAAGGCGCAGGTCCGCCTCGCCGAGGAGCTCGAGCAGGTGCGCCGCTCCTTCCGCGCCGAGCTCGTCCCCTACAGGCCCGGCCAGGTCGTGCGCGCGGCCGACGCCCGGTCCCCGTTCGGCAACGGCGAGACGAGGTCCTGACGTATGCAGCCCGACCGTTTCACGATCAAGGCCCAGGAGGCGCTCGCCGCGGCCGGCAGGCTCGCCGAAGAGCGCCGCAATCCCCAGCTGACCCCCGTGCACCTGCTCGCCGCGCTGCTGGCTGAGGCTCCGGGCGCGGGGACGGTGGGCCAGGCGCCGAGTGCGGAGTCGCCCGGCGGCGTGGTGCTGCCCGTGCTCGCCAAGCTTGGCGTGGAGCCAGGATCGCTTCGCTCGAGCGTCGAGCAGGCGCTCGATGCCCTGCCCGTGCTCGGGTCTGGTAGCGGCGGGGATGCGTCCGGCCAGCTCGGCTCCGAGCTCATCGCGGTGCTCCGGGCGGCCGAGCTCCAGGCCGGCAAGCTGGGCGACCAGTACGTCTCCACAGAGCACCTCCTGCTGGCGCTGACCGGGGACGGCGGTCCCGCCGGCCAGGCCCTCGGCGCCGCGGGGGTGACACGCGAGAACCTCCTTCAGGCTCTGTCCGAGGTGCGGGGATCGCACCGCGTCACCGACCAGAACCCGGAGGAGAAGCTCGAGGCGCTCGAGCGCTTCGGGCAGGACCTGACGCGGCTGGCCGAGCAGGGCAAGCTCGATCCCGTGATCGGACGCGACGAGGAGATCCGGCGCGTCATCCAGGTGCTCTCGCGCCGCACCAAGAACAACCCCGTGCTGATCGGGGAGCCCGGTGTCGGCAAGACCGCCATCGTCGAGGGTCTCGCCCGCAGGATCGTCTCCGGCGACGTGCCCGAGTCGCTGCGCGACCGGCGGGTGATCGCACTGGACATCGGCTCGCTGGTGGCCGGCGCGAAGTACCGCGGAGAGTTCGAGGACCGGCTCAAGGCGGTGCTCGCCGAGGTCTCCCAGGCGCAGGGCACGGTCATCCTCTTCCTCGACGAGCTCCACACGATCGTCGGAGCCGGTGCCGCCGAAGGGGCGGTGGACGCCGCCAACCTGCTCAAGCCGATGCTCGCGCGGGGCGAACTGCGCTGCGTCGGCGCGACGACCCTCGACGAGTACCGCAAGTACATCGAGAAGGACGCCGCACTCGAGCGCCGCTTCCAGCCGGTGATGGTCGGTGAGCCCTCGGTGGGGGACACGATCGCGATCCTCAGGGGCCTCAAGGAGCGCTACGAGACGCACCACAAGGTGCGGATCCAGGACAGCGCGCTGATCGCCGCCGCGACGCTGTCCGACCGCTACATCGCGGACCGCTTCCTCCCCGACAAGGCGATCGACCTGGTCGACGAGTCCGCCTCGCGGCTGCGGATCGAGATTGACTCGGTGCCCACTGAGATCGACGAGGTGGACCGCCGGGTGATGCAGCTCGAGATAGAGCTGACCTCGCTCGAGAAGGAGACCGACGAGGCCAGCGCCGAGCGGCGCGCGTCGCTTGAGCGGGAGCTGGCCGAGCTCCGCGAGCGGTCCTCGGCGATGAAGGCCCAGTGGCAGAACGAGAAGCAGGCCATCCAGGAGATCTCCGATCTGAAGGAGCGCCTGGAGCAGGCCCGCGGCGAGGTCGAGCGTGCCGAGCGGGAGGCAGACCTGGAGCGCGCCGCCACCCTCCGCTACGGCGAGATCCCGGAGCTCGAACGCAAGCTGGGCGAGCTCGAAACGCGCGAGCGCGAGCGGGCGAGCGACGGTGGTGGGCACCAGTTCCTGAAGGAGGAGGTCGACGCCGACGACGTCGCCGAGGTCGTGGCGCGCTGGACCGGGATACCGGTGAGCCGCCTGCTCGAGGGCGAGACCGAGAAGCTGATCCACATGGAGGACCGGCTGCACGAACGCGTGGTCGGCCAGGACGAGGCGATCGAGGCCGTGGCCACGGCGCTGCGCCGCTCACGAGCGGGCCTGCAGGACCCCGACCGGCCGATCGGCACGTTCCTCTTCCTCGGCCCCACCGGCGTCGGCAAGACGGAGCTGGCCAGGGCGCTGGCCGAGTTCATGTTCGACTCCGAGCAGGCGATGATCCGGATCGACATGTCCGAGTACATGGAGAAATACAGCGTGTCGCGCCTGGTGGGGGCACCTCCCGGCTACGTGGGATACGAAGAGGGCGGCCAGCTCACCGAGGCGGTGCGCCGCCGCCCGTACTCCGTGGTGCTACTCGACGAGATCGAGAAGGCCCATCCCGACGTCTTCAACACCCTGCTGCAGGTCATGGACGACGGGCGCCTCACCGACGGCCAGGGGCGGACCGTCGACTTCAAGAACACGGTGCTGATCATGACCTCCAACATCCCGGTCCACGAGGGGCTCTCCGACACGGAGATCCGCGCCGAGCTGCTGCAGACGTTCAAGCCCGAGTTCATCAACAGGCTCGACGACATCGTGCGGTTCCACTCGCTCAGCCGCGAGCAGCTGGCGGACATCGTCGACATCCAGGTGAGGCGCGTGATCCAGCGCGTGGCAGAGCGCGGTGTCCAGATCACCCTGACAGAGGACGCCAGGCAGCTGCTCGGCAACCTCGGCTACGACCCCGTCTACGGCGCGAGGCCCCTACGCCGGGTGATCCAGAAGCAGCTCACCGACCGGCTCGCGCTCGCGCTGCTGCAGGGCGAGATCCACTCCGGCGACTCGATCACGGTGGACGTCGCCGACGGCGAGCTGACGCTGGAGCGCGCGGACCAGACGGCCGCAGTCGCCTGACGCCGCGCCGCTCGGCCGCTACGGCGGATCAGGGGATCGTGAAGGTGAACGGCTCCGGGTGGTATTCGCTGAGGATGCCCCCGCCGGTTTCCCGGTAGACGATCGTGTCCACCTCGAACTGCCCGGCGGGGCAGTTCACCGGATGGCTGCGCGCCAGCGCGTTCCCCGCATTGGTGCCACTCGCATCGAGGGCCACCACGATCAATGTGCCCGAGGGGCTGATGCCCGGTTCGCTCGGGGCGATGCAGTACTTGCCCGTAGCAACCTCCGCGACCCCGGCGACGTTCCGCGAGGGGCCGCTCAGCAGCCCGGTCGCCGCCACGGCGCCGAAGGCCCTGGCGGTGCCCGCCGGCCCGGTGCCGCCAGGCGCGCCGGTTGCGCCCACGGGTCCGCTCGCGAGCGTCGCGGGGCCCGCCGGCCCTGCCGGACCCTGAGGCCCGCGGAGCCGCTTGAGCACCCTCGGGTTGATCTGCCGGGTCGAGTTGATCAGGTAGTGGTTCGCGGCCAGCGCGCCGCCGCTCATCGACAGGACGAGCGCAAGCGTGGCCGCGACGTTCGCATAGGTGAGGTGTTTCCCCATGATCGTTCCCCCATGAATCGGTCCCCCATGGTCTCGGACACCAGAGACGCTACGCCCATGACCAGAAGTCATCGCGGGAACGCGAGCGGTATGGACGAAATACCGATCGGCTCGCGGGCCTGGTTCCCTTCGACCTCGACGAGGAGGAGACCTAGACGTTCATTCGAGGCGGTCCGACGCCGCTGCGACGATACGGCGACTGCCAAGGGGGAACGACGCGTGGTCCGGCCGGATCGTGCGCTCACGGCAGGCACGCCGCCTCAGCGGCCAACCACAGCAATCGGAGGAGCATTCAATGCGAACACTGAGCAGGCCACGAGGCTTGGTCCTCATCACGACCGGCGCCCTCGTGCTGACCGCCCTGGTCACCGCGTCGCGGGCGAGCGCGGGGACGCTCTACGCGTGCGTGAAGAAGGACGGATCGGCTCACATCTACTCCAAGAAACCGAAATGCAAGAAGCGCGAAGCCAAACTTTCCTGGAGCACCACGGGCCCGGCCGGCAGGAACGGGGCAAAAGGACTCAACGGCGCCAACGGCGTCAATGGCGTCAACGGGATACAGGGTCCCATCGGACCGCAGGGTCCCGGCGCGACCATCTCCACCTACGACGCGCCCGCAAGCGCGTCGCCCGTGCGGGTGCCCGTCGGCTCGTTTCCCGGAGGGACGCTTTCCGCCGAATGCGCGATCCCGGCGCCGGGTGAAGCAGCTCTCCGCGTCTACGCGCAGACCAGCAACGGATCGTGGACGGTGGACTACACGTACCTGACCACCCAAACCGGCGTCGCGACCCCCGAAGTGTTCACCAACCACCTCGCGTTCCCGGCGCCGGGGTTGACCACCCCGACGCTGATCGAGACCCTGACCGCCAAAGCCTCGCCCTTCGTCGCCAACCGCCACATCGACTTCGTCCAGCTCGCGCCGGCCAAGGCCCAGATGATCTGGCACGAGACAGCGGAAACCACCTCGACCGCACAGACCTGCCACTTCTCGGTCATGAGCTTCCCGGCCTCCTGACCGGGGCGCTCCGCCGCGACACCGCTGCAGTCATCCTCCGCCGCCCGGCGGGGGATGACTCCGGTCGCCCTCTCCTGGGAGAATCGGCTCGCGAGGGTAGCTACCGCAAACCACCGGAGGAGACGCCAATGCCCACCTACATCATGCTCTCGACGCTCACCCCCGAGGGGGTGCAGACGGTCAAGAACAACCCGCAGCGGATCAGGGAGGTCAACAAGGAGGTCGAGCAGCTCGGCGCCAACGTCAAGGCGCAATGGGCGACGCTCGGGCACGTGGACTTCATCTCGGTCGTCGAGGCGCCCGACGAGGCCACGATGGCGCGCGTGTCGCTCGAGCTCGGGTCGCGCGGCACGGGCCGCTACGAGACGCTGGCCGCGATCCCGGTGGAGGATTTCATCGCCTCGCTGTAGCCGCACGGGGCCGAGGGCGCCGGCACGGTTCCGGCCATCGCAGGGCGTATGCTGCCCGCCCATGAGCGCTCGAGGAAGGAGAAGGCGCGGGAGCGCCGCGCCCGTTACGTGCCGGAGGTCGTGGTGAGCGGCCCGCGGCTGGACGGGGACGGCGAGAGCACCGGCCGCGAGGGTCAGCCGTCGGGTTCCCCGGGCATCTCGCTGGTGCCGGAGCCGATGCAGGAGTCCGAGGTGCAGGTCCAGCTCGACGAGATCGACGTGGACACGCCGCGCGTCGGCATCGTGATGGGCTCCAAGAGCGACATGGAGTCGATGGAGAAGGCCGCGCGCGAGCTCGAGGAGCGCCAGATACTGCACGAGGTCAGGGTGATGTCGGCCCATCGCGAACCCGACGTCGTCGCCGAATACGCCAAGAACGCCCGGATGCGCGGGCTGCGGGTCATCATCGCCGGCGCCGGCATCTCGGCGGCGCTGCCCGGCGCCGTCGCAGCCCACACCGACCTGCCCGTGATCGGCGTGCCGCTCTCCGGCCGGCTGACCGCCGCCGGCGGCCTCGACGCCATCCTCTCGATCGTGCAGATGCCCCCCGGCGTGCCGGTCGCCTGCGTCGGCCTCGACAACGCCCGCAACGCCGCCGTCCTCGCCGCGCAGATCCTCGGCGCCTGAGCAGCCTGGCGCGCCGGCGGGCGCTCGAACGAGGGCGCCCCGCCAGGACCTGCAGGGCGCGATCAGGCGGCCGCCGCCGGTAGGCGGCGATAATCACGGAGGTGATCCCCCGCTACACCCGCCCCGAGCTCGGCCGCATCTGGACCGACGAGGCTCGCATGGACAGCTGGCGAAGGGTCGAGATCGCCGCCTGCGAGGAGCTTCCGGCCCTGCTCGGCGACGCCGGCCCGGGCGACGCGGAGCTCGAGGCCATCCGTCGGGCCAGCTTCACCGTCGAGGCGGTCGACGAGCGCGAGCGCGTGACCGAGCACGACGTCGCGGCGTTCGTCGACGTGCTCGCCGAATCGGCAGGCGAGGCCGGCCGCTGGATCCACTTCGGGCTCACCTCCTCCGACGTCCTCGACACCGCGCTCGCGCTCCAGCTGCAGGCTGCCGGCGAGGTGATCGCGGCCGGCGCCCACGCGCTGGTCGACGCGCTGGCCGCCCGGGCTCGCGAGCACGCCCACACGCTCTGCGTCGGCCGCACGCACGGCGTGCACGCCGAGCCCACCACCTTCGGGATCAAGCTCGCCGGCTTCGCCTTCGAGGCGCACCGGAACGCCAAGCGGCTCGATCGCGCCTTCGCCAACGCCTCCGTCGGCGCGGTGTCGGGGGCGGTCGGCACCTACGCCGCGACCAGCCCCGAGTTCGAGCGACGCGTACTGACCCGTCTGGGCCTCGCGCGCGAGGACGTCTCCACGCAGGTCGTCGCCCGCGACCGGCACGCCGAGCTGTTGGCGGCGATCGCGCTCGCCGGCGGCGGCCTCGAGCGCTTCGCGACGGAGCTCCGCCACCTGCAGCGCACCGAGGTGCGCGAGGCCGAGGAGCCGTTCCGTGCCGGGCAGAAGGGGTCCTCCGCCATGCCGCACAAGCGCAACCCGATCAAGAGCGAGCAGATCGCCGGGCTGGCGCGGGTGCTGCGAGGCAACGCCCAGGCGGCGTTCGAGGACATCGCCCTCTGGCACGAGCGCGACATCTCCCACTCCTCCGTCGAGCGCATCATCCTGCCCGACTCAACGATCCTCATCGACTACCTGCAGCAGCGCGCCATCGTGCTCGTCGAGGGCATGACGGTGGACGCCGGGCGGATGCTCGCGAACCTCGAGCTGACCCACGGCGCCCTGTTCTCGCAGCGCGTCCTGCTCGCGCTCGTAGCCGCCGGGCTCTCGCGCGAGGACGCCTACCGGCTGGTGCAGGAGCTCGCGCAGCGCGCCTGGGACGAGGGCATCCCGCTGCGCGATCTGCTCGCGGCCGAGGAGCGCGCGCGCACGCTCCAGCTCGACGAGATCTTCGACTACTCGCACTACGTCCGCTATGCCGACGACATCGTCGGCCGCCTCGACGAGATCGCCTGACACACCCGCCACGCAGGCCCCGTGGCGCCCGGTGGCGCTGGTAGCATCGAGGCAAGTGACCACGCTTGCCGACCTGCCCCTAATCGCCAGCGGGAAGGTCCGCGAGATGTACGACCTGGACGGCGCCGACGGCGCCGGTTCGGGTGCGGGCGAGCGGCTCCTGATGGTGGCCAGCGACCGCATCTCGACCTACGACGCGGTCCATCCCACGCCCATCCCCGACAAGGGCCGGGTGCTCACGGGGCTGTCCGTGTTCTGGTTCGACAAGACGCGGCACATCGTCGCCAACCATCTCCTCTCCGCCGCCGACGGGGTGCCCGAGGAGGCGCGCGGGCGCGCGCTCGTCGTGCGCCGCCTCGAGATGCTCCCCGTGGAGTGCGTCGTGCGCGGCTACATCACCGGCTCCGGCTGGAAGGACTACCAGGCGAGCGGAACGGTCTCGGGGATCGAGCTCCCCGAGGGGCTGCGCGAGTCCGAGCAGCTGCCCGAGCCGATCTTCACGCCGAGCACCAAGGCCGATGTCGGCCACGACGAGACGATCGACTTCGATCGCGCCGCCGAGCTAGTCGGCGACCGCGCGCTGATGAAGCGCGTGGCCGACGTCTCGATCCAGCTGTACTCGTTCGCCGCCGATCACGCCCGCGCCAACGGGGTGATCCTCGCCGACACCAAGTTCGAGTTCGGGATGGACGGCGGCGAGCTCGTCGTCGGCGACGAGGTGCTGACCCCGGACTCCTCGCGCTACTGGCCGGCCGACGGCTACGAGGTCGGCCGCGGCCAGCCCAGCTTCGACAAGCAGTACGTCCGCGACTGGGCCTCGGCCGGCGGTTGGGACAAGAAGCCCCCCGCGCCCGCCATACCCGCCGACGTCGTCGCCGGCACCCGGGCTCGCTACGTCGAGGCCTACGAGCGCATCACCGGCGAGCCCTTCCAGGCATGGCTCGAGCGCGCCGGCGCAGGCCAGACGGACGAGTGAGGGCGCGCGTGCTCATCCGCCCCAAGGCGGGGATCCTCGACCCGCAGGGCGTCGCCGTCGAGCGGGCCCTCCCGGCCCTCGGCTTCGACGGCGCGGCCAACGTGCACGTCGGCCGGCTCGTCGAGCTGGACGTCGAGGACCCCGCCCAGCTCGATGCGATGTGCCGGAAGCTGCTCGCCAACCCGCTCGTCGAGGACTACGAGGTCGAGCTCCTGGGCGGCGGCGCCTGAGCAGCACGTGAAGTTCGGCATCCTCCAGTTCCCGGGCTCCTGCGACGACCGCGACGCCGTCGAGGCTGCCCGCAACGTCGCCGATGCGGAGCTCATCTGGCATCGCGACCGTGACCTGCGTGGCGCCGACGCGATCATCGTCCCCGGTGGCTTCTCCTACGGCGACTACCTGCGGGCGGGGGCGATCGCCCGCTTCTCGCCGGCGATGGAGTCCGTCATCGACTTCGCGCGCGAAGGCGGGCTCGTGCTCGGGATCTGCAACGGCTTCCAGGTGCTCTGCGAGGCGCACCTGCTGCCAGGCGCCCTGCTCCCCAACGTGAACCTCCGCTTCACCTTCCGCCAGGTCGAGCTCGACGTCGTCGCGCCCGACACCGCGTTCACGCGCGCCTGTCCGCCGGGACGGCGGCTCAGCGTCCCCGCAAAGCACTCCTGGGGTCGCTACCACGCCGACGAGCCCACGCGACGCGCGA
This sequence comes from Solirubrobacteraceae bacterium, assembly GCA_036498265.1. Taxonomy (GTDB): domain Bacteria; phylum Actinomycetota; class Thermoleophilia; order Solirubrobacterales; family Solirubrobacteraceae; genus Palsa-744. The sequence goes on along the minus strand of DASYFT010000026.1, from coordinate 90,607 downwards.
TGCAGGAGTCCGGTCAGGTGGTCCTGCGCTACGCGCCCGGCCACAACTTCAACGGATCGCTCGACGACATCGCAGGCGTCTCCAACGAGGCCGGCAACGTCTTCGGCCTCATGCCACACCCCGAGCACGCCGTCGACGAGCTCACCGGCGGCTCGGCCGACGGCCTCGCGATCTTCGAGTCGATCCGGCTGGCGGTCGACGGCGTGGTGCCCGCGTGACGCCGGAGCCGGCGATGGCCGAGACCGCCGACCTGCCCACCGTCGAGGATGCGCTTGCGCTCGGGCTGACCCGCGCCGAGTACGAGCTCGTCTGCGAGAAGCAGGGCGGCCGGCCTCCCAACCAGGTGGAGCTCGCCATGTACTCGTTGCTGTGGAGCGAGCACTGCGCCTACAAGCACTCGAGGAAGCTCCTGCGGACGCTCCCCACCGAGGGGCCGCACGTCGTCATGGGGCCCGGCGAGAACGCCGGCGCAGTCGACGTGGGCGGCGGTCTCGTCTGCGCGTTCAAGGTCGAGTCGCACAACCATCCCAGCGCCGTAGAGCCGTTCCAGGGCGCCGCCACCGGCGTCGGCGGGATCCTGCGCGACATCTTCGCGATCGGCGCGCGGCCCATCGCGGTGCTCGACTCGCTTCGCTTCGGCGAGCTCTCCCGCGGAGCCGACGGTGAGCTCACGGGCGGGCGGGCTCGCTACCTGCTCGACGGCGCCGTGTCCGGCATCGGCCACTACGGCAACTCGATCGGCGTGCCCACCGTCGGGGGAGAGGTCTACTTCGAGGCTCCCTACGAGCAGAACTGCCTCGTCAATGCGATGGCGCTCGGCCTGGCCGACCGAGAGCGGCTGGTCCGAAGCGCCGCCGCCGGCGCCGGGAACCTGCTCGTCCTGTTCGGCGCCGCCACCGGCCGCGACGGCATCGGCGGCGCCTCGGTGCTCGCATCGGCGGAGCTCGGCCACGACGCCGACGGCGGCGAGGACAAGCGCCCGACGGTTCAGGTCGGCGATCCCTTCGAGGAGAAGAAGCTGCTCGAGTGCTCGCTCGAGCTGCTCGACCGCGGGCTCCTGCTCTCGCTCCAGGACCTCGGCGCCGCCGGCCTCACCTCCTCGGCGGCCGAGATGGCGTCCAAGGGAGGCACCGGGATCGACCTCGACGTCGCCCGCGTGCCGCTGCGCGAGCCGGGCATGGAGCCGTTCGAGATCATGGTCAGCGAGTCTCAGGAGCGGATGCTCTGCGTTGTCGCGCCGGACGACCTCGACGCCGTTCTGCGCACCTGCGAGAAGTGGGAGGTCAACGGGGTCGCCATCGGCGCCGTCACCGACAGCGGCCGGATGCGGGTGCTTCGCGACGGCGAGCCGGTCGGCGACATGCCGGTCACGGCGCTCGTCGACGAGTGCCCGCTCTACGACCTCGATCCGCAGAAGCCTCCGCGGCCGCTGTATGAGCCGCCCGCGGCCACGCTGGCCGCCGACGCCTCGCACCGCGATGCGCTGCTGGCGCTGCTCTCCTCTCCCAACATCGCATCGCGGCGCCCGCTCTTCGAGCGCTACGACGCGATCGTCCAGTCGCGCACCGTCCGCCGGCCGGAGGAGGCGGACGCGGCCGTGCTCGCGCTGCCCGACGGAAGCGCGCTCGCCGTGAGCATCGACTGCAACGGCCGCCGCGTGGCCGCAGACCCCTACCGCGGGACGGTCGCCGCGGTGCTCGAGTGCGCCGCCAACCTCGCCTGCGTCGGCGCCGAGCCGCTCGGCACGACCAACAACCTCAACTTCGGCAACCCCGAGAAGCCCCCCATCGCCTGGCAGCTCAGCGAGTCGGTGCGGGCACTCGGCGACGCCTGCCGCGCGCTCGAGGCGCCGATCGTCGGTGGCAACGTCTCTCTCTACAACGAGGGCGCCGGCGGCCCGATCTACCCGACCCCGGTGATCGGAATGGTGGGTCGCCTGCCCGACGCCCGCGACTGCGCCGGGCTCGGCTTCGCCCGCGCCGGCGACGAGATCGCGCTGGTCGGCCCTTTCGAGCCGTCGCTCCCCGCCGGCGAGCTCGCCAAGCTGCGCGGCGAGCCGCTCCCCGACGGGCTGCCCGAGATCGACCTGGCCGCCGTCACGACTGCTCTCGGCGCTGTCCGCGACGCCGTCCGCGCGGGGCAGCTCTCGAGCGCTCACGACGTCGCCGAGGGGGGCCTCGCCGTGGCGCTGGCCGAATGCTGCCTCGGCCGCGGCCTCGGCGCCCGTGTGGATCTCGCCGGCGAGCGGGCCGACGAGGCCCTGTTCGGCGAGGCTCCCGGGGGGCTGCTCGTGAGCGGCGCCCCCGAGGAGATCGAGGCCCTCTGCGCCCGGACGGGTGCCCGCAGGATCGGCACGGTGGGAGGCGATGAGCTCACCATCGAGCTCTCCGGCGGCCCCCGTCCAGAGGCCCTGTCGGTCCCGCTCGAAGCGCTGTCCAGCGCCTACACGGAGGGCTTGGCGGACTTCTTCGCCTGATAGCGTGTGAATGTGAGCACAACGCGTGAGGGACCGCGAGACGAGTGCGGTGTGTTCGGAATCTACGCGCCTGGGCACGACGTCTCGCGGCTGTCCTACTTCGCGCTCTTCGCCCTCCAGCACAGGGGTCAGGAGTCGGCGGGGATCGCGGCAGCCGACCACGGCGGCCACATCGTCACGCGCCGCGAGCTCGGCCTCGTCAGCCAGGTCTTCAGCGAGAACGACCTGCGCACCCTTGCGGGGGAGCTCGCGATCGGGCACGTGCGCTACTCCACCACCGGATCCAACGCCTGGGAGAACTCCCAGCCGGTCCAGCGCTCGGAGGGCACCAACGGCTCGCGCCGCGAGGTCGCCCTCGCGCACAACGGCAACCTGATCAACGCGCTCGAGCTCCACGAGGAGCTGGCCGACCGCGGCGTCACGTTCAGCTCGACCTCCGACTCGGAGATCATCGCCGCGATGATCGCCACCCACCCCGCCGAGCGGGTCGAGGACGCCATTGCCGACGTGCTGCCACGCCTGCGCGGGGCCTTCTCGATCGTCGCCATGACCAAGGACCGCGTCGTGGCCTTCCGCGACCCCCACGGCCTGCGCCCACTCGCCATCGGCGTGCTCGACTCGGGTGCCGCGGGGTCTGGCGCCGGCGGGCCCGCCGGACAGGGTGTCCGCTACTGCGTGGCCAGCGAGTCCTGCGCGTTCGACATCATCGGTGCGCGCTACCTGCGCGACGTCGAGCCCGGCGAGGTGGTCACGCTCTGCGAGGACGGGCTGCAGAGCCGGATGGTCGCTCCCGGCGGCAGGCGGGCGTTCTGCGTGTTCGAGTACATCTACTTCGCGCGGCCGGACTCACGCATGAACGGCCAGGTCCTCCAGGTCGCGCGGGGGCGCATGGGCGAGATGCTCTGGCGCGAGGCCCCCGTCGAGGCCGACCTGGTCATCGCCGTGCCGGACTCGGGCAACGCCGCCGCCCGCGGGCTGGCGCGCGCCGCGGGCCTGCCGCAGGACGACGGCTTCGTCAAGAACCGCTACGTCGCGCGCACCTTCATCCAGCCCGGCCAGGAGCTCCGCAAGCACGGCCTGCGGCTGAAGTTCAACCCGCTCCCGGACGTGATCGCCGGCAAGCGGCTGGTCGTGGTGGACGACTCGATCGTGCGCGGCAACACGACCCGCCAGATCGTGCAGATGCTGCGCGACGCCGGCGCCGCCGAGGTTCACATGCGCATCTCCGCTCCGCCGATCAAGCATCCCTGCCACTACGGCATCGACATGTCCACCCGCGAGGAGATGATCGCCCACGGGCGCACCACCGAGGAGGTGGCCGCCGAGCTCGGTTGCGACTCGCTGCACTACCTGTCGCTCGCCGGCGTCTACGAGGCCGTCGGCGGGGACCGCGCCACCCACTGCGACGCCTGCTTCACCGGCGACTACCCGCTCGCGGGCAGCGAGGGCGCCGCCGGCAAGTACTCGCTGGAGGACGGCGAGCAGGCAGAGCAGACCGTCCCGCTGGCTCGCGTCTAGAAGTGATCCTCGCGGGCGCCTGAGGCGTCGTTGTAGCGGTTGTTGTAAGGGCGGCGCGAGATCAGCTGGCCGCCCCCGGAACGCTGCGCGTAGCCGAGCGCGCCGGCGATCACGACAGTGACGATGATGGCTGTGAGCATGGGCGTGTCCCCCGTCAGTTGGCTTTTGGCACGCCTCTCCGCCAAGATCCATTGAAGGGCACCCTCGCGGGGCGCAGTGTGACGTCGGGCACAGATCGTGTCCCGGCGGGGGAGGGATCGGCTTCGGCGGGGCACGGATCGGCTCTGCAGTAGCGTGCGGCGCCCGTGAGCGAGAGACTTCCCATCGCCGTGCTCGTCTCGGGAGCCGGCACCAACCTGCAGGCGCTGCTCGACAGCGTCCACGGTCGCGAGGCCGAGGTCGTGGCGGTCGCCTCGAGCGCCGAGGGCGCACCGGCGCTCGAGCGCGCCGCGGCGGGTGGTGTCCCCGCGGGGGTCTTCCCCCGCGCCGGCTACCGCGACCGCGCCGCCCGCGACGCGGCGCTGGCCGACTGGCTGCAGGAGCGAGGCGCGCGGCTGGTGGTCCTCGCCGGCTACATGGAGCTGCTCGGCGAGCCCTTCCTCGAGCGCTTCCCCGGCGCGGTCATCAACGTCCACCCGTCCCTGCTGCCGGCCTTCCCGGGGCTCGGCGCGGTCGAGCAGGCGCTCGCATACGGGGTCAAGGTCTTCGGCGTGACGATCCACTTCGTGGACGCAGGGATGGATTCCGGTCCGGTGATCCTCCAGCGCGCAATCGAGCTGCCCGACGCCACGGATGCGGACGAGGTGCTCGCCGCGCTGCGCCCCCTCGAGCATGCGCTGCTGCCCGAGGCGGTGCGCCTGGTCGCGGCTGGTGCGCTGCGTCCCGATGCGGGCAATCCGCGACGCACGCTGGTGGGCCGCCCCGCGAAGGGGCCGGACGCGGGATAGGCTCTGGGAATGGCGCCCGACGGCGAGCTCGCGACCTCCGATCCGACCCGTGTCGAGCGCGCCGCGCCGGGTGAGGTGCGGGTGCGCAGGGCGCTCATATCGGTCTCCGAGAAGAGCGGCGTCGTCGACTTCGCCAGAGGGCTCGAGCAGCTGGGCGTGGAGATCGTCTCCACCGGCGGGACCGCCAGGGAGCTCGCGGCGGCCGGCGTGCGGGTGCGCTCGATCGAGGACTTCACCGGCTTCCCCGAGATCATGGACGGCCGCGTCAAGACCCTTCACCCGCGCCTCTACGCCGGGCTGCTGGCCCGCCGCGACGAGGACTCCCACCTGCGCGCTGCGGCCGAGCAGGAGATCGAGCCCGTCGACCTCGTCTGCGTGAACCTCTATCCGTTCGAGCAGACGGTCGCCCGCGGTGACGCCGACGAGGAGGAGGCGATCGAGAACATCGACATCGGGGGACCCACGATGATCCGCGCGGCCGCAAAGAACCACGCCTTCGCGGCCGTCGTCGTCGACCCGACGGACTACGGCCCGGTGCTGGCCGAGCTGCGCGACTCGGGCGGCCGGCTCTCCCTGGAGGCACGCAGGCGCCTTGCCGCGAGGGCCTTCGCCTACACCGCCCGCTACGACGCTGCCATCGCCGGGTGGTTCGCCGCCCGGACCTTCGACGGCTTCCCGCCGGCCCGGGCGGACGCCTTCGAGAAGGTCATGGACCTGCGCTACGGCGAGAACCCTCACCAGCAGGCCGCCTACTACGCGCGCGCCGGCTCACGCACCCATCTGCTCGACGGCGTCCAGCAGCTCCACGGCAAGGAGCTGTCGTTCAACAACCTGCTCGACCTGAGCGCCGCGCGCGAGCTGGTCGAGGAACTCGATGGCCCGGCCTGCGCGATCGTCAAGCACAACAACCCCTGCGGATGCGCGGTCGCCGCCAGCGGTCTCGAGGCCTACGAGCGAGCCTTCGCCTGCGATCCCCTCAGCGCCTACGGGGGCGTCATCGCGGTCAACAGGGAGATCGACCGGGCCTGGGCCGAACGGCTGGCCGAGCAGTTCATCGAGGTGCTCCTCGCCCCCGGCTACGAGCCCGCCGCGCTGGAGGTGCTGCAGGTCAAGAAGAACGTGCGGCTGCTCGCCCTCCCGGACTGGCCGGAGCCGCTGCGCGAGCTCGAATCAAAGGCGGTCATCGGCGGCGAGCTCGTGCAGACCCACGACGTCGTCTCCGAGACCCGCGATCAGATGCGCGTGGTCAGCGCGCGCCAGCCGACCGAGTCGGAGTGGGAGGACATGCTGTTCGCCTGGCGGGTGTGCCGCCACGTGCGCTCCAACGCGATCGTCATCGCCGCCGGCGGCGCCACCGTCGGGATCGGCGCCGGCCAGATGAGCAGGGTGGACGCCGTGCGCATAGCGATCGAGAAGGCCAGTCAGTTCCAGCCCGACCTGCTCGCCGGCGCATCGCTCGCCTCCGATGCGTTCTTCCCGTTCGCCGACGGGCCGCAGCTGGCCATCGACGCCGGAGTCACAGCGATCATCCAGCCGGGCGGCTCCGTCCGCGACGAGGAGGTCGTCGCCGCCGCCGATGCGGCGGGCGTGGCGATGGTCGCGACGGGTCGTCGCCACTTCCGCCATTAGAGGGACCGACCGCGAACCGAAAGAGTGCGCGGGCGAGCCCGGCGGTCCGGCCTACAGACGGACCGGTGGTCCCACGGAGCGCAGCTTGGGGTAGGGCCCGCCGTAGTTGAACTGGACGTTGCGGAGGTCGTGGGGGTCCATGAACTGCAGCGCGATCACGTTGGCGGGGCCGATGGTCGCCGAGCGGGGATGCGAGCAGCTGTTGCACCTGAAGTGCCCGCGCATCGCCACGACGTAGACCGTCGCGCCGGGGGGCACGACTTTGAGTTCGCAGTCGCCGCACAGAAGGTGTTCGGCCCTGCGGTGGGTCGTGCGGACGGCCTCGACGTCGCGGGGGTGGCTGTCGCCGTTCTCTGTGGCGATCACCGTCGCCGCTTCGAGGAGCGCCGCTCGCATCTTCGCCGAGATCCCCGGGGCGGGGTGCGTCGCAGACGCCGCACTCGAGTAGCCCGCCGGCGCGAACCCGGCGACGATCGCCATGGCGGCGACGAGCGCCATCCGGGAGCGGCGGCTGCCGGGTGCCTTCCTCATGTTCACATCTTCCCACCCCGCGGAGGGGGTTGAAAACCTTGGTCTAACGATATATCGTGATCGTCTCTAGATATCTCACGATAGGAGTTCACAAATGTTCTCTCACGAACACGAGCCGGCCGAGCGGGGACGCTGCGGGCCAGGCCATCACCACCGCCACCGCCGCCACGGCTTCGGCCCGGGTCCCTTCGGGGACTTCGGGGGACCGTTCGGAGGCTGGGGCAAGGGACCGCGGGGGCGCGGGCGCAAGGCCCGTCGCGGCGACATCCGAACCGCAGCCCTGCTGCTCCTCGCCGAGGAGCCGCGAAACGGCTACCAGATCATGCAGGAGGTCGAGGATCGTTCGAACGGCCTCTGGCGCCCCAGCCCGGGCTCGGTCTATCCCGCGCTCCAGCAGCTCGAGGACGAGGGCCTGATCCGCTCGGAGGAGGTCGACGGGCGCAAGCTGTTCGCGCTGACCGACGCCGGGCGCAAGCTCGTCGAGGAGCGCGGTGCCGATCGGCCGGCGCCCTGGGAGGAGATGGGCGACGAGCTGAGCGACCGCGCAGCCGAGCTCGGCAAGCTCGTCCGCGACGTCGCCTACGCCTTCGCGCAGGTGATGCGCACCGGCAGCGAGGCGCAGATGGCGAAGGCCGCCGAGGTGCTCAGCGCGACGCGCCGGGACCTCTACCGGATCCTGGCCGACGGCGACGCCGGCGACGATCCCACGCCGCCGCGCGAGGTCTGATGAGGTAGGGTCGCCGCATGGCTGGGGTGCCACCAGGTCAGTGGTCCAGCGCGCTCGATCTGGCGGGCGCGCTGCGCGCCCGCCAGCTCTCGGCGGTCGAGCTGCTGGACACGTGCCTGGCCGCGGTCGACGAGCGCAACCCGGAGATCAACGCGGTGGTCTGGCGCAACGACGAGGACGCGCGGCGGTCGGCTGCCGAGGCCGACCGGCGGCTCGCCTCCGGTGAGGGCTCCGACGGGCAGGGGCAGCCCTTCCTCGGCGTTCCGCTTCCGATCAAGGACCTCACGCCGGTGGCCGGCTGGCCGGTGAGCTACGGATCTCGCGGCGGCCCCGAGGGGGTCAGCGAGCAGAGCGAGCTCGTCGTCGACGCCCTCGTCCGCGCCGGCTTTGTCCTGTGCGGGCGTACGAACACCCCCGAGTTCGGCGTGGTGACAGTCGCGGAGAACAGCCGCTACGGGATCACCCGCAACCCCTGGGACCTCACGCGCTCGCCGGGTGGCTCGAGCGGCGGGGCCGCCGCGGCCGTCTCGGGCGGCATGTTCCCGATCGCGCACGCCAACGACGGAGGCGGCTCGATCCGGATCCCGGCGTCCTACTGCGGCCTCGTCGGCCTGAAGCCGAGCCGCGGCCGCGTGCCGCGTCTGGCGCAGAGCTGGCTCGGCGCCGTCGTGGAGGGCGTCGTCTCGCGCACCGTCGCGGACTCCGCCGTGGTGCTCGACCAGATCGCGGGCGTCGATCCCTGCGCCTGGTACAACGCCCCGGCGCCCGCGCGCCCGTTCGCTCAGGAGCTCGACACGCCCCCGGGCCGCCTGCGGATCGGGCTGATGGCGCAGGCGCCGCTCGGCGTGCCCACGGACGAGTCCTGCATTGCCGCCGCACGCGCCACCGCCGAGGCCCTCGAGCAGCTCGGACACGACGTCGAGGAGGTGGAGGTGCCGACGATCTCCGAGGAGATGGTGCCCCCCTTCATCGCGCTGACCGTTGGCGGCCTGGCGGAGTACGAAGGTGTCGACTGGTCGGCGGTCGAGCCGCACATCGCGCACCAGTGGGCGGCGAGCCACGAGCTCGGCGCGGCCGATTACGTCCTGGCCGCGCGCACACTGGAGCTGCTGAGCCGCAGGGAGGTGGCCCGCTGGGGCCGTGACTTCGACGTGCTGCTCACGCCCACCTCAGCGACGCTCCCGCCGCAGGCGGGCGCGGTGCTCGAAGCGCAGCACGCGGCGCCCGACCAGCCCGTGCCCGAGGTCGTGGCCAGCGTTGCGTTCACCGCCTTCGGCAACGTCGCAGGTCTGCCATCGGTCAGCCTGCCACTCCACTGGACCGACGCGGAGGTCCCCGTCGGCGTGATGCTCACGGCCGGGCCATGGCAGGAGGCGAGGCTCATCTCGCTGAGCGCCCAGCTCGAACAGGCGCGGCCCTGGGCCGACCGCCGCCCGTCGGCCGTCGCGGCCTCGTAGCGGCGCCTTTCCCCCGGGCGGGGGGTCCGGGCTGCGCGCGGCGGCTTCCTATGGTTAGGGGAGCGAGTTCACAGCGAATGGAGCAGCGATGACTACGACGATCCTTCCCGTGGCGGGGGCCTCGTTCGGCGCGGAAGCCGAGGGCGAGGTCCAGAACGGACAGACAGAGGCCGATGCAGAGGCCCTCGACGCGTACTCGCGGACGGTGTCGAGCGTCGTGGAGAGGCTCGCACCGAGCGTGGCAAGCCTGCGCGTGATGCGCGAGACCCGCCGTGGTCGGGTGCCGGTCGGCGCCGGCAGCGCGGTGGTCCTCACGCCGGATGGCTTCCTGCTGACCTCCGCGCACGTGGTCGCCGGAAACGGCCGCCGCGGTCATGCGACCTTCGTGGACGGGCGCGAGATCGGATTCCGCGTCGTCGGCGCGGACCCGCTGTCAGACCTGGCAGTGCTGCGCGCCGACGCCGATGACCTGAAGGCCGCCGTGCTCGGCGACGCCGCGCGCCTGCGCGTCGGCCAGCTGGTGGTGGCCATCGGCAACCCCAACGGGTTCGCCGGCTCGGTGACCGCGGGCGTGATCTCGGCGCTGGGTCGCTCGCTGCCGGCCCGCTCCGGCCGGACGGTGCGCATGATCGACAGCGTCATCCAGACCGACGCGGCGCTCAACCCCGGCAACTCCGGCGGGGCGCTCGTGGACTCCTTCGGACGCGTCGTCGGGGTCAACACGGCTGTGGCAGGCGTGGGTCTCGGGCTGGCCGTCCCGATCAACGATGCGACGCGCAAGGTGATCGGCGCGCTCATGAGCGACGGCCGGGTGCGGCGGGCCTACCTCGGCGTCGCCGGAGGACCTCGGCCGCTGCCGGCGCGGGCGCGCCGTGACCGCGATCAGGCCACGGGCGTCGAGGTCATCGAGATCACGCCCGGGAGCCCAGCCGAGGTGGCCGGTCTGCGTGCCGAGGACCTGATCGTGGAGCTCGCCGGAACCCGGGTGCAGGGAGTCGAGGACATCCAGCGCCAGATGGTGGCGGACCTGATCGACGTCCCGGTCGACGTGGTCGTGCTGCGCAGCGGCGAGCAGCTGCGGCTTCGCCTGGTGCCGCGCGAGCTGTCCTGAGCGCCCGCGGGCGCGGCCCTCACTGCTTCCGGGCGATCGCTTCGGCGAGCTCTCCCTTGGACATGTGCGAGCGGCCTCTGACCCCGAGCTGCCGCGCGCGCCGGTAGAGCTCCTCCTTGGAGTTGCCTTCCACGTCCACGCCGCCGTAGGTCTTGCCCTGGTTCTCCCGCGCGCGTGGGTTGCGCGCCCGCGGGTCCGAGGGCCCTTTGTGCTTCTTCGGCTCCCAGTGGTCGCCGCGCTTCTCGAAGGAGTGCTTCAGCGCCGCGAACGCGACCCGGTGGGCGCGTTCGCCCTCGCCGTACTCGCGGACGGCGCTGTCGTGGGCCTTCGCGAACGTGCGCTGCGCCTTCTCCGGCGAGCGCTTCAGCGTGTCGGGCAGCTCGCTCTTCTTCGGCTGCCCCGAGGACGTCGTCATGGGCATCTCGTCACCTCCAGCAGGTCAATGCCGTTCGAGGAATGGGATTACCCAAGGCGGTGCGGGGCAAACGATCGCACCATCGACGATGCCCCGTGCGGGACTCGAACCCGCCCCACCGGATTAAAAGTCCGGCGCTCTACCAGATGAGCTAACGGGGCTTGCGCGTGGCAGTCTGGCACATAGCCGAGGCGCGCCAGCTGCTCGGCGGCGGCGCACTCACCGCGTCCTCGCCTGCGCCAGCTCGTCTTCGGAGGGGTCTTCGGCGGCCGCGATCCGGAGCATCTCCTCGATCTGCGTGAGCTTGACGCGGGGACGGCCCGAGGCCTCGCCGAGCGCGCGCTCGTGCCGGTCGATCTCGCTCCAGCCGGCGTACGTGACGATGTCGGGCTGGCAGTCGCGGAGCATCTCCTCGACCGCCTCCGCATCCGGCTGCTCGGGCTGGTGAGGGCGCTCGCCTCCGGCGAGATCCGCGAGCACCGCGTCGACGGTCTGCTGGGCGTCCTTCTTGTTGGTCCCGATCACCCCCGAGGGGCCCCGCTTGATCCAGCCGACGACGTACTCCCCCGGCAGCGCCGACCCGCTCGCGGGATCGAGCACGCGGCCGGCGTCGTTGGGGATCACGCCGGCCCGCTCGTCGAACGGCACGCCCGGAAGCGGGATGCCGCGATACCCGATCGCGCGGAAGGCGAGGCCGGCGGTGATCGTCTCGCGCTCCTCCGTGGCCTGCGCACGCAGGCCGCCGCCGGGAGCGGGCACGAGCTCGTTGCGCACGAGCTCCACGCCGCCGAGCCGGCCGTCGTCGCCGCGAACGAGGGCGGTTGGAGAGAGCAGGAAGCGCAGGACGACCCGCTTGGGCCGGCCGGACGGCTCCCGTTCGGCGTAGGAGCGGAGGATCTCGACGTTGCGACGCGATGTGGCGTCGCTCTCGGCGCCGGCGTCGGGGACGGCGAGCGCGCGCTCCAGCTCGTCGGGGTCGACGATCACGTCGGCGTCGGCCAGCTCGCCGAGCTCGAGCAGCTCCGGGTTGGTGAACGCCGCCTGCGCCGGGCCGCGGCGGCCGAGTATCACCACCTCCGAGACGCGACTCGAGCCCAGCACCTCGAGGGCGTGGTCGGCCGTGTCGGTGCCGGCGAGCTCGTCGACTCCGAGGACGAGCATCCGGGCCACGTCGAGGGCCACGTTGCCGTTGCCGATCACGACGGCCCGCTCGGCCGAGAGAAGATCGATCTCGAGGTCGGTGTGGTCGGGGTGGCCGTTGTACCAGCCGACGAACTCCGTGGCGGCGTGCGAGCCGTGGAGCTCTTCGCCCGGAATGCCGAGGGGCCGGTCGAGTGGCGAGCCGGTGGCGTAGACGATCGCGTGGTAATGGGCCAGCAGCTCCTCGCGGGAGACGTGCTCGCCGAGCGTTATGTTGCCGAAGAAGCGGAACCGCGGATGCGCCGCGGTCTTCTCGTAGATGCGCGTCACAGACTTGATCTTCGGGTGGTCCGGCGCCACGCCGGAGCGCACCAGGCCCCAGGGCGTGGGCAGACGCTCCAGCATGTCCACGTCGATGTTCGCCGCGGGATCCTTGAGCAGGTGGCCGGCGGCGTAGAAGCCGGCCGGGCCGGAGCCGATCACTGCGATTCGAATGGGGGTGTCGTCGGTCATCGACCTGGGAGTGTCGCGCAGGTTGCTGGGAGCGAGCTGTGCATTGCCTTGGGGCTGGGATGGGCGCGGCCCGACTCGAACGGGCGACCCCCTCGGTGTAAGCGAGGTGCTCTGACCAGCTGAGCTACACGCCCTGACTCGGGACCTCAAGGCTAGCGGCAGCCGTCGGCCGAGCCCTTCCTATCGCACATGTGGGCTAGGATTTGCGCACCCGGCCGGGGGATCCTCCCTTGAATACTGCGGACACTGCCCAAACTGAGGGGCCGTCGGCGTTTGCGCAGGCGGCAGAGCTCGAGTTGCGCCACGTGAGCAAGCGCTACGCCGGCCAGAAGCAGCCGGCCATCGCCGACCTCTCCTTCACCGTTCCGGCCGGCGAGGTGTGCGTGCTGGTCGGACCATCCGGGTCGGGCAAGACGACGACGATGCGCCTGATCAACAGGATGATCCCGATCAGCGGCGGCGACATCCTGCTGGGCGGGCGCAGCGTCCTCGAGCGCGACCCCAAAGACCTGCGCAGGGAGATCGGCTACGTGATCCAGCAGACCGGGCTGTTCCCGCATCAGACGGTCGCCGAGAACATCGCCACGGTGCCGCGGCTGCTCGGCTGGCCCAAGCAGCGGATCTCGGCGCGGGTGAGCGAGCTGCTGGCGCTCATCGACCTCGACCCCGAGGAGATGCAGGAGCGCTATCCGGCCCAGCTGTCCGGCGGCCAGCGCCAGCGGGTCGGCGTGGCACGAGCGCTCGCGGCCGACCCTCCGCTGATGCTGATGGACGAGCCCTTTGGGGCGATCGACCCGATCAACCGGACGCGGCTGCAGGACGAGTTCCTCGGCCTCCAGCAGAAAGTGAAGAAGACGGTCGTGTTCGTCACACACGACATCGACGAGGCGATCAAGATGGGCGACCGGATCGCGATCCTGCGCGACGGCGGCGTGCTGGCGCAGTACGACACCCCGCGCGAGATCCTCACGCATCCCGCCGACTCGTTCGTGGCGCAGTTCGTCGGCGCCGACAGAGGTCTGAAGCGGCTTGCGCTCACGAGGCTGTCCGAGCTCCAGCTGATCGAGCCCAACGGGCTGCGCGGCCGCCGACCGCCCGACGGCGAGCGGAGCGTGCCGGTCGAGACCTCGGTGCGGGACGCGCTCTCGCTGATGCTGAGCGAGAACGGCGAGCCGCTGACGGTGGTCAACGACCAGGGTCACGTCGAGGGCATCTTCACGCTGGCGCTCGTCGAGCAGCTGCTCGCCGACGACGACGGCCGGCCGGCCGGCGGGCCGGCTGACGGCTCGCCGCTACCCGCGGACGTGCAGCCGGCGCCGCAGCGAGGGGTCGGCTGATGGCCCCGGCAGCGCTCGCGGCGGGCGGCCGGATGTTCGCCGCCGCGACCGAACCGGTGATCCCCAACTACGCGTCCCAGAGCTCGAGCTGTGAAATCCACAACCACCTGTTCTGCGCCTCCTGGGTTCGGCACAACTGGGGCCCCGTGCTGTGGCCGGCGCTGCGCGACCACATCGTGCTGGCGGTGGTCGCGGTGGGCATCGGCTTCGTGATCGCGATGGCGCTCGCCCTGGCGGCGCACCGCTTCGAGTGGGTGGAGCGCCCGACGACGGTCGTGACGACGATCCTCTACACGATCCCGTCGCTGGCGCTGTTCGAGCTGCTCGCCGCGCCGGTCGGGCTGAACGTGTTCTCCGCCGAGATAGCGCTCGTCTCCTACACGCTGCTCATCCTCTTCCGCAACATCCTCGCCGGCTTCCGCGCCGTGCCGAGCGATGTGCTCGACGCGGCAGAGGGGATGGGCATGTCGCGGAACCAGTCGCTGCTGCGAGTAGAGCTGCCCCTGGCGCTCCCGTCGATCATCGCGGGGCTCCGGATCGCGATCGTCACGATCATCGCGCTCTCCACGGTCGTGTACGTGATCTACAACCACGGGCTCGGGGTGCCCATCCACACGGCGCTGGGAGAGGGCCCGTTCAAGACCGAGCTGATCGCGGCCGGCGCCCTCGCGATCCTGCTGGCGCTGCTCGCCGACGGTCTGCTCGTCGTGGTCCAGCGCCTGCTCACCCCCTGGGCCAGGGCCGGAACGGGCTAGGGCCGGCGATGCACGAATTCGTCGAAGCGTTCCGGTTCATCGCCCGCGACGGGTCCGTCCCCGGCGCCCCCGGGCTGCCGAGCCTCGCCCACCTCACCCTCGAGACACTGAAGGTGAGCGCGATCGGCGTGGCGATCTCGCTCCTGATCGCTGTGCCGCTCGGCGTGTGGCTCGGTCACCTGCACCGCGGCTCGTTCGTGGCGATCAACGTGGGCAACATCGGCCGCGCGCTTCCCAGCCTCGTCGTGCTCGCGATCGGCGACGCCTTCCTCGGCCTGGGGCTGACGGTCGTCGAGCTGGCACTCGTGATCCTCGCTGTGCCGCCCATCGTCACCAACGCCTATCTCGGCGTCGACGGGGTCGACCGCGACGTGGTCGATGCCGCCCGCGGGATGGGCATGAGCGCCTGGCAGACGATCACCCGCGTCGAGCTGCCGCTCGCGGCGCCGCTGCTCTTCGTGGGCGTGCGCACAGCCGCGCTGTTCGTCGTGAGCACGACCACGATCGCCGCTCTCGCTGGCTTCAGCGGAAGCCTCGGCGACGTGATCGCGAACGAAACGAGCTACCACTTCTCGGGCGTGCTCGGTGCCGCGATCTGCGTGGCGGCGCTGGCGCTGCTCGTGGACACCGTCCTGCTCGGGGTGCAGCGGCTGGCCACACCTCGCGGTCTTCGCCTGGAAGAGCGGGCCCGGGCAGGCGCACAGCAGTTCGGGACGGCGACTGCATAGTGAGTGGATTCACATATATGGTCTTGCGATTCGCAAGGCAAACGACCAGGAGGCGGCGGATGACTCACATGAGGCGAAGCAGCTCGAGGACGTTGGGTAGGGGCGGCTCGGCCGCCTTCGCGCTGGGTGTTCTCGCACTGGCGCTTGCGGCATGCGGGAGCAGCAAATCGTCCTCGACCAGCTCGAGCACGAGCCAGCCGGCGACCACCGCCACCACGGCGGTGACACCCGCGGCATCGAGTGGTCCCGGCGTCGGCAAGCCCGCGGTGACGATCGGCGACAAGAACTTCGCCGAGCAGAACATCCTCGGCCAGCTCTACGCCCAGGCGCTGGCGGCGAAAGGCTTCAAGGTGAGTGTGAAAGAAAACATCGGCTCCTCGGAGATCATCAACAAGGCGTTCACCTCGGGTCAGATCCAGATGTATCCCGAGTACACCGGCGTCTACCTCTCGGCCGTAGCAGGGCAGACCAAGCCACCGACGAGCGCAACCACGGCCTATCAGCAGGCGAAGGCCTTCGCCGAAACCCAGGGCGGGACGATGCTCAACTTCACGCCGTTCTTCGACACGAACGCGCTCGCCACGCTGCCGCCCTATGCGAGCGCTCACCACCTGGCGAGCATCGCTGATCTGAAGCCGCTCGGCAAGAGCGTCAAACTCGGCGGCCCGCCGGAATTCGCGACCCGCGCCGAGGGGCTACCGGGGATCGAAAAGGAATACGGGGCCAAACCGGCGTTCGTGCCGATCGCCATCGAACTCTCCTACAAGGCGCTCGAAGGCGGCCAGGTGAACGTGCAGAACGTGTTCACCACCGACGGCCAGCTGCTCGGCGGGAAGTTCAAGCTGCTGAGCGACCCCAAGCACGTGTTCGGCTTCCAGAACGTGGCGCCGATCGTCAAGAAGACCGTGCTCAGCGCGGAGGGACCCGCGTTCTCGCAGACCCTCAACAAGGTGAGCTCGCTCCTGACGCTCAAGGCGATTCAGCAGATGAACGCCGCGGTGAGCATCGACAAGCAGTCCGCCACGAACGTGGCGCACCAGTTCCTCACGGCCAACGGGCTGGCCTAGCCGTCTGAGCCACCCGCGCCGCGTCCCCTGCGAAGCTTGCCGGAGATGCGGCGCGGTGGCGATGGTCGAAGCAAGCTCGCGGTCGGCCTCTCGCTCGCGGGGGCGGTGTTGGCGCTGCTGGCGCTCGCGCAGCTGCTGCTCCCGCGCATCGCGGCGAGCAGGATCTCCTCGCGCGTCGGCCGCTACGGCTCGGTGGCGAGCGTCAGCGTCAGCGCCTGGCCCGCGGTGAAGCTTCTCTGGGGGGACGCCGACTCGGTCCACGTCACCGCGCGGCACCTGTCCCTCAGCCCGGCGCAGGCCGCGAAGCTCATCTGGGAAGGCCGGGGGACGGCTCGCATGGATGTAAGCGCGCAGAGCGTGATGGTGGGGCCGCTCGAGCTCGAGCACGCGCGGCTCCAGAAGCGCGACGGCGCGCTGAGCGCCGTGGCGAGTGCAAGCGAAGCCGACGTCCGGGCGGCGCTGCCGCCCGGCTGGCAGGTGCAGCTGCTGGGCAGCGCGGGCGGGCAGGTCACCGTCCGGGCAGGCGGCGGCCTGTTCGGGGTCGGCGCCTCGGTGCGGGCCGTCGCTCTCGCCCGTGAAGGCAGGCTCGTCGCCCACCCGCTCGGAGCTCTCCTGGAAGGCCTGCAGCTGACGCTGTTCTCAGATCCGCACGTCCACGTCGACGGAATCGGCGCGAGCCGGGATGCCGGTCAGTCCTCCACCTACAGGCTCAGCATGCGGGCCAGCCTGCGCTGAGCGCGGCGCGACCATCATGGGAAGCCCGTTCCTCGGGCTGATCGTCGGCATCTGGCGGATCTCGAGCTCGAAGCCGTCGGCGAGCGAGAGCGCGCACCGGGAGAGGATCACGCTGGCGATCGTGCGCACCTCGAGCTGCCCGAACCGCATCCCGACGCATGTGCGTGAGCCGCCGCCGAACGGTACGTAGGCGCCCTTGGGCAGTCGCGCGCGAGCATCGGCGGTGAAGCGCTCTGGCCTGAACGCCTCCGGATCGGGGAAGACCTCCGGCAGATGGTGGGAGACCCACGAGGAGTAGTTGACGAAGGCCCGCTCGGGGACAGCGTGGCCTTCGAACTCGAATGCCTCGATCGCGCGCCGGGGACCGACCCAGGCGGGCGGGTACTTTCGAAGCGTCTCCTCGAGCACGAGCTCCAGCTCGGCCAGCTCACCCGAGACGAGCTGCGCGGCGCTCGGCAGCCCGCCGGCGAGCACGGCGTCCTGCTCGGCGACGAGGCGGGCGAGGACCTCGCGGTTGCGTGCGAGCTCGTAGAACATGAACGACACGGTCGACGTCGTCGTGTCGTGGCCCGCGAACAGGAGCGTCATCACCTCGTCACGGACCTGCTGGTCGCTCAGCGTGTTGCCGTCCTCGTCTTCAGCGTCGAGGAGCAGGCTGAGGATGTCCCGCCCGCGCCGGCCAGTCGCTCGCCGCTCGGCGATCTCGGAGTAGATGAGCGTGTCGAGCTTGCGCGCGGCCCCCTGCATCCGCGCCCATGGAGACCCGCGCGCGCGGAAGACGCGCAGCACGTACTCGCTCGCGTAGAACGACAGCGCCTGCTCGAACAGGCCGGCGGCGTCGATCGCGCGCGCCCGCTCGCCGTCGGGGTCCAGGCCGAACAGCGCCCGCATCGCCACGCGGAGGGCGAGGCGCCGCGTGGCCGCGTACAGATCCACCACCTCTCCCGGCCTGAACGTATCGAGCGTGCGGGTGGTCTCCTCGATGATCACGTCGACCGAGCCGGCAATCTGCTCCCGGTGGAAGCTCGGCAGCATGATCAGCCGCGAGCGCCGGTGGAAGTCGCCGTCGATCGTCAGCAGGCCATCTCCCATCAGGCCGATGAGATCACGGAAGTGACCTTCTCGCCAGAGGAAGTTGGAGGCATGGGAAACGGTGATGTAGTGGTTGGCCGCCGGCCCGATCATGAAGACGACGTTGCTGTGGAACAGCCGCAGCGTGAAGATCGGACCGAAGCGCTCGTAGGCGTCCAGCAGCATCGGCAGCGGCTCGGCGGCGAAGCGCCGCGTGCGCCTCATCGAGAAGCGCGTTTCGCCGGGCGGGAAGGGGACCGAGGCGGCGCGCTCCTCGCGCAGGTCTCCGAGCAGCACCGACAGCGGGCTCGAAGTCAGCAGTGGAGGAGGTCCGACGAGCGCCACGCATCCAGCCTAGTGGAAACTGGCCAGCCGGCCAAAGGACCACCGGCGACCGGACGCGGGCCGAGCCCTGGCATACTGATCGAGCGCGGAGGGCCAGCGGCTCTCCGGTAACCGCGGGGGCGTAGCTCAGCAGGTTAGAGCGCTGCCCTGTCACGGCAGAGGTCGCGGGTTCGAGTCCCGTCGCTCCCGTAATTCACCCCCGCCCTTCTCGATGGCCCCCCTTCCGGGCGCGCCCTTCCGCGGGCGACGGCGCTCCTGGAAGGACCGCGCGACGGCCTCCGGCAGGCACCGAATGCGTTCATCTTCCATTCATGCGGGAGCAACCAAGCTTGACGCGTCTCATTCGCAAACAGACGAAAGGAGCTATGAGATGCTCAAGAGGTTCAGCAAGCTCGCGGCCCTCCTGACGGCCGCCTCACTACTGGCAGCCGGTACGGCGCTCGCGCAGAGCGGCAAGGCACACCACAAGGCGGTGGCGCACCAGGCCGTCAAGCACACTGCGCCCGCTGTCGTGACCACGGGCACCGACACCGACAGCGTGCAGTCGGGCGATCAGGCGACGCCCGACACCGGCTCGCAGGCCGCCTCCAGCGAGTCGGCCGGCGAGGCGAGCGGCGGCGAGGAAGCCGCCAATGATGGACCGGGCGGACACGAAGACGCCCCCGGCGCCGAAGTGGATCACCAGTTCGAAGGCGTCGAGTAGCGATGCGCCGGGAGCGAGGCACGGCCGGCGGCAGGCGGGGGCAACGCTCCCGCCTGCCGTTCAGGTCAGGTTCATGTCCCCGTGGAACGCTGGCGGAGTCGTGCGCGTCCTACTGGTCGAGGACAAGATCAAGCTGGCCACAGTCCTGAGCCGAGGCCTGCGAAAGGAAGGCCTCGCGGCAGACGTGGCGGCAAGGGGAGAGGACGCCATCTGGATGGCGGGCGCGACTGCCTACGACGCCGTGATCCTCGACGTCACGCTGCCGGGGATCGATGGCTTCGAGACGTGCGCGCGGCTACGGGCGCAGGGCGTGTGGTGCCCGATCCTGATGCTCACCGCCCGGGCCACCGTCGATGACCGCGTCGCGGGGCTCGACAGCGGGGCCGATGACTACCTGACGAAGCCCTTCTCGTTCCGCGAGCTGCTCGCGCGCCTTCGAGCGCTCGCCCGGCGCGGTGCCACAGAGCGACCTACGGAGCTGCGGGTTGGTGACCTGCGGCTGGATCCTGCCGCGCGGCGGGTCTGGCGCGGCGAGCGCGAGATAGACCTCTCGCAGAAAGAGTTCTCGCTGCTCGAAGCGCTGATGCGACGAGATGGCCAGGTGCTCTCGAGGCTCGACCTGCTGGAGGCCGCGTGGGACCAGTCCTACGAGAACCGCTCCAACATCGTCGACGCCTATGTCCTGCGGCTGCGCGAGAAGATCGACCGGCCCTTTCGGCTCCACACCCTGGAGACCGTGCGTGGCGCCGGCTACCGGCTTAGCGGCGCCGGATGAGACGGCTGCGCATCGCTCGCCCGGGCGTCCGGGTGAAGATGACGCTCGGCTTCGCGGCCGCGATGGCGGTCCTGCTGGCTGCGCTCGGTGCCTTCATCTACGTTCGCTCCGAAAGGAGCCTCGATCGCTCCCTCGACGAAGGATTGCGCTCGCGCGCCGAGGACGTTCGCGCCCTCGTGATGCAGGCCGATACCGGGCTCAGCCAGGCGGGGCGCAGCTCGCTGGCGACGCCGGGCGAACGATTCGCGCAGATCATCGGAGCCGACGGGCGGGTGCTCGACCGGACGCCGTCGCTCCCCCCCGGCGCGATCCTGAGCCCCGGCGAGCAGAGGCGCAGCAGCGCCGGGCCGACCCTCATCGCGCGCAAGCAGCTGCCGGCGCCTGCGGGCAGCTCGCGCCTGCTGGCCGTTCCCGTCACGGCGCAGGACCAGCGGATGACCGTCGTCGTCGGCGCGTCCCTGCGACAGCGCGACCTCGCACTTGCCGACGTGCGGAACGTGCTGCTGATCGGCGGGCCGGCCGCCCTCGCGCTCGCCTCGCTGCTCGGCTACGCGCTCGCTGCCCTCTCGCTGCGAAGCGTCGAGCTGATGCGCCGCCGCGCCGCCGGCGTCTCGGTGCTCGAGCCGGGACAGCGCCTTCCTGTCCCGCCCGGCAACGACGAGCTCGCGCGGCTCGCGCGGACGCTCAACGAGATGCTCGCCCGCAACGAGGTCGCCGTTCAGCGAGAGCGGACGTTCGTGGCCGACGCGAGCCACGAGCTGCGCTCGCCGCTTGCGATTCTCAGGGCGGAGCTGGATGTGGCGCTCCTCGGAGAGAGCCCGCCGGAGGAGCTCCGCCGCGCGGTCGCGTCGGCGGCCGAGGAGGCCGACCGCCTGTCCGTCCTGGCCGAGGACCTTCTCGTGCTGGCCCAGGCCGACCGGGACCGGCTCTCCATCAAGCGCGAGGCAATCGACGTGCGCGACAGCCTCGAGCGGCTGGCCGACCGATTCGCGCCCGTCGCGCGCGAAGCGGGGGCCACGATCGACGCGCGCGCGCCGAGCGGTCTCGTGGTCCACGCCGACCGCCGGCGCCTCGAACAGGCGCTCGGGAACCTGCTCGACAACGCCCTGCGCCATGGCGCGGGCCGGGTGCTGGTGCGGGGCGAGGTCAACGGTGGACAGCTCCAGCTGCACGTGAGCGACGACGGCCCCGGCTTCCCGACCGACTTCCTGGCGCACGCGTTCGAGCGCTTCGCGAGGCCCGACCGCTCCCGCACCGCTTCCGGCGCCGGCCTGGGCCTCTCCATCGTGCAGGCGATCGCCCGCGCCCATGGAGGCGCGGCGTACGTCTCCAACGGCGCCGGAGGTGGCGCGCACGTGTGTCTGGAGCTCCCGCTCGGCACCCGGCATCCGCTGGCGACGATCCCGGCCTCGGCTCCAATCGGCGCCGCGGCCTAGAAGTCGCGGATCAGCGCCCGATCCGCCAATCAGCGCCCGATCTGTCCGGCCCGGAAGCCGCGGCGTTCGCCGGCGCGCGCGAGTGGCGGGATCACCAGGCGCTGGACCGCGGGCGGCGGCAGCGGCGCGAGCAGGGTGACCATGTCCCGGTAGTGGTGTGCCATGACCGCGGCCTGGAGCAGGCCGTCGAGGCTGCGGGGCAGCGCCCGGCGCGAGATCCCGCCCGCCCGCGAGAGCGCCGCGGCGTCTTCGAGGAACCCCTGGAGGGACGACGGAGGGGTGGCCCGGCAGACGAAGTGCGCCACCTCCTCGCCGCGGTTGCGGAACGCGTGCCGCGTGCCGGGCGTCACGAGCACGGTGTCGCCGGGCCGGGTGTCCTTCCAGCTGCGGCCTGAGAGGAACTGCGGCCTGCCCTCGAGCACCTCGAATCGCTCCTCCATCGCCGGGTGGACGTGCGGAGTGACTCCCCCGCCGGGATCGACCCACGTCTCCACGTGAAGCACCTCGCGGCCGTCCTCCATCGTCCGCCAGAAGCGGCTGCGCATTCTCAGGACCGGGTCCACCGTGACCTCGCTCGCAAGCTCGTCCCTGGTCGCCATCAGAGCCTCCGATCGCTCGTATAAGCTAGTGGCCACTAGGATATACCTAATGGTGACTAGGTCGCAAGAGAAAGCTCCTCGAAAGCGACTCACGGCCGCCGCACGCCGAGAGGTGATCGAGCTGGCGGCGATGGACGTGTTTGCGGAACGCGGCTACCACGGCGCGGCGATGGACGAGATCGCACGCCGGTCGGGCGTCACGACCCCGGTGATCTACGACCACTTCGCATCCAAGCCGGCGCTTCACCGGCGGCTGCTCGAGCGCACGCGCGACGAGCTGCTGGCGATGTGGCGTGAGAGCCTGGGGGGCGGAGGAACGCTCGAGCAGCAGGTCGCCCGGGCGTTCGATGCCTGGTCGCGCTACGTGGAGGGTCACCCCTACGCCCCCCGCATGTTCTTCCGCGAGACCACAGGCATTCCCGAGGTCCGCACGATCCACGGCGACATCGCCGCCGATGCGAACCACGCGCTGGCGGAGATCCTCGGCGGGCTCTCCGGCTCGGCGAACCTGATGGCGGACGGCGCGCCTCCCGCGCTCGCCATGGCGGCCGAGGTGATCCGCGGGGGACTCACCGAGCTTGCGATCTGGTGGAGCGAGCATCCGGAGGTCCCGCGCGAGCAGATCGTGGCGACCGCGATGAACACGGTCTGGATCGGGTTCGAGCGCGTGAGCCGCGGGGAGACCTGGAAGCGCCGGCCGCCCGTCGGCTAGGCCCGGCTGTCGCCGTCAGGCGCCGAGCAGCGTCGGTTCGCCGGTCCTCAGTTCCTGCGCCGACATCTTGTCGTAGCGGGTCAGGAGGTCTGCGAACCAGGCGACCTGGCGGGCGAACAGCACATCGTTGAGCTTGTCCATGCAGCCGTTGGCGGCGATCTGCACCAGGTAGTTCGGGCCGGTGAGATAGCCGATCGCCGGGATCCCGGCTTCGAAGAACGCGCCCCCGATCCCGAAGTACACCGGGCCGTGCAGCACGGCCGTGTTGTCGATCTGGTGCTCGGGGATGCTCTCCACGAGTGGCAGCGCCATCTCCCCGGTCGAGCAGTACGCGCCGCCCGGCTCGTAGGGGGACGCTTCGTAGTAGCCGTTCGAGACGGTGTCCAGCCACTTGGAGACACCCAGGTGCTCGAGCGTCACGGCCGCGACCGTGCGGGCGACGATGTCCGGGTGGTCTTCGATGAAGCCCTTGGTCTGCGGCATGTTCGGCGCCATGTGCCCGGTGACGGCGCTGAAGACGAGCGTTCGTTTCAGGCGCCTGCCCTTGGGCAGCGAGTGGAAGTAGCGGGCGAGCAGCACCTCGGCGACGCCGCCGTTCTCCTCCACGAAGTTCTGGCCGTCGGTGTGGGTGTTGAGCACCATCACCTCGTCCGTGCTGCCGTCGCCCGGCAGCACCGCCACGATGCTCGGGCTGGTCGTGGGTTCTCTCGTCGCGTAGAGCGTCAGCCGGACGGTCGGCGAGCCGGCGGCGACGGCCCGCAGCCTGGTGGCCGTGTCGCGGTCCACGTTGAGAGCCGGCAGGCCGGGGCCTTCCGAGGAGAACGGCACGTACTGGCCGAGCATCGCCTCCGGCGAGGCGTCGAAGCCGAAGACCACGCCGCTGACCCCGGCTTCCTTGAGCTGTTCCAACCCGCCTCCCCCCGCGATCCACAGCCGCTTGTAGTCCTGGGTGAACCCTCCGGCCGGGTCTTCGGGGTCGTAGTCGTAGTCGGCCATCGGGGCGAAGATCGCGGTCGTGAGCGGCAACGGCAACGGCAGGTCGATGAGCACGATCGCGCCTCGCAGGCTGGCGCCTGCGCCGGCGATCGCCGCGCCCATCCAGTTGCTCAAGCCGCTCTCGAAGAGCTCTACGGCTGCCGGGATCCCGCCGGGCTGTTCAGGCGAGATGCTCAGCGGCGGTGCGGCTCCCAGGTAGGTCAGCCTGCCGGTCACGCCCTTCGGAGACGTCTCGCCGGAGCGTGGGTAGTAGGAGCTGATCGGGATGACCTGAGGGGTCGGGCCACCGAGCACTTCGAGGCCGTAGCGCTTCGCCTGCCACAGCGTCAGCGGGTGCTCATCCGCCGGCAGCAGCGTGCAGCCCGAGCTCGCGAACTGGGCCTCGAGCCAGGCGATGTAGCGGTTGTGCGCCCTGCTCCCGGTCAGGCGCGGGCCGAAGCCGACCATCTTCTGCACCGCCAGGCGCACCTTTTCGGGAGAGGGCAGCAGGGAGGCGACTGTTTCGTCGCTGCCGCCGGGCGCCGTGGGCAGGGTGGTGGCGAGCGCCCCTCCCGGGCCGGCGAGCAGGCGCGCTCCCATGAGGCCTGCGGATGTCGCGAGCGCCCGCGAGATCAGACTTCGGCGTGAGAGCAGCTCGCCGGGTCGATCGTGAATCTGCTCGCCGTGCCGGTCGTTCATCTGCATGCCTCCCCCCGCCTATGGAGCCGGATTGACGTTGACGCTCGCAAGCGCACCGGGGCAGGCGGCCCCGTTGATCGCCAGCGTGCCGGTGAGCGGAAGTTCGCGGGAGGAGGACCCGATCATGACGGGGTCGCAGCCCGGCGCCACGCTCCAATGTCCGGCAGACGCGTTCCAGTAGGACAGCGAGCGGCCGGTGAGCGGGAAGGTGACGCGAGCTGCGTGCCCTGGAGCGAGTGTCACCTTCGCAAAGCCCCTGAGCTGCTCCGGCGGCTCGGGCAGCCCCGGCTGGGACGGCAGCCCGACGTAGAGCTGCGCCACGGCCGAGCCTCTCCTCCCGCCGGTGTCGGCGATCGTGGCGCTGACCCGCGCGCCGGTCCCGGTGGCGGCGGCGCTCAGCCCGGAGTAGGAGAAGGACGTGTAGGACAGCCCGAAGCCGAACGGGAAGGCCGGTTCGAGCGCGTGTGCGTCGAACCAGCGATAGCCCACGAAGACGCCCTCCTTGTAGACCTCGCTGTCGGCCACGCCGGGATAGGACTGCGGGTCTCCGGCAGTCGGCTCTTCGGCTTCGGTCTGAGGGAAGGTAACCGGCAGGTGCCCGCCGGGATCGACGTCGCCGAACAGCACGCGGGCGATGGCGGTGCCGCCCTGCTCCCCGGGGTACCACGCGTCGAGCAGCCCGCTGACGTGGCTGCGCCAGGGTGTCAGGACCGGGCCGCCGGTCTCGAGCACGACGATCGTCCTGGGGTTGGCCGCCGCGACCTGTTCGATCAGCGCGTCCTGTTCGCCATAGGCATGGTGTGGGCACTCGAGCGTCAGGCAATTGAGGTCGGCGCCCTCGGTCTCGTAGTTGGCGGCGACCACCACCGCCACCTCGCTCGACCGCGCGAGCGCCACCGCGCTCGCGGGGTTGCTGCCTTCGTCGTATGCCACGTGCACCCGGGCGCCGGCTCGTTCGGTGATCCCCTGCAGCGGCGTCACGGACGAGTACGGCGTGACCGCCGAGGAGCCGCCTCCGGTGATGAACGTGCTCGCCGGCTTGCCGATCACGGCGATCGATCGCACGTGCGCGGGATCGAGCGGCAGCACGGGGCCGCGGTTCTGCAGGAGCGTGATCGCGCCTTCCTCGATCTTCCGCGCGGCCGCCGCATGTGCCGCCTTTTCGATGCGGGCTTCTTCTTCGGCGTAGGCGGCTCGATCGAAGACGCCCGCGGCGAACAGCGTGCGCAGGTAGCGGCGCACGTGGTCATCGAGCTGCGCGTGGGTGACGAGCCCGCTCGCGAGTGCAGCGGTGACCGGCGCGGGGGCGTAGGCCACCCCCGGCCAGGGTTCGAGGTCGAGGCCGTTCTGCAGCGACGCGACCGTGTCGTGTGAGGCCCCGTAGTCGCTCAGGACCGTGCCCGGGAACCCCCACTCCTGCTTGAGGATGCTGTTCAGGAGGCGCCCGTTCTCGCAGTTGTAGGTGCCGTTGACGAGGTTGTAGGCGCACATCACCGTGCCCACGTGGGCTTCCTTGACAGCCGCTTCGAACGGCGGCAGGTAGATCTCGCGAAGCATGCGTTCGTCGACGTTGGCGTCGATCGCGTAGCGGCTGCCCACCGTGCCCGCGCCGAGGGGAGAGCCGGGCATCCCCGACAGTTCCGTGGGGTCGATCCCCTCCTGGTTGTTCGCCAGGTAGATGTTCGCGTTCGCGATCACGCCCTGCGACTGGATCCCGTCGATCAGGCCGACCCCGAGCCGGGACGAGAGCAGCGGATCCTCGCCGAGCGCCTGGAAGGTCCGTCCGGCCTGCGCGACGCGCATCACCGTCAGCGTCGGTCCGTAGAGCACATCGTTGCCCTTGTACTTCGCCTCTTCGCCCAGCACCGAGCCGTCCAGCCGCGCGAGCGCGGGGTCGAAGCTCGAAGCGAGCGCAAGCTCGACCGGCATCGCGGTCGCCGGGCCCTGGCGGATCCCCGCCGTGCCATCGGTGAAGTGCACCGGCGGGACCAGGCCGGGCACACCCGCGCTGCTTCCCGTGTGTCCGGAGGCGCCCGTCACGCCGAGCACGTCATTGCCCGCCAGCAGCGAGATCTTCTGGCTTTCGCTGAGCGCTTCCAGCAGCAGTTGGGCGCGCTGGTCCGGGGTGAGGGAGGTGTTGCACCAGAGACCGGCGCCGCCGCACTGGTCGGCGGCCCCGGCCGGCGCTGCAACTGCGCACGTGAGCACTGCGAGAACGACCGCGCCGAGCAGCGCCCTTCTGCACCGCCCCGCGCCGCTCCCGCTCTGAGCCCTCACCCCGATATCCCCACGGACGCCACTCTACCCGATATAAATACGTTTATGCATTCAAAGGCGGAGGAGGAGCTGCCCTGGCGCGGGGACCCGCTGCCGCGCGGGCGCCACAAGCTCGCCCGCGGCGCGGTGCGCTCATCCCAGCGCGAGCGGCTGCTGCGCGCGATGGTCGAATGCGTCGCCCAGTACGGGTTCGATTCCACATCCGTGCCGAGGGTCGTTGCGACGGCGCGCGTGTCGAGCAACGCCTTCTACGAGTTCTTCACCGACAAGACGGACTGCTTCCTCACCGCATGCGACGGCGTCGCTCGGGAGCTGCTCGAGGAGCTGAGCTCGCTGAGCGCGGAGCCCAGCTGGATCGAGGCGATGCGCAAGGGCACCGCCATCTATCTGCGGTGGTGGCAGGGGCGCCCTGCGTTCGCGCGCGCGTACCTGCTCTCGCTGCAGAGCGCCGGCGAGCAAGCGCTCGAGCAGCGCGAGCGCACCTACGCGATGTTCCGCGCGATGTTCGCCGACCTCGGACGCCGGGCCCGCGCCGAACAGCCGGACCTGCCGCCGCTCTCCGCACTTGTTCCGCGCATCCTCGTCCTCACCATCACAGAGCTCGTCGCCGAAGAGGTGAGCGCCGGGCGCACGGACAGGCTCGATCAGCTCGAGACCGAGCTGGCCCACTTCGCGATCAGGCTGCTCTCGGACGACGCCACGGCCGCGCGCGCGGTGGACGCGACGGCGGCGGAGGTCGAGGCATGAGAGGGGGCTCGACCGGCTCAGGTGTGCGACCCGCGGCCCTCGCGCTCGTCATGGCCCTGGCTGCCCTCCTGCTGACGGCAGCCGCCGGAGCCACGATCGCGGGTGCCACGATCGCCCCGGCGCTTCCGTGTCACCCGGAATGGCCGGTTGCGACGTATCGCGCGACCACCGGTTCCGTCCAGCCGGCGACATCCACCCGCGTACCCGTCCCGTGCGCCACCGCCACCGGCTACGCGACCTCCGAGACGACGCTCGCCGTGTCCGGCGCCGGCGCGATCTACTTCTCGCCGTCCGGCAGCGAGAACTCGCTCGGCGTGTCGACCGACGGCGGCACGAGCTGGAGCCTCGCCCAGCCGGGGAGCATGCAGCCCACGTCGCTGTGGAACACGGTGGACCCCCAGGTCGTCCTCGACCGGCGGACCGGCCGGCTCTTCTGGGTCCACACCACCCACAGCCTCGACCTGCGCGGGCCGCTGCCCGACCAGTCGGTCGCCTCGTGGCTCGTGCCCACGGCGGTCGCGAACGCCCACGGCTTCCAGGTCTACTCGACCGGCGACGGGGGGCGCAGCTGGACCACGGCCGACTACCAGTACGAGAACACGGCCGACTGGGAGAAGCTGTTCCTCGGTCCGGCGCCGCCCGCCAGCACGGGCGCGGCGCAGCCGTCCGGGTACCCGAACGTCGTCTACGTGTGCGCCAACGCGCCGCTCGAGGTGATCGGCATAGGTCGCTCCTGCTACCGGTCGCTCGACGGTGGCAGAACCTTCTCGTTCGCCGGCTACGTCGACCCGTCCGCGACCGCACCCGCCGGCTGCCCCGCCCTGGCGGCCAACACCGGTGTCGTCTCGAGCTCCGGCACCCTCTACATCCCCCAGAGCTGCGCCGGCGCCACATACCTCGCACGCAGCACCGACGAGGGGGCGAGCTACAGCTGGCTCCCGGTGCAGGGCGCGCCGCCGGCCAGCACGCTCGGCGCGACCGTCCAGCTCGCGATCGACCGGGGCGGCGACCTCTACCTGCTGTGGACGGCCGGCGACCAGCTGCGGATGATCGTCTCCAGAGACGGCGCCCTCACGTGGAGCGCACCGCTGACGGTCTCGGCGCCGGGGCTGCACAACATCACGCTGCCGGCTCTCGCCGCCGGGCCGCGAGGCGCGGTCGGAGTCGTCTACTACGCGAGCACGGACCCCAGCGCGAAGACGCTCAGTGCCTACATCTCGACGACCACCCAGGCGCTGCGGCCCGAGCCGCTGTTCTTCAGCGGCGTGATCAACGACCCCGCCCATCCGATCTACGAGAACTACGGCGAGGACTACACGCCGCGCGCCGACTTCCTCGGTGCGACGTTCGACGGCGCCGGTCGCTTCTGGGGTGGCGTGGTCGACCAGCTGGGAGCGCCCGACGAAAGCAACTCCATCCCCACCAGCGGCTACGTCGGGCGCCTCGACCTGGTCACGCAGACCACCGGCGTGCCGTGACCCTGTCCGCGATCACGCGGCGGGCAGCCGGACCGTGAAGCGTCCGCCGGCGCCGTTCGTCTCCGCCTCCACGTCCCCGCCCGCCACGCGAGCGAGCCGGCGCGCGAGCGCCAGCCCGAGACCGGCTCCGTTCCCGTTGGTGCCGTTGGCGGTGCCCCGCCGGCCCGGCTCGAAGATGGCCTCGCGCTCCTCGCTCACGACGCCGGGCCCGTCGTCGGCGACGGTGAAGCGCACGACGCCGTTGCTGCGCTCGATCGTCACGGCGACCTTCCGAGAGGCGTAGCGGCAGCCGTTCTCGATCAGTGGAGCGAGCACCCGCTCCATCACATCCGCGTCGACCCCGACCCTCACCGGCGCCGGGGGCTGGGCCACCTCCACAGCGACACCGTGCTCCGCGGCGAGCGCCGTGCATCCCTCGGCCGCGCTCCGGGCCGCGGCGCCCGCATCGCCGGTACCGCGTTGAGGCTCCGACTCCACGCGCGCTGCCGCGACGAGCGTGTCCAGCGTGCGCCGCATCAGCTCGGCGCTGGCGAGTACCTGTTCGTGGCCGGCGCGGTGCTCCGCCGGCGTGCGCGCATGGCGCAGGGCGAACTGCGCCTCGGCCACGACGTTGGCGAGCGGGGTTCTCAGCTCGTGGGACAGCTCGGCCGAGAAGCGCTGCTCGTGGCGGAGGCTCCTCGCGATCCGCTCGAGCAGGCCGTCGAGCGTGGCGGCCAGCTGGGTGAGCTCATCGCGCGGCGGGCCCAGTTCGAAGCGACGGCCGATGTCCGCATCGCTCCACCGGGCAGCCTGCGCTGTCATCCGCGCGACGGGGCGCAGCGCCCCGGCGATCAGCAGGCGAGCGGCCACGCCGACGACCGCAAGCACCGTGAATCCCAGCACGATCGAGGCGATCAGCGCGGTCTGCGCGGTCCGTTCGTAGGGCCTGAGCGACACCGCCGCGACGACTGTCCCGCGCCGCGTTCCATCCACCACTACAGGGACCGAGTACAGGCGCGAGTGCGTCGCCGCAACGTCCGCCGTGCGTCCGCCGCCCACGGCGAGCAGCTGCGCCGCGCGCTGGTTGGCGCCGGGCGCCGGCGGGTGCTCGAGCATGACGCCGCCGGCGAACACCCACGCCTGGGCATCGGCGGCCGCGGCGTCGTGGACCTCCGGCACGGTCACCTGGCCACCCTTGAACCGGAGAGCCGCCAGCTCGGCCGAGGAGCGTCCGAACAGCGCGCTGTCCGCCTCGTGGCGCAGGCGCCCGCGCAGCACGAGGTTGAAACCCGCGATCAGCACGATGAGCGCGATCGCAACGGTCGCGAGCACCGACAGCAGCAGGCGACGGCGCAGGCCGGGTCCGGTCCGCAGCACGCCGATCACTCCAGCCGGTAGCCGGTGCCGTGCACGGTCACGATCGAGGGCGCGGCGCGAAGGTCGCGAAGCTTGCGGCGCAGCCTCGCGATGTAGACGTCGAGCGTGTTGTCGTGGACGATCGCGCCGTGCGGCCACGCCGAGCGCACGAGCTCCAGGCGGGCGAGGGGCCGGCCACTGCGGGCTGCCAGCGCGGCCAGCAGCCGGAACTCCGTCGGGGTGAGCCCGACGGTCGTTCCACCGTCCGACACCGTGTGCTCCGCGGGGTCCAGGCGCAGGCCGCTCGCCTCGAGGACGGCGCTCTCGCCAGAGCGGCGCACGAGCGCATGCAGCCTCGCCGCGAGCTCCTCGATGTCGAAGGGCTTGCACACATAGTCGTCGCCGCCGGCGCTGAACCCGGCGAGGCGGTCCACAAGACCGTCGCGCGCCGTCAGGAACAACACCGGGCTTGCCACTCCCTGCGCGCGCAGCGCCTGGCAGACGTCGCGTCCGTCGGCGTCCGGCAGGCCGATGTCGATGACGAACGCGTCCGGCGCAGAGCCGGACGCGCGCTCGAGCAGCTCGCGACCGGTGGCGACCGCGCTCGCCTCGAAGCCCTCGGCGCGAAGGCTCCGCACGAGCACGTCGCGAAGCCGCGACTCGTCCTCGAGGATGAGCAGACGGGGCGAGACCATCTGCCAAGTATGCCGGTCGCCGTTCATGGCGCCGCAGGCGTTCAGGACGCGTTCAGGTCATCTCGGCAGCCTGCCCGCCATGACCATCCGCACAGCGCTTGCGATCTGCCTCCTTCCGGCCGTGGCAGCCGGATGCGGTTCCTCGGGCGGCTCGTCCCCCGCCTCATCCGCCTCCTCGTCCACCTCCTCGTCCTCGACAACGGCCGGCAGCGGCACGTCGGGGGCGAGCGCTCTCACGGCCGAGGCGCAGTCCGTTGCCACGGGTGACATCCCCGACAACCAGGTGTTCCTCACCTTCCACGACCCAGCCTCCCGCTACAGCATCAAGTTCCCCGAGGGCTGGACGCAGAAAGGCTCCGGCGGCGACGTCAGCTTCTCCGAAAGGAACAACCTCGTGCACATCGTCGTGGCGCCCGCGCCCGCACCGACGCCGGGTTCGGTCAGCGCCGAGCTGAGCCGTCTCAGAAGCGCGACGCCGTCCATCACGTTCACTGCTCCCGCCTCCGTGAGCGTCGCCGCCGGAACGGCGGTGAAGTCGACATACACCACGCACAGCCCTCCCAACCCGGTGACGGGCAAGAGCGTCGTGCTGAACGTCGACCGCTACGAGCTCGCGAGCGGGGGTCGACGCGCGATCGTCGACCTGGCCACCCCTCACGGCGTCGACAACGTCGACGCGTACCGGATGATGATCAACAGCTTCCGATGGCAGTGAGCGACGGCCGCTCGATCCAGAGCCTCTACGTCGAGCCAGAGCGGCCATCCGAGCAGATCGACTGGCCGGCCCTGCAGTTCACAGACGTGTTCAGGATCTATCGCTCCGGGCCGGTGGAGACGGTGGCGCTGCGCGGCCTCGACCTGCGTATCGAGCGTGGCGAGTTCGTCGCCGTGTTCGGACCATCCGGCTGCGGCAAGAGCACGATGCTCTCCCTCGGGGGCGCCCTGGACCGGCCCTCTGCGGGCGAGGTTCGAGCGGGGGAGAGCTCGCTGGGCCTGCTGGACGACGCGCGCCTGGCGCAGTACCGCGCGAAGGAGGTCGCCCTCGTCCTCCAGAGCGACAACCTGTGGCCGGCGCTGAGCGCGCAGGAGAACGTCGTCGTGTCGCTGCGCCTGGCAGGCAGGCCCGACGCCGGCGAGAGCGCCGCATCCGCGCTGGCCGCGTTCGGCCTCGCCGGACGCGCCGGCCACCGCGCCGGCGCCCTGTCAGGAGGCGAGCAGCAGCGAGTCGCCATCGCGGCCGCCGCCGCGCGCCGCGCGCCACTCGTGCTCGCCGACGAGCCCACGGGCGAGCTCGACGCGGCCAACGAGGCGATCGTGCTCGAGGCGTTGCGGGAGCTGCGTGACACCTTCAGCAGCACCGTCATCGTGGTGACCCACTCCTCGCGTGTCGCCGCGGCTGCCGACCGCGTGGTCGAGATGCGCGACGGGAGGGCGTTCGGGTGAGCGCCCCCGCCATCACCGCAACGCTCGCGGCGTGCCGATCGGTGACGGTCGTGCACGGTCGCGGGGAGACGGCCGTCACCGCGCTCGACGACGTCGACCTGGCCATCGGCCAGCACGAGGTGGTGAGCCTCACGGGACGCTCGGGGTCCGGCAAGACGACCCTCCTGCACGTGCTCGGAGGGCTGATCGAGCCCTCAAGTGGAGAGGTGGTGCTCGGCGGCGAGCAGCTATCCGGCCTCGACGCTGCCGCTCGCGGCCGCGCGCGTGGGCGCTCCGTCGCCTACATCTTCCAGGGCGCCAACCTGCTCTCGGGCTTCACGGCATTCGAGAACGTCAGCTTCGCGCTGCACCTGAGCGAGCAGCGCCGGGACGACCAGAGCCTCGGCGCCGCAGAGCTGCTCGGGCTCGTCGGCCTGGCGGGAAAGCTCGACAACCTTCCGGCGGAGCTCTCCGGCGGAGAGTCGCAGCGGGTGGCGATCGCCCGCGCACTGGCACAGCATCCCGCCCTCCTGCTCTGCGACGAGCCGACCGGCCACCTCGACTCCGACACGGGCGCTCGGGTCCTTGACCTGATCATGAGGTTGCACGAGCAGCTCGGCTTCGCGCTCGTGCTCGCGACCCACGACCCCGACGTCGCGGCGCGCGCGGGCCGCGTGGTCACGCTCGAGGACGGCCGCGTGATCGCGGACGGAGGCCCCGCGTGAGGGCAGCCTCGACGATCGCCCTCCGCGGCCTCGGGCGCGCCCCTCGCCAGACGCTCACGCGCGTGCTGGTGCTGGCGGCCGCCGTCGGGCTCCTCGGCGCGATGTTGCTGTTCGTCGGCCACTCGCTCCGAACGATGACCGGCTCCGCCATCCGCGACGTCCCGCTCGACTGGCAGGGCCCTGTCGCGTCTTACGGCCAGGCGCAGAGCGTGGCGGCCGGCGTGGCGCGCCAGCCCGGGATCATCCAGTCCTCGCCGGCGGCGACCGCGTCGTTCGCCGGCGCGAGCCACCGAGGCCCAGCCGGTATCTCCAGTGCAGGATCGGGCTCGCTGCTCGCCGTACCGAGCGGCTACGAGCGCCACATCACCACGTTCCGTCTCCTCCAGGGACGGCTGCAGCCGGGAGGCGTCGTGCTCGATCAGCAGCTCGCCGCGACTCTCCAGGCCCAGATCGGCGACGCGATCGCGATCACGCCCAGACCCGCTGCGGCCCCGCAGAGCTTCCGCGTGTCCGGGGTCGCCCTGATCACCGCACCGGACGTTCTCTTCCAGCCGCTCAACCCGCAGCTCGGGCCGGCGCCCGCGCAGCCCCCGGCGAACGCCGCGATCATGCCGCTCGCGACCTTCGCGAGCACAATCGCTCGGCAGCTTCCGGCGATCGCCGCGGCGTCGGCCGGCAGCGCCGGAGCCGTGCCCGGCGCTCAGAACGGCGTGCAGTGGCAGGTGCAGGTGCAGGCGGACCCGAGCGGCCTCGGCAGCACCCCGTCCCAGGCCTACACGCGCGCAACCCGGATGGTCAACCGGGTGGAGCGCTCGCTCCCTGGCCAGATCACCTTCGTGGACAACCTCTCCGAACGGCTGAACGGGGCCGCCGGGGACGCGCTCTACGCCGAGGCCCTGTTCATCATGCTGGCCATCCCCGGGGCGCTGGTCGGGCTCGGCCTGGCGTACCTCGCCGCGCTCGGCACCGTGGAGCGTGACCGCCGCGAGCTCGCGCTGCTCCGCGCGCGCGGCGCCACCCGCAGGCAGCTGCTCGGCGTGGCGGCGATCGAGAGCTTGGCGATCGGGCTCATCGCGGGACTGATCGGAACCGGCGCGGCGCTCGCCTCGGTCACCCTGCTTATCAAGGGGGGAGTCGGGCTGACGCCCGCCCGCGCCGTCGTCGCGGGCACCGTATGTGTCGCGCTCGCGATCGCCGGCGCTCTCGTGGCCCGCCTGGCGACCGGCGCGAGGGTCTGGCGCGAGAGCATCAGCGCCGGCCGCCGCAGCGCCCACCGGGAGGGCAAGCCGCTGTGGCAGCGGCTGTATCTGGACGTGTTCGCGCTCGGGCTCAGCGGCCTCATCTTCTGGCTCACCGCCAGCACCGGCTTTGCGGCGGTCGTGAACCCGGACTCGAACCAGACGCTGTCGCTATCCGTGTACATGTTCTTCGCGCCGGCTCTGCTCTGGATCGGCGCGGCGTTGCTACTCGTGCGTCTCCGCGGCCGCGCGCTGGCCTGGGCGGCGCGACGGGCGGCCGGCGGCCGGGCACAGACGCCACGTGGCTTCCTGCTCGTGAGCGCCGGGCGTCGCGGCGGCGCCATCAACCGCGGCCTGCTGCTCGTCGGCCTGCTGCTCGCGTTCGGCGTCGACCTCGGGATCTTCACCGCGACCTATGACCAGCAGTCGGCGGTCGACTCACAGCTCACGATCGGCGGCGATGTGACGGCGACGGTCCCCCCGGGCGTAACCGCCGCCCACAACCTGACCGCGAAGGTCGCCTCGACGCCCGGCGTCCAAGCCGCGACAGCCGTCGACCACTCATACGCCTACGTCGGCCCGGACCTGCAGGACACCTTCGGGATCGACACGAGCAGCTTCACACGGGCGACGACTCTCCGGGACTCGTACTTCATCGGCGGCAGCGCCGCGCAGACGATGGCGCGGCTGAGGGCGCGGCCCGACGGCATCCTCGTCTCGAAGGAGACGATCGCCGACTACTCGCTGAACCTGGGTGACCTGCTCCGCCTGCGCGTGCTCGACCATCGCAGCGGCAGCTTCTGGGTGGTGCCCTTCCACGTCGTGGGCGTGGTCCAGGAGTTCCCGTCCGCGCCGCGTGACTCGTTCATGGTGGCCAACCTGCGCTACCTCGAAGCGGCCGACCACGCGGGTGGCCCGAACGTGGTCTTCGCCAAGGCCGGCGACCCGCCGGCGGTGGCACGCCGTGTTGCCGCCGTCACCCGCGGTGACGGGACCAGCGTGAAGGATGTGGGTGAACAGACCCAGCAGACGGTCAGCTCGATCACGACCGTCGACCTGCGCGGTATCAGTCGGATTCTCGAGGCGTTCACGATCGTCCTCGCGGCGGCGGCGATGGGGCTGTTCGTCACTCTGGGCGTGGCCGAGCGGAGACTCGATTTCGCCACGATGACAGCGCTGGGCGCGAGGCTGCGCGAAGTCGGCGCCTTAGTGTGGAGCGAGGCCGGTCTGGTCCTCGTCGCCGGCGTCGGTCTCGCCGCCGGCCTGGGCGTCCTGCTCTCGGAGATGCTCGTCGCGATGCTGCAACACGTCTTCGACCCGCCGCCCGACCACCTGGCGGTCCCCTGGGGCTACCTCGGAGCGCTGGTGGGCGCCGCCTGTCTGGGCGCCGCCCTCGCGACGGCCATCGCGGCACGCGGCCTCGCGCGCATGCCGCTCGGCTCGATCCTGCGCGAAGAGTGAAAGCCTCGCCACGCATCAGGCGTGGCGCCGTCAGCCGGCATCTGGCAGCGGGAGCCGGTACTCGGCGTAGATGCCCGTGCTTCCAGCGGGGGAGAACCCGACCGAGATCGCGAGCCGGGTGGCCCAGCGGTTCTCGCTGAGCGTCGTTGCCTTCAGGCAGCTCAGACCGGATCGCCCGGCACGCTCGATCACGGTCGCCAGCAGCAGGGAGCCTATGCCTCGACCCTGCCATGCGTCGGCTACCGCAATCGCCACTTCAGCGGCGCGGGGGTCGCCTGGCATCCTGACGAAGCGTGCGACGCCGACGATCGCGCTGCCGTCCGGCACGAGCGCCGCGTATGCCACCTGGCGATCGCCGTCGAGGTCCATCATCTGGTCGAGCAGCGACTCGCTGATCCGGGGTACGGGCGCGGCGAAGCGAAGGTATCGCGAGCGGGGGGAGAGTCCGGCCACGGCGTCGCTGTAGAGCTGACGGTCCTCGGCGCGCAGCTGCCGGACGTAGACCGTCCTGCCGTCGTCGAGCTCGAGTCCCGCGCCTGCGCGGCGGCGCTGCTCCTCGGCGCTGCGAAGCCGCTCCTGCACGTGATGCCGAGCCAGGGCCTCGTTGAGCAGTCCGGCCATCGTGGGACCCCCTTCTTCTTGCTTCCAGAACCGATCTGCGCCACCGTTGCAGGCGACGCTTCGCGCCGGCTTAGCGTCTTCTTAGGAGCGGGGACGGAGTAGGGTTGTGCCTCGTCTGCGCCGGCCGCTGCATCCGGGCGCATAGGAGATTCGGGGGTGGAACCTTGCAGCCGAGGCTCGATGATCACCCGTCGGCGACGACGGATGTAGCGATCACGCTGCTCGGCGGATTCGCCGCGACGCGCGACGGCGAGCCGGTCTCTGCGTCCGTCTGGCGTCTGCGCAAGGGACGCGAGCTGGTCAAGCTCCTCGCCCTCGCGCCGGGTCATCGGCTGCACCGCGAGCAGCTCATGGACGCGCTGTGGCCCGACCTCGAGCCCGCGGCGGCGGCCAACAACCTCCACCAGGTCGTGCATGTCGCCCGGCGCGCTCTCGGCGCCGACGCGATCGAGCGGCGAGACGAGCTGCTGAGGATGCGCGCGACGGTGGACGTGGACGAGTTCGAACGGGCTGCCGAGCAGGCGCGCCGAACAGGCTCCTCTGGCGCCCGGCGGGCGGCGCTGTCCCTGTACGGAGGCGAGCTGCTGCCCGAGAACCGCTACGACGACTGGGCCGCGACGCGGCGCGATGAGATCGAGCAGCTGCGTGCAGAGCTCGAAGATGGGCTTGGCGATCCCGACGCGCTGCGGATATCGGCCCTGCCACCACAGGCGAGCTCGTTCGTCGGCCGCAGCCACGAGTTGCGAGAGCTGCTCGCGCTGATCGACCGGACACGCCTGCTCACACTCGCCGGTCCTGGCGGCGCCGGAAAGACACGGCTTGCGCTCGAGCTGGCATCCGAGACCGAGGCCGGGTACCCCGACGGCAGCGCATTCATCGAGCTCGCATCGATCGGGGACGGGCGGCTCGTCCCGGGAGCCGTCGCGGCCGCGCTCGATGTTGGCACGCTGCCGGGCCGGTCCGTGCTTGAGGGCGTTGCCGATTTCCTGAGGGACCGGACACTGCTGCTGGTTCTGGACAACTGCGAGCACGTGCTGTTGGCGGTCGCCCGGCTCGCCGACTGCCTGGTGCGGGCCGCGCCGGGGCTCACGCTCCTGGCCACGAGCCGCGAGCCGCTCCGGGTTGGCGGTGAGGTGGTCTTCCGGGTGCCCTCGCTGGCGATCCCCGACCCCGAGCAGCGGCTCGCCCCCGAGGAGCTCCTGCGCTACGAGGCGGTGCAGCTGCTGAGGGACCGGGCGGCGTCGAGCGCGCCGGACTTCGCGATCGACGCCGAGAACGCGGCGGACATGGCGCGGATCTGCTTCCGGCTCGACGGCTTGCCGCTGGCGCTCGAGCTCGCTGCCGCCCGGATCGGCGCGCTCGGCACCGCGACGCTGGCCGAGCGACTCGATGACAGCTTCAGGCTGCTGCGCTCCGGGAGCCGTGTCGGGCCGACGCGCCAGCAGACGCTTGCGGCCACGCTCGAGTGGAGCCACGACCTCCTGGACGGCGAGGAGAAGCTGCTGCTTCGCCGGCTCGCGGTCTTCGGCGGCGGATTCGACCTCCGCGGTGTCGAGGCGGTGTGCCCGGGAGAGACGCTCGATCCGGACTCGGTCGCCGACGTGCTCGCCCGGCTCGTCGAGAAATCGCTCGTCAGCTCGCAGCAGCTCGCGCAGGGGCGCCGTCGCTACCGTCTGCTCGAGACGGTGCGGCTCTATGCCGCCGAGCGGCTGCGCGAGGCCGGCGAAGGGGAC
Organism: Solirubrobacteraceae bacterium; assembly: GCA_036498265.1. Taxonomy (GTDB): domain Bacteria; phylum Actinomycetota; class Thermoleophilia; order Solirubrobacterales; family Solirubrobacteraceae; genus Palsa-744. The sequence continues at coordinate 52,474 of DASYFT010000026.1, read as the reverse complement.
GCCGTTGCCGACCGTCACGCGCACTGGGCTCTCGCGATGGCCGAGCGCGCCGGCGGCTCTGCGGAACTCGACAGCGAGGCCGCCAACCTCCGCGTGGCGCATGCCGCGCTGCTTCGGAGCGATCCGCGGGAGGAGCTGCGCTACTGCGTCGCGCTGTGCCCCTTCTGGCTGCGCCGGATCGACCTCCAGGAGGCGCACGGCCGCTTCGCGGAGAGCCTCGCGGCAGCTCCTGAGCGGACGGCGCTGCGCGCAGCCGGGCTGCTCGCGATGTCGGCGGTCGACTACCGCGCGGGCGACCTCGCGTGCGGCGCCCGTCACGTCCGGGAGAGCTATGAGATCGCGAGTGAGCTCGGAGACGCCCCCGGCCGGTGGCGTGCTCTGCAGCGCCTCGGCGAGATCGCGGTCGGCTACGACGACGCGCCCGAAGCGCTCGAGCTTCTCGAATCGGCGCTCGAGCTCGCACGGGAGGAGGGGCTCGGGTCCTCGCAGGCCGTCTCTGCTTACTCCCTCGGGGTGGCGCGGTGGCTGTCCGGCGACCTGGCCGCCGCAGAGGACCTGCTGGCGCAGAGCGGCGAGTCGTTCCGCGCGCTGGCCGGCTCGGGTGAGCTGATCCAGTCTCCGCTCAACATCGCCGAGATGCGCTCGAGCGACCCGGGCGGGCAGCCGGGCTTGAGGATCGTCTTCGAGGAGACGCTCCAGCCTTTTGTGGAGATCTCGTGTGACACGGCCATCGGCTACGTGCAGGCGAACCAGGCGACGATCGCCCGGGTTCGCGGGCAGCTCGGCCGTGCGCGAGAGCTGCTCGACGAGGCAGGCGGGCGCTTCATCCGCGAGGGTGACGAGCGTGGCGAGGCGGACGTCCTGGTCCGACTCGCCTATCTCGAGCTGGCGGAGGGCTCGCTCGACAGGGCGCGCGAGCGCGTCGAGCAGGCTCTGCGGCTACGGAGGGGATTCGGCGACCGGCGCGGAGTCGGGATGGCCCTGCTCGCGCTCGGGCTCGTGGAGACGGTTGGCGGCGACTACCCCGCGGCCGAGCGCCCGCTGTCGGAGGCGCAGGCGCTCTTCCGTCGGGCTGGCGACCGCTGGGGACTGGTGAGCTCCCTGTGGCGGACCGCCGACCTGGCGATCGCGCTCGGGCGTCTGGACGATGCCGAGGAGTCGCTGCTTCAAGCGCGCGCGGTCGTAGGCGAGACCGAGCGTGAGGGCTGGATCGCCGTGACCCTGGCGACGCTAGCCGAGGTCGCGCGGCTGCGCGGCGAAGAGGCCCGGGCGGGCGAGCTGTTCGACGAAGCACGCGATCACTACCTGGCCGCGGGTTCGCAGGCCGCCGCGGCGGCGATTGCGGAGCGTCTGCAAAGCCTCGCCAAGAATCGGCAAAGGACACGCAAAGTGGGGGCGAGTAGGACTGCTGCCACGGCAACGACCAAACGGAGGCAGTGATGAGCACGACAATCACCCCAGCACTGGGGGAGGCAACGGTGGAGGAGCTGCGCGAGGCGGTCCGCGGGCAGGTCCTGCGACCACAGGACGACGACTACGCGGAGGCGTGCAAGGTGTGGAACGGGGCGTTCGACGATCGCCGCCCGGCGTTGATCGTCCGCTGCACCGGCGCGGCTGACGTGATCGCCGCGGTGGGGTTCGCGCGCAGCAACGACGTCCCGATCGCGGTACGGGGAGGCGGGCACAGCATCGCCGGCTTCTCGAGCTGCGACGACGGAATGGTGATCGACCTTTCCGGCATGCGCTCGGTCCGCGTCGATCCGCAGGCGCGCCGGGCCTACGTGGGCCCCGGGGCGGTCTGGGGAGACCTCGACCACGAGACCCAGGCGCACGCGCTCGCGACGACCGGCGGCCTGGTGTCAACGACCGGAGTCGCCGGCTTCACGCTGGGAGGCGGGATCGGCTGGCTGATGCGCAAGCACGGCCTGGCCTGCGACAACCTCCTGGGTGCCGACGTCGTCACCGCGGATGGCCGGCTGGTCCACGCAAGCGAGACCGAGAACGCCGAGCTCCTGTGGGGGCTTCGCGGCGGCGGCGGGAACTTCGGCATCGTCACCCAGTTCGAGCTCGGCCTGCACCCGGTCGGTCCGGCCCTCTACGCCGGGCTGATCTTCTTCGCGGCCGAGCACGACGCCGAGCTGTTGCGGCTGTTCCGCGACTGGGCGCCGGGCGTGCCCGACGACATCACCGCGGTGCTCAACCTGACCACCGCGCCTCCCCTGCCCGTCGTGCCTGAGGAGTGGCATGGCAGGAAGGTGACCGCCCTGATCGCCGTCTCCGCAGGCCCCGTGGAGGAGGCCGAGGAGCACTTCCGCTCCTTCCGGGAGCTGGCCGAGCCGGTCGCCGACCTCCTGGGCCCGATGCCCTACACGGCGATGCAGACCCTGATCGATCCGTTGTGGCCGAAGGGCATCAATGCCTACTTCAAGGCGACGAACCTCGCACGGCTCGACGACCAGCTGATGGAGCGGCTGGTGGACGCGCATGCCACCGCGCCCGGCCCGCAATGCGAGATCCATCTCCACCAGATGGGCGGTGCGATCGCGCGCGTCGGCGAGGGCGACACCGCGTTCTCGGAGCGCTCGATGCCGTTCGTGATGAACGTCGTGACGGGCTGGAACGACGCGGCACAGGCGACGTCGCACACGCAGTGGGCAAGGGCGGTCATCGATGCGGCCGCCGATGCCAGCACGGGACGTGCGTACGTCAACTTCCTGGGCGACGCCGGCGCGGCGCGCTCGTCCTACGGGGAGGAGACGTACGCGAGGCTGGTTGCGCTCAAGCGAGAGTACGACCCCACGAACGTGTTCCGGCTCAACCAGAACATCGACCCGGACGCAGCAGCCTGATCGGTCACCGGCGACGGCGTCGCGCACCGGACGCGACGCCGTCGAGGCGGCGGCACCCGGCAATCGCGCCGCCGCCGGGCGTTTCTCGCCATGCCGTCCCTACGGCCTGTCGAACCCGATCGGACTGGTGTCCGTGGTGAGGTAGGAGTAGGAGCCGGGGTTGGGTTCGCGCACGAGCCCCACGCAGCCTTTTCGGAGGTTCTCGCAGTCGAACGCTTCACCATTGGTCCTGTGGAGGTCCAGTCGCGAGTAGTAGTAGAAGGAGAAGGCGTTCCCGTCGTTGTGACGGTCGACGGCGGCCTCGACCGGGTCTTCGCGCCAGCGGTTGGTCAGCAGCCGCCTGTCCGCGGCCTTCTCGCCCTTGACGTACTTGTCGAACCAGGCCGACGTGTACCAGGCGATCTCGTCGGCGCCTCGCAGCGACGCCCCGAACGCCTGGTTGGGGATGAAGCTGAAGTCGAGGTGAGAGCCGCCGCGGATGATGATCTCCCCGGTGTCGACGCCGGCTTCGGTGTACGCATGCGACTCGGATGACTTCGCCTGCGGGTTGGGCAGCGAGGTGTTCGGCGTGGGCGGCAGGAAGTAGTCGGCCGACATGCCGAGGGCCGGCTTGGTGATCGGGGGCACCGTCCGGTCGGCGGGCGTGCTCGGGCAGGGCTTCTCCTCCGGGCCGCCCCCGCTCGCCCCGGTCGTCTGGGTGGGGTTCGGCGCAGCGAGGTTGTCCCATGCCACGACCGCCTTCACCCTCGGGTCCCACTGGGCGATGTAGGAGACGCCGGCGGCGCCGTAGGAGTGTCCGGCCAGCCCTATCTGGCTGGTCTTCAGTTCGTGCCAGAACGGGTTGTAGGCGGCGTCGAGCCCCTTCTGGACGCGTTCGTTCTGCTTGGCGCTGTGCACAGTTCCGGTTTCACAGCTCGGCACCGGCTCGTACGGATGCTTGGGGCTGGACAGGAAGAAGTTGATGGCGTCCTCGGTGCCGTCGAAGAAGGGGCGGCCGTCGGACTGCGCGGGGAAGCCCTCCTGTTCGTCGGGCGCCTGGCCGAAGGTGTCGCTCTGGCCCTGGCCCTGGGGGTCGAACGTCATCACGAGGTAGCCATCCTTCGCCAGCGCCTGCGCCGCGTACCAGTACATCTGCTCGTCGGCCTGGACCGAGCCGTTGGTGATGACCACGCCCGGCAGTTTTGCGTTCGGGTTGGTCGCCGGGTTCACCGCGCTCCAGATGCGGGCGGAGATCGTCGCCCCGTTGCGGGCGGTGAACAGCACCTTGCGAACCCGTCCGTAGCCGTTCTTTTCCCAGTTGTACAGCCGCACGTCGCCGGCGCAGCCGTTTTCGCCCTCGTAGCAGAGGTCGTTCGAGAAGTTGCGTTCGGGATCGGCCAGCTGCTCCGTGGTCGCTTCTTCGTGGTTCTTCAGTCCCTGCTGAGCGAGCTCGGCCTGGTATTCGGGCGTGTCGTAGATCGCCTGGCGCTGTTGCGTGATCGAGAAGTTTTCAGCCTCGAGCACCGGTTCGAACGTCGTCGGCGGTTCTTCGTGTTCGGTCGCCAGCGAGACGGCCGGAACCGCCAGCAGTCCGGTTGCCAGCGCCATGGTCGCGGCGGCGAACGCGGCGCGACGTGCTCGGATACCCATCGATCGACTCTCCCTGTTCGTTGCCTCGGCTCCCCGTCCACCGGCCGGAGGCCCTCGGGCTGATCCGAGTGACGCTCGTGGCATCAGCGGTACGTCAGGCGCCAACGTATCAGAACAAAACGGGCGAATGTTCCATAAAGCCACTATTGTTCGGTGTAATGCCTCCTACACAGGCCAGGGCCTCCAGAGACGCGCCGGCGGGGCCCGCTCCCGAGGCGTCTCGGCGGGGCCGGCGTCCGGCTGCCAGCCGCGAGGACGTCCTCGCCGCCGCGAGCCATCGCTACCTGCGCGGCCGGCGCGTCGACGTGCAGGCGATCGCAGCGGAGCTGGGACTGGGTCGAACGACGATCTACCGCTGGTTCGGATCACGCGACGACCTGCTCGGCGAGGTCATCGGCGCGGCTGCCGCCCCGCTGCTCGAGGACGCGCGCCGGCGCGCGCGCGGGAGCGGGGCACCGGCGCTGCTGGACACGTTCGACCGGTTCAACCGCAGCCTCGCGGACGCTCCCGCGCTGCGCCGGTTCGTCGAGAGCGAGCGCGAGGCCGCGCTCCGCGTGATCACCTCCGGCGCGGGCCGGGTGCAGCCACGGATGGTCGCGATGATCACCGGGCTGATCGCCTCGGAGGTGGACGCCGGCAGCTACCGACCCACCGTCGAGATCTCCACCCTCGGCTATGCGATCGTGCGGCTGGCCGAGGCGTTCCTGTTCAACGACGCAGTCTCGGGCATGCGCGGCGACGTCGACAGGCTCAGGGACGTCGAGGCCGCGATCCTCGGCGTGTCGCCGTCACGCACGCGCCGCCCGCCGAAACGCAGCAGCGCCTGACGCGCCCCGGTCACGCAAACCGCGCCCGAACGCGGCGCCCGCGGAAGGCGCAGCAGCAACTCCGAGGCCCGCTCAGGTCGTGTGGACGATCAGCACCGAGCAGCTGGCATGGTGGGACACCCGGTCGGGGACCGATCCGAGCATGAAGCGCTTGGCGCCGGCCATGCCCTTGTTTCCGACGATCACCAGATCGGCGCCCAGCTCCTCGGCGACGTCGAGGATCGCGTCGGACGGGTCCCCCTCGCGAGCGTGGACGTCGACCTCGACGTTGGCCGCTCGCGCGATGTCGGCGGCGTCGGAGAGGACCGTGTCCGTCTCGCGCCTGGGGTTGACGGCCCATTGCATGTCGGCCGGAGCCTTGCGCCGTTCGGCGCGCAGGCGCTGCTCTGACACGTGCGGGTAGGCGCTCACCAGCTGCAACCTCGCACCCACCGCCTTGGCCACGTCGACCGCTTCGCGCACGGCCTCGGTGGCCGTCCTCGAGCCGTCGGTCCCGACCACGATCGAACTGAACATGAGCCCCCTCACCAGGTCCATGGCGGACCGTCGCCGCCAGCCGAGGAGATCATATCCGGGCGCGCCTGCGCGGGACGGTCAAGGCAGGACGAGCGACGGCTGCGCGAGCAGAGGCGTGAGCCGGCCCGCCGCGGGTTCGGCGGCCCCCGCCAGAGGTGGCAGGCCGAGTGCGCCGTCGATCGTGGCGAGCACGCCGTAGTGGTCGACCGACCGGCCTTCGCGCGCCCCGAGGCGCACGCCCGGCCCGGCCAGCACGGTCGCGACGTGGCCTCCGCGAGCGACGCCGCAGCAGCCACGGTCGGACACCCCCTCGTCCCAGGTGATCACGAGGAAGCCGTGCGGCCCGAGCTCACGCAGGATCGCGGGCACAGTCCGAGCGAGAAACCGATCGCCGGTCCGGACTCCGCAGTCGTGGCCGTCGTCGCACAGGTTGGGCGAGATCCAGATGTAGGTAGGCAGGCGTCCCGCGCGCAGGTCGCTCGAGAGCTGGCCGAAGCCGACGAGCTTCCGGCAGCGAGAGGCGGAGTGCGCGATGTCTTCGTAGTAGATGAAGGGGTTGTGCTTCTTGGCGTATCCGCCCGCGCCGGCGCCCTTGAAGCACGGGCTCGGTACGTCCTCGAGGTACGCCTTCCAGGTGATCCCCCTGCCTTCGAGCTGATCGACGACGTTGACGGCGGACACCCTGCAGCTCGTGCAGTCCGAGCTGATGCCGTGGGTCGACCCGCTCGTCAGCGCGAGGTAGTTGGGAAGCGAGGGATGCGTGATCGCGAAGCTCTGCGTTGCGAGCGCGTAGCGCTTGGCCAGCCCGTTCACGTAGGGCGCGGCCGAGCTGCCGATCACTTCTCCGTACTCGGCGTTCTCCATCACGATCACCGCCACGTGCGAGCGCGGCGAGCTGGGGAGCTGCGAGACCGTTCCGAGCGCCAGGGGCGCGCCGGAGTGGGATTGGCCGCAGCCGCCGCCGGCCAGAGCGGCTGCCACCAGCCCGGCGGTTGCTCCGGTGCGGAGCAGGCGTCGGGGCCGCTTGACGAGGGTGGCCATCACCGTGGCCAATAGCGTACGAACTGCTCCCCCATCCGCGCGGCGAGCGCCGTCTCCGGCGCCGCCGCGCGCGGAGGCTGATCGTCCGCCAGGGCTGCGAGCGTGGCCTGCACCGACTCGGCCAGCGCCGCCGGGGCGTAGCCGCCCTCGAGCACCGCGCCGAGCGGCGCCTGCGCGTCTCTTGCGACGTCGCGCACGCGACGTGCCATCTCGGCGAATGACTCCGTCTCCAGGCGGCAGCCGGCGAGTGGATCGGCGCGGTGGGCGTCGAAGCCCGCCGAGACCAGCACCAGGTCCGGCTCGAAGGCGCGCGCCGCGGGAATCACGATGTGATCGATCAGCGACAGCCACAGCGCCTCGTCCGCGCCCGCCGGCACCGGGAGGTTCATCGTGTAGCCCTCACCCGGCCCCGAGCCCACGTCGCTCAGCGGGCCGGTGCCCGGGTAGATGCCGGCCTGGTGGATGCTCGCGAACAGGACGTCGTCGCGACTGCGGAACGCCTCCGCTGTGCCGTTGCCGTGGTGGACGTCCCAATCGAGGATCAGCACGCGGCGCGCCCCCAGCTCGCGGATCGCGAGCTCGGCGGCCACGGCGACGTTGTTGAAGAGGCAGAAGCCCATCGCCCGATCCCGTTCGGCGTGGTGCCCCGAGGGGCGCGCGCCGCAGAACCCGAGCGCACGCTCTCGCGACATCAGGCTCCGGGTCATCTCGCAGGCGCCGCCGGCCGCGTGCAGCGCGGCCCGCCAGGACGCCTCGCCGACCGCCGTGTCCGGATCGATGGCGCCGCCCCCGCCGAGCGAGAGCTCCCTGATCCGGCGCACGTGGTCGGGGCTGTGGATCAGCTCGAGCTCCTCCTCGGTCGCGGCCGGCGCGAGGCGGCGCTCCCAGCCGAGCCAGTCCTGCGCGGCCAGCGCTGTCTCGATCGCGATCAGCCGCTCAGGGGTGTCCGGGTGTCCCGGGATGTGTGCGCTGGGATCGTGCTCCAGGCTCGCCGGGTGATGGAAGTAGAGCCCGGGTGGCGCTCCCTGCATCGCCCCGACTGTAGGGACTGCGGGCGCCTGGGCGCGCGGCGCGTCCTGTTTTTGCGGATGATGGGGCGGCATGGAGCCGCAGCCAAAACGCCTTGACCCGGCGGTCTTCCGCCTGCCCGTCGAGCGCATCAGGAGCGGCTGGTACAGCGACGCCTACCTCAACCAGACCAAGCGCCTGCTCGAACTCGAGGGCCGCCACCCCCGCGTCACGATGCAGGTCTTCCAGCGCCACGACTCGGTGCTCGGCGGGATCGACGAGGCGCTCGCGGTGCTCAGGCTGTGCAGCGGCCGCGAGCGCGACGGCGGGGGATGGGAGTGCGGATGGGACCAGCTGTCCGTCAGGGCGCTTCACGAGGGCGCCCCGATCGCGCCGCTGGAGACGGTGCTGACCATCGAGGGCGACTACTCGCTGTTCGCCCATCTCGAGACGGTCTACCTCGGCTGCATGGCAAGGCGCTCTCTGGTCATGCGCAACGTCCGCGACGCCGTGCTGGCGGCCAATGGAAAGCAGATCTTCTTCTTCCCCGCGCGCCACGATCACTGGCTGGTGCAGACCGGCGACGGCTACGCCGCCCACGTGGCCGGCGCGATCGGTGTCTCGACCGACGCGCAGGCGTCGTGGTGGGGAGGCCGCGGCGTCGGCACGATCCCGCACTCGCTGATCGCCGTGTTCGGCGGGGACACGGTCGCGGCGGCCGAGGCGTTCGCACGTCACTTCGGCGACCAGGTCAACGTCACCGCGCTCGTCGACTTCCACAACAGCTCCGTGCAGACAGCCGTGGCCGTCGCCGACGCGCTCGGGCCGCGCCTCTGGGGCGTGCGCCTCGACACGGCCGCCGACATGGTGGACGACGACCTGCGGGAGCGGCTCGGCGCCGATGCTCCGGCGGCGGTCACGCCGGAGCTGGCCTCGCTGGTGAGGGAGGCGCTCGACGCCCACGGCCACCGGCACGTGCGGATCGTGGTCTCGGGTGGCTTCACGATCGAGCGAGTCCGGGAGTTCGAGCGGCGTGGCGCCCCGGTGGATGCCTACGGCATCGGCTCGGCGCTGCTGCGGGGCAACAACGACTTCACCGCCGACATCGTGGTCGTGGACGGCAGCCCCGGCGCCAAGGCCGGGCGCCGCCTGCGGCCGAACCCGCGGCTCGAGCCGGTGCAGTGACGAGCGCCGCCGCCGCGCCGCGATAGCCTCCGGACCGTGCGTCCTCTTCCGACCGCGCCCGTGGCGGCCGGCTCGCTGATAGCGGGCTACGCCGTGGCCAGTGCCTCCGGGTCGCGTCCCCTGGGCGGAGTGGTCCTGCTCGCCGGCGGTGCGTGGTGCATCCGGGCCTGGGCTCGGCGCGACGGCGGGCGCGCGGCGCTTCAACTCGGCGGCATCGGCCTCGGCGCGTTCGTCGGATCGCATCTGCTCGCACCGCTGATCGGACCCTGGCCATCGGTGCTGCTCGTCGCGGCCGGAGCGGGTACCGCCGCGTGGCTGCGCTCCGATGCACGGTCCCGGCAGCCGTCTGGAGTTCCGCCAGCGCCCGCGCTAGATTGACGCGCCAGGATGGCTGATGTGGCGATCTCGCCCGGGGGGGCTGCAACCGCAGAGGCGCAGGCGCCCCCCTTCGAGCGACCCGACTTCGAAATCGTCCCGCGTGCCGGACTGCCGATCGTCGCGGTCGTCCTCGCTCTGCTGATCGCCGGCATCGCGGTCAACGAACCTTGGCCGCTGCAGTTCCTGCACATAGTCGGAGGCTCTGCCTGGACGGTGATCGACCTGTTCCTCGGGTTCGTGCTCGGCCCGATCATCGGCCGGCTGTCGATTCCGGCGCGGATCGAGTTCACGACGCGGCTGATGCCGAAGATGGTCCTGATCATGCCCACGGTCGTCACCGTGACGCTCGCTGCCGGCTGGCAGCTCGGCACCAGGCTCGGAACGGTGCAGAGCAGCTACCACCTCCACGGCTGGATCGTCGCGAGCTACATCGTCGTCGGCGTGATGGCCGTGATCGCCCTCGGGCTGCTCGAGCCCGCCAACATCGGCGTGCTGGCCGAGCTCAAGAAGCCGAGGCCCAACCCCGCCGTCATCGAGCGCCTGATGAAACGGTTCATCTACACCGCGGGTGCAACGGGCCTGATGCAGGTGGCGACGTTCGTGATCATGACCAGGATCGCCGCGGGATGAGCGAACGGCGGCTGCCCCCCGTTACCCAGCTGGGCATGCTCTCGCTGGCCCTGATCGTCTCCGCCGGGATCTACCTCTCGGCGCATCTTCCGGAGCACGTCTCGCTCGCGCCCGCGATCGCCCTGCTGAGCGCCTCCGCGCTGCTGCTCGCGGCCAACCTCGCCTCGCTGGCCCGCGTCCCGGGCTTCGCCTGGGATCGCTTCTTCCAGATCGCCCGCTGGGCACTGCTGGCCTACGCGATCATTGCCGGCATGATCGAGTACGCGTTCGTTCGCAACAACCTGAGCGGCGGCCCGCTGGTCGTGCTCACGCTGTCGCTGGTCGTCTTCGCCGTGCACGTCCCGGTCCTCATCGGCTTCACGGTCGCCCGCTACGCCGGCGAATAGGCACGCCGCGGGCGCCCGCGCCGGCCGTCGGACATAATCCGCGCGATGAGGGCCATCCAGATCGTGGACGAAAGCGGTCCCGACAGCGCGCTGGCGCTCGTCGAGCTGCCCGAGCCCAAGCCATCGCACATGCTCACGCCCGGCGAGGGGGTGCTCGTCGAGGTCCACAGCGCCGGCGTGTCCTTCCCGGAGCTGCTGCAGACGCGCGGGGAATACCAGATGAAACCGCCCCTGCCGTTCGTGCCCGGCAGCGAGGTGGCCGGGATCGTCCGCAGCGCCCCGGCCGGGGCGAAGGTCAAGGAGGGCGATCGGGTGGCGGCGTTCTGCGGCATCGGCGGCTTCGCCGAGACGGCCGTGGCGCCCGAGTTCTTCACCTTCCCGCTGGCGGCTGAGCTCGACTTCGGCCAGGGCGCCGGGCTGATCCTCAACTACCACACCGCCTACTTCTCGCTCGTGCTCCGCGGGCGCCTGCGCGAGGGCGAGACCGTGCTCGTGCACGGCGGGGCCGGCGGCGTCGGCACGGCGGCGCTGCAGGTCGCCCGTGCGTCCGGTGCCCGCACGATCGCGGTCGTGTCCACCGAGGAGAAGCGGCGCGTCGCCGAGGAGGCGGGCGCCGGCGAGGTGGTGCTGCTCAGCGACACCTGGAAGGACGAGGTGGTCGAGCTGTCCGGTGGAGGGGTGGACGTGGTTCTCGACCCCGTGGGCGCAGATCGGTTCACCGACAGCCTCAGGTCACTGCGCGAGAACGGCCGGCTGGTCGTCGTGGGCTTCACCGGCGGCTCGATCCCCGAGGTCAGGGTCAACCGGCTGCTGCTGCGCAACACCGAGGTCGTGGGGGCCGGGTGGGGCGCCTACGTCATGGGCAAGCCCGACCTCAACCGCGAGATCGGGGCCGCGGTGAGCCGGATGGTCGACGAAGGCTTCATCCGGCCGCTGGTCGGACAGCGCTTCGAGCTCGGCGACGCGGCTGATGCGCTGAAGACGCTCGACGAGCGCCGCGCGACCGGGAAGGTCGTGCTCGACGTGCGCGGCGGCTGACGAGCCGGCCCTATCCGGCCTTCAGCAGCTCGCGCCAGCTGTCGGGGGTCATGCTCGCCGGCTCGGTGGAATCCATGAAATCGACGAGCACGTCGAGGAAGCGCTCCGGCTCGTCGAGCTGCGGGAAGTGGCCCGAGTCGGCGAACACCTCCAGGCGGCTGCCCGGCAGCTGCTCGTGGGCGATCCGGCCGTGGCTCGCCGGGATCAGGGTGTCGTGCTCGCCCCACACGAGCATCAGCGGCAGGTGCCTTGCGAGGTAGAGGCGGTTGGAGGCGTCGACGCGCTGCCCGCCGGGCTCGACGACCGAGCGCAGCGTGTTGACGAAGGCGGCGCGCGCCTCCCTGTCGGCGAGCGTCGCGTGGCCGCGGGCCATCTCCTCGATGTCGGTGCCCGCGCGCAGGCCGATACGGCCGAGGACGCTGCCCGCGAGCCGGCCCGCGGCGAGCAGGCGGCTCGCGGCGAGCAGCGGCAGCACGAGCTCGGAGCCAGGGAGCGTGGCTGCTCGCAGCAGCAGGCTGACGTCGCGGCCAAGTCCGCCGCTGTCGACGAGCACGAGCCGCTCGCAGCGCTCGGGGAACTGGTAGGAGAGCTGCATGGCGATCCCGCCGCCGAGGGAGTGGCCGACGAAGGTGGCGCGGTCGTGGCCGAGCGCGGTGAGCAGGTCGCGCAGGCCGCTGGCATGGGCTCCCAGGGAGTAGTCGCCCCTCGGCTTGTCCGAGCGGCCGTGGCCGGCCAGGTCGGGCGCGATCACCGTGAAGCGACGGGCCAGGTAGGGAAGCACGCGCCGCCACGTCGAGGAGTCCGAGGTGATCCCGTGGATCAGCACCACGACCGGGCCGCTGCCCGCTTCGCGGTAGGCGACGCGGTGGCCGTGGAGGCTCACCTCGCACAGGCGCGGCTCTTCCTTCGGGCTGATGGGCCGGCGCGCGGTCATCGGTGTTTTTTACAGTAGCGCTCGGGCGTTCTCGCGATGGCAGCATTCTCACGGGGCAATGGCCGTAGTCTCATGCCATGACCGCAGCGGCCGACAGACTCGCCGATTCGCAGCTCGAGGCGCCGCCCGAGGGATCGCCTCCCGCCATGGCGGGCGCTCCTGGGCCCGAGCAGAGCGACCCCCCGCCGTTCGCGAACGTGGAGCGGGCGGTCACCGTGCTCATCAACGCGGTCCCCGCGGTGCTGCTCGCCGTGGCCGCCTGGCAGCTGTGGAACCACGGGCTCCGCTGGCGCGACGTCCTCATCTTCGTGATCGTCTACGTGCCGGTGGGCCTCGGCGTCACCATCGGCTTCCACCGCCTGCTGACCCACCGTGGCTTCAAGACCTCGCCTTGGCTTCGCGGGACGCTCGCGGCACTCGGAACGATGTCCGTCGAGGGCCCGGTGATCTCATGGGTCGCCGACCATCGCAAGCACCACGCCTACACCGACCGCCCGGGCGACCCCCACAGCCCGCACGTCGGCCATGGAGGCGGCTTGCGTGGGGCACTCCAGGGCCTGCTGCACGCGCACATCGGCTGGCTGTTCGACTACCAGCATCGGGGCGCGCGCGAGCGCTTCGCCCCGGACCTGGTCGCCGACCCCGTGATCTCCTTCGTCGACCGCACGTTCGTGCTCTGGTCGCTGGTCGGCCTCGCGATCCCGTTCGGTCTCGGCGTCCTGCTCGGTGGGACGGTGGCGGCGGGCCTGGAGGGCATGCTCTGGGGAGGGGCGGTGCGGATCTTCGTCCTGCATCACGTCACGTACAGCATCAACTCGCTGTGCCACTTCTTCGGGCGGCGGCGCTTTGCGACCGATGATGAGTCGCGCAACCTGGCATGGCTCGCGCCACTGTCCTTCGGAGAGGCCTGGCACAACAACCACCATGCTTTTCCGACGTCGGCGGTCCACGGGATGGCGCGCTGGGAGCTCGACCTCTCGGGCATCTCGATCTCGGCCCTCGAGCGCCTGGGGCTGGCCTGGGACGTTCAGCGAGCGGCGCCGGAGCGCCAGGCCGCCAAGGCTCTGGCGGGCTGAGGCACAGCCCGGGCGGGGCACCCGTTTGCCGGCGCGCAGGCCTCCGCGAACCTGATAGAAACCCCGGACCGGATGATGAGCGATCCCTCATGAAGGTCATCGGCGCAGGTCTCCCCCGCACGGCGACGACGACCCAGATGTTCGCGCTCGAGCAGCTCCTCGGCGGCCCCTGCTACCACATGCGCGACCTTCTCGTGGACCTCGAGGGTGGCCTGCCGCTGTGGGAGCGGGCATTCGACGGCTCGCCTCAGTGGGAGCAGATATTCGGCGAGGCGCGCTCGACGGTCGACTGGCCATCGGCGCGCTACTACCGCGAGCTGATGGTGCACTACCCGGACGCGAAGATCCTGCTGAGCGTTCGCGAGCCCGACGATTGGGTGCGGAGCATGCGCCAGACGGTGTGGGGCATATTCCATGGCGACTCGGTGATCCACCACGTCAACAGGGCGCGCGCCGTCGTCGACCCGCTGTGGCGCCGCTACACCGGGCTCATGAATCAGATGACGTGGCAGGAGGGGACGGGCGTGCTGGCCGGCGAGACGTTCAGCGACGAGGGTCTCGCAGCGGTGATGGAGCGCTGGAACGAGACGGTCCGGGACAGCGTGCCCGCCGAGCGTCTGCTCGTATGGAATCCTTGCGAAGGATGGGACCCGCTCTGCGACTTCCTCGAGGTAGGTGTGCCGCCGGAGCCGCTGCCGCGGCTGAACGACACGAACTCGTTCCGCGAGGGGATCATCGGCGACGCGCTGGACGCGGTGGGCGACTGGTGGGCGGCACGAGAGCGTCCCGCCAGCGGCCTGCACGGGGCTCCGCTCAGCTGAGCCTCACCCGAGCTCGGGCGGGCGCATGAGCGACGACCTGCTCGGCACGATCCGCAGGGAAATAGACGACCGCCTGAGCGAGCTGCGCCCCGCGGTGGCGGAGTACCAGCGGCTGCTGGAGGCGGCCGGCGACGGCGCGAGCCGCGACGGCCGCGAGCGCCCGGCGACGCGCGCGGTCCGCGGCGGCTCGCCGCGGCGCAAGGGCACAAGGGGCAGAGCCGGCTCGCCGGCTCGCCGGCGCGGGCCCCGCAGCGCCGGTGAGGTGGCCGTGATCGCCGCCCTGGAGCACGGCTCGCACACCGTCAGCGAGCTCGTCGTCGTGACCGCACTGTCCGCCGCGAACGTCCGCGAGAGCCTTCGGCGGCTCACCAGGTCCGGCGCCGTGACCAAAGCGGTCCGCGACGGCAGGCCCGCCTACGCGCTGTCCGCGACCTCCGGCTAAGGCGCCGGCTTCGCGCCGGGCACGGGTTCGAGCGCCACCCGGGCGGCCTCCTTCGGTCCGAGGAAGGGGGTGAGCAGCATGTAGGTCATCTGCGGCGAGGCGGCGGGGAGCTCGTTGATCCGGTCGCTCTCGATGTAGTGGTGCAGCACCTGCCAGCAGCCGCCGACGACCGCCTCGGCGGCGACGCCGGGGATGTCGGCGCCCTCGGGGCCGCGCTCGTAGCCGGGGTCGAAGTAGGTGGCGAACGCGGTCAGGATCTGGTCCCGCGTCTGGATCGTCTCGGGGCTCGCGCCGAATCCGTCGACGATGCTCAGGTGAGCGTGGGCCGGCTCCGAGACGACGTAGTCGATCACCGCCCGCATACCGGCCGCGATCGCGCGCGGCCAGTCGGGCATCTGCGCCTCCCACGCTTCCGCCCCCATGGTCAGCGCCTGGTGCATGCCGACCTTCTGCGCGCCCAGGAAGGCGTCGTGCTTGGACGGGTAGATGTCGTAGAAGGTCTGGTGCGAGACGTTCGCCCGGCGCGCGATCTCCGGGATGGTGAGCGCGGCGAGGCCCTTCTCGGCGACGATCGCGGCCGTCGCGTCGACGATCCGCTCCTGCTGGTTGGCGAGGATCGCCTCGCGCGGCAGGTCGCTGCGGCCGCTCGGGAGCCGCCCCTCGGCCTTTCGCGCCCGCTCGGAGGGCGGCACCACGCGGCTCCCGGAGGAGCGCTTGCGCGGCGTCGCGGGGGCGATCAGCTCGCGCGGCGCGTGGCGCGGGTAGCACGACGCCCAGGCCGACAGTTCGGACGCCAGGTCCGGCAGCTCGCGCTCGTGCTTGCGGCACAGCCGCGCCGCGGTCACCTCGCGGATGCCGCCGAGGATCACCCTCACGGTCAGGTCGCCTTCGTCGCCGGCCGGCCTCCCGTCGCGGCTGGCGTGGATGCTCCGCTCGAGGGCCTCGAGCGAGCGGCTGCGGTGTTCCAGCGCTTTGGCGCCGGCCCCGAAGGCGCCGAGCACCAGGAGCGACATCGCCTCCGGCTCGGCCGCCGCCAGCTGGGTATAGGCGCGGAGCGCCACGAGCAGGCGGTCCTCCTGGGAGTCATCGGTGCCGTATGCCTCTATGACGGCCCGGTAGGTACGCCCGGCGATCTCGTCGTAGGCGCTCACGAACAACTCTTCCTTGTCGCCGAAGAGCGAGTAGAAGGTCGGCTGGGAGACGCGCGCGAGCTTGGCCAGGTCGACGATGCGCACAGCCTGGTAGCCCTTCTGGGCGATCAGCTCGACCATGGCGCTGCGCAGGCGTTCGCGCTGATCCTGCTTGACGAGCTCCGGATCGAGCCCGTGCATCCCCGTGGGCAGCGGGCGGTAGCGCTCACCGGCCGCCGCCGGCGGACGCTCTCCGTTCGCGGCACCCGTAGCCGCTCCGTTGGACTCGGTCACTGAAGGCCCATCGTGCTCCGATGGCCTGGAAGTGGCCTTCCGCGCCGCCATGTCCCTGATACCTCCGCTCCGTTTCCACGAACGGGCATGTCGAGGGTAAACACACCGTTCGTTTCAATCAAACTGTCCGCAGCATACTCCTGTCAATACCCGTTTACGACAGAATCCACCGGCTGCCGACGCGGCTTCTGCGGCGGCGCTCAGCGGGCGACAGGCGTGACCGGCGCTGACGTTCCGAGCACCTCGCCGGCGGGGCCGAGCGCTTGCACGGCGAAGTACGCCGCCGGGCCCGGGGTGGGGATCGCCGTCTCGAAGCCGGTGCGCGGTGCGCTCGCCATGGGCGCGAGAGCTTGCTTGGACGGACCTGCCAGCACGCGCCAGGCGGCGGTCCGGGTATCGCCGTTCCAGCTCGCGTATACGGTGCCGAGGCCGCCGGCGCGCGGCATCACCGCGGCGAGCGCCGGCGGTTCGCCGGCCGCGGCGCTCCAGGTGAAGCGGTAGGCGCGGTAGGACTGGTAGGAGCCGCGCATGTGGGCGTCGAAGAGCAGCTGGCCGCCGGCGCTGAACTCGGAGAAGTACGGCTCGGATCCCCAGCCGATGAAGGCGTCGCCGTTTCCCAGGAGCTGCATGTTCCCCTGGCTCGCGGCCGAGAGCGGCGACGGATGCAGGTACTGGGCGAGGACGGTCTCGGTCCTGGTGGCGGCGCTGAGCGTGAGGACGAGCCCGCGTGACTGCGAGTGGATCTTCGGAACCGCGCCGTTGTCGAAGACGCTGATGGCGCCGCCGGCGAGGGGGGCGGCGTCGTGCTGGAAGGCGGTGGCAGCCCCCGCGGAGAGCTTGATGTCCGAGCGCTTTCCCCCGATCCGCGTCCCGATCTGGCCGCTGGCGGCGCCGAGCTGGTACATCGCCCAGGTGTTGCGCGCCGAGAGCAGCGTCGTACCGTCGGCCATGCGTGTGACGGAGTTGACGTGCAGGAAGTCGAACGGCCAGGTCGTGCTCGCGCCGCTCGCCTTCATGTAGGAGTCGCCGAGTGGGACGTGGTCGAGCCCGTGCCACTCGCGGCGGACCAGCCCCGTGGCGACGTCGATCTCCTGAAATCCGCTGTCGGTCACCGCGGCGTCCCGCGGGCCGTGGACGCCGGCGAGGTCGCAGTGGACGGGGTCGAAGACGCTGATCAGGGCGGTGCCCTGCGGCGTGAGCTGGAAGTCGTGGAGGTCCGCCTTGTACCCGTTGCCCGCGTGCAGGCGACCGATCTGGCGATAGGAGGCGCTCTCGATCACGTCTTCGCCTTCGCCGAAGCCCTGCTGGCGTATGTAGCCCTGCCACCAGGTCAGCACGGGCTGGCCGGCGTACTGCTGCACCTTCAGGTTCGTCGCTTCGGCGCCGATCGGCAGCGGATGGAACCACACGAGATCGCCGGCGTCGTCGAAGATCATCGGGCCGGCCTTGCCCGGGCCGGAGTACGGCGCGGCGAATATGTAGCCGGGGGCGGTCTGCGGCGAGCGCGCCGTGACGACGAGCGCGGGCGGTTGCAGGTCCGGCCGGCTGCGGAAGTGCTGCACCTCGTGCGGGTCCCTTTCAGAGGGGACGTGCGGCGGCGTGCGTGGCGGTGCGTCCTGGCGGGCGACCACGAAGCTGTAGGCGAACGCCACGTTGCGCGCGCCCGAGCGCACCCGGCCGCGCACCCTGACCGTCTCGCCGGCCGCGAACGGCCTCGACGGCACGAAGCTGGCACCGTCGCCCTGGGAGTAGCCGAGCAGCCGGCCACCGTGCGTCCCGCTCAGTGATCCGCTCACGCGCACGCCGCCGATCGCGCCGCCGGGCGCTCCGAGCAGACTTATCTGAGTCCGGGCAGACGCCGAGTAGGAGCCGGGCAGCGGCGAGGCGGAGAGCGGCGTCCCCGGGAGGACCGCTGAGCGGTTGAGCGTGGCGGGGGTGCAGCGACCTCCGCTGGGGGCGGGGCTGGACCGGCCTGCTGCGGGGGAGGACGCCGGCGGCACGCCTGCGAGGCCGGCCGCCGCGAGGCAGAGGATCGCGACGATCCGTGCCGTCACCGGCCGACGCTCCAGGACGGCGGCATGGCGCCCGTCCTGATCACCCCGGCGAGGGAGCCACGGCTGCGGAGGTCCCGAGCACGCGGCCCGATCCGCTCAGCGCACGGACCTGGACGAACGCAGCCCCCGGCGAGGGGATCGTCGTCTCGAAGCCCGTCCTCGGCGTGGTCGAGACGGGGGTCAGCTGGGATGCGCTCGAGCCGGTGAGCAGCTGCCAGGACCCGACGCCGGTGGCGCCGTTCCAGCTCGCGTAGACGGTCGTCGTGGCTCCGGACCTGCGGGCCGCGACGGCCGGCGGCGTGAGCGGCTGCCCGCTCCACGGCTCGCGATATACCCGGTAGCTGAACTCGCCGCGCGGCAGCTGCGCGTCGTAGACGACCTGCCCCTGCGCATTGAATTCGGTGAAGTTCGGCAGCCCGCCCCAGCCGACCATCCAGCCGCCGCCGGGCAGCGCCTGGACGTTGCCTTGGCTGCCAGTGATCAGCGGTCCGGGGTTGCGGACGAGCTGGCTCACGAGCTTGGCGCTCTTGTGCTTGAGGTCGAGGCTCAGCACCTCACCGCGAGACGGCGCCTTGACGGTCGGGGCTCCCTCGTCGTCGAACAGGCTGAGCTGCCCGCCGGGCAGCCACAGCGCGTTGTGCTGGTAGGCGAACGGGACGTTGGGGCCGAGGGCGAAGGTGCTCCGCTTGCCACCGAGCCGCCACATCACCCGGCCGGTGCCTGCGCTGATGTCATAGAGCGCCCAGGTGTTGCGGGCGGAGATCAGGAGGTTGCCGTGGCTGTCGGTCGTCAGGGAGTTGACGTGGAAGTAGTCATAGGGGCTCGTCGCCGTCGTCGGCGGTTTGGAGTAGGACTCCGAGACGGCGACGTTGCCGAGGCTGTGCCACTCCCACATCACGAGATGGGTGTGGATGTCGATCTTCTGGATGACACCCTCCACGGCGACGCCGCTGCCCGGGCCGCCGGCCGGCGAGAGGTCGGCTGCGACCGGGCTGTAGGCGAGCACGTAGGCCGCCCCCTGCGGGGTGACGTTGAACTCGTGCTCATCGGCCCTCAGCCCGTTGCCGGCCTTGACGACCGCCACGGTCTTGTAGTTCGAGTCGACGATCACGTCCTCGCCGAGCCCGTAGCCGAGCTGCAGCGTCCGGCCCTGCCACCAGGTGAGCACGTTCTCGCCGTGGAAGCTCTGGGTCTGGAAGTCGGCGGCGTCCTGGCCGCCGGGCACCGATCTGAACCACACGAGCCGGCCGGCGTTGTCGAAGATCATCGGCCCGTACTGCCCGGGCCCGATGAACGGCGCTGCGAACACGTAGCCCGGCGCGGTGCCTGCGCCGGCGGCCTGATGGACGGTCACGGCCGGGGGTTTGAGACCGGGTTCGGACTGGAAGCCCTGGACGTCGGCCGCCGTTCCGGGGGTCGTCGGGAACTCGCTGAGGGGCACCGGCATCGGCCGCGCCACGGTGAAGTAGGTGGAGAGCGATGAGGACCTGCCACCGGCGCCGCTCAGCCGGGCCTGGACGCGCACCTGCTCGCCGGGGGTGAACGGCTTGCTCGATATGAAGCTCGCACCGGTCGCGGAGGAGTAGGCGGCCAGGCGTCCCGAGTGGCGACCGCTCGAGGAGCCGACGACCGCGATCGAGTGAAGCCCCCCCGGGCTCGCGCCGAGGAAGCTGATCTGCGTCTTCGGCATCGCCGTGAGCGTCCCGGGGAAGGGGGAGATCGTGACCCTCGCCGCGGAGGCCTGACCGGCGGATGCCGCCAGAAGCGCTGCGACGGCTGCCAGAAGGCACGGAACTGCTCGGCGTGGGCGGTTCTTCATCTTGCCTCCAGGACGCGGGTTGCCAACACGGGGATCCCAGGTTCAGGACACGGGAACCCCTAAGAAGTTGCTAATCGTACGTTCGCGGGGGCGAGCGTGCCCCGCGAGCGCACACGCCGCGATGGGGTGAGAGTCCACCGCCGGAATCCGCCGCCGGGAATCCACCGCGGTGGTCGGCGAGCTAGAAGACGGGCGTCTCTCTGTAGTCGCCGAACACGCGCTGGAGCGATTCGACCATCTCGCCCTCGGAGGCGTGCGCCCGCGCACAGGCGAGCAGCGGCTCCATCAGGTTGCGCTCCGGCTGAGCGGCCGCCTCGCGGAGCGCAGCCAGCGCCTGCTCGACGGCCGCGCCGTCGCGTCTTGCGCGTGACGCCTGCAGGCGGTCCAGCTGCTTGCGCTCGAGCGCGGGGTCGACGCGAAGCGTCGGTACCGGCTCCTCGTCGGTGGCGAGGAAGCTGTTGACACCGACGACGATCCGCTCACCCGAGTCGATCTCCTGCTGCAGCGCGAAGGCGGCATCGGCGATCTCGCGCTGGGGGTAGTTGCGCTTGACCGACTCCACCATCCCGCCGAGCTCGTCGATCTTGCCGAAGTACTCGTACGCCCGCGACTCCATCTCGTCGGTGAGCGCCTCGACGAAGTAGGAGCCGCCGAGAGGGTCGACGGTGTTCGTCACGCCGGTCTCGTGGGCGATCACCTGCTGCGTGCGAAGGGCGATCGTGACCGCCTCCTCGGTGGGGAGCGCCAGGGCCTCGTCGTAGGAGTTGGTGTGCAGCGACTGGGTGCCGCCGAGCACGCCCGCGAGGGCCTCGACGGTCGTCCGGACGATGTTGTTGAGCGGCTGCTGGGCGGTGAGGCTGACGCCGGCGGTCTGCGAGTGGAATCGCATCTGCCACGAGCGCGGGTTGCGCGCGCCGAAGGTCTCACGCATCTCGCGTGCCCAGATGCGACGGGCCGCGCGGTACTTGGCGATCTCCTCGAAGAAGTCGATCTGGGCGTTGAAGAAGAACGACAGGCGGGGAGCGAAGTCGTCGACGTCCAGGCCGCGCTCGACCGCCTGCTCGACGTAGGTGAGCCCGTCCTTCAGGGTGAAGGCGAGCTCCTGCTGGGCCGTGGAGCCGGCCTCGCGGATGTGGTAGCCGGAGATCGAGATCGGATGCCAGCGCGGCATGTTGCGCGTGCACCACTCGATCATGTCGCCGCACAGGCGCATGGCAGGGTCGATCGGGAAGCACCACTCCTTCTGGGCGATGTACTCCTTGAGGATGTCGGCCTGGATCGTGCCGGACAGGCGCTCCGGCGGGGTGGGATGAACGGGGTCCGATCCCGCGGCGACGACGTAGAAGGCGAGCATGATCGCCGCGGGTGCGTTGATCGTCATGGACACCGACACGTCGCCGAGGTCGATGCCGGAGAAGAGCGTCTGCATGTCGTCGAGCGTGTCGATGGCCACGCCCTCGCGGCCCACCTCGCCGAGCGAGCGGGCGTTGTCGGAGTCGTGGCCCATGAGCGAGGGCATGTCGAACGCCGTCGAGAGGCCGGTCTGGCCGTGGTCGAGCAGGTAGTGAAAGCGCTCGTTGGTCTCCTCGCTGGTGCCGAAGCCGGCGAACTGGCGCATCGTCCACAGGCGCCCTCGGTACATCGAGCTGTAGATGCCCCGCGTGTAGGGGTACTCGCCCGGGCGGCCCACCGGGTCCTCGGCCCCGCCGATCCCCTCTGGGAGGTCCTCCTGCGTGTACAGCTCGCGCACCGGCTCCCCCGAGAGCGAGCGAAAACCCGGCTCCCTTGCCTGCGATGCAGGCTTCGCGCGGACTGCCATGAGTGGCTCCAATCCTACCCGTAGCGGTAGCCTCGACAGCTGTGATGCGCGCTGAGCTCAGCCGCCTGGTGGGCGCCGAGCACGTGCTGGACGCTCCGCCGGGCTCCCCCTACAACCACGACGCGGCGGCCCGACGCGGCCTCGATGGTCGCGCCGACGCGGTGGTCCTGCCGGGCAGCGCGGAAGAGGTGGCTGCGGTGGTCGCCTGGTGCTACGCGCACGACGTCCCGATAGTGGCCCGGGGAGGCGGTACCGGCCTGGCCGGGGGTGCGGTGGCGAGCGACGGCGGCGTGGTCTGCTCGCTCGAGCGGCTGCGCAGGGTGCGCGAGCTCGACCCGGCGCTGTGGAGGATGCTTCCGGAGGCCGGGGTGAGGACCCGAGACGTGCAGCGGCTTGCACGCGAGAACGGCCTCTTCTTCGGGCCCGACCCGGGCGCCTCGGAGCAGTCTCAGATAGGCGGCAACGTCGCGACCAACGCCGGCGGCCCGCACGCGTTGAAGCACGGCGTGACGGGCACTTGGGTGGCGGGCCTCGAGGCCGTTCTCGCCCCGGGCGAGCTCGTCGACGTGGGGGGGTGGGCAGGAAAGGACGTGGCCGGCTATGACCTCAAGAGCCTGCTGATCGGCTCGGAGGGCACGCTGGGGGTCATAACGGCCGTACGGCTCCGGCTGCTGCCGGCACCGGAGATTGCGATCCCGCTGGTCGTGTTCCTGCGGACGCGGGCCGAGGGCTGTTCGGCGATAGCCGACGTGTTCGCGTCGGGTCTGCAGCCCTCGGTGCTCGACTTCCTCGACGGCGAGGCGCTATCGATCTGCTCGGCGAGCTATCCAGCCGCCGAGGAGCGCCGGCACGATGGGAGCGCGGCGCCTGCGGCCGGCGTCCCGGAGGAGGCCGGCTTCGCGCTGATCCTGGAGGTCGACGGCACCCGCGCGGAGGCGGACGCCCAGCGCGATGCGGTACTGGAGCTTCTCTCGGACGTCGCCGTGGCCGTCCACGAGCCGGCCGGCGCCGAGGCGCTGTGGCGTTGGCGCGACGGCGTGAACCCGGCTGTGACGGCGGTCCGGGGCGCCAAGGTGAGCGGCGATGTCGTCTTCCCGCGGGAGCGGCTCCAGGAGGGCCTGGAGCGATTCGAGGAGATCGCCGCCGGACAGGGCCTTCGCTCGTGCGCGTGGGGGCACGCGGGCGAGGGCAACGTGCACGCCACCGTGCTCGTCGACCCCGGCGACGAGAGCGAGCTAGACGCGGCAGACGCCGTCAGCGAGGAGCTCTACGCGCTGGCGGCCGCGCTGCACGGCTCGGTGGCGGGCGAGCACGGCGTCGGACTGATCAAGCGCGGCCTGCTGCCGTCGCAGTGGGACGGGCGAGCGGTCGAGCTGCACGAGCAGATCAAGCGTGTGTTCGACCCCAAGGGACTCTTCAACCCCGGCAAGAAGCTGGCAAGGTACCCTGCGCGGTCGCCGGCCACGTCCATATGACAGAAAGGAACGAAGGACAATGAACAAGTCCCAGCTGATCGCTGCCGTCTCCTCGGACAGCGGACTCTCGAAGGTCGACTCGGCGAGAGCGATCGAGTCGCTGCTCGACACCGTCACCAGGACGCTCAAAAAAGGCGACGAGGTGAGCATCACCGGGTTCGGCAAGTTCTCCGTCGTCAACCGGGCAGCCCGTCAGGGCGTCAACCCTCGCACCGGTGAGCGGGTCAAGATCAAAGCTTCCAAAGCGCCCAAGTTCTCCGCCGGCGCGACGCTCAAGCAGGCCGTGAGCCCCAAAAGGAAATAGTGCGAGCGTGAGATGACCGTCGTCAGCGAGCTGGAGCTCCCCGCGTTCGACTACACCGACGAGTCGATGCGCGGGGACCGCTTCCACCGGGCGATGAGCGAGCTCCGGGCCGGCGGCTGGCTGGCCGAGGGCCCCTATGGCTACATAGCGCTCGACCGTGAGTCGGCCGAGTTCTTCCTGCGTACCCGCTCGGCGATCTTCCCGGGCATGAAGATCGCCGAGATCTTCGGGGTGACAGACGGACCGCTGTATGAGCAGATGCGGCGCAACATCCTGCACGTGAACGGGCCCGACCACACACGCCTGCGGGGCCTCGTCAACCCAGCGCTCTCACCTCGAGCGGTCGAGCGCTACCGGCCGGCGATGAGGGAGTTCATGCGGGAGCTGCTCGACCGGGCCATCGCCACCGGTTCCCGCGGCAACGGCGAGGTAGGGGGATCGATCGCCTGCGAGTTCGTCGAGGCCTTCGCCAAGCCCTATCCGTCGCTCGTGATCGCGGACGTGATGGGCGCGCCGCTCGAGGATGCCCCGAAGCTGCACCACTGGTCCAACTGGATCCAGCGCCAGTTCGACGCCGGCAGCATGGCCGGCGAGCGGGACGGGATCGAGCGTGCCGTGGAGGAGTTCTACGGCTACGCGGAGTCGCTCGTGCGGATGCGTCGGGAGACTCCGGGCGACGACCTGATCTCCAAGCTGATCGCCGCGGAGGAAGTCGATTCAGACCCGCCCAAGCTCTCCGACGTAGAGTGCATCAACCTCGTGTTCAACGTGCTCGTGGGGGGCGTCGACACCAGTCAGAGCCAGCTCGCGCACACGATCAGGCTGCTCGCCGAGAACCCGGAGCAGTGGTCCATGCTTCGCGCGGACCCTTCACTCGCGGAGGCGGCCGTCGAGGAGTCGCTGAGGTACGAGCCGATCACGCCGTTCACCGCCCGCATCCTCACCGAGGAGGTCTCCTACCGCGACGTCACGTTTCCGGAGGGGACCATCGTGATGGTGTGCGCCTTCACCGGCAACCGTGACATCGACGATGACGAGGGCACGGACGGCCAAGCCGATCGGTTCGACATAACGGCCCCCGCGCGCAGGGACGGCAGCGGCGCCCGTGCGCTGACCTTCGGCGCGGGAGTTCACTACTGCGTGGGGGCGAACCTGGCGCGCCTGGAGATGCAGGAGGGCCTGTCCTTCCTCGCCGAGCGCATCACGAAGCTGGAGCTCGACGGCGAGCCCCGGTACGGCACGATCTCGGGCATCTACGGCCTGGAGACGCTGCCGATCAGGTTCTCCGTCTGACTCTCTCACGGTCTGTCGGGGACCGTGGAGCCGCAGTGAGAAACACCGTTACCCATCTCACGACGGCGTTTCACGCCGGAAATACGGCCTATTCGAAGAAGTCGAAGCCCCTCGGTTGCGCGGGCTTCGTCCTCTGCAGATCATCTTGGAGGGGGGTCATCGGCGCCCCCGCCGCGACATCACGGATAGATGCTCACGCGAATCGTCACAACAGGGATCGTTGCCACACTCGCACTGTCGCCGATGGCGTCCAGCGCCCATGCGGGCAGCTATCACGTGTACTCCTGCCGGACCCCTGCTGGTGAAAGCGCACCGGTCGATGGGTGGAGTGGGTCCAAGACCGGTACGTACACCTATGCAGAAGACACCTGTTCACGGCCCGGCGGTGCGCTTGTCGCCGGCCTCGGAGATCAGCCCGCGCGCACGGCGAACACCGATGTTGCGACCTGGGCGTTTGCGACGCCCGCGAACACTCATCTCGCGGCCGCGACGCTCTGGCGCGCCGGTGACGCGGATGGCGGCGCGGCAATCAATGCCACGTATGAGTTCTGGTTTGCGGGCCCCGAAAACCGGAACAACCCAGCCAACGCCTTCGGCCAGTGCATTAGTGGTTCGACATGCCCCGCGGGCGTTGGCAATGGCACTCAACCGCTTTCGTCGGAAAATCGGCTGGTGGTGCCCGGGGCAAACCTCGGCTCGCATTTCTATTTCAACGCGTCATGCGCCGGCCAGGCGGAATACAAATGTAAGGAAGGCGAACACGACCCCAACGGCTTCGCCGCCGTCGTCTACCTCTACGCCGCAGACCTCACACTCGAACAGGCCGCCGGGCCGACGGCTGGTGGCGTCGGCGGCGAACTGGCAGGCGCGACAGCGCTCAGCGGGACGAGCGATCTCACCTTCAGCGCGAGTGACCCCGGCTCGGGCGTGTATCAGGCGGTGTTCACCGTGGACGGGCAGGTGGTGCAGCGGGCGGTTCTCGACGAAAACGGCGGTCGCTGCCGCGATGTTGGCCAGACCACCGACGGACTTCCGGCGTACCTCTACGTTCAACCGTGCCTGACGTCTGTGACTGCCGACGTGGGCTTCGACACGTCCAAGCTCGCCAACGGCAGCCACCATCTGGTCGTGAGCGTCACGGATGCGGCCGGCAATGCCGCTCCTGTGCTCGACCGGAACATCACGATCGCGAACCCCGTGCCACCCGTCGCCTCCCCGGGCGTCACGGGAAGCGTTACGGCGACGGGAAACCCGCTGACGCCCCTCGGCGGCGCCGCGGCTCCGAACGGCACCAACGCCTCGCCGGCGGCCACGTTGACATCGGGGTGGACGGCCACCAGGTCGCCCCGCCTCATTACGAGATTCGGCCGAGCGCAGAGGATCACCGGACGGCTCACCGGTCCCGGCGGCGTGCCGATCGCCGGCGCGCGGATCGACGTTGTGGCCATCCCCACCTACGCCGGCGCGAGGGCGGCCGGGATGGCCAGCCCGTACACCCGTCAGGACGGCAGCTTCACGATGAACCTGCCGGGCGGTGTCTCCTCGCGCACGCTGCGCTTCGAGTACCGCGCCCACCTGGGCGATGCGCAGCCCGTGGCCACCCGATCGCTCGCGCTCACGGTGGACGCGGGCCTCGCCCTCAGTGTCAGCCCCCGCACCACCAGCGTCGGACGCCACATCTACTTCCACGGGCGACTGCTCGGCGGCTCCATCCCGCGCGGGGGCAAGCAGGTCGTGCTCGAGGCCCGGTCCCCCCGTGGCTCATGGCTCGAGTTCAACGTCGTCCGCTCCGACTCACGCGGGCGCTTCAGCGCCAGCTACCGCTTCAGGTTCCCGGGACCGGCCCGCTACCAGTTCCGGGTGCTGAGCGAAGCCGAGGCGGACTACCCGTTCGCGCCCGGAGCCTCGAACGCCGTGTCCGTTCGGGAGCGCTGAGCTGGGACTGGACGTTCGCGGCGTCCAATAACCTGCATCGCCGTGAAGGCGGTGATCCTGGCCGGCGGCTTCGGCTCGCGACTCAGCGAGGAGACCGCCGTGCGCCCCAAGCCGATGGTCGAGATCGGCGGCAAGCCGATGCTCTGGCACATCATGAAGATCTACGCCGCCCACGGCATCGACGACTTCGTGATCTGCCTCGGATACAAGGGCTACCTGATCAAGGAGTACTTCGCCAACTACTACCTGCACACGTGCGATGTGTCGTTCGACCTGGCCAAGGGCGACATGGAGGTGCATAGGTCGGAGACGGAGCCCTGGCGCGTGACGCTGGTGGACACGGGGGAGCAGACGATGACCGGCGGGCGTCTGAAGCGAGTGCTGCCCTACGTCGGCGAGGAGGATTTCTGCTTCACCTACGGGGACGGCGTCGCGGACATCGACATGACGGCGCTGATCGACTTCCACCGCAGGCAGGGTCGCCGGGCGACCGTCACCGCGGTGCAGCCCCCGGGCCGCTTCGGTGCGCTGGATGTCGACGGGGACATCGTCCGCGAGTTCGAGGAGAAGCCGCGGGGGGACGGCGCATGGACGAACGGCGGCTTCTTCGTGCTCTCCCCCGAGGTCGCGAGCTACCTGGGCGGCGATGACACGGTCTGGGAGCAGGAGCCCATGCGAGCGCTCGCGCGCGAGGGCCAGCTGGCCTCCTACAGGCACGAGGGCTTCTGGCAGGCGATGGACACGCTGCGGGACCGCAACCACCTCGAGCAGCTGTGGAGCTCCGGCGAGGCTCCCTGGCGGTCATGGACGTAGGCCGGTGAGCGGCGGGGACGGGGCACAGGCGCCCCGCGGCACGGTGGATCCCGCCTTCTGGAGGGGCCGGCGCGTGCTGCTGACGGGCCACACCGGCTTCAAGGGCGCGTGGCTGGCGCTGTTTCTGCAGTCGCTGGGAGCCGAACTCACAGGCTTCTCCCTCGGTGTGCCGACGGACCCGTCGCTGTACGAGCTGGCACGCGTCGGTGAGGGCATGCAGAGCGTCGAAGGCGACATCCGAAACCCGGGCGCGATCGCGGCGGCCGTCGCGGAGTCCTCGCCGGAGGTGGTCATTCACATGGCCGCGCAGTCGCTGGTGCGGCCGTCGTTCCTCGAGCCTCGTGAGACCTATGAGACGAACGTGATGGGCACGGTCAACGTGCTGGACGCGGTCCGCCTCACGGGCGATCGGGTGCGGGCCGTCGTGAACGTCACCTCGGACAAGTGCTACGAGAACCGCGAGTGGGAGTGGGGCTACCGCGAGAACGAGCCCATGGGCGGCCACGATCCGTACTCCAGCTCGAAGGGCTGTGCGGAGCTCGTCACCGCCGCGTTCCGCCGCTCGTTCTTCTCCTCGCCGGACGGTACGCGACTGGCGTCCGCACGCGCCGGGAACGTGATCGGAGGCGGCGACTGGGGGACCGACCGGCTGGTCCCCGACATCATGCGCGCGGCGCTCGCCGGCGAGGAGGTGCGCGTGCGTAACCCGAACTCGATCCGGCCCTGGCAGCACGTCCTCAACCCGCTCAGCGGCTATATCGTGCTCGCGCAGGCGCTGTGGGACTCGCCGGAGGACGCCGACGGCTGGAACTTCGGTCCGCCCGAGGAGGACGCTCGCCCGGTCGGCTGGGTCGTCGAGCGGGCCCGCGAGCTCTGGCCGGGCGGGCTCCGCTCGGTGATCGACGATGGCCCCCATCCGCACGAGGCGCGCTACCTGAAGCTCGACTCCTCCAGGGCACGCGCACGCCTGGGGTGGCGGCCGCCGCTCGATCTCGATGCTGCCCTCGAGTTGACCGTGGACTGGTACCGGGAGCTCAGCGCGGGCTCGGACATGCGAACAGTCACGG
Organism: Solirubrobacteraceae bacterium; assembly: GCA_036498265.1. Lineage (GTDB taxonomy): Bacteria > Actinomycetota > Thermoleophilia > Solirubrobacterales > Solirubrobacteraceae > Palsa-744. The sequence goes on along the minus strand of DASYFT010000026.1, from coordinate 23,711 downwards.
TGGGCCAGATCGAGACGTTCCTCCAATACGCTGGCGAGTCGACATGACCCAGACCGCCTGCCGATTCTGTGGCGCCCCCGTTGACGCCGTGTTCGCCGACCTCGGGATGTCGCCGCTGGCGAACTCCTACCTGCCGCCCGAGCGGGCCAACGGCATGGAGCCCTTCTACCCTCTGCGCGCGCTCGTGTGCGGCAGATGCTTCCTAGTGCAGCTCGAGGAGTTCGAGACGCCCGAGCAGATCTTCTCGGACTACGCCTACTTCTCGTCCTACTCGTCCAGCTGGCTCGAGCACAGCCGGCGCTATGCCGACGAGATGATCGGTCGCCTAGGCCTGGACGGAGGCAGCCACGTCGTCGAGATCGCATCGAACGACGGCTACCTGCTGCAGTTCTTCCACGACCGCCAGATCCCAGTGCTGGGCATCGAGCCGGCGGGCAACGTCGCCAAGGTGGCGCTGCAGAAGGGCATTCCCACGCTCGTCGAGTTCTTCGGTCGGGAGACCGCCGGCTCGCTCGCGGGTGAGTCCTCCGCGGATCTCCTGCTCGGCAACAACGTCCTCGCCCACGTGCCGGACCTCAACGACTTCGTGGCCGGCATGAAGATCCTGCTCAAGCCCGGCGGCGTCATCACGATGGAGTTCCCGCACCTGATGCGCCTGATGGAGGACAACCAGTGGGACACCATCTACCACGAGCACTTCTCCTACTTCTCCTTCCTGACGGTCAGCCGGGTCTTCGAGGCACATGGGCTGCGGCTGTTCGACGTCGAGGAGCTCCCGACGCACGGCGGCTCGCTGCGCATCTTCGGCTGCCACGAGGAGGATCCCGCCAAGGCGGAGTCAGATGCCGCGCGCGAGCTCCGTCAACGCGAGCGCGAGGCCGGCTATGAGGAGCTCGACACCTATCTCGGCTACGGGCGCCGTGTCGAGGCGGACAAGCGCCAGATCCTCGACTTCCTCATCGATCTCAAGCAGGAGGGACTGCGGATCGTGGGCTATGGAGCACCGGCCAAGGGGAACACGCTGCTCAACTACTGCGGAGTCCGCCGGGACTTCATCGACTACACCTGTGACCTGAACCCGCACAAGCAGGGGCACTTCCTGCCGGGCAGCCACATACCGATCCGCTCCCCCGAGGCGATCCGCGAGGACAGGCCCGACGTCGTGCTGATCCTGCCGTGGAACCTCAAGGACGAGATCGTCCAGCAGCTCAGCTTCATCGGCGACTGGGGCGGCCGGTTCGCCGCCCGCACGCCGGAGCTGACGCTGCTCTCGTGAGCGGGAGCACATGATGCGGTTCGGCGAGACGCCGCTCGAGGGGGTGTGGACCATCGGGCTCGAGAAGCTCGGCGACGAGCGGGGATGGTTCGCGCGCACCTTCGACATCGAGGAGTTCGAGAGCCGGGGCATGAACCCGTCCGTCGTCCAGTGCAACGCCTCCTTCAACGCCGGTCGTGGCACGTTGCGCGGCATGCACTACCAGGCCGAGCCCCACGGAGAGTCGAAGCTGGTCCGCTGCTCGCGGGGCAGGATCTTCGACGTGGCCGTCGATCTGCGCCGCGACTCGCCGACGTTCCTGCGGTGGCACGGCGTCGAGCTGAGCGCCGACGGCGGCGATGCTCTCTACATCCCGGCCGGCCTCGCCCATGGCTTTCAGACGCTCACCGACAACTGCGAAGTCCTCTACCAGATGGGACACCGTTACGTCCCTGAGGCCGCTCGCGGCGTGCGCTGGGACGATCCGGCCTTCGGGATCGAATGGCCGCCGGTCACCGGGGATCGCACGATCTCGGAGAAGGATCGCGGGTACCCGGACTTCGAATCCTCGGGGGATTGAGGCAACCGCTGTCCTCGACAGGAGTCAGCTCCGCCTCGAGCCAAGGGACCGTCGCTCCATCGTGCCCGTTGTGCGGTGGGGCCACCGGATCTGCGTTCCTCGCCACCGATCGAAACCTTGGCATCGGCGATCACCCGTTCACTTATCGTCGTTGCGCCTCCTGTGGCGTCCTGTTCCTAGAAGACGTGCCGGCGGATCTCGCAGCGTTCTACCCGACCAGCTACTACGAGCTGCCGCACGCCGATGAGCTGGATGACCTGGCGAGCAGCGAGGCACACAAGGTGGAGATGCTGAGTCGCTTCGTCGTCCCGGGACGCCTGGTCGAGATCGGCGCTGGCTTCGGTGTCTTCGCCCGCGCTGCGCGAAACGCTGGATTCGAGGTGACGGGCATCGAGATGGACCGGCGCAGCGTCGAGTACCTGGAGGACGTCGTCGAGGTCAAGGCGATCCAGAGCTCCCAGCCCGAGCAGGTGCTCGCCGCCCTGCCGCCGAGCCGTGCCGTCGTCATGTGGCATTCGATCGAGCATCTCCCGCGACCGTGGGACGTGCTTCGGAGCGCCGCGGCCAACCTGGAGCCCGGCGGGGTCCTGGCCATCGCGACGCCGAACCCCGACTCGCTCCAGTTCCGCCTGCTCGGCGCGCGCTGGGCGCATCTCGATGCTCCAAGGCACCTCTTCCTCATCCCGGCGCGGGCGCTCGAGCGCCAAGCGGAGGAGCTCGGACTTCGCCGCGTACTGATCGCCACGGGGGACCCTTCGGGTCGCCACTGGAATCGCTTCGGATGGGAGCACGCTTTGCGACGGCACCCGGCCCGGCGCCCCTCCACCCCTGCAACACGTGCCCTATCGCTACTGATCACGCAGGTACTCCGACCGGTCGAGACGCTGGGATTGAACGGATCTGCGTACACGTCTGTGTTCATCAAGGAGCCCACGGGCTGATGCCGGCGGGGGCCGGGACGCATGCCTGAGGAGCTCAGAAGGCCCCTGCAGGACGCTCATCAGGACGACATCGACGTCAGCCCGGAGCTGTTCGCCGAGGCCGACCTGCTCTCTACGCCCGAGGCGGGCCCTGCTGCAGTGCGGGGCGGCGCCGTGCGAATCAGCTCGTTCCTGGCCGGCTCGCTGATCAGCGTCGGGACCGCAGCGCTTCTCTTCCGGCATCTAGGGGTTGTGAACACGGGTCGCTACACCACGGCGCTGTCGCTGAGCGCAGTGGTGACCGGCTTCACAGACCTCGGGCTCACGGCGATCGGGATTCGTGAACTCGCCGTGTTGCATGGCCCTGAGCGCACCAGGCTGGCGAGGAACCTGCTGGGTCTTCGCATCGTGCTCACGGTCATCGGGGTGATCCTCATCAGCACGTTCGCGTTCCTCGCCTACGGAAACCTGCTCGGTTTCGGCGTTCTGATCGCCGGGGCGGGCGTACTTGTCCAGAACGTCCAGACCACGCTCGCGGTTCCGCTCATGTCCGGTCTGCGGCTCGGCTGGGTGTCGGCGCTGGACTTCGCGCGCCTGGCGCTCACGGCCGGTGGCGTCGTCGTGCTCGTTCTCGCAGGCGCACATCTGCTGCCGTTCCTCGCCACCCCCGGGGTGGCAGCGGCGATCGTCGTACCGGTCACGGCGGTGCTGGTGCGGGACATGATCCCGCTGAGCGCCTCCTTCGACATATCCCAGTGGAGGACGCTGCTCGGGCCCGTGCTCACCTACTCGGCCGCCGTTGCCGCCAGCACGCTCTATTTCCGCGTCGCCATAGTGATCGTCTCCTTGGTCGCCGGCGCCGAGCAGCTCGGCTACTTCAGCATCTCGTTCCGGGTCGTTGAAGTCCTGTTCACCATCCCGGGGCTCCTCGTCGGCGCCGCCTTCCCGATCTTCGCGCGCGCTGCCAGGGACGACCCCGAGCGTCTCGGATACGCGCTCTCACGCGTCTTCGAGGTCTCGCTCATGGTCGGTGTGTGGATCGCCCTTTCGATCGCTGTGGGAGCGCATCTGGCGATCCAGGTGATCGGGGGCTCGCACTTCCTGCCGGCCACGCCCGTGCTCGCGGTGCAGGGCATCGCCGTAGGCGCGACCTTCGTCAGCACCGTCTTCGGTTACGGAATGCTCAGCCTTCACCTGCACCGCCTGATCCTGATGTTCAACCTCGCGATGCTTGCACTGGTGGCCGTCGTGGTCGCCATCCTCACATCTGTCGACGGGGCGCAGGGTGCGGCGATCGGGACCGCCTCGGTCGAGGTCGTCGCCGCCGTCGGCAATGGACTGCTGCTGGTGCGAGGGCGACCACATCTTGCTCCGAGACTCAGGGCTGTTCCCCGCGTTGCGGTTGCCGCGCTCCTCGGAGCGACACCTGCCCTTGCCGTTGGCCTCCCTGTCGTGGTGCGTGTTTTCCTGTCAACCGCGATCTACGCGGTGGTCCTGCTCGCCCTGCGAGCTCCTCCGCGTGAGCTCCTCGCGCTCGTGCCCGCCAGGTTCGGAGGGCGTCGCTAATGTCACCTCGATGACCGATCGTCTTGCCGGCGCGCCGCCGGACCGCCGCGTGCTGGTGACCGGTGCGAGCGGATTCATCGGACGCAACGCGCTTCCCGCACTGCGCCGTCGAGGATTCGACGTCCACGCGGTGAGCTTTTCGGCACGGGCGGAATCGGCCGATGCCAGCTGGCACGTTGCCGACCTGCTCGACGCCCGAGCCCGCTCCCAGCTGATGGACAGCGTGCAGCCGACGCACCTGCTGCATCTCGCCTGGTACGCCGAGCCGGGCGCCTTCTGGACCTCACCGTTGAACGTGCCGTGGCTACAGGCCAGCCTCGAGCTGGTGCGGCTGTTCGCCGCCGCAGGCGGCCAACGACTCGTAGGGGCCGGCACGTGCGCCGAGTATGAGTGGGCGGGCAACGGCGTCTGCCGTGAGGGGGAGACCCCGCTCGCCCCGAGCACCCTGTACGGCGAGTGCAAGCGGAGCCTCGGCGCGGTGACGGAGCGGCTGTACGCGGCACCTGACATGCCGAGCTCAGCCTGGGGTCGCATCTTTTTCCTCTACGGTCCCCACGAGCCGCCGCAGCGCCTCGTGCCATCGGTCGCCCGGGCGCTCATCCAGGGCCATGAGGCGCCCTGCACGGATGGGCGCCAGCAGCGTGACTTCATGCACTGCTCGGATGTTGGCGAGGCATTCGCGGCCCTGCTCGACTGTGACGTGGAGGGTGCGGTCAACATCGCATCCGGAGCAGCGGTCAGCATCGCCGAGGTCGTCTCGCTCGTCGGCGAGGCGTGCGGCCGGCCGGAGCTCGTGCGGCTCGGAGCGCTCCCGCCCCGGCCCGGCGACCCGGCCGTTCTCGTGGCGGACACCTCGCGGCTCCGCGACGAGGTCGGGTTCACCTCCGAGCGGTCGCTCCCGGAGGGCATCGCCGAAACTGTGGCTTGGTGGCGGGAGCAGATCTCACCATGAGGTTCTCGCTGCTGCTTCCCACGCGTAACGGCGGTGAGCTGCTCGAGGACGTGGTGCGTTCTGTCCTGGATGAGCCGTACTCCGACATGGAGCTGGTCGTGTCCAACAACGCCAGCCAGGATGCGACCGGCGAGGTGCTGGAGCGGTTCCGCGACGACCGGCGTCTTCAGGTCGTCACGCTGGAGGAGCCGGTCGAGGTCACGGAGAACTGGCAGGCAGCGCTCCAGCGCAGCAGCGGCGACTACATCAGTCTCATCGGCGACGATGACCTGCTGCTGCCGGGATACTTCGAGCGCGCCTCGACGCTGCTGGAGACACACGCAATGCCCGAGGTCCTCAGCTTCAACGCCTATGGCTTCGCCTTCCCCGGATTCGCAGGCTCGCCGCTGGCGCACTACGCCGATCCCTTCTACGACAACGACCCGTCCCTGCCCCGCGATGCGCCGATTCCGCAATCCCGGCGCATGTCGGTCGTACGCGACGTGTTCCGCTTCGAGTTCCCCATGCACCTCAACATGCAGTGCACGCTCATCGCGCGGAGCGCGATCGAGCGGCTGTCCGATGGTCTGCTGAAGCCGCCGTTCCCCGACTTCTACGCGTTGAACGCGCTGCTCATGCGCGCCCACAGCTGGGTCCACACCGACGAGCGTCTCGTGGTCGTCGGCGTCTCGCCGAAGTCATTCGGCCGAACCATCCACAGCGCAAGCGAGCAGGGAGGCGGCCTCGAGTACCTCGGTATCGAGACGGGCTTCGCCGGCCAGCTACCCGGAAGTGAGATCGCAAACGGCACGTACCGGTGCCTGCTGCAGCTCAAGCAGGACTACCCCGAGGAGCTGAACGGCGTCGAGATCGACCGCGGCCACTATCTCGCGCAGCAGCTCAACGCCTGGTACGTCCAGCTGCGCCTCGGCTCGCTGGGAGTCCCTGACGCCATCAGACGGCTTCGCCTGCTCAGCTTGCGCGACTGGCTGGCGTTCCTGCGACTGCTCATCCCCCGACTCACTCCCGGCAGGCTTCGTGCCCGGCTCAGCCTCAGCAGCGAGGATCCAGCAAGCCAGCTGTGGCCGGGGATGCGACCTCTTCGTGACGTCTCGAACATCACCGAGTTCGCGGCCTGGATCGCCGCCGATCCCCCGGCGCGGGCCGGCGCCGCGCAACGGTGACCGAAGCCACCCTGACCGCCGTCGTCCTCAACTTCGATGGCCGGCACCTGCTGGAGACGGTCCTGCCGTCGCTTGCTGCCCAGAGCGTTCAGGCACTGCCCATCGTGGTCGTCGACAACGGCTCATCCGATGACAGCATCGAGTGGCTGGCGCGCGAATGGCCTCAGGTCGGCGTGGTGAGGCTGGCCGAGAACATCGGCGTCACGCGGGCGCTGAACGCCTGTCTGGATGCGGCGCGTACCGACTTCGTGGCTCTCCTCAACAACGACCTGGAGCTCGACCCGGCGTGCCTCGGCGAGCTCGTGAACGCTCTTCTGGCGCACCCCGAGGCCGGGTCGGCCGGTGGCAAGCTGCTCGACTTCAGCGAGCGAACCGTGATTGACGGCGCCGGCGACACGCTCACCTGGCGCGGCAACGGGCACCGACGCGGCCACGGCGTCCCCGACCGCGGGCAGTACGACGAGCCTCGCGCGATCTTCGGCGCCTGTGGTGGTGCGGCCGTCTACAGGCGCTCGGCGCTGGACCAGGTCGGCCCGTTCGACGAGGACTTCTACGCCTTCTTCGAGGACGTCGACTGGTCGCTGCGTGCACAGGTCGCCGGGTGGCAGTGCCGTTACGTCCCAACCGCCATCGCCTACCACATGGGCAGCGCGACGATCGGGCGCGGCCTCAGCGACTTCACCCGCTACCACCTCTGGCGCAACGGTGTCTGGCTCGTCGCCAAGGGCCTGCCGCTCCGCATCTTGCTGCGTCACGCTCACCAGCTTGCGCTCGGACAGGTGGTCAACCTGGCCGTGGCGCTTCGCGACCGTAGGCTCCACATCTGGCTTCGCAGCTGGAGGGATGCGGTGCGCGCGACGCCGGCAGTGCTGCGCAAGCGGCGCGCCGTGCAGCGCTCCCGGCGCGTAGCGGCTCGCGAGCTCGAAGCGCGGCTCGTCGACTAACGGCTTGCTCGCTCCGCACCCAACGACATCTGCATGAGCGAGGCCGCCCCGTCGACCGCGATGGACTGACCGCTGATCTGGGCGGCGCCGGGACCCGCGAGGAACGACACCGCCGCCGCGATCTCGCTGGGCTCCACGAACCTGCCGCTCGGTAAGGCTGCTAGAGCGCGGTCCCGGACCTCCTCCGGCATCGCAAGCACCTGCTCGGTGGCGACGAGGCCCGGGAGGATCGCGTTGACGGTGACCCCGTGCCGCGCGTTCTCGCTCGCGAGCGTCCGGACCATGCCCAGCTGCCCGGCCTTCGACGCCGCGTATGCCACCTGACCGGGGAGGCCGCGCAGCGCCGCGACGCTCGAGATCACGATCACGCGGCCCTCGCCGCGCGAGCGCATCCCGCCGAGGCAGGCCTGCACGGTGCGAAACGCGCCGGTGAGGTTCACGTCGATGTCGCGCTGCCACTGCTCGGGTGTCATCCGATGCGCCGGCGCGATCGTCGTCGTGATTCCCGCGTTGGCGACGCACACGTCGATGTCCTCCAGCGGCGGGAACGGATCGCACGCCACGTCGAGCGCGATGTCACACCCCTCGCGGAGGTCGACTGTCACCACGTCGAACCCATCCGCCTTCAGCCGGGCGGCGATCGCTGCGCCGATGCCGGCCGCCGCTCCCGTGACGAGCGCCCGGCCTCCCTCGGTCACAATGCAGGCCCGATCATCATCGAAGGAGGGAACGATGACAGACCGCTGGTTTTCCGAGGAGGAGCTGGAGCTGCTCTCCCGCCCCACGATGGACCGCGCGATCGAGGCCCTCGACGCGGGCGACCTCGAGCAGGCGCGGCGGCTGTGTGGCGAGATGAAGCACGAGTGGCAGATGCTGCACGACCTGATGGCGGCGGGAGTGCTCGACCTCGTGTCCTTCATCCAGCAGCGGCTCGGGGACGAGGGCGTCGCCGAGGCCTGGCGCGAGAGCATGGGACGGGGCTGGCGGAAGCATCACGACGCGATCGTCGCGCTCGACCGGCGCCAGCTCGTCGAGCTGCTGGCGGCCACCTGGCGCGCCCACTCGTGCTCCGGCGTGGGTCCCAACCCCGGCAGCTTCACGATCAGCGAGGACGAGGAGAAGGTCACATTCACCATGAACCCCTGCGGATCCGGTCAGCGCCTGGTGCGCAACGGCGCCTACGAGGGACTCGCCGACGGCGGCGGCACCCGCGAGGCCCACGACTGGTCGTTCGGACGCAAGGGGTTCCCGCTCTACTGCACGCACTGCAGCTTCATGAACGAGTCGATGCCGATCCAGTGGTCGGGATACCCGCTCTATCCCTCCGACCCGCCCGACGACTACGCCAAGGATCCCTGCACCTGGTACTGGTATAAGGACCCCGACGCGATCCCCGAGCGGCACTGGAGCCGCTACGGCGCCGTCAAGCCCGGCGGCGCTACGGCACGATGATGTTGTCGGGGTCAGGCCGCTCGCCGGGCGGCGCCTGGCTGTAGTCGCCGAACCGCTCGTCGCGCTGCTGCACCGCGGCGCCGACTCCCTCCCGCTCGGCGAGCTCGATGAAGCGGCGCGCGTCCGGCGTGTTGCGCATCAGCCCGTCGAGGATCGGCCCGAGCGTCTGGGTCGAGGCGAGGCCCATGTTCTCGTAGGCCTGATTGACGATCAGCTTCATCGCCGTCAGCTGCGAGAGCGGGATCGTGGCCAGCTCCTGCGCGCGCTCGTGCACCTCCTCCTCTAAGCGCTCGAACGGGACGGCGGCGTTGATCAGCCCTGCCTGCACCGCCTCGGTGCCCGAGAGCGGCTTGCCGGTGAGCGCGTGTTCCTTTGCGCGCGTGAGGCCCAGGCGGTAGATCCACATGCCGGTCAGGTAGCAGCCCCACATCCGTGAGTAGGAGGTGCCGATGCGCGCATCCTCGCTCGCGATAACGAGGTCGGCGCACAACGCCATGTCGCTGCCACCGCCCACGCACCAGCCGTGCACCTGGGCGATCACGGGCTTGGGCGAGCGCCAGAGGCTCATGAACCTCGGCACCGGCCCGAGCGCCTGGGACGTCGCCATCGCGAAGTCCTTGCCCGGGTCCCACTCGCCGTCCGTCGTCAGGGCCTCGTCCCAGTGATGGAAGCCGCCGCCGAGGTCGAACCCCGCGCAGAAGGCCCTGCCCGCGCCGCGGAGGACGATCACCTTCACGTCATCGTCGAGGATCGCCGCCCGCACGGCCGCCTCGATCTCGTCGGGCATCGGCGGCACGATCGTGTTCAGGCGCTCCGGCCGGTTCAGGGTGATCGTCGCTACGGCATCGGCCGTCTTGTAAAGCAGCGTCTCATACGACATCGGGGCCTCCTCGTCGACTGGCGATGTGCCAAGAGTCTCTCTCAGGAGCGTGCTTGCGGGGGCCCATGCCGCCGAGTTAGGATCGCGAACACAAGACGTCGACTCGACTGGGGGCAGCATGGAACTCGAGAAGAAGCGCTTCGACTCACCTGATGAGGTTCGTCCGATGGCCGACATGGGCCGCGTGGACATCCTCAACGTCGGCGACGGCGTCGTCGGGATGGCTACCTTCGAGCCGGGCTGGCGCTGGTCCGAGCACGTCAAGCCGATCGCCGGTACCGACAGCTGCCAGGCGGCGCACCTCGGCTACGTCATCTCAGGCCGGCAGAAGATCGTGATGGACGACGGCTCGGAGATGGAATTCGGCGCCGGGGACGTCGTCGCGATCCCGCCGGGTCACGACGGGTTCGTGGTGGGCGATGAGCCATGCGTGGTCGTCGACTTCGCCGGGATGGGCAACTACGCCAGGCCGAGCTAGGCGCGGCCGGAGAGGCCGTCGACCAGGGCGCCCAGCCTCGACCGGCGCCCGCTGCGGCGCTCGCTGCGGTCGGCCTGGCGGTAGAGGGCGTAGACGGCTTGGATCGCGGCCCAGCGCGCCGGCTCGGGCTCCCATCGCCGCGGGCTGCGCCCCACCCAGGGAAGCGCCGTGAGCTCGCTGCTGTCGCCGAGGATCAGGTCGCGCAGCGTCCGCCCGGCGAGGTTCGCCGCGGCGACGCCCTCGCCCACGTAGCCGCCGGCCCAGGCGAGTCCCGTTGCCTGATCGGCGTCGACGGAGATGCACCAGTCGCGCGGCACGCCGAGCACTCCCGACCAGGCGTGGTCGACCGCCACGGAAGCGGCCGCCGGGAACAGCTCGACGAGCTTGGAGCGTAGGCTCGCGATCGTCGCGGGGGCCGTCTCGCCGGCGCCGTCGGTGCCCGAGCCGAAGCGGTAGGGCCTGCCGCGCCCGCCGATCGCGATGCGTCCATCGTCCGTGCGCTGCAGGTAGACGTAGACGTGGGCGGCGTCGCTCAGCACCTCCCTTCCGGCCCAGCCGATCTCCTCCCAGGCCGCGGGCGTCAGCGGCTCGGTGATGATCATCGAGCTGTTCATCGGCACCAGCGCCCGCCGCAGCCCACGCAGTCCCGCCGTGTAGCCCTCCGTGGCCCGCACGACCCAGCGCGCGCTCACGGTGCCCGCCGGGGTGAGCGCGGCATGCGGCCGGATCTCCGTCACCGGCGTGCGCTCGTAGATCCGCACCCCAAGGCGCTCCACTACCGCCGCGAGGCCGCTCACCAGCTTGGCGGGATGCACGCGCGCCACGTGCGGCGAGAACGCGGCCCCGTTCGCGTTCGCCACCCGCACGCGCGCCCCGAGGCCCTCGCGGCTCAGCTCGCGCAGATCGTCGGCCTCGAGCCCGTGCTCGAGCGCGCTCGCGACCGAGTCGCGCACGCGCAGCAACTGCGCCGCATCGAGCGCCACCTCCAGATGGCCGCCCTTGATGAAGTCCGCGTCGATCTCATGCTCCGCCAGCACTCCTGCCACCTCGTCCACCGTGGCGAACATCGCCCGCTGCAGAGCGGCGAACCCCTCGCGCCCGCCGCGGCGCTCGTAGACGCGGGGCGGCCCCGAGAAGAAGCCGGAGACCCAGCCGCCGTTGCGCCCCGACGCGCCGTAGCCTGCGACGTCGCGCTCGAGCACGACGATCTCGAGTGCCGGATCGGCCCGCTTCAGGTAGTAGGCGGTCCACAGCCCCGTGTACCCCCCGCCGACGATCGCCACGTCGGCCTGCGCCGGCCCCTGAAGCGGCGCGCGAGGAGCCGGCGGGCCCCCGATCGACCTCCACCAGAACCCCAGCTCGCCGGTGCGCATCGCGAGCCTGGCTCCGCTACGACGCGGTCGTCGCCGATGCCGCGCGACGCGCGATCACAGCGCGCCCCCCGGCCAGGTAGGCGCCGTCGCGCAGGCGCTGTGCCAGCGGCGGACGCAGCGCGCCCGGAGCGTCCCCCGGGCGTGAGGCGGGACGAGGCTCCGAGATCCAGCGTGCGAGCGGCTCGGCGACGCGCCGCCAAGTCTGCTGTTCGGCCGCCTGGCGAAGCGCCGGCGCGTAGGACTCCCGCCCGGTGTCGAGGACCCGCGCGAGCGCGGTGCAGAGCGCATCCACATCGCCCGGCGGTGCGACCGCGCCGAGCTCCTCTCGCTGCACGCGCTCGGCGAGGTCGTCACCGGTGGTGCACACCACCGGAAGCCCCGCCCAGAAGCAGTCGAGCAGACGGGTGCGGTAGGCGAAGCGGCTCTCGAGGTGCTCCGAGTGGGTGGACAGCCCGCACGCGGCCTGCGTGAGCCAGGCGCCGCGCTCCGCATACGGGATCCAGCCATCGTGAAAATGGACGACTGAGCCGAGAACGCCGAGCTCGCCGGCGAGACGGCGTGCCGACTCGGCGCTAGCGGCCGCCGCCGGATGCCCGGCGGCGACACCCATGAACACGAGACGCACGGAGGGACGCTGTCCCGCCAGCCGGGCGATCGCCCGGATCGCCGTCTCGGCGTCGAGCCAGCTCCAGATGCCGCCGTTCCAGAGCACGATCTCGCTGTCGGCTCCGAGTGCCGCTATCGCATCTCGTGGACCACCTCGCCCGCCGCTCGCCGGAGGCTCCTCGGGCACGCCGAAAGGAACGAGGTCGATCACGTCGCGGAGCCCGGGGTCGCGATCGTAGAGCTCGGGATCGAGCAGGCGCAGCGCCAGCATCGTGCCGAGCCACAGGTCGCGTTGCGTCTCCGAGGCACAGACGAAGTTGTGTCCGATGCGAAGCGACGCATGCAGCCGGTCGAGCGTCGTGGCGGTCATCTGCCGCCGCGTGAGCGCAGGCTCGCCGGCTCGCAACTCGAGCGTCTCCAGCGTCTCCGGGCAGTAGAGGTCGATCACCACGCGGGCCCGCGAGCGGCGCAGCCAGCGGTCGACCAGCGGCCACTGGGGATGAGCGATGACCGTGTCGGCGCGGGCGATCTCCTCTCGCAGGGCGTGTGGCGCGTGCGGCCGGAAGGCCACTGTCCGCACGCCCTCGCGCTCGCCCTCCTCGCTGCCCCCGTGGGCGACCGTCACCGACGCGCGGTCGCTCAGCGCACGGGCGAGCTCCCAGCAGCGGATGCCGAGGCCCGCCATCTGCCCGCCGACCGGATCGGCGCAGATGAACAGAACCTCAGGCCGCGCGCCTGCCATAGACACCTCTCCTCAGGGCCAGTGAGTCGCGAAAGCCGATCTCCTCGTCGATCGCCTCGGCGGGCGGACGGGGCAGGCGCGGAGCGCTGCGGCCCGCTCGCCAGCCGGAGACCCGGCCCTGCAGCGCCGCGAGATCCCGCGAGACGGCGAGGTCGCCCAGCACCACCACCGCCTCGGTGGCAATCGTGCGTGGCGCCGTCGGCCCGTGCAGCAGCCCGTAGCGCCGCAGCATGTAGCCGCGGCCGAAGCCGCCATGGCGCCGCTGCCAAGCCGACCGATGCCCGTGCGTCGCCGATCCGAGGTGCACCCCTACCGCGTCCGCCGCAAGGACGGATCTCCAGCCTGCGCTGCGCAGGCGCAGCGCCAGGTCGAAGTCCTCCATGTAGGCGAAGATCGCTTCGTCGAGCCCTCCCACCTGCTCCCAGGCAGAACGCCGGTAGGCGGCCGCGGTCCCGGCCGGACCGGCGAGGATGGGGCGCTCGCGAGCTGCCTCGCCGATGTCCAGACCCTGAAGCCGCGGAAACCCTCCCAGGGTGACGTCGGCCGCCAGCCCGGCGCTGTCGATCCGACGCTCGCCGGGTTGCAGCATCAGCGCCGCCACGGATCCCACCCTGGGCTCGTCCTCCAGCGGAGCGAGGAGCCGCTCGAGGAAGTCGGGGCGGCAGTCCACGTCGTTGTTGAGCAGCACCACGATCTCGCCCGATCCCGCGGCGACGCCCCGGTTGCATGCCTCGGCGAAGCCTCGGTTGTCATCGAAGCACTCGAGATGGACCTGCGGCCATTCGCTGCGAAGACGCTCGCGGGTGTCGTCGGTCGAGCCGTTGTCGACGATGAGCACGCGGTGCCCGACGGTCTGCGCGCCCAGGTGGCGAAGGCAGCTGAGGGTGAGCTCGTAGCGCCCGTAGGCGACGATCACCACGTCGATCGACGGCGGCATGGTGCGAGTCATCGTATTTGGCCGTCGGCGTGACTCCGCCGGAGGCCACTAGCCTGTCGCCAGCTTGAGCGCTCGCCAGCCCCACATCGGCCTCAACCTGATCTTCCTGGTCCCCGGCGAGACCGGCGGGATGGAGGTCGCGGCCCGCGAGCTGATCCCGGCCCTCGTATCGCAGGCGCCGCCGGGCATGCGCTTCACCGCGTTCGTCAACCGCGAGGCAGCCGGCTCGGCCGGGCCGTGGAGCGAGCTGCCCACAGTCACCGTGCCCGTGCACGCGCGCAGCAGGATGCAGTGGGTTCTGGGAGAGCAGGCGCTGCTCCCGGCGCTCGCGACCCGCGCCGGCGTGGACCTCGTGCACAGCATGGCCAGCACCGCGCCGTTGAGGGGTCGCTTCCGCCGCGTGGTCACCGTTCACGACCTGATCTACGCACGCTATCCCGAGGCGCACTCGCGGCTGCGGGAGAAGGGCATGAGCGTGCTCGTGCCGGCCGCCGCACGTCGCTCGGACCGGGTCATCGTGGACTCACAGAGCACGCGCGAAGACCTCGTGCAGCTGGTCGGCACGGATCGGGCACGCGTCGACGTGGTGCCGCTCGGCCTGGGGACCGTGCGCACAGGCGAGCCCATGCCGGAGGACGAAGTCAGGCCCCGCTTCGGCCTCGGCGACCGGCGGGTGGTGCTGAGCCTGTCGGCGAAGCGTCCGCACAAGAACCTCGCCGCGCTCATCTCCGCGCTCGCGGCCCTCCCCGCCGGCGAGCGCCCGGTGCTGGTGCTCCCGGGCTACCCCAGCGCCCACGAGGCCGAGCTGCGGCGCCAGGCGGTGGAGATGGGCGTCTGGGAGAGCGTGCGGTTCCCGGCATGGGTCTCTCCGGCCGAGCTCGAGGGCCTGTGGTGCGTGGCGTCGGCGTTCGTCTTCCCGTCGCTGTACGAGGGCTTCGGCCTGCCGGTGCTCGAGGCGATGGCGCGGGGCGTCCCGGTGGCGTGCTCGAACGCCTCCTCGCTGCCGGAGGTCGCCGGGGACGCGGCGCTCCTGTTCGATCCACGCGACCAGTCGGCCCTGACCGCCGCACTGCGGCGCATCCTGGACGACGAGCAGCTGCGCGAGCGGTTGCGGGAGCGTGGCGAGGCGCGAGCCCTCCAGTTCAGCTGGGAGCGGACCGCCCGGCTGACGCTCGAGAGCTACCGCCGCGCGCTCGACCCCTCTGCGTCGTAGACGTCGAGCACCGTTCTCAGCGACGACTCGAGCGAGAGCCGGTCCGCGTTCTCGGCGAACCAGCGGGCGGTGCTCTCGCGCAGCGCGGGGCCGGCTTCGTCGACTCGCACGATCGCGTCGGCGATCGCCTGTGGATCGGCGCTCTGGACGACGGTGCCGTTGACGCCCTTCACGATCAGCTCCGTCGCGGCGTTGTCCTCGCCCGCCACGACGACGCTCGGTGTGCCCCGCGACGCCGCCTCGACGACGACCATTCCGTACCCCTCGCGCCTCGAGGTGAGGAGCATGCACAGCGCCCGTCGCATCGACGCGTCGAGCGCGTCGGCGTCCACGAAGCCGGGGGCGGACACGACGTCCTGAAGCTCCCCGGAGACGATCGCGGCGTCCAGGGCGGCCCGGTCGGGGCCTTCGCCTACGATCTCGCCGCGCAGGCCCTTCAGGCGCTCGGCCGCCGCCGCGATCGCGGCGACCGCGAGCGTGACCCGCTTCTCGGGAATGAGTCGTCCGGCGAACAGCACCAGCCGCTCGGACCCCTGCGGGGCCGTCGGCTCGAGCGTCCCCGTGTAGAGCCCGCGCAGCACGGTCACCGGCCCCCTCAGCCCCTCGGCGGCCAGCCGGCGGGCGTGCAGCTGCGAGAAGCAGAACGCCCGCTGGGGCACGCGCGCGCAGAGCCGCTGCACCAGCGCGCCGATGCGCCCGCCGAGCGCTCCGAGGTACTCGCGCCAATAGCCGTCGCTCCAGACCTCGAACCAGTCCACCACGAGCCTGAACCGCTTCACCGGCGCCAGCGGGGCCGCCGCCAGCAGCGAGAAGTAGGGGAACGCGCAGGTATCGACGACGTCGTAGCGGCGGCCGTGGCGCAGGAGATGCAGGAAGACGCCCGCTCCGAAGACCAGCGGCGGCAGGATCCGTCTCCTTCCGCCGGTGGTGTAGAGCGCCATGCGCGGTCCGGCCGTTCGAACGTCCACGCGCTCGTCGATGTCCACGCGAGCGCCGCGATCCCACTGGCGGAGGGTGAGGTAGGTCACCTGGTGGCCCTCGCGCGCCAGCCGCTCGGCGAGGTTCCGATACCAGCGCTCGCCGCCACCGACGGTGTAGGGGAACAGGCAGTCGTAGACGATGCAGATGCGCATGTGCGCGGGGAGACTGCCAGACCTTGCGATAGGATCGCGACTCGAAACGCGCCACTTTCCGCCCGTTGGCGCGTTATAAACGGCACGACTCGGATCCCGCATGGTCACGAGGGGAGCCGTCGCCCAGCTGATGAGCACTGCAGCCCAGACAAGGTCCCCTGTCCTCCCGGACGCCGAGGACCAGCCGACTCCCCTCGTGTCGGTCGTGATCCCGTGCCTGAACGAGGCCGAGAACATCGAGCGCTGCGTGACCGCGGCCCGCGAGGTCCTGCTGGGCATGGGCGTGCCGTTCGAGGTGGTGGTCGCGGACAACGACTCAGACGACAACTCGGCCGAGCTGGCCAGCAAGGCGGGGGCGCGCGTGGTCGTGGAGCGCCGTCGTGGCTACGGAAGCGCCTATCTGGCCGGGTTCGCCGCCTCCACGGGGCGCTACATCGTGATGGCCGACGCCGACCTCACCTATGACTTCAAGGAGATCCCCCGCTTCGTCGCGGCGCTCGAGCAGGGTGCCGAGATGGCGATCGGCGACCGCATGGACAACATCCAGCCGGGGGCGATGCCGTGGCTGCACAGGTACGTGGGGAACCCGATCCTGACCGGCCTGCTGAACCTCTTCTTCAGCACGGGCATCAGCGACGCGCACTGCGGGATGCGGGCGGTGCGGCGGGACGTCCTGCCGCGGCTCGACCTCCGCACGACCGGCATGGAGTTCGCCTCCGAGATGGTCATCCGCGCCTCCAAGGAGAAACTCCGGATCGCCGAGTTCCCGATCCAGTACCACCCGCGGGGCGGTGAGAGCAAGCTCTCGAGCTTCCGCGACGGCTGGCGGCACCTGCGCTTCCTGCTCGTGCACAGCCCAAACCACCTCTTCATCGTTCCGGGAGCGGTGCTCGCGGGCTTCGGCGCGCTGATCGTCATCCTCGTCGGCGCGGGGCTGAACTTCTTCGGGCGAGCCTGGGGTCTTCACGCGCTGATCGGCGGCGCCCTGCTGATGATCGTGGGAACCCAGGTGCTCGCGCTCGGCCTGTGCGCGCACGCCTACGGCACCTACTTCATGGGTGAGCGCGACCCCTGGTTCGATCGGATGCGTGCCCGGTTCCGCCTGGAGCACGGACTGCTGCTCGGCGGGCTGTTCGTGTTGATAGGCATCGTGATGGGCGGCATCATCGTCGGCACCTGGATCTCGCATGGGTTCGGCTCCCTCGCCGACGAGCGGCTGGCCGTGGTCGCTGCGTCTGTGGTCATCGTCGGGATCCAGATCTTCTTCTCCTCGTTCCTGCTGTCGATTCTCGGTCTGCGCCGGCGCTGAGGGTGGATTCCGTCCGCCGGCTGCTGGCGGCGGTGTCCGCTGGCGATCGCCGCGTGTGGCGTACCGCCGCGGTCGTCGCCGTCCCGCTCCTGCTGCTCCTCGCGTTCTACCTCCTGCACCCGCGTGACTACTACACGGGCACCGACAACGTCGAGGTCTACTCGTTCATCAGCCCCACGCCCGCCGGCAAGCCGCTCTGCGTCCCGGGGCTCGAACTCCCGGCCGGCACGGGGCGGATCCGCCTGCAGCTCATGTCGCCCACGGCCGTCCGCCCGGCGCTCAGGATGGCGCTCACGTTCGACGGACGGACACGCGTCATCGGCAGCGCGCTCGGCCCCGTTGCCCTGCCTCCGAGCCGTCTGAGCACCGTCGACTTCCGAATCCCCGAGCTGAAGGCCGACCCGGGCGGGCGGCTCGCGACGGTTTGCGTGACGGCCGCCGGCGTCGTCAACTGGGGCGGTACGCCGCTCACCAAAATCCCGGCCTCGCGCCCGCCGACGGTTGGCGGGATCCCGCTGCTCGGGCGCATCGCCGTCTGGTACCTGCCGCCCGCGGGAGCGAAGCGGAGCTACCTCTCGAGGATCGGCTCGACGCTCCGGCGCGCTTCGCTGTTCCGTCCCGGCTTCATCGGCCCATGGCTCTATGTCCTGATCCTGCTCGTCGTGCTCCCGGCGCTGGCGCTGGCCTCCGTGCGCTGCCTCGCGGTGGCGGCGGCCGGCGGCCTGATCGGCAGCAGGCGAATGGCCGCGTCGCTCTTCGCGATCGCCGCCATCAACTTCATCTGCTGGTCGCTCATCACGCCTCCCTTCCAGGCTCCCGACGAGGTCGATCACTTCGCCTACACGCAGTCGCTGGTGGAACGCGGCGAAGCGCCGTCGCGGGACCCCGCCTCCCCGCTCGGGCGCTGGGCCAGCACGGAGGCGCTGGCCCTCGACGACATGAGCTTCATCACCGACCACCAGATCGGGGACACGCGCCCGCCATGGAACGTCGCCCAGCAGCAGCGCTACCGGGCTCAGGTCGCCCAGCTGCATCTGAGCGCCTCCGACGGCGGGGGCAACGAGACGGCGGCGACCCACGGAGCGATCTACTACGCGGCGCTCGTGCCGGCGTATGCGCTTGCGTCGAGCTCTCCCCTGGACCAGCTGACCCTGATGCGCCTGACCTCGGCGCTGATCGGAGCCCTCACGGTGGTGTTCGCCTTCCTGCTCGCCCGGGAGCTCGCGCCGGGCCGGCCGTGGCTCGCCGTGCTCGCCGGCCTGCTGGTCGCATACGAGCCGATGTACGGGTTCATCTCGGGCTCGGTCAACAACGACGTCGGGGTCAATGCGGCCGCGGCGGGGTTCGAGCTGCTGCTCATCCTGATCGTGCGCCGCGGGATCACGCTGCGCCTCGGAGCGCTTGCTGGGCTGCTCCTGATCGCCCTGCCGATCATCAAGGGGACCGCCTACTCGCTCTATCCGGTCGCTGCGGTGGCGCTGGTCGCGACGCTATGGCGGCATCATCGTCGCGCTGACCTCGCCGGCCTCGGCGTGCTCGCGGCGACGGCGCTCGCGCTGCGCGAGATCTCGGTGCACCTCGCCGGAGTGTTCCGAAACTCGGCCGGGGCGCCGACCGCGCAGACTTCGTCTCCCTCGGGCGCCTTGCACGAAGTCATTGCCCACCCGCTCGGCTATCTCGGCTACCTGTGGGAGGTGTTCCTCCCTCGCCTGTCCTTCATGGCGCCGCACTTCGAGCAGCCCGGGATACCGGCGGTCACGATCTTCGTCAAGCGGGGGTGGGCAGCATTCGGCTGGTACGACGTGCTCTTCCCGCCCTGGGTCTACTCCGTGATCCTGGCTGTGATGCTGCTGACCCTCGTGCTGGGGCTCATCGCCCTGCGAACCGAGTGGAGCTTCGTGCGCCGCAACTGGATCGAGGTGGGGCTCGTGGCGCTGATGCCGATCGCCGTCGTCGCGGGCTTCGAGGCGGCCTTCTACACGACCGGTGCCCGCGCGGTGATCGCGGAATTCGGACGCTATGCGTTCCCCGCCATCGCCCCGCTCGCCGTGCTCGTGGTCGGCGCCCTGCACGCTTTCGGGCGACGCCGGATGCTGTGCGCGGGCGTCGGGCTGCTCGTCATCATGCTCGGGTTCAGCTATGCCTCACAGCTGCTGACCATGACCACGTTCTATGCATGACCACCCGCCACCCGATGACCCGGCCGCACGCATGAGCGCCGACTCGGCGTCCCGGCCCGTGCCCACGGTGAGCGTGGGCATTCCCGTGCGCGACGGTGGGGAGCTCTTCGGGGGAGTCCTGCGGGCCCTCGCGAGGCAGAGCGTCGATCACGAGCTGGTCATCTGCGACTCCGGCTCCAGCGACGGCTCGGTGGATCTCGCGCGGGAGCACGGCGCCACGGTCATCGAGATCCCCCACTCGCTCTTCTCTCACGGCGGCGTGCGAAACAGGCTCATGGATGCGACCAGCGGCGCCCACGTGGCGCTGCTGAGCCAGGACTCCGAGCCCGCCGACGAGCGCTGGCTGGAGCGGTTGCTCGAGGGCTTCGGGCTGGCGCCCGACGTTGCGATCGTCTACGGCCCCTACCGCCCACGGCCCGACGCCCCCGCCCCCGTGCGCTACGAGCTCGAGCGGTGGTTCGCGTCTCTCTCCGAGGACGGAGTCCCGCGGGTCGAGCGTCTCGCCGCGCACGAGCGGTCGGCGCCTACGCTCGAGCTGATCGGCCGGCGGGGGTTCCTCTCGGACGCAAACGCCTGCGTATGGCGCCCCGCTTGGGAGCGGGTCCCGTTCCGCGAGGTCTCCTCTGCTGAGGACCGCGTGCTCGCGATCGACATGATGCGCGCCGGCTACGCGAAGGCGTTCGTCCCCGAGGCCGCGGTGATCCACTCACACGACTACACGACAGGGGAGCAGCTGCGCCGCTGCTTCGACGAGTGGCGCGCGCTGCTCGAGGTCTACGGCTGGCGCGAGCCGGCGTCCCCGGTGCGGCTGCTCGGCCAGCTGCGGGGGGCCGTCGGGCACGCCCGGCGAGAGCTCGGCCGCGAGGGGGCGAGCAGGGGTCGGCGGGGAGCGACGCTCGCCGCGGTCGGACGGCACCAGACGGTCTGCCTCGCCGGCGCGCTTCTGGGCTCGCGCGCGGACCGCATCCCGGCGGCCGCACGGCGGCGGCTGTCGCTCGAGCGACGCGGCGGCTTCGCTGCGCTGGACCTCGACAAGGACGGACCCCGACACCGATGACACGCTCCAGCGACGACAGCGCCACCGAGGGACGCCCGCTCGGTCCCCTCGCGAACCTGAGACGGCGGATCTACCTCACGTACCGGTACTTCGGCCTGCGCACCATCCTCTTCCGGCTCGTCACGTTCCCGTTGCGCTTCACGCCGCTGGCCCGGCGCCTGCGGCTGCGCACGCACGCACGCGACCAGGAACTGCGCCGCGCGGTCGACTGGTACCGCGAGAACGGACGGCCGGTGGACATCGTGATCCCCAGCTATCGGGACGCCGAGCGCGTGCGAAAGCTCGTGCGCAGCATCGCCAAGACGGTTCCGCGCGGGATGGCACGCGTGATCGTGAGCGACGACTGCAGCGGGGCCGAGCACCTGGATGCACTGCGCAGCATCGGCGGCATCGAGGTCCTCGCGTCCGAGCAGAACGGCGGCTTCGCCGCGAACGTCAACCGCGGCCTGCGAGCGTCCGACCGGTCCCGCGACGTCGTCGTGCTGAACTCCGACATGGAGGCGCTGCCGAGCTGGCTCCAGTGCCTGCAGTACGCCGCACATCGCTACGAGGACATCGGGATAGTCGGCGCGCAGCTCCAGTATCCCGACGGGCGGATCCAGTTCGGCGGCACCGTGCGCAACCGCGACCGGCCCGAGTGGTTCGACCACCGCTACCGCTTCAAGCCGGCCGGATGGGGACCTGCGGATCAGACCAGCCCGTCGCTGGCTGTCACCGGCGCCTGCATGTACGTTCGCCGCGAGGTCTTCGACGAGGTGGGCCTCCTGGAGGAGTCCTACGGCATGGCCTACGAGGATGTCGACTTCTGTCTGCGGGCATGGTGCGCGGGATTTCGCGTGATCTACTTCCCCGCCGCGCAGCTCGTCCATCACGAGTCGGCCACGCGCGGGTCCGAGCAGGGAGAGCGCGAGCTCGCCTCCCAGCGGCTGTTCTGGGAGCGCTGGTCTGACTTCTTCGACGCGCGGTCGGTTGCCGCAGGCACTCGCGACGTCGCCGGCGTCGACCGCCATGCGGATGGGGCAGCCGGCCGTCTGGCGGATGGGGCCGACGGCCGTCCCGCCGATGGGGCGGGGGCCGGGCCGCTGCGGATCGTCTACGTGACAGAGGACACCGGCGTCGGCGGTGGCCACCGCGACATCTTCGAGCACCTCAACAGGCTCGCCGACCGCGGACATGACGCCTCGCTGTACACGCTCGGCTCCCCGCCTGACTGGTTCGAGCTACGCGTCCCGGTGCGGAGCTTCGCCGATTACCACGAGCTCTCCCGCGCGCTTGCCGAGGTCGATGCCATCAAGGTGGCCACCTGGTGGATGACGGCGGTGCCGGTCTGGCGGGCCAGCATCCCGCGCGGGATACCCGTGTACTTCGTGCAGGACATCGAGACCTCCTACTACCCCGACCACGAGCGTGCCCGGCACGCCGTCCTCGACAGCTACAGGCCGGAGTTCCGCTACATGACGATCTCCTCGTGGAACCGCGAGCGCCTGCGGGAGCTGGGCCTCGACGCCGAGCTGATACCGCCGGGCATCGATCTGGAGAACTTCCGCCCGCGCACCGACGTGAGCCGCCGCGAGGACATGGTGCTCGCCCTCGGTCGATCCAATCCCCTGAAGAACCTCCCGCTGACGCTTGCGGCCTGGAGGGCGCTCGAGCAGCCACGGCCCGAGCTCTGCCTGTTCGGGATCGAGCCGGAGGTTGCGGAGGGCGAGGGCATCCGTTACGTCGACTCACCCGACGACGGGGAGGTCAACGCGCTGCTCTGCCAGGCGACGGTCTTCGTCCAGACCTCCACCCACGAGGGGTTCGCGCTGCCACCGCTCGAGGCCATGGCCACCGGGGCCGCCGTGGTGTGCACCGACGCGCACGGCAACCGCGACTTCTGCGTCGATCAGGTCAACTGCCTGATGCCGGAGCCGAACGTGGAATCCGTGAGCGCCGCGCTGCGGCTGCTGCTCGCCGATCCCGAGCTCCGGGCGCGGTTGGGAGAGGCGGGGTTGCGCACTGCGCAGGACTACGCCTGGGAGATCCGCATCGACGCGCTCGAGGGCTTCTTCAGGCGCGTGGCCGGCGCACGACGAATGGCCGTGGCGGGCGAGCTTGCTGCCGGGCTCCCGGCCTAGAGGTCCTCGGCGATGTGTGGCGCTTCGCGGTTGAAGACCCAGAAGCCGATGATGAGGATCGCCGCCACGAGTGCCAGCGGCTCGAGCAGGTCCAGCCAGCTGCCCATTATCTGCCCGGCGCTCAGCACCGAGGGGTTGATCATCGCGTGGCGGAACTGCTGGAAGATCGCTACGAGCGGGTTGAGGGTGTAGAGGTGGTAGAGGAAGTGGTCGAGGCTCCCGTGCGCGAGCTTTTCGCGGACCACTTCGGCGGGGATGATCACGGGCGCGGAGTAGAACAGGATCTGGCTCAGCACTTCCCAGATCGGCGAGATGTCGCGGAAGCGCACGAACAGCGCCGAGAGCAGCATTGCCACCCCCGTCGTCAGCGCCGTGAGCATCAGGATGATCAGCGGCAGCTCCAGCCAGCTGAGCATCGGCTTCACGCCTTCGGCGAGCGCGAAGACCATGACCACGGCAAGGTTCAAGCCGAGGTTGAACAGCGCCAGCAGCACCACCGAGATGGGTATCGCGAGCCTCGGGAACTGGATCTTGCGAACCAGGTTCTCCCTGTCGACCACGCTGCGAACCGCTCCGCTGGTCGCTTCGCCGAAGCAGGTGAACAGGACGATCGAGGCGAGCAGCTGAACACCGTAGAAGTCGGCCGCTGCGCCTTTTGCCTTGTTCACTTCGAACACCAGCACGAAGAAGACGTAGAGAACTCCGAAGAGGAGAAGCGGGCGCATGACCTGCCACAGGTAGCCGAGCGCCGAGCCGAAGAACTTCAATTTGAATTCGCTGCGCGCGATGTTGTAGGCGAGATGCCAGAAGCGCGGCCAGCTGTCGCCCAGCGCGCGCGGGCCGCGGATCGG
>DASYFT010000025.1:0-21026 GCA_036498265.1 Solirubrobacteraceae bacterium | reverse complement strand
GCTCGGCGAGGGCCGGCCGGAGGAAGCAGAGGCCATCGTGGGCATTGACGCGCTCATGCTCCTGTACGCCCGAGTGCGCAAAGCGTGGGACACAGACGAAATGGAGCCGGTTGACTTCACGGATGCTGGTGATCGGGTTGTGGTTCGCCACGTTTGGCATGCCAGAGGACGTGGCCCCGACCTGGATATCGAGCAGGCCATTGTCTGCACTTTGAGCCAGGGAAGAATCTCTACGGTGCAGCCCTTCTGGAATCACCATGAGGCCCTCAAAGCCGTGGGGCTGGAGGAGTAGGCGATGTCGCAGCAGGACGTGGACGTGGTGCGTCGGTTGCTTGGCCCGTTCGAACAGGGCGATGCCGTGAGGCTGTTTCGTGATGAGACGCTCGCGGCCTCGATCACTGCTGCTAGCGAGCCTTACTTCACGCCGAACTTCGAATGCATATTCGTTAGAGAGGATGTCGGGCGGTCTGCCTACTTCGGACTTGATGGCCTGAGGGCCGCGTGGCTGGATTGGCTGGAGCCGTGGGAGAGCTACCGCCCTGGAGTCGAGGACGTGATCGACGCTGGCGATGATCGGGTCGTCGTGCTGACCCACGATCACGCGCGCCCGAAAGGGTCGAGCGGCGAGGTGGGCTTTCTCGGCGCGCCCGTATGGACGGTCCGGGAGGGCAAGGTGGCCCGCATCGAGTTCTACTGGAACCGGGCTGAGGGACTGGCGGCGGCAGGATTGATGGAGTAGGCGGTGTCGCAGGAGAACGTGGAGTTGGCACGGAAGCTGTTCGAGGCTCACCGTGCAGGAGGGATCGACGCGGTCCTCCCGTTTTACCCGAGCGACGTACGGATGTCGCCGGGTCGAAACTGGGTGGAGGAGCCGGTGTACCACGGTCACGAGGGCGTGCGGACGCTGAATGGTTTGTTCGCCGAGAACTTCGACGACTGGGGTTGGGTCGTCCACGAGATACGTGACGCTGGCGACCAGGTCGTGGCGCTCGTCGAGATGACCGGTCGCATCAAGGGCTCGGGCGTGCCGGTCAGCACGAGGCAAGGCATCGTGGCCTCGGACTTTCGCGCTGGCACCGTCGCTGATCTGCGTTTCTTCGACTCCTGGGAGGAAGCTCTCGAAGCCGTGGGGCTGGAGGAGTAGGCGATGTCGCAGGGGAACGTCGAGATCGTGCGTCGCGCTATCGAGGCGTTCAGCCGCGATGGACCAGAGGCCGCGACAGCGTTCTTCGATCCCGAGATCGAATGGCACGACCTCCCTGAGCAGCCGGATGCAGGCGTTCACCACGGTCGCGAAGGCTTCCTAGCGGCCGTGGAGCAGTTCACTGGAGGCTTTGAGGACTACCGAGTCCTCATCGAGGAGACCTTCAATCACGGTAACCAGGTCATTACCTACAACCGCACTGTTGGTCGAGGCAGCGGCAGCGGCGCGACGTTCGAGCAGCGCGGGGCAGCCGTCTGGACCTTGCGAAATGGACTTATAGCTCGCGTGGAATGGTTCGGAACGCAGCGAGAGGCCCTCAAAGCCGTGGGCCTGGAGGAGTAGCCGCCCGGCTTGCCAGCCCGGGCGATGCTTGGGCGTGCCGCTGGCTCGCGCGGTGGCTCGCGGAGACGCCCGCGACGATCGACTGGGCCGCAGAGATCGCCGTGATTCGTATTCCCCAGTGCCGGTTTTCGCGTGGCCCGAATCCTGGCCCGAGCGGGCGGTATGGCCCACGATGCCCGGCGTCTACACGTACGCCGCCCAGATGTAGTAGCCGGCGACGGCCGCGAAGAGCACCGCGTCGAGGCGATCGAGCGCGCCGCCGTGCGCCCCGAACAGGTGGCCGGAGTCCTTCGCGGAGGCCTCGCGCTTGACGAACGACTCGAACAGGTCGCCGATCGGCGCCACCACCGCGACGCCCAGGCCGAGGATCAGCGCGTGCGACCCGGGCAGCCATTCCTGGTAGCGACCGGCGATCCAGACGCTCACGATCGCGCAGAACATCCCGATCACGAGCCCCTCGACGGTCTTGTTCGGCGAGATCCCCGGGGCGAGCGGCCGGCGACCGAACATCCGCCCTCCGAAGTAGGCACCGGTGTCGCCGAGGAACACGCCGACGAGCACGTCGATCACGATGCCGGTCCCGTGCGGCAGCCCGCGCAGCAGCACGGCGTGCGCGAGCCCGAAGCCGATCCAGTAGATGCCGAGCAGCGTGATCGCCAGGCCGCCGATGCTGGGCCGCGGCTGGATCAGCGTCAGCCCGAACAGCAGCGGCAACGCCGCGACGGCTACGAGGAGGACCTGGAACTGGTTGCCGTACAGCGCCGCCAGGAGCAGGCCGGCGAGCGCGATGAAGCCGCCCAGCCGCACGGGGTGCACGCGCTGGTACATCGCGTAGAGCTCGTGCATGCACACGCCGCCGAGGACGAGCAGGCCGAGCGCGAACACGAGGCCGCCTTCGATCACAAGGAACAGCGCGAGCGCGACGGCAGGGACCGCGACGAGCACGCGGGCGCCGAGCTCGGAGCGCTCGCGACGAGGGCCGCGCCGCCGGGTCCGGCGTCGCGTCGCCGCGCGCATGCGCGACGGCGGCGGCGGGCGTCCGACGCCGCTCGCGCCCGCGGGAGTGCTCGGCCTGCCCTCCATCAGCTTTCCATGCTCACCGGCCGCCGAAGCGGCGCCGGCGCTCCGCGAACTCCGCCAGCGACTCCTCGAGCGCCTGTCGGGTGAAGTCGGGCCACAGCTCGTCGCGGAAGACCAGCTCGGCGTAGGCGGACTGCCAAAGCAGGTAGTTCGACAGGCGCCGCTCGCCGCTGGTGCGGATGATCAGGTCGGGGTCGTGCATCTCCGGCGCGTACAGGCACGCGCGGAAGTCCTCCTCGTCGCCGCCGGTGAAGCGCAGTGCCGCATCGAGGATCTCGGCGCGGCCCCCGTAGTTGAAGGCCACGAACAGCGTGATCCGGTCGTTCGCCGTCGTCACCTCTTCAGCCCAGCGCATCTGCTCGCTGAGCTCCTTCGCGACCCCCTCGCGGCGGCCGATGAAGCGCATCCGGACGCCTTCCTCGTCGAGCTCCGGCGTTTCGCTCTTGATCCGGCGCGAGAACATCTCCATCAGCCCCTGCACCTCTTCCGGCGGGCGCGACCAGTTCTCGGTCGAGAACGAGTACACCGTCAGCTCCTTGATCCCCAGCTCGGCGGCGTCGCGCAGGCGCGCCTTGACGGTGTCGGCGCCGGCGCTGTGCCCCTCGTTCACCGGCACGCCGCGCGCCCGTGCCCAGCGGCCGTTGCCGTCGGTGATTATCGCCACATAGCGAGCCGGCTGCATGGGCGGATCGGTCGCCGCGCGGCCTGCCGATCGCCGATCGGTCGCCGACGCCCGGTCCCCGGCGGCGTCCATCAGACGGAGAGGATCTCCTCTTCCTTCGCCTTCAGCACGTGGTCGAGATCGCCGATCCGACCGTCGGTGAGCTTCTGCAGCTCGACCTCCGCACGGTGCTCGTCGTCGGAGGAGGCCTCGCCCTCGGCCTTCAGCTCGCGCAGCTGGTGCATGGTGTCGCGGCGCACGTTCCGGATGGCCACGCGGCCCTCCTCGGCGAGGTTGCGCACCACCTTGACGAGCTCGCGCCGGCGCTCTTCTGTGAGCTCCGGCACGGCGAGCCGCACGAGGTTGCCGTCGTTGGACGGGTTCAGGCCAATGTCGGACTCGTTGATGGCCTTCTCGATCGCCTTGATCGAGGACTTGTCGTAGGGCTGGATCGTGATCAGCCGCGCTTCGGGCGCCGAGATCGTCGAGAGCTGGTTCAGCGGCGTCATCGCGCCGTAGTAGTCGACCACGATCCGGTCCAGCAGCGATGGGCTGGCGCGTCCCGTCCGGACGGTGGAGAACTCGTGCTGGGCCGACTCCAGCGACTTGACCATCCGCTCGCCGGCGTCGGCGAGCAGTTCGTCGATCATGCTGTCAGTGGCCATCGGTATCTCCCTGGGATGTCGAGACGAGAGTGCCCACGCGCTGGCCGGAGATTATCCGCGCGAGGCTCGTGTCGTCGTCCATGTTGAACACGGTGATCGGCATCCCGTTCTCCATGCACAGGGCCAGCGCGGTGGAGTCCATGACGCGCAGGCGCCGCTCGATCGCCTCCATGTGCGTGATCTCGGGGATGAACTCGGCCGTCGGGTCGAGCGCCGGATCGGCGCTGTAGACGCCTTCCACCCCGTTCTTGGCCATCAGGATGATCTCCGCGTGGATCTCCGCAGCGCGCAGCGCCGCGGCGGTGTCCGTGGTGAAGAACGGGTTGCCGGTTCCGGCCGCGAAGATCACCACCCGGCCCTTCTCGAGGTGACGCATCGCGCGGCGGCGGATGTAGGGCTCGGCGACCTCGGAGACGCCCAGCGCGGACAGCACGCGCGTGTCGGTGCCCATGTTCTCGAGCGCGTCCTGCAGCGGCAGCGCGTTCAGCACTGTGGCCAGCATCCCCATGTAGTCGGCCGTCGCGCGATCCATCCCGGCGGCGGCGCCCTTCATGCCCCGGTAGATGTTGCCGGCGCCCACCACGATCGCCACTTCCACGCCCTGGTCCCGGATCGCGGTGACCTGACGCGCCACGGCAACCACCCGGTCGGGGTCGGTCCCGTACTGGAGAGCTCCCATCAATGCCTCGCCGGAGAGCTTCAGCAGGATCCGTTTGAAGGCAGGGGCCATCGCCGCGCAGAGCCTATACCCGGAAACCGGCCTACTGGCCGATGGCGAAGCGCGAGAAACGGCGGATCACGACGTTCTCACCGGTGGTGGCCGAGAGCTCGTCGCGCAGCTGCTGCACGGTCTTGCCGTCGAACTTCGGGTTGTGCATCACCTGCTCCATCAGCACGATCGTCTCGAGCCACGAGTCGAGCTTGCCGCTCACGATCCGCTCGCGCACGTTCTCCGGCTTGTCGGCCGCCTCCTGCTCGTAGATCCGGCTCTCGGCCTCGCGCAGCTCCTCCGGAACGTCCTCGCGGGTCACGTAACCGACGCTCGGGGATGCGGCGATCTGCATCGCCACCTCGCGCGCGAAGGAGACGAAGTCCTCGTTCTTGGCGACGAAGTCTGTGTTGCAGTCCACCTCGATCAGCACGCCGACCCTGGAGCCCGCGTGCACGTAGGCCTGGACCGTGCCCTCGGTCGCCGCCCGCTCACCGAGGTCCTGGATCTTCTTGCCCTGCCTCACGCGGAGGATCTCGATGGCCTTCTCCACGTCGCCCCCGGCCTCGGTCAGGGCCTTCTTGCAGTCCATCATCCCCGCGCCCGTGCGGTCGCGCAGAGCCTTCACGTCCTTGGCTGAGATGTCCACGGCACTCATGACGTGCGGGCCTCCGTCTCCTGGCTCTCGGCCTCAGCCTCGGCCGGCTCGGGCGCGGGCTGCTCGGCTTGCTCTGCGGCAGCCGGCTCGGGCGCTGGCTGCTCCGCGGCAGCCGGCTCGGGCGCTGGCTGCTCGGCGGCAGCCTGCTCCGGCGCGGGCTTCTCCGGCGCCGGCTGCTGAGGGGCGACGGCCGGCGGGGCGGACTGCTCCGGGGCGGGCGCAGGCGGTGCGGGCGGCTCGGCGGCGGCCGGCTGCTCGGCCGGGGCGGGCGGTTTCGGAGCCGCGGGCTGGGCGGCGGGGGCCGGCTGCGCGGCGGCAGGGGGCGCCGCGGCCTGAGGCGCTCGGGCCGCGACCTCGGCCGCGGCGCGCTCGTCGGCCTCGCGTTTGGCTTGTTCCTGCGCCTCGCGGGCCGCCTGTTCCTCGGCCTCGCGTTTGGCGCGCGCCTCCGCCTCGGCGCGGGCGCGCTCCTCGGCTTCCCTGCGCGCACGCTCCTCCTCGGCGCGGAAGACCGAGTGCCCCTCCGAGACGACCTGGCCGATCGCCTGCGTGATCAGTGCGCAGGAGCGGATCGCGTCGTCGTTCCCGGGGACCACGAAGTCGATCCCGTCGGGGTCGCAGTTGGTGTCCACGAGCCCGATGATCGGAATTCGCAGCCGCTGGGCCTCCCTGACGGCGATGACCTCGGTTTTGAGGTCGATCACGAACATCGCATCGGGGACGCGCTGCATGTTCTTGACGCCGCCCAGGTTCGCGCGCAGCTTCAGCAGGTCGGCCTGCGCGGCCATGCGCTCGCGCGTCGGCAGCAGCGCCAACTGGCCCTCGGTCTCGTAGCGTTCGAGGTCGTGCAGGCGCCTGATCCGCTGGTTGATGGTCTGGAAGTTCGTGAGCAGGCCACCGAGCCAGCGGTGGTTCACGTACGGCATGTCGGCGGCCTCGGCGACGTCGCGGACGGTGTCGCGTGCCTGCTTCTTGGTGCCCACGAACAGCACGGTGCCGCCGCGATGCGATAGCTCGCCGGCGAACTCCTGGGCCTGGGCGAGCAGCGACTGCGTCTTCAGCAGATCGATTATGTAGATGCCGCCGCGCTCGCCGTGAATGAAGCGGCGCATCTTGGGGTTCCAGCGACGCGTCTGATGGCCGAAGTGGACGCCGGCCTCCAGCAGCTCCGCAATGCCTACGTCAGCCACGGGCTACTCCCTTTGTGTTCAGATTTGAGTTCCGCACCGACGGAGCGGACCCGGAGGCCGGACTGAGCCTTTCCCCGGGCAGGGCCGCGATCCGTTGCAGCACGGGTCGAGATCGATTGAACCGATCAGGATAGCCCTTCTGCACGCCGCAGGGCGGCCTGCAGGTCGGCGGGAAGCTCCGAGACGACCTCGATGCGCTCGCCCGTCCGGGGATGGTCGAATGCCAGGCGGGTGGCGTGCAGGAACTGGCGCTCCAGGCCCAGCATGCCCGCGGTGCCGTACTCCGGATCGCCGCACACCGGGTGGCCGATCGCCTGCAGGTGCACGCGGATCTGGTGCGTGCGCCCCGTCTCCAGCCGAAGCCGCAGCAGCGAGGTGCGCTCGAGCGCACGCTCGAGCACGAAGTGGGTGCGCGCCTCGCGCGCACCGGCGCCGCCCACCGACATCCGCGTGCGCACTCGCGGGTCGCGCCCGACGGGCGCCTCGATCGTCCCCGTGCGGGCCGGCGGGCGCCCCTCCACCAGGGCCAGGTACTCGCGCTCGATCTGCCGTTTGGCGAGCGCCGCCTGAAGCCGCCGGTGCGCCTCCTCGGTGCGCGCCACCACCATCAGCCCGGAGGTGTCGCGATCGAGGCGGTGGACGATCCCCGCGCGCTCGGGCTCGCCGCCCGCGAGCTGCGGCGCGAGCAGCTGGGAGAGCGTGTCCTCGTGATGGCCGCGCGCCGGGTGCACGACGACGCCGGGCCCCTTGTCGACGACGATCACCTCGTCGTCCGACCAGGCGATCGTGAAGGGCTCCGCGGCGCTCACGGATCGCGCTGGCGTGCGCCCTCGATCACGAGCAGCAGGATCAGGATCCCGACCGTGATCGACGCGTCGGCGAGGTTGAACGGCGGCCAGCCGAGCGGGAGCTTGATGAAGTCGGTGACCGAGTCAGAGCGCAGCCGGTCGATGATGTTCCCGATCGCGCCTCCGAGGAGCATGCCTGTCGGGAGCCAGATCAGCGGCCGGCGGGCGTGCCTTGCGAAGTAGACCAGCAGAACCAGCAGCGCGACGCCGATCAGGATCGTCACGCCGACATGGCTGCCCGGCAGGAAGCCGAACGCCACGCCGCGGTTGCGGGTGTTGACCAGCTGGATCCCCGGCAGGAGCCGCTTCGTTTCGCCGGGGTCGATCGAGTGCTCGACCGCGCGCTTGGCGAGCTGGTCGACCGCGACGACCACGAGCGTCACCAGCCCCGCCAACAGCCACGGCCGGGCGGCGCGGGGAACCCGCTCGGCTCCGGCTCGGGAGATCCGGCCCGGACGGCCCTGCCGGTCCGCGGAGCCGCCGGCTCCTCGCCGTCCCCGATCGATGATCGGCTGCATCGAAGCTCAGCCGTGGATGATGCGTTCGACCACGACGCTGTTGATGATCTGCAGCGTCAGGATCGCCAGCAGCGGGCTGAAGTCGATCGCGCCGAACGACGGGATCACCCGCCGGAAGATCTGAAGGAACGGTTCGCAGACGTCGCGCAGGAACCCCAACACTGCGTCGGTCAGGCGCGAGTAGGGCGGGCGGAAGCCGACGTTGAACAGCAGCTGGAGCACGATGTACAGGATCAGCAGCAGCGTGTACACGTAGATCAGCGCCGACAGGAAGTCCGCGATTGAGGTGCGGGCGCTCGCGAGGATCATCGCCGGCCGTCCTCGAGCACGGCGTCCAGCGCGTCGCTGAACGCAGCGCGCACGCCGCCGCGCTCGAGCGCGTCGAGACCGCGCGCGGTGACCCCGCCCGGCGAGGCGACCTCGCGGCGGATCGCCATCGTGTCGTTGCCGCGCCTGCGCAGCAGCTCCGCTGTGCCGGCCAGCGTCTGCACCACCAGCTCGGCGCCCTGCGCCGCCGGGATGCCCTTGCGGATGCCGGCGTCGATCTGGGCCTCGGCGACCAGCGCCACGTAGGCCGGGGCACAGGACATCAGGCCCATCGCGATGTCCACGAGCCTCTCCTCCAGCACGACGAGGGTGCCTAGCTCGGCGAACAGATCGGCGACCGCCCCGTCGCGCTCGTCACCGCCCCCGCCGCCGGCGGCCTGGACGACGGCGCCCTGGCGGACCTCGACGGGCAGCGACGGGATGAACCGGTGGACGGGCCTGTCCGGGTAGGCCTCGCGCAGCGCCGCCAGCGGGGTCAGCGCGAGGATCGACGCGACGGCCCGGGCGGCGGGCGCGACCTCCGCCGCCACGTCGGCGAGCTGCGCCGGCTTGTGGCAGAGGATCACCAGGTCGGCCCGCTCCGCCACCTCGGCGTTGCCCGCCAGCGCGTCGCCCCCCACCTCGGCGGCCAGGCTGCGCGCGCGCTCGGCGATCGGGTCCGCACAGACGAGCGGGCGTCCCCATCCGCGCGCCATCGCGCGCGCCATGTTCCCGCAGCCGATCAGGCCGACTTGCATCGGCTACGACTGATTGAAGAAGCCCTTCTCGATCAGGCGAGCGCGCTCCTCGGCGGAGATCTCGACGTTGCGAGGCGTCAGCATGAAGACCTTGTCGGCGATCCGCTGCATGCCGCCGTCGAGCGCGTAGGTCAGGCCGGAGGCGAAGTCGATCAGCCGCTTGGCGAGGTCCGTGTCGGAACCCTGCAGGTTGAGGATCACGGGGATCGAGTCCTTGAACTTGTCGGCGATCTGCTGCGCGTCGTTGAACGACTTGGGGACCACCAGGTGGACGCGCACGTCGCCGTTGCCGCGGCTGCCGACGGGCTTCAGCACCGTCGTCGAGCGTCCGCGGCCACCCCGGCCGCCGCCCGCGTCGGCGTCGTCCTCGCCGAAGATGTCGTCGAACTCGTCGCGCCGGCGTCGCAGCCGCCGGACGTTCGGCCGCTCGCGGTAGCGGTCCTCGATCTCCGCCTCCGGAGCGCCCTCCTCCTCGTATTCGTCGTGGTACTCCTCGGCTAGGCCGAAGTACACGAGCGCGCTGTGCCAGGAATCGCGAAATGACATGGGTGTAGGTGCGTGTTCGCCCGGCGAGCCGGATTCCCTGCTGATGCTAGTGCCTGGGGCCGCTGTCCACGGCGCCGGAATCATATAGCCTCGTGCCGATTCGCACGATGGTCGCGCCCTCCTCGGCGGCGACGAGGTAGTCCTGCGAGGTGCCCATCGAGAGGTGCTCGAGGCCGCGTTCGCGCGCCAGCCGGCGCAGCGCCGCGAACCACGGCCGGCTGGCCTCCGGGTCGCCGGAGAGCGGAGGCATCGTCATCAGTCCGGCGACCGGCACAGGCGAGCGGCCGATGAACGCGTCGAGCTGCTCCGGAGCAACGCCGGCCTTGCCCTCCTCGCCGGCGACGTTGACCTCGATCAGGATCCGCAGGCCCGGCCGGGCCTGCTCGCGGTGGCGCTCCAGCTCGCGCAGCGCGGAGTCCGAGGCCACCGAGTGGATCAGGCGAACGTGCGGCACGATCGCGCGTACCCGGCGGCTCTGCAGCTGCCCGATGAAGTCCCACTCGAACAGCTCGCGGTGCTCGCGCGCCTTCTGCTCGAGATCCTGGGCGCGGTTCTCGCCGACGAGCCGCACGCCACCGGCCGCCAGCGCCGGGAGCTCCGCGGCGGAGACGTACTTGGTCGCCGCCAGCACCTCCACCTCGCCGCCCGCGCCGGCCGGCCGCTCGACGCCGGAGCGCTCCACGGCGGCCGCGATCTCCGCTCGGACCCGCTCGAGGTTCTCGCGGATCTCCTGCGCGCGCAGGCCGGTGATCAGCTCAGCCACGCGATCCCCGCCTGACGCCCCGAGCGAGCGCCTTCGCGCCGGTGCGAGAAGTAGCTCTCGTCGCAGATCGTGCACGCGTCCACATCGCCCACCGTCGCGACGCCGGCCGCGAGCAGCCGCCGATGGGCGATGGCGCGCATGTCCAGGAGCCCGGCCTCGGCCGCTGGCTCGCCGAACGCCGCGTGCACCTCCGGTCCGACCTGGTAGCAGCAGGCGCCCGCGCACGGCCCTACGACCGCCGCGACCTCATGCTCGCCGGCAAGCTCCCTGAGCGCGCGCACGCCCTCCTCGAGCACGCCGGCCGCGAGCCCCCGCCAGCCGGCGTGGACGATCGCAACCGCGCCGCGGCAACCGAGCGCCACCGGCATGCAGTCTGCGGCCAGCACCATCACGCCGACGCCCTCGAGCGTCGTCGCCTGCCCGTCCGCGTCGGAGGGCCTCGCGTCCGGCGGCTCCGGCGGCTCCCCGGCCACGACGCGCCGGACCACCGTTCCGTGCACCTGGTAGCCGCGGGCGAGGCGCTCGAGCCCGAGTCGCCTTCGCAGGCGCTCGCGCCGCTGCGCGCCCTGCTCGGGTGCGTCGCCCGCCACGCTCGAGAGGTTGCCGTCGGCCCGCGCCGTGAACAGTACGCGGGCGCCTCCGGGCAGCTCGATCGGCGCCTGCGTGCTCACACCCGTGCCTCGAGCGCGGCTCGGAGCTCGGCCTCGCGCCCGTCGTCGAGCTTGCCGTCGAGCCTCGACGCCAAGGCGATGGCCAGCCGCCTGCCGATCTCGGGGCCGGCCGGTACGCCCGCGGCCAGCAGGTCCTCGCCGGTGATCGCCAGCTGCACGTGTCGAAGGCGACGCAGCCATTCGTGGGCCGCCTCTGCGGCGCCGTAGGGAGGGCGCTCGCTCGCCAGCGCGCCCGCGAGAGCCACCCCCTCGAGCGTCGAGGCGAGCGCCGCCTCGCGCAGGCGCGAGGGCCGGTCGGCCTCCTGCAGGCGCTCTGCCAGCGACCGCGCCGGCAGCGCCGTCCGCAGCACGGCATCGCGCTCGGCGGCCGTGAACTCGAAGCCGTCGAGCAGGCCCGCGATCGCGGCCGCGCCGTCACGCCGCTCATCGCCTGCGAGCGCGAGGAGCGCCACCGCCAGCAGCAGCACCTCCGGCCGCCCGTCTTCGGGCAGCATCGCGAGCCCCCGGCGCGCGAGCTCCGGGTCGAAGCGCAGCGCCGGATCGAGCGCCGCCAGCACCCCCAGGGAGTCGAGCGCGGCCAAGGTCGCCACGGGGTCCGGCTCCCCCAGCGCCAGGCGCAGCTCGGCGCCGAGGCGTGCGCCCGAGACGCTCGCCGGCGCGCCGGCCGCGAGCGCCTGCGCGGCCAGCTCCGCCGTGTTCGCCTCCGGCCGGAAGCCGAGGCGCACCTCGTAGCGCGCCAGCCGCACCAGCCGCGTGGGGTCGTCGATGAAGCTCTGCTCGTGCAGCACGCGGAGCTGTGCCGTTGCGAGGTCCTCGAGCGCGTGCCCCGCCGCGTGCAGCCGACCGCGCGCCGGGCCGCCCAGCACGACGGCGATCGCGTTCACCGTGAAGTCCCTGCGGCCGAGGTCCTCGTCGAGCGTGCCCGGCCGGACCTCGGGGAGCGCACCCGGAAGCGGATAGCTCTCGGCCCGCCGCTCGGCCACGTCCACGCGGCCTCCCTCCCACTCGATGACCGCCGTGCGAAAGCGCTCGTGGACTCTCACGGCGGCGGACGCCCCCGCGATCCGATCCGCGAGGTCGCCCGCCAGCAGCGGCGCGTCTCCTGCGACCACCACGTCGAGCTCGCGCGGGCGGCGGTCGAGCAGCAGGTCTCGCGTCGCCCCGCCCACGAGCGCCACGTCATCGCGCGCCGCCGTCAGCGCGAGCAGCTCCGCGCCGCCGGGGCAGTGCCGGACCGCCTCCAGCAGCGCCTCCCCCTGCGCCTCAGGCATCGCGAACGGGGACGCCCCGTGCGGAATCGCCGGCGGGAACGCCCGAGGCGCCGAGGCGAACGGGGACGCCCGCCGCGGCGAGGTGGGCCTTCGCCTGCGCGACGGTGTAGCGGCCGTAGTGGAAGATCGACGCGCACAGCACGGCGTCGGCGCCCGCCAGCAGCGCCTGCGTGAGGTGGTCGAGCTCCCCCGCGCCGCCGGATGCGATCACCGGGACGCCGACCGCGTCGCTGACCGCGCGGGTCAGCTCGAGGTCGTAGCCCTCGCTGGTGCCGTCGCGGTCCATGCTCGTCAGCAGTATCTCCCCGGCCCCGCGCTCGACGGCCTCGCACGCCCACTCCACGACGTCGCGGCCGGTCGGCGTGCGCCCGCCGGCGAGGTAGGCCTCCCAGCCCGGCGAGCCGTCGGTGCCCGCCGTCGCCGGGCGGGCCCTTGCGTCGATCGCCAGCACCACGCACTGCGCGCCGAACACGCCCGCCAGCTCGTCGATCAGCTCCGGTCGTTCCAGCGCGGCCGAGTTCACCGACACCTTGTCGGCGCCGGCGTCGAGCACCATCTGCGCGTCCGCGACCGAGCGGATCCCACCGCCGATCGTGAACGGCACGAACACCTCGTCGGCGGTGCTGCGCGCCAGCCGCACGATCGTCTCGCGCTTCTCGTGTGTCGCGGTGATGTCCAGGAACACGAGCTCGTCGGCGCCCTCGCGGTCGTAGTGGGCGGCCAGCTCGACGGGGTCGCCCGCGTCCCTGATGTCGACGAATTCCACGCCCTTGACCACGCGGCCGGCGTCCACGTCCAGGCACGGGATGATCCGCTTGAAGTTCACCCGCTCACCGTAGCCCTTCGCCGCGGACGCGTCCCTTGCGCGTGGAGGCCGGTGGCAGCCGCCGCGGGACGGGTGGGAGCGCCATTGCCTCCCCCTCCTCAGACCGACAGCGCCGCCTGTGCCTCGGCGATCGTGAAGCGCCCCTCGTACAGGGCCTTGCCCACTATCACCCCGGCGAGGCTGTCGAGGCCGTCGCGCGCGCGCAGCTCGGCGAGGCGCTCGAGATCCGCGAGCTCCCCGATGCCGCCGGAGTAGATCAGCCGGGCATGCTGCGCGCTCCTCGCCACCGAGGCGAGGTCGTCGAGGCTCGGGCCTCCGAGCATCCCGTCGCGGTCCACGTTGGTGTAGGCCAGCTCGCGCACACCCTGCTCGAGCAGCCGCACCACCACCTCGTGCACGCCCACGCCCGCCGCCTTCGTCCATCCCTCGATCGCCGCCTGCCCGCCGCGGACGTCGACGGACACCACGACGCGCTCGGGACCGTGCTCCTCGAGCGCCTGCTCGAGCAGGTCCGGGTCGGTGAGCGCCGCCGTGCCCAGGATCACCCGGTCGGCGCCCGCCGCGAGCGCCTCGTCGAGGGCCTCCGGCGAGCGCAGCCCGCCCCCGTACTGCACCGGCACGCCAAGCGCCGCGATCCGGCGCAGGTGCTCGAGGTTCACCGGCTCGCCGCTCCTCGCCCCGTCGAGGTCCACCACGTGCAGGAACCGCGCACCGGCCTGCGTCCACGCGCGCGCGGCCGACAGCGGGTCCTCGTCGTAGACGGTGCTCGCGGCGAAGTCGCCCCTGACCAGGCGCACGGCGTTGCCGTCGAGGATGTCGATCGCCGGGTAGAGCCTCACAGGGCGAGCGGGGGCGCGCCGGCAGCCGCTCCCGGGCGCGCGGCGATGCAGATGCGCGCGAAGTTGGCCAGCAGCCGCAGTCCCGCGGCGGAGGACTTCTCCGGGTGGAACTGGACGCCGTAGAACGAGCCGCTCTCGACGGCGCTCACGAACGGGGCGCCGTACTCGGCGACGCCGAGGCTGTCCTCCTCGCGCGCGGGCACGGGCGCGAACGAGTGCACGTGGTAGAAGGCGCAGCGCTCGGGCAGGTCGGCGACGAGCGGCGAGGCCGGCCTCGTGAAGGCGACCTCCGTCCAGCCGATGTGGGGCAGCTTGCGGCCTTCCGCCCGCAGCGGGGCGACCTCGCCAGGG
The DNA here is from genome assembly GCA_036498265.1 of Solirubrobacteraceae bacterium. GTDB lineage: Bacteria > Actinomycetota > Thermoleophilia > Solirubrobacterales > Solirubrobacteraceae > Palsa-744. Next base: position 6,823 of record DASYFT010000025.1, on the reverse strand, counting down.
ATCACGCCGAGCCCGGCCGCGCCGCCCTGCTCGCTGGAGGAGTCGAACGCCAGCTGCATGCCCAGGCAGATGCCGAGGACCGGCGTGCCGGCACCAACGCGCTCGCGCAGCAGCTCGTCGAGCCCCAGCTCGCGCAGCCTCGCCATCGCGTGCGGGAAAGCCCCCACGCCGGGCACCACGAGCCCGTCGGCACCGCGCAGGACCTCGGGCTCCGCGCTCACGCGCGCCGTGGCCCCCACGTGCTCGAGCGCCTTCTCGACGGAGCGCCGGTTGCCCATGCCGTAGTCGACCACGGCCAGCTCCACCGGGCCGGCGATCAGGCCGCTCATGCCGTCAGCGTTCCCTTGGTGCTGGGAACGCCGGTCTCGGTCGGGTCGATCGCGGCCGCCAGGCGCAGCGCCCGCGCGAACGCCTTGAAGGCCGCCTCGATCATGTGGTGCGCGTTGCTGCCCGTCTCCACGCGCACGTGCAGGGTCAGCTTCGCCGCGTTGGCGAACGCCCGGAAGAACTCCTCGGTGAGCTCGTGCTCGAAGCCGCCCGTCGCGCCCGGTGGCAGCTCGGCGTCGAACAACGTGAACGGGCGCCCGGAGATGTCGATCGCGCAGCTCGCTCGCGCCTCGTCCATCGGCACCGTGGCCCAGCCGTAGCGGACGATCCCCGTGCGGTCGCCGAGCGCCACGTCGAGCGCCTGCCCCAGCACGATCGCCGTGTCCTCCGCCGTGTGGTGCGCGCCGGTCTGCAGGTCGCCGCTGACGCTCACGTCGAGGTCCATCCGCCCGTGGCGCGCCAGCAGGTCGAGCATGTGGTCGAGGAAGCCGATCCCGGTCTCGCGCGTGCCGTCGCCCGCGCCTTCGAGGCCGAGCGTCAGCCGCACGTCGGTCTCGCCGGTCGTGCGCTCGATGGTTGCCGTGCGGTTCATCACGCCTGATTCTCTCGCACTCGCGCCTCCATCGATTCCGCGTGCACCTGGAACCCCTCGGCGCGCGCGATCGGCGCGCCCGCAGCGGCCAGGCGCTCGGCCCCGCGGCCGATGTGCACCTCCGGCATGCGCCGGCGGAAGTGGCGGGCCGATAGCGCCGAGGCGAAGCGGGCCGCGCCGGCGGTCGGCAGGACGTGGTTGGAGCCGGCGACGTAGTCGCCGAACGCCGTCGCGCTCTCGGCCCCCACGAACACGCAGCCCGCGGAGCGCACCATCGCCGACAGCGTCTCCATCTCGGCCCCCATCAGCTCGAGGTGCTCGGGCGCGAACGCGTTCGCCAGCTCGATCGCCGCGCGGGCGCCGTCGACCTCCACGATCGCGCACGCGGCATCCCCCACGGTGGGCCGCTCGAGCACCAGCGACCCGAGCTCTCCGGCCAGCGCGTCGCACACGCTCCGGGACGGCGAGGCGGCGGCGATCAGGCTGCCCTGCCCGTGCTCGGCCTGCGCCAGCAGGTCCAGGGCGGCGAGCCGGATCTCCCGCTCGCCCGCGTCTCCGGAGAGCAGCACCAGCAGGTCGCTCGGACCGGCGAAGCCGTCGATCCCGACGCTCGCCGAGACCTGGTGCTTGGCCTCCTGCACGTACAGGTTCCCGGGCCCCACGATCACGTCGACCGGGTCCACGCTCTCGCTGCCGTGGGCGAGAGCGGCAATCGCCTGGGCGCCGCCCATCCGGTAGACGCGCTCGACTCCGCACAGGCGGCAGGTTCCGAGGATCAGCGGGTCCACCTGCCCGTCCGCTCCCGGCGGGGCGCACACCGCGACGTCGAGCACGCCCGCCGAGCGCGCGGTCACGACCCCCATCACGACGGTGCTCGGGTACGGCGCGCGGCCCGCCGGCACGTAGACCGCCGCGGAGGACACCGGCACCTCTCGGAGCACCACGCGCTGGCCCTGGGGCAGCTGCACCGACCTGCTCTCGCCGGCGCCCGCCTGTGAGACCTCGGCCACGTTGGCGATCGCCACCTGCAGGCCAGCCACGAGCTCGAGCGGCAGCAGTTTGATCGTCTCGTCCAGCTCCTCGGGCGGCACCCGGATCGGCCTCGGCTCGGCGCCGCCCGTGTCGAACCTGCGCGTGTACTCGAGCACGGCGCCGTCCCCCTCGGCGCGAACCCGGCGCACGATCTCGCGGACCTCGTCCTCGACCGACGCGCCGCCCGGCACGAGCGATCGCACGCGGGCGGCCGCACCCGCCGGGCCGCCCAGGCGCGCCAGCTCCTCCACGTCCAGCCGCGTGATCTCCATCTCAGACGGCGCTCGCGGCCGGCAGACCGCGCAGCTGCTCGAGCAGGTCGTCGATCGCGCCGGCCTTCAGCTTGTGCGCCACCGGGTTGGCGATCAGCCGGGCGGTGCACGTGACGATCTCCTCGCGCACCACCAGGTTGTTCTCGCGCAGCGTCGTGCCGGTCGCCGTCAGGTCGACGATCGCCTCCGCCACGCCCGTCAGCGGCGCCAGCTCGACCGAGCCCTTCACCTCCACGATCTCGGCCTGGCGCCCTGTCTCCTCCAGGTGACGCGCCGCGATCCGCGGGTACTTCGTCGCGATCCGCATCACGCCGAGTCGCCTCAGCGCCTCCGCCGCCGGGTCCGGCCCGGCCTTGCTGGCCAGCACCATCGTGCAGCGCCCGAAGCCGAGGTCGAGCAGCTCGTAGACCGCGCGGCCGCCCTCCCCCGGGCCCTGCGCGGCCTGCTCCAGCAGCACGTCCTTTCCCGTTATGCCCAGATCGGCGGCGCCCGCCTCGACGTACGTCGGCACGTCCGACGGGCGCATGGTGATCACGCCGATGTCCTCGAACAGCAGCTTGCGGTCGTTGGAGCTCAGCTCGCCGGTGTCCACCCCGAGGCCCGACAGCAGCTCGACCGTGCCCGCGAACAGCGCTCCGCGGGGGACCGCGATGGTGAGGCCGTTGGTGGGGCTCACAGCGGCGTCTCGTCGGCCGTCGCCGCCGCCGTCGCGAGCAGCGCGCCGGTCCCGCGCTCCTCTCCGGCCAGCGCGATGTGCAGGCGGTCCACGCCGAGCGCGAAGCCGACGGCAGGCAGGCTGCGCCCGAAGCGCCCGAGCAGCTCGTCGTAGCGGCCGCCGCCCCCGATCGGCGCGCCGAGCGCCGGGTCGTAGACGTCGAAGACGGCGCCCGTGTAGTAGCCGATGTTGCGCACGAGGCCCAGGTCGAAGATCACGCGCTCGGCCACGGCCGGATCGAGCAACTCGTGCACGCGGCGAAGCCCCGTGACCGCCTCCGTGGCCGCGGCCGGCACGTCGGTGAGGATCTCGCGGCCACCCCGGCGCTGGGGCAGCTCGAGCAGCATCTCGCCGGCCTCGCCGGACAGGCCCGCGCCGGCCAGCATGTGCTCGAGCGCCACGAAGTCGCGCAGCACCAGCGCCTGCAGCAGGCCGTCGCGAAGCGGCTCCGGCACCTGCAGGCTCGCCATCAGCGACGGGAACAGCGACGCGTCGCCGAGGCCGATCCGGTAATCCTTCAGCCCGGTCGTGTCGAGCGCGTTGCACAGCACCGTCAGCGCCTCCACGGTGCCCTGCGGCGCCGGGGAGCCGATCAGCTCGATCCCGGCCTGCAGGAGCTCGCGCGGCTGCCCGCGCTGCGGCCGGACGCCGCGATAGCAGTGGGCGAAGTAGCAGAAGCGCAGGGGCGGCTCGCTCGAGGGGTAGCGGCTGGCCACCACCCGCGCGATCGGCACGGTCATGTCCGAGCGCAGCACCAGCACGTCGCCGGACTCGTCGAACATCCGGTAGGCGGGGCGCGCCTCGGCCATGTCGGCGCGGGCGAGCACCGACTCGTACTCCAGCGCGGGCGTGTAGACCTCGCCGTAGCCGTGACGCTCGAACACCCCGCGCAGGGCGTCCGTGATCGCGCGCACCTCGCGCGTCTCGTCGGGTAGCACGTCGCGCGTGCCGCTGGGGATCGGGAGGATCATCGCGATCCCAGGTTAGGCGTGAACGGGCTCCGTGGCGACACGCTCGATCCGGGCGCCCAGCTCGCGCAGGCGCTCGTCGATGCGCTCGTAGCCACGGTCGATCTGGCGGATGTTGCCGATCTCGCTGCGTCCGTCGGCGCAGAGGGCCGCCAGCAGCATCGCCATGCCCGCGCGGATGTCCGGCGACTCGACGCGCTCGCCGCGCAGGCGGCGGGGGCCGGTCACGATCGCGCGGTGGGGATCGCACATCACGATGTCGGCGCCCATCAGGATCAGCTTGTCCGTGAAGATCAGGCGGTTCTCGAACATCCACTCGTGGATCAGGATCGAGCCCTCGGCCTGCGTCGCGAGCGCCACGGCGATGGAAGTCAGGTCGGCCGGGAACGCCGGCCAGGGGCCGTCCTGGATCTTGCTCTTGTACTCGCCCACGTCCGCCTGCATGACGAGCTTCTGGCCGCCCGGGACGAGCAGGTCGTTGCCGTCGAGCTCGGAGCGCAGACCGGCGCGTTCGAACACCAGGCGGATCATCCGCAGGTCGCCCGGCACCGTGTCCTTGATGCGCAGCTCTCCGCCGGTCACGCCCGCAAGCGCCATGAAGCTGCCGATCTCGATGTGGTCGGGCGCCACGTCGTGCTCGCAGCCGTGCAGGCGCTCGGCGCCGTTGACCGTGATCAGGTTGGAGCCGATGCCCTGGATGTCCGCGCCCATCTTCACCAGCATGCGCGCCAGGTCCTGGACGTGGGGCTCGCAGGCCGCGTTTCCGATCACGGTCGTGCCCGGCGTCAGCGCGGCGGCCATCAGGGCGTTCTCGGTGGCCATCACCGACGGCTCGTCCATGAACACGTCCGTCGGGCGCAGTCCGCGGGGCGCGCTCAGCACGATCTCGCCGTCGCAGTCCGCGACGGCGCCCATCGCGCGGAAGGCGTCGAGGTGCGGGTCCAGGCGGCGGCGGCCGATCACGTCGCCGCCGGGGGGCGGCATCACGGCGCGGTGGAAGCGGGCGAGCAGCGGGCCCGCGAGCAGGAAGGACGCGCGGATCAGCTCGGCCAGCTCGCGCTCGATCTCGACGGAGTGCACGCCCGCCGCGCAGAGCGTCACCTCGTTCGGGCCGCGCCAGTTGACGTCGACGCCCACGGCGCGCAGGATCGCCAGCATCGCCTCCACGTCGCGGATGCGCGGCACGTTGCGAACGGTCACCTCGTCGGCCGTCAGCACGGTCGAGGCAAGGATCGGCAGAGCGCCGTTCTTGTTGCCGGCGGGGACCATCGTGCCGGACAGCGGGACGCCGCCTTCGATGACGAACTTCTCCATGAGCTGTGGACGCCGCCTCCGTCCCCACCGGGGCACGCTGGCCTGACGCCTGGCAAGCGTAACAGCCATCTCCTCCCTGGAGTTCGAGCCGGCCGCCCCGTGCCCTGCTTCGAAGCCGACGGGACCCGAAGCGAGCCGTCCGGAGGCGGTCCCTGCAAGTCCCGTTGCAGCTCGCAGAGGACTGATTTGGCTCTACGACGCCGTTTCCGGGGTGACGTGCCCATACGTACACGTGTTCGCATGGGATCCGTCCGGCGGCGCTCGTAGCGTGCGAACAGATGTTCCCCCCAAGAAAGAACTCAGCGCTTGCGCAGCGCGCACTCGATGCGCTTCGCCTGACCCGCGCGTTCCTGCTGCTCGAGGACGACCGCGAAGTCGACTGGGAGGTCGACCAGGACGAGCGAGCTCAGGCCCTTCACCCGCATCGGGTCGCGCTGCGCGGGCGTCTGGGGGATCCCCGCCGTCCGGGCCAGCCGGCCGGCCGGGCGCAGGTGTGCCTCTGCCCCATCCGACCGGACCACGGCGGAGACGGCGGCCGCCGATACGCTGGTCAGCCGGCCACACGGCGCACGCGGGCCGCGAACTGAAGGGAGGCCGCAGATGCGACAGCGGGTCACCGTGATCACCCTCGGCGTGTCGGACCTGGTCAGGGCACGGGCCTTCTATGAAGAGCTCGGCTGGCGCAGCCACACGCCGGCTGAGATGGACGTCGCGTTCTTCCAGGCCGGCGGGATGGTCCTCTCCCTCTGGGACAGGCAGCTGCTCGCCGAGGACAGCGGCGTCGAGCTCGGCGAGGGCTACGGGGGCGTCACGCTCGCGAACAACGTCGGCTCGCCCGCCGAGGTCGACTCGGTCATCGCAGAAGCGCGGGCAGCCGGGGCGCGGATCGCCCGGGAGCCCGGCGAGACGTTCTGGGGAGGCTACTCCGGGGTCTTCGTGGACCCGGACGGCCACCCGTGGGAGGTCGCCCACAACCCTCGCTGGGGCCTCAGCCCCGAGGGGGACGTGGCCCTCCCGGATTGAACCGCCGAGGCGCTTGGCGGGGCACAACGACAACGAGCCGCCCGAAGGCGGCCCGCGTTAGAAAAAAACCGGCGGCGTCCTACTCTCCCAGGCCCTTGCGAGCCAAGTACCATCGGCGCTGAGGGGCTTAACTGCTCTGTTCGGAATGGGAAGAGGTGTTTCCCCCTCGCTAAAGCCACCGGAAAAAGGTGAGAGACCACGCCTCCCGGTCCTTCAAAACTGCACAGCGCCACACGAGCATCACAAAAAAATCCGTCAAGCCCTCGACCCATTAGTACCGGTCTCCTCCAGGCGTTACCGCCCTTCCAGATCCGGCCTATCAACCTGGTGGTCTACCAGGGGTCTTACTCCCTCAAGGGGATGGGAGAGTTCATCTTGAGGCCGGCTTCCCGCTTAGATGCTTTCAGCGGTTATCCGATCCACACGTAGCTAACCTGCGATGCCCTTGGCAGGACAACAGATACACCAGAGGTGCGTTCATCCCGGTCCTCTCGTACTAGGGACAAATCCTCTCAACTCTCCAACGCCCACGGCAGATAGGGACCGAACTGTCTCACGACGTTCTGAACCCAGCTCGCGT
>DASYFT010000024.1:0-1737 GCA_036498265.1 Solirubrobacteraceae bacterium | reverse complement strand
CGTGCCGAGGACGTTCACCTCGAGCATCCGGCGCACGCCCTCGGGGTCGAGGTCGATCAGCAGGCTCGTGATCTCGATCCCCGCGTTGTTGACGAGGATGTCGAGGCCGGACAGGTGCGCGATGGCCTGCGGCATCGCCTGTGCCCAGCTCTCGTCCGACGTGACGTCGAGCGCGACGAACTCGGCGTTCGCCCAGCTCTCGCGCAGCGAGCTCGCGGTCGCCTTCCCCAGGTCTTCCCTGATGTCGGCGATCACGACCGCCGCGCCCGCCCGGGCGAGTGCCCGCGCCATCCCCTCGCCGAGCCCGCGGGCCCCGCCGGTTACCAGGGCCTTGCGCCCGGTCAGGTCGTAAACACTCATCGGCATTCTCCGTCCTGCGCCATCCCCGCCGTCGAAGCCAAGTACCGCGGTGCTTCGAGGCACGCTCCCACTGGCCGCCGTGGCCTGTCGCGTACTCGCCCCAGGCCATCGGCGTGCTCTTACCGTCACCCGCTTCTTGACAATTGTCAAGTATTTGCTTGACGATCGTCTTAGGAAATTTGACCACTTGTCAAGGCTGGTAACTTTGGGACCGTCGAATACCAATGATGAGGCTGACCGGCATGACGCTGGCGGGATCGTCGTTGACCGAGGTAGAGCATTGACTGAAGTGGAAGAGCGGAAACGCGAGCGGATCGCGCGCCGCCAGGTTGACAAGTTCGCCGAGCGGCGCGACCAGCTCGCCGCCGCGGCGCTGCAGACCCTGGCCGAGCTCGGGTTCGTGAATACCAGCCTGCGCGACATCGCGCAGCACTCCGAGTTCTCCCACGGCGTGCTCCACTATTACTTCGCCGACAAGTCCGAGCTCATCACCTACTGCGTACGGCAGTACAAGGCCGAGTGCGTCACCAGGTACGACGCGATCGTCGCCACCGCCACGGCAGCGGACGAACTCCGGGCCGGCTTCGGCGCGGCGATGGCGGGCACGCTGCGGGATGACGTCACGATGCACCGGCTCTGGTACGACCTGCGCAACCAGTCGCTGTTCGAGGAGAAGTTCCGCACGGACGTCGCGGAGATCGACCACTCGCTTCAGCTGATGATCTGGCGGATCGTCACCAGGTACGCCGAGCTGAGCGGGCGCGATCTCGCGGTCACTCCCGCGTTCGCCTACGCCCTGCTCGACGGCGTCTTCCAGCACGCCCTGCTGCGCCACCTCAGCGGCGACCCCGCCGCCACCCATGACCTGGACGAGCAAGTCAGGCAGGTCCTGCCGACGCTCCTCGGGTAAGCGGGCAAATGAAATCGCCCCGGGCGGCCGTGCCGTCCCGGGGCGATCGCGTTCTGTCGCGACGCTAACCGCGCAGGCGCTGCAGCGCCTCGGCGAGGATGGCCTCGCCGTCGGCGTCGGAGCGGCGCTCCTTCACGTAGGCAAGGTGAGTCTTGTAAGGCTCGACGCGCGGCGGGGCAGGCGGGTTCGCCTGGTCCTGGCCTGCCGGGAAGCCGCAGCGCGGGCACTCCCACTGGTCGGGAATCGCGGCGTCGGACGCGAAACTCGGCCGGGTCTCGTGCCCGTTGGAGCACCAGAACGACACCCAGACACGGGGCGCGGCCTCGCCGCGCTCCGCCTCGCCCATCGGGCCGGCGCCTACCCTGCTGCCGCGAATCGCGTTACCACTACTCACAAATTCCAACCCCTCGATGAAGGCCCGCTGACTGATGAGCGGGAAGCAGACCCACCTGGCTTACCTTAATTTC
>DASYFT010000023.1:0-45437 GCA_036498265.1 Solirubrobacteraceae bacterium | reverse complement strand
TCGTCGATGACGTCTGCGATCTCTTCCACGAGACCCTGACGAGCACCCGGGGACGGCGCGGCCTGGGCGCAGTCGACGATGCGCCTCCCGCAGCGCGCGAGCCGATGCCCGCGCCGGCCGGCGAGCCGCTCGGCGACCCGCGGCTGCTCGAGCGGCTGGGCCGGCACGTGTGGTCGGCGTCCTCGCTCGAGCGCTGGGTCGGCTGTCCGGTCGCCTGGTTCGTCGAGCGGATGCTCGTCCCGGAGGACTTCGACCCCGATCCCGAGCCGCTGGCACGGGGCGCGCTGGCGCATGCGGCGCTCAAGGACACGCTCGAGGGTCTGCGCCGTGAGACGGGGACAGCTCGCCTGCGGCCCGAGACGCTCGAGCTGGCGAGAGAGCTCCTTGCGCTGGCGCTCGCGGAGCACGAGCCCGAGCACGGGCTGTCGGTCTCGCCGCAGAGGCGCACGGCCCTGCGGCGGCGCCTTCAGGTGGACCTCGAGCGCTACCTCCGACATGCCGCCGAGAACGAGACCGGGCTCGAGCCGGCCGAGCTCGAGCTGGGGTTCGGGATCTCAGAGGGGGACGATCGAGGAGAGCCGAGCAGCCTGCCGCCGTTCGAGCTTCCCGGCGCGGTTCGCCTGCGAGGGCGAATCGACCGCGTGGACGTGAGCGCCGACGGCGAAGCCCTCGTCTACGACTACAAGGGCGGCACGGTGGTGCCGTCGGCGAGGTGGATCAAGGACGGCAAGCTTCAGCTGGCGCTCTACATGCTGGCTGTGGAAGCGCTCCTGGGAATGCGCGCCGCCGGCGGCTTCTACCAGCCGCTCGCGGGCGAGGATCTGCGCGCGCGTGGGGTTCTCGACGGCGACAGCGCGATCGCCGTCGAATGCGTGGCGCGCGACGTTCTCGAGCACGCGCAGGTGCGTGAGCTGCTGGGCGAAGCGGTCGCGGCCGCTCGCACGGCCGCCGCCGAGGCAAGCCGCGGTGAGCTTCAGGCAAGGCCTGACACGTGCGCTTTCAACGGGGGATGCAAGTACCCCACGATCTGCCGCTGCGAGCGCTGAGCATGGCGACGGGCGCCGGCTACCAGGTCCAGACCCTTCCCGGCATGGAGCCGGACGGCGCGCTCGAAGCCGCCACGGGACCGGAGCTGACGCGCGAGCAGGAGCAGGCCGTACGCCGCCGCGCCGAGCCGCTGCTGGTCTCGGCGGCGGCCGGGAGCGGGAAGACGTCGGTGCTCGTCGAGCGCTTCGTCCGCGCGATTCGCGAGGACGGGATCGCACCCGGGCGGCTGCTCGCGATCACCTTCACCGAGCGCGCGGCGGGCGAGCTGCGCGAGCGAGTCAGGGCTCGCCTGCTGGAGCTCGGCGACCGCGACGCGGCACGTGACACGGAGGGCGCCTTCGTCGGGACCTTCCACGGGTTCTGCGTGCGCGTGCTGCGAGCGCATCCGCTCGCGGCGGGGCTCGACCCGGACTTCACGATCTTGGATGAAGGTCTCGCCGGGCGCCTGCGCGAGGACGCGTTCACTACTGCGCTGGAGCGCTTCCTCGACGGCGAGCGATCCGATGCCGTCGACATGCTCGCCGCCTACGGCGTCGATCGAGTGCGTGGCCTCATCCAGCAGGCGTTCGCCGAGCTTCGCAGTCGTGGCTCGAGCAGCCCGCGCCTTCCGCTGCCGGACGTCGGGGACGGCGCCGACGCGCTCGCCGCCGACGCGGCCCGCACGTGCGCGCTGCTGGATGAGCTGCTGGGCCGGTTCGGCGACGCGTACGCCGATCTGAAGCGGGGACGTGGCGCCGCCGACTTCGACGACCTCGAGCTCCGCGTGCTCGAGCTGCTGCGGGAACGCGAGAGCGTGCGCGCGGCGTGGTCCGAGCGCTTCGAGCTGCTCATGGTCGACGAGTTCCAGGACACCAACGCCCGCCAGCTGGGGATCCTGGAAGCGCTGGACCGCGGCAACCTGTTCACCGTCGGAGACGAGCTGCAGTCGATCTACGGGTTCCGGCATGCCGACGTGGGGCTGTTCCGGGCCCGGAACGCCGAGCTGGAGCAGAGCGGCGGCAGCATCGGCTTGACGCGTAACTTCCGTAGCCGCGCCCCGCTCCTCGATGTGATCAACACCGCCTTCGCCGGGCGCTTCCCCGGCTACCGGCCGTTGCTCCCGGCAGACGCCGTGGCCGGAGGCGAAGAGCCACCCCTGGTGGAGCTGCTGATCACGAGCACGGCCGGCTGGGAGGAGCACCGGCAGCTCGTCGAGGGGATGGCCTCGGGGCTCCCGCACGCCCAGCCGTGGCGCCAGGCCGAGGCAAGGGTGCTCGCCGGCCGCGTACGCGCGCTGATCGACGCCGAAGAGGCCCGCGCCGGCGACGTGGTGGTGCTGCTGCGCGCGGCCGGCGACCTCGAGGTCTACGAGCGCGCGCTCCAGCTCCGAGGGCTGCGCACGCTCGCCGCCGTCGGCACGTTCTGGGGTCACCAGCAGATCGGCGATCTGATCAGCTACCTGCGGGCGCTCGCCAACCCGCTCGACGAGCTGGCCCTCTACGGCGCGCTCGCGTCCCCGCTGGCAGGCTGCTCGAGAGATTGCCTCGCGCTCCTCGCGGAGGCTGCCCGCGAGCGCGGCGGGGATGCCTGGTCAACCGCCCTCGAGGCGGACCTGCCGCTGGCCGGCGAGGACCTGCAGGCGCTGGGTGGCTTCTGTTCCCTTCTCGCGCGCGAGCGCGACGGCGCGTTCGAGCGCGGTCTGTCCGAGCTGATCGAGCGCGCGATCGAGGCGACCGGCTACCGCCGGCACGTGCTGGCGCTCGACTGGGGCGAGCGGCGGCTGGCCAACGTCCACAAGCTCCTGCGCCTGGCGCGCCGGTTCGAAGCGAGCGAAGGACGAGACCTGCGCGGCTTCCTGCAGCATGTCGCGTACCTCCAGCAGGCCGTCAAGGTCGAGCCCGACGCACCGGTCGAGGGAGTGGAGCCCGACGCGGTGCGGCTGATGACCGTGCACGCGGCCAAGGGGCTGGAGTTCCCGGTGGTCTGCGTCGCCGACCTGGGCCGCCAGCCACGACGCCAGACGCCGGACCTGCTCGTCGACGGCGAGCGCATCGGGCTTCGCCTCGTGCGCCTCGACGGCGAGCGATCCGTCCCCTCGCTGGAATACGACGAGCTGTGTCTCGAGCGCCGCGACCGCGAAGCCCAGGAGGAGGACCGGATCCTCTACGTCGCCATGACCCGGGCTCGCGAGCGCCTGCTGCTGAGCGGCGCAGTCGACTTCGAGCGCTGGCCCTCGCCACAGCAGGCCTCCACGCCGATCTCATGGCTCGCGCCGGCGCTCTCGCCGCAGATCCCGGCGCTCGCCGCGGAGGGGCATGCGGGGGTTCACGACGTCGAGGTCGGCGACGGTGCCGGAGCGTTCGTCCGCCTGACCCTGACGGCTCCCGCCGACGCGGGGACGACGTTGCACTCGGACGGCCCGGACCGGCCGGTCCCACCCGACGGGCAGGGCCCGCCGGCCGCCGCGCGCCCGGCGGTGATCGCGCATGAGCGGCGTGAGGTCCTGGACGGGCTTGCGGCGACCGTGGCCGGCGGCGCAGGCCGGGAGATCGCGACGCTCAGCTACACGTCGCTCAGCGAGCTCGAGCGCTGCGGCTACCGCTACTACCTCGAACGAGTCCTCGGCCTGCCCGAGGCGCGCACGCCGGGGGGAGGCCGTGCGTCCGGCGGAGATCTGGACGCGCGCGAACGCGGGGTGCTCGTGCACTCGCTGATGGAGTCGCTCGACTTCGAGCGGCCGCGGGCGCCTTCGGTCGAGGATGTGGCTCGCGCCGCCGATGAGCTCGCCCTGCGCGCCGGCGAGCCCGAGTGCCGCGAGCTGGCGGCGCTCCTCGACACCGCGAGCCGCACCGGAACGGCCGAGCGCCTGGCGGGCGCCAGGGGGATCCGTCGCGAGTATCCCTTCGCCTTCTCGCTGGGTCCGGACGAACCGTTGGTCACCGGTGTGATCGACCTGCTCGCGAGCGAGCCCGACGGAGCCTGCGTGGTGGTCGACTACAAGAGCGACAGGGTCGGGCCGGAGATCGACCTCGGTGCGCTGGTCGAGCGCGAGTACGGCATCCAGCGACTCCTGTACGCGCTGGCGGTGTTGCGGGACGGCGCTCCCGCGGTCGAGGTCGTCCACTGGTTCCTGGAGCGTCCGGAGGAGCCCGTCCGCGCGCCCTTTGCGGCCGCCGAGCGGCTGGAGCTCGAGCAGCGGCTGGCGGAGATGGTGGCGCGCGCGCGGGCTCGCGGGTTCGCCGTCAGCAGCCGGCCGCACCGGGCTCTCTGCCTGACCTGTCCTGGCAGGGCGGCGCTGTGCTCGTGGGGCGAGAGCGAGACCCTGCGGGGAGACCCGGGGGACTAGCCGAAAACGCCCATGGCAGCGCTCTGGAACGCTGTCAGAACCATGCGCGCGGGCGCTTTGTGGGCCTGCTTCACTGCTACGCTTTCTGGCTCCGCCTCAGGTGCCCGCCTGCCCGCGCCACGGGGGATGCACCGCCCCAAGGGAGCACTTCCATGACTTCGCACAACAAGCAGCCGCCACGGGCCGTCGGACTGTACGACCCCAGCTACGAGCACGACGCGTGCGGCGTCGGCATGGTGGCGCGGCTCGACAACCAGCCGACGCACGAGGTCATCGTGCGGTCTCTCACGGCGCTCGAGAATCTGGAGCACCGTGGTGCCACCGGTGCGGACCCCTGCACCGGAGACGGCGCCGGGATCCTGATGCAGATGCCCGACGAGCTGATGCGCGCCGTGGTCGACTTCGAGCTACCGCCGGTCGGCGGCTACGGCGTCCTCATGTGCTTCCTGCCGACGGACGGCGCCGCCCGCGGCCGACTGGAGGCGCTGCTCGAGCGGACCGTCCTTGGCGAGGGCCAGCACGTGCTCGGCTGGCGCGACGTGCCGGTCGACGAGACCCAGACGGGTGAGGTGGCGGCGGCCTGCCGGCCGGCGATCCGCCAGCTGTTCGTCGGCGCGGGGCCCGCCGAGCAGGCCGACCGCGACGCGTTCGAGCGCAAGCTCTACGTGATCCGGCGCGTCTGCGAGATCACCGCCCAGGAGCCCGGGCTCTACGTCGCATCGAGCTCCTCGCGCACGATCAACTACAAGGGCATGCTGATCAGCTACCAGCTGGCGGCCTTCTACGCCGACCTGCGCGACGAGCGAACCAAGAGCGCGCTCGCCCTCGTCCACTCCCGCTTCTCGACGAACACCTTCCCAAGCTGGGAGCTTGCGCATCCCTACCGCGTGATCTGCCACAACGGCGAGATCAACACGGTGATGGGCAACGTGAACTGGATGCGCGCTCGGGAGAGCGAGTTGCGCAGCGAGCTGTTCGGTGCGGACCTGGAGAAGATCCTGCCGGTTGTCAGCGCCGGCAACTCGGACTCGGCGACGTTCGACAACGTGCTCGAGCTGCTGCTGCTGGCGGGTCGCTCGCTTCCGCACGCGGCGATGATGATGATCCCCGAGGCCTACCGCGACCGCGATGACCTGCCCGACCACCTGAAGGGCTTCTACGCGTACCACTCGTGCCTCATGGAGCCCTGGGACGGCCCGGCGTCCGTCGCCTTCACCGACGGGCGCGTCGTCGGCGCGACGCTCGACCGCAACGGCCTGCGCCCCGGTCGGTGGGTGGAGACGACCGATGGCCACGTCGTGCTCGGCTCCGAGTCGGGCCTGCTCGACATCGCCCCGGCTGATGTGAGGCGCCTCGGGCGGCTGCAGCCGGGAAAGCTGTTCCTCGTGGACCTCGAGCGCGGCCGGATAGTCGAGGACGACGAGGTCAAGCGCGAGGTCTCCACCCGCCGTCCGTACGGCGAGTGGTACGCCCGCAACGCCGTCCCGTTCTCGCGGCTGCCGCCCTCCGAACAGGTCACCCTCTCCGATCAGCCGCTGCGCCTGCGCCAGCGCGCCTTCGGCTACAGCCAGGAGGACCTGCGGGTGCTCATCGAGCCGATGGCGAGCGAGGGCGCCGAGCCGGTCGGCTCGATGGGCAACGACCTGGCGCTCGCCGTGCTCTCCGAGCAGGCGCCGCCGCTGTTCTCCTACTTCAAGCAGCTGTTCGCCCAGGTCACCAACCCGCCGATCGACCCGATCCGCGAGGAGATCGTCATGAGCCTGGCCACGAGCCTGGGCAACGAGCGCAACCTCTTCGACGAGACGCCCGAGCACGCGCACAAGCTGCTGCTGGACCAGCCGATCCTGCTCAACCGCGAGCTCGAGACTCTGCGCGAGGTCCAGCACGACGTCTACAAAGCCAAGACGATCGACATCACCTGGCCCGTGGAGGAGGGGCCGGCCGGCATGAGCACGGCGATCGAGCGAATCAGCCGGGAGGCCAGCGACGCGATTGCGGCCGGCGTCAACATCATCATCCTCTCCGACCGCCTGCTCGGGCCGCGGCGTGCGCCGATCCCGTCGCTGCTGGCCGTCGCCGCCGTCCACCACCATCTCGTCCTCGAGCACACGCGCCTGCGTGCCGGCATCGTCCTGGAGTCCGGTGAGCCCAGAGAGGTCCACCACTTCGCCACCCTGATCGGCTACGGCGCGAGCGCGATCAACCCCTATCTGACGCTCGAGACGCTCGACGAGCTCGTCGTCGAAGGACGGATCGCCCGCCCTGGCCTCGACGGGCGCCAGCAGCTGCCGAGTGCCGAGGAGCTTGGTGGCCTGCTCGAGCGCGCGGCGCAGAACTACGTGAAGGCGGTCGGCAAAGGGCTGCTCAAGACGATCTCCAAGATGGGCATCTCCACGATCCAGTCCTATCGAGGGGCCCAGATCTTCGAGGCTGTGGGGCTCGAGAAGGAGCTGATCGACAAGCACTTCACGGGCACGGCCTCGCGGATCGGCGGGGTAGGCCTGGAGGTGCTCGCCACCGAGGCGCTCGAGCGCCACGCGCGCGCCTATCCGGCCGCCCACGACGAGCTGCTGCCCGTCGGCGGCGTCTACGCGTGGCGGCGCGACGGCGAGCACCACATGTGGAACCCGGAGACGATCGCGCTCGTCCAGCACGCCGTTCGCGCGGCCAACGGCGACGTGGCCGCCGCCCTGAAGGGCGACGCCGACTCACACCGCGTCGTGCGTGAGAGCCCCGCCTACGAGAAGTACCGCGAGTACGCGCGCATGGTCAACGACGACGCGGCGCGCCGGGCGACGTTGCGTGGCCTGCTCGAGATCGGCACCGGCGCGGGCGAGTCGATCCCGCTCGAGGAGGTGGAGCCGGCGAGCGAGATCGTCAAGCGCTTCTGCACCGGCGCCATGAGCCTCGGCTCTATCTCGCGTGAGGCGCACGAGACGCTCGCCATCGCCATGAACCGCCTCGGCGGACGCTCCAACACCGGAGAGGGTGGCGAGGACCCGTCGCGCTATGTGCCCGACGGCAACGGCGACCGCCGGCGCTCAGCGATCAAGCAGGTCGCCTCCGGCCGCTTCGGGGTGACCATCCACTACCTGGTCAACGCCGACGAGCTCCAGATCAAGATGGCGCAGGGCGCCAAGCCGGGCGAGGGCGGACAGCTGCCCGGCCACAAGGTCGACTCCTACATCGGCTCGATTCGTCACACCACGCCCGGCGTGGGCCTGATCTCTCCGCCGCCGCATCACGACATCTACTCGATCGAGGACCTCAAGCAGCTGATCTACGACCTGCGCTGCTCGAACCCGCCCGCGCCCGAGCACCGCGGCGCCCAGGTCTCGGTGAAGCTGGTCGCCGAGGTGGGCGTGGGAACGGTCGCTGCCGGCGTCTCCAAGGCCAACGCCGATCGCGTGCTCATCTCCGGGCACGACGGCGGTACCGGTGCATCGCCGCTGTCATCGATCCAGGCGGCCGGCGTGCCGTGGGAGATCGGGCTCGCCGAGACACAGCAGACGCTGCTGCTCAACGACCTGCGCTCGCGCATCACGGTGCAGACCGACGGTCAGCTGAAGACGGGCCGGGACGTCGTCATAGCGGCGCTCCTCGGAGCCGACGAGATGGGCTTCTCGACGGCGCCGCTGATCGCCACCGGCTGCATCATGATGCGGGCCTGCCACCTGAACACCTGCCCCGTGGGAATCGCCACCCAGGACCCGGAGCTGCGCAAGCGCTTCAAGGGCACCCCGGAGCACGTCGTCAACTTCTTCTTCTTCGTGGCCGAGGAGGTGCGGGAGATCCTCGCGTCGATCGGGCTGCGCTCGCTCGACGAGGCGATCGGCCGCGTGGACCTGCTGCGCGTCGGCCCCGCGATCGACCACTGGAAGGCGCGCGGCGTGGACCTGACGCACATCCTCACCCACATAGAGATGCCGGACGGTGCCGTCCGCCGGCGCGTGGAACCGCCGCCGGCGGTCCTCGAGGACGCACTCGACTGGCAGCTGGTCGAGGGCGCGCGCCCGGCGCTCGAGCGCCGCGAGCCCGTACGGCTGTCGCTGCCGATCCGCAACCGCAACCGCTGCGTCGGCGGCATCCTGTCGAGTCACGTCGCAAGGAGCCACGGCGCCGAGGGGTTGCCCGAGGACTCCATCGTCGTCGACTTCGAGGGGTCGGCCGGGCAGAGCTTCGGGGGCTGGCTCGCGCCCGGCATCAACTTCACGCTGCGGGGTGACGCGCAGGACTACGCCGGGAAGGGGCTGTCGGGCGGCGTGTTCGCGATTCGCCCCCGCGACGGGATGGGCGATCACTTCAGCGCCGAGCAGAACGTGATCGTCGGCAACACGGTTCTCTACGGGGCGACGGCCGGCAAGGCCTTCTTCCGCGGGCTGGCCGGTGAGCGCTTCGCGGTTCGCAACTCCGGCGCCTGGGCTGTCGTCGAGGGAGTCGGCGACCACTGCTGCGAGTACATGACCGGAGGTCGCGTCGTGGTGCTGGGCTCCACGGGACGCAACTTCGCGGCCGGCATGAGCGGAGGAGTCGCCTACGTGCTCGACGAGGACGGCAGCTTCCCGGCCCGCTGCAACATGGGGATGGTCGGCTTCGAAGGCATCTCCGAGGCCGATGCGCTCGAGTTGCGGACGATGATCGAAGAGCACGAGCGCGCGACCGGTTCGCCCGTCGCCCGGCGGGTGCTCGAGGACTGGGGTGGCCTGCTCGCCGCCGAGGCGTTCGTGAAGGTGATGCCCCACGACTACAAGCGCGTCCTGCGCGAGCTCGCCGAGGAAGAGGCGCGGGCGGCGCTCGCCTCGGAAAACGGGAACCTGTCGGCTCGGCGATCGCTGGACGCGGTCGGCGAGACGGGCGCTTGATGGGCAAGCTCGGCGGTTTTCTGCAGATCGAGCGCCACGGTGTTCCCCAGAGGGACCCATCGGAGCGCGCACACGACTACCGGGAGTTCCTGCTGCAGCGACCGGTGGCGGAGCTTCGCGAGCAGGGCGCCCGCTGCATGGACTGCGGCGTGCCGTTCTGCCACAACGGATGCCCGCTCGGGAACCTGATCCCGGACTGGAACGACCTCGTCTATCGCGATCGCTTCCGCGACGCGATCGCCCAGTTGCACGCGACCAACAACTTCCCGGAGTTCACCGGGCGACTGTGCCCGGCGCCGTGCGAGGCGGCTTGCGTGCTCGAGATCCGTGAGAACGACGCGGTGACGATCAAACAGATCGAGAACTCGATCATCAACCGTGCGTGGGAGGAGGGCTGGGTAACCCCGCAGCCGCCTCGCCGCGAGACCGGCAGGCGGGTGGCCGTAGTCGGATCGGGTCCCGCCGGCATGGCCGCCGCCCAGCAGCTGCGTCGATCCGGGCATCAGGTGACGCTGTTCGAGCGCGACGAGGCGCTCGGCGGGCTGGTCCGCTTCGGCGTGCCGGACTTCAAGATCGAGAAGACGACCGTGCAGCGGCGAGCGGAGCAGCTCATCGCCGAGGGCGTCGAGGCGCGCTGCGGCGTGGATGTGGGAACGGATGTGAGCATCGCCGAGCTGCGCGAGGGATTCGACGCGATCGTGCTCGCCACGGGCTCGCGGGTGCCGCGCGACCTGCCGGTGCCCGGACGCGAGCTCGAAGGCGTGCACTTCGCGATGGACTACCTCTACCAGCGAAACCGCTGGGTCGCGCGCGAGATCGGCCCCGAGCCGACCGTCGCGCAGCCTCCGGCGCCGTGCGAGATAAGCGCGAGCGACAAGGACGTGGTGGTGATCGGCGGGGGGGACACCGGCGCCGACTGCGTGGGCAACGCGCTGCGGGAGGGGGCGCGCTCGATCACGCAGCTGGAGCTCCTGTCGGAGCCTCCGCCGAACCGTCCCGACGAGCTCACCCCCTGGCCGCAGTGGCCGCTGAAGTACCGCCTCAGCTACGCGATGCAGGAGGCCAGGGCGGCCGGCGTGGGGGAGCAGGACTACTCGGTCACGACGACCCGCTTCGGCGACGACGGCCGGGGCGGCGTCGCCGCGCTGCACATAGCCCAGGCCGAGGCCGGGCCTCCGTTCGCTCCGATCCCTGGAACAGAGCGCGAGCTGCCCGCGCAGCTCGTGCTGCTGGCGATGGGCTTCCTCCATCCGGAGCAGCCGCTGCTCGACCAGCTGGGAGTCGAGAAGGACCCGCGTGGCAACGTCAAGGCGGTCAAGCCGTACACCACCTCGGTGGACGGGGTGTTCGCCGCGGGGGACGCCCGCCGCGGCCAGTCCCTGATCGTGTGGGCCATCAACGAGGGACGCCAGTGCGCCCGCATGGTGGACCGCTATCTCGAGCGAGACCTTCCGCGCCGGAACGGCCGGCCCGCGGGCGCCCCCGCAGTAGCAGGCATGCAGATCGAGGACGCCGGCCTGGCAGGCCATGCCGACGCCGACGAGGGGCCGGAGGGGCCTCCGTCCCACGCCGGCCCCGGGATCGGCGCCGGTTGATGCGCCGAGCGTCCGACACCGGGCCCGATGCCCACCTTCTGCCGGCATAACCGCTTCATCGAGCGCTGCCCGATCTGCAGCAAGACCCTCCCGGGCCAGCAGGCGCCGAGCGGGAGCGCACGGCGGCCGATCGCGGCAGGGCCCTCCGCCGGCACCGGACGGCGCCGTGGCGGGGGATCCCAGCGGGTGCGCATCCAGCGTGAGGGACGAGCGCAGGACGACGGCTATCGCTCGCCCCTGGTGCCGGGCCTGCGTGCGTCGGCCGACGCAAGTCGTCTGGCCGCGGAGATGGCCTTCGCGAGCGGCCGGCTGGCCGGCCTGCGCGAGGATCCACCCGGGCTGTACGGGGAGATCCGCCGGCTGGCAGGTGACGATCCCGAGCGGGCCACCTGGGCGTGCTTCCTGACCGCCTACCTGTCGCCGCTCGACGGTGAGGATCCGTTCGCCGGCATCCGCCTGGCGCTCGCCGCCGGTCCATCCCCACCGCTCGCCGGCGCTGCGGGCGAGCGACCCGCCGCCGTACCGGACCTCGGCGGCATCCCGCTCGGTCCTCGAAGCTCGCACGATCCGGGGCGCGGCGGCGAGACTCTCGTCGCATACGGGCAGTGGGTGCAGCGGGCAGCCCGCTCGCAGTCGGTCCTCACCTCGGGCGCGGGGGCCGCGACGGACGGCCCCCAGGCGATCGCCTTCCGCGGCGATCCGTCATGGAGCGCCACCAGGCGGTTCGAGCGCATCTTCGAGCGGCTTGCGCTCCCCGGCTTCGGCCGCGCGGGGCGCTATGACCTGCTCGTCACCCTCGGCTACCTGGGCGTCTACGAGCTGCGCCCCGACGCCCTTCACCTCGGTGGCGCGCGCGGCGTCTCCGCCGAGGACCCCACGAGGCTGGGCGCCAAGCGGGTCTTCGGGATCGGCGACCCGCTGGTGCTCGAGCGACGCGCGGCTGCGCTTGCCGAGGCCGCCTCCGCGCCGGTTGAGACGCTCGACCTGGCCCTCTCCAACTGGGCATCCCCGGAGCGGGCCACGCTCGGCTTCCCGCCCGACAGCGGCGATCCGGACGCGCTCGCGCTCGCAGAGCAGGCGCTGGGGCTCTGAGGCCCACCGAGGCCGCGCCGGGCGGTTCGCCGCCGCGGAGAAATGCCGTCCACACGGGGGCCTACAGTCCGGACATCAGTTTCCTCGTCCCACGGGAGTCCCGATGCCCCTCTGCTTCATAGAGCCTCAGGATGCGATCCGTGTCATCGCCGAGTCGGTAGGCCGCGAGGCGCGCCGTCAGCTCGTCGGAGAGGTGGTGCGCGCCTGGGTCGATGACATCCCCGACCAGGAGCTGTCCGTGCACTACGCCAAGGCGATCGCCGACCTCGACGAGGACGACCTGCACCTCCTCGCCGCGTGGCACGCCTCGCTCGAGGTCGGACAGCCGATCCCGAACACGGAGTTCCTCGTCGGGGTGTTCCCCAGCCTTGGGGAGAACCGCCGCGAGGCGCTGAAGATCGCGGCCGGCTTCCGCGGCGAGGAGGCCTTCCAGGCGGGCGTCGCCGAGGACCAGGCGCTCGACACGGTGCTGCCGCGGCTCTCGACCGAGCGGGCCATCGAGCTCGCCAACGAGTGCATACAGCTGTACATGTGGGATCGCCTCGGCGCCGATAACTAGGCGGCCGTCCGGCGGCACGAATGCTGCGTCCTCGGGTGCTCGCGTGCGTAGTACGTCACGCACCCTGCGTTCTCGCCTCGCTTGCCCGACGACCGCCTGACGTCAGTGCTCCCGTAACGAGCGCGTCGCGCATCGTGCATCCGATCAGACGCGGTTTGTCCGCGCTCGGTGCGGGTAGCCACGGCGCTGGCTGGATTCCCCGAGGCAGAGGAGGACCGACGTGCTTGCTTGTTGCTTCGCCGCGACCCGTAGGACGCTCATGCGAGTGGGAGGGGTCTCGCTGCTGAGCGTGCTGGTGGTCGCAGCTGCGGCGGGCGGGGCGTCGGCCCAGACGGTGGGCAACTTCTCATACGGCGAGCTCGGAACGGGCACGCTCGGGAGCACGGGCTGCGGGACGAACAACGCCGGGGAGCCTGCCATCCACGTGTCGCGGGCCAACAACGTGTTCCTCGGGTCGGAGAACGGGCTCGGCGGTGGAAGCGAGCTCTGGCGGGGCCTCGGCGCGCTCGGCGGGAGCGGCGCCTCCGGCTGCGGTCTCGAATACCGGGGACAGCCGAACGCGGTCGGCGGCGTGGGCGCCTCCGGTGGGGACATCGACGTCGCGCTCGCGAGCGCTCCGAACGCGGCCGGCAACTACAACCTCTACGTGTCGAGCCTCAACCTTGCCTCGGTGAACGTCGCGACGTCGACCGACAACGGCACTACCTTCAGCCAGACGCCTGTGCAGGGCGGCCTTCCGGTCGACGACCGGGAGTGGGTCGCGGCGTTCGGCGCCCAGACCTCCCTGCTCACCTACCACGACGTCGCCACGAACAACATCGACGTGCTGCGCTCTGACAACGGCGGCACGACGTACACGCAGATCGCCAGAGCGATCCCCACCGGGGACTACAGGGAATCGAACAACGAGCTCGGCAATGTCGTCATCGACCATCGCAACCTTCCGGACCAGACCGGCAACTTCTACGCGTACCAGTCGTTTGTGGCGCCCTCCAGATCCGGCGGCACGCACTACAACGAGGCGTTCCTGGCGGTCTCGTCCGACGGCGGCCACACCTGGACCGACCGCGCCATACCCTGCAGCGTCGCGCCGGCCTCCAGCGACCTCGACCACAACTTCCCGAACGTGTCGGTGGATCCGGCCGGCGACATCTGGTACGCGTGGTCGGACAACCGCACGATCAGGACCGCGAAGTCGAGCGACCACGGCCAGAGCTGGAGCTGCTCGAGCAGCGTGAGCACAGGTTCCGCCCAGGCGATCTTCCCATGGTTGGCAGCGACCTCGGCGGGCGTCGACCTCGTCTACTACGGGGCTCCGACGCGCACCAACCAGACCTTCTACGTCGACTTCGTCCAGAACCCCGGCGGCACTCCGACCGGCTGGGGCAGCCCCCAACGGCTCGTCGCCGTGCACAAGGGCTCGGTCTGCGAGGAAGGCGCCGGCTGCACGACGGGGCGTCAGCTGTTCGACGACTTCGGAGTGGACACCGACAGCCACGGCTGGGCACACATCGCCTACTCCCACGACAGTCCGGCCCTCGGCGGGGCCGGCACCTACACCGGCTACGCGGTGCAGATCGCCGGCACACCGGCGGGCGAACCGAACAACTGAGCGATACGAGGCTCCCGGGCGTGAAGGCCGGCGCCCGGGCCATGCGCCGCACGATCAGCGTGGCGCGAGCGCGTCCAGCAGCGTGTCCGCGTCAGATGGGCCGCGGTGGACCACCCCGTTGATGAACAGGGTGGGGGTTCCCAGCACCTCACCGGACTCGATGCCGCTCTCGACGTCGCGGCGAACGCGGTCGAGGACGTCGGGGCCGGCCCGGTCGATGTCGAACCTGCCCATGTCGAGCTCGAGCTCGGCGGCATAGCGACGCAGGTCCTCATCCTCGAGTGCGAGTTGACGGTGGAAGAGCAGGCCGTGCATATCCCAGAAGCGCTGCTGCAGTGCCGCTGCCTCGGCCGCGGCGGACGCTCCGAGGGCGTGGGGATGGATCTCCGTGAGCGGGAAGTGGCGGAAGACGAACCGGATGCCACCCGGGCGCCGGCGCTCCACGCGTTCGATCTCTCGGAACGCTTTGCGTGAGTAGGGACACTCGTAGTCGCCGTACTCGACGATCACAGGCGCGTCCGCCGGCCCGCGCGCATGATCGATCCCATCGATCGGCTGCAGCACGCGGCCAGCGTACACCCGGCGGCGCCGACGACTAGCGTCCCGTTCGACAACGACCGGAGGGCAGACCTGGATGCCGCGCGCCACGTTCTACTTCGACGTCGGATCTCCATACGCCTACCTGACGGCGGAGCGGATCGGCACCCTGCCGGAGCCGGTGGACTGGCAGCCGGTGTCGCTCGGCGCGCTGTTCAAGCGGACGGGCAGGAGCTCCTGGGCGGTAGGGGACCCCCGCCGGCGGGAGGCCGGGATGGCGGAGGTGGAGCGCCGCGCACGCGGCTACGGCCTGCCGCCGATCCACTGGCCGGAGGCCTGGCCGAGCCACTACCTCGCCGCGATGCGCGCCGCCACGTTCGCCTTCGGGGCGGGGCGCGGGCGGGAGTTCACGCTGCAGGCCTTCCGGGACGCCTTCCAGCGTGGCCGTGACCTCAGCGCTCTGGCAAGCGTGCTCGACGCCGCCGAGTCCGCGGGGCTCGACCGCCGTGAGGTGGAGCTCGCGATCGAGGATCCGCAGGTCAAGCTGGCGCTGCGCCAGGCGACCGATGCCGCCGGCGATCTCGGAGTCTTCGGGGTGCCCACGATCGCCGTCGACGGCGAGGCGTTCTGGGGGGATGACCGTCTCGAGGAGGCCTGCTCGCATCTGGAGCGGCTGAGGTCAGCCGAGCCGTCGGGACCTGCCGGGTCCACGGGCTAGACTGCCTCACATGTCCGAGACCGCGCCGGCCCCAAGCGAGAGCGACGTCATGGACGCGCTCTCGAACGTGATCGACCCAGAGCTCGGGCTGGACTTCGTGGAGCTCGGTCTGATCTACGGGGTCGAGGTCGACGACGGCCACGTGCGCGTGACCTTCACGCTCACGACGCCTGGCTGTCCGATCGGCCCGCAGGTGACGGAGCAGATCGAAGAGTTCGTCGGCGAACTCGACGGCGTCAAGTCGATCGAGTCCGAGATGGTGTTCACGCCGCCGTGGTCGCCCGAGAAGATGAGCGAGGACGCCAAGTTCGCGCTTGGCTTCTGAGCCGGCGCCGCGGCGCCCGAGCGTCCTGGTAGGTAGCCGGACCTAGGCGGTCGCCGACACGGAGTCGCGCGCCAGCGAGACCAGGTTGGCGAGTTCCTCGGCGATGTCGTCGCCGATCGAGTCGATGTCCGGCAGCGCATCGAAGTCGCCGAGCAGGCCGAAGTTCATCTGGCCGTTGTAGGACATGATCGCGATCGCCAGCGCGTGGTTCTCGGGGAGGAAGGCCACCGGGATCGCCTTGAGCATCTCACGGCCCAGCACGTACAGGGGGAACTGGGGGCCGGGTACGTTTGTGACGATCAGGTTGAACAGCCGCGTGGAGAAGTTGAGCCGCGACGCCTGTGCGAGGATCGTCGGCGGCGCGAAGTTCTGCGCGCCCGCGATCACCTCGGCGCCTAGCGCCTGCTTGGACTCCTTCAGGCCTTCCATGGCCTGGCTGACGAAGCGCAGCCGATGCAGGGGGTCAGCGATGTAGACGGGGAGCGGACCGCGCATGACGACCAGGCGGTTTCCCACGCCGAGCCGCTCGCCCTCCGTCCGCACCGAGACCGGCACGAGCGCCCGCATCTCGACCCCCTCGGTGCGCCGCCCGCGTGAGAGCAGGAACGAGCGCATGGCCCCTGCGACGACTGCGAGGACGACGTCGTTGACCGTGCCGCCGAAGGCGTTCTTGACGGTCTTGAAGTCCTCCAGCTCGGCGGTGATGCCGACGAACCTCCGATGGGGACCGATCGGCACGTTCAGGGGTGTCTCGGGTGCCGGGTTGAGCCCCGCCCAGATGATCTCGCCGACGCCCTCCGCGGCTTCGCGCGCGCGCGCCATCGCGCGGTCGGGGTGCGACATCGCGTCGAACGCGCCCTCGGCCAGCGCCAGCCCGGCCCGCACGGCCCCGGCGAGGCCGGCCGCGACCAGCTGCACGGTCCCCGGTTCTGGATGTGGCTGCCAGGGGCGGCCCGAGTTCGTGACCGGCGGGGGGTCGGGCGAGAGGTCGAACAGCACGGTCGCCAGGTCCACCCCGGCGATGCCGTCGATCAGCGAGTGGTGCGTCTTGGTGATCAGCGCGAACCGGTCGTCCTCCAGCCCCTCGATAAGCCACATCTCCCACAGGGGCTTCGAGCGGTCGAGCTGCTGCGAGAAGATCCGCGCGGTCAGGTCCTGGAGCTGCTCCCAGCGCCCGGGCGCGGGGAGCGCGGTGTGGCGGATGTGGTACTCGAGGTTGAAGCTCGGGTCGTCGATCCAGACGGGCCGGCCGCTGTCGAGCGCCGTGTTCGCGAGCTTCTGGCGGTAGCGCGGCACGAGGTGCAGGCGCCTCCGGATCTGTTCGAGGAACTCGTCCATCGACGGAGGCGGCCCCTCGACGATCGTCACGCCTCCGATGTGCATGTGCGAGACGGGGCTCTCCTGGTGCAGGAAGGCGGCGTCGACCGGAGTGAGCCTGTCGAGGTGGCGCTGTGGCATCAGCGCTTAGCGTACCTGGACGCCCCCTACAATGACATCCGTGTCGACCTCCGTCGAGAAGCTGCTGCTCGCGGCGCCGCGCGGATACTGCGCGGGCGTCGACCGGGCGGTGCAGACGGTCGAACGGGCGCTCAGCATCCACGGCGCGCCGGTGTACGTGCGCAAGGAGATAGTGCACAACAAGCACGTCGTCGAGGAGCTGCGAAAGCGTGGCGCGATCTTCGTAGACGAGCACACCGAAGTTCCCGAGGGTGCGGTCTGCGTGTTCTCCGCCCACGGCGTGGCGCCGAGCGTCCGGACCGGAGCGGAGGAGCGCGGTCTGAACACCATCGACGCGACCTGCCCGCTGGTCACCAAGGTCCACCGCGAGGCGGTCCGCTTCGCACGCGACGGATACACCATCGTGCTCGTCGGCCACGATGGCCACGAGGAGGTCGAAGGCACCATGGGCGAGGCGCCGGATCGCATCGTGCTGGTGGAGAGCGAGGACGATGTGGACGCACTCGAGGTGGGGGACCCCGACCGGATCGCCTACATCACCCAGACGACGCTCGCAGTGGACGAAACGACCGCCATCATCCAGCGGCTGGGGGAGCGCTTCCCGAGCATCGTGGGCCCGCGGACCGACGACATCTGCTACGCGACCACAAACCGCCAGGCTGCCGTGAAACAGATGGCGGTCAGCTGCGACCTGATGCTCGTGATCGGCTCGCGCAACTCCTCCAACTCGCAGCGGCTGGTCGAGGTCGCGCGCGACTGCGGCACCGAGGCGCACCTGATCGACAACGCGGGAGAGGTCCGGGAGGAGTGGCTCGACGGGCGACGCGTCGTGGGTATCTCCTCGGGGGCGAGCGCCCCGGAGAACCTCGTCGGCGAGCTCGTCGACCTGTTCCGCGCCCGTGGCGTGCGCGACATATCCGAGTTCGACGTCGTTCGCGAGGACGTGCGCTTCATGCTCCCCAAGCAGATCCGCGAGTCCGCCGTCGCAGGCGAGCCCCGCTGAGGGCTCGGGAGCTCTCCTCGCTCCGCCGGCGCACGGCCGTCGCGAGCAGCTGAAGCCATGCGAACGCTGATCGTCTCCGACCTCCACCTCGGCAGCGTCTCCGGGGCCGACGTGCTTCGCCGCGCCGAGCTGCGCGCGCCCCTGGTCGAGGCCGCCTCGAGCGCTGACCGCGTCGTGCTGCTGGGGGACGTGCTCGAGCTCCGGCACGGACCCCTGCGCGAGGCGATGGCCGCGGCGCGCCCGATCTTCGAGGATCTCGGCCGCGTGCTCGCCGGACGCGAGCTGATCATCACGGCGGGGAACCACGACCATGCGCTCGTCGAACCGTGGCTTGCGGCCCGCGGCGAGGAGGAGCGGCCGCCGCCGCTCGGGCTCGAGCAGCTGCTCGAGCCGGCCGACGCGTCGCCGGCGCTCGCGCGGATCGCCGGCTGGGCGGCTCCGGCGCACGTACGCGTTGCCTACCCGGGGCTCTGGCTGCGGCCCGACGTCTACGCGACCCACGGCCACTACCTCGACTGCCACCTGACCGTGCCGACGCTCGAGCGCTTGAGCGTGGGGGCGATGAGCCGCCTCCTC
This sequence comes from Solirubrobacteraceae bacterium, assembly GCA_036498265.1. Lineage (GTDB taxonomy): Bacteria > Actinomycetota > Thermoleophilia > Solirubrobacterales > Solirubrobacteraceae > Palsa-744. The sequence continues at coordinate 26,728 of DASYFT010000023.1, read as the reverse complement.
GGCCGCCCTGCGCTGACGTTCTCGAGCGTGGACGACTACGAGTCGGTCGGCGCCCCTGTGTTCGCCTGGCGGGACGCGGTGGCACGGGACGCCCGCACGAGCGATGCGCTCAACGGCGTCGCCACGGTTGCCGCCTGGCGAGCGCTCCGGGGGCGGGGACGGGACGAGCGAGGGGGCCGCGACGGCGCGCGGGGACTCGCCGCCCGCGACGAGGCCAACGGTCTCGGCGCCGCTGCCCTCAGGCTGCGCAGGCGCGCGCTCGTGGGGGCGTTCCCGGTGGCGGTCGCCGCGCTCAACCGCGCCGGTCTCGGGCCCCTGCACGCCGACATCTCGGCGAGCGAGCTGCGCCGCGCGGGCCTGGCGGCGATGGGCGAGGTCGCCGCCAGGCTCGGCCTCGGCGACGCATACGTCGTCTTCGGCCACACCCACAGAGCAGGACCGCTGCCCGGGGACGACCCCGGCGATTGGGTCGGCGGCGGCGGCGCACGACTGGTGAACGCCGGCAACTGGACCTACTCGGACGTGTTCCTCGCATCCACCGGCCGCCAGAGCCCCTACTGGCCCGGGACCTGCGTCCTGGTCGAGGACGCGGGTCCGCCCGTCGTCGAAGCGCTGCTCCAGGATCGCACCCCCGCCGACGTCCGCCCTTCTCAGGCCTGAGCGCGGCGCGCGCCGTCGAGCGCGCCGATCGCACTAAAGCGCCGCCCCCCGCCCGCCGATGCCTGACCATAGGATGCGACTGCGATCTCTGACGTGCCTGATGGCCGCGCCCGCGCTCGCGCTCGCCGTCGCGACCAGCGGCTGCGGCTCCTCCGCCGTGACACTCGATCCCGTCGCGCAGGCGGCGGACGTCACGTCCCACGAGGGCGGGGCCCACATGGCGATCAGCGCCCGGATCGGCGCCGCCGGCTCCCCGGCTCCGTTCAGGATGAGCGGCCAGGGGTTCTTCGACTACCGCTCCCAGGAAGGGACCCTGACGCTGGACATGTCGGGGATACCGTCGCTCGGTGCGGCCGGTCTCGCCGGCGGCCTGCGGATCCAGGAGATCTTCAAGTCCGCCACCATCTACGTCGGATCGCCGCTGTTCGCCGGCAGGCTTCCCGGCGGCGCGCACTGGATCAAGCTCAGCCTCGCGCGTGTGGGGCAGTCGCTGGGGTTCAACCTGCAGCAGCTCGCCGGTGGCCAGTCCAACCCGGCGCAGTTCCTCGAGTACCTCAAGGCCAGCGCAGGCTCGGTCACGACGGTTGGACACGAGTCCGTGCGCGGCGTCCCGACGACCCACTACAGGGGCACGGTCGACCTGCGCAAGGCAGCCGATGCGGTGCCCGCCGGCGGCCGCGCACAACTCCGCGCCGCGCTGGAGAAGGTCATCGCCCGCAGCGGCGTCTCCACCGTCCCCGTGGACGCCTGGATCGACAACCACGGCCTCGTCCGCCGGATGACGCTCTCGATGTCGCTGCCGCTCGCCGGACAGACGGTGCAGATGCAGATCACCATCGAGCTCTTCGGATTCGGCCGGACCCCGCCTGTCAGCCCGCCGTCGGCCGGCGACGTCTACGACGCCACCCAGAGCGCACTCGCGGCGCTGGGCACCGCAGGCCACTGAGCTCGCCCGGCGGCGCGCCCCGAGCGGCTACCATCGGCGGGTGGCCGGCGACGAGCTGATCGACGAGATCGCCAACGAGCTCGATACATGGCCCGGCGTGCGGATCGAGCGGCGGCCGGACGGGGGCGCCGTCGTTCGCTACGAGGAGATCGAGATGGGGGTCCTCGATCTCGCGGAGGCCGCCGTCGAGCTGCGCTTCCCGGGCCCCGAGCGCGACGAGCTCGTCGAACGCGGCGACGCGCTGCCGCTATCGGACCTGGTCAGCCACGATCTGCGCGGGCCCTCGGACGTGAGCGCCGCGCTCGAGCTGTTCGATCGCCGCTACCGCGACCTGCGCGGCGAGGACGAACCGTATAGCTCCGAGGATCCTGCCTGAGCGCTTCGCCCGGGGCGATCAGCCGTCGCGGACGATCCGCAGGATGACCGCACGCGAGGCGTGCGCTGCCGACTGGAGCACGGCGGCCAGCTCCTGCTCGCGCAGCTCATCGGCGGCCTCCACGACCACGACGAGCGGCTCCACTCCTGTGCCGGCTCCGCCCAGCACCCGCCGTACCTCATCGGCCTCGCGCTCGAGCGCCTCCGGCGAGGGCAGCGACAGCACCACCTGACCGGCCGCCGGCGCCTCGAGGTTGCCCTCGGCGTCCGTCGGGCCCGCCTCGAGCACCACCTCGCCGCCCGCCATGCTCTCGAGCGGACGTGCCGCGAGCTGCCGCTCGACCGCGCCGCCGTTCGGCACCTGGATGATCAGGCGGGGGTCGGTCGCCATCCCGGGCACCCTATCGCCGTGGGCGCTCGTCGTCCAAGCTGCTCCGGACGTTCAGCTCGGCGAGGCATCGGCGGGGGCACGCTGCTGCTCGGAGACCCAGGAGAGGATGCCGCGGGAGTGCGTGATCACCGTGCCGTCGGGCAGCTTGAGCGCCGGCAGCCCGGTCGATCCGGTCGCCTCGCGCAGCTCCTCACGCGAGCCTTTGCGTAGGAACGGGATCGGGCTGCCGTGCGCGGCCACCACCTTGTCGTACTGGATGCCGGCCGCGTGGAGAGCCTCCTGAACGCGACGACACGGATGTATCCGCGGTCCACCTTCGTCCCCGTGGCAAACGAACAGCGTGGGGTTCTCGTCCATCGTCATCCTCCGGTTCGTTGGCGTGCGTCGAGGCTATCGCCTGCGATGGAGCCGGGCGCGCCTGCCGTGGAGCCGGGCGCGATCGCCTGCGATGGAGCCCGGCGCGTGCCGGCGGAGGGCGGTCCCGGGGATAGTCCGATGATATGATCTTTGCGGATGGAGGCAGAGCTCAACTCGGGTGCACGGATGCCGATGGTGGGCTTCGGCTGCATGATGCCCCCGGCGCAGACCCCAGACGCCGTGGCCTGTGCGCTCGAGACGGGCTATCGCAGCCTCGACACGGCGGCCGCCTACGGCAACGAGGCCGAGGTCGGGCGCGCGATCGCCGCCGGCGCCGTCCCGAGGGAGGCCCTGTTCGTCACGACCAAGCTGTGGAACACCGAGCACGGCCGCGATCGAACGCTGCGGGCGTTCGAGGCGAGCCTGCAGGCGCTGGACCTGGAGAGCGTGGATCTGTACCTGATCCACTGGCCGGTGCCTGTGAACGGGATGTACGTGGAGACTTGGAAGGCGCTCGTCGAGCTGCGGGCCGAGGGCCGCGCGCGCTCCATCGGGGTGTCGAACTTCGAGATTCCCCACCTCGAGAGGATCGTCGACGCCACCGGCGTCGTGCCCGCCGTCAACCAGATCGAGCTCCACCCCCTGCTCCAGCAGAGGGGGCTACGCGACTTCCACGCGCGAGCCGGGATCGTCACGCAGGCGTGGAGCCCGCTCGCCCAGGGACTGGCGCTGAGATCGCCGGTCGTCTCCGAGCTCGCTCGGCGCCACGGCCGTTCTCCGGCCCAGGTGGTGCTGCGCTGGCACCTGCAGCTCGGAAGCGCCGTGATACCCAGGTCTGTCACGCCGGCGCGGATCGCCGAGAACCTGGCGGTGCTGGACTTCGAGCTCGACGTGGACGACATGGCGCGGATGGGGGCCCTCGACGCGGGCGCGCGCACGGGTCCGCACCCCGACACCTTCGTCGACGACTAGGGTTCGGGCTCGTCCGTGGCCACGCACGCTCTCATCGGGATCGCGAGACGCGTGCCATGAGCCGCCCGGACACCGAGCACCCGACCGACGCCCTCGGTCTGGACGTCGAGCAGATGCGCCCGCTCGCCCACTGGGTGGTCGACCGGGTGGTCGACCACTTCGAGCGCATCGGAGAGGGCCCCGCCATCCGGACCGGCTCACCAACAGAGCTCGCCTCGGCGCTCGGCGGCCCCGCCCCGGAGGAGCCCGGCGATCCGCTGGAGGCCATGCAGACGCTCCTCGATGTGGCGCTCGGGAACATGCAGCACGGCGATCATCCCCGGTACTTCGCCCGGGTTCCGGGCCCATCCTCGATCGCAGGGGTCCTCGGCGAGTGGCTCGGCACCGGGTTCAACGCGATCGCCGCGTCCTGGCCGGGCGGGTCCGGACCGGCGACGGCGGAGGTGGTCGCCGTCGACTGGCTCCGGTCGCTCTTGGGCATGCCCGAAGGCACCGAGGGAGTGCTGACCAGCGGCGGCTCGCTTGCCAACATGACGGGGCTGCTCCTCGCGCGCCGCAGCGCCGGTGCCGGCGTCGCGTACCTCTCCGACCAGACGCACGCGTCGATCCGCAGGGGCCTGCTCGCGATCGGCTTCCCGCCCGAGCACATCCGGGTGCTGCCCAGCGACGAGCATCTCCGGCTGGATCCAGCGTCCCTGACCTCGGCGATCGCCGAGGACCGGGACGCCAGCCATCGTCCCGGTTTCGTGGTCGCAACCGCGGGCACGACCAACTCGGGGGCGGTCGATCCGCTCGACGCTCTCGCCGACATCTGCAGCGCCGAGGGGCTCTGGCTTCACGTCGACGGCGCCTACGGCGCGCCGGCGGTGCTCTGCCCCGCCGGAGCGCGTGCGCTCGCCGGCATCGCCAGGGCGGACTCGCTCGTGGTAGATCCGCACAAGTGGCTGTTCCAGCCGTACGACATCGGCTGCCTGCTGGTGCGCCGCCCCGGTGCGCTCGCCGAGACGTTCACCATGACGCCCGAGTACCTCCCGGCGGCGAGCGGCGAGCCCGGCGCGGTCGACTTCCGTGACAGGGGGCTCGAGCTGAGCCGTCGCGCCCGCGGGCTCAAGCTGTGGCTCAGCTTCCGGATCTACGGCGTCGCGCGGATGCGGGCGGCGATCGCCCGGGGCATGGAGCTGGCGGAGTACGCGCAGAGCGTCCTGGAGGCGGACAGCCGCTGGGAGCTCGTCACGCCGGCGCAACTGGGCATCGTCACCTTCGCCAGCGTCGCCGGAACGGCGCAGGATCACGCCGCCCGCGCCGCCGCGCTCGGTCGGGACGGCTACGCCGCGCTCACCACCACCACCCTTCACGGGCGCTCGGTGCTGCGCCTGTGCACGATCAACCCGCTCACCACCGAGCACGACATCGCCTCGACGCTCGACCGTCTGGCCGCCGTGGTCCCGTGAGCGGCGAGCTGACCGCCGCCGCGAGCCGTGCTCTGGAACGGATCGACCCCGCTGTCGGAGCCTTCATTACCGTCGACGACAGCGTCATCGAGCAGGCCCGGCGCGCTCCGTCGGGCCCTCTCCATGGGCTGGTCGGCGCCGTCAAGGACCTGATCGACACGGCCGGGCTGCGCACCACGCGCGGGTCGGCGCTCTTCGTCGACCGCGTTCCGGGCGCCAGCGCCGCGATAGTCGAGCGCCTGCAGCGCGATGGGATGATCTGGATCGGCAAGACGAACCTCAACGAGTTCGCCTATGGGGTCTCCGGCTACAACCCGCACTTCGGCGCGATCCGCGCGCCCGGCGATCACAGTCGCACCGCCGGCGGCTCGAGCGGCGGCTCGGCGGCGGCGGTCGCGCTCGGAGCGTGCGACGTGGCACTCGGAACCGACACGAGCGGTTCGATCCGGATCCCCGCCGCCTGCTGCGGCGTGTACGGGTTCAAGGCGGCACGCGGGGCGTTCTCCACGGAGGGCGTGTTCCCGCTCGCCGAGTCGTTCGACAGCCTCGGTTTCCTCACCCCCGACGTCCCGACGCTCGCACGGGTGCTGGCGGTGTCTCCCGCGCGAGAGGCCTCCATCCGGGTTGCCTCGCTCGGTGAGGATGTGGAGCTTCCACCGCTTCCCGCCGAGCACTGGACGATGTTCCGCGCCGAGGTGCAGTCGCTACACAGGCCCACGCTCTCGGCGCGCCCCGACCTCTACGGGATCGACCTGCGGCACAAGCTCGCGCTTGAGGTCGGCGATCTCGAGCGGGCGCGGTCGGTGATGGCGAGCTGGCGCGACTCCGTGTCAGCGGCCCTGTCCGGAGTCGAGGTGCTCGCCGGGCCGGTGTTCGACGGCGAGGCGCCCACGATCGATGCGGCGCTCGCGGACTACCGGGACGGGACCCAGCACGTCGGGGACCGGCTGATGGCCCACACGCCCGTCGCCAACGCGCTCGGATGGCCGGCGATCGCGGTGCCGACCGCCGAGGGGCCGCGGCACCTGCTGAGCCGCCCGGACGGGGTGCCACGGCTCCTTGCGGTCGCGCACCGGATCGGCCTGGCACGCGCGGACGTACTGGCGGGCTCGTCGTGAGGGAGCGTTAGATGCCCGGGGCCTTCCACCAGCCCGGCGCCGGCACGCCCAGCGTGCTGCTCGCCGCGCGAGGCCGGCCGCGAGAGCGCTACGGGCTGCTCGGCGTGCCCTATGACGCCGCCACCACGATCGGTAACCCGGGGGCACGCTACGCGCCCGGGGTGCTTCGCGAGATGCTCGGCGACTGGATCGGGCGCCGGGTCAGGGACTCTGCGCTGGCGGACCTCGACCTCGGCCTGATCGACCTCTCGAGCACCGAGATCATGGACTTCGGCGACGTCGAGCTGTCCTATGCCGACACCCTCGCGACGGTGGGCGAGATCAGCGCGGCCGTGGCGCGCGTGATCGAGGCGGAGGCGATCCCGATGACGATCGGCGGAGACCATGGGGTGACGTTCCCGGCCTTCCGGGCCCTGCACGATCACACCGACGGTCCGATCGGGCTCATCCAGCTCGATGCCCATTGCGACCTCGATCCGGGGAACCCCCGCCAAGGCGCCCACTCGGGCTCGAGCGGCATCCGGCGGGCGCTCGAGCTGGAGCGCCTCGACGGCGCCAACGTGGTCCAGATCGGGCTCCGCGGCTACACGCCGGTGGAGCAGTACGAGCTCGGGCAGCAGCTGGGCCTGCGCCGGATAACGGCGCGGGAGCTCGAAGAGGTCGGGGCCGAGGCGGCCGCGCAGAGGGCCCTCGCCTGGCTCGGGCCCGAGCTCGCCGCCGTCTACCTGACCGTCGACCTCGACGTGCTCGATCCGGGCTCGGCCCCCGGCACGGGCTGGCCCGAGCCGGCGGGCATCCGGACCGCCGATCTGCTGCGCCTGATCCGGGCCTTCGCAACCCGCGTGAGCGCGATCGACATCGCCGAGCTCAACCCACTCTTCGACAGTCGCTCGAGCGCCACGGCAGTGCTCGCCGCGCGCGTGCTGCTCGACTTCATCGCGACCCGGGCTCGCTCCGCATGACCCTCTGCGGCGCATCGTGGGGGCAGGGACCGCGGCACCCTCTCGTGGGAGAGCGTTGACGAGCTTTACAACGCTTGACACCGCGAATGGATATGATTAGCATACCATCCGATGTATGACAGCGCCCGGATTGGGGCCTGCACGTCTGGTTCGCGGTGCAATCGAGGAGAGGAGCTCTAATGGAGCAGTCCGTCGCATCGGTGCCGCAGGAAGCAGCTGCGCCCCAGCTCTACACGCGCAGGTCCTCGGGCCTGGTCCGGGAGATGTCGGGCACGGCAGCCCTCATGGGGAGCATCTGCATCATCAACCTGCCGATCGCCGCGGTGACGCTCATGCTGCTGCCCTTCACGTTCCCCGGCGCCAGCATGCCGCTCTCGGTGCTGCTCTCGCTCGTCCCCGCCGTCATCCTCGGCAGCGTCTACGTCCTCTTCGGCATCATGATGCCCCGCTCCGGCGGCGACTACGTGTTCAACGGCCGCGCCCTGCATCCGGCGGTCGGCTTCGCCGCCAACTTCAACTTCGTCGTCTGGAACCTCCTGTTCGCCGGGATCGAGGGCAGCTGGATCTCCACGGTGGGGCTCTCCGGACTGTTCGCCAGCATCGGCTCGTTGACCGGCAACACGTGGTGGAACACCGCGGCCGTCAACATCTCCAAACACTGGGTCGCCTTCGGTATCGGGACGATCGCGCTGCTGATCGTCGCCATCCTGCTGACCAACACGGTCCGGGCGCTGAGGGTCATGAAGATCACCTTCAGCATCGGGATCACGGCCGTCGTGATCACCGTGATCTGGACGCTGTTCATCAGCCACGGCACGTTCGTGCACAACATCAACCACGTCTCCTCCTACAGCGGGATCATCGCCAACGCCCACAAGGAAGGGTTCGTGCAGCCGCACAGCTGGCACGCCTTCTCGCCCACCATCTCGGGCGTGGCGCTCGTCTCGCTCGTGACGCTGTTCGTGATGTTCGCCACCTACACGGGCGGCGAGGTCAAGAACGTGCGCCGCTCGATCCCGATCTCGATCTACGGTTCGCTGGCGATCGGTGGCCTCATCTTCACGCTGATGGCCTTCGCCGCGGTCCACACCATGAGCCCGCAGTTCGTGGCCTCTACGCAGGCGCTGAACGGCACCTCGGCCTACCCCTTCTCGAGCGAACCGACGTTCAACCTGATCGCCTCGCTCGGCAGCGGCTCGACGGTCTTCGCGGTGATCATCAACGTCGGCTTCATCATGCTGATGGTGGCCAACATGATCTTCACCCAGATGGCGATGACGCGTTGCATCTTCGCGTGGTCCATGGATCGCGTCACGCCCAGCCAGGTCGCTCAGGTCTCGCCGCGCACGCACGCTCCGAACTGGGCGATCGCGATCGGTACCGTGGGTGCTCTGATCGGTTTGGCAGTGTTCGTCTACACCAGCTTCTCCAAATTCCTCGGCGGCACCACGCTCGGGTTCCTGTTCACGTTCCTGGTCACCGGTCTCGCGGCCGTCGTCTTCCCGTATCGGCGCAAGGAGCTGTATGAGAAGTCACCGGTCAAGCCGACGGTCTTTGGCGTTCCGCTGCTCTCGATCCTCGGTGCCCTGTCGATGCTCGGCGTCGGCGCGATCGCCTATGCCTACTTCTCCAACAGCGCCTACGGGTCGAACACGACCCGCGCCTACTCGGTGTTCCTGGGCGCGTGGATAGTCGGCTTCATCTACTACGCGATCGCGCGCTTCGTCAGGAAACGCCAGGGGGTCGACCTCGGGCTCGCTGCCACCACGCTGCCCCCCGACTGAGTCGGCCAAGAGCGAAATTGGCGATCTTCAAAGCGAAGCCCAAGCCGGATCTACGGCTGCTGTTCGTCACCGATGTCCATGGCTCGAGCGTCTGCTTCCGGAAGTTCATCAACGGCGCCAAGGCCTACGAGGCCCAGGTCCTGATCCTCGGGGGCGACGTCGCCGGCAAGCGGCTTGCGCCGATCGTCAGCACGGGCAACGGCCACAGCGAGGGCACCCTCGGGCACAAGACGATCGAGATGGAGACCGAGCGGGAGCTGAAGGAGTTCGAGACGGCAGCCGCCGACGCAGGCCTCTACACCTACCGGGCGTCCGCCGAGGAGGTCGATGCGATCTCCTCGGACTCCGAGGCGCTCGAGCGCCTGATGGAGCGGCTGGCCGGCGAGCGGCTCGCCGAGTGGCTCGAGCTCGCGGGCGAGAGGCTCGCCGGCACCGGTGCCCGCCTGTTCGTCAACTGCGGCAACGACGATCCTTTCTCGCTGGACCGGATCGTCGAGGAATCCTCGGCTGCGACCTTTCTCGAGGGCAGGGTGGTCCCGATCGACGAGACGAGGTTCGTGGCAAGCCTCGGCTTCGCCAACCAGACGCCGTGGGAATGTCCCCGCGACGTTCCCGAGAGCGAGCTCGCAAGCCGGATGGAGACGATGCTCGACGGTTGGAGCGAGGATCGCGGGTTGCTGATCTTCAACTGCCACTGCCCGCCGTATGACTCCGGGCTGGACACGGCCCAGCAGCTCAATCCCGACCTCTCGATCGTCACCGAGGGCGGCCAGCCGGTGGCCGGGCCCGTCGGCAGCACCGCCGTGCGCAGCGCGATCGAAAAGTACCACCCGGTCCTCTCGCTTCACGGCCACATCCACGAGAGCAAGGCGGCGACCAAGATCGGCCCGACGCTGGCGATCAACCCCGGCAGCGAGTACCCCGACGGGCTGCTCCGGGGGGCCGTCATCGACCTGGGTCCGACGGGCGTCTGCTCGTACGTGTTGACCTCGGGCTAGCGGTGGGGGATAGCATTGCCATCGCTGCTCGTGATCGGCCCGAAGCACCAATGACCCATGTGATCGCTCCGGAGCAGCTTCAGATGCTCGACCTGGCGAGGTCGCTGATCGACGGCGGAAACGAGCGCGGCCTGGCCCTTCGCGCCCTCGGTGGGATCGGTGTGGCGTTCCAGTGCCCAACGGCGATGCAGCCGCCGCTGGCACGTGCGTGGAAGGACCTCGACTTCATCGCGCTCTCGGACCAGCGCCGGGATCTCGAGGGTTACCTCGAGAGCTGCGGCCTGCGTGGTGACCGCGAGTTCAACGCTCTGCACGGACGCCAGCGGCTCAACTACGTCCACGAGGGTCAGGGGTACGAGGTCGACATCTTCATCGACCGGCTGGTGATGTGCCACACGCTCGAGCTCTCGGACCGGCTGACGCGGCACGAGCTGACGCTCGATCCCGCCGACCTGCTGCTCACCAAGCTGCAGGTCGTCGAGACCAACGAGCGCGACTTCCTGGACATCGCCGCGATCCTCTGCGACCACGACGTCGATCAGGAGCGGATCGTCGTGCTTCTGTCACGGGACTGGGGCTGGTATCGCACCGCGACCCAGGTGCTCGAGCGTGCCGCCGCCCATACGCGCTCGCTCCCCGACTTCCCCGCACGCGAGCGGATGCTCGCAGCGCTCGAGAGCCTCCAGCAGGCCATCGCCTCGGCGCCCAAGTCCCGGAGCTGGAGGATGCGCGCGAGGATCGGCGACCGGGTGCGCTGGTACGAGCTCCCGGAAGAGGACGACGCCGGCATCTAGCGTCACCCGGCGAGCGAGGGCCATGCCACCCATCCCCGCATACCAGGCCGACACGAGCGGTCCACTTCGCGTCGAGCCGAGCATGCTCGAGGCGATCGCAGCAGGCGCCGCCAGGACGCCTGTGCAGGAGTTCGTGATACCCGTGCGCAGCGGCCGGGCGTGGGAGGTGCCCGCCGGCCACGTCTGCCGCTTCTCGATCGTCGAGGGGCCCCAGGTTCTGGACCTCAACTTGTGGAGCCGCAGCGACCCGCGAGAGCGCTTCTGGGCCGCCCGCACCCGCCAGCTCTACGGCGCCCACGTCAACGTGGGCGACCGCCTGTGGTCGACGCTTCCGTTCCTGCGGCCGCTCGCCACCGTCGTCGCCGACAGCATCCGGTACGGCATCGACGAGGACGGGGCCGGATGCCACGACCTGCTCGGCACGAGGTGCGACGGCTACATCGGCAGGATCCTCTCCGGCAGCAGCTACGACTTCCATTGCCACTCCAACCTGGTGCGAGCCGTGCTGCCATGGGGCCTCACGGAGTTCGACGTGCACGACGTGATCAACATCTTCCAGGTCACGGGGCTGATGCCCGATGACGAGCGCTACTTCATGAAGAGCTGTCCCGCCGTCGTGGGGGACCACTTCGAGCTGTTCGCCGAGGTCGATCTGCTGATGGCGGCGTCGACCTGCCCTGGCGGAGACCTGTCGGTGCCGCTGTGGGGACCCGGCAGCGGGGCCGAGCCCAACTGCCATCCGATCAAGGTCGAGGTCTTCGCGCTCGACGCTCCGGCGCTCGCGGGCTGGCGCTCCCCGCGGGCGGCCCTGGACGGCGCGGACGACAAGCTGCCACACGGGCTGCGCCCGCCCGGGTCACATCCGCCGCTCGGTGGCCCGGGCTCGCGCGGCCCCGACTCGGGCAGCCCCGCCTCGGGCGACTCGGGCTCGGGCAGCTCGGGCTAGCGCGCTTCGAACAGCCGCGAGCCGTCGCCGGCGGGGCTCAGTGCCGCGAGCCGCGTGGCGTCCCAGACGCTGACCTGGTTGGCGCTCAACACGGGCTTGCCGGTCAGTCCCTCGAGCTCGGCGATGCTATGAGCGCTGTGCAGGGCGGTGTCCGGGACGAGGATCGCCTCGGCGTCCGGATGATCGGCCGCCAGCACCATCTCCCTCAGCGTGACACGGTCGACGGTGCCCGCTTGCGCCGCCGTCATGATGTCGTTGCTGCGGGCGGCGAGGACCGAGATGCCGGCGTCGGCGAGCAGCTCCACGAACCGGCTCGTCACCGCCTCGGGATAGGTGGCGGCGATCGACACGCGTCCCGCGCCGAGCAGCTCGAGCGCCCTCACGAACGCGAGCGAGGTGCTCGAGGTGGGCACCCCGGCGAACCCGGCCAGCTCGTCCACCTGGGCCCGCGCGCCCTCCCAGCCGAAGACGAAGCTGCCGCTGGTGCACGCCCAGACCATGGCCGCCACGCGGTCGGTGCGGAGAACCGCGGCGCCCTGCTCGAGCCGCCACTGCTGACCGAGGTCGAGCAGCGCCTCGACGGTGTGCGCGTCCTCGTCGATCGGGGTCTCGACGATGACGGCCTGGACGGAGCCGTCAGGGAAGAGCCGCTCCACGAGCGACGAGAGGTCGTCCTCGGCGACGCCCAAGCCGGGGTAGAGGAAGCCCAGACTGGTGGGTTCGTGCCAGTGGATATGATGATAGTATCATCAGTTGATGGTCATCGGCGTGCCGACAGAGATCAAGCCTGACGAGCACCGCACGGCCATCACGCCCGACGGCGTGCGCGAGCTCGTCGGCCGTGGCCACCGAGTCCGCGTCCAGAGCGGTGCAGGCCTTGGCAGCTCGATCGACGACGCCGCCTTCGAGCGCCAGGGCGCGGAGATCGTGGCCGACGCCGAGGGGGTGTTCGCCGAGTCAGAGCTCGTGCTCAAGGTCAAGGAGCCCCAGCCGCAGGAGGTGGCGCGCCTGCGACCCGGGCAGACGCTCTTCACCTACCTCCACCTCGCCGCAGCCCCCGAGCTGGCGGCGGCCCTGTGTGACACGGGCGCGACCTGCATCGCCTATGAGACGGTCGAGGTCGACGGGCGGCTGCCGCTGCTCGCGCCCATGAGCGAGGTCGCCGGGAAGATCGCGACGCAGGCCGGCGCCTTCGCCCTCGGAAGGCCGATCGGCGGGCGCGGGATCCTGCTGGGCGGCGTGCCCGGAGTCGCGCCGGCGACCGTCGTGATCATCGGCGGCGGGGTCGTGGGCCTGAACGCGGCCCTGATCGCCGTCGGGATGCAGGCCAACGTGTTCGTCCTCGAGCGGTCGATCGACCGGATGCGAGAGCTCGACTCTATATTCGCCGGGGCCGCCGCCACGATCTACGCCTCGAGCCTCGCGATCGAGGACCTGCTGCCCGCCGCCGACCTCGTCGTGGGCGCGGTTCTCGTCCGCGGGGCCCGCGCGCCGTTCGTCATCCGCCGCGAGCAGCTCCGGCTCATGAAGCGGCGCGCCGTCCTCGTCGACGTCGCGATCGACCAGGGCGGCTGTTTCGAGACCTCGCGGCCCACCACGCACTCAGAGCCCACCTTCGAGGTCGGCGGGGTCATGCACTACTGCGTCGCGAACATGCCGGGGGCCGTGCCGATCACCTCGACCTATGCTCTGACGAATGCGACTCTGCCCTTCTGCATCGAGCTCGCCGAGAAGGGTGTCGCGGCGGCGCTCGCGTCCAGCGCGGCCCTGCGCTCGGGCCTCAACGTCCACGGCGGCCAGGTCGTCCATCCCACGGTCGCCGACGCGGTGAGCATGCCGCTCGGGTCACTCGAGACACAGCTGGCCGGCGTCGGCGGGGGCGGGTAGCGGATGGCCGCCGGACGCGGCATCGCCCTGAACACGCTGATGTACTCCTCCGGGTTCGCGTGGCTGCCCTGCCGTTCGCTGCAGGACACGATCGCGAGCGTCGCGCGGCTCGGCTTCGACGGGATCGAGATCGCCGCCTGCGCGCCGCACGCCTACCCGCCCTTCGTGGACGCCGGCCAGAGGCGCTCGATCCGCAAGACGGTGGCCGACGCGGGTCTCGAGATCAGCGGGATCTGCTCGTGTCCCGGCGGCGCGCCCGGCTTCAACCCCGCCTCCCCCGATCGCCCCGAGCGTGAGGCGAACCTCGGCTACGTCACCGAATGCCTCCAGCTGGCGCACGATCTGGAGGCGCCGCTGCTGGTCTGGCTGGGCGGCTGGACCCGCTACGGGCAGAGCCATTACGAGGCATTCGCCCTGACGGCCGAGTCGCTTCGCGGTGCCATCGAGGCGGCAGAGCCGCTCGGAGTGCGCCTGGCGGTGGAGGCGACGTCGGAGATCTCCGACGTTCTCGAGAACGTGGGAGACACGCTCAGGCTGCTCGACGCGGCCGAAGCCGACCCAGCCTCTGCGGGGGCGCTCGTCGACACGCTTCCGGTCCTCTTCGAGAGCGATGACCCCTGCGCGCAGTTCGTCGAGGCGGGCGACCGGCTGATTCACGTCCACCTGCAGGACCTGGAGGGCGACCCGGCCGGCACCCACACCGACTTCCGGTCGTCCCTCGAGCAGCTGACGGCGCTCGACTACGAGGGCTGGCTGACGATCGAGACCGGCTACGCCAAGCGCGTCACCGACCCGGACGGGGAGGCGCGGCGGGCGCTTGCCCACATCACCGAGGTCCGGGCAGCCGCGGCCGGATAGTCAGGTCGCGACGTCCGTGCAGCCGCGGCCGGATGGTCAGGTCGTGACGTCCGCGCAGCCGTAGCGGGATAGTCAGGTTGCGGCGCTGCGCTCGACCCTCGCGACGAGGTCCGCGAGGCCCCTCCGCCTCGCCACCTCGCAGAGCTGGGCCAGCTCCTCGTCACGGACCGGGACCCCGTCCCGCCTGCGTCGCTGCTCCTCCTCGTGAGCGGCGCGACCGGGGACCCGAGGCCCTCCTTGGCCGGGTGCCCGGCGCGAGCCCTCCACGCGGCCGATCAGGGCGTCGACCGAGCGGCCGAGCACGTCGGCCCCTGCGAACGCCTCCGGCGAGATAGCCATGAACAGCTGCCCGTGGTCCCACGGCCGCTCGCCGGTGGGCTCGTAGTCGTTGCTGTAGGAGCCGCCGGAGCCGGCAAGGGCAGAGCACATCAGCTCGACGACGAGCAGCATGCAGAAGCCCTTCGGCCCGAGCGGAAGGAGCGCGCCGTCGAGCGGTGACTCGCGCTGGGTGACGTCCACGACGATCGCCGCCGGGTCGGTCCCGTAGTTGCCCTCGCGATCGACGACCCCCTCGTAGTCGAGCTGCCGGCCGTCGCGGGCCGTGCGGATCGCGTCGCCCATGGAGAACGCGCTCGTGGCCATGTCGATCACGATCGGGAAGCGCTCCCCGCCGGGGAAGGCAACGCTCATCGGGTTGGTACAGAAGAGCGGGTCGCGTCCACCCCAGGGCGCCACGATCGGCTTGCCGTTGCTCATCGCGATACCGACCATCCCGCGGTCGAGGGCGAGCAGCGAGTAGGCCGAGGCCATCGCGAAGTCGCCCGAGTTGCGGACCACTACGCAACCCATCCCGGACCGCTCCGCCTTGTCCATGGCGATCGTCATGGAGCGGGTGCCGACGACCTCGCCGACCCCGAAGTTCGCGTCGATGACCGCGGCGCTCGGCGCATCGTGGAGCACGTCCAGCGGCGCGCCGAACCGCATCTGGCCCGAGGCGATCATCTCGTCGACGTATGGGACCAGCGCGGATCCCTGTGTCGAGTGTCCGCGCAGGTCGGCTCGCAGCAGCCGGTCGCGGAAGAACCCCGACTCCTCGCCGTCGGCCCCGTGCGCCTCGGCTATGCCCGAGTAGATCGATCCGAGCAGCTCGGCCGCGACGAGCGTCACCGTCGGCTCGGAGGCGCCCTGGCCCGGCCGCGTCGCGGCGCTCATCTCGCGCGTTGCTCCAGGTGCTCCCGCGAGATCCTGGCGGCGTCCCGGAAGGGCAGGTTGAGCCACTCCTCCTCCGCCGAGGCTCGGGACCGGGCGTAGTGGCGCTCCAGAGCGGATTTCATCGCATCGAGGTCCCTGGCGCGGAGCGCCTCCACGATCGGGACGTGCGCATCCACGTCCCAGAGGTCGTCGACGCTCAGCGGCGGTGCCGCGCTCGGCACGATCAGCTGCTGCATCGGCTCCAGCAGTTTGTCGAGCGCCGGCAGGTGAAGGGCATGTAGCAACGCCGCGTGGAACGCCACGTGGCTGTCGGAGGCGCGCAGCCAGTCCTTCTCCTCGATCGCCTCTTTGAGCGATGTGAGGTGCCCGTCGAGTGCCTCGACGTCCGACGTGTCGCTGGCAGCGACCGCCAGGAGCCCGATCTGCGTCTCGAGCACGGCGCGCGCGTCGAAGATGTCGCTCATGCGCAGGTCCGAACGGGCGAGCAGCAACGTGAGCGCCTCGCTGTAGGCGTTGTCGTCGGGGGGCGTCACGATCATGCCGCGTCCCTGGCGCACTTCCAGCAGTCCCCTCGCGGCCAGCGTGCGCATGGCGTCGCGCACCACGCTGCGGCTGACGTCGAGCAGCTCGCACAGCTCGGACTCGGTCGGCAGCCGCTCGCCGGGCGCGAGCGCCCCCGAGACGATCCGCTCCTCGAACTCGTTGATGATCCGGTCGCTGAGCTTCACGTTCCCGCGCAGCTCCTGCAGCGGCTGGAAGGTGCTCACTGTTCCGCTGCTCTCCTTCTCCGCCATGGTCCGGTTCATCCTACTTTCAGCCGAGGGGGTGGCACGGGCTGGCCCGCGGTCGGCATCCGCGCGGAGACGATGCCGAAGTGGGTGGCGGCCGCCACGTTGGACCCGGTCAGGACGCAGATGATCCTGCGGGCGCCGGCCGCGACCACGTCCTGGAGGCCGCACACCGCCGCGGCGCCCGACGGCTCGGCGACGATGGCGTGATCGGCGTAGATGCGGGTCACGGCATCGAGGATCTGCTGCTCGGTGGCCAGCAGGACGCCATCGGAGTGCTCACGCACGAGCGGGAAGGTGATGCTCTCCGAGTCGAGGTTGCCGACGAGTCCCTGCGCCGCCGAGGGCTCCTCTTCGACGATCGGCACGATCCGGCCGGCCTGCAGCGAGGCGTGCATCGCCGGGCTCGACTCCGGCTCGACGCCCCATGCGGCGACGGGCGAGGGGTGGTCGGCGCAGGCCAGGCCGACGCCGCCCAGGAGCCCTCCGCCTCCCACCGGGACCAGCACCGCTTCCGCCTCGGGCCACTGCGCAAGCGCCTCGGAGGCGACCGTGGACTGGCCCGCGATCACGTGGGGATCGTTGTAGGAGGAGATGAAGACAGTGCCCGCCCTCTGTGCCGCCTCGCGGGCGGCGCGCTCGGTGTCGTCGTAGGAGCCATCCACCACCCGCACGCCGATTCCCTCCCCGAAACGTGCCAGCGCGGCCAGCTTGGCCTCGTCGGTTGCACCCGGGACGAAGATCTCCGCGGCCCTGCCGAGCGAGGAGCAGGCGAAGGCGATCGCCAGCCCATGGTTCCCGGCGGAAGCGGTGACCACCGTCTCGCTCCGCGGCGCCCGGGCGACCGCTACGAGCGCGCCGCGCACCTTGAAGCTCCCGGTCAGCTGGTGGGCCTCGAGCTTCAGCCGGACCTCGCAGCCGTGCTCCTCGCCCAGGCCAGGGCTGTCGATCAGGGGCGTGCGCAGCAGGCCGGCCCGCTCGACCCGGCCCCTCGCGTCGGCGCGCTCGGCCGCCAATGGGGCGATGGCGAGCATCAGTAGCCTCGCTCCAAGTCGACCTCCAGGGTGAGCTCGAGACCCTCCTGGAACTGGCGCAGCGACCTCACCCCGAACTCGATGTCGCGCTCGCGCACGTCCTCGGCGTTGTTGGCCTGATCGCCGGAGGCGACGACCGAGTCGCGCATGTGGAGCCCGGTTCGGCTGGGCGTCGGGAAGTGGTAGGTCGCGGGGAAGGAGTCGGTGTAGTTCCACCACACGTCGCACGCGTAGCCGCCGAGCGTCCCCGCGTCGAGGGCGTCCCGGAGCGCCGCCTCCTCGACGATGTTCCCGCGCGCGATGTTGACGAGCAGGGCGCCGGGCTTGACTGCGGCGAGCTCATCCGCGCCGAGCATCCGCTCGCTCGTCTCGGTGATCGGGAGCGAGAGCACGATGTAGTCGGACTCGCCGAGCGCCTCGCGCAGCCGCTCCGGGCCGTGGACGACGTCGACGTGCCGGCCGCCCTTGGAGGGATCCCGGCGGATGCCGATGACGCGCATGTCGAAGCCGGACAGACGCTGCGCGATCGCGCTCCCGACGCTGCCGAGGCCGACGATCGTGACCGTGCGCCCCGCGAGCATGTACGCCTGCGATCCCGGCTCCCAGAGCGCGACCCGGCGCCCCTCCCGCACGGCCTGGTGCTTGAGCGGCACGCGCTTGGCGGCGGCGAGCAGCAGCGCCACCGCATGCTCTGCGACGGCTGGGGCGTTGGCACCGCGGACGTTGCAGACCCGCACGCCGCGGCGCATCAGCTCCGCTCGGTCGAGCTCGTCGACGCCGGCGTGCAGCCAGCAGACGAGCTGCAGCGTGCGCATCCGAGCCAGCGCGCCTCGGGGCAGAACCCAACCGACGATCGCGTCGGCGTCCTCGAGCTGGCCAGCGACCGCCTCCAGCGAGCACTCGTAGCGCGAGAGGCCGGCCTCGGAGTGGGGGGTGGCGACCTCGACACCGTCCCCGACCGCGTCGCGGATCGAGGCGATCTCCTGCTCGGTGGCGTGCCAGGTCGCCAGCACCTTGCGCAGCGGCCTCGCGGGCGGGCGCGCCTGGCTAGTGCTCACGCAGGAGCCTGCCGAAGCCATGAATGGGCGCCCCGTATCCCGCCAGGCGGATGCACTGCCAGAACTCCGCCTGGATCGAGGAGATCACGGGCTTCCCGAGTGCGGCCTCGATCTCGTCGACCACCTCGGCGGCGCGGAGCGCGGTGCACGAGATGAACAGCGCCTCGGCGTCGGGCGCGCAGGTCTCGATCGCGGCCAGGCGGATCGACGCCGGCGTCAGCCGTGCCATGTCGATGTCGCTCTCGAGCTCGAAGCTCGCGAGGTTCAGGATCTCGACGCCGCGGGCTTCGAGGTACTCCGCCATCGCCGCGTTGACGTCCGCGGTGTAGGGAGTGAGCACCGAGATCCGCTTGACGCCCAGCTTCTCGAACGCGCTGATGGCCGCCGTCACGGGGGTGACCACGGGGACCCCCGGGCGCACCCGCTGGATCTCGGCCGCGATCGCCTCGTAGCCGCTCGCCACGGTGCCCGACGTGCAGTCGTAGCAGATCACGTCGAGGTCGACTCCGGGCAGCAGCTGCTCGGCCGCGAGCCCCAGCCGCGAGCGGTGCGCGCTCAGGTTCTCGAGCGTGACGGGGTTCTCGTTCAGCACGCGCGAGGTGTGGAACATGCCGCCGTCCGGCATCATCGCGTGGAAGTCGCGCTCGGCCGTCTCGCCCGTCGCCAGCTCGATCAGGCCGATCCGATGACGGACGCCGGGGTCCCCGAACTCCCGCTCGGCGCCGACCGCTTCGGTGTCAGGTGCCGCTCCCATCTGGTCGAGACATCATATCATATGATCTGAGCGATCCGGGGCGCTCCTGGGGGCCATTAGCGCCCACGGGGCCGCCTGCTCGAACTCCGCGCAGGCCCGCAGCAGCGTGCGCTCGCAGTAGCGCGGCCCGGTGACCAGCAGCCCGATCGGCAGGCCCTCGGCGGTCCGGCCGCAAGGGAGCGATGCCGTCGGCTGACCAGCAAGGTTCCAGGGCGCCTGAAACGGCATGAAGGTGGTCCATCGAGGCTCGACGGCGCGTCCGCCGATCTCCGCCGGGGGCTGCCCCATCGGGAACGCGGGCACGGCGGTCGCGGGCGTCAGCATCAGGTCGAACTCCTCGAAGAAGGCGTCGACCTTCTGGCGGAACCTGGTTAGCGCGCCGAGGACCCGCACGTACTCGGCGATCGAAGGCACCCCTAGCGCCTCGACCTCGGCCGCCGCGTCGGCGCTCAGATCGGCGCTCGAGAGCCCGTTGGCCTCGAGCAGGGCGCGCGTGTCGGCGGCCACGAGCGGCAGCAGGAGCTCGAACGGATCTCCGAGGTCCGGCGCCGCGGGCTCGACGTGATGGCCGAGCTGCTCGAAGACCGCGGCCGCGGCAGCGCCGGCGCTCGTGACCTCCGGGTCGACGGCGAGGCGGCCCAGATCCGGGCTCCATGCGATCCGCAGCGGCGAGCTGGACGCCTCGGCCATCGCCGCCGCCGCAGAGGAGACCGGGTCGCGCGGGTCCGGCCCGCAGATCGCCTCCAGCAGGAGCCCGGCGTCGGTCACGGTCCTGACGATCGGCCCGGAGTCCAGCAGGATCCGGGAGTCGCCGGGGTCGGGCCAGGTGGGCACGAGCCCTCTGGTCGGCTTGATGCCGAGCACCCCGCACATCGCCGAGGGGCACGGGATCGAGCCCGCCGTGTCGCTGCCGAGCGCCACCGGGACGAGCCCCCCCGCCACAGCCGCCGCCGAGCCGCCGCTCGACCCGCCGACGGTGCGCTCGCCGTCCCACGGGTTTCGCGTCTCGCCGATCAGCGGGTTTCGCGTCTCGCCGAGCAGGCCGAACTCGGGAGTGCTCGTCTTGCCCACGAGAATCGCCCCTGCGGCGCGCAGGCGCTCGACCACGATCGCGTCCTCGCCGGGGACGAAGTCGCGGAAGGCGGGCGAGCCGTAGGTCGTCCGGATCCCGGCCGTCCACTCGAGGTCCTTGACCGCGTAG
Source organism: Solirubrobacteraceae bacterium (assembly GCA_036498265.1). Classification (GTDB taxonomy): domain Bacteria; phylum Actinomycetota; class Thermoleophilia; order Solirubrobacterales; family Solirubrobacteraceae; genus Palsa-744. The sequence continues at coordinate 6,182 of DASYFT010000023.1, read as the reverse complement.
GGCACGCCGTGCAGGGGCCCGAGCGTCGAGCCCTGCGCGAGCGCTCGGTCCGCCGCAAGGGCGCCGGCGCGCGCCGTCTCCTCGGACACGGTCAGGAAGGCCCGCAGGTCCGGGTCGAGATCCGCGATCCGCTCGAGCGTCAGATCCATCACCTCGACCGCGGAGAGCTCACCCCGCGCGATCAGCCTGGCGATCAACCCCGCTGAGGCGAGCTCCGGGTGGGCGTTCTCCGACACGCTCAGATCCGCGCCAGGTAGCGATCGACGGCCGCGCGCAGGCGCCTGACGCCGAGGTCGGTGCGCTCCCCGGAGGTCGCCGAGAAGGCGAGGCGCAGGGCATTGCCGAACCTCCCGCCGACCGAGAACGCCGGCCCTGGGATGAAGGCCACGCCCTCGGCGAGCGCCACCGGGAACAGGGCCTCCGTGTCGATCTCCTCGGGGAGCGTGAGCCAGAGGAAGAAGCCGCCCTCCGGGTCGGTCCAGGTGGCGCCCATCTCGGAGAACTCCTCCTTCAGACGCCGGCGCATCCGCTCGCGGCGCTGCCGGTATTCGGGACGCAGGCGCGCGATGTGGGCGTCCAGTAGGCCGCGGCTCATGAAGCGGGCGACGAGCCGCTGCATCGGTACGTTCGTGCACGTGTCGAGGCCCTGCTTGGCGTCGATCATCCGGCCGATCGTCTCGGCGTCGGCGGTGACCCATCCGACGCGCAGGCCCGGTGCGAGGATCTTGGAGAAGGTGTGCACGCCGACCACCCGGACGTGCCCGGCACCGAGCTGGCGGAGGCTCGGCAGGTCCTCGCCGCTGAACCTCAGCTGACGGTATGGGTCGTCCTCCAGGATCAGCGCGCCCCAGTGCTCTGCGAGCTCGACGAGAGCCATCCGCCGCGAGAGCGACATGGTCGCGCCGCTCGGGTTCTGGAAGTTGGGGATCACGTAGATCATCTTGGGAGGCCGCGGCGCGCCCAGCTCGCGCAGCGCATCGACGTCGAGCCCCTCGCCGTCGGTCGGCACCTCGAGCACCGCGCCGCCGTAGCCGCTGATCACGTCGGTGCCGTTGGTGTAGCTGGGAGCCTCCACGGCGACCACGTCGCCGGGGTCGACGAACAGCTTGCAGGTCAGATCGAGACCCTGCATCCCCCCCGAGGTGATCAGGAGCTCCTCGGCCGCCGGCGCGACCCCGTCCTGGAGGGCCAGGAACTCGAGCAGGGGGGCCCGAAGGGCCGCCTCACCCTCGGTGGGGCCGTAGTCGAAGGCGTCGGCGGCGCCGCCGCGGAAGATCTCCGCGGCCACCTCCGCGAACTCCGCGCTGGGCACCGCCTCCGGGCTCGGACTCCCCATCGCCATCCGCACGATGTCGTGCGTCTGGCTCTGCAGCAGGCTGGTGCTGCTGTCGATCGCCGAGCCGTGGATGCCCGCGGCTCGCACGGAGAAGCCCGGCCACGCAGCGGGGGCACCGCTGATCACTCCGTCTCCCCGGTGCGCGGCCACGTCAGCCTCTCGTGGCGGGGAGATCCATCGCCGGTGGGACCGGCGGCGATGCGATCGCCACGTACTTGGTCGTCAGGTACTCCTCGAGGCCCTCGGGACCTCCCTCGCGCCCGAGCCCCGAGTGCTTGATGCCGCCGAACGGCGCCGCCGCGTTGGAGACCATGCCCTGGTTGATACCGACCATCCCGGTGTCGAGCCGATCCGTGACCCGGAGGGCACGATCGAGGTCCTGGGTGAACGCGTAGGCGACGAGCCCGTACTCTGTCGCGTTGGCCGCCGCGATCGCCTCTTCCTCGTCATCGAATCGGACGATCGGGGCGACCGGCCCGAAGATCTCCTCGCTCAGCATCCGGGCGTCCGCCGGGACGTCGTCGAGCACGGTGGGGGCGTAGAAGTACCCGGGGCCCTCGAGCGGGTGTCCGCCGGCGAGCAGGTGCGCGCCCCGGCCCGATGCGTCGTCGACCAGCTCCTGGATCTTCTCGCGTCCCGCCTGGTCGATCATCGGGCCGGCCTCCACGTCGCCGGTGCCGCGCCCGACCCGAACGGCCTGCATCCGCCCCACGAACGCCGAGACGAACGCGTCGGCGATCGCGCTCTGCACGTAGATGCGGTTGGTCGCGGTGCACGACTCCCCACCGTTGCGCAGCTTTGCGAGCAGGGCTCCCTCCACCGCGCGATCGAGGTCGGCGTCGTCGAACACGATCAGCGGGGCGTTGCCGCCGAGCTCCATCGACGTCCGCATCACGCGCTCGGCGCAGAGGCGCAGCAGGACGCGCCCGACCTCGGTGGAGCCCGTGAAGGACAGCTTGCGGGCCCTGCCGTCCGCGATCAGCGCCTGCACGAGCTCGCCCGAGCCGGTGGTGGTGAGGACGTTCAGCACTCCCGGCGGAAGCCCTGCGTCCTTGAGGATGCGCGCGAGCAACAGCGTGGTCAGCGGCGTCTGCTTGGCGGGCTTGACGACCATCGTGCAGCCCGCCGCGATCGCCGGAGCGATCTTGCGCGTCGCCATCGCGAGCGGGAAGTTCCAGGGCGTGACGAGGATGCACGGTCCCACGGGGTGGCGCCGCGTGAGGATGCGACCCGTCCCGTCCGGGTGATCGGCGTAGCGGCCGCCGATCCGCGCCGCCTCCTCGGAGAACCACCGCAGGAACTCGGCGCCGTAGGCGACCTCGGCCCGCGCCTCGCCGAGCGGCTTGCCCATCTCGAGCGTGATCAGGAGCGCCAGCTCCTCCTGGCGCGCGATGACCGCCTCGAAGGAGCGCCGAAGCAGCTCACCGCGGACACGCGCGGGCGTGGCAGCCCATTCGAGCTGCGCGGCGGCGGCCGCGTCGAGGGCGTCGAGCGCGTCCGCCGCTCGGGCGTCCGGAAGCTCACAGAGCGCCGCACCGGTCGAAGGATCCTCCACCTCGAGGGTTGGGCCGCCGTCGGCCGCTCGCCATTCCGCGCCGATCAGCGAGGCCTTCGGGACCGCGGCGAGGACCGCGGCTTCACGCCGGGCGAGGTCGGGGGCGTTCGTGGCGACGCTCATGCCGCCGTGTACCCGCCGTCGAGTGGGATCGAGGCGCCGGTGACGTGGGCCGACTCGTCGGCCGCCAGGTAGGCCACGGCGGCGGCGATGTCGCGTGGCTCGGCGAGACGTCCCTGGGGGATCGAGTCGGTGACCTCCCGGCGGGCGGCGTCGGCGCCGAGTGGGTGATCGGCGAGGTAGGCGTGGAACATCGGCGTGGCGGTCATGCCGGGAGCCACCGCGTTGACGCGGATGCCGAGCGGCGCGAGCTCGACCGCCGCTCCGCGCGTCAGCGCGAGCACGGCGCCCTTGGAGGCTCCGTAGACGACCATCCCGGGAACCCCGATCGAGGCGAGGCGCGAGGTGACGTTGACGATCGAGCCGTGCCGGCCGCGCCGCTCGAGCTCCCGGGCGACGGATCTCATCATCCAGAGCGCTCCGAACAGGTTGGTCTCGAAGATCCGGCGTGCATCCTGCTCGTCGGTGTCGAGGAACTCCTGCGTGAGGTCGAGCCCGGCGTTGTTGACCAGGACGTCCACCCCTCCGAGCTTGGCAGCCTCCTCGACGGCCCGGTCGGCGACGCCCGGTTCGGTGACGCTCCCGGCCAGGAAGCGGGCACGCTCGCCGAGCTCCTGCGCCAGCTGCTCGCCGGCCGGCGCGCCGCGGGAGACGAGCACCAGGCCGGCACCCTCCGAGTGCAGGCGACGGGCGATCGCCGCTCCGATGCCCATCGAGGCGCCGGTGACGATCGCGGTCTTGCCCTCGAGGCGCTTCACCCGCCCGAGACCGCGTCGAGGGACTCCCGGAGGGCGTCGGCAAGCATCCTCAGCTCGTCCGGCTCGATCACGAGCGGCGGCGAGATCTGAAGCGTGACGCCGAGGAGGTTTCGCACGAGCACCCCGCGATCGCGAGCAGCGACCACCACGCGCTCCACGAGCTTCGGGTCCGCCTGCCGGGCCTCGGAGGACAGCTGCACGCCGCACAGCAGGCCCGCGACCCGGACCTCCTCGACGAGGGGGTGGGCCGCGAGAGCCCCGAGCTCGTGCTGCAGAACCTCCTCCAGCTCGGCGGCGCGCGCCAGGAGCCCCTCTCGCTCGATGATGTCGATGTTGGCCAGGGCGACCGCGCAGGCGGCCGGATGCCCCGAGTAGGTGTAGCCATGGCGGAACGCGCCGGCCTCCGCGGACCAGAGCGCCTCGCGGACGCGATCGGCCACGATCACCGCGCCGATCGGCAGGTAGCCGGAGCTCATGCCCTTCGCGCAGACGATCATGTCCGGATCGATCCCGTAGCGCTCGCTCCCGAACCAGCGCCCGAGGCGCCCGAAACCGGTCACGACCTCGTCGGCTATGACCAGCACGTCGTGGGCTCGGCAGAGGTCCTGCACCCCGGGCCAGTAGTCCGGGCCGGGCGGATGGACGCCGGCGGCTCCCTGCACCGGCTCCCCGATGAACGCGGCCACCGCGCCGGCGTGCTGCTCCAGGGCGCGCTCGAGGGCGCCGAGGTCGTCGCGTCCGACCTGCACGACACCCGTCACCAGCGGCCCCCATCCGGCGGCGTTGGCCTCGATGCCGGACAGCGAGGTCCCGAAGGCGTTCACGCCGTGGTAGGCGCCCTCCCTGCAGATGATGATCTGGCGCCGCGGCTCGCCGGCCGCCACCCAGTGGCGCCGGGCGATCTTCGCCGCCGTGTCGACGCTGTCGGAGCCCCCGCTCGTGAAGAACACGGCGCTGTGGTCGCCGAGCGGGCTGAGCTCGCGTACCCGCTCGGCGAGCTCGATGGCCGGGCGGTTGGCGATGACATCGAAGATCTGGTAGGCGGCCAGGCGACCGATCTGCGCCGCCGCCGCCTCGGCGAGAGCGGTTCGTCCGTGCCCCACGTTGCAGTACCAGAGGCCGGCGGAGGCGTCCAGATAGCGCCTCCCGGCCTCGTCCCAGACCCACACGCCCTCGCCGCGGTCGATGACCACCTCGCGATCCGCCATCGAGGACATGTCCGCGAACGGGTGCCACAGCGCAGCCGTCGTCGTGCTCGCGACCGGCGGTGCCCCACCCGCACTCTGGGGGCTAAGCATCTGATGATCATATCACTAGACCCATCCAGGGGCCAAAACCAAGGACTGAGTGTTATGATCCGCTCATCACATCAAAGGCGCGCCTGAACGGGCGACGGCCCACCGGCCCGCTCACCTCGCGAGGCGGCGCGGGGAGGAGCGTTACGCGAAACTGCGGCTGACGGCCGCCGAGAAACGGAGGAAACGTGCCTGGCAAGCTCTCACCGGAGGTGCAGCGGCTGATGCGCCCGCCGGCGCCGCTCGTCGCGACCATCGCCGATGACTACGAGCGTCCGGTCGCCGAGCTGATCCGGCCGCACGACGAGATCGACGGCGAGCCGCTCGGCTCGATCCTCGGCATCCCGTTCGACAGCTCGATCCTCGGCCGGCAGGGAGCCAAGCTAGGCCCGGCGGCCGTGCGCGCCGGCTTCAACGCCTGCCTCTGCTACGAGCCCGGGCTCGGCGTCGACCTGGCCGGCGCGCCGCGGGTCGCCGACTACGGTGACGTCGACGTGGTGCAGACGAACGTCGACGAGACCTGGGACCGCGTGTCCCTCGTCGTGCAGGAGCTGATCGGCTTCGGCCGGCCCCTCGCGGTCATCGGCGGCGACCACGGGCTCAGCTACCCGATCATCCGCGGCGTCACCCGCGCCGTCCAGGGACGGCTGGGCGTGATCTCGATCGACGCTCATTTCGACGTGCGCGTCTCGCATCACGGCGAGAAGGGCTCGGGTGTGCCGTTCCGCTACATGCTCGAGGAGCTAGCCGACTCCGTCAGCGGGGCCAACTTCACCGAGTTCGGGATCGGCGGGTGGCTCAACACGAAGCTCTACCACGACTACCTTCGCGAGCAGGGCGCGCATGTCACGACAGCGCGCGAGATCTGGAAAGGCGATCTCCTGGCGCTCTTCCAGGACGCCCTCGACAGGGCGGCGGACGGTACCGACGCGATCTACCTGACGTTCGACATCGACGCGATCGAGGGCGCCACGGTCGGCGGGACCAACGTGCCGGCGATCGGGGGCCTCAGCCCGATGGAGGCGCTCGAGATCGTCTGGCGGTTCGGCCTGCATCCCAAGGCCCTCGCCATGGATGTGATGGAGGTCTCGCCGGTGTGGGACCACTCGGGCCTCTCC
>DASYFT010000022.1:0-2995 GCA_036498265.1 Solirubrobacteraceae bacterium | reverse complement strand
GCTCGCGTACCTGGACGATCAGGCGGCCGCGACCGGGGTCGTGCCGGATGACCGGACGCTGGTGGTCGAGCGGTTTCGCGACGAGGTCGGCGACTGGCGCGTGTGCCTGCACACGCCGTTCGGCGGCCGCGTGCACGCTCCTCTCGCGCTCGCCCTGGAGGCGAGGCTGCAGGAACGTCTGGGCGTTGACGCGAGAGCGCTCTGGACCGACGACGGCATCGCCATGCACCTGCCGGAGGTCGAATCCCCGCCGTCCCTCGAGGAGCTGATCCTCGACCCCGAGGACGTGCAAGCCCTGGTCTCGTCGCAGCTCCCTTCTTCGGCGCTCTTCGCGGCGCGGTTCCGCGAGAACGCGGCGCGCTCGCTGCTCCTGCCGCGCCGCCGTCCGGGCCAGCGCACGCCGCTCTGGCAGCAGCGCATGCGAAGCGCGAACCTGCTCCAGGTCGCGGGCCAATACCCCGACTTCCCGATCCTCGCTGAGACATGGCGTGAGGTGATGAGCGACCACTTCGACATGCCGGCGGTGACCGAGCTGTTGCGCTCGATCCGCTCGCGCGAGATCCGCGTCGTGGCGGTTGATACCGAGAAGGCCTCGCCCTTCGCCTCGTCGCTCCTTTTCTCTTATGTCGCCGAGTTCATGTATGAAGGCGACGCGCCGCTCGCCGAGCGCCGGGCGCAGGCGCTCACGCTCGACCGCGAATTGCTGGCGGAGCTGCTCGGCAGCGAGGACCTCCGGGAGCTCCTCGACCCCCAGGCGATCGCCGCGGTCGAGCTCGAGCTGCAGGGCTTGCTGCCGGAACGATTCCCGCGAGACGTGGACGAGGCGCACGACCTCCTGGTCCGGCTGGGCGATCTCACGGACGCCGAGGCGGCGGCCCGCGGTGTGAGGGAGGCCTGGCTGAGCGAGCTCGAGCGGCAGCGGCGGGCCATCGGCGTCCGTATCACGCACGAGCGGCGCTGGATCGCGGCCGAGGATGCCGGCCGGTACCGGGAGGCGCTTGGCGTGAGCCTGCCGGTCGGCCTGCCCGACGTCTACCTGGCTCCTGGGCCCGAGCCGCTCGAGTCGCTCTTGAGGCGGTGGGCCAGAACGCACGTGCCGTTCGTCACCGCCGACCCGGCGGCGCGCTGGGGTCTCGCCACAGCGGTTGTGGAGGAAGCGCTGTCCCACCTCGCGGCGCGCGGCGAGGTGCTCGCCGGCGAGTTCAAGAGATCCGCGGATGGGCGCGAGCACTGCCATTCCGACGTGCTCCGCATGCTCCGCCGCCGCTCCCTTGCGGCCTTGCGCCGCGAGGTCGAGTCGGTCTCGCCCGAGGCCGTGGCCCGATTCCTGCCGGCGTGGCACGGCGTCGGGGTCAAGGCCGGAGGCGTCGACCGGCTGCTGGAGGTGGTCTTTCAGCTGCAGGGCCTGCCCCTGCCGGCGACCGTCATCGAGCGCGATGTGATCGCGGGTCGCGTTTCCGGATATGCTCCCCGGCTGCTCGACGAGCTCGTGTCCATGGGGGAGGTCGTCTGGGTCGGCCGGGGCCCGCTCGGCACCAGCGACGGCCGCATCTCGCTCTACCTGCGCGGCGACGCGCCGCGCCTGATCCCTGCGCCGACGGAGGTATCCAGCTCGGAGCTGACCGAAAAGCTGAGGGCTCACCTGAAAGACCGCGGCGCGAGCTTCTTCCGCGACCTGTACAACGCGTGCGGCGGCGGCGACGAGGACGTCGTGCTGGACGCGCTATGGGATCTCGTGTGGGCTGGTGAGGTGACGAACGACACGTTTGCGCCGCTGCGCCTGCTGGGGCCCGCCGCCCGCCGGCCGCAGAGGCGGCCGCGCCTGCCCCGGCTGACGCAGCCACGCGCGACGGGGCGCTGGTCCCTCGTGTCGGAGCTCGTGGGATCCGGCGCCAACCCAACGGAGCGCCTCCACTCAGAGGCCGGCGTGCTGCTGCAGCGCCACGGAGTGCTCACGCGCGAAGCGGTCGTCGCGGAGGGCTGGCCAGGCGGCTTCGCCAGCCTGTATCCGGTGCTCAGGGCGATGGAGGAGTCGGGCCGCATCCGGCGCGGCTATTTCGTGGAAGGACTGGGCGGCTCCCAGTTCGCGCTGGCCGGTGCCGTGGATCGCCTGCGCTCCCTCCGTGACTCAGGCGGCGGCATAGTGGCGCTGGCCGCCACCGACCCGGCGAACGCGTACGGCGTGGCGCTGCAATGGCCGGATTCCAACGGGCGCATGGGACGGGCCGCGGGGGCGTACTGCGTGATCGACGACGGCCGGCTGGTCCTCTACCTTGAGCGCGGGGGCCGTTCGCTGCTGAGCCACGGTGACGTGAGGGCCGAGCATTTGCATGCCCTCATCCCCCTCGCCACCGCCGGCGGCAAGGTCGAGCTGCAAAAGGTGGACGGCGTACCGGTCATGGAGTCCAGCCTGAATGGCCTTTTGCGCGAGGCCGGGTTCACCTCGACGCACCGCAGCCTCGTGGCGTACGGAGCGCGCGGGTAGCCGGCTTCAGCGGCGACCGGCCCCGCCCGAGCCGCGGGTACGATTACGAGTCGCATCGGGGAGTAGCGCAGCTCGGTAGCGCACCTGACTGGGGGTCAGGTGGTCGGGGGTTCAAATCCCCCCTCCCCGACTTTTTCCGACCAAAGCCTTCCCTGTTTGAACTGTCGTCCACCCAACCGGGTCAACTCCACCGATCGATGGCCGCGCAGTGGATCATTGCAAACCGACCGGTCAGTCTTTATATTAGGCCGCGTGGAAGGCAACCAAAGTCCGTCCATGACCGGTTCGCTTGGGCGGTGATGGAGGAAAAAGCCCCGCCAACGCAGGCGGCCATCCACGTTGACGGGTTAACCAAACGATTCGGCAACCTGACTGCAGTTGCGACGCTGACTCTGGACGTGGCACAGGGCGAAGTAGTCGGATTCCTTGGGCCAAACGGGGCCGGTAAAACGACAACCATCCGGATGCTGATGGGATTTATTCGCCCCGCGGCTGGTACGTGTGAAGTAC
>DASYFT010000021.1:0-5366 GCA_036498265.1 Solirubrobacteraceae bacterium | reverse complement strand
GCCTGCGCAAATCCGCGCCTGTGAGCGACCGCCGCCGCCTCCACCCGCGTGGCCACGCCGAGCTTGGACAAGATGTTCGAGACGTGCACGCTGGCGGTCTTGCGAGAGATGAACAGCTTCTCGGCGATCTGGCTGTTCGAGAGCCCGTCGGCGACGAGCCGGAGCACCTCGACCTCGCGCGGCGTCAGGCCGAGCCGGGCGAGTTCGTCCGGCGCCACTTCCTCGAGCGGCGAATCGTCCCGCGCACCGTTCTCGGCCGAGCGGAGCCGGGCCCGGCGGATCAATGCCTCGGTGTCGGCGAGTAGTGGGGCCGCACCCATCGAACGCGCGAGGGCGAGCGCCTCGTTCGCCGATCTCGCAGCGGCGTCGGAGCCGCCGCCTGCAGTGAGCGCCTCGGCATGCCGAAGCAGCGCGTAGCCGAGGGGCAATGGCTCCTTCATCCCCCGGCAAGCCTCGACCGCCGCCGCCCAGGCTTCAACCTCCCCCACACGGATCGCACGCGCCTCCTCGGCACGTACAAGCGCCCGATGGCCAAGATCAGCCGGGGTCGTGGCCGGGGTGCGCTCCAATTCCTCCTTAAACATCGCGATCCCCCCTTCAGCATCCCCGACCGAGCGTCCCGCGTCCCGGGCGGCCAGCGCCCGTTCGGCCTCGATCCGGGCTCCGAGCGAGAGCAGTGGCCACTTGTAGCGCGGCTCCTCGCCGGCGTCTACGCCCGCCAGCGCACGCTTCACGATCTCGGTCGCGTGGTCGAGGTCCCCACCCGAGCGGGCCAGCTCCGATTCGACCCAGGCCAGCGGCAGCGTGAACTGCGCCGCCGCGGAGTTGCGCAGATGGCGACGCGCCTCCCGGAGGTCGGAGCTCGCCTCCGGCCGCCGGCCGGCCGCCGCGTGCATCTCGGCCCGCAGCAGCCACAGAGCACCGGAGAACACGCCGGGCGCTTCGTTGGCCGGAGCGACGCCACCCAGCGCCTCCTCCCAGTGGCCCGACCGAAACAGCGCCTCCGCCTTGTTGGCGCGCATGAACGCACCCGCGGTCCGGCCAAACCCGGCCTGGTCGGCGTGCGCTGCGCCGCGCTCGGCGGTTTGCCCCGCCTCGTCAAAGAGGCCGAGCATCAGCTGCGCATCCGAAAGGCCCACGCGTGCCCGCGTGGCGATCCACGGGAAGCCCGCCCGGTCGGCTTCGTCCATCGTCTCCCGGAACAGGGCCTGACCCGCCTCGACGTCGCCACCGTAGATCATCGCGGGAGCCAAGGTGAGCTGGGCCTCGAGCTTCTCCTGCGTGGCGCCGACGGCCTGCGCCGCTTCCAGCGCGCGTGTCGCCAGCTCGCCCGCGCGCTCGAGCTGATCGACGCGGGCGACTGCGCGAGCGTAGGAGGCCAGCACCTGAGCGCTGGACCGGCTCGGCAGGTCGGGTGGGAGAAGTCCCACCGCCTGCTCGAACACCGCCAGCCCCTCGCTGTCGCGCCCCAGATCGGCGAGCAGTACGGCCCGGAGCACGAGCAACGTTGCCCGTCGTTCGAGCGTGCCGCCGTAGCCGACCTCCGCCAGCGCCTGGTCGGCCAAGGCCAGACCGCGGTCTCCCGCTCCCGCCCGCATCGCCGCTGCCGCGGCGGCTTCGAGCAGCTGTGGATGGTCTATCCCGGCGCGCTCCGGCGCGTCCGGTACCTGGGTCCAAAGCTCGAGAGCCAATTCGAAGTGGCGCTGCGCCGCCGAGGGAGCCGACGCGGCGGCGGCCGCCCTGCCCGCCCTCACCGAGGCCGGGAGGGCGCGCGGCAGGTCATGGGCGGATAGCCAGTGATGGGCGAGCATCGAGCTCGCGTCGAGATCTGGGCCCGCGAGCTCGGCGTCGTCCTCGATCGCCTCCGCGTATGCGCGGTGCAGCTGCGTGCGCTCGCCCGGAAGCAGGTCGTCGTGGATCGCCGCCCTGGCCAACGCGTGCCGGAAGCCGTACCCGCGACCGGCTCGGTCGACCACCAGCAGCTGCTGCTGCACGGCTTCCCGCAGAGCAGTGTTCAACTGCGCGTCGGGCAATCCGGCGACGATCAAGAGCAACCGATCCGGCGACCAGCGAGCCGCGGCGGACACGACCCGCAACACGTGCTGGGCATCCGGAGACAGCAGCTCGGCGCGAGCGAGCAGCACGTCGCGGAGCGACGGCGGCAGATAGTCGTGGTCCACGCGGCCGTCGCGCACCGCCCCGAGAAGCTCCTCGACGAACAGCGGGATCCCCTCGGACCGCTCCGCCACGAACTCGATCAGATCCGAATTGGGGCGCTCGCCGAGGATCGCCTCGATCTGAGCCGCGACATCGCGCTGCGCGAGGCGCTCCAGTTCGAGCCGCTCGACCACCCGCTGCTGTTCCCATCGAGCCGCCATGCGCCGGAACGGATGCGCGCGGTGCAGCTCGTCGGAGCGCACGCTGAGTACGAGCAGCAGCCGGCTGCCGCTGGTGCGCGCGACAAGGAGGGCCAGCAGGTCGAGCGTCGCGCTATCCGCCCACTGCAGGTCCTCGAACACGAGCATCAGCGGGGCGGCAGCCGACAACCGCCCGATGACTCCAAGCAACAGCTCAAGGAGCCGCGACGCGTCGCGCTCGCCCGGCGGCGCCGCCGGCTGATCGTCCTCCAGCTCGGGTACCAGGCGCCCAATCTCCCCGCGCGCCGCGCCGAACACGGCATCGAGCTCCGCCGCCGGCAGCGCGCCCGCGAGCGAGCGGATCATCTCCGCAACCGGCGCGAACGGGATTCCGCCCCCGTCGAGCTCGACGCAGCCACCGACGAGCACTCGGGTGCCGGCGGCTCGAGCCTGTTCGATCAGCTCGAGGACGAGCCTCGACTTACCAACCCCGGCCTCCCCGCCCACCAGAACCGTCACCTGCTCCCCGCTGAGGACGCGACCGAGGGCGGTGCTCAACGACATCAACTCCGCCTGGCGTCCCACCAGGACGGGGCTCACCAGACTTCCCGCCACGAGCCCATCATGCCAGGACGTCACCGCGAAAAAAAGCCCGGCGCGCGTCACGCGCCGGGCTCGATTGCCGTACGGCTTGATGTTCGGCGGAAGAGTCTCGGGTGAGACTCCTTATCGCCGCGCCCCGATCGACGAATAATTCGCTGGAGTGCGTCCGCCCGCGGGCCGGCTCCGCCTACTTCTCTTGACAGAGCGTGACCGGGTTGCCGTCAGGATCGGCAATCGTCGCGATCCGCTCTCCCCACGGCATGTCCTCGGGCTCGCGCATGATCGACACGCCCACGCCGGCGAGCTGTCCGATCATCGCGTCGAGATCGGGGACGTAGAGGTACATCTCGAACCTGGGGCCGTCGCCGAGCGACTGGCCGTAACGATCCATCGCCCACTCGACACTGGTCACGGCTATCTCCGCCGGCGAGGTGTCACTGTGCAGTCCGACGTATCCGGGGTCGCCTTCGGGCGGAAGCTGGAAGTGACGGCGGAAGCCCAGCAGCTCCCAGAACTGCGCCGCACGCTCGACGTTCGCGGCGTACACGACCGGAAGGGCTCGCGAGACCATCGGCTGAGCGTACGCCAAGCGCCGACCGCCATCCGTGATGCTGATACAATATGAATCTGATATCGGTGTCCCTCATGCCGGAAAGCAAACGGCTCGTGCTTCGACTGAACGCCCGCCTGTTCGACGCGCTGCATCGCTGGGCGGACGACGAGTTGCGGAGCGTCAACGGTCAGATCGAGTACCTGCTCACCGACCAGGCCCGCCGCTCCGGACGCCTCGCCCGGCAATCGAACCGACGACCCCGCGGAGACGCGGCCGCCGACGACGGCGACCCCGAAGCCGACGCAAGCCGCACCGCCGGCCCGAGCCCTCGCTACTCGCGGTATCGCCAGAGCAACGCGCTGACGAAGATCGCCACCAGGACGAACGCCGTCACCGCCACGATCGTCCCCCCGAACCTCCCCGGCACCTGCGACGCGACAGTGGTGTCGAGCGCGTTGGCGGTTGCCGGCGCGGGCGACAGGCCAAGCGGGACCGTGATCACGAGGCAGGCCGTGACGGCCAGCACCGTGACCGCGCGACTCCGGACCGCCGGGCGCGCGAACAGCGCCGCCAGGGCACTCCCCGCCCCGGCACAGACGAGATTCGCCACGAGGACCCACCCGAGCTCGGCGGCGCTGGGCGAGCGCTGGAAACGGCCCGCGATCCATGGATAAGCAAGGGTGAGCAGCGAGGCGAGCAGCGCGAGGGCGGACAGGCCGGCGATGCGCCCGAGCGCGAACCGCCGTCCTCCCATCGTCGCCACAAGAATCTGACGATCGTCGTCGGGCTGGCTGTTGAGAAACGACAGCGCCAGCCAGCACTGAGCGAGCAGTAGAAACGCCGCGGCGCCGCCGGCGGTCTCGAGCACCGGGTTCGGCGGCTGGGCGTAGATGACGACGACGCCGGCGACCAACAGCAGGAACGGCGCGGCCCACCGACGTGAGTTGAGGTACTCCGCGAGCAGATACCTGGCGACACTCGTCACGAGGATTCGTCTCGTCGGACCGCGCGGATCTCAACCGATTTCGGGCCGTGCGCCTGCACCCGGACGATGTGCCACCCGTCGTCGATCAGCCGGGCGATCTCACCGTCGCTGGCGTCGCGGTCAGCTGTGAACCGCACCGGTGCGTCTCCGGAATCGCCGGCGCCGGGGTCGTCGGGCGATGTCTCATCGCCCAACCGGCCGTCCCGCAAGACGAGTCGGCGATCGGCCAGCTGCGCCGATCCGTCGCGGTGCTCGCAGAACACCACCGCGGTCCCACGCCCGGCCCGCTCGCGCAGGATCTCCGCCAGGGTCCGGCGGGAAGGAGCGTCCAGGCTGGCGAACGGCTCGTCCATGACGAGGAACCTCGGGCGACCGAGGAGGGATTGAATCGCCGCGACCTTCTGGAGAGACCCCTTCGACAGTCTGGCCATCCGCTCGCCGAGCAGATGCTGAGCCTGGAGGCGCTCGGCCAACTCCGCGATCTCGCGGCAGCCTTCGTCGTCGTCGAGCCCGCGGAGCCGGATGTGATGGTGGAGATAGGCTCCGGCCGAAAACGCTGGGGCGCTCAGACGTTCGGGCATGTACCCCAGCGCCAGCCCCTCCGCGGTATGTCGAACCCCGGCCGTCGGTAGTACCGCTCCCGCGAGAATCCCCAGCAGCGTCGACTTGCCGGCGCCGTTCGCTCCGGCGACCTCGAGAATGCTGCCGTTGTCAACCGCGAGATCCAGGTCCCGCAGCACCCACGGCTGACGGAACCCGTAGTGCTTGCGTACGCCTCGCAGCTCGATCGCTAATCCAGACACGGTCTCGGACGTGAGTTCTACCGGAGACCCGCCATGAGCTACCGCTGGCCGCTTTCGTGTCCCAG